>CALJGI010000023.1 GCA_938074045.1 uncultured Halieaceae bacterium
CCAGCACTGCTAATCCATATACTTTTTTCATTCTCTAGGCGCCTTAATCGCTTCGCTTTCAATTCTTGTCTGGCAGCCGCCCGATTGGTGCTCGAGCTCGTTGGCGCGGGCACGAGCATGCATTGGCGGAAGAGGTAGGAGTCGAACCCACCAGGCACCTTATCGGCACCTCACTGATTTTGAAGACCAGGCGCCCCACCGGGGACATCGCTCTTCCTTACATCAACTTCAGGCGAAGGTTAGTAAAACACGATTATCTCTGCAATCCAAAAAGTTTAATTGCCGCGCCGGCATCACGCACTACTCGCGCATTATCCCGGCGCAGGGTAAAGCCCACTTTATCGAAATACTCCAATACTTCAATTGCAAAATTTCGCCCTGCCCCCAATCGATCGCGATAGGCGACCACGGAGACCTCTTCATCGCCTTCAGCCAAGGAGAGAAACGCGGCAGCAAGGGAGGACAGTGATTCGCGCAGCGCGAAGCGTTTCTCACTGATGCGGTGTATATCACCGGTCAACATGGCCTGCCGCATAATGCCCACCATCTGGGCTGGTTGGACCTGTGTAGCAGCGCAGAGCTCTGACAATAGCGGGATTCGAATACCACATCGTTGCAATTCCTGTAATACCCGCCCCCAGTCCTCCTGATATTCCGGCGGCATTGTTACACGGTGCCCCGATATACTCAGTAGCCCACCACTGACGTCTATGTCACCCTTTGTGGCCAGGTGTTCCAACGCAGGTTCCAGTAGTTCCGGCGCGAAGTCTCGACACAACTTCTGTTTGAACTCGCGTCGATCCAGGCCAGGGCTGGCTGGATTTTCCCGCTGCCATTTCTCCAGATTTTGCCGCACGCCCTCAACAATAGAAAGCCAGGTTTCAGCGCTGACAAGATACTCGAGTTCACGGTGGTTGATCCGTTCTACGCGTTCTGAAAATGAGGGTTCAACGAGGAGCGTGTCCAGTTCCTGGGGCTGTATGTTCCAGCTCGCACCTAGGTGACCACTTTCAATACATTGCTTTTCATCGAACAGCCAGGCCTCCAGCATCGCGGGCAATGTACCCCTGGCCATGGCTTTGAGGTACTGTCGGCGCTGCGTTCGTACTTTTCCCCACCGGGGCGCATAGGGATCCAAAACAACACCGCCGCCCAGCGTATACTGTTGGCTATCATCACGTATAAGAAAGCGTTGCGCCGCACTGAGCAATACCGGCTCATCAAATATCAACTGAGCCAGTTTTTGGTCACCGGCATTAATGGTACGAGAAGCCTTTTCCTGGTCCAATTCCAGCAAATATAGTTTTGCCCTCACCTGGCGTGCATCAATATTTACCGATACTGGAGACAAATGACGCAGCGAACAGGAAGCATCCGCCAATAACTCAACTCTGGCATCGCAGCGTGTAGTGCTCGGCACAGCACCTTCTCCCTGTAGCCAATCTCCCCGGTGGATACTGGCGAGTTCCATGCCGCCACTGAGATTAATCGCACATCGATCTCCGGTAAAAGCCGATTCCGCTGGCCGATCCTGCACGTGCAATCCGCGTATCTTCACCGCGTTACCAGAAGGGGTCCAATGCAAAGTATCACCCACGGTTACACGTCCTGATGTGATAGTACCCGTCACCACCAAACCCGTACCCTTCAAATTGAATGCCCGGTCTACGGACATTCTGAATACTCCGACACCTGCCTCCGCGACGATTTTCCTGGCACCCTGTTCCAACAAATTTCTCAGATCTGGAATGCCCTCTGTCGAATAATTGGACACTTGCATGCAGGGAGCTTCAGTTATTCCCGAGCTGAGTAGGAGGTCAGTCACTTGCTCTTCAACTGTACCGACTCTACCGGGCTCTACCAGATCAGTCTTGGTAATCACGATCAGGAAATTATCTACGCCCAGCAGTCGCAATACGGCGAGATGCTCCCTGGTTTGTGGCATTACACCATCATCTGCTGCTACAACCAGCATACCAAGGTCTATACCCCTCACCCCGGATATCATGGTGTTGATAAAACGCGCATGCCCCGGCACATCGATAAAACCTAGACAGATGTTGTCCTCGGTATAATGGTAGGCAAAGCCCAGATTAATCGAGAGTCCCCTGCGCTGTTCCTCTTCCAGGGTATCGGTATCAACACCAGTGAGCTGCTTCACCAGTGATGTTTTGCCGTGATCAACGTGGCCGGCTGTGGCAATGATCATGCAAGTATTTCCGCCAACACCGCTAATTGCTGCTCAAACAGCTCACTACTCGTCAGGCAACGCAGATCCAGTGACAGCTTGCCATCATTCAAGCGTCCAATAACCGGTCTGGGCAACTCACGCAACGCTACTTGCAGACGCCGAATATCGGAATCAATGCCAGAAGTGGCTGTAATGGTGAGGGCACAACTGGCGAGGGTCTCCACCGGCAGTGCGCCACTGCCAATTTGGGAGTGGCATTGTTCAACCAATACTCGATAGGTATCGCCCAACGCACGCTGCAATGGTGGCTGTAATGCTTCTGCCTGATGTTGGATATCTTCCCGGCTTCGGGTCAACATATGCAGCGTTGGTAAAGCCTGTGCAAGCCGCTGCGGGTCGCGATAGAGCTGTAATGTCGCCACCAGCGCAGCCAGAGTAAGCTTGTCTGATCGCAGCGCCCGCTTCAGTGGATTGCTCCGCAGGGCAGATATCAAATCGGCACGTCCGGCAACGATGCCACACTGCGGACCGCCCAGTAACTTATCTCCACTAAAGGTCACTAGATCAACACCGGAGGACAACACTTCCGCTACTGTGGGTTCAGCCGGCAATCCCAGCGCTTCCATGTTCGTCAGGCAACCGCTGCCGAGATCGACCACCAGGGGAATAGATTTCGCGTGCGCTAAATCAGCGAGTTCTCTCTCACTCACAGCGGCGGTGAAGCCCTCAACCCTGTAATTGCTGGTGTGAACCTTCATAAGCAGGGCGGTATCCGCACCAATTGCCTTATCATAATCACGCAGATGCGTACGATTGGTCGCACCAACTTCAATTAATCGAGCGCCAGAACGCTCCATGACCTCAGGGATACGAAACGAACCTCCAATTTCCACCAGTTCTCCCCGGGATACAGGAACCTCTCGCCCAGATGCCAGGCTGTTCAGGACCAGCAGCACAGCGGCGGCATTATTGTTGACGCAAGTGGCTGCTTCAGCGCCAGTCAATTCACAAATCAGGTTTTCTACATGGTGATCGCGTTCACCTCGCTGTCCGGTGTCGAGGTCAAACTCCAAATTGCTGGGCTCCTGGGCGACGGTCACCATGGCATCGATTGCCTGCTGGGAGAGAGTGGCGCGACCCAGATTGGTATGCAGCACCGTACCCGTGAGATTCAATACCGGCCGCAGCGATGTTTGAGCAGCCTGTTTCAGCGAGTTGGAAATAGCCAACACCAGGATCGACTCTGGCGATTTGCAGCGCTCACCTGCCAACATCGAAGTTCGCAGACCGTCGAGCTTGGCCCGGGCGACTGCTACCACCTGATCATGACCGTATTTCGCAACGGCATCAGGCAGCAGGCGCAGCATTTCGTCCACGCCCGGCAAATTACGTAATGCAGCAGCTTTATCTTCCATTTGTCCGTTCACAGGTCACCTACGAGCATCTTCACCCTATTATTCACAGCTTGTTATTCTACAGAGAGAAAACTTATAGTATCTGTTGGCAATAGCCAAGCCAGAACTAGTGTTTAGGAAGCGAGATATGCAAGCCTTCGATTTCAGTGACAGCGAATACGACATCCGTGAAGACCTGCCGGAGGCGTACCGCGAAACCTGGCGCAGAATTGCAGCGCCGGGTTCCTGGTGGACCGGGGCCGAACGTGTCGCTATTGCCCAGGAGACGCGCAACGCCGTCAGCTGCAAATTCTGTCAGGAACGCAAAAAAACGCTCTCCCCTTACGGAATGTCGGGATCACACGACTGCGCTAGCTTGCTGCCAGAGCGTGCAATCGACGCCGTGCATCGCATCATTACCGATCAGGGCCGTATTACACAGGCCTATATTGATGACAACGCCGCTCACAATATGAGTGAGGAGCAGTACGTAGAACTGCTGGGCATATGTGTGGTTGTCTTCAGTGTGGACGAGTTCCACCGCGGTCTGGGACTTGCCCTGGAACCCCTCCCCAAACCCAAGCCAGGGGAACCAACTGGTTACAGGCCAGCCCACACCACACGTGAAACCGGGTTCGTATCCATGATACCAGCGGCAGGGGCAACGGGGGAGGAATCAGACCTCTGGGATCCCAAGCGTACCGCGAATGTGCTTCGCGCCCTCTCGTTGGTACCCGATGCGGTGCGCGATTGGTTTGTGGTTCACGAAGCCCAGTATATTGCACTGGAAGATATGATGGTGAACTACGGTGCTATCGGAAATCGACCGATAAACCGCATGCAAACCGAATTGGTCGCCAGTCGCGTATCGGCCGTCAATGAGTGTTTTTACTGAACCAGCTCACATGCCACCGCGCTTCGTGTAAGCGCTGAAGTCCACAACATTGATGTAGACCTGCAACTGATCAACGGTACCAGCGGCGCATCCACAGCGGGTATCGAATACGGCGCAGAATTGACCGCCTTTGCCGAAGCTCTCGCGCGGCGCCAGCCGGACGTATTGGCGGAGACGCGAACCGCTCTCGCGAATGCAGCCGGACCCGGACTACTGGTTGAGGCCGCAGCGGTTGCAGCCAACTTTCAGCGCATGGTGCGAATAGCCGATTCCACCGGCATTCCCATAGATGCCAGAAGTGTCGCTTATGGAGCCGATGTGCGAGAGGAGCTCAATCTGAATCGCTTTGGTTCAGCGGAAAATACGCCACCCCCCTCCCTGTGGCAGAGACTGTTCAGCCCCATACTGCGGACTGTTATGCGCCGCAAGATCCGACAGATGGGACGTGCCCATTTACAGCAAAACAGCACCCCGTGAATAAGCACCATTCACGCTACTGATTGCAACAAACTCGCTGTCGGTCTAAGGTTGCGCCTGATAAGAAAGCGGCGCAGACGCTGAACGATAACCACCCGAGGATTCACCCATGAGTTTTTCCACTCTCACCGATTACTTTGACCGCAATCGAGCCGATCATCCCGACCATGTATGGTTACGAGATCGTCAGGGCGATGAGTTTACTGATTGGAGCTGGGAGCGCGCCGGAGCAGAAAAGGATGCACTGGCGGCCTGGATGGAGGATGAGTTTGATCATGGCACCAAGGTAGCAATCCTGTCGCGCAACCGCGCACACTGGGTCCTGACAGATCTCGCCACCATGTCCAGCGGCAACGTGGTGATTCCACTGTTTACCACATTGACGCCTGAAACGGCGCAGTACATCCTCGAATTCTCTGAGACAAAAGTGCTGGTGGTCGGCGAAGCCGAAAACTGGGACAGCGTACGGCCTGTCATTCCAGCCGGCACCCGGATCATTTCCATGCCAGGCGTCGAGATCGACGGCGCTACGCCCATGGAAGATTTGATTCAGAATAATCTGGGACGGCAGCCGGTTTTCAAGCCAACCGCAGATAGCCTCTTCTCCATCGTTTTTACCTCCGGCACCACTGGCATGCCAAAAGGCGTTATGCAGACACAGGAATCCTTTGTCGTCCCAGTGACTAGATTCTCTGAGGCTTTTCAGACCCGGGACGGCTCCCGTCTTCTGTCCTATCTCCCCCTTTCCCATATCGCTGAACGTCAGCTGGTGGGGGCGAGTTCGATTGTCTACCGCAGCATAGTGACCTTTGCTGAATCCATGGCTACGCTACCCCGGGATATGCGAGAAATCATGCCGAATTTCTTCTTTGGACCACCCCGGGTGTGGGAACAACTGCAACAAATGGTGCTGGCAATGTGTGGCGGCCAGGATACGATCAATGCGCGCCTGGCAGCCGAGGGTGATGCCTTTCGAGGAGAGGTACAGGAAATGCTGGGTTTTCAGGACGCGGATTATTTGTTGACCGCTGCCGCCCCGACACCACCAGCTCTGATTGAGTGGTTTGGTGAATTTGGCATCGTGGTTATGGAGGGCTTCGGTCAGACCGAAGCCATGGGACTGATTGCCAATTCCAACGAACATCGAAAAATCGGCTCACTCGGCAAGCTGTTAACTAACGTTGAGGCCCGCATTAGTGAAGAGGGCGAGCTGATCATCAAAGCGGAAGGACTCTCCCCCGGTTATTACAAGAATCCCGAAAAAACCGCTGAAACCTTTGTTGACGGCTGGATTCACACCGGCGACAAGGCCTACATCGACGATGACGGATTTGTCTTTCTGACGGGACGAGTCAAGGACTACTTCAAAACGATACACGGTAAGTTTGTCGCACCAGTACCGATTGAAGGCGATTTTGCGGAAAACCGCTGGATCGAGCAACAGTGTCTGATGGGTCGCGGCTACTCGAAAACTGTCATGGCATGTGTTCTGGCGGCTACCGCGCAGGACGCAGCCAGGGACACGGTGGAGGGCGATCTTCGCGAACTGGTGCAGCGCATCAATGATGGGGTAGAGAAACATGCACGTATCGGCGCTGTCATCATAGGCACCGAGCCCTGGTCTATCGAAAACGGCGTTATGACACCGACGATGAAAATCAGGCGCGAAGAAATTGAGAAACGCTTTGGTGAGCGAGCTCAGGCGCTGGCGACCGAAGCCGCGCAGCGCGGTGAAATTTTGATCGAGTGGATCTAGCTATAGCAGGGATCGGCCTTTGCCGGCTGCAATGCGCATGCGCAGCGCATTGAGCTTGATAAAGCCCTCTGCATCCTGTTGATTGTAGGCGCCGGCATCATCGTCAAAGGTCGCTATATTTTCATCGAACAGCGTGTCGTCCGAACGTCTTCCCACACAGGCCACGTTGCCCTTGTACAGCTTCAGCCGAACCACACCATTGACGTACTGCTGGGATTCGTCAATCGCCGTTTGCAACATACGACGCTCCGGTGACCACCAGTAACCGTTATAGACCAACTGCGCGTAGCGTGGCATCAGTTCATCCTTGAGATGGGCAACTTCACGATCCAATGTCAGTGACTCAACCGCGCGGTGCGCCGTCAGCATGATGGTACCTCCTGGGGTTTCATAGCAGCCCCTGGACTTCATACCCACGTAACGGTTTTCGACGATATCCAACCTGCCAATGCCATTCGCACCACCGATAGCATTGAGACGGGTCAGAACAGTGGCCGGACTTAATTCTTCACCGTCGATGGCAACGATATCCCCACCACGAAAACTTAACTCAATATAGGTGGGAGAATCCGGAGCTGCCTCCGGGGATACGCTCCAGCGCCACATATCTTCTTCAGCTTCCTCCCAGGGGTCTTCCAGTATGCCCCCCTCATAAGAGATGTGCAGTAGATTGGCATCCATGGAATACGGCGACTTTGTCTTTTTGTTGGCAAAATCAACGGGGATATCGCGCTCAGCGCAATACGCCATTAAGGAATCTCTCGAATTCAGATCCCACTCCCGCCATGGGGCAATAACACGAATACCTGGCTTGAGAGCATATGCGCCCAGTTCAAATCTCACCTGGTCATTCCCCTTTCCAGTGGCACCGTGAGAGATGGCGTCGGCCCCAGTCTCATTTGCAATATCGATCAAGCGTTTGGCAATGAGTGGACGGGCGATAGAGGTACCCAGTAGATACTCCCCTTCGTATATCGCGTTGGACCGAAACATGGGAAAGACAAAATCACGCACAAACTCTTCGCGCAGGTCGTCAATATATATTTCCTTGATGCCCAGCGCCTCGGCCTTGGCTCGAGCAGGCTCTACCTCTTCACCCTGACCAATATCTGCGGTGAACGTGACAACCTCACAGTCATAGGTTTCCTGCAGCCAACGCACAATGACGGAGGTATCCAAACCGCCTGAGTAGGCCAACACAACCTTGCTAACATCACTCATGATTTTCCCTTGTATCTGCTGAATCGGGGTTTTAGAGGGCGCACATTCTACTCAAACCGCAGTGACATGCCCAGCGACACCCGGCATCTTTCACCGCGCGCGCGATTGCTGTAGCATCCGGGTTCGCCGCATTCACCGCCGGGAACCACCAGATTTTGAGCGAATTTTGCATCACACGTCCTGATGACTGGCACGTACACTTGCGCGATGGTACCGCACTGCAACACACCACAGCGGACATGGCCCGGTATTTTGGCCGTGCCGTCGTCATGCCAAACCTGACGCCTCCAGTCACCACAGTGGCCCAGGCAGAGGCCTACAAGACGCGAATTCAAAATGCGATGAGCGGCCTGCCACGTCAGTTTGAGCCTTTGATGGTGCTGTACCTCACTGATCGAACCCGCCCCGAGGACATCCTGGAAGCCAAGACCAGCGACAGTGTGCATGCTGTGAAATTGTATCCTGCCGGTGCCACTACTAACTCAGATAGCGGTGTAACCGACATCGAGGGATTGTCTGCTGTATTTGAAACGATGGAGGATACCGGAGTGCCACTGCTGGTTCACGGTGAGGTCACTGACTCCGTAATAGATATATTCGATCGCGAAAAGGTATTTATCGATACCGTTCTGGCCCCCCTCATGCGGCGACATCCCAGGTTAAGACTGGTGCTGGAACATATCACGACCCATAACGCTGTAGAATTCGTGCTGGCAAGCGGAGACAATGTCGCTGCCACCATAACGGCACACCACTTGCTTTACGACCGCAACGACATGCTGGTGGGCGGAATCAGACCTCATTTCTTCTGCCTGCCCATTCTGAAACGCGGTACCCATCGGCTCGCCCTGCTCGAGGCGGCCACGGGTGGTTCCAGTAAATTTTTCCTGGGCACAGATTCTGCGCCTCATGCGCAATCAGCCAAGGAAGCAGCCTGTGGATGCGCCGGTTGCTATACCGCCCATGCAGCTCTTGAGTTGTATGCCACGGCCTTCGACATGGTCGACGCACTGGACCGACTGGAGGCATTCGCCAGCTTTAATGGGCCAGATTTCTACGGCTTGCCACGGAACACCGACACAGTGGAGCTTGTTAGGCACGCAATTGAGGTTCCCCAACAACTGCCTCTGGGCGACACGAATCTCATTCCAATCGCAGCCGGAGAAACTATCGGCTGGCAGATCAGAGATACAACTCCTCATGCGAAATGAAGGGCACGCCACCACCATGACAAGCCGCATGAATCAACGATTTCGAGGTTTCCTGCCGGTGGTTCTCGACCTGGAGACCGGCGGCTTCAATAGTGGCACAGATGCGATACTGGAAGTGGCTATCACCATCCTCAATCTGGACGATCAGGATTCACTGATTCCGGAACAAAGTTATCACTTCAACGTGACGCCCTTCGAAGGGGCGAACATTGAACAGTCAGCACTGGATTTCACTGGCATTGATCCGTACCACCCGTTTCGGGAGTCGGTTGCCGAAGAGACAGTATTCTCCGAACTCTTCCAACATGTGCGCCGTGCCGTCAAAACGCATCATTGCACCAGGGCAATCATGGTGGCCCACAATGCGCATTTCGATGCAGGATTCGTCAATGCCGTGACCGAGCGCTGCAGTCTGAAACGTAACCCTTTTCACCCCTTTACGTATCTGGACACCGCTTCCCTCGCAGGTCTTGCCTACGGTCAAACAGTACTGGCCAAGGCCTGTGCAAGTGCAGGCATCGCATTCGACAACGCCGAAGCTCACTCGGCGCTATATGATACAGAGCGTACAGCAGAGTTGTTTTGTGCGATTGTGAACCGATGGCAAGCCCTGGGCGGCTGGCAATGGCCAGAGGTAGAGTTTCCAGACGGGCAGTAATACCGGTCTAGCTGCCTCCCAGCTCGCTCAGAATCTCATCCAGTCTTTCCAGTCGCAGCTCAGGCTCGTCGATACACAACAATTCGTATTTCAGTTCCTCAGGAACCGGTAATAATTGTGCCAGCACATTGCCAATCTGCGCGGAATCTTCGCCATCAAAATCGACAGCCAAACCCCTGGCGTGAGGGTGCTGCAAAAGTGCATTTAGTATATCGAGCAGATGTTCCCGCAGTTCCTCAGCCGCCACAGGTTCTGCATCCGGTATAAAGTCGACATCCGCGAGCATCAAGTGATCGGGCTGTATTCGGGTAGAATTCACGACAAAACTCTGCGTGCCCTGCACGGTGATCCCCAGCAGTCCGTTGGGCAGACTGTCCCAGTCAACAATCTGTGCATACGTGCCAACCTGACCCAACAAGAGGTCGCGATGACCTGGACGGGAAACCTCTGAACCCTCTGCAATCTTGACGATTCCGAAGCCACTGTCCTCCTTCATACATCGCTTGACCAGATCGAGGTAGCGCTGCTCAAAAATCTGCAACGGCATTCGTCCACTGGGAAACAACACGGAGGACAATGGGAATATTGGTATTTCCATCAAGGTCTACTCTGCTCTTCTAGAATTGTGAGACGCTGAATAGCTTCGCTGCGGGTAGCTCCACAAAATTGCTCCTCGGCAACAAAAGCTAAACAAACTAAAGGTCGTTCCGGCAGGTTAAAAAGACGACAGCGATACTCCGCATCCAACTGCACGCAGCGCTGACCCGCCAGTTTGCCCGCTGGCATTCCCGGAATGGGACTGCTGATCGCGGGTGCGATACAACAGGCACCACATCCCGCGCGACATTCCATTACGCCGATGATCCGTTCGCCTGCGCGTCGCTACCGTCCTGTAGCGGAACAGACTCTCCGGGACCCAAAGGTTTGAATGTGATAATCAATTGCGGCAGGAGCATGAGCGATCCAATGACCGAAGCCAGCATCGCCAACCCGGTGAGCAGGCCGAAATAAATACTGGGATTGAAATTGGAAAGCGCCAGAATGGAAAATCCGATGATGACCGTGACCGACGTATAGTACATGGCTCGCCCAATACTGCTGTGACATCGAAACATGGTCGCCACGTAGTCGCGATCCAGGGGGAATTCCCGCTGAAAACGATGAACATAATGAATCGCGTGGTCCACCCCGATACCTACCGCTATTGCTGCGATGGTTATAGTCATAATATCCAGCGGAATTCCAACCAACCCCATCGTACCCAGCACCAGACCTGCCGCCAACAAATTGGGCGTAATCGCAATAACCGCCAGGGATATCGATCGGAACAACACCAGAAACATCAACATAATGGCAACGAAAACAGCTCCCAGGGTAAGGATCTGTGATTTGTATAAACTTTGTAACATGTTGTTGTACAGCACCAACATGCCAGTGAAATGAAGCTGTTCGGGCTCAATATTCAACTCATCAACCAAGTGGCGACGCAGATTTTTTAAAAACTCATCACGGCGCAGGGAATGACTTGTTTCCATTACACGTAGTGAAATTCGCGCCTGCTCAATATCCCGTGCGAGATACGGTTCGATCATCACGTCCTTGACGCTGTCGGGCAAGCTCTTGTCTACAAGGGCAAGCTCTACATTGCCGGCGTCCTCTCCCAGCAGCTCTTTCACTACCTTGTACAATGTGCCCAATGACAGGACTTTACCCGTCTCCGGCAGAGAGTCCACGTAATCATGTATGGCTTCAATTTTTCGAATTCCACTGAGCGACAACCAGTAACTTTGCCGGAATGAGGAATCAGCGTCAGATTCATCGCCAAAGTTATCATCGCCAAAGCCGTCCTCGAAGCTATCATCACTGGCAAATGGATCATCGGCAAATGCATCCTCTTCGCCGAAAAAATCGTCTTCGTCGCCAAAGAATTCATCGCCGACTATTGCTATATCTTCGCTTGCTGTTTCCTGCTCTGGAGACCCGGTCCCAAGTAAGTCTTGCTCCCAATCCATGGGTTCTTCGACGTAGTCAATAATGATATCCAGCGGAATAGTTCCACCCAGCTGCGCATCCATCAGCTCCATTCCCTGATAGATCTCTGTAGATTCATGGAAATAGTCAATAAACCGGTTCTCCACCTCCAGTCTGCTCACCCCGTACAACGTTAAGAGCAGCAATGTTCCACTCACCCACAATACGCTGGTGCCATGTCTTTGAGTGGCCCGCGCAAATATCAGTGTCAATCCCGTATCATTTTTAAGGTTACTAGCGGGACGACCAATGGGAAGGAGACTGAGAATGGCGGGCAACAACACAAAGGTAAAGCAGAAGGCGGCAATGATGCCCACGGTCATCATCCAGCCAAAATCGATGACAGGCCGAATGCCACTGACCACCAGCGACACAAATGCCACGATGGTGGTCATCGAGGTATACAGACACGGTTTAAACATCAACCCAACCGTCTGCCGCACCAGCTGCCGCTGTTGCGCATCAGGTTGCGCGAGTTGCAACTCCCGGTAACGAACCACCAGGTGAATCGCTATCGCCAGGGTTATAATCAAGAGCAAGGCGATAAAATTGGATGATATGACCGTCATCCGCCAATCCAGCCACGTGAGCAGTCCTAGCATAAATGTTGCCGAGGCCACACAGGTGATCAGCGGTAGCATAATCCAGCGCAGTTGCCTGAAAATAATGGCAAGCGTTATGATCACAAATGTGACGATACCAGCACCAAATACAACCAGATCACTTTTCACAAAACTGATCATATCCGCCGCGATCATTGGCACTCCACCCAGGTAGAGCGTGCCGATACCTCGATGTTTGTCAATGACAGCACGGGCGGCATCGACCAGTTCGCCCTGCCTTTGACTGGCTACTGCAGAGTAGTCTTTATACTCCTGCTCGACAGCTTTCAGGCGCATAGCATCGTTCGCGGTCAACTCCCCCGCTCGGTCAGCCACCCGCAGGCTCTCCCGTTCCTGCAAAAGATCAATCGCATGCTGATCCCGCTGTAAATTTACCTGCAACGCCGTTGTTGTTCCCTCTGGGCTGGTCAACAGGTTGCGATAGATCGGACTTTGGCTCAGCTCCAAACGCACCAGTTCGCGGTCAATATCCGGATCTGAAAGCGTCGGAATACCGGAATCGCCGGTAATTTCCGCCAAATCTACACGCGGGCTGTTCAGCAACGGCACATCGAGAATCGAAACCACAGAGGAAACGCCAGGCAGTACAGCCATGTCATCGCGAAGCGCCCTGATGTCTGCGAGAACTTCGTCAGACATCATGTCGCGACCGGGCTGCAGTGCAACCAGCAAAAACTCCTCGGAGCTGTATGTCTTGCCGAATTCCCGGTAATACTCAAGCGCTGCGTCACCCTCCAGCACAAGAGAATCTGCAGACGCATCCAGTTTCAGCTGGGGAATATTTGTGCCCAACCATCCGATAAGGACCACACATGCGAGAATACTCAACCACGCGTGTTGCAATATGCAGCGATCATAAAATTTGCTGAGCCAGTGTTCAGTTTGCACTGTAATTCAATTTTCCTGTGGTTAAGTACTGCATTTAATTAGTGAACATGAGTGAGAGTACATACAGAGACATCAGTCCCCCGCGAGTGCCGCCAGCAATTTCTGATGAATACCCCCAAAACTGCCATTACTCATAATAACAATATGGGTACCTTCCTTCGCTGAATCCATAGCAGCGACAATCATCTCTTCAACGCTGTGGCAGATGCTGGCAGACACCATACTGGATTTCACGACATCCTGTAACGACCAGTCCATTCCCTGTGGTTCAAACCAGATAACATGATCGGCGGCGCTGGTCGCCGGTGCCAGGGCGGCCCGGTGAGCACCCTGGCGCATAGTATTCGAGCGGGGTTCAATCAGCGCTACAATTCTCGACTCGCCCACCCGTGCACGCAACCCTTCCATAGTACTGGCAATCGCTGTGGGATGATGGGCAAAATCATCGTACACGGTGACGCCGGATACACTACCTATCACTTCCAGGCGTCGCTTCACGCCACCAAAATGTTCCAAGCCCCGGGCGATATCACCCAGCGTTATCCCTACATGATGCGCAGCGGCAGCGGCGGCAAGACCATTCTCCAGATTGTGTTGGCCGATCTGTGACCAACTGATGTCAACTTCCTCTGCGGGACTACTGGCCCGCAATTTGAACTTGCTACCATCATTGCGCCCCGCTTCAGCTTGCCAATGGGCTTCAGCTGAGCCGCCAACCGACAACTGTTGCACCGGCGTCCAACAGCCCTGTGTGAGCACCTCTTCCACAGCAATTTCGCTACTTCGATGAATAATAAGTCCATTACCTGGAACGGTACGCACCAGCTGGTGAAACTGGCGCTGAATCGCCGCCAGGTCGTCGAAGATATCAGCGTGATCAAATTCCAGATTATTAATAACCAGGGTGCGGGGCCGGTAATGGACGAATTTGGAGCGCTTATCAAAGAAAGCACTGTCGTACTCATCTGCCTCGACAACAAAAAAAGCACCCTCCCCCAATCGCGCCGAAATCCCAAAATCCGCCGGGATTCCGCCGATAAGAAACCCGGGGGTCATGCCGGCGTGTTCCAACAGCCAGGCGAGCATGCTGCTGGTAGTAGTCTTTCCGTGCGTACCGGATACTGCCAACACCCACCGATCCTGCAGCACATGCTCAGCCAGCCATGCAGGCCCCGAGGTATAGGGCATACCGCGGTCAAGTAGATACTCTACGGCTTCATTACCCCGGCTTAGCGCATTTCCGACCACCACTTGGTCAATATCACCGCCGAGGTGCTCAGGAAGGTACCCTTCCATCAACTCGATCCCGGCGTCCCGCAGTTGCGTGCTCATGGGAGGGTATACATTGGCATCAGAACCACTGACCCGGTACCCCAGTTCGCGGGCAAGCAAAGCCAGACCGCCCATGAAGGTTCCACAGATACCCAGAATATGAATGTGTGGTGCCAAGTGCTTGCTCTCGGTAAGAAGCGCGCATATTAGCACGAGCGATTCCCGCCGAGCTATGGAAGTAGCGTCGATCATTGTCACCATTTTTTTTAATCCCAGCGCTGCACGAGCGAACCAAATTGACGTATCATGAATGCCGCCAATTCCCACGGATCTGCAGCAAAAATGAGCAGGCGCAACGCGTTCTACGCACAATCCGGCGGCGTTACCGCCGTTATTAATGCCAGCGCCTGCGGCGTACTGGAAACCGCCCGTAAACATCGTGACCGGATAGGCAAAGTTCTGGCAGGACGCAATGGTATTGTGGGGGCTCTGCGTGAAGAATTAATCGACACCAGCCTTGAATCAAATGCCGCTGTTGCCGCACTGCGCAATACACCCGCTGGAGCCTTTGGATCCTGTCGACACAAGCTGCGCAGCCTGGAAGAGAATAGAGCTGAGTACGAGCGTCTTATCGACGTCTTCAAGGCGCACAACATAGGGTATTTTTTCTACAATGGCGGCGGCGATTCCGCCGATACCTGCCTGAAAATATCAAAACTCAGCTCCGAGCTCGGGTATCCACTACAGGCCATTCACATTCCCAAAACTATCGACAATGACCTGCCGCTGACGGATAACTGTCCCGGTTTCGGGTCTGTGGCAAAGTACGTCGCGATATCAACCCGCGAGGCGGGCGCCGATGTAGCCTCCATGTGCGATTCCTCGACCAAGGTCTTCATCCTGGAAGTGATGGGGCGTCACGCAGGCTGGATTGCTGGCGCGGCAGGCCTGGCAGCGGAGAAGGAAGGCGACCCGCCGCACATTATCCTCTTTCCCGAGATTGCCTTCGATGAGGCAAAATTCCTCGCTCGCGTGAAAAGGTGTGTCTCCAGGTATGGACACTGCGTCGTAGTAGCATCCGAGGGGACCCGCTATGCGAATGGTGAATTTCTCGCGCAAAGCGAGCGCCGGGACGCCTTTGGTCACACTCAACTGGGCGGTGTGGCCCCCACGCTGGCCGGCATGATTCAGACGGAACACGGCTACAAATATCACTGGGCACTGGCAGATTATCTACAGCGTAGCGCACGCCACATTGCGTCGCGCACTGATCTCGAGCAGGCCTATGCGGTGGGCGCCGCTGGGGTTGAGATGGCCCTCGCGGGAAAAAATGCAGTAATGCCGACCATCATTCGTGGCACCGGCAAGCGCTATTCATGGCGCATCGGCGAAGCACCTCTGGAATCTGTGGCCAATGTCGAGAAAACTATGCCGCGGCGGTATATTTCCCGGGATGGCTTTGGTATCACCGCCGAAGCCAAAGACTATTTTGCGCCCTTGATCATGGGTGAGGATTCTCCACCCTATGTACGCGGCCTCCCCCGCTATGCCAACCTCAAAAAACAACTCGTTCCCAAGCGGTTGAAGAAGCCATTCAAAATTTGAACTTTTCGGCTGCCGCTGATGAGTAATTCCAGTTATTCCGGGGTCAAATCACTGATGAAAGGTTCCCGAACTGTTTCCAGCCTGTTGTGCTCAGTGATTATCGGCTTGTCGTTGACAGCCTGTGGTGGCGGCGGCAGTTCAGCTCAGGGGGATACCCGCAGTGGCGCTATTCCCACCCTGGACGAATCCACCACACTGCAACCGGCGGTAAGTACCAGCTCCTATAGCGCCTTACTGGCGAACTGTGTACTGGCGGATAACGACAGCAGCTCATGTTCCCTGGAAGCGCTTCCTATGATCGGTCAGGAGACGAATCAACCAGACATCGCCACAATCATGGAACGGGTTGTGGTCTCGCACGACTGGATGGCTGCCCGGTTTGAGCAGTTGCTCCGTGCGGCGCCAGGACAATTACCTGGGTTAATGAAAAGCCTTACGGCGGTTGTCATCTCCGCTGACATCCGTCCTTCCTATTACAGCTCAACAACTGGGGCCATATATCTGGACCCGGCCTATCTGTGGCTAACCAATACCGAGAAAAAAAGCATTGATCAGGGCGAGGATTACCGTTCGGGCTTCGACGATGAGCTCGCCTTTGTGTCATTGTCGCGCTATGTCCTCGGCAATGACTACGCCTGGGATTTTTATGCACTGGATGGGGACGAAACACGCCAGTTGGAAGATATAGTACTACCGGCGGTCAGATTGCTGTTCCATGAACTGGCGCATGCCAACGATTTCTTCCCGCCTCACCTCATAGGGGGATTGGACAGAAGTAATTCAGTTGCGGAGGCCGGCAGGTCGCTCAGCGGCGAGCAATTGTCCCGCCAGCTAGACAGAAGTTCGCCGCTGCAATCGACCTTGCTCCATAGCATGGCGGCGATTATGTATCAGGGAGATACTCCATCAGCCTCAGATCGGACTGTCAGTGCCATGGAGGTGGGACTCAGCTTCGAAATCGACGGCGCCAATGACGACTACGCCTATTCATCAATCTATGAAGATACGGCCATGTTGTTCGAAGAAGTTATGATGAGATTTCACTTCGGCGTCGCCCGTGAAATCGGATACACCGATCGTCCGCAGGGCAATAGCCCAACCTGCTCTGACTATGTGGTTCGCTGGGGTCTCAGGCATCGAACAGGTTCTGATCAGGTTCTGCCCAGAGCTGAGCAGGTATTGCAGTACATCCTGCAACAAAACGATGTCAGCGCGTATCTCAATGATCTGGAACCGCCCATTGATATGCAACGTGGCGTGGACTGGTGCACAAACCTGGCGCAATTTCCTACCGAAAATGCTGTGATTGCCCCTCCTCCGCCTCTGCCCAGGGTACTGCGACCGGATGATCGTAATCGGCATGGACGGATAGCCGGAAGTCGACGCTAGCAGCTTGCATATCGCTTACCTGGCGCGGATATGCTCGGGAGTGAATAACTCATAGGTTGACAGGTCTGGGATATCATCCCGCAGGTTCTGTTCCAGGGATGCGATATGACGTACCTCCATACAAACTTCGGCGCTCGCCGCTTCCAGATGGGCGCCCATATTCTCCATATCGCTTTCCACGCGATTACCGAAATCTTCCATCTTTAACGCAAAATTTTCCATGCGCTGCACGAAACCACCCTCGCCACTGGCAATTGCCTGACCTACCATCGCCAATATCGCACCCATTGACCGGGCAACCAACTCTTCTATATCTTCTTCAAATTCTTCGCCAAATGCCTCATCAATGCCATTGACGTTATCTCGTGCCAGGGTGTAGGTATCCCCTTCGCGATAAGCCACTTCGTCGAAACGCGATTGCATACTTGCCATAAGCGACTCCATTTCAACCGCGATAGGGCTATCAGACCCAAAAATTTCACCAAACGCCATCCCCAGGGACTTGCCAGTGACCCCCAGCGCGTCACTCACCAGTTCCACTACCTCTGGAATAAGTTCAACCACCTGCGCCGTATACTCAGCGACCTTCAGCTTCTCACCTTTGGACAATTCAATCTCTTTGCCCTCCACCCACAGACGCCCACCATCGGTCATCGAATACAGGGTTTCCTCTTCATTAAATACGCGCAAACTTGCCTTATCAACGCTGACGCTATGTTTCAGCTCAATATTGGTATCACAGTGCTCAGCAACAGTTTCCCGGTCACCGGCGACAACGACTGTGGTCACCGCCAATGCTGCAACAAGCGGAATCAGTATCTTCATTTGGGATTCTCCACTACATATGAAGGTGTTATGCTTAAATATAACACCATATCAGCAATAAGCAACCTTTTATTGCACTTGCTCACTTCGTAGCGGCGGCCTATTGTACGTACCGCATGAACGCAGCGGCCTCGAAACAGCGAAAAATTATTCACATTGATGCAGATTCATTCTACGCATCGGTGGAAATTCGCGACGATCCGTCAATCGCCGAACTCCCTATTGCCGTGGGTGGCAGCGCTGAACATCGCGGCGTTATCGCTACCAGCAACTACCTGGCTCGAAAATATGGGGTTCGCTCAGCCATGGCATCATCCCGGGCAATGCAACTCTGCCCCGATTTACAGATTATCAAGCCCAGATTTGATGTGTATCGCTCGGTGTCGCAAGAATTTCATCGAATATTTGGCGACTACACAGATTTGATAGAGCCCCTGTCGCTGGATGAGGCCTACCTCGATGTATCCGACTGCCAGTCCTGTCGAGGCAGCGCCACACTGATAGGGGAAGAGATTCGTCAACGCATTCATTTGGAGACGGGCATCACCGTCTCAGCAGGAATTGCACCCAACAAATTCCTTGCCAAGGTGGCCAGTGACTGGAACAAACCCAACGGCAGCTTTACCGTGGCGCCGGCAGATATCGCAGACTTTGTTGTCACATTACCGGTTGGCAAAATCAACGGCGTGGGCAAGGTTACGGCCAAAAAGCTCAAAAAGTTAGGTGCCGAAACCTGCGGACAACTGCAAAAAGTACCGCTGGAAGACCTGCAACGCCAGTTTGGAAAATACGGCCGGCGCTTATCAGAATTGGCCCATGGCATTGATGATCGACCGGTGCGTGCAAGTCGTCTGCGGAAATCCATTAGCGTGGAACACACTTACAGTGATGACCTGATTGATGAAGTACAGGTGTTGAATGCCATCGGGGACATTCTGCAGGAGCTGAAAACACGGTTTACCCGGATCACAGATCAATACCAACCGACCAAGCGATTTGTAAAAATCAAGTTTGCCAACTTCAACCAGACAACTATGGAAGAGTTAATTCCAGGTAATCCTGCGGATTGGCTGGACCAGGCGGCTTATATGCGGCTAATCAGTAGTGCATGGCAACGCGGCGCGATGCCGGTAAGATTACTGGGGGCGGGATTGCGTCTGAATCCGAAAGAATCCTCTGACCAATCGGCGCAGAAGGACCTGTTTAGCTGATCAAAGCCAGCGACGTACCCGCTGGCAATACGCATCATAATCTGCGCCGAAAATTTCTTTCATCATGACCTCCTCGGGCCCGACGAAGCGTAGCTGGATAATGAGCATAAACAGGGGCGGTACAAAGAGAGCGCTCAAGGCACCAACGGTCAGGGCCGTACCCAGCAATACGAGCGCCATACCCAGGTACATTGGATTGCGGGTATAGCGATAAACGCCCTCCGTCACCAGGGCTGTCACATCCTGAAAAGGTACCAGATCAGTGCCGGCCTGTTTGAACAAACCACCTGCATTGATAAGCAAAATCAGCCCGACCAATATCGCCAGCGCACCCACGGCCCAGCCACTTGCACCGGTAAACCGCACCAATGCAGCATACTCGTCGAGCAAAAAAATAGTCACAAGTCCGAACACCAGCCAAATGGGCGGGTAAATAAGACGTCTGGGTTTAGACATGGGCGATAGCAGCGGCCGGAGAAGATCCGGCCGCTGGCTGAGCATCCTTAAAGTAGCGGTGCAATGACCAGGCTGACAATAGCCATCACATTGATCAGGATGTTCATAGACGGACCGGAAGTATCCTTGAAGGGATCACCGACGGTATCACCGACAACCGCAGCAGAGTGGGTGTCAGAACCCTTGCCGCCCAGATTACCTTTCTCGATGTACTTCTTGGCGTTATCCCAGGCACCGCCGGCGTTGGCCATCATCAATGCCATCAGGACACAGCCCAGTAGCGCTCCACCCAGGGTGCCACCCAGTGCCTCTGGACCCAACCCCAGACCTATAACAACAGGGGTACCCACGGCTATTGCCCCGGGGAGGATCATGCGCTTGAGTGCTGCCGTAGTTGCAATATCAACACAGGTAGCAGTATCGGGTTCCGCCGTACCTTCCAGCAATCCAGGAATTTCACGGAACTGCCGACGGATTTCATTGATCATATCGAAGGCTGCATCCCCTACCGCCGTCATGGTAATAGAGGCGATCAGGAAGGGCACGGTACCCCCGATGAACAATCCAACAAGAACCTTGGGTTCTGACAGTTCCAGACTGAAGCCAGGATTGGCAACTGATACTGTCTCTACAAAGGCAGCAATGATCGCCAGCGCAGCGAGTGCCGCCGCGCCGATAGCAAAGCCCTTGCCGATAGCCGCAGTAGTGTTACCCACCTCGTCCAGTCCATCGGTAATTGCCCGTGTCTCTTCGCCCAGACCTGCCATCTCAGCGATGCCACCGGCGTTATCTGCAACAGGGCCATAGGCATCAATAGCCATGGTGATTCCTACAGTAGACAACATACCCACCGCAGCAATACCCACGCCATAGAGGCCAGCGAGCTCCGTTGAAACAAAGATTATTGCGGCCAGGCAGAGAATCGGAGCGACCACTGACTGCATGCCGACCGCGAGGCCGGTGATCATAACGGTCGCAGGCCCAGTTTCACCTGCCTTGGCTATCTTCTTAACAGGTGTTGAACCCGTGTAGTATTCGGTAATCAAACCGATGGCCATACCACCAACGGCACCAGTGAGTACCGCCCACCAAATATTCGTGCCCAGGCCGAGACTGGGTACCAAAAACCAGGCCATGATGAGGAAAATGACCGGCGCACCCATAGTTCCAGCACGCAGCGCCGCTTCCGGTGCAGAAGAAGAACGGGTTTTAACGATAAGAATTCCCATAATTGATGCGATCAGGCCGATGCTGGACAACAGCAGTGGCAATACCATCATTGCGGCCATATCAGGATTACCGATCATAGTCGCCGCTATGGCCATGGAAGCAATCATGGAACCACAGTAGGATTCAAAAATATCGGAGCCCATGCCAGCGATGTCACCGACGTTATCACCCACATTGTCGGCGATAACACCCGGGTTGCGGGGATCGTCTTCAGGAATTCCGGCCTCAATCTTACCGACCAGATCAGCGCCGACGTCGGCACTCTTAGTGAAGATGCCACCACCGACCCGTGAGAACAGCGCGACCACAGAAGCACCCATACCAAACCCGTGGATGGCATGCGCAGTGTGGGTATCGCCACCGAAGTACCAGTACAGTGAGCCGAGCCCAACCAGGCCCAGTGAGGCCACACACATGCCCATTACCGATCCACCATAGAAGGAGACAGTCAGCGCACTGGCCTGGCCACTCTCGTGGGCAGCTACGGTTGTGCGCACATTGGCGCGGGTAGCCGCGAACATCCCCAGGTAACCGGCGGTTGCAGAAGAGAGTGCACCCACCACGAAGGAGATAGCGGTGTTTACACCAAGTGGGGAGACCAAAATCAACACCAGGAGCACAATGGCAAACATCGCCAACATCTTGTACTCACGGTGCATAAAGACCATGGCACCCTCATGAATCAGTTCGGCGATACGCTTTACCTTGTCATCGCCGTCTGAGTATTTCAACATCAACTGATAGATGACAAAGGCCACTACCAAACCACCCAGCCCCAGGGCCGGTGGCAGGAATAAATTTTCCATCATAGTTTTCCCTACTGTGTGATCACACTAACGACCTGCAAATTGCATTTATTGAAACAGGTCAATTACTTTGGCTGCGGTATATTCCACAGCTTGCTCAATTATCGTCCCTGGATACCAGAAAAACCGCACGTTTCCCAACACCGAAATCCAGCCGGTTGCGGCAAGGCGTGGATTCTACAGAACCCGGGCGTTCAGATAAACCCTGGAATGTGTGGTTCTGGTAGATCTACATAACGGGTATAGATAGTTTGTATCTCACCAAGCACCACTTCTCTCAGGGCAAATTCATGAGCGACCAGAATGTTGTTCAGCACAACGGCTGACATGCGCCGCTGACAGGGCGCTGCGACGGGTGCATAGCTCAAATGCCATCGCTCGGGCGCAACACCACCGCGATCAGTGTCGTAAGGGCGGAAGAATCCTGGATTGTCATTGCTGTCCAGATACTTATCCAACCAGCAATGCAAAGGATCAAATACACCGCCAGACGCTACCTCCTCCAGACTCAGAGCCACTTTATAGTCCGCGCAGACCGCCGCTGCATCGTACACATCAAGATCGCTGCCCCAGTGATGACGTGACGCACCCGGCAATGCGGAGAAACGGAGAATCGCTTTTACCTGCTGTAGGTCGGATAACGAACTCAGATCCACCACTGCGCCTATATCATCATGCACTGGACGGGTTCCCTGCGCTTTCGCGTTCCAGATCCCCAATTGGCGTTCAAAACCGCGAAATCCGCTGACAATGCGCAAATCGAAACCCTCTGAGGCGGCGGCACCACGCAAAATATCAAAGGCGTCGGCACAAGCGGGGTGAATCTGGCACCCATCGGGTCCCGGCTGCACATGATCGGAGTCCAGGCCTGTGATCTGACGGATAGTGAGCATAATCAGGTTAAATTCTTCCAGTGTCCTGACCCGAAACGGGCAAGCGAACTTTCATAGTAATCCCGCGGCATCGATTATTCCACGTCCGCTCCACCAGGCCATCCGGCAATATGGAACGGCAGTTTCGCAGCCAACTCCAGATGTCGAGGGTTGATATCACAACCATAGGCCAGCACTTCAACACCAGCGTCAACGGCTCGCGCAAGCGCCATTGCATAAGCTGGATCGATAGCCGAAGCGGGCTGCACCCATTTAATCCCACTGTGAAATACACAAAAAAACAGGACCGCGCGCGAGCCACCTTTGCGCAGCGCTTCCAGCGTCTGGAGGTGGCGCTGCGCCCTCGCGCTGACGGCATCGGGAAAGGCCCCACCATTGCTGCCATCACTCAAGGTGACACACTTCACCTCCATCAGGCAGTTGTCGGGGCCATTACTCAGCGAAAAGTCGAGTCGAGACTTGCCCTCGTCGACACGTACTTCAGATAAGACCGTGCTGTAGCCACTCAATTCAGGGATTTTTCGTTCATTCAGCGCTTCACCAACCACTTTGTTGGCGAGAGCCGAATGAATGCAAGCCAGCCCTCGGGCGGTTTCCACCAACTCCCATGTGTGGGCGTATTTGCGTCGCGGATTATGGCTGCGTGACAACCAGACTGTGCTTCCAGGTTCCGCACACCCTGTCATGGCGCCGGTATTGGGACAATGGACGGTAACCAGCTGTCCGTCATCAAGTTCTACATCGGCCAGAAAGCGTTTGTATCGGCGTTGTAATTTCCCGCGGAGCAGTGTGTGCGGATAGTCCATGTCAGTTAAGAACCTTGCGCATTCGACCTACTGCCTCTTCTATGCGTTCCATTCCCGTAGTATACGAAAAGCGAACATGCTCACTGGCTCTATAGCGACCAAAGTCCGCCCCAGGCGTCAGAGCAATGCCATGAGATTCAAGCATGGATGAGCAAAACTGCTGACTGTCATCGGAAAATCTGGTGATATCTGCGTATATGTAAAACGCGCCTTCCGGCGCTGCGCCTAATCCGAAGCCCAGGCTTTTCAACGCGGGATAGAGATAGTCTCTGCGCGCTGCAAAGACATCTCTACGTTGGTCAAGAATCCTCCTGGTAGCGGGATCAAAACCCGCCAGTGCAGCATGCTGTGCCATAGTCGACATGGAAATAAACAGATTCTGTGCCAGTTTCTCCAGTCCAGGAATTGCTGACTCGGGTGCGACCAGCCAACCCAGCCGCCAACCTGTCATCCCGAAATATTTGGAGAAACTATTAATGACAAACGCATTGTCATCGACCTCCAGCACCGAAGGTGTATTCACCCCGAAACTCAATCCGTGATAAATCTCGTCGACCACCAAAAATCCTTGCCTGCGAGCCACCGCCGTGGCGAGATTGGCTAGCGCTTCTCGATCCAGTACGGCACCAGTAGGATTTGCCGGCGATGCGACCAGGGCACCCACAGTGTTATGCGACCAGTGGGAGGCAATGAGCTCAGGAGTCAGTTGATAGTTCTGCTCTCCGCTGACTGACACCAGTTGTCCCTCCCCGCCTACAAGTTGTAAAAACTGACGATTACAGGGATAGCCCGGATCGGTCATCAGCATTCCTTCACCGGGATTAATCAGCAGGGCAGACAACAGCAGCAATGCACCCGACGCGCCTGGGGTTATCATGATCCGACGTGGATCAATCGTTAATCTATATTGGCTTTGATAGTAGGTGCTGACCGCCTCCCGCAGCTGAGGAATGCCACCCGCCTCTGTGTAATATGTCTCTCCTCTCGCCAGTGAAGCTCTTCCCGCCTCTATTATTGGTGGTGCGGTGGCGAAATCAGGTTCTCCTGCGCCGAGGTGAATAATGTCTCTACCCTCACGCTCCAGTTCACGGGCCCGGGTGAGAACTTCCACAACTCGAAAAGGCTCAATACTTTCCAGCCGTCTGGCGTAAGGTCTGATACCTTTCACGCCCCTCTACCTCCAAATCTGATTGCTTGTGTCACTGGCTTAATCCCCCTGTTCAGGCGCTGTCGTTGTCGATGAGATTCCTATATTAAGCTACACTGGCCACGAGTGTATTCACCGGAATAGCTCCTCAGAAGCACCTGCAGCCCTGCAACACGGTAATTATGTGCCTATTGAGCTAATTTCCAGTGGCGCATGGAGCGCATATCTGGTAGCTTCTGCGCGCTACGGTCGGTCAGCACATTCCGACTATCGATTCGACCCGAATGTATGGATTCCTACCATGCCAACAAAATCCAGCAAAGACAAAAAACCAGCGGCCAAAGCCAAGGCTGCAAAGAAAAAAGCGCCGGCGAAAAAAGCGCCGGTAAAAAAGGCAGCGACCAAGGCTCCGGCCAAAAAAGCGCCTGCCAAAAAGACACCGGCAAAGAAAGCACCGGCAAAGAAAGCACCGGCAAAAAGAGCTGCAGCCAAAAAGTCGCCGCTGACCAAAGCTGCTGCACCAGAAAAAGCCAGTAAGAAGGCGCCTGCTCGTAAAAGGACGCCTGCCAAAGCGGCGCGGAATCGCACGCGTAAACCTGCTGCCAAAGCTGGCCTCTATAACGATTTTGAGCCGTATACCGCAAAACGTGGCGAAGTGTATATGAATGAGGCGCAGCGCTCTCATTTCCGTCAGATTCTTTTGCAATGGAAATCTGACCTGATGCAGGAGGTTGATCGCACGGTCAGCCACATGAAGGATGAAGCGGCAAATTTTCCCGACCCTGCTGATAGAGCTACCCAGGAAGAGGAGTTTTCTCTGGAACTGCGGACAAGGGATCGAGAGCGGAAGCTGATCAAGAAAATTGACAATACAATCGATATGATCGATGCCGACGAGTATGGTTATTGCGATACCTGCGGTGTGGAGATTGGCATCAAAAGACTAGAAGCCCGACCTACAGCGACCCTGTGTATCGATTGTAAAACCCTTGACGAGATCAAGGAGAAACAGGAACGGGGCTAAACCCCTCGACAGCCTCTGGCGCGTCGCCACCGGAGCGCTGATCCGCTCAGGAAATCAGCCATTTACATTGGAAGATTTGCACCTTCACCTACCGGTCGACTACATCTCGGCTCATTGATCTGTGCGCTCGCGAGTTTCCTCGACGCCAGGGCCCACAAGGGTAAATGGCTGGTTCGCATGGAGGATATAGACCCACCTCGGGAGGAACCCGGTGCCGCAAGGGCCATCCTCCGCACCCTGGAACACCACCACCTGCTATGGGATGACGAGGTGCTGTGGCAGCATCAGCGTATGGACGCTTACGCCCATGCCACCGATCAGTTGGTGAGCTCTGGCCTGGCTTATCGTTGTAATTGCAGGCGCAAAGACTTGGCAGCCCTTGGTTCCCGTTATCCAGGCACATGTCGTAACCGCAAACGCTCTGCCCACCTGCCCCATGCTGTGCGCCTGAGGATTGACCCCGACCGGGAACAAGCCTTTGAAGATGACCTGCTGGGTCCCTATGGTGAAAGCGTCGCAGACAGTTCGGGTGATTTCATTATTCGCCGTCGGGACGGCCTGCCCGCGTACCAATTGGCGGTGGCTGTTGACGATGCCTTCCAGGGTATAACAACAGTCATGCGCGGCGCCGATCTGTTGGATTCAACACCTCGTCAGCTGTACCTGCTACAGACCTTTGAACTTGCTACTCCCCGCTATGCCCATCACCCGATATTGACTAACGAAGAAGGTCAAAAACTCAGCAAGCAAACACACGCTCCCGCACTTAATGAACGAGCTATCGCAGGCAATCTCAATTTTGCGCTACGCTTTCTGGGTCAACGGGAGTACCACGAAGGAGCTGACGACGTTGAATTTCTGCTAAAGATGGCAACCAAGAATTGGCGAAGGGGGCAGATCCCACGCGCAACTTCGCTCTACCTGCCCTGCCCGTAGTATTATTTTCCCTTTAACCCCGGAGTAACAATGTGTACGTGAACCGGATTCTAATTCTGCTATTGGTAGCGGCTTTTTTGTTTGCGCCGAATCTACAAACTTGGGTGGCAGCGGATGGCGACCACTGGTATCGCCCTTTCGTGCTCTGGCTGCTGGTGATTGCCGTAGCCTATCTCGCCAATCATTCACGTCATATCGATGACGTTTAGTCTTACCACGCTACTGGCCATCGGCACGCTTTATCTGGCAGTGCTGTTTGCCATTGCTCGACTGGCCCAACACCCTGCTATTCCTGAACAGTGGTTTAGACACCCTCTGGTCTACGTTCTTACGCTGGGGGTTTTTGCCTGCACTTGGGCGATTAATGGAGTGGCGGGAATGGCCGTCTACTTTGGCGAGGTCTACCTCGCCTATTACTTTGGCGCCGTCGCGATGTTTGTATTCACGCCGTTTTTTTTGACGCCTGTATTCAGGCTCTGTCGCCTGCATAAACTCAGTTCATTGGCTGATCTACTGGCCTTCCGTTTCAGATCCCAGTGGATTGGAACGCTCACAACCACTGTGCTACTGCTCACTCTGATGCCCTTACTGGCTCTTCAATTTGATGCTGTCGCTACCAGTATATCGTTGCTGGCCACAGGCTCAGAACAACCCGAACCCCGGTCCTGGCTACTGTTTGCTATCATCGGATTGTTCGCCGTACTGTTTGGAACGCACGCCCCCGGAGATCAATGTCGCCGTCGAGGCCTGGTAGCAGCAATCGCCTTCGAATCACTGGCCAAACTGATAACACTGCTGATCCTTGGGGCGATAGCAATCAATACAGTGTTCGATGGTTTTGATGGACTTCAGACATGGTTGTTGGAAAACCAACAGGTCTTGAATGACATGCACTCTGCTACTGAGGACAATGGTGTGCGGCTCCTTTTGCTGGCGTTCTTCACCTGTACAGTTGCCCTCCCCCACATGTTCCATATGATTTTTGCCGAGAGCAGTGGCAGCGCTGCCCTGAATACCGCAAGCTGGGGATTACCGACGTATCTCTTGCTGATCTGCTTGCCCATACTCCCACTGGTCTGGGCAGCACAGGCGCTGGGCAGCAGCTATCCCCCGGAGTTTGCCATGCTCGCCCTTGGTGTTGAGCTCGGTTCGGCGCAATACACAGCCATGGCCTATCTTGTCGGGCTATCGGCCGCCAGCGCCACCATAATCGTCAGTACCCTGGCTCTCGC
Source organism: uncultured Halieaceae bacterium (assembly GCA_938074045.1). Classification (GTDB taxonomy): domain Bacteria; phylum Pseudomonadota; class Gammaproteobacteria; order Pseudomonadales; family Halieaceae; genus CALJGI01. The sequence goes on from CALJGI010000023.1 coordinate 28,178, forward strand.
CAACATGTGCCTAAACTACTTCGTGCTACCCATTCTGCTCAGTCGAAATGTGCCTCCGGATGAATCTGAAGGCCACGATATTCACGCCTGGCTGCGCTGGATGCGGGGCTTGCTGATTATCTGTATCAGCGCGTTGGGATATGTGTTTTTCATTTATGTCGAATCGCGCACCAATCTGGTGGCACTGGGCATGATCGCCTTCATTGGTGCCGCTCAATTCCTGCCTGGCATCGTTGCCAGCACCCACTGGAAACCCGCCAACCGAAAGGGTTATACCGCCGGGCTGCTCGCTGGCCTTACTGTGTGGTGTGTCACGCTACTGCTGCCTGCGCTGGACTTAAGCTCCGCACAAACCACTCTTGATTTTATTTATGCACCGGAAACTGGTCAGATAAGCCAGTGGAGTTTGATTATCGCCTATTCTCTGGGCCTGAATGTGAGCCTGCTGGTTCTTGTCTCGCTGCTGACCGAAACCGGAGCACGAGAAATGATATCCGCTGAGTTGTGCACAAATGAGGATATCGACAGGCAATTGCGAACGACTTTGATGCCACGCTCGGTCGAGCAAATACAACAGAATCTGGCAGGGTCGGTGGGGCATGCCAATGCCAAAACTCTGGTGGATCAATCACTCGCCGACCTGCGCCTGGTGAACAACGAAAATCGACCCTATGCACTGCGACGTTTGCGGGGAAGAATTGAGGCCAATCTCAGCAGCCTCTTCGGTCCTGCAATTGCCTATGACATAGTTGAACGCTGCATTCCCTGCCGGGTCACATCAAAGCCAGTTTCCCCGGATCTCAGAGACATCGAGCGGCGTCTCGACAACCGAAGCCCATTCCTGACCGGCATCGCCGCTGACCTCGACGGTCTCCGACGCTACCACAGGGATACCTTGCAGAACCTGCCCATCGGCGTATGCTGCCTCACCGGCGATGGTGAAGTTCTACTATGGAATCGCGCTATGGTAGACATGACCGGGGTAGCAGCGCCAGATATGCTGGGTTCCAACCTTTCGGCAGCCCCGTCTCCATGGTCGACATTGCTGGCAGACTTCTTGATGCAAAGTAATCACAACCTGCACAAGAGACGAGTGGAACTGCCAGTTGACAACGTACGCTGGGTCAATCTCCATCGGTCTCCTACCGACACGCTTGAGCGTGGACAGCATGACGAAATCATCGTTGTGGAAGACATCACTGACTACCAAATGCTCGAACAGGAGCTCATGCATTCCGAACGTCTCGCGAGTGTGGGGCGCATCGCAGCGGGAGTAGCCCATGAGATCGGGAATCCGATAACTGGCATAGCCTGTCTCGCCCAAAATCTCCGCGATGAAAGCACATCGGAAGATACCGCGGCCACCGCAACCGATATCCTCAGCCAGACCGAGCGCGTCTCCCGCATTGTAAATGTACTGGTAAGTTACTCCCATGGAGGGGCGGCCTCCCAACTGCCACTAAAGACCAGTCCGGTGAATCTGGCCGAATGTGCCGAAGAGGCTATCCATCTGCTCCAGCTCGACAAAGATGCCAAACCCATAAACTTCATCAACAATTGTTCGTCGGACCATGTGGTAAAAGCCGATGAGCAACGATTGTTGCAGGTACTGGTCAATCTGCTAAGTAATTCCAGGGATGCCAGCGACGCTGATGCAGATATCACTATTCATACCGATAGTCGGGGAACCGATATAGCCCTGACTGTGACCGATCGGGGCTGTGGCATCCCGTATCATGTCCAGGATCAGCTGTTTGAACCATTTTTTACCACCAAGGACCCCGGTGATGGTACCGGCCTTGGTCTCTCACTGGTCTACAGCATCATCACTGAACTTGAAGGAACCATTTACTGCGCGAGTCCCTGGGCAAGTGACCTCAGTACGGGGACCCGTTTCAGTGTGCTGCTGCCGCAAGCTGGCCCGCGGTGACTGGAAATTTCCCCCACGAAACGCTACCTTGTGTACGTGTTACCATCACGGTAACACTGTAACGATGACTTCAGAGAACGATCGATACGATGGAACAAATTCTTGTAGTAGAGGATGAATCGGTTATCCGCACAGCCCTGCGGCGTCTGCTTGAGCGGCATGACTACCAGGTGAGCGAGGCCACTTCGGTCCAGGATGCCGAAAGCAAAGGGAATTTAAGGGATTTCACGTTAATAATCAGTGACTTGCGATTGCCCGGCGCGCCTGGAACAGATCTGATAAAAATCGCAGGCGACACTCCGGTCTTGATCATGACAAGTTACGCGAGTCTGCGCTCTGCCGTTGACTCAATGCGAATGGGGGCTGTTGATTACATTGCCAAACCATTTGACCATGACGATATGCTCGGCGCTGTAAAACGTATCATAGCGGAACATGCACCACCCCCGGTGGTAGAAAAACTCTCCAGAAAAAGAAAACACGCAGAGCACCCATTTGATGGCATCATCGGAAATTGCCCCGAAATGCTGGAACTGTATGACCATCTCAAGAAAGTCGCTCCCACAGAATCCACCGTGCTGGTGCGCGGCGAAACCGGCACAGGAAAGGAACTCGTGGCACAGGCAATCCACCGGCACAGCAAACGCTCAGACCGTCCGCTCATTTCAGTGAACTGCGCCGCGATTCCCGATACGCTTATCGAATCAGAGTTGTTCGGATACGAAAAAGGGGCATTCACCGGCGCGAACACCAATCGCATGGGACTGATCGAAGCCGCTGATGGCGGCAGTCTTTTCCTGGATGAAATTGGTGAACTACCCGTTGAAGCGCAGGCGCGGCTGCTGCGATTTATACAGGAAGGAGAGATACGACGCATAGGCTCAGTTCACTCGAGAGGAGTTGATGTAAGGCTGATATGTGCGACTCACCGCGACTTGCAGCTGTTGGTGAAAGAAGGAAAATTTCGTGCCGACCTGTTCTATCGCATCAATGTGCTGAGACTAAACTTGCCACCTCTACGCCAACGTGGCAAGGATATTCTTGAGCTCGCCGAGTACCTGCTCGCAGATTGCTGTAAACGCGCTGGGAAAGCTGCCATGACCTACTCCCCGAAAGCTATACAAGCCATTACCACCTACACCTGGCCAGGTAATGTACGCGAACTCGAGAATGCTGTAGAACGGGCGGTCATTCTCTGTGACGGTGATGAAGTCGACAGCGATCTACTGGACATCAACCTGGAATTGGTCCGTGTCGACCAGATACGCAGCATGGCCAGTGGTGCCAAAGCGGTGCGCACCAGCACAGCCGACCCAGTGGAAGACCTATCGCTGGAAGATTACTTTCAGCGCTTTGTCATTGAACACCAGGATTCCATGAGTGAAACAGAGCTCGCAAAAAAGCTCGGCGTGAGTCGCAAATGTTTGTGGGAGCGACGTCAGCGCTTTGGCATCCCACGTCAAAAAGCCGGTACCAGCAAGAGTGGCCGCCGTAGCGTGTCGGCTTGAATCGACGTCCAACCTGTTGATCATCACGGCAAGTGTTACCCGCTGCCTCGATCGTTACGAATATCGGGGGGAAAGGTAACAAAAATGGGAAATGCACAGCCCCAGCCCCCAACGCCTACTTCTAACTCATTGTAAAATAATAAGAAAAAAAGATGGCACGATAAATGCTTACTCAACTATCAATAAAAATAATAACTACTAAAATAACAATAACAGAAGCAACTGAGACCTGGATGGGGGAAACCTGGTTTTCCCCGTCATCATTCTTTTTTCTTTCATTAACCCCAAGTGCTAATATGCTTCGCGCGTTAACCGGCGCTCTCCGGCTACTATTGCTAACTGGCACTCATGATTTCCCGAATAATCAATTTTTCCCGACGACTCGTTGCGCCTATGTCAGCTGATTCCAGTTCCGATTCTGCTGCCCAGGACAGGCTCTGTGTATACGAACGTGGCAGTCATCCAGTTTCCCGCAAACATATCAGTGACAATGCGCTAAAAGTCATTTCGCGCCTGACGCGGAGTGGACACGAGGCCTACCTGGTTGGCGGTGCCATTCGCGATCTCTTTCTAGGTAACCAACCCAAGGATTTTGATGTGGCCACAAATGCCACCCCTGAGCAGGTCCACGACCTGTTCCGCAACTCCAGAATCATTGGTCGGCGCTTCCGCATCGTACATGTGCGTTTTGGTCGTGAAATCATTGAAGTTACTACCTTCAGGGGAGGCCATGGTACCGGGGATGGAGAGAGCGAAACCCCGCGCCCGCGGGGACAGGCCGCCGTGCGGTCCGATAGCGGCATGCTGCTGCGAGACAATGTGTATGGCAATCTGGAAGAGGACGCGCTGAGACGAGACTTCAGCATCAATGCCCTGTATTACGATGCCCGCGATTTCACGGTTCTTGACTACACCGATGGTGTTACCGATCTAAATGACCATTTGATTCGCATCATTGGCGACCCTGAAGAGCGTTATCGCGAGGATCCCGTCAGAATGTTGCGCGCTGCGCGTTTTGCAGCGCGGCTCAATTTCTCGCTTGAGGAGCACACAGCTGCGCCTCTGGTACAGCTATCAGACCTGCTGGATGATGTCCCGGCAGCAAGGCTATTTGACGAGGTGCTCAAGTCGCTGATGACCGGTAGCGGAAAAGACACCTTCGACGTGCTTGCTGAATACCAATTGCTGGCTCCGCTGTTTCCTTCCCTTGCACGCCATATGGCAACCGACAATGGCTATGCCCGTAAACTCAGTGAACTGGCCCTCTCCAGTACCGACCGAAGAATAGGACAGGAAAAACCCGTCACACCCGCATTTTTGTTTGCAGCACTGCTCTGGCCAGAGGTGGTCCACAAACAAAAGATATATGAGCAGGACGGAATGCCACCTACACCGGCCCTCAATGCTGCGGCCCAGGATGCATTGGCCGAACAGAGTGATGCCACTACCATACCTCGTCGCTTCAGTACGGTGGTAAGGGACATCTGGGAACTACAGCTGCGACTCCCTCGCCGGTCTGGTAAGCGGGTACAGCAAACCTTTGAGCACCGTCGCTTCCGCGCAGCTTATGATTTTATTCTGCTGCGTGAGGAAGCTGGCGACAATCTCGACGGAGTAGGACAGTGGTGGACTGAATATCAAGAGACACACCCTGCTCCAGTTCGCACCTCAACAGAGCCACAGCCCCGAAGGCGTCGTCCTCGCAACCGTAAGCACCGCAATCAATGACACTGGTCTACATCGGTCTGGGCAGCAACCTTGAGAATCCAATCGAGCAAATTCAACGAGCATTCCAGGAGCTGTCAACATTGCCAGGTTCCACTCTGCGAGCACATTCTTCCATGTATCGCAGCAAGGCAGTAGGTCCCGGAGAGCAGGAGGATTACGTGAATGCAGCGGCGGAGCTGGATACCAGGCTGTCGCCTATGGCCCTGTTGGGGGAGTTACAGGAACTGGAACAACGCCACGGTCGTATCAGGGGGGAACGCTGGGGGCCCCGTACACTGGATCTGGATATCCTTCTGTATGGAGACACAGCGCTCGACCTTCCCCAACTCAAGATTCCGCATCCCGGCCTGGAGGACCGTCCATTCGTAATCATGCCGCTGTGCGAATTGAACAACACATTAATACTTCCCAGTGGACGGCATCTTGCGTCATTATTGAACGACGACTCCAGCTCAGACTGCTGGCGAATCGAATAGCTCCTCACGTCAAAGGGGAACAGGGGTGGACTTAAAACCAGCGGACGGTGCGGACTCAACGCCACACAATGCGCCGCGTTTCATAGCAATTGAAGGACCCATAGGGGTCGGCAAGACGACGCTCGCACGACGATTGGCAGAAACCCTCAACTGCCAGGCCGTGCTGGAAGATAATCAGGCAAATCCGTTTTTGGAACGGTTTTATCAGAATCGCCGACAAGCCGCCCTCGCCACAGAGTTGTTTTTCCTGTTCCAACGGGCACAACAAATCGAAAATTTGCGGCAGAGTGACATTTTTGAACCAGCAAGAGTAGCCAACTTTCTGATCGACAAAGACCCCCTGTTCGCACGCATCAATCTCGATCGGGATGAATACCTACTCTACGACAAGGTCTACACCCAATTGACCATCGACGCTCCCGCCCCTGACCTGGTCGTCTATCTGCAAGCACCAACGGATGTACTGGTGCAGAGAATTGAGGCTCGCGGTATCAGCTACGAGCAGAAAATAGAGACCAGCTATCTGCAACAATTGAACGAGGTGTACAGCGATTTCTTTCTGTACTACGATGGCGCTCCGCTGCTCATTGTCAACGCCAGCCAGATCGATTTGGCAAACAGCGAGGACGACTATCAACAACTGGTGGAGTACCTGCTGACAATCCGCAGTGGAAGACACTATTTCAACCCCACCTTTTTCTGACAGGCCCAGCTTATGACTGCCGTGACCATCAGGAATTTGCAAGATATGAAACAGGCAACTGAAAAATTCGCCTGTATCACCGCTTATGACGCGACCTTTGCACGTCTGGTAAGCGAGGCTGGTGCGGAGACCATATTGGTGGGTGATTCCCTGGGCATGGTGCTGCAAGGCAGAGAGAGTACCGTTCCCGTATCGATTGGCGAAATGGCGTATCACACGGGTTGCGTAGCTCGTGGCAATGTTCGCTCCATGGTGATAGCCGACATGCCCTTCATGTCTTACAGCACAGTCGACCTGGCCATGACCGGCGCCACCGAACTTATGCAGGCCGGGGCCCATATGGTAAAAATGGAGGGTGGCCTTTGGCTCAGTGATACAATAGCTAAACTCGTTGAAGGCGGAATTCCTGTCTGCGCCCACCTTGGTCTCACGCCACAGTCAGTCAACGTTTTTGGTGGTTACCGCGTCCAGGGACGCGACCCCAAAGAGGCAAAGAGTATTCTATCCGATGCGGTTTCCATTCAGGATGCAGGTGCCAGCTTACTGGTTCTGGAATGCGTACCCGAAGAATTAGCCGCTGACATCAGCTCTAAGCTGAGAATACCCGTCATTGGCATTGGCGCTGGCGCTGGTACCGACGGCCAAGTGCTCGTCATGCATGATCTGCTTGGCCTGAGTCAGCATATCCCTCGATTCGTACGCAATTTCATGGCTGGCGCTCCCACGGTGCAGGACGCACTGGCTGCATTTGTGGCCGCGGTCAAATCAGGCGATTTCCCATCCAACAAGGAAACCTACCAATAACGTTTCTGGTGTTGGCTGAGTTCATTCAGGTAACACTTTAGGACTTAAACTGGTTCTTTTGGTAACAAAAAAGTCTGAGAAAGGGGACTGTCCTCGTTGTACGCCTCCTATTATTGTTGCATACTCATGCCATTCTGTTACCGCTTGCGACAGAACGGTTACACCCGTTTTAACCAAAAGGCCAAGGTCGATCACCTGGGTCAAACAGCAAAATCTGTACCCGACTTGTGACGAAGAGGCTGGCCGCAATGCTTACCTACACACGCAATCAGGAACTACAACAAGACCTGGCATCCCAGCGCCGGGATGGCAAGAAAATTGCCTTCGTTCCAACGATGGGTAATCTTCATGAGGGCCATCTTCGTCTTGTGCGGCGTGCCATTGAGCTCGCCGATGTGGTGGTGGTCAGTATTTTTGTGAATCCTCTCCAATTTGGTGCCAACGAAGATCTGGACGCTTACCCGCGCACTCTGCTGGCAGACAAGGAAGCGTTGTTCTCCGAAGGTGTGCAAATACTGTATGCCCCGGAGGTCACCGAAATTTACCCGGATGGTACTGATCAGCAGACGTTGGTGAGCGTACCGGACCTTTCTGAGACCCTCTGCGGCGAGGCACGACCAGGGCACTTCCAGGGCGTCGCGACGGTGGTCAGCAAGTTGTTCAATATCGTACAACCGGATGTCGCAGTTTTTGGTCAGAAGGACTTCCAGCAATTGGCCATTATTCGAAAAATGGTCTCGGACCTGTGTATGCCCATTGACATTGTCGGCGTACCCACCGCGCGCGCAGATGATGGGCTAGCACTCAGCTCACGAAATGGTTACCTCTCTCCGGAGCAACGGGCAATCGCTCCCCAGTTGCATAAGGCATTAATCGATACCCGGGACGCCATTGCCAGTGGCTATGATAATTTTGGTGAGCTGGCTGACTACGCCATCCACATACTGGAAGACAAAGGGTTTTTGCCAGATTACTTTACCCTGCGGGATGCACGTACATTACGCGGCATTGAGCGCAATACTGAGGAAATCGTGATTGTCGTCGCCGCCCAGCTCGGGGAGACCCGCCTGATCGACAACCTCACTTTCCCCCTTGATTCTGTAACGGACAACCAGTTGCTCGCTGCGCTCTAAAAAAAACCGATGTTGCCCCAGTGCATGTTTCCGCTGACCGCTTTGCAGTAAAATAACCCCGCTTAAGTAGCACCACATCAGACCCAGAGATGTGCCTCGAATAATTTATTAGTTAAGGATCCTGGTATGTCGGAATTTCCATTGCACCCGGTTACTGAAGCCGTCCGTGATAATGCGCATATTGATAGTGAGCAATATAAATCAATGTATGAGGAGTCACTGGCGGATCCAGATAAATTCTGGTCACAACAGGCAGATACCTTTCTCAGTCTGTACGCACGCTGGTCAGAGGTCAGCAGCAGCGATCTGAATACTGGCAGCGCCAGTTGGTTTACCGATGCATCGCTGAATGTCAGCTACAACTGCATTGACAGGCATTTATCGTCTCGAGCCGATCAAACAGCCATTATCTGGGAAGGTGATGATCCCAACAACGACAAACATATCAGCTACCAGGAGTTACATGATGGCGTGTGTCGACTGGCAAACGCATTGCGGCAGCGTGGTGTGGGCAAGGGTGACCGTGTTTGCATCTACATGCCAATGATTCCCGAGGCAGCTTACGCCATGCTGGCCTGCACGCGTATCGGCGCTATCCACTCTGTGGTGTTTGGCGGTTTTTCGCCCGACGCACTCAAAGATCGCATATTGGACTCCGATTGCCAGACTCTCATCACCGCGGATGAAGGTGTGCGAGGCGGACGGACGGTGCCATTGAAACAGAATGCTGACAGCGCTCTACAGCACTGCCCCAAGGTCCACACATGCCTGGTCGTAAAGCACACTGCCGGCGAGACTGGATGGCAATCCGGGCGCGATATCTGGTATCACGACGCGATCGATGAACAAACTCCACACTGTGAACCCGAGCATATGGACGCCGAAGATCCACTATTCATTCTGTATACGTCCGGCTCAACAGGCAAACCGAAGGGGGTTCTACATTCCACGGCCGGCTATCTGCTCCAGGCGGCAATGACTCACAAATATATCTTCGACTACCATGACGGAGATATTTACTGGTGTACTGCCGATGTGGGCTGGGTCACCGGCCATAGTTACATCGTCTATGGTCCACTGTGCAACGGCGCAACCACCTTAATGTTCGAGGGTGTGCCCACCTATCCCGATGCCTCCCGATGCTGGCAGATATGCGACAAGCACAAGGTCAATATCTTTTATACCGCACCAACGGCCATTCGCGCCTTGATGGCTCAAGGCGACGAACCGGTCAATGGGACTGATAGATCCTCGCTGAGGATACTGGGAACAGTTGGCGAGCCGATTAATCCAGAAGCCTGGGAGTGGTACTACCGCGTCGTAGGCGAATCCCGCTGTCCTATAGTGGATACCTGGTGGCAGACCGAAACCGGCGGGATAATGATCACACCTCTACCCGGGGCAACTGACCTGAAACCCGGATCAGCTACTCGTCCTTTCTTTGGCGTAGAACTCGCACTAATGGACAGTGAGGGTCAGGAACTGGAAGGAGTTGCTGCCGGAAATCTGGTCATAAAACGCTCCTGGCCTGGCCAGATTAGATCTGTCTACGGTGATCACCAACGCATGATAGACACCTATTTCAGTACCTATCCGGGCTATTACACCACTGGCGACGGCGCGCGCCGCGATGAGGACGGATACTACTGGATTACCGGACGGGTGGATGACGTCCTCAATGTATCCGGCCATCGTATGGGCACCGCCGAAGTAGAGAGTGCACTTGTGCTGCACCCTTCAATAGCCGAGGCAGCTGTCGTGGGATACCCCCACGATATCAAAGGCCAGGGCATTTACTGCTATGTGACCCCCATGACAGGTACGGAACCCGATGAAAAACTTAAACAGGAGCTGATTTCATTGTGTGTGCAAGAGATAGGTTCCATTGCCAAACCAGACATAATCCAGTGGGCCCCGGGTCTACCGAAAACCCGCTCCGGCAAAATCATGCGTAGAATCCTGCGCAAGATTGCGGAAAATGATCTGAGTAATCTGGGCGATACCAGCACCCTGGCTGACCCTGCGGTAGTAAACGATCTGGTGGCTAACCAAGGTGGACACTAGCCATGCTACCCACCGTGTCCGCGAGTTTGATACCGAGGATGGTATAAAGATCTGTGCGGATAGCTGGGGAGACGAATCCGCACCCACGGTAATTTTCTCCCACGGGGGAGGACAAACCCGCCACTCCTGGGGGGGCACGGCCAGCCAGCTCGCCGCAATGGGCTGGCATACCATCTCCTACGATCACCGCGGACACGGCGACAGCCAGTGGGCACCCGATGGCGTATACGACTTCAGCGCCTTCGGCAGAGACATGCACAGTATTACTGAGCAAGTCGGTGGCCAACCCCATGTGGTAGGCGCGTCTCTGGGCGGAATGTCGGCCATGATATGCGCAGGTGAGATAAGGGAAAACATCTTCCGCTCCATTACGCTGGTCGATGTCACGCCGAACCTGAATCCTGCCGGTGTGGAGAACATATTCGCTTTTATGACAGCGAACCTGGATGAGGGATTCGCCAGCCTCGAGGCGGCAGCAGCTGCAATCGCGGGCTATACCGGCCGCCCTCGTCGCAAAGATTTATCGGGTCTTGAGAAGAACCTGCGACAACGCAACAATCGCTACTACTGGCATTGGGACCCGAAATTTTTTGATCTGAAGGGCGATCGCGCTGCCCACCACCCTGAACGATTGAACGATGCAGTTAAAAAGATAACCGCGCCGATCATGCTGATTCGAGGAAAAGCCAGTGATGTGGTGACGGAGACCCAGGTGGAAGATTTCCTGAAACTTGCCCCACATGCGGAGTACGTGGACGTAGAACACGCACGTCATATGGTAGCGGGTGATCGTAATGATGTATTTACCGACGCAGTGGCAAACTTCCTGCAGCGTCAGAGATAAGTCGACACGTATTCTCAGAGCAAAAAAAAACGGCGCCATCACCAGCGCCGTTTGAGTTTGCAGCTGATCTCCTGCTTACTCGGAGGCAGCCTCACTGCTTTCTTCTGCATCATCTGCATCGGATTCATTCGCGTCCATATCCTCAACTTCCTTCATGCTGAGCTTGATACGGCCACGCTGATCAACATCCAACACCTTGACCTTGACTTCCTGACCTTCTGAAAGATGGTCTGTGACATTTTCTACGCGCTCCTGGGTGATCTGTGAGATGTGTACCAGACCATCTTTACCCGGGAGAATGTTAACAAAGGCGCCAAAGTCGACAATGCGGGCAACTGTACCCGTGTATATCGCGCCGATTTCGGCTTCAGCCGTAATCGATTCAACACACGCCACTGCTGCATCGCGAGAGGCCTTATTCTCGCCGAAAATACGCACGGTACCGTCATCATCAATATCGACTGTCGCGCCTGTTTGTTCGGTTATGCCACGAATTGTGGCGCCACCTTTACCGATAATGTCACGAATCTTGTCAGCATGAACTTTCATGATAACCATGCTGGGCGCATTGTCCGAAGTTACCTGACGCGGCTCAGCCAGCACCTGATTCATCTGACCCAGGATATGCAACCGAGCCTGCTGCGCCTGCTCTAATGCGGTTTCCATAATACGCTCGGTAATTCCTTCGATTTTAATGTCCATCTGCAAAGCGGTGACACCTTCAGCGGTACCGGCTACTTTGAAGTCCATATCACCGAGGTGATCCTCATCACCGAGGATATCGGTCAACACAGCGAACTGATTACCTTCTTTGACGAGGCCCATGGCAATTCCGGCTACGGGAGCGGACAGTGGTACGCCAGCTGCCATCAAAGCCAGACTGCCCACGCAAACGCTAGCCATGGAGCTGGAACCATTTGATTCCGTAATTTCTGACACTACACGTGTGGTATAGGGAAAATCCTCTTCATTGGGCAGGACGGCTTCCAAAGCGCGTCGTGCCAGGCGCCCGTGACCGACTTCGCGTCGACTGGTAAAACCCACTCGACCAGCCTCACCCACTGAATAGGGAGGGAAGTTGTAGTGGAGCATGAAACTATCGCGGCGCGAGCCTTCGAGCGCGTCGATAATTTGTGCATCACGGCTGGAACCCAACGTAACAGCACCCAATGCCTGTGTTTCACCCCGGGTGAACAAGGCAGAACCGTGGGCCTTGGCCAGCACATCCGTCTCACATGCGATCTGACGCACTGTGCGGGTATCACGACCGTCGATGCGGGGTTCACCGCTCAGAATTCGTCGACGAACAAGGTTCTTTTCAACAGACTTGAACACGTCGCTAATATCAGCTTCGGTGTACGCGTCATCGGCGGTCAACTCGGCGATCGCCTGTTTCTTAAGTTCATTAACCTGCGCGTAACGCTCGGCCTTCTCGGTAATGCGGTAAGCTTCACCTAGTGGCACCTTGTAGCCTTCTTCAACGGCATTCAACAGCGCTTCATTCACTGTCGCTGCTTCCCACTCCCAGCGTGGCTTACCAGCTTCGGCAGCGAGTTCAGCGATAGCTTTGATAACTACCTGCATTTCCTGATGTGCGTACAGAACGGCACCCAGCATCTGGTCTTCTGAAAGCTCCTGAGCTTCAGATTCAACCATCAGCACTGCATCAGCGGTACCAGCCACAACCATGTTGAGTTTGCTGGTATCCAATTCTTCATAGGTAGGGTTAAGTACATACCCATTTGCCTCGGTGTAACCAACACGCGCCCCACCAATAGGACCGTTAAACGGGCAACCTGAGATAGCCAGCGCAGCTGATGTTCCAATCATCGCCGGGATATCAGGGTCAATGGTTTTGTCAGCCGAAACCACAGTACAAATAACCTGCACTTCGTTCATGAAACCATTGGGAAACAATGGACGGATGGGACGATCGATCAGTCGGGAAGTCAGCGTTTCTTTTTCAGAAGGTCTGCCTTCACGCTTGAAAAAACCACCGGGAATTTTCCCTACGGCATAGGTTTTTTCAGTGTAATGTACTGCCAGCGGGAAAAATGGCTGACCTGGCTTAGCCGATTTTTCTGCAACGACTGTTACCAGTACGGATGTGTTCTCTACGGTCACCAATACAGCCCCTGTAGCCTGTCTGGCTATCCGCCCTGTTTCCAGGGTGACGGTCTGATTGCCGTACTGAAATGTTTTCTTTACGGGATTCACAATTATTCTCCAATTTCGGATTCTGGAGTGGCGGGGCCCTCCCCGCACACTCGTTTAGTTTCGACGCCTGTTAGCGACGTAGACCCTGACGCTTGATCAGCGTTGCATAACGCTCCAGATCTTTGCGCTTAAGGTAGTCCAGCAGCTTACGGCGTTGATTAACCATGCGAATCAGACCGCGTCGAGAGTGGTGATCGTGTTTGTGCTCTGCAAAGTGATCCTGCAGTTGTTGGATGTTCGCGGTTAGCAACGCCACCTGAACTTCCGGTGAGCCTGTATCACCCTCTGCTGTTTGATAGTCTTTTACGACTGCTGCTTTTTGTTCTGCTGTTAATGACATAATGTTTTCCTCTGTCGAATATGCCCCGGGACTCAAAGCCCGTTAGTTTGAATGAGCCTGCCCGCGCATATTTACAGACAGGTTCTTTTCCGGAGGGACCAACCCTCCCCCTTCACACCCTGTTACTGGGTGCTAACCAGACGGCGCGGCGCTACACGCCCGTCGTCCAGAATTTCTCCAATGCCCAAAAAATCGCCCTGTTCCATCTCCAGCCTTACCAGACCGGATGTGGGCATATTGGCCACCAATACTGGCTGTCCCTGGCGCACATAAAAGCCACTTGCCTCACCTACTTTGACCAGCGGCAAATGTGACAACGCTATGTCCACCGGTGCCAGCAATTCATCCATAGCTGCAAAATCTTTCTCATCACGTAGCGTCTGCAGGTGATCCAGCTCAACCATAAGGTCTTGGGTAAATGGGCCGACCTTTACACGGCGTAATTTGGCGACGTGTGCGCCACACCCGAGTAATGCACCCAGATCCTCGGCCAGGCTGCGCACGTAGGTGCCTTTGCTGCAATGCACATAAACATCCAGTTCAGCCAGCACACCGGGTCGAAAATCTTTGATTTGATAGTCGAAAATAGTTACATCGCGTGCTTTGCGTTCAACCTCAATACCTTCACGAGCCAGCTTGTACAGACGCTTGCCATCATGTTTGATGGCCGAATACATAGAGGGAACCTGCTGAATCTCACCGCGAAATGTATCCAGCGCTGCTTCGACCTGTTCCAGGGTTACTTCTGCAGCACTGGCTTCGCCAATCACCGTACCATCGGCGTCCCCCGAATCGGTCGCACGGCCCAGCACATAAGTACTTTCGTAGGCTTTATCAGCATCCAGCAAAAAACTTGAAAACTTGGTCGCCTCGCCAAAGCAAATGGGGAGCAAACCGGTTGCCAGGGGATCCAGGCTACCGGTGTGACCGGCCTTGGCCGCAAAATAGAGATGCTTGACCGTTTGTAAAACCTTATTGGAACTGGCCCCAGCGGGTTTATCCAGAATCAGCATGCCGTTTATTGACCGACCTTTTCTCGTTCTAGCCATACTCAGCCACCATCTCCATCGGCATCCCGCAGACCGAGGTCTCTATCCGATGACACTGCCTCGTCGATCAAACGGCTGAGTTCCCTGCCACGATCCACGCTGACATCGTAAATAAACTTCAGCTGTGGCGTGGTGCGCATAGTGTTGCCGCGTGCAACCTGTGAACGCAAGAACCCGGCAGCCTTGTTCAGCACCGCCGTGCACTCTTTCATTTCTTCATCAGTATCCGCGGACAGAGAAGTATAGAAAACACGCGCGTACGCCATGTCACGTGAAACTTCCACATCAGTAATACTCACCATAGTCAGACGTGGATCACGTAACTGGAACTGAATAAGTGTCGATAACTCTTTTCTGAGAGCGTCGGCGACACGCTGACTACGGCTAAATTCTCTGGGCATGGAATAAACGCTAAAGTGAGCGCGCCACTTCCTTAACTTCGAAGACTTCTATCTGATCTCCTTCGCGCACATCGTTGTAATTTTTCACCCCGATGCCACATTCCATGCCATTGCGAACTTCATTTGCGTCATCTTTAAAACGGCGCAATGATTCCAGCTCACCTTCATAAATCACAACCGCGTCACGCAACACTCGTATGGGCTTGCTGCGATGAACGGTACCATCGATCACCATACAACCCGCGATAAGGCCAAACTTCGGCGACTTGAATACATCGCGAACTTCGGCAACACCCAGAATTTCTTCCCGCAGTTCCGGAGAAAGCATGCCACTCAAGGCGTGCTTCACATCATCGATCAGATCGTAAATGACATTGTAGTACCGCAGATCAATCCCTTCACTTTCAACCAGACGTTTGGCACCACCATCGGCCCGGACATTGAATCCAAACATGACCGCACCGGTAGTCACGGCCAGGTTGACGTCACTTTCGGCGATACCGCCAACGCCACTTGACACAATATTGACTTTAACTTCGTCGTTACCAAGCTCTGACAATGCTGCCTGAATCGCTTCCAGCGACCCGCGGACGTCAGCCTTTAACACGATATTGAGTATATCGGTCTTGCCTGCCGTCATACTCGCAAACATATTTTCCAGCTTGGTCGCGGCCTGATGGGCCATTTTGCTGTCCTGATGTTTATCCTGTCGGAACACCGCTACTTCCCGGGCGCGCTTTTCACTTTCCACGACAGCAAATGCATCGCCGGCATCCGGAGTACCGTCCAGGCCCAAAATTTCAACAGGAATACTGGGGCCGGCCTCATCAACTGGTGCTCCATTTTCATCCAGCATCGCTCGCACACGGCCGTAACACAAACCAGCCAATACGATATCACCCTTGCGCAGCGTGCCTTCCTGCACCAGCAGTGATGCCACGGGCCCGCGACCCTTGTCGAGTCGCGACTCAATAACAAGACCTTTTCCTGGAATATCGGAAGCCGCAGTCAGCTCAAGTAACTCGGCCTGCAGCAGGACAGCGTCCAGCAGATCGTCAATGCCTTCTCCTGAAAGAGCCGACACATTAATGAACTGCGTATCGCCACCCCAATCTTCAGGAATGACATCCTTCGCCGCCAGTTCACTGCGCACCCGATCCGGATCCGCACCTTCTTTATCAATCTTGTTTACCGCTACAATAAGAGGTACCTCAGCAGCGCGAGCGTGTGCAACAGCTTCTTCGGTTTGTGGCATTACGCCATCGTCTGCGGCTACAACAAGAATGACAATATCTGTGCTGCGTGCACCACGCGCTCTCATTGCCGTAAAGGCCGCGTGGCCGGGTGTATCGAGAAAGGAAACCATGCCCTTGTCCGTCGTCACGTGGTAAGCACCGATGTGCTGTGTGATACCGCCGGCTTCGCCATCCGCCACCTTGGTTTTCCGGATATAATCCAACAATGAGGTTTTACCGTGGTCGACATGCCCCATCACTGTTACGACGGGCGCGCGATGTTCCCTGGTTCCTTCCTGATTACTCAGGAACTCTACCAACTCATCCTCGACAGCGTCGTCACTGACCAATTTAACCGCATGCCCCATTTCTTCTACGACCAGTACGGCAGTATCCTGATCAAGTACCTGATTGATGGTTGCCATGGCACCCAGCTTCATCAGCTCCTTGATAACCTCTCCCGCCTTTACGGACATGCGTTGAGCTAATTCCGCCACTGTTACGCTATCGCCAATGACGACTTCTGCTGTTTTCTTCTCGGTCGGCATTTCAAATCCGTGACGGTGATGTTCTTCGTGCGCCTTGACGATTCTCTTGCGACCGCGACGCCGATCATAGCCAGCTTCAGCCGCTTCCAGATCACGGATAGACAAATTGTGTCCACGCTGTTTCCCGCGCGATGCATCATCTTGTCGGCCGCGACCTTTCTTTCGGGCTCGATCTTTCTCGGTTTCGCGTTCGGTGCGGGGGGCATCGTGGCGCTTATGTCGCCCTGGTTTGGCTGTTGCATCATCCAGCGGTGGCGGCGGTGCTACAGCCGCTACACGTGCAACCTTGACTGCCCGGGCGGCTTCTTCTTCCTGCGCTTTCTTCGCGGCAATTGAACGTTCTCGACGTTCACGCTCGTCGGCTTCTTTTTGCTTACGACGGGCCGCAGCACGCTGCCGTAGAACTTCAGGATCCAGCTCAATGGAATCGTTGCCTGAGCCGGACATTTTGTCCTCACTGGTTTCTTCAGCAGCCGCTACGACTTCATCAACTTCATCCTCGATGACCTGCTGCGGCGAGTCATCCGCCTCAGGAATTTCAACCTCATCAATATCTTCAGGATAAACCTGCTCGCCATCTTCATCGGGAAGATCTCGTTTGACATAGGTGCGCTTCTTGCGTACTTCGACGTTTACCGTCTTTTTGCCGCGACCCTGACTGCCCCCAGCTTTCAAAGTGCTGAGAGTCTTACGCTTCAGGGTAATTTTCTTGGGTGCATCCTCTGACTCCCCATGACTGCGCTTCAGATAGGCGAGCAGGGTTTTTTTGTCTTCGTCAGATACTTCCTGGGTTGGGTCGGTATGATCCAGACCCGCCTCCCGCATTTGCTTCAACACCCGTTCGGCCGATGCACCGACTACTTCTGCGAGCTGCTGAACCGTGACTTGCGCCATCCGTATTCTCCTGTGATCCTTTCCCGGTTACCTACTCTGCCTCTTCCTCGGCGAACCAGGGTGCACGTGCGGTCATAATCAATTCTCCCGCCCGTTCTGCGTCCAGATCTTCAATATCAATAAGATCTTCAATAGCCTGCTCGGCCAGATCTTCCATCGTGACAATATCCCGGCTGGCCAAAATGTAGGCCAGGTGACGATCCATTCCTTCCATCGTGAGAAGATCTTCCGCCGGTTCGTTCTCACCTAATTTTTCTTCCGACGCGATTGCCTGGGTGAGTAAGGCATCTTTTGCTCGAGAGCGCAGCTCTTCGGCAATTTCTTCATCAAAGCCTTCAATCGCAATCATTTCCTCAAGTGGGACGTAGGCGACTTCTTCCAGTGTAGTAAAACCTTCTTCAACAAGGATTTCTGCGACTTCCTCGTCGACATCGAGACCATCCATAAAGGTCTGCATCACAGCACCGGCTTCCTGCTCATGTTTCTCAGCCGCTTCATCCAGGCTCATGACATTGATGGTCCAACCAGTCAGTTGCGTCGCCAGACGCACATTTTGCCCACGACCACCAATAGCCTGAGCTAGATTTTCTTCTGATACGGCCACGTCCATAGTGCGACTATCTTCGTCCACCACAATGGACTCAACTTCAGCGGGAGACATGGCGTTTATGACCAACTGCGCAGGATTATCGTCCCAGAGCACAATATCCACACGTTCGTTATCCAGTTCATTGGACACTGCCTGGACCCTGGAGCCGCGCATACCGACACAAGCACCAACGGGATCAATACGACCGTCATTGGTCTTCACCGCAATTTTGGCACGGGAACCCGGGTCCCGCGCTGCCGCACGAATCTCAATCACCTCTTCGGCAATTTCCGGGACTTCAATTTTGAACAGCTCTACCAGCATTTCCGGGCAAGCTCGGCTGAGCAACAGCTGAGGTCCGCGGGGTTCAGGACTGATACCCTGCAAAATTGCACGTACACGGTCACTCATGCGAAAAGTTTCGCGACCAACCAACTCATCGCGTGGTAACAGCCCTTCCGCGTTGTTGCCCAGATCCACGATCACATTGTCACGCGTCACCTTCTTTACAGTCCCGCTAATCAGTTCACCCACTCTATCGGTGTATTCTTCTATTACCTGAGCTCTTTCGGCCTCGCGGACCCGCTGCACGATGACTTGCTTGGCTGTCTGAGCCGCGATACGACCAAATTCGACGTTCTCCACCCGCTCTTCATGAATATCACCGATTTGGAGCGTATCGCTGATCTCCGCCGCTTCCTCAGTGGTGAACTGGGTTCCCAACAGAGCCATTTCGTCGTCGGCTACAACAAGCCAGCGCCGCGTCGTTACATAGTCGCCAGACTCACGGTCAATGACGACCTCAATATCCGCATCTTCGTCGTAGCGCTTTTTGGCCGCAGTTGCGAGTGCTAACTCAATGGCTTCGAAAATAATATCCTCGGCGACACCCTTCTCATTTGATACTGCCTCGGCGACCAGCAATATTTCCTTGTTCATCTATGCCTCTTTGGTTCAACATCGGCGGTATACCGCCTCTAATGCAAATTCAACCGTTGCTGGTTTCCAGCACCGGCTCTACTACTGCCTTCTCAATACTGCCAAAAGGCAGCAAGTATTCATCCTCATCAATCCTGAGCACCACGTCTTCACCTTCGACTCCGGTCAGCGTGCCACTGAATTTTCGCCGTCCATCAAAGGGGGCACGCAATCGCAACTTCAATGGTTCACCGAGGTATCGCCTGTACTGATCGAGGTGAAACAAAGACCGATTGATACCCGGTGAGGACACCTCCAGTGTGTACTCACCGACAATCGGTTCCTCTACATCCAGCACTGCCCCAACCTGACGGCTGACTGCGGCGCAATCATCAACGGTGACACCCTGCTCACTGTCTATGTAGATTCGCAACAGGCTGTGTCTGCCTTGCGAGAGGTGCTCCAATCCCCACAGCTCAAACCCCAGCGCACGCACCGCCGGGTCAACTATGGCCTGTAAATCTTCCTGCCTTGCCAACTTTTCCGTTACTCCTTCAGCGGCCTGCCACCCCATGGAAATCGCGTGACGTATATTTCCCTGGACCCTATAAACAAAAAGCCCCTTCAAGAAGGGGCTTTCCATCTACCTACATGCAGGCACGCAATTTGGTAGCGGGGGCCGGATTTGAACCGACGACCTTCGGGTTATGAGCCCGACGAGCTACCAGACTGCTCCACCCCGCATCAAAAACCTTTTCGCGCGAAGACCCTTAGTCCTTCGCTTTCAAACCCAACCAATTAATGAGGGGGTCCGAAACAGGGGGTGAATTATAGGGATCACCCTACCCGCGGTCAAGCGTACTCAAGTGTGTAAATTACCAACATCCGCAAAGTGGGCCAACACATAAAAAATAAGATAAAACAAGCTGTTAAGCCAATATATTTCAAGAGGCTCTAACCTGTCGCGACGGTTGCTACCAGCGCCCTCAACAACCAGTTCGTGCAGGCAACAGCTCTTTCAGTAATCCATTCTCGAGATTATAGATGCATCCGTGCACTGATAGGGGTTGATCACGCTCCCAGGCACTGCGAACAATGGTGGTTCTACACACATTTTCAACCTGCTCCACGACATTCAGTTCGCATAAACGATCCGCCCGATCCACTTCCTCCACGTCTTCCATTTCCGAGGCATAGAGCCGTGCAACATTCTGAATATGGCGCAACCAGTTATCGATTAGCCCATGAGGTGTATTTTCCAGTGCCGCCTTGATGCCACCACAGCCATAATGTCCACAGACAATAATATGCTTAACGTGCAGCACCTCGACCGCATACTGCATGACTGAAAGGCAATTGAGATCGGTATGAACCACCACGTTAGCGATATTGCGATGTACAAAAACCTCTCCCGGTTGCAGATCGACAATCTGATTGGCTGAAACCCGGCTGTCGGAACAGCCTATCCAAAGGTATTCCGGTGCCTGCTGATGTGACAATCGGGAGAAAAATTCAGGGTCGCCTTCGACAACACCCAACGACCATGCCCTGTTTCGCTCCAATAATTGATCAATTTTCGACATGCAGAAATTCCTTAATGAACTTTGTCGATTATAACGTCACACTCATATACCACAATCTACAACCTGAGCGTAAGCTGAAGCGAACAGTTTGGGACTATGACGCAACCCAACAGAGTGAGGATTATTTCGTGAGCCATATCGAGATCGGTGGTACTACGGTAAAAGCAGGTGAGCGACGTATTGTCGACCTTCCTGTAGCGCCTATGTATACCCATGATGACTTATCTATTTCAGTACAGGTGCTGAAAGCAAAACGAAGCGGACCAACACTCTTCATCAGTGCCGCTATTCATGGAGACGAAATAAATGGTGTGGAAATTATACGCCGTCTGCTGCAGGAAAAAGCGCTGGAGAAAATGCGGGGCACTTTGCTGGCCATTCCAATCGTCAACGTCTATGGATTTTTGAATCACACTCGTTACCTGCCAGATGGACGGGATTTGAATCGTTCTTTCCCGGGATCAGCCAAGGGCTCGCTGACCGGTCGAGTAGCACACACCTTTGTAAATCAAATCGTCAGCAAGTGTACCCATGGCATCGATCTTCATACCGGTTCTCGTCACCGCAGCAACTTCCCCCAGATACGAGCAGACCTGGACGACCCTGTGGCACTGGCAATGACCGAAGCCTTTGGTGTCCCACTGGCCATACATGCCAAAATCCGGGATGGCTCGCTGCGGTCATGTGCCGGTGATGCCGGCATACCCGTAATCCTGTACGAGGCCGGTGAAGCCCTACGCTTTGAGGAATTACATATAAGAGCCGGTGTCAATGGCATCATTAATGTCATGCGCAGCATTGGCATGCTGCCCAAGTCGCGAAGCAAGAAGGTACCGACACTACCTATCGTCAGTGACCAGACCAGCTGGGTGAGAGCGCCGGAGAGTGGCATCCTCAGATCATTTGTACCTCTGGGTGACAAGGTAACAAAAGGCCAGACCCTGGCCATGGTGACGGACCCACTTGGTACTGAAGAAACACCTCTGTGTGCGCCTTCAGACGGCGTGATTATTGGAAGAACCAATCTACCCCTGGTGTACGAGGGTGATGCGACATTTCATATTGCCCAGTACGGCAGAAAGGTGGGAACTGTCGAAAAACAGGTGGAGCAGTTTCAGGAGGAGCATCAGCCGGGATCAGTTACAGATGGACCAGAGACAAATTCGGAAGTTCCGATTGCTTAACGGGCTTGTACTGGTCCGCACGAGCCCTGATGAGGTTTTGGCTACATTGATATTTGGTGCCGAAGGCGGGAC
>CALJGI010000024.1 GCA_938074045.1 uncultured Halieaceae bacterium
TCGAGGAGTCTTGCGACAAATCTGAGTCGTTCGTCCATACGGTTACACTCTTTCCAAGGCATTTGGAGTCCTCCTCCAAATCCTCTATTGTGTAACCCATGCGCCCGGAATATTCTGTTACCTCAGGTCCGGGATAGTCAAACCTGGAACTGGAGCAGGCCTCGGCAGCCAAGAGTCAGTTCCTGGCCAATATGGGCCATGAATTGCGTACGCCGATGAATGCCATCCTTGGTCTTACAGGGCTAAGTCTGAAATCAGATCTGTCCCCACAGCTGCGTGAGTACCTGACGACGGTAGATCAATCCACCCGGGGGCTGATGGATATTATCGATGGCATCCTGGACTTTTCTGATCTGCAAAGCGGTGAGTTAGTGCTTGATGACAAACCGTTCTCTGTTGACCAATTGATGCAACAGCAGGCGGGCGTATTTACATCGATTGCCAGCGCTAAAGGTCTAAGCTTGATATATGACGTGGCCTCAGATGTGCCAGACTGGGTTTGTGGTGACGCCAGCCGCCTGGGTCAGGTATTGGCGGTGCTCACAAGCAACGCTGTCAAGTTCAGTGAGCAGGGCGAGGTGAGAGTCTCCGTGAACCCTGTAGTAGACATGCGTAATACCGATGACAGGGAACTCTCATTGCGTTTTTCCGTCGCCGATGGGGGTCCAGGTATCGACAGCGACAAGAAGGCACAGCTGTTCGAGACCTTTTCCCAATCCGATAACAGCCATACACGGCAACACGGTGGTGCCGGTCTGGGGCTCTCAATTGCGGCGAAACTGGTCGAACTCATGGGGTCTGTCATTGATGTAGATAGCACCCCCGGCCATGGTAGTACCTTCAGCTTTCAAGTTCGTCTCCCTGTCGTGGACGGGGTAGCGGACGAAGAGGGTGGGTCTCATTTGGCCGGAGCGGCGTCTGGGGATATGACGGCGATCCAGGGGGCCAGGGTGCTGTTGGTGGACGACTCCGATATCAATCTGCAGGTGGCGGGAGAAATTCTGCGACAGGCGCGGCTGATCGTCGATACTGCGGAGAACGGACAGATCGCCCTGGAGCAAGCACAGAAATCCGATTACGACTGTGTACTGATGGATATACAAATGCCCGTGATGGACGGCTACGAGGCAACCCAGCGCATCCGAGAAATCGATCGGTTGACTGGGCTGCCTATAGTGGCGATGACCGCCAATACCCGGGCCGAGGACAAGGAGAAGGCTTTGGCAGTGGGTATGAACGCCCATATCGGCAAGCCCGTCGATCCCGATGAACTTTATCGTGAGCTCCTCTGCTGGATAGAACCCGGAGATAGAGAAGTGCCGCAGTCGCAGGCGCCATCGACTGAAGAAACTGATGAACTTCCCGATACGCTTCCTGGCCTGTCTATCAGTGATGGGCTTGCTCGGGTGGGCGGAAATACCAAGCTGTATTTGGGGCTGCTGTCCGACGTTGCCCGGGATTACGGCGGGGCTGGTGATGCAATTGCAAATCTGGTTTGTGCAGGCGACACTGATGGCGCCGCGCAAATGGCCCATAAGTTACGCGGCATTGCCAACAACCTGGGCGCGCATCAAACCGGGGCCGCTGCCGGCGTGATTGAGGCCTGTCTGCGCGCTGGAGCATCGAGCCTGGATGCAGAGTTGACTGAACTGTGCGGGGCACTTGACGAACTGTGCTCTACCATAGCTGGATTGCAGGCAGCGTCCTCCGCAGACGGCGATAGCACTCGCCTGAACAGCGAAGAGATACAGACTCTGCTGTCACAACTGGCGCAGGAAATTGCAGACAACAATCCTGGCGCGGGGGATACAGCGCTGGAATTGCTCCAGGGGGTTGCAGCCGAATCAGCCATAGCTGAGCCATTGCAGGCAATTTGCGAGGCGCTGGATATCTTTGATTTCGCATCTGCTGCGGAGCTGCGTAATACACTCTCTGATCAGATCGAGTGAATCTCAAGGCCTTCCGCGATTTATACCTGGGTAGTTCTCCACTGGACGACGCTTTGTATTGCGTCAGTGGCGGTGGAAGTGTAACCATCTGCACAGGTCGAAAGAGTTGTACAAATGATAAAGAGATTGTTGCCTGCCGCGTTTTTTGTCGGATTGATGACCGCATCTAGCCACGCGCTGGCTGAAGACGAATTTGAGCAATGCCTGGTGCGCCTCCAGGGCGAAGCGCGCCAGGCCGGTGTACCCGAGCAGATTGTACGCGAAGTCGTTCCCACGCTGGAAGAACGGCAGCGCGTAGTGAAGCTGGACCGAAGCCAGCCGGAATTTGTGCAGACGTTTGGTCAATATTTGTCTATGCGCGTGAATGGAAGCAGAATCAATACCGGTCGGAAATTGTTTCAAAAGCATCGCGACTTTCTGGACATACTTACGCGTCAGTACGGAATACCCGGTCAGTATCTGGTTTCATTCTGGGGTCTGGAAACTAACTTCGGTGGTTATCTGGGCAACATTCCCACGCTGGATTCATTGGCTACCCTGGCCTGTGATCCCCGTCGCAGTGCTTTCTTCACCACCGAATTTGTAACGGCCTTGCAACTGATGCACCGGGAAGGTTTGCAACCCGACGACATGAAGGGTTCATGGGCAGGCGCAGTAGGGCATACCCAGTTTATGCCGAGTTCGTATATGCGCTATGCGGTAGACGGCGACGGTGATGGTGCGATCGATCTGTGGCGCAGCGAGCGCGATGCGTTGGCATCGGGGGCTAATTTTTTATCGCAGTTGGGCTGGAAAGCGGGGCAACGCTGGGGCAGGGAAGTAGTGCTCCCCGATGACTTTGATTTCTTCGCTACCGGTCGTGCCAATCGCGCTGATTTGCGGACCTGGGGAGGGCGTGGTGTAAAAACCGTGTTCAATCGTGATCTGCCCGCGGCTGATATGTCAGGTGCGGTATTGGTCCCCGCTGGTGCCAGTGGGCCGGCCTTTTTGGTGTATGACAATTTCAATGTGATTATGCGTTGGAACAAATCTGAATCCTATGCGCTGTCCGTGGGTCTGCTGGCGGATCGAATCAAGGGCTCACCGGGTCTAAAAAATAAACCGGCTGCTGGCCCCGGGGTACGCTACGAAGACATAGGAAAGGCGCAGCAAAAACTGTTAGAGCTCGGTTATGACCCCGGTCCTGTTGATGGTATCTGGGGCTCCGCGACTCGACAGGCACTGAGTCAATGGCAGCGTGATCAAAATCGGGTGGCTGATGGTTTTCCCGCCCCGGCGGTCATTGGGGCGTTGCTGGCGCAAAGTTCGGATTAGTTTAGTAGATAGTCCGCCGGATCAGGCTCTCGCATCTGTAACCAGTATTCCCAATGGGTCCCCGGCCAGTTTTGAGTGACCCGCCCCTCATCGTTCTTGTACCAGCTGTTCACAGAGGGTGCTCCCCAGGCGCGCTGGGCATTCAGAGCATCAATTTCCTCGTTATAGGCTTCCATCACCTCATCGCGGCACTCCAGGGATTTATAGCCCTCTTCAATTTGCAGCTTCAGACAGCCGCTGATGTAGCGCATCTGACATTCACTGAAAAAGATGATGCTGGAGCCCACAACGATATTGGTGTTGGGACCATAGATCGTATAAAAATTGGGAAAATCTGGTACCGAAACACCCTTGTAAGCCTTGGCATTGTTTCCCCAGCGGCTGATCAGTTCAGTGTCATTTTTTCCATAAATTTTCATGTTGGCGAGGAAGTGATCAGCCTTGAAGCCAGTGCCGTAGATCAACACATCAGCTTCGTGCAGCACGCCGTCGGCGGTGACAATACCCTCAGGCACGATCCGTTGTATGGAGTCAGTCAGCAGACTCACATTGTCCCGCTTCATGGTTTGCACCCATGACCCATCATCCATCACAGGGCGTTTCCCCCCGGGTGGATACTGTGGAATCACCTTGGCCAGTAACTCCATATCTTCGCCGGCCTGGGCCGCCAGTGCCTCGGTCATGGCCGCACGAACCAGTTCGTTGGCTTCGCTGATGGTGTTTTCGGGTCCGTCCCAGTTCGGATCGGTATATAAGAGAGGCAGAAGGCCTTCCTGTGCCCGTGTGCGAAACAGAAAGAAACGGTACCAGCGTGCGTAAAAGGGTAGTTCACGGAGCAGCCACAATTCTTCAGGCGTCATGGGCTGGTGGTAGTTTTCTACATACTGCAGCCATGGCGGCGAACGCTGGAACACCTTGAGTTCGCCACAAGCCGGTGCGATCTCCGGAACTAACTGGCAGGCGCTGCAGCCGGTGCCGATTACCATGACTTTTTTGTCAGTGAGATCGTGCTGATACTCCCATCGGGCGGAATGGAAAGAGACTCCGGCGAAATCACCCACGCCCTCGATGTCAGGAAACTTGGGAATATTGAGCTGTCCGACCGCACTGATAACTGCGCTTGCTTCGAGAGTCTGTTGCTTGCCGTCCTGCTCCACGCCTACCGACCAGCGACCACTCTCTTCGTTGTAGCGTGCTTCGATAACCTGGCAATTCAGCCGCAGGTGTTCACGCAGTCCATATTTTTCGGCCACACCGGCAAAGTACTTGTGCAACTCATCACGCCCGGAGAAGTGATTGGGCCACTGGGTGTTGGGTTCAAAAATGTAGTTATACAAGTGGTTGGAAGAGTCGACCTGGCAACCGGGATAGGTGTTTTCAAACCAGGTGCCGCTCAGTTCTGAGTTTTTCTCGAGGATCTCAAAGGGAATGCCGCATTGTTGCAGGCGAATCGCGGCGAGAATACCCGACATGCCCGAGCCGATAATCAGTACCCGAAAATCCGCTGGCATGTTGGACGTATCTACCTCTACGCGTCGCCTGTCCTCGTTGTGCAGGTTCAGTTCTTCGCGCAAGAATGGCAGCATTGGTTCGGGAATGTCCTCCCCGGTGATGTAGTGCATGGTGCGGGTAATATCGTCTTCGCCGGGATCCATCAGTGCGGCTTTGCCACGAGTGCGGTACTGGGCCAGCGCTGCCATCGCGAGTTCACGCGCTTTTTTTCTTTCCGCCTCGGTGAGCCCGTCTTCCTGCTCGCCGAAGAGCTCGTACTGGGGCTTGACCTGCTCGCAGTGGTCGGTGTTGCCCGTAAAGTGGGCGAGGGAGGCGAGCAATGCGGGTACATGGGCCTGTTTCAGGGCTTGCTGCAACTGCTCGTCACTGATATCGGCGATACTTGTCTGCCACGGGTCCACACTAAATCCTCAGGGTAGTTCGCTCAAGAGACCATAGTATGAGTCGCAAGGTGAAGCAGTACAATCCGCTCTGCTGTCAGGACGGGAATCCAGAGCGGAATCTGTTGCGGAAAGCGTGGTGTAATGTTCCGGGCGGTGGTGTCCCGCCCGGGAGATATAGAAATGACTCAGTGGTCGAGGTAGAGGTGTACGTCGTCAGCTAACTTGGCACCATTCGACTCAATTTTTAAGAGACACTTTTCTGCCGGTTGCTTCTCCAGTTTAACCTGCCAGTTGCAGGTTGTGTAATTTCCGCTGGCTCAACGTGCGGGATTTGATAATCGC
>CALJGI010000025.1 GCA_938074045.1 uncultured Halieaceae bacterium
CAAACTCGAGAGCTGACAGAATACTATGGTTGTTGGAGGAACTCGGTATTGAGTACGAGCTGAACAAGCTGGATTTTCATCCCAAGGATCTAAAGTCAGATTCGCACAGAGAAAAACACCCTTTAGGTCGAGTGCCGGTGTTGGATGATGGTGATGTAACGATTTTTGAGTCTGGCGCTATCGTTGAGTATTTGATTGCGCGACATAGTAATGGATCACTACGTCCAGGTGAGGACTCACCTGAGTTTCCTGAGTATCTGCAGTGGTTCCATTATTGTGAGGGCATGATTATGCCACCTGTGAATACCGTCGTGGTGCACACAATGTTACTTCCTGAAGAAAGGCGCGATGCTGAGGTGTTGCGCCAGGCGCAAAATTTACTAGCGAAGGCGCTTCAACCTCTCGAAAAAGTGATGGATGGGAGGGAATATATTCTTGGTGAACTTTCTGGCGTTGACTTCATGATAGGTCATGCTTGCTTTATGAGTAGACGATTGGGCTCAGTGTCTCAAGATCTAGTAAACCTCAACGCCTATATAGACCGGATCGAAGCGCGGCCGGCTTTCAGAAGGGCGGTACCGACTTAGGCATGGGCTCAATGTTGTGGTAGATCTGTAGGCGAGTGTAACTCTATGTGGATACACGGGTAGTAAGTTGAACTGCATTGCAAGCTGCTAACGGCGTGGAAAGCTAGCGGCGAGCGTGTGATGCAGACTCGTAGTGGTAGCAATTTTCAACTTTTTAAATTTCGGATCTCAAAATGTGTTTGTAACCACTACTGCACTGTTTTAGTGCATTTGGCCGGAAATAACCCCCTAAAAAGCCCCTCTGAGTATGTAGTAGCGCACCTTAGGGCAACCTAGGGAGATGAAACCTATACTTTTTCTGCTTGAATCGGTCATATTTAAGCCAAAATCGCCTTTGTTTTCTCATTTCTAGTCACATTTGCACCAAAATGGTGCATTGGATCAAGTGTTTTCCCGAACTCATCACTTATTATTGTGTAATGGCACACCCTAGAGCAACGAAGCCTATACATTTTCTGTGTGATACCAGTGAAACCTAAATTCATTTAATGAATTTAGCTAATCGCACAATATCGTCAATAAAAGTCGCGCGATTCTACCTGATAGCCCAGTTGGATGCTTACAAAACCAGCTCAAGTCCAAAGGCCAAATTGATCTGTTGTGCGATGCGCGGACACCCGAATCGAGGGTTGCGTTGCTTCATCTCAACGATGGCGGCGATGACTTCTTTCGAAGGACCTTTTGGACCTGGTTTCTTACTACCTTTTTGGGTGAATAGATTTCGATATTTGCGCTGAACCAAGGCCGAATGAAATTGCAGTAGGGTGGAGGGTTTGATAATGATTGATAGACGAGAAACACGTCTGGCATTTACAAAAGTGGCCAAGAAACCAAAGAGGAGTCGATCGTAGACATTCAAGTTCGGTGCTCTTTGTCTGCTTCTGCCGTGAACAATCAATTGCTGACTGGGGTGAACATTTTCCTCGACGATGGCTTTGCTACCGCCTGGCCTGATCAGTTTGGCCAGTGTAGAAAGGAGATGAAAAAGGAGAATGGCGGCGGATTTCATATACGCTAACGGTAATCATGAAAGCCGATTGCTGCAATCCTTAACTTACTGATATGGTTAGTGAATTACTAATTCGCCACCCACAGGTCTCTGACATACGCTTTTCAGATCATGACTGCGTTGGAAGGAGGGTGGCGCATTGTAACGAAACTGACTCATAGGGGCCATGAGGCGCAGCTCTGTGGTCCAAACGGGGCATTCGCAAAATACTGCCCAGTTGTAGAGCTCTACACCAGTGATATCTATTGTAGTGTGTGTATCTTATAAGCTACAATCTGCTGATGTTTGAGGTGGTCCAGACGAAGGAGTTTGAGCGGTGGCACAGTAGGCTACGTGATAGCCGCGCTGTAGCTCGCGTAACTACGGCTGTCGAGCGCCTTCAACTCGGTTTGATAGGAGACTATAAAACTGTTGGCGGCGGAATCAGCGAAATCCGCATCACTTATGGCCCAGGTTACCGACTTTATTACACAATGAGAGGCAGCCAGATAGTGGTTCTGCTTTGTGGTGGCAGCAAGTCTAGCCAAAAGCGCGACATTACCAGGGCGAGAAAATTGAAGGAGGAGTACCATGTCTAAAACGCTTAGTAAATTTGATGCAGCTGCGACGCTTCGGGATTCGGAGGCGATTGCCGAGTATATGGCCGCCGCCCTGGAAACCCAGGACCCCAGCTACGTATCTCACGCACTTGGTGTAGTTGCGCGAGCAAAAGGGATGAGCGAGATTGCGCGAGCTTCGGGATTATCTCGTGAACATCTCTATCGCTCGTTTAGCGAGAATGGTAACCCCACACTTAAAAGCATTCTGGCCGTTATGGATGTTCTGGGCGTACAACTTTCTGCGACTGCTGTGCAAGAGGCGTCCAGTAAGCCTGCAGGGAGGCCCACGAAACGCCGCAGTGCCAAAAAGGCTACAGTCAAGAAGAAGACCTCCACATCAAAGAAAAGGGCAGCATGAATTGGCTGGATGCTGCTGCTTTTGATTGTTTAGTTGGTCAGAATAGCCACCGATTTAAAGCTTTCCGAGTATGTAGTAGCGCACCTTAGGGCACCCGAGGCTGATAAAGCCGACTTTGTTGTTGGGGGAGGGTGGTTCACTATGCGGCATGGGGGCGAATCGCTTCGAGTTCTGATTCAAGTCCAGCACTCGCCAGCTTGACGTCATAGGCGGTCTGTAAATTCAACCATGATTGTGCGTCGCCACCGAAGTAGCGAGCGAGGCGAAGCGCTGTGTCGGGTGTAACGCCGCGTTTTTCTCTCACGATATCATTGATACGCGGTGCTGGCACACGTAACTCCCGAGCCAATGCACTGGCACTCATATTGAGTGGTGCCAGATATTCCTCTCTTAAGATCTCCCCGGGATGTATTGCCCGCATTCTATTGGTAGTCATTTTCTTACCTCCTAGTGATAGTCCACTATTTCAACATCGTAGACACCGCTATCGCTCCACACAAAGCACACCCTCCACTGTTTGTTGATCCGTATGCTATGTTGGCCAGACCGATCTCCATCAAGCGCTTCCAGCCGATTACCAGGCGGACTGCGAAGGAAATCAAGGCAAGTAGCAGAGTCCAGTAGTTGTAGTTTTCGTTCTGCTGCACCTTTAATGCCACGAAACGGCCGAGGACTTTTGCCTTCAAATAAAGCCTGTGTGTGCTTGCAGGAGAACGACTTGATCATATCGAATAGTGTATAACGATAAGCGTTATACGTAAACTGTTATATTGGAATGGGGGAGTGAATTTTCTACACAATAGAGCCACTTTGACACTAAATAACACTGGTTGGACGCTATCAGTCAGAACTGACCAAAGAAAAACTGTCTCCAAGTATGTAGTAGCGCACCCGAGGGCAACCGAGGCTGATAAAGCCGACTTTGTTGGTGTTGGATGCTTCTGACATGTGCTTTGGGATTCTGCGCTGTAGAGAGTGTAGGGCGCGCATTGTATCAGAATAGCGCTTAGTGACCTCCATGGAGCGGTCTGAATGCAATATCGACTTCTCTTTACCTGTTTTGCATCTCAACATATTATTTATCTATCCCGGCTGGTTGCTCACTTCAGTATTGTGTTGTGAAAGGACTCATGTGCGTGTACTAAGCTCCTTAGCATTACTGCTACTTCTCCAGGCATGTAAACATCCTCTCGCGATAGAAGGCGAGGGCGATATAGTCGATGTCTCCGGTAATGGATTTGGGTGTACTCTCGAGCAATATCAATCCGGTGATGTTGCCTGTGAGAATGACGTTCAGGGTGACTACTACGCAAACTATTCGGCCGTGCCTCGGCCCGGATGGATGTTTTCACATTGGGACGGCTCTTGTGGTCATCTGACCGAGGAGCCTAATTGTAGGTTTGATGTGGGCTCGTTGTTCGTGAGCTTTTGGGATTTAACCTATAGCGCCATTCCTATTCCCGAACTCACAGCAGTGTTCGTGCTTGATCCCAATGCAGTGGAAAACTACAGGGTTGTCCAAACAGCGCAACGCGGTGGTTCGATTCGATCGCGATCAGGATTCTATGATTGCGCCGCCGAATCCACGTGTATCATTGACGTAGAGGATGGCCCGCTATTCAGCGACACCTTTACTGCCATCCCTGAACCAGGTTTTGTTTTCTCAGGCTGGAAGACAGCAGAGCGACACTTGTGTGGCGGTTCGACAGCGCCATGCGAGTTGGCAGGTGTGCCGGATGGACTGACCATAGCCGAAGTGGATGCCTCTCTGGTGGCGGTGTTCGAGGCTGACTCCAATTTTGGAGGTGAAACTGACTCGAGATCCTATTTTGAATCACACGTCTCATCGCAAGTGATCAACGACAAATGTGTGTTGTGTCATGTAGAGGGAGGCGTGGCGCAGATTGCGCGCATTGTGTTTGAGCCGGGATTGGATGCCTCGGTAGTATCTAACAACTATCAGGTTTTTCAGAGTTTCCTCTTGGATGATTCCTCCAATGCAGATCTGGTGCTGGCAAAAGTTCGAGGAGTGTCCCATGGTGGTGGCGTGCAACTCTCATCTTCCAGTGAGGAATATCAGAGTCTTAGCACCTTTATCGGCCTAACCACAGATTGTGGTGACTCATGTGTTACAGGTGATTGGGAGAGCTTTTTCTCAGGTGTACAGATGGCCAGTGCGGAACAAACGTTGCGACGAGCTTCTATTATTCTGGCAGGTAGACTGCCGACAGCGGAGGAGCTTGGCTCAGTTTCCTCAGGCGAAGGCGTGCTACTCCGTCAAGCTGTTTTAGGCCTGATGGAAGGTGAAGGCTTCAGACAATTTTTGCTCAAAGGAGCTAACGACCGTTTACTAACGGACGCGTTTATAGAAGGTGCCACGGGTGTGGAGTTAAGACCGTCTAATCCCTTCCATATTCAATACCCGCTTATTCCAAACAAATACAATGACGCAGCTGCTATGAATTCGGGAGAGCCACCTCCCTCTTTTTCACAGTGGCAGAGCGAGTATCACCACTCGATGGCTAGAGCACCGCTCAATCTGATTGCTCACGTGGTGAAAAATGACCTGCCCTATAGCGATATCTTGACGGCTGACTATGTCATGCAGAATGCACAGCTGGCAGAAGTTTACCGCTCAGATTTACAGTTTGACGACAACGATTACCGCAACGTTAAACCCGGCCCTAACCTCGGACAGATTCTGGTTGACGATGGCTTGATTTCGGAAGAGCCGATAACTGCATCCTTACCAGCTCGAGTACTTAGTCACAGCGGTTATGTCGATTATCCCATTACAGGTTTGCTGAACACTTCCGCGTTTCTGTCTCGCTACCCTACAACCGAAACTAACCGAAACAGAGCGAGATCTCGGTGGACTTACTATCATTTTCTAGGTGTTGATATAGAGAAACTATCTGGTCGAACCCAAGACCCAGATGCCCTCGCCGACACCAATAATCCCACTCTCAATAATCCGAACTGTACGGTATGTCACAGGATTATGGATCCAGTTGCCGGGGCATTTCAGAATTATGGGATCGACAGCTATTACCTGGAAAGCGGTGGCGGTATGGATTCGTTACCGGAGCTCTACAAATATCCGGAAGATGGTGGTGATACCGATTACGTGTTTGGGGACAAGTGGTTTCGTGACATGGTTGATCCAGGTTTCGGAAATGATGTGGCACCAGTGATTGATGAGCCGTTGCGATGGCTGGCCGAAAAGATAGTCGATGATCCGCGTTTCGCTACAGCCACCGTGAGATTTTGGTGGCAGGCAATCATGAAAACTGACCCTCTACGTGCGCCAGAATTTGGCACTTTTAACTACAACGCTCTTTTAACTGCATTTGAACTACAGTCGACTGATATAGAGAGCATGGCAGATGACTTCAGGGAGCATATGCGACTCAAGGAGTTGCTGGCGGATATGGTGCTTTCACCTTGGTTTCGTTCTGATTCGACGGCAGATCAGTTAGATGACGAGCGTGCCGCCCAACTACAATCCATCGGCATGCGTGCACTTCTTACACCTGATGAGCTTAATGCGAAAGTTAAGTCAATTACCGGTCATTACTGGTCAGAGTATCCGAATGATCCTGACCAGGAATACACGCATGCTTCAGAGAGTAATTTCTGGTCAGAGTTATCCCATCGCCTGGGCGTGTATTACGGCGGGATCGATTCATTCTCTGTGACAACGCGATCTCGACAGGTGAATGCGTTAATGTCCAATATTGTCGAGCGGCAGGCATATCAAATTGCGTTGCATTCGGTAGTTTTGGATTTCGCGAGGCCCAAGGAAGAGCGACTACTCTTTACCCATGTTGAGAAGACGATGAGTCCAAGTAATGAGCTTGGCGCTTTCATTACATTAAGCAATGACTCGTTTTCTGATCCGCAGTCTTTTGAGGCTGAACTCTTTATGCCGGCGGGTCAGCACATCGTTTCAATCAATGCGGTGAACGCCGCCTATAGTCAGGCATTGCAGGATAATACCACCGTATTCTTGGACAAGCTGATTTTGCGCGATAGCAGTAACAACGTAGTGGAGACCATTGAACTTGAGAATAGTCTTGAGTTGGGAGGCGTTATCAGTTGCTGGGAAGGTGAGCCGCCCTGCGGTGTTGAGAACCAAAAAGGTTCACCGCTGTTCTTTGGTGATGATGAGGGTGTTTTTTCTATAGCGGGCAATCAGGGCGTTCTTACAATGCCTTTGGAAATTTCCAGTGATGATACATACACATTGGAGCTGCTCGCCTATGCGAATCAGGTAGCCGATCTGGAAACTCCCTTGATTTCGCTATCGGTAGATGCCCTGGATTATGAAACCACTACAAGCTCGCAGTTGATCAAACAGCAATTGCAGTATTTTCACCTACAGCTTCTAGGAGAGGACATAGATCTCGACAGTGAAGAGTTAGCCGAGAGTTACTCATTGCTACTCTCACTGTGGGAACTGCGTGCCAGTTCTGGTGATCAGCACGCTCAGCAGGAAGGTGACGCTGAATTTAATTTGCCCTTTTCTCATGATGAGTGGTGGGAGGAGAACGGCGAAAACGCAAATGAGTGGCTTGCTGATCCGTCCAATATGTTGAGCACCTGGGCTGATGTGCTGACTTACTTTTTCACAGATTTTAAGTTTGTCCAT
Source organism: uncultured Halieaceae bacterium (assembly GCA_938074045.1). Lineage (GTDB taxonomy): Bacteria > Pseudomonadota > Gammaproteobacteria > Pseudomonadales > Halieaceae > CALJGI01. The sequence continues at coordinate 7,205 of CALJGI010000025.1, forward strand.
GAGTAGTTGTAATGAATAGACGAGATTTCCTTAGAAACGTTGGAGTTGGCGGTGCGCTGTGTGGCATGGGAATGACGCCAGGCTATGCTATGGAAGATGGCTATTCTGGAAAGCTGCTAGTTACCGTGCAGGCAGATGGTGCGTGGGATGTCAGCAGCTTTTGCGATCCAAAAATGAACGTTGCAGGCGAGCCCGAAATAAATTGGTGGGCCAGAAGTGATGAAACCAGGGTTGCGGGCAATGTGGCCTACGCTCCTTTCGCAGAGAACGTAGCATTCTTTGAAAAATACGCCGACAGGATGTTGGTGATTAACGGCGTGGATACGCAAACTAATGCGCATGCAGCGGGGGTTCTACACAGTTGGAGTGGAAGAAACGTTGATGGTTATCCATCTCTACCTGCGCTTTTAACATCGTCCAGCGCTGCTACACTGCCAATGGCCTACCTCACTTTCGGTGGGTTCAGTGTGACCTCAAACCTGATTCGCTCAACCGTGATGTCAGATGTTACAGCTCTTGCTGACATTCTCAGACCCAATGTTCCAAATTGGGACCCAAATCGTACAATTAGATCATCGGGCGCAGTAGATCTGGTTTCGCAAGCTCAGGCACGAAGACGCACCCGGTTGTTAGCTGATAGTAGTCTGTTGCCATTACAGCGCTACAATCTTGAAAGTTACAACAGCGCTTATGCCAACAAGGAGGCGATGTCGCAATTTGCTGATCTTCTGCCCAACGTTAACGATTTGGAGCAGCCTGAGACCATCCAAAAAAATCAAATTTATTTGCGACAGCAAGCGCAGATAGCCGTGTTGGCCTTTAAGGGTGGTGTTGCCGCTGCGGCTGACTTGTCTATATCTGGTTTTGATACGCACGGAGATCATGACCGGGACCACGAGCCTTTGATGGGAGCTTTAACTCGCGGTATAGACTTTTTGTGGGACTATGCGGAGCAGCACGGTATTGCCGACAGATTGGTAGTTGTTGTTGGGTCTGATTTCGCGCGCACACCATTTTATAATTCCTATGATGGAAAGGATCACTGGCCGGTTAGCAGCTACCTGGTGATGGAGAAAAACGTCCCTTGGTCAAATCGTGTAGTAGGTCTTACAGATGAAGCCCAGAATGCTTTCAAGATCAATCCGTTTACCCTTGAAAGAGACGATTCCCAAGGAACTATTATCTATCCTAAGCACGTACACAAAGCGCTGCGTCGTTATCTCGCTTTAGACAACACCCCTGCGGATGCTAATTTTCAACTGACTGATGTTGAGGATTTCGAGTTTTTCGGGAAATAGACGCGACGCCCGTGTCAGTGGACTGAAATTGAAGTGGTGAAAGATACAGTAACCTGGCAATGGTGAATTAACCGTTCGTACTACTTTTTTGCACCATTTCAGTGCATTTGACCGGAAATAACCCTATAAAAATCTCTTCCGAGTATGTGGTAGCGCACCCTAGGGCAACCGAGCGAAATCATCCCGACTTTGTTGTTTGTTTTGGTCATTTAGGCTCATACGAGGCAAGCAAAGACTGGCGATTATACAGATTTGGGAGCATTTCGGTTCTAACTTGAATTAACAATTCGCCATGCACAAGAGAGGGGCATGGGATTTCATAGGCCATAACAGTAATCGTAGCTGTCGGTTGCTGCAATCCTTAACTTACTGATATGGTTAGGGAATTACGAATTCGCCATGCACAGGTACCATCGTGGCTGACGGGACACATAGATAGGAGAATATGATAGAAAAAGTTGCGATGATTGGCGAGAGCATGCTGGAGCTTAGTCGGGATTCCACCCGTCAGGTGTGCGGCAAGTTGCCTATGAATATGTCCTACGGAGGCGATACCCTTAATTCCGCCGTGTATCTGGCTCGTCAGGGAATTGCTGTCGATTATGTTACGGCGTTAGGTGATGATCAGTTAAGCGCCTGGATGGTAGACCAATGGCGCGAAGAAGGTTTGGGCTGCGATCTTATTGACTATTACCCAGATGCGGTTCCTGGACTTTATCTTATCGAAACCGACGATCAAGGCGAGCGTTCCTTCTACTACTGGCGCGATCAGGCGCCAGCGAGACGGTTGTTTGATGAGGAAGAACAGGTGACGCGCCTGAAAATGTTGCTGGCTGAACATGCCTGGATATGCGTCTCGGGAATCACGCTGGCCATATACAGTGAATCCTCACGGCAGCGTTTGTACAACCTGCTGGAAAACCATCGTCGTCAGGGCGGCAAGGTAATGTTCGATGGGAACTACCGACCCAAGCTTTGGCCGAGTCGTGGTCTCAGTCAGAACGCTTATGAATCAATGTATCGTTTGACTGATATGGCTCTCCCCACGGTCGAGGATGAGCAGCAACTATTTGGTGACGCCGATGAGACAGACATCATCCGACGCATTCAATCATGGGGTGTTCGCGAGATTGCTTTGAAGATGGGTGAGCACGGTTGCCGCGTGGCGGTTAATGTAATGCAGGAAGTGGTGCCCTCCAGACAGGTGGAAGTAATTGATGCAACATCTGCTGGAGACTCATTCAACGCGGGTTATTTGGCTGCTCGAATAAAAGGTTACTCTCCCCGCGAAGCAGCACTGGCTGGACATCGTCTTGCTGCGGTAGTCATTCAGCATAAAGGTGCCATTATTCCCGCCTCAGCAATGCCGAAAGATGAATGAAATTGGATGCTGATTCTGTTTGCCATTGATCTCACACTACACAAGATGCGCTGAGTCTATGATCTTTGAGATGTGTAAACTCGTGAGCGAATTCCCATCCGTGTGCAGGAATTTGATTGCACCCGCTTTGGGTTTCATTTTACCAAGCTGAATACATCTCAATCAGCGCATATGAAAACAGTGAAATGTTTTTTATGCAATCGAAGATGAATCGTATGACGTTCAACAATACGAGGTCAGCAAATTGCTGCAGCGTGAGGGGCTGGAGAGAAACCTCGGGAGAGATCTGGTGGCGTCCATCTAGGCTGTGCTCGGCTTTACCCGCAATGACCTGTGGGAATTAAGCAGATTATAACTAAGGCGTTCAAGCAAAGGCGATAACATATGTTCTGCCCCTAGAATTGATCGGGGCGCAGCATGGCATCGTGGCCACCGTCCACGAATATGACTGAGCCACACACAAAACTGGCTGCATCGCTGAGAAGAAAGTTCACCGCATTCGCCATATCTTCAGGCACGCCTGCTCGCTGTATTGGGATGCTGGCGAGGAATTGATTGATAGCCTCACGGTATGTTGGGTCGCTTTTTACAGCAGCTGTCATCGGTGTTTCGGTATAACCTGGCGCGACGGCGTTCATACGAATGCCGAGAGCGGCGAATTCAGCTGTATTGCGGCGCATCCAGCGCGCAACGGCCTGCTTTGTGGCTGAGTAGACCGTCTGTCCCTCCATAGACTCCATTTCCTGCGCCTGCTTTGGTCTATCGTCACTGAGCAGTGCATCCACAAACCCGGTATTGGTGGGCATAGGTGCCGAGTTTGAAGAGATCATTACAACGCCACCTCGTTTTAGCGCCAGTGTGTCCTTCAGGCCTTTCACGAGGTCAATGGTACCGTAGTAGTTAACGTTGGCAATCAAGCTCAGATCAGGGATGTGCGAGCCCAAACCGGCGCAGGAGATAAATCCATCCAGTCCCTCGGGTGCTGCTTCAATTACAGCCTTGATGGCAAGGTCGCGACCTGCATGTGTGGATAGATCGGCAACTATATCGGCATCCTTGATATCGACCACGATGATGGAGTGACCGGCCTCACGTAGAGAAGTCTTGATCGCCGCGCCTATGCCTGTTGCACCGCCTGTCATGGCATATGTTTTCATGTTCTGAATCCCGTCGATTAATATGACATCACTGTAACTGGAAGTAGCGGTTGCCGGGGAGTACCAAAAAGGTCCAATTTATTGACATAGCAGGTCGCACGTCTGATCTAACCGTGTGGCTTCGGCTGCGCGTAGCACTATGAAACGGACCCATAGAGCAATTCATCAGGCATTTGTAGAAACTCGATGATCAAGGGGTCATTATCACGTTCCATATAGGCAAATTTCACGTTGTCCATGATTTCCTTGTACCAGATGGTTTCGTATCCCAGACCTTTCGCTCTATCAGCATAGGTGTCGCAATCATCAACTCTGAACCGGATGTGGTGCATTCCCTCCCGACCGGATTCGATAAACTCCCGATGCGGACTATAGCCACTGATCCACTCGATGAGCTCTATTTCCAGGTCGCCGCTATAGCCGAAGGCGATTTTCAACTGGGCGTCTTTGTCTTCACCACGGTAGAAAGCGTCTTCCACGCTGCCCTCCATGGTTTTGAATGGTCCAAAGAGAGGTTCATACTTGGCCATAGACTCTTCGAGGTTTTTAACCACGAATCCAATTTGATCCGCGGGTGGCAGGTCCAATTGTTGCTGTAACTCTTCTGTCATTTTCTAATTCCTTTTTTTTCAGATTGTGGTGGCTGATGCCTCGGCTTTAAATGCCCGGTGATCCATGCTTTGCGTTGTGCTATCCCATCAGGCGGAGATCGCATTAAATAATCTCTGCATTGCCTGTATCTGGGCAGTCGCAATTTCTTCGACCCGGTAAATGTGGACCTGATGCATCAACGGCCACTACTATTGGCACGGTGATGCCTGGCAGGTTGCCGATCATGAATCTGGTGTCGATACTGGCGGCCACAATTGCTTTGGCCACCAGCAGTGGGGTCATGACCTGAATGGTTGTGAACGCGCCAAGCACCAACGCGCTGATTCTGGCGTAGTTAAACAATTTTTTGGCGGCGTCCCAGGTAATCGGAATCGCGTAATTTATCACCAGATCAGGTTGTTCATCATAGATTATTCTGGTGAGGCAGCTGACTTTCAGTGCACTGATATTCCCATAAACTGATGTCTTGGCAGATAGGCCAATGGCCAGAAAAGCATCGTTCTGCAGGCGGGCTGCACGCTGTGCAAGGACAACAATATCGATGATATCTATTAATACCACAGTGTGACCCAGGCGCATAAATTGAGACGTGATGTGGGAGCCCACATGGCCTGCCACGTCAAAAATCATCAATTTCATTTGCACTAGCTATTCCTGTTTAAATCACGCAAACACCAAGTAGTCATGATAGCCATGTTTCCCTTGAAATACCTATTCGAGGTTCCGTGCCTGTCATTTTTTGCGGCTTCGGCGAGCAACAATGACCGTGTTGTAGGCAGTTCGGGAGTGGCGGATGGCCTGACATCTATCTGATGGAACTCGCTAGGGGATTGTGCGCATAATGTGTCCCTTTCGACAAGACTGAGAGTGCTGTGGGAGACCGAAGTGGAGAATTCGCCACGCAACCTGTGCCGGATGCCGATACGGTGTCCTGGTACCGGGTCGCCATGGTTATGGCAATGGTGTCTTTTTCCCTGCCTACCTTTTTGACCGGTCTCGAGTTATCGCTGGTGTCATCACCGGGTCGTACCTTTGAAATGCTGCTTTTAGGTGCGCTGATCCTGACTGTGATCGGTTGTTTAACAGCTGTCATTGGTGCCCGTACACGTCTTAGTAGCTATATGCTCAATCGTGTGGCTTTTGGTACAGGGGGTGCGGCTCTGGTTAATGTGGCTTTTGCTATTTCTTTACTTGGATGGTTCGGCGTCAATATCGATTTGTTCAGTAGTGCTGTTGTCAGTCTCTCGTTGGATGTGTTTGACCGTGAAATACCAGCTTGGCCCGTGGAGCTGTTTGCGGGAGTGGTAATGACACTGACCACCGTGATGGGGTTCAAGGCCATCAATTTTCTTTCTGCACTTTTGGTTCCGGTTTTGGCGGTGGTTACGGTGATGTTGATCGCTGGAGCGTTGGGCGAAGTACCTCTGGTGGAACTGCTGCAAAGAACCTCTGAAACTGAGATTTCCTTTGGTCACGGTGTATCTGCCGTAGTGGGTGCTGTTATTGTCGGTGCGGTGATTCTCCCGGATGTTACCCGTTTTATCAGACACTGGCGCGAGGCGGCGTTATCCGTGGTTATCAGTTATCTTTTAATTAATCTGCTGGTAACCAGTACAGGTGGACTAGCTGAGGCGGCTCTGGGAGAGGGTGATCTGCTCGGTATAATGATTACACTCGGGTTGGGTTGGGCAGCCTTTGCGGTCGTTATCTGCGGTAGCTGGGTTTTGAATTCCCTCAATCTTTATAGCACGATGTTGAGTGTAGAGTCGTCAGCACCGGGCTTGAATGATTTGGTATTGGTCTCGGTACTGGGCGCCCTTGGCACAGTGGCGGCCTTCCTGGATATATTGGATTTTTTCCTGGATTTTCTCTTTTATCTCTCAATTGTATTTGTCCCTGTAGCCGGCGTCATTGCCGTCGATGCGCTGCTGCTGCGTCCTGCGGCCTATGGATCTGAACGCTTATCGGAAGAAAATGTGTTTCGTCCGACGGCAGTTGTTAGTTGGTTTGCGGGCGCTTGTGTAGCGCTGGCGGGTTCATGGGATTGGTTTACTTTGACTCAGATTGCGGCGGTTGATGCCATGATGGTAGCGGCGGTGCTGTACTATTTTTCTGAAAAATATTATTTATCGCGCTCACGAAGGACACTATGCACGCAGGCTGAAAGCCGATGAGAATTGGCATCGATGTAGGTGGAACGCACACAGACGCTGTGCTACTCGATGACGATGTCATTGTGGCGGCGACCAAAGCACTGACCTCCGCCGATGTGACATCTGGCATTCTCGATGCACTGGAAGTGATTCTTGGTGAAAGTGGCGTGAGCGAAACAGAGATAGAAGCTGTCATGCTCGGTACCACCCAGTTCACCAACGCTGTGGTAGAACGACGGCATCTATCCGAAGTTGCTGCGATTAGAGTCGGTTTGCCATCTGGACGGGGTTTACCGCCGAAGATTGGCTGGCCGGAAGATATCGCCACTGCCATGGGCGAGCACGTGTATATGCTGGCGGGGGGCACGCTCTATGATGGTCAGCCCCTGGCGGATCTGGACCTGAATGCAGTAGGTCGCATAGTGCGGGATATTCGTCTTAAGGGTGTGGACTCGGTGGCTGTCTCCGCAGCATTTTCTCCCATGACACCTGAACCGGAGCTGTTGATTGCAGAGCGATTGCGAGCAGCGATTCCCGACGTGAGCATCACCTGCTCTCATCAAATCGGGCGATTGGGCCTGTTAGAGAGGGAAAACGCGGCCTTGCTCAACGCCTCATTGTTGAAATTTGCAGGTAGCGTCGTCGATGCCTTTGGCGCTGCGTTACGAGAACGAGGACTTGCCTGCCGTTATTTTATCAGCCAGAACGACGGTACCCTGATGGATGCCAGCTTTGTGCGTCAGTACCCGGCGTTGACCTTTGCCTCGGGGCCGACCAACTCCTTGCGCGGAGCGTCCAGGCTGACGGGCCTGGAAAATGCGGTGGTCGTAGATATCGGTGGTACCACTTCCGATATCGGTATCTTGCAGAATGGATTCCCGCGGGAGTCTAATACGATCATCGAAGTAGGGGGTATACGCACCAACTTTAGGATGCCAGATGTGTTGGCTCTCGGTTTGGGTGGCGGCAGTCTTGTTTCTGCTGACGGGACAGTTGTCGGTCCGCAGTCAGTGGGTCACGAATTGGTATCCCAGGGCCTGTCATTTGGTGGAAGTACGCTGACCGCGACGGATTTATTGGTCGCGTCGGGTCGAGCTGATGTCAAGTCCGGCTTTGCGCCGCCTCAATTGGCACAAGATCTGGTCGCCAATGGCATTACCACTATCCAGACCATGCTTAATGAAGGTATTGAAAAAATGATGCCGGGGAGTGACCCACTTCCCGTTATTTTGGTCGGAGGCGGCGCTATACTGGTGTCAGAGCCATTAACCGCGGCTTCAGCCATGCATTGCCCAGAACATTCGGGAGTTGCCAATGCTATCGGTGCAGCAATTGCGCAAATTGGCGGCGAGGTAGAGCGATTGGTGAATTATCGGGAACTGCCGAGGGAGGAAGCATTGCGCCAGGTGTCAGACGAGGCGCGGAACATGGCGATCACTGCTGGTGCCGCGGGTGATACTGTGCGGATCGCCGATATTGAAGAGACCACTATATCTTATATGCCAGAGGGATCGACACGCTTAAGAGTGAAGGCAGTGGGTGATATCGCTTCAGTGAAGCGGGGGAAATCGTGAACACGTTGGGAGTGGACGTGTTGGCAGACTTGTCTGCTGGCGCTGTTTTTTTAGCCACAGGAGGTGGTGGTGATCCCCATGTGGCTGAATTAATTGCCGAGCAGGCGCTCGCACAATACGGTCCTGCACAACTATTACGTGCACAAGAGCTGCAAGATGATGCCTTGATTGTTGCGCTTGGTGGCGTGGGTGCTCCGACGGTCAGTCTCGAGTTGCTGCCCTCTATTGATGAGGCAGCCAACACGCTTAGAGCTTTCGAGGACCGCTTTGACCGCAAAGTGGATGCAGTGGTTTCCTTCGAGATTGGTGGGGGTAATTCACTGATACCCATTGTCGCGGCTGCTGTTATGGGGATACCGGTCATTGACGGTGATGGGATGGGGCGGGCCTTGCCGGAAGCCCAGATGATGACTTATCCCATATCGGGTGTTTTGCCGACCCCAGCGGTCAGCACTGATTACAAGGGCGATATTGTTGAATTTCATACTGCTGACATCCTTCAATTTGAACAGGAAATCCGGCAGTGCGCCTTGAGTTCGGGAGGTATGATCACCTCGGCAGAACATCCCATGAGCGGCAGGCAACTCAAGGATTCCATCATTGCAGGGACAATAACCTTCTCCATCGCGTTGGGAAGGCTGCTACGGGAGCAACGCGGCAACGCATCCGAGATGTATACGCATTTATCCGCACTGTTCGCGGATTCGCTCTATGGAGATTTCTTTCATCTGTACACGGGCAAAGTGGTGGACAGCTCTACCAGGATCATTGGTGGATACGACATCGGTGAAGCGACCATTGCGCCCTTCGAAGGAAACTCCCCACCACTAAAAATTGACATCAAGAACGAATATCTCGTCGCCCGCCTGGGGCATGAAGTTATCGCGTCAGTGCCAGACCTGATTACCATTGTGGACTATGAAACGTCCACGCCGATCAATGCTGAACGACTAAGATTTGGTCAGCGAGTGGCCGTGTTTGGTATCGGATGTCCGTCATTCTATCGCAGCGACAGAGCACAGGAATTTGTGGCACCGCGATGTTTTGGTTTTGATTTTGATTACCTGCCAATCGAGAACCTTATGGCAGCGATGGCATAATCTGACCTGGCGCAATTCCCAGGCGTGCTGACAATTGAATTGTTAGCGTTGTTTTTTATTATCCAGCAGAGAGAAACTTAAAGTGACTAATCGAAACGATATTGAAAGAGAAGCGCGAAAAACCTATCAGCAATTTGTGGCGACACGTGACGAGATCGATGAAGGAAAGTGTGGGTGGGAAGCACTCGCCGATTTCTTTACAGAGGATGCCGTATATATTGATCCTGCCTGGGGTAGGCAGGAAACCCGTGAAGGTATCCGTAACTTCTTTCTGCAATCAATGGCTGGTCTTACCGGTTATGGCTGGTTCACGCCGGAACGTTGGATCATGACGGATGGTCACCGTCTGGTCAGTCAATGGGACCAGGTCCTGGGGGTCAAAGAGGATGGCAAGCAATGGATTGTACCCGGCTTGTCGATACTCTATTACGCAGGGGATGGCCTCTTTTGTTACAGCCATGACTATTTGAATATGACGTATATTGGTGAAACCCTGAAAGCGATGGCCTGGCAACCGCCGGCCGAGTTCAATATGCCTCCAGCGAAGCCTGATTGGTCCACTGACTTGCCCCAAGCCTGGCGTCATCTCGCAGAAAACAACTGAGGTAGACGTATGTCAGAAACAGATAGCGCGGTGCCGATGACGATCTACGGGCCGGAACTGTCGTATTTTACGGGGAAGCTTGAGGCGGTTATCCGTTATATGGAGATTCCGTACCAGCGGGTTGCTGCGGCTCCCATGGGAGAGTCTATTGCAGCGACCGGCGTGGCTCAGGTGCCTGCGCTGCAATTAGCGGATGGACGCTGGCTGACCGACAGCACTCCTATTATCTCCTGGCTTGCTGAGCGCTACCCCGGTGCCCAGGTTATTCCCGAAAATCCTGTACAGGCTTTCTTCAGCAAGCTTCTCGAAGACTACGCTGACGAGTGGTTGTGGCGTCCTGCAATGCACTATCGCTGGGATTACGCAGAGAGTGCGGCGCACCAGAGTTGGGTGCTGGCAGATGAGCTCGGTCAGGAACTCCGCGTGCCACACATAGTAAAGCGCTACCTGATACGCAATCGGCAGCGTTCTCTTTTCACGCGCGGTGATGGCGTGTCTGATGAGACCTGGGATCACGTTGAAAAGTCATACCTGGATACACTGCAGCAGTTCACAGATATTCTCGGTGCGCATCCGTATCTGCTGGGGTCGCGCCCCAGCCTGGCTGATTTTGGATTTTTCGGCCCCATGTTCCGACACTTTTCAATGGACCCGACCAGCGCTCGCATCATGCGGGAAACAGCACCAGCGGTATTTGAGTGGGTCGCCCGTGTGTGGAATGAAAGGTTGAGTCGGGTACAGGAGCGGGGAGGAAGCCTGGTTCAGGGTGTGCCCGAGAATTGGGGACCCATACTGGATTCGATAGGCTCCACCTACCTGCCTTATTTGTGTGCCAATGCTGAAGCCTGGAAATCACAGAGCGAGTACTTTGATGTTGCTATCGAATCCGCGCCATATAAACACATCCGTACCTCCGTTTATCGTGTGTGGTGCCTGGAAGAGCTGAGACGGGAATTCAACGTGCTCTCGGATACTGAACAGAAAGAGGCGCAATCTCTGCTGGAAATTCATGGGTGCTGGGAACCGCTGTGGCGGATAAAGGATACGGCTTCGGGTGTGGATCCACAGCGCCAATTACCTTTTGCCGGTGGTGTATCAATGACCGGCGTACCACAGGCTCAAAGTGGGGAAAAACACTGGATGCCCAGACTTCGCATGCGCGGCAAATAGTAATCGGAATCTATGTTTTATTCGTTGGTAAATGACAGATACACATGAAAAGCGCAATTGGGAGAGGAAGAAAATGAGTAATGATACAAGCTTTGAGTTTGATGAAAGTCAGAATGCGGTCCTGGGTGACCTACACAAGAAAATGCAATTTGTGGGCATGTTATTCCTGATTATGGGAGGGTTTACCATACTGGGTGGTCTTGGCTCGATGGTGTCAGAGGGCGCATCGGGAATTGCAAATATTCTTTCCGGCGGGGTGTATCTCGCGATCGGTATCTGGACCCGCCGAGCAGCCGCGTCTTTTCGTGAAATAGTAGACACCGAGGGCAGTGACATTGACCATCTAATGTCGGCCCTGGGACAGTTGCTTAATCTGTATCGCTTGCAGTACTGGATGATAACGGTGTTACTGGTGGTTGTTGTTCTGTCGCTGGTGGCCGGGATATTTATGGGTGTTGCTGCAGGTTGATTGTCCGGGTCGTCAATCTGCCTGGCACCGCGGCTCAGGTCGCGAAGGATTGCCGGAACTCTCTGGGGCTACAGCCGAGGGACTTCTTGAAATACCGGGTGAACTGATTGGCATCTTCATAACCAACCTGATTGGCTATGCCGTTGATACTATCTGTCGTGCCAAGCAGTAGCTTGCGTGCTTGCTGCAACCTCAGATTGTTGCACCAGAACTTGGGGCTGACACCCAATTGTTCCTTGAACAAATGGGCAAGTCTGGAGTTTGAAAGATTACAGGCTCTGGCCACATCACTGATCGACCAACGCTCGGCCATGTACGCTTGCATATAAGCACAGGCCCGCTCGACCCGCGGGTCTATGCGGGTATGTGCGGCAGCTTGAACATGACTGCTGGCGTGAATCAAAATCTCCTCGAGGCGATTGTGTTGTAGATCGCTTCTCTGCGGTGTCGTGTCGTGGTTCATAGAGATAAGGCTTTCGAAAAGCTGTTCCATTTGAACAGCGGGCTGCTCCGCGGTCAGCTGCAGTAGACAAATGCCATCGTCTATTTCACGCCATTCCATCCAGTTGTGCCAGTGTTGCCGGGGTTGAAACAAGGCCCAGTAGTGCTTCCATGAAGCGGCAGAAGGGTAAAGCCCGGAGTGGTATATGGCGTCCGGATGAAACAGCATCATGGTTCCTCGATCGACTCTCACCTCCATGTGATCATTGATGAACAATCCGCTTCCGCCAATCGTAAGGTGAACCGTCCAGCAGGGCATGTTGCCAGGATACTCAGTACCCGATGCGCTTGTTTTGCCACGCACCAGAGAAGTGATATTCGCCGTAACACCGTGATCGTAGAGGGTGGCGTGATCCAGTCTGCCGAATAATTCCTGTAAGAATTCAGTGGCGTCAGCTTCGCTGAGTAGAGCTGGTGTGCTCAGCTGCGACTGCCGGTTGAGGAGCAGGTGTTGTAGATCCGCGTAACTGTGATGTCCTCGGAGTCTGTTAGTTACCTGCATCAATTCCTGAGCGGAAACGGCGGCTCCGCTGACATGCGCCAACGCGTCCAGATCTTGCTGCGAAATATCGTCGAGACTGGTATCACCCAGAAACAGCTGGTAACACATGAGGGCTGCTTGTTTCATCGGGCTCAAATTAGCAGTTTTAGTCAATTTTCCTCCCGTTCATGAGAAATTAGGTGATGCAAGACTTAAAACTATAGCAGAAAATGCCAGTTATATAGCAGGAAGGCCACTTCTGATTGCCCCCTGCAGCGATTACATTGAACCTGAGTAATAACCTGTATGTGCAATCTCTTGAAAGGAGCCATGGGAAGTTATGACAGCGGACACGACCAGCACGCTAGAGGACTATCTCGATCCGGAATGTGATCCTGAGACCAGAGTGGCCAGTTTACTGCTGGCACTGTCCCTGGATGAGAAGTTGTCCTTGTGTGCGGGACAGGGGTTTTGGAAAACCAAGTCAGTAGAGCGTCTGGGAATTAAACCATTCCGTCTTACGGACGGGCCGAGAGGGATTGGCTGGCACTCCAGCGGCAAGCGATGTACCGCATTTCCTTCTGGAATTGCTCAGGCAGCCAGTTGGGATCCGGAATTGTTGGAACAATTCGGTGAGGCACTGGGACAAGAAGCCAGAGCGGTGGGCGGTGGCACTGTGCTCGGCCCTGCAATCAATATTGCCCGCACGCCATTAAACGGCCGCACATTCGAGTATCTCAGTGAGGATCCGGTTCTGAACAGTGAACTGGTGGTCCCCATTGTGAAAGGTATCCAGCGTCAGGGCGTGGCCGCCTGCGTAAAACATTTTGCCGTCAACAATCAGGAGACGGACCGGATGCGGGTAGATGCCAGGGTGTGTGAACGCGCGCTGCAGGAGATTTATCTTCCCGCCTTCCGGGCTGCGGTAGAGGAGGGCGACGCATGGTCCATCATGGCAGCATACAATGCGGTGAATGGTGTTGCTGCTTGTGAGAACAAGGATCTGTTGGTCACCCGTCTTAGGGAACAGTGGGGCTTCCGCGGATTCGTGGTCAGTGACTGGTTTGCGGTTCGCCGCACGACTAGCAGTGCCGCGTGCGTTGAAGGTGGACTATCGCTGGAGATGCCCGGCAGGGGATCGAAATACCGGTACAAGAATTTGAAGGAAAGCTACACGCAGGATCAATTCACCGAGCAGGATATTGACGACGTGTTACGCGGTTTGTTGATGGCCATGGTTCTGGTTGGACATCTTGACCCCGAGCGGGTCAGAGGAAAACGCAATACACCAGATCACCAGGCCTTGGCGTGCACAATGGCGGAGTCGGGAATGACGCTGCTGAAGAATGAGGGTGATTTGTTGCCTCTCGATCCGGGCAGGTGTCGAAAAATAGCCGCTCTGGGCCCGCGGCTGAAAAAGCGCAATTGCCTCCCTTTGTGGGGAGGTAGTGCAGGGGTATGGCCTCCCCACGAGATTACTCCCTGGATGGGATTACAAAATGAAAACCAAGGCCGCTTTGAGTGGGTTTCAAATCCCAAAGATGCCGATGTTGTTCTATTGTTTGTCGGGCTTAGTCACCGACCCGGACTTGATTCAGAGGTCAAAGACAAATCATCGCTTTCCCTGCCAGCCAAACAGGAAAAGCTGATCACTGATACCCTGAAGACCAACCCCAATACGGTAATCGTGTTGCTGAATGGCAGCCCCATTGCTATGCCGTGGGTTAACGATGTTCCCGCTATTCTTGAATGCTGGTACCCCGGGATGGAAGGAGGCACAGCGATAGCGCGGACCTTGTTCGGTGATAACAATCCATCGGGAAAACTGCCGGTTACGTTTCCGAAAACTCTGCAGGACAGTCCTGCACACGTGTCAGCGAGAACCTTTCCCGGCGATGGTCAAACAGTGCACTACGACGAGGAACTCTTTGTTGGATACCGGCATTTTGACAAATACGATATTGAGCCCCTGTTTCCCTTCGGGCACGGATTGTCCTATAGCAAGTTTGCGTATGACAATCTGGTCCTGAGTCAGGAATCAATGAGCAGCGATGAGGAGCTGACGATATCCCTGACAGTGACCAATGTCAGTGATGTAGCAGGTGCCGAAGTCGTTCAGCTGTATGTGGCGAGTTCCCAGGTGAGCGAAGATCGTCCGGTTCAGGCTCTAAAAGGATTCAGAAAGGTCTGGCTGGAGGCCGGGGCGACGCAGATGGTGACGATCACAGTTCCGGCATCCAGTTTGCATATATTTGACCCTGATCTCAACCAATGGATGATCCAGAACGGCGAACATACCGCCCGGCTGGGCTCATCCTCCCGCGATATTCGTTTGCAGAAAACCTTCACTATTCTAGAGGCTGACGCCTCGTTGGAGAAAGCGGTATGAATCAACAACTGTTCAGAGCATCTCTTCTTAGCGCCCTTGTAGTCTTCACTCTCAACACCGGCGCACAGACTTCACCCGCATCATTGGTGCTGGAGGAAGTTATTGTGACTGCGACCAAGCGAGAGCAGAGCCTGCGCGATGTGGCCATCGCGGTAACCGCCCTGAGCGCTGATTTAATTCAGGAATCCCATATTCAATCAGCGGAGGAGTTGGCGTATCTGGTTCCCTCGCTGAATCTGCAAAAGGGTGGCAACGCCGACAATACTTCTTTCTCGATACGTGGAATTGGGACCCAGTCCTTCAGCTCGGCCATCGAGCCCAGTGTATCCACGATGCTCGATGGTGTGGTGATGGGAAGATCCGGCCAGGCGTTTATGCAGTTGCTGGATATTGAGAGGATTGAGGTGCTGAGAGGCCCCCAGGGTACCTTGTTCGGGAAAAATTCCACCGGTGGCGTGGTACACCTGATCACCCAAAACCCCAGTGATGAATTCAGCGGCGAGGTGATGGGGTCTGTCATCAGTGAAGATGAATATCGGGCTGGATTGACCGTGTCGGGACCCATATCTGATGATTTGGGCTACCGGTTCTCCGCCACGGGTACGGATCTCGGTGGATACATCAGGAACGCATACGATGGCAACAAACTCAACGGTGAAGACAGCTGGAGTGTGCGAGGTAAGCTACGTTGGTTTCCCACGGAGTCACTGGAACTCAAATGGACGAGCGATTTCAGTGATCGTTCCTGTGACTGCAGTGCGTCTCCGGTGAGAAGCCTTGAGGCATACGGCGGTAATGATGCCCAGGCGGCTGACATTCTTGCCAACCTGGCTCCGGTCACGCCCGGAGACGAGAACGAGGTGGTGAATATCAATAAATTACCTTTCTCGAAATCCAGATCCTGGGGACATTCGTTGGAGGCCAATTGGGATATGGGCGACTATGTGTTGACCTCAATTACGGCGCTGCGAGAATTTGAGGTAAGTGGATTTAACGATCCCGATAGCCAACCAACGGACTTTCGAGCTTTTGATCAATTTGGTTTTACCGAAACGGAACAATTTACCCAGGAGCTGCGCCTGCTATCTCCCACAGAAGGGAGCCTTACCTACGTGGCCGGGCTCTTTTGGTTTGATCAGAAATTGACGCGTAACTTTCGCCGGCACTTCGAAATTATTAGCGGGTTTCCCGGTGATGCCGTGGCGGATTTCCAGGTCGAGACCAGAAACTGGGCGGTCTTTGGTGAGGCGACCTGGCAGATAGTGGATGACTGGCGTCTGATCTTCGGCGCTCGCTATACCGAGGATGAGCTGGAATTTTCCTTTGCACGCACGCTGGAAGGACAGCAGATCGGGCTGCCTCCCCCGGTAGAATTGACTCGTGGAGATACCGATGAAAATGACCTTTCTGGAAAAATTGCACTGCAATGGGAGTACAGTGAGTCGGGTATGACCTATGTGAGCTATACCCAGGGCTACAAGGGGCCGGCCTTTGATATGACCTTCGGCACAGACCCTGTGGGCCTCCCGCCAGTGGCTCCCGAGGTGTCGGATTCCTGGGAGCTTGGTCTCAAAACCACGCTGTTGGATGGCCGGGTGCAGTTGAGCGCTGCGGTTTTTCATTCGGTCTATGACGATTTTCAGGCGCAATCCTTTTTTGATCCAGATGGTGTGCCTCCAGAGTGCCCGGATGACAGTCCCAACTGTAATGAGGGAGACGATCCGGGTGGTTTTATCCTGATAAATGCCGGGGAAGTCAGTAGTCAGGGTCTGGAGCTGGATTTTCTGGCGCAGATATCCGAAAACCTGCGGATGAGCGGTGGTTTTGCGATAATTGACGCCAGTATCGATGATTACCCGGCGGGTCAATGCAGCGGAGGGCAGGTGTTTCGTGAGTTCAACGGATGTAGTCGTACCAATTCATTGCAGGATCTTTCAGGTGGAGATCTCCCTTTCTCACCAGACTGGAAAGCAAGTTTGACGGCATCTTATGCCATTCCGTTTGATGGAGACTTCAACATGACGTTGCGGGGGTCCGTGAGGGCGCAGGACGATGTTCTATACTCCCTCAGTCAGGATGAGTTCACCGAGGCAGATGGCTATGCCATATTTGACGCCGCGCTGGTATTTCGGGGGCAGCGAGACACCTGGGACGCAACAGTGTTTGTGAAAAATATCGCGGACAAATTTCACGAGTTGTCTATCCAGGCGAACAATTTCAACATACTACCAAATGGTTACAACCATCGTTTTGCCAAACAGGCGCGACGCACCTACGGTGTGGAACTGCGTTACCGCTGGATGTGATGCTGAATAGAATTGTCACTCTCCTATGCGTGATGGGTTGCTCGAGCCTCGTGACAGCACAGGAATTGGATCGCCCAAATATTCTGGTGTTGATGGCGGAAGATATGAGTGCGCGAGTGGGCGCGTTTGGCGATCCAGTTGCCGTGACACCCAATATTGACCGGTTGGCGCAACAGGGAACTCGTTACCCCAATACCTTTACGACGGCTGGTGTATGTGCTCCCAGTCGGGCAGCGCATATCCTGGGAATGCACCAGATTTCAACGGGCGCTCAACACATGCGAACCGGCCGTGGCCCGCATGGATCCTACACCGCGGTTCCACCAGAACACGTCAAAGCCTATCCGGAACTGTTGCGTGGGGCGGGTTACTATACCTGGACGGATCAAAAACTGGATTACCAGTTCAGCGGCACCAGGGCCAACTCGGGTCCGTTTACCATTTGGACAGAGGAAGGTTCTGAGGGACACTGGCGCCACCGAAGACCGGGTCAGCCCTTTTATGGCCTGATCAATTTCGGGGTAACCCATGAGAGTGGCGTGTTTACGCCCCTGGGCTCGTGGCCCAACAGCATTACCCACCTGGTGATGCAACTAATGCGAACATTTATGATCCCGGATACCGGTATAGGAGCACCGGTATCACCTGAGCAGATATCAGTACCGCCTTACTATCCTGACGTTCAGGTAGTTAGAGCCGATATGGCCCGGCAC
The DNA here is from genome assembly GCA_938074045.1 of uncultured Halieaceae bacterium. GTDB lineage: Bacteria > Pseudomonadota > Gammaproteobacteria > Pseudomonadales > Halieaceae > CALJGI01. The sequence continues at coordinate 25,113 of CALJGI010000025.1, forward strand.
TACAACAACATTGCCGCGATGGATGCAGAAGTCGGTACCATCGTCGGCCAGTTGGAATCAGATGGTCTGCTGGAATCAACGATTGTCATCTGGACTACGGATCACGGTGATGGTTTGCCGCGATCAAAACGCGAGCTGTTTGATTCCGGCATTAAAGTGCCGATGGTGATTCGATGGCCTGAGCGATTCCGACCCGCCGATGCGCCACCGAATGGTATAGACAGTAGATTGATCAGTTTTATTGATCTTGCGCCGACGCTGCTCACACTCGCCGGTGTGGAACAACCTGACTATTTGCAGGGGTCTGATTTCCTCTCAGATGCACCGCGGAAACATATCTTTGCTTCCCGGGATCGAATCGACGAGGTGGAGGATCGTCAGCGGGCGGTGCGCAGCGACCGGTACAAGTATATTCGCAGTTGGTTTCCACAGCTCGGTGGCGGTCACGCACTGGCCTTTCGAGACAACCTGGAGATGATGCGTGAGCTCAGGAGAATGTTCGAATCCGGAGAGCTGAACGAGAAACAAAGGCAATGGTTCGAAGCTCCGGGTGAGGAGAGGTTGTTTGATATAGAGATGGATCCCTATGAACTGAATAATCTGGCAGATAACAAGCAATATGCGGAAGTGCTGCATGAAATGCGGGGTGCCCTGGCTGATTGGCTGGGAAGAGTCGATGATTTGAGCGAGCAATCAGAGGTAGAGATGGTGGCCCGTTTCTGGCCGAATGGAGAGCAACCTTTGACCGCGTCCCCCGAATTGGTTTTTTCGAAGGGAAAGATACGGATCAAAAATCGACAGGCCAATGCTTCACTGGGTTATCGCCTGGATGAAGGGGATTGGCAGTTGTATACAGCGCCGGTTGTGGTTGATTCCGGCGTAGTGGTGGGCGCCAAGGCCGTACGCTACGGCTGGCAAGAGAGTGAGCCGGTTACTGGATCGGCACCGTGACCTGCCCGGGATGAATGGAACCGAGATGAAAGTTGTGAGGAAGTGCAAGAGCTGGTTGCCGAGGTCGGCTATGGCCCTGGCATTGAGTTGGATTTCTATCTGTGGATGGTCCGCAGAACGCCCCAATATCGTGTTTATTATGTCTGATGATCATGCCACGCGGGCCGTCAGTGCCTATGATGACAGTTTGATGAGTACCCCCAACATAGACCGGATTGCTGATAACGGAATCCGTTTTGATCGCGCCTATGTCGGCAATGCTATTTGTGGTCCCAGTCGAGCGACCATGCTGACTGGCATGCATAGCCACGGCAACGGTTTTCACAGCAACGAATGGTCGGAGCCATTTGATGGTGGGCAGCAAACACTCCCCACACTGCTGCAAAAAGGGGGTTATCAGACCGCCGTCATCGGTAAGTGGCACCTGTATAGTGATCCCGTGGGATTTGACCATTGGCAGGTGATAAGCAACGCCTTTGAGCAGGGGACTTACTATAACCCCGAATTTCGCAGCCCGAACGGGGTGGAAGCGACTACCGGCTACGTAGCAGATATCGTGACTGACAAGGCGATAAACTGGCTTGAGAAAATAAGCACGTCGGAGCAGCCGTTCTTCTTGCTCTACAATCACAAGACGCCGCATCGGGACTGGTTACCAGGTCCCCAGGAGTTGCGTGAATGGGATGAGCGGGCGCAGATTCCGGAGCCGAATACTTTGCTACGGAATCTGGATGATCTGACCAATGCGCGGCAAGATGCCCGCATGACTATCGCAGAATGGATGACTGACAACGATGTAAAATTGAGCGAGGGGCGTAACCTCACACCGGAACAGAGTGAACTGTGGAACAGTGCCTTTGCTGAGGGCAATGATGCCTTTGAGCAGGCGGAAATGTCAGCTGAAGCAGAAATTCAATGGAAGTATCAACGCTATATCAAGTCTTACATGGCTTCGGTGAAGAGCATGGACCGGCAGATTGGCCGCTTGCTGGACTATCTGTCTCAAAACGATTTGCTGGATAACACGATTGTGATTTATACCTCGGACCAGGGTTTTTTTCTGGGGGAGAACGGTTGGTTTGATAAGCGCTGGATGGACGAGGTTTCGTCACGGATTCCACTGGTTATGCAATGGAAAGGGCATATCTCTCCAGGAACATCCTCCAGCGCTCTGGTACAGAATATTGATTTTGCGCCGACCTTGCTGGCGGCGGCAGGTATCACGGCTACCCAACCCATGCATGGTGTCAGTCTGTTGCCGTTGCTGAATGCTGAACCTATTGAGTGGAAACGCGATCTTTATTACCATTTTTACGAAGATCCCGGATTTCACGGGGTGGCCAGGCACTATGGGATTCGTGAAGAACGCTACAAACTGGTTTATTACTATCAGCTTGATGAATGGGAATTGTTTGACCTCAAAACGGATCCAGATGATCTCAACAACCTTTATGGCCAACCGGGCTATGAAGCCATCACCCGGGAACTGTTGCGCCGACTTGAACAACTGAGAACGCAATACGGTGTACCCAGGGAGGATCCCCCGGTACCCTGGTATCACGGGCCACTGATTCGGCTTCTTGAACACTTGTTGAAGCTGCTTTGAGCGACACTAAGGTATTCCCGGTCATCGGAACACTGGTTTTTCCAGGTGATTACCATGATTAAGAAGTGCTTGCTCGGACTGACGTTGGTCATTCTTGTGAGCCTGGGGTATTTTCACAGCGTGGGCAGCGGTATGTTTGGTGGCTCGTGGTCTTCCGAGTCTGTTACCTCCGGTCCTCGTCCTGCAATCAACCGGGTGGAAGCCAACACGGATGCCGCCAGCCAGATTCTGTTTGGCGATTTGCACACCCATACCAATTACTCTATCGATGCTGCCATCTTTAACACGCAGCTGGTTAAGGGATTGGGGCGGGTGACGCCGGCGGATGCCTGTGATTTTGCGCGCTATTGTTCTGCGCTGGATTTCTGGAGTATTAATGATCACGCGGAAAGCCTGACTCCTGCTGCCTGGGCTGATACCGTGAAATCCATTCGACTGTGCAATGCTGAAGCCGGTGATGCCTCTAACCCTGATATGGTGTCTTTCGTTGGCTGGGAGTGGTCAAACAGCGACAGAAAAGATGCTCCCAACCACTATGGACACAAGAACGTGATTTTTAGGTCCTGGGAGGAAGGAGAGACCCCCACGAGACCCATCGCAGCGCAGGGGCGTACTGTCTGGCACAAGATCCCCTCGGTCATGATAGGTTTGATATCTATGGCAGATAGCCGGGATGTTGTTAACGACCTGGGGTGGTACCTGAACGAATCCGGGCGTGTTCCAGTTTGTGACGAAGAGCTTACCGCTGACCGATTACCCGAATCATGTCGTGAGGTGGCGGCAACACCCTCCACCCTCTATCGCAAGCTGGATGAATGGGGCCTGGACAGTATGGTCATTCCGCACGGTCTGGCCTGGGGGACCACGAACCCTTCTAAGGCAGATTTTCGAGATCAATTGCAGGGCTATCAAGCCCGCTATGAAAAATTGATTGAGACTTATTCCGGGCACGGCAGCTCAGAAATATTCGAAGATTTTCAACGTGTTGGCCGATCTGAGAATGGTGGACTGTACTGTCCCGAAGCAACGGAGAATTTTACTCCCTGTTGTCAGCAAGCTGGATCGATCGTACGTTCGCGTTGTGCAGATTCGACATCCGCCGCATGTGCTGCCGAGGTGGATAATGTTGTTGCCAAATTCCTGGCAAAAGGAGTTCCAGCAGGACGCGATATCGTCCCGGATACCAGCCTGAATGACTGGGCAGGCTGCGGGCAGCTTGAAAACCAATTTCAGCCCGCATCGATGTATGTACCACGCAATTCAACACAGTACGCCCTGGCGCTGGGTTTTGATGCAGCCGGAAATCCGAAGCAAACCCGGTTTGGATTGATCGGTTCCTCCGACAATCATGTGGCGAGACCAGGAAACTCTTACAAAGAGACCAATCGTATCCTCTATACGGATAATAAGGACGTGGGTCGCACACCCATGTTTCAGAGAGGTGCAGATAGTGAATCCGGTGGCTTTTATTACACCGGGGGACTCGTTGCCGTTCACAGCCAGGGCCGCCACCGGGACGCTATTTGGAATGGGTTGAACCGCCGTCAAGTCTATGCCACCTCCGGCGATCGCATACTGGTATGGTTTGATTTGCTCAATGGTCCGGAGGGAGCAGCGCCGATGGGAAGTGAGGTGGTTCAGGAGCAGTCGCCGCGGTTCAAGGTAAGCGCCCTGGGTGCGCTGGCGCAGCGTCCTGGATGTCCTGATTCAGCCCTGGCCGCGCTGGGAGCGGATCGGATCGAAAGCCTCTGCGGTGGCCAGTGTTACAGTCCGGGAAATCGACGTAAAGCGATAACGCGCATAGAGATTGTGCGGATCAGGCCGCAGCTTACCCCTGATGAAAAAATCGCGCCGCTGGTGGAAAGCCCCTGGCGTATTCACGAGTGCCCAGAGGGCGCCAGCGAATGCACCTATCAATTTGAAGATGAGGAATTTTTGTCGGGAGAACGACCTTCACTTTACTATGCCCGGGTAATACAGGAAGCAGAACCCCTGATCAGCGGTGATCCCTTTGGCTGTGTCTACGATGAAGCTGGTGCCTGTGTTGAGCGGAATTACTGTGTTGGAGAGTATGCTACAGCAACGGAAAATTGCTTACATATTGCCGAACCGAGAGCCTGGACCTCTCCTATTTACTTGAATGTGCCCAACGCGGCTGGTGATCATTGATATGTCTGAATCTGTTTTCACCCAATGTCTTAACACTGATCAGCCCAGGGTTATTGAGCTGCCGCGGGAAATTTTGATACCACCGAATTCCGTTACCCCGGGTCTCGATTTGTTTGGGAGGGCGCTGGGCGAAGCCGATATGCAGGCGACGGAAATCGATCCTGACTCAGAAAGCCAGGCCACGATCTGCTACTTTGACCAGCAGGATCCGGCCAGCTTAAATCGATTCAAGGCTGCAATCTCTGGCGGACGTCTTGAGCATGGAAGCCCTGCACAAATCGATTATCGCGACGACGGCGGCACCTTGCGCAGCAATGCGGATTGGGCGTGGAGAATCTGTACGAAGTATTTTTCCGCTGGGCTCAATCGTTTGCATCTCTTTGGATCTTATGTTCGAGCAACGAACGTGGATGAGTTGTGAACAGCATGTTTACCAGGCACTCCTTATTCTCGCCGGTGCCATGCACGACGTGGTTGCACAAAGTGGTCCTGCGGCGGTGTCCGTCAGCTATCACATGGGTTCGCCCTATCCCTGATCATCCGGAAACAGGCGCACGATGGTCTTGCCAAAGTTGCGACCGGAGAACAGATCACAAAAGGCGATACCAGCCGATTCAATACCATCCAGGAAGTATTCAATGCTGTTGAGCTCGCCTGATTCAATCCAGGCCTCCAGCTGTTGTCTAGCTTCGGGGTACCTGTCCTCACGAAAGTGGGTCATGAATCCCTGCATAGTGGCCTCTTTGGTGACCAGTTCAAACAGATTACCTGGCCCTGTAGCCGGACCATCCGAATTGTAGTGTGTGATAGAGCCGCAGAGGGCGATTCTGGCGCCCTGTGAGAGATTGTCGATGATGGCCTCCAGGGTTTCACCGCCGACGCTGTCAAAATACACGTCTACTCCGCCGGGGCATTCGGCTGCTATTGCGGCTCGCAGTCCTGCGGTCGAGTTTCGATTGATACAAGCGTCGTACCCGAGCTCGTCAATCAGGCGTTGGCACTTTTCCACGCTGCTGGATATGCCGACTGTTCGTGCACCCATGAGGCTGGCGATTTGTCCGGCTATTGAACCCACAGCACCACCAGCCGCGCTGATCACAACGGTTTCTCCTGGTTTTGGTTTGGCGACATCGGTCAGCCCGAAATAGGCTGACATTCCGGTATCGCCCAGAATGCCCAGATAGTAACTCAGCGGGTATTTCAGATCGGATGGTAGTTTTACGATGAATTCATCACCTCCGCCCAAGGAGTATTCCTCCCATGCGAAGCGCGCCATTAGCAAGTCACCCTCCTGGTAATCCGGATTTCGTGACTCAATAACACGTGAAAGCGTCAAACCCATTACGGGCTCATTCAATGCCATAGCTGGCAGGACATTGTCGCCGCTGGACTCGTTCATCCAGTTGCGGAATCCGGCGTCCAGTGACAGATACAGGTTTCGGGTGAGAAACATGCCCTCTTCAACCTGCGGCATCGGTACTCTGCTGATCGCAAAGTCATCGTTTTGCGGATAAATATCCGGTCGTCGGGCCAGCACAACCCTGGTGTTTACATCTGTCATTTTCTCTCCGCGAAATGTCTATTCATACGTTGTCGACAACAGCTGTCTCGTCATACCGGGTGAGTAGTTTGTCCGGGTGAACACCGTCGACGTATCCCATAAAGGGGGGATGGATTGAGTAACCTATCAATTCACGTATGCGTTGTGGAAAAGCCGCTGCAACTCCGCGAGGTACAGCTGCCATTATATTTTCCAGTGGGCGTGCCCAACCGGGGCAGTACTGGGGGGTAACTATGAGGCGCGAGGCCTTTGATTTGTTTGCTCCACCTCGATGCCAGAGCGTGCCTTTGGCTACCATCAGTGATCCAGCGGGCATGACAGCCTTAACGGCCTCAGGGTGCTCTCCCGGATCATGTTCGAGGCTGCCCAGTGTTTTGTTGGCGAAATCAGACCCGGTCAGACTGCCACTCACCTTGTCGTCTGGCCAGAGATGGCTGCCGGGTAAAACTTCTGTTGCACCGTTCTCAGCCGTGGTGTCATCCAATGTCCAAAAGGTACTTACGCCATAGGGTGGATGCGGCATTGGGATGTTGATATGTGCGTCATCCCGGTGCCAGGGCTGTACGGTTTCTCCGGGGTGAAGATTTATGGCAAGACAGGCGGATAGCAGACAAGACTTGCCCAGTTCCATTTCGGCAAAGGCCAGCGCGAGTGGATGTCCCACCAGTGCGGCGAATACCGGTGATTTGGCCAGCATGGCATAAATTCTGTTGGATCGCAGACCTTCAAAATCGTTTCGACCGCTCACGTTTGCATCGAGATAGGGCTTGAGGCTGTCTTTGAAGCTGGAGAGTTGTGTGGTCTTCAGTACATTTTCAAAAATGACGTATCCGGCTTCGTCGTACTCAGTGCGCCAGTTTGATAGCGGGCGACCCGCCAGCCAAGGTTCCAACTCGGTCTCAATAGTGAGTAAATCTCGAAACTTCATGGTGGGCGTGGATTTTGGTCTGGTTGCATTGCATTAGGATACAGCCCCAGGCTGTACCTCGCCAAATAGCTCAACCACCGTGTCAGCTTGCTTGGGTCTGGACATTATATAGCCCTGGATCAGATCACAGCCGTGGCTTGCCAGAAAATCGAGCTGCTCCTCAGTTTCCACACCTTCGGCTATTACTTCCAATCCCAGGGTGTGGGCCATCGCTATCATCAGGCGAATGATTTCTTCATCACTTTTGCTCTCACCAATGCCTGAAGTGAAACTCTTGTCTATCTTCAAAGTGTCCAGCGGGAGTCGGCGCAAATAATCCAGCGACGAATATCCTGTTCCAAAGTCGTCCACGGAAATTTTCACGCCCAAGGCATGCAGCAGATTCAACTCCTCCATGACGAAGTCAGGGTTTTGCATCACACTGGTTTCAGTGAGTTCGATTTCAATCATGTTTGCTGAGATTTTGTTCTTCACAATCTCTGTTTGAAACAACTCGCGAAAATCACTGCTGGCTAGCTGCTTTGTTGAAATATTGATTGCGAGGTTTGGGAAAACCCCATGCTCCTGCTTCCAGGTGCCTGCCTGTTTACACACGGTTCTCAGCACCCATTTGCCGATGTCTGTAATTTTCCCACAGTCCTCGGCGATAGTAATGAAGGTATCTGGGGGAATCGGATCCCCACCCTCCGGCGCCCACCTGATCAATGCCTCCAGGCATTGTGTGCGGCTGTCCTTCACCGAAACGATGGGCTGGTACAATAGTGTGTATTCGTCATTCTCGATCGCGTGGTCCAACAGCATGGGAATACGCTGTTTCTCTTCGGCCTCGTGCTGCATTTCCGGATGGAAAAAGCGGTACAGACTGCCACCCTCTGATTTCGCGCGGTACATTGCAACATCGGCAGATTTCAATAGGCTATCGACATCGATGTCTTCGCCCTGATAAATAGCTATACCGACGCTGGTGGCTGTTTTAATTGAGCCGCTCGGAAGATCTATGGGTCTTTCAAATTGTTTTATGATGGAATCAGCTGCCACAGCCGCATTGGTAGGCTTATCGATGTCTACCAGGATTACTGCAAATTCATCTCCGCCGAGGCGCGCCACCATATCGGTTGCACGAACGGTTTTCTTTAATCTATCAGCTACTGTTTGCAGCACCAGATCTCCGGAATGATGACCGAGTGTGTCGTTGATATATTTGAAGCGATCCAGATCCAGGAACATCACCGCAAGCGCATTTCCTGAGCGTTTAGAGCGCTCCATCGAGTGCCTGAGAGTTTCCTGAAAATGCATACGGTTGGCGATGTCCGTCAGCTGATCGTAGTTGGCGTGATAATGCAGTGCCTGCTCTTCTTGTTTGCGCTGGGTAACGTCCTGGAAGATCAGAACCAGCCCGACCATTTGCTCATGGGAGTTGTTAAGAGGTTCGCAACTATAGTCACAATAAAATTTATCGCCGCTGCGATTTTGCCACTGGTCATCGTCATACACGACATTCGGTGCTGCATCCTGCAAAGTCTGCACGATCTTTTGGCCCTGTCTAGGTGCAGCATCTTCTGATGATTCCGGAAATGGCGAATCAGTAGGTATGAGAAAATCGAATATGAGTTTTCCCAGTAATTGTTCATGTTCAGTCGCAAGCAGATTGCAGGCTTTCGGGTTGGCGAAAGAAACCCTTCCATCGAGCTCCAGTCCCAGAACGCCTTCACCCGCTGACTGTAAGAGAACTTTGAATCGGGAATTAGTTTCATCGAGTTTTTCACGGGTTTGCTGGTTAATGATCTCCAGTTGATGCAGTTTTTCCAGCGTGGAAATCTCTAGTTCTCGTTCCTGTAATTGCTTGGAGACATACTGAAAAAGCATGTTTACAACAAAGAGGGAAATCCCCAGCAGGCCTGTCTTAAAATAGCCGATGGAGCCCGGCTCTATCTGCGACATGTGCAGATAGAATTCAGCGTAAAAGCAGGCCAGTACAGCGAGTGCTGGTGTCACCGCCGAGAGTCGACCGGCAACGAGCACGCCGCCGTAAGCCACAGTAAAAAGCAGGATGTTGCCAAGCCCACTCTGGATACCACCAGAGCTGTACATCAGGCCTACGAGAAAAATCACATCGTAGGTGAGTACGCTGAAGATAACTAGTCTCTTGGAGAGTATCCGCTCTGGCAGGATAAAGGCCGCAGTGGCCGAGAGTATGTTGATGCCCAGATAGGTCATCACAATAATTTGAAACAGTTCAGGCAGCGTGGTACCAATGAAACGTTGATCCTCAACCTGAACAAATATCAGTAGCAGGCTGAACGCGACCAGAATGCGATAGTAGTTGTACACCCGCAGAAGTGCAGCAATGTATGACTGCCGCTTACGCTCTGGATCATGATGTTCGGATGTCAATATATCATTCATCAAATTACTTGAAAGTGAGCCTGTTTTTCTTGTTTCTCATTCATTTACGGGCCATTCTAACGCAATCCACTCAGTCTGGTTACCCCTAATTCCGCGGTAACTCAGAAACAAGGAGTACTATAGCTGGCATGGAACTGAAGCAGTTGCATCAATATTTGCCCGGACCTGCATTGGAACGCCGGGTGCGCCGCGTGGCGGTCGACCGAGTGCATCGGGATATGATCCTCCACGGCAAAACCGAGGCAGATTTTTCGGACGAGGATCTGGAATATCTTCTGGATGATGCAGAGCGTGAAGTTTGGTCTACGATCAAGGGAAATTCACTCAAGGTCGTTCTGATTTTGCTTGGATTGAGTTGGATTTAGATCATGTCCCTGTTTCGGTTTGCAAGAGCCTCATCGCTGATATATCTAGCTGGACGCTACCGAGAGCGGCTGTATTTTTTACTTACAGTACTGCTGATAGCGCTGGCCACGGCCTGGCTCTATGAAGATGTCAGTGTGTATCTGCAGCGTGAACATCCTCATCTGGAGATTTATGCGCTAGCTGCCAAAACTATAATTGTTTATGGGGCTTTGATCATTGTTCTATGGGTATTACGCCCGCGTTCTGGCACTGTCCATAACCCACCAGAATCCCCCGTTTTACAGTCGGAGAGTCGGTTGGAGCAATTGGCAGATCGTGAACGATTGGTATCGCGTTACGAAGCTATTTTGAGCGGCAGGGAAAAGGCTGAAGAGGGCGCGCAGAATACTGTAACCAAAGTGCCGGAAGGAAATGACTCATAAATAATCACTCTGCCCGGATAGCTGCGATTATTGCGCGGTTTCAGAATCAACCGCGCAGAGTTGTGCTGATACTTTGGTTTACTCTCTTTTCGCTGGCTTGCACCCACCTTGTCGCATCAAATTTGCCAGATCAAATGCTAGAAGAAATGGCATTGCGCCTGATATCGGATCTGCGCAGGGGTGACCCGCCATCGCGTTTGACGGCGTTGGGATACGACTTTGACGTCGCTGAGGCCTATCGAGTGCAACAACGTGTGATTGACATCAGGTATCCGAGTGCAGTCCATGAGGGATATAAGGCAGGTTTAACAAGTTCCGGGTCACCCGCACGCTTCGGTCTGAGCGAACCAGTAGCCGCTGTTTTGCCGGTTGGATCACGGTTGCTGGCGGATGGCGATGGCTTGTTCTCATTGTCCATTGCTGATTATGTGCGCCCTATGGTGGAGATTGAGCTGGGTTTTCTCCTGTCCAGGGATATTACCGATCCGGATATCTCGATTGCCGAGTTGAAAGATACAATTAGCGCAGTCTATCCCGTGTTGGAACTACCGGATCTGGGTTTTGTCGGTGGCTCCCCCCATGGGCTTGATGTGATAGCCGCAAACGTGGCCGCCCGCTACTACTTGCGTTCAGAGGAAGCGCTGCCAGAATCCACTGATCTGGTTACTCTACCAGTAACTTTGATCTACAACGGGGAAACCTGCATGCACGGGATTGGCGGCGATGCCATGGGGAACCCATGGCTGGCGTTGCAGTGGCTGGTACGGCAACGTATGGACAGTGGCTGGCCCTTACGTCAGGGACAGTTACTGATCACAGGGGCGCTGGGGAAAATGATGCCCGTGGCCCAGGGATTGTATCGTGCAGAGTTCGGTGAGCATGTTGCTCTAACGCTGCGGGTGCGCCGCGACTAGATCGATAGAGATTTCAGGCGCACTGCTAGAATGGCAGGGGAGCTTCACCCGAGAATCGATTACCTGTACCCGGGTGTTCCAGTTCTATCCTGTGCGCGTGCAGCATTAAACGAGCACTCATGGCCAACGCCTCGTGGTGGGCATACATATCGCAGCCAAGAATGGGGTGACCAATACTCGCCAGGTGGATGCGTAGTTGGTGCGAACGGCCGGTAACAGGTTGCAGTAGCAGTCTGCTTTTCTTAGTACCCTTTGCCTCGATCAACTGATAGTGGGTCAATGCCTTTTTCCCCCGGTCTTGGCTGATCACTTGTCGGGGACGGTTTTGCCAATCCGGCGCAATGGGAAGGTCAATGCTTCCTGAATCTGGATTCGGCACACCATGGACAATGGCATGATAGGTCTTTTCAATTGTTCGTTCCTGAAATTGTCTGCTGATATGGGCATGAGCAGATTTATCCAAAGGTACAATCAGGATGCCTGAAGTATCGAGGTCCAGACGATGTACGACTGAGGCCGTCGGGTGAGTTGCCTGGATACGTGTGATCAGGCAGTCTTGATTAAGCGGATGACGACCTGGCACCGTAAGCAGGAACTCTGGTTTGTTTACCAGCAGGAGCTGGTCATCCTCGTAGATTATGTTAGGCGGCCTGGGGCAGGGGGGCACGATGTACGGAGGCAGTTCGTCTTCTTTAGTGCTGTTCATGGCGATCTTAACGGGAAGCGGCTGCTGACTATGTGATCTTGCAATGAGTACGTCAAGGGACGGAAGCCCGGGCGCTGGAAGGATTACATTCTCGTTTTGGAGGCAAAAAACTATTGAATTGGTACGATCGTACCATTATCATAATTTTTTTTACTGGGAAGACTGTATGCGCCATTTCCTGCTTGGTTTACTTGCCTTTGCCTCTATTTCAGCATTTGGTTCCGGCGATATTGCGCGCGGTGAAGCGGCGTATGCGGTCTGCTCGGCTTGCCATGGAGCCGAGGGACAGGGCCAGAGGGCATTGAATGCACCAGCACTTGTCAATCTCGATGCTGAATACGTAGCGCGTCAACTGATCAGTTTCCGTGACGGTTGGCGCGGAGGAGACGGTGACTCAGTGTCTGCAATACAGATGCGGGCGATAGCCGCTACCCTGCGTGACGATGAGGTCGTTGCCGATGTTGCCGCCTATATTGACTCATTGCCGCCAACGTCGACAGAGATCACCGTCCAGGGTGACCTGGCCTTGGGTCAATCGCAGTACGATATGATTTGTGGTGCATGCCATGGCGGGCGCGCGGAAGGCAATCTGGCTCTGCAAGCCCCAGTTCTGGCAGGAGTAGACGACTGGTATCTGATGTCGCAAATAGAGGCTTTCCGCGCAGGAACCCGAGGCACACACCCCGATGATCGACTCGGTGCTCAAATGCGTTCCATGGCGGGCATCATTACCAGTGACGAGGCCGCGCGGAATGTCGTGAGCTATATCAGATCGCTGGAGCCCCAGTGGAAGTAATCCTGCGAATCCTGGGCGGCCTGCTGTGCGCCCTGTTCAGCGCTTCGTTGTTCGCGGAAATAAAGCTGTCCGAGGATTGTCCACCGGGATTTGAAAATGTATCGGGAAAATGCGAGTTACGCACGCTGTATCAAATGTATGGTTCTTTGCAGTCGGGTGGTGTTGGGGGGCTGAAAACTGCACTACCCGAAGTGCGGGACGGATTTTCACCGCAACAGATAGACCTCGGCAGATTCCTGTTTTTTGATCCAGTACTGTCCGCCGATGGAAGCGTTTCCTGCGCTTCCTGCCATCAGCCTGACAAAGGATTCAGTGATGGACTAGCTCTCAGTGTCGGGATTGGCGGGCGACAGGCGACACGGTCGGCACCGAGTTTGTGGAATGTGGGCTTTCTGCGGAAGCTGTTCTGGGATGGCCGAGCCAGCAGCCTTGAAGAACAGATGCAGGGGCCTCTTTATTCTGATAAGGAAATGGGCAGCACCCCCGCCTTGTTGTTGCAGACACTTCAGAGTCAACCGCAGTATAAGTCCTTATTCCGGCAGGCTTTTCCGGCTACACAGATAATTACTCTGGAGCAGGTTTATATAGCGCTGGCAGCCTTTGAAGCGTCTCTCATCTCACTTAATAGCCGCTATGATCAATATGCCCACGGATATGCGGAAGCCCTGACACTGAAAGAAATCGAGGGAATGAACGTGTTCAGGTCCTTCGTTGCCCGTTGTGCTGAATGCCACACGCCACCACTCTTCTCAAACCAGCAATTTGCGGTCATAGGTACCCCGGAACAGCCGGGCGAGCCGCGGGATGTCGGGGCTGCTGCCACTTTCAAAGACGAATCAATGACCGGTGCTTTCAAGGTGCCGTCACTCCGTAATATCGAATTGACGGCGCCATACATGCACTCAGGTCGATTCGGCACGCTGCGTGATGCGGCGGAATTCTATACCCGGGGGCGTGGTCACGCGCTGGCACAGGGAGAAGAACTGAAACTCCATTGGCATATTTGGGAGCCCAACCTATCAGAGCAGGAACTTGATAGACTTGTGGACTTTATGAAAGCGTTAACCGACGAACGATTTAAACCCGCTGTGCCGGCGGAATTGCCCTCGGGCTTGCCTCTGGTGCATCGAAATAGCCTTGAGTTTGATGAGGGTAGCGAATACTCTCCTGGAGCATAATTGTGAATAAATTTATCGCTGTGCTGGTGGTGATCCTGCTGTTTGGAGGGGGTTACTTTCTAGGCCAGAAATCTGGAAATGATACCGTTGCAGTTATTGATTTAAGTGAGCGCACGGGGGCGGAATTCAAATCTTCTGGTATGGAAAGTAAGTCTTCGGCTTCTACTGTGGAGGCGGATACTAGCGCTGGTCAAATTATCGTGGTCAATGACGGCGAGTCCATTCAAGAAGCCATCAAGCAGGCGCAGCCTGGTGATACCGTCAGGGTAATGCCCGGCACGTATAAAGAAACCGTTTACATCGATAAAGATAATATCACCCTTAGCGGGGTGGTAGTGCAGGATAAGTGGCCAGTGCTTGAAGGCGAAGGATTGCGCAATGATGCTATCCTCTATTCAGGAAACGGCGTCATCGTGGAAAATTTCTGGATTACTCATTACAAGGGAAATGGTGTGATGGGCCAGGCTGGTAACAACTATATTATCCGCAACAATGTGGTCGTCGACACAGGAGTCTACGGAATTTTCCCGCAGCTGGGTAAAAACGGTCTCATTGAACACAACGTTCTTTCGGGTATTGAGGACGCGGCTATCTATGTCGGTATGTGCGATAACGTTGATGTGAGACACAACGAGGTATTTGACAGCGTGGCCGGTATTGAGATCGAGAATACTCGGCACGCCATCGTTGAATACAACTATGTACACGATAATACCGGTGGGATACTCGCGTTTATTACCCCGGGTCTTCCTATTAAAACCTCGGAAGACATCATTATCCGTAACAATTTCGTGGTGAACAATAATACGCCTAACTTTGGCGCCCCGGGTTCTATTGTTGCGGGTATTCCCAGGGGCACCGGCATATTGGTTATGGCCGCTGACGATGTAGTGATTGAGAACAATATCATCACCGGCAACGAAAGCGTGGGCATCGTGTTCACAGATTTTAGCCTGGCAAAAGCAGCCAATGATCCCGACTCAGAGCCCAACCCTAACCGTGCGGTTATACTGGATAACATCATGTATAACAACGGTACCAATCCTCATCCTTTGGTTCGCGCCGCATTACTGGCGAATATGATCACGGATATTCCGCAGATTATAGATACCGTGGGAATGAATGATGGTTGCATTCTTAGTCCAGAGCGTTACAGCACTGCCGGTCTGGAAAAATACAAGCGCTGCGATGTAACGACCACCGCTAACGTCACTACCTATACGCTGGCCGAACCTGTGCCGCCGCGCAGCATGGATGAAATCGACCTGGGTAAAACGGTTTACTACGGCGTGTGTGCCGGCTGCCATTCCTATAGCGCGCGCATGATAGGGCCGCCTACGCTGGTTCTGCAGGCGCTTTACAAGGACAATCCCCAAGGTATTGTTGATTACATTACATCGCCTACGAAAAAGCGCGATGATTATCCAGAAATGCCCCCGCAGAACTATCTCAGTGAGGAAAAGCGGATAGCAGCAGCTGAATTTATGTTGAAAATCAAAAAGTAGGCGCGAGATGCCGAGGATGTAGTGGCGATGTGTGGTCGATTCAATGTCATCGATAATCCGGAACTGCAGCAGCTGCTGAAAGATCTGGACATTGATCTCAGTATTGCCACCATCACAAACGTTGCTCCAACCGAGACTATCTCATTGGTCAGAGATGGTTTGTCCGGGAGAGAATTGACCCCGGTTCGCTGGTGGCTTACACCGGCCTGGGCACCGGAGGTGAGTACCCGCTACTCAATGTTTAATGCCAAGAGTGAAACTCTTGATCAAAGTCGTGCTTTTAAAACACCCTTTGCGCGTCAGCGGGGGATTGTCCCGGCATCCTCCTTTATCGAATGGAAATCCGAGCAAGGGCACAAACAACCCTACCTTATTCGCGGACAAGGCAGGGCTCTGGCGTTGGCGGCGATCTGGGATCACTGGACCAGAAATGGCGCAGATGTTCTGAGTTGCGCACTGATTACCACAGCGGCCGCACCGGAATTTTCCGATATTCATCATCGTATGCCGGTCATGCTGGATCATGCCGGAATGTCCACATGGCTGGACGGTGCAACACCCAAAGAAGAATTGCCCCCCCTGTTTGACAGTCGTTTACGTCAGGATCTGCTGGTCTCTCCCATCAGTCCTGAGATCAACAATGCACGCAATAAAAACCCCGATCTGCTGGAGGATTGCGGTCCCGTGCGCGTGTTAAGCGCATGATCAGGTAAGAATCGATCAAATGAGCTGAATCTGCGCCCAGACGAGTGGGCGATGCGCCGATCTGATACTGCCGACAGGTCTATAATAGGTGCCTCTCTGGCCACACTATTTTTGCGGTTACGCTAACATGACCAAGCTCTCGGTAAATAATCCTGCAGCTGTAATTGTAGCTTTTGTGCTCCTGGTCCTGTTTGGCCTTATCAGTCTCAACCAATTGCCTATTCAATTGTTACCGGACGTGGAGCGACCTCAGATCAGCGTCTGGACCGGCTGGCGGGCAGCGGCACCCCAGGAAATTGAAGAATCCATAGTCCAGCCTCAGGAAAAAGTACTAAAGAACGTTCCCGGTCTTGAAAATATGGTGAGCTACGCATCCCGCGGGCAGGGCTATATCGTGCTGGATTTTCGCGTCGGGTGGGATATGCAGTCCGCTTTGATTGATGTGATTACGCAGCTTAATCAGGCCGAAGACCTGCCGGTTGACGCCGACGAACCCTATATACAGTCGGGTGGTAACAGCCGTGGGAAAGCAGCATCCCTAATGCTATACACACTCCCCGGGAACAACATTCAAGATGTCGCTACCTATCAGGATTTGATTGACCAGGAAGTGGAGCCCGCACTCGCGCGGGTACCCGGTGTGGCGCGGGTTGATCTGGGAGGCGAGCGGGAAAAGGAAATCAGCGTCACCATGGACATCCAGCGGCTGGCTGCTCTGGGGATAACAGTTACCGATGTTAGTCAGACTCTGAGGCGGGCCATCGACGTTTCCGGAGGGTTCGCCGATGTTGGACGTCGGCGCTATACCGTGCGATTTCTGGGGCAGCGCTCCATCCCCGATCTGGGAGAACTGGTTGTCGTGTGGCGCAGCGGCGAACCGGTGTATCTGAGGGATGTGGCCGAGATAGAGGTCAAGCTTAAAAAACGTCGGAACTACTCGCTTCGCAATGGCTTTCCTGCGTACTACATCAGCATTGTACCGACATTTGATGCCAATACCGTCGATTTGCTCGATGGCCTGAACAAGACCATTGCAGAGGTAAATAAAGAGGTACTGCACGCACAGGGTTTGAACCTGGAATTGAGTTTTGATGCGTCACTGCACATCCGGCGTGCCATCGATCTCGTACAGGGCAATCTGATGCTAGGTTTGTTTCTTGCTAGTCTGATCCTCTATTTCTTTTTACGCAATTTTCGCTCGACCCTTATTATTGCGACCACCATCCCGATTTCGCTATTGGTTGCATTTATGGTTCTGCGCTACACCGGGAAATCTCTGAATGTGATTTCACTCGCCGGGCTGGCGTTTTCGGTGGGGCTGGTGATGGATGCCGCGATCATTGTGCAGGAAAATATTATCCGGCTGAGAGCTACAGGCCTTGGAACGATGGAGGCCACGCTGCAGGGAACTCGCGAGGTCTCCGGTGCACTGTTTTCATCAACATTGACCAGCGTGGCGATCTTTGTGCCTATTCTGTTTATGGAAGGCGTAGAGGGACAGTTATTTAAAGACCTCGCCATTACCTTGTGCACGGCGGTGAGTGTTTCGCTGCTGACGGCGATGACCATTTTGCCAGCCGCCACCGCGCGATTCTCGGTGGGCGAGGCGCAGAAGGACCCGTTGGCGCATCTATGGCAAAAAACGGCTGATATCGTGTTGCGGATCACCGATCGAGGTATCCATCGGATTGCCTGGATCGTCGGTTTGTTGACAGTGTGTGTCTCTGTCACCTGGATTCTGATGCCAAAAATAGATTTTTTGCCCAAGGCCAAGATCGATGCCATTCAAACTTTTTGGGCAACACCCCCAGGAATCAATCTGGAAACGCTGGAAACGGAAATTGCCTCTGAAGTTGCTCGTCGCCTGAGACCCTACTACAACGGCGAAAAAGAACCAGTGATTCGTGGCTATAACTTTGCCACCTTTAACGCTACCGACACGTCATCTTTCATCTACTTGGAGGATTCTTCAACCATTGAGCAAATGCTGCATCTATTGCGAACAGAACTGTTTCAGGGGATCGCAGATACCCGGGCCTACATCAGCCAGGCTTCCATGCTGAACGTGAACTCTAACGGACCCGGCGGGATCAATATAGATTTACAGGGTGCGGACACGACGCAGATGAAATTGGTGGCGGCAAAAACAATGGAGCTGCTGCAGGGTCTTTGGGGAGACCAGGGTGTGGTTTTCTCCAACCCGGACCTGGGGCAGGGAGAGGCCGAGTTGCGTGTCTATCCACGAGAGCAGCGTATCAGTATGGCGGGCCTGGATCGCTTGTCTGTGGCGAATATTGTGCGCGCCTACACCGATGGACTGTACGCTGGGGAGTACTTTGACGGCAATTACCGCTATGACGTCATATTGCATGGTCCCCCCTGGTCTTCGCCAGAGGAACTGGCCGCGCTGCCGCTGGCGACTCCGGGTGCGGGCATTCAGACAATCGGTGAGCTGGCGGATATTGAGCGTGGTGTTGGGCCCAACCAGTTACAGCGGGTAAATGCTCGTCGTACGATCAGCGTTACGCTGCTGCCCCCAGACGAAGTCACCATGGAAGAAGCCATGGAGAGGATTCGTGCCGAGGTAGAGCCTGTAATCAAGCCCATGCTGCCCGCCGGAGCACGCATGGATTATCGCGGTAACGCTGATCAACTCGCGGAAGCGCTGCGCACAGTGGGCATAAATTTCCTGCTGGCCATTTTTATTCTCTTCCTGATTATGGCGGCCTTGTTCAAGTCCACCCGCGACAGTTTGCTGGTGCTGTTGGTCATGCCTGTGGCCATGGTGGGTGGAGTGGTTGCCTTGAAACTGCTGAATCTGGTGGTTTATCAGTCGCTGGATTTGCTGACCATGATCGGATTTATCATTTTGCTGGGACTGGTGGTTAACAATGCGATATTGCTGGTCGATCAAACCCGTGCAGCACAGCGGGCGGGAAAGACCTTGAGGGTGGCTGTACATCAGTCTGTGCTCTACCGCGCCGGGCCAATTTTTATGAGTACCTTGACCAGCCTGTTCGGTATGTTGCCATTGATGTTGATTCCCGGTGTGGGTTCCGAGATCTACCGGGGCCTGGCGACAGTTATTGTTGGTGGAATGTCCGTTTGTGCGGTGTTCACCTTAATTTTATTGCCCAGTTTATTGCGTTTGGGGGAAGCTGACCCGGCTAAAGAGCCTACCGGACTTGGCCTTTTGGCTGACGAGAGTAGCCTTCTATGACAAAAGTTTTGATGTTGCTGGCTTTGTGCTGGTTTGTTGTGTCGCCATCACTGGGCCAGCCAGGTGGTGTCCCCGTTGTTGTATCCCATGTGCGGGAGCACGCGGTGGTGCGCAGCATCCCTATTGCAGGGCGTGTTTTCAGTCGCAACGAGGCCAGTTTGAGCACGACAGTGGCCGGGCAACTGGATTGGGTCGCTGAGCCGGGAACGTTGGTCAGCAAAGGTGACCTGCTGGCTCGCATGGATGAAGCGCCGATAGAACTGCGCAGAGTGGAGCTCGAAAACCTGGCGGCTCGAGAGGAGGTTAACCAGCGTTACCTGGAAAAAGAGGTGCGCCGTCTGCAACAACTGAGAGAGACCAACAGTGCTTCCCAGAGATTGCTGGATGAAGCCGAGGCCAACAGAGACCTGTCTCGTGAGGACATCGCCACCATCGAAACCCGCATTCGTCAAAGTGATGACGAGTTGCGTCGATCCAGAGTCGTTGCGGGATTTGATGGCGTGGTGACCCACCGGTATTTGAAGGCTGGCGAATATGTTCGCCCCGGGGATTCCATTTTGCGATTGGTTGATGTCGGTGCCCTCGAAATTCGGTTTCAGGTGCCCGTCGCCTATCTGGGAAGGCTCGCGGTGGGTGATAGGGTCACACTGGAATCACGTGAGGGGGGTAGTTACGAAGGTCGCGTGAGGACATTGATCCAGGTTGTGGATGAAAACTCACAGACATTTGAAGCCAGGGTGGACCCCGCTGTACCCTCCAATATGCCATTTGTGGCAGGTCAGTTAATGTCGGTAAATATTTCTCTCGCTGGTAGCGAACAGGGTGTACTGATTCCCCGTGATGCTGTCGTTCTCAGGGAGGATGGCAGTTACGTGTTCCGCATTGGACAAGACAATGTTGCTGAGCGCATTTCCGTTACATTGGGAGAGGGAGAACGTGATTGGGTAAGCGTGCAAGGTGCGCTTAGTCGCGGCGACCGAGTGGCTATTCGAGGTATTGAACGATTGCAACCCGGCCAGACAGTCGTGCCTGCCGATAGCTGAGTGCTATCATCGCGGGTTTAGGCTTCGCGGGATTAAATTTTGACCGATATTGAATCTTCTCGACCACAGCGTCGTAAAATTACCACTGGAGGTGAGCGCAAGCGAATCGATATCATCGAAGGGGTTTTGCGTATCATCAGCCGGGAGGGCATTCGCGCAGTGCGTCATCGGGCGGTAGCCACCGAGGCTGGAGTTTCCCTGGCTGCGACGACCTATTATTTCTCGAGCCTACATGATCTGCTGGTTGAAAGTTTTTCCTATTGGTGCGTCAAGACCGAGGCTGAAATCGAAGAGTTCCGAGCCAAGGCCCAGGCATTTTTGGAATCTTCAGGCTTCCAGAATCTGCAGAGCGAGGCTAGTCGACAAGGTCTGGTGAACGCAATCTGTCAGCTGACTACCGATTATGTGATTGAGCAGGTGGAGAGCGGTCGCGAGAATCGTAATATTGAACTGGCGTTTCGACACGAGGCCCTGCGTGACAAGCGACTGCGTGAGCGCGTGCAGGCGCAGGATCACAGCATGCTGGAAAATATCAGCGCATTCCACCGTATTTTGGGAACCGCCGATCCGGAGGCTGATGCTGAAATTTCTCTGGCAGTGTTATTGCATCTTGAGCGTCAAGCTCTGATGAACGGTGTTGAACGTGAGAAGATTGAGCGCGTTCTGTGTAGCCACTTCCATTATCTGGCGGGAACTTAGATCCAAAGTCATGGCTTCCTCGGAGTAACAAGCGCCAGCGCATTAGGCTGTGGTGCTGAGTTCATCCCCACTATCATTGGCAGATATGTCGGGGGCAATCTTTTCATCCACCGTGGCTTCGAGATCTAGCGCTGTTTCGGCATCCTCGATGAGTTCTGAAACAGGCTCTGGCGCGGGCAATGGCACGTCAGAAATTTCTAGAATTGGCAGCTTGCGCGAATTGAGTTCGACCGCCAGCACCTGGCCCCGCAACTCAATATCCTTGGCATTGATTTCCAGCAGAGTATTGAGCGCTTCGTCCTTATGTGCGGGGCAATACACGCGAGCCGGATCACGGCCGTCGGTCCAGAGCTTCTGTTTGCTGTAATAGTGTCCGTCTTGATTTGTTACAACGAATCGCTGGGTCATGGTGTCATCTGTTTCTTCGGGTGGACAGAGTGGTGTTAGCCGAGCAGGCAATCCTTGGCTTGATTTAATTTTGCGGCGAGATAGTCATTACCATCACGGTCAGGATGCAATTTTTGCATCAGTTTGCGATGAGCTGCAATAATTTCTTCTTCCGTAGCTTCCTGATCAAGACCCAGCACGGATAGAGCTTCGCTGCGATCCATAGCGGTTTGTGTGGTGGTGGGGGCACCCTCGTTTTGAGCCTGTCTGCTCTGGTGCAGTTGGTGCAGAAAAGGGAACAGTTTGATTAACATGGGAAGCGATTGTCTAATAACCAGCAGCAACGCTGTTAATGCGGCGCCCAGCCAATGCATGCGCCCCGTTACCGTAAGTAGCACTGCAATGACAACCAGCGCCCACAGCCCGGTTTTGATATACACCGAACGGCGTTTTTCAGCGGGCACAGTCGTCAGATACCGCCACAACATGTAGGCTCCGAGGCCCAGAGTCAGCAGAAACAGCAGTCTAATCATGCGTCAGGTAGCCTTTGCAGAACGGTAACTTAGTGTATCAGAACCAGTTTAGGCGCGAGCGCCCAGAGTAACATCCACGCGGTGTTACTCAATCTTTGGGGAGGGTGTAGATGCCTATCTGCTTCAATTCGTTGAGGTAATGGCGACGCTCTGCAAGTTCCTGAATTGCCTCTTCCAATTCTGTTTGCGCTGGTGCTGTTTCGTCCAGCCCGGCAACGATTTCCCATAGTTTACGGCTGCTCAGATCACATGCCTTGAATTCGGTATTTGCGGTTCTCATTTATGTATCCTTAATTCGGCCGGCCAGAATACCGCAAAAAGCGAGGATGTTCACCTCCGTTCGGACTTGCCGTACTCAGAATTCTGAGTAGGGGAACGGGGCCATACCGGACAGCGTCGGTCCTTCGATCACTGGATCTTGGTCGGGAGCGACCCTGGGCACGCGAAAATCTGCCCGCCTCAGGACATCAGGTCCTCCCGGGCCGTGGGCTTTAGTGGTGTCTGTCACTGTGACCAGTTGTACCCCGAGTTGAGTGCCGGAGAAACGGGCAACTCCATAGCCGTTGCTATGTGTGTCTATATATTTCAGTCCCTTGTTCGACTTGTTGGGTCCCAGCCAGTGCGCTATTTTCATCATTCCCGTTTGTGCATAGGCCATGGTTGCCAGCACACCGTGAAGCAGAGACATATTCCAGGTATTTTTGAGCTCTCCGTCCACGGTCGCCCCGCATAACAGGCGCGAGGATGAACTCGAGGATCCCGTGCGGTGCAGGGCTGATTCCCAGTGGGGGGTTGAACTGATGCCGCTGGTAGCAAAATCCATGCCCGCAGGTTTTGTGGCGGGCTGTTGGTATGCGTCGGGATAAAGCAGGGCTGCAGCATGCATGTGATGATCTCCCGAAAGCGATACCAGGTTGGAGCGACCAGTGTCGTTTACAAATTCCAGAATTTTCCGGCGCTCCGAGGGGTACCCGGCCCAGGCATCCTGTATGAGTATGCTGTCCTGCATGGCCATAAAAGGGAGAGTATTCAGATCTAATCTTAGTGTCATACAGGGGATCCCGTTACCCCAGACTCGCCAGGTGGCCTTCGATGCAGCCAGTTTCTCCTGAAACCAACCGCGTTGGCGCTTTCCCAGCATTGAACCGGCGGGTCGGCCGTAGGCGGGATTGGGAATCTGGCCGTCTCCAAAGGGCAAGGTATCTGGTGGTTTTCCATTATTGTATTCGCGACCACCATCGCAGATATCGACCAGCTCCGCAGGCTCAACCTCTAGTCCCAGCTTCTCGATAAGTCCGTAGGGCACAGCCGGGGGCGATCTGTAGCTGCGCAGATCGGTAATCAGGAGATCAACGTGTCTACCCCACTGCAATGATCGATAAATGCATAGGCTCGCCACCGCTTTCTCTGTCGAGGGGTCACTGTGCAAGCCGTCTTCTCTCAGGACGCCGAGGGTGCTGTTTTCAACGCCAGTCTGTGGCCTGAATTCATGGGAATGCTGGTTGGTTGTTGTGGAACTCTCTTGATCGAGGCAAGCGGGAACATATTCTGACCAGGCGCGGTTGGCATTGAGCTTTCTTTGCTGGTGCCCCGTGATCTGACCATTGTAGGTGGATGACCCCTGATAGTTATCGTTACTGAACTCGTGGTCATCCCAGGTGCAGATAAACGGCCAGCGGGCGCGTGCGGCCTGTAAATCAGGGTCCGACAGGTAAACCTTGTACAAGTGCCGGTAATCGGCGAGGCTCAGCGCATACTGAAGGTCCCCATCGCGTTGGCCATCTGGAAACTCAGGAAGTTTGCGGGCGAATCGTTCCCCGCCTGCAGATGTCCCGCGATAGCGCTCGTAAATAAAATCACCCAGATGCAGAACAAAATCAATCTGCTCATTCTCAGACTGCTGCTTGTCTTCTGTGATCATTCTTGACCATGCTCCAAAATATCCCTGTTCATAGTTTTGGCAGCTGGCAAAACCGATGACCACTGAGCGGTCTGCGTTTGGCTCGGGTGCAGTTCGGGTTCGTCCGATTCGGGATACGTCACCTTGCAGCGTGACAAAGCGATAGAAATAGCGGCTGTCAGGCTGCAGACCATCAACGCAGAGTCTCAGTGTGTAGTCGTCATCGCTGAAGGCTTCTACAGTTTGATTCACCAATAGAAGAGAAAAATCAGCCGACTGGCTTACCTGTGCCCGCAAAGTCGCAGCACCAGTGGTGTTGGAGTCTGGTTCAACACGAGTCCATAGGGTGATGGAGTCGGGTTGTGGATCGGCAGAAGCGACCCCCTGCGGAAACCTTTCCCCGTTACCGTGTCTTGCCGGGCCGTTTCCAGCTATGGCAGCGGGAAATGCAGTGACTGCCAGTACACTGGTCATGGCGCTGTTAAGAAATTTTCGACGCGGTAAAGACATGCGGGAGTATTCCTGGAATTCATATTGCACGATAGCAATTCGCTGATTGGCCGCCAAGCTAGATCAGGCCTGCAGGTCTGTTATTTTGGGCGCTAACGGTGTTTTCTCCGGTCGAGTCAATTGATCTGTTGGGGGAGAAACCCTACACTGCGCGGGGCAATCATGGTGATCCCTATGGGGCAAAATGTTGGAAAGCAGGATGGTCTGAAAGGGCGCCGCGGTGTGCGCCGGGTTGATGCCATCCATCTTCCTGGCGGCAATCAATCGCCTGTGCGAGAAACCTGTGCAGTTGTTGAGGAGGACACACTGACCCTGGCTGTAGAAGGGATTGGCAGTTATACCTTGATGTGGACCCCAACTGAAACCATCGAAGAAGCCTTTGGATTTACCGATGAAGATGGTGTGCTTGCTGATAACGGCAACCCCGAGGCGTTGTGTCTCGCCGCCGGGTTTGCGCTGAGTGAGGGGTTGATTGATTCTCTGGACGAAATCGCTTCCATGGCATTGTGCGTCGACCAACCGGATGTGGTTGAGCTTGTGCTAAAGCCGGGTATTGGACGCGAAGTACGGCGCGCTGATGTAGTCATACAAAGTTCCTGTGGTATTTGTGGTTATCGGGACATCGTTGAGAACAATGTCTATCAGCTGCGAGAGGTGCCGCGAGACCTGATACTCGACGAGGCTGTGTTTGACCGGCTTATGGAGGATTTGAGGGCGGGTCAGCACGTTTTCGGTGATACCGGTGGCAGCCATGGAGCTGCCATATTTACCCAGGGTGGAGAAGTGCTGGCGGTTGCCGAAGATCTTGGGCGTCACAACGCACTGGACAAGGCGATTGGCAGGCACCTGCTGGAAGGAAAAGAATTTTCTAAATGTGGCGTACTGCTGTCCAGCAGACTGAGTCTCGAAATGGTGGTAAAGGTTATACGAGCGGGGTTACAGGTAGTCGCGGCCGTCAGCGCACCTACGTCACTGGCCATCGAACTGGCAGAGCGACACGGGGTGACGTTGTGTGGGTTCGTCCGGGATACACGTATGACGGTGTACACACATCCCTGGCGTATTGGAGCAACGGGATGTATTCAGCCACAGGTCTCTCCACGATAGTTGCCTGGGTTAACAGGGAAAGCAGTACAGCATTGCAAAGATAGTTGAACAGAGGCCTGATCAGCTGTTCGTTACAGTTCAGAGGAGTAATAAAGTGTCGGGAACAGATTCATGGGGTGTATTTGACTGGCAGGATCCATTTGGGCTGGATAGTCAGTTGAATGAGGAAGAGCGATTGATCAGCGAAACGGCACATCAGTATGCACAGCAGGAACTCGCACCCAGGGTCCGGCGTGCGTTTGCTGACGAAACCACAGACCCGGGTATATTTCGTGAAATGGGTGCTCTGGGATTGTTGGGTCCAACTATCGATGGTTATGGCTGCGCTGGTGTCGGCTATGTCAGTTACGGCTTGATAGCCCGCGCTATTGAGCGAGTGGACTCAGGATATCGTTCGATGTTGAGCGTGCAGTCCAGTCTGGTGATGTACCCCATTTACGCTTATGGCACTGAGGAACAGCGGGAGCGCTATTTGCCAGGGCTTGCCACTGGGGAGTTGGTCGGGTGTTTTGGCCTCACAGAACCTGATGCGGGCTCTGATCCGGGTGGGATGACCACACGAGCGCGAAGCGTCCCCGGGGGCTATTGCCTCAGCGGTGCCAAGATGTGGATATCCAACGCACCGATTGCCGATGTATTCGTTGTGTGGGCCAAAACCGACGATGATGAAATCCGCGGTTTCGTGCTGGAAAAAGGTATGGAAGGGCTCAGCGCTCCAAAAATTGAAGGAAAGCTGTCGCTGCGAACCTCGGTTACCGGGGAGATTGTTATGGATGATGTGCATGTGAAAGAAGATCAGATGCTTCCGGGTGTAAAAGGTCTGAAGGGACCCTTTGGCTGTCTCAACAATGCGCGATTTGGAATCTCCTGGGGTGCATTGGGTGCGGCGGAGGCCTGTTGGCAGGCGGCACGAGATTACGTCATGGAGCGAAAACAGTTTGGTCGCCCGCTGGCGGCCAATCAGCTGATTCAAAAGAAACTTGCCGATATGCAGACAGAAATCAGCCTTGGATTACAAGGATGCCTGCGCGCTGGCAGGCTGCGGGATGAAGGTCGACTGGCACCGGAGCTGATCTCTTTGCTGAAGCGCAACTCCTGCGGCAAGGCGCTGGACATTGCCAGGCTTGCGCGTGATATGCATGGAGGCAATGGCATTTCGGATGAGTACCTCGTCTTTCGTCACATGGTAAATCTCGAAACCGTGAATACCTACGAGGGCACTCATGATGTGCATGCCCTGATTCTTGGCCGCGCACAAACAGGGCTGCAGGCGTTCAGCTGACAGTCCACTATCAGGGAGTTGGCTCTAGTATGTCTCATGAAGAATTACTATCCCGGGTAGACAGACTCGAATCCCTGGATGAAATCCGGCAGTTGGTTGCCAAGTATTCCCTGTCGTTGGATATGCGGGATCTCGACGCGCATGTAAATCTCTTCGCCGAGGATATTCGGGTTAGTAGGGAAAAAACCGGCCGGGCGCATTTGAAACGTTGGTTGGACGATACTCTGCGGCTGCAGTTTACCGGAACCTCGCACCAAACCGGGAATCACATTATTGAGTTTGACGACCCCGACCATGCCCACGGCGTTGTTTACTCAAAGAATGAACATGAAACAGGTGATGAGTGGGTCATCATGCAGATGATTTATTGGGATAACTATGAGCGCCGCGACGGGACCTGGTATTTTCGTCGCCGTTTACCCTGTTACTGGTATGCGACCGATCTCAATAAACCTCCCATTGGCGAGCATAAAATGCGTTGGCCGGATCGTGAAACCTATGACGGCGCCTATCACGAATTATGGCCGAGCTGGCAAGAATTCTGGGCCAATCCTCCTGGGGAAGACGAGCCTGAGGTAGCAGCTCCGGCCCCGCTGGAGCAATTTCTCTATACCATGCGCCGCGGTGACGCAGTGCCTAAAATTCGAATTCGATGACGACGTGGAAAAAGATATGAGTACCGGCAAGAAAATTTTCACACCCATTCAACTGGGTGATGTAGTGCTGCGGAATCGCATCGTAATGGCACCCATGACGCGTTGTCGCGCAGAACCCGGCGATGTGCCGGGGGCATTGCAGGTTGAATATTACGCACAACGCGCTGGCGCAGGTCTTATCATCACAGAGGGCACTCAACCCAGTCTCAACGGTAAGGGTTATTGCCGCACTCCGGGAATACATAGCGAGGAGCAGATACAGGGCTGGAAAAATGTCACTGATGCTGTGCACAAAAAAGGGGGCACAATTGTGTTGCAGGTAATGCATTGCGGGCGGGTAGCCAGTCACCTGAACAAGGCGGCGGATGCTGAAACTGTGGCACCCTCCGCCATTACAGCCAGGGGTCAGATATATACCGAGGAAGGTATGCAACCGCTGGACCAACCGCGAGCGCTGGCGTTAGACGAAATTCCGGATGTTGTTGATGAGTATCGGAAGGCAACGAATAATGCACTGGCCGCAGGATTTGATGGTGTAGAGCTGCACTGCACCAGCGGTTATCTTCCCGCACAGTTTTTATCCTCTGGAGCGAATCATCGTACTGATCAGTATGGTGGTAGCGTAGCAAACCGAATTCGATTTGTGGTTGAAGTATTGGCCGCCATGGCTGAAGTCGGGGGTGCGGGCCGAGTAGGCATCCGTATCTGTCCCGACAATCCATTCAACGATCTCCATGATGATAATCCGGAGGAAACCTTCGAGGCCCTGCTAAACGAAATCAACTCATTGGGCTTGGCCTACGTTCACGTTATTCGCTATCCGCTGGGTAGGGTGGACAATATTGCACTGGCCCAACGCTGTTTTTCAGGCCCACTTATTATTAATGAAAGCTATGAATTGGCGGAGGCGGAAACGGCGATCGCCAGTGGGATTGCTGCGGCAGTTGCGTTCGGACGACCTTTTGTTGCCAACCCGGATCTTCCAGCGCGATTTCAAGCTGGTACGCCACTGGCTGAATTTGACATCAAAACCCTGTATACGCCCGGGCCAGTCGGCTATACCGACTACCCAGCTGCCAACCTGTAATCATGTGGTTGAGACAAAGCTGGCTTCAGATAGTTTTCACCCGGCCTCGTCCGCCATCCTGACACTTGCATAAACAGAAGTTACAATGCCTTTTTATCGAAAGGACCTATAATTGGCAGACGCGCAACCCAGACTGGTCTCCTGCAGTGCCTGTGATGGACCCGTAATCCAGGGTTCAGGCAACTGCAATCACTGCCAGTATCCGCTGACTGGGAGGGAACCCGGCTACATTTTTACGGAACCCGAATCGGTTTCTATTCGCCCACTGGTCATTCAGTTTGCGCTGATTACGGGGGTGACTTTGGTTTTGACCGGGTTCCAACCCTCGCCTATGTGGCGGGTTTTCCTCGCCGCGGTAATGATATTCTTTTTGGTGAAGGGCGTAAAAACCTGGTACTCGCAATAAACATATAAGGGCAGGGTATAGGGCCCCGTCGTCATAACTGGAGAAATACTTTGAAAATTGGATTGATGTCCATTGGCAGTTCCGATTCTCCCGCGGGGTTGAATGATCTGATAGAAATGGCTGTTATGGCTGAGAGCCGGGGCTTCGACAACTTGTGGATGGCGCAGATATTCGGTTTGGACGCCATCAGCACCTTGAGCCTTGCGGCCCGGGAGACGAGCAAAATCACACTGGGGACAGCCGTAACACCCACGTATCCCCGTCATCCTACGGCCCTCGCACAACAGGCGCTGACAGCTGCCTGTGCCAGTAATGGGCGCTTCAGACTTGGAATAGGCCTGTCACACAAAATGGTTATCGAGGACATGATGGGGTTTTCCTATGACAGACCCGCCCTGCATATGCGTGAGTATTTATCTGTGTTGATGCCGCTGCTGCGCAACGAGGCGGTCGATTTCACGGGGGAACATTATCAGGTCAAGTTGCGCCACAGTTTCAGTGATGCACCTCCCGTACCGGTGTTGATAGCTGCGCTGGGTCCGGTAATGCTGAAACTGGCAGGCGCCATGGCGGATGGCACCACGACCTGGATGACGGGTCCCCGCACATTGGAAAATCATATTATTCCCACCATCAGTGCAGCGGCCAGGGAAGCCGGCAAAGCTGCGCCACGAATTGTTGCAGGCCTGCCTATCGCGGTGACTGATGACGTTGCTGCTGCACGGGAAAAAATAGCACAGGATTTGGTGATCTACGGGATGCTTCCCTCGTATCGCGCGATGTTGGATCGGGAAGGCGTCGAAGGTCCAGGGGATCTAGCTATTGTTGGCAGTGAATCAGAGGTGGCAGCCAGGGTTCAGGAGTTGCGGGACTTGGGTGTTACCCACTTCAATGCGGCTATAACCGAAGTCGCTGAGGACACCCGGGAGAGAACGCTGGACGTGCTGGCTGCCCAGCTGGCATAAGCTGCCGGGCGCTTAGCGAGTGACGATAACCGAGGAACCGTGACCGAAAAGACCCTGGTTCGCGGTTATTCCAACCTTGGCGCCGTCTATTTGTCTTGGGCCCGCCTCGTGTCGCAGCTGCCAGGTCAACTCACAAACCTGTGCCAGCGCCTGGGCCGGAACCGCTTCACCGAAGCAGGCGAGACCACCGGAGGCATTTACAGGCAGGCGACCTCCGACCTTGGTATCGCCGTTACGGGTCAGTCGTGCAGCGGCTCCGCGTTCACAGAGTTGCAAGTCTTCGATCCAGTCAAGTTCGAGGGCTGTCGAAAGATCATACACTTCGGCAAAATCCACGTCCTCTGGCCCCAGACCGGCTTCTTCGTAGGCCTTTACAGGCAGTAGCGCCCGGAAACTTTGAGCTTCGATGCCATCGGCGGCTGCGGAGTCGGTGGCGATGTCTGGCATCTCAACGACCGCTGACGCAAAGGAGGGGGTTACGGTAGAAATCGCCGCCACTCGCGGGGCATCTGCTTTGCCGATTTTTTTAGCGAATGATTCGCTGCTGACTACCAAAGCTGCCCCACCATCTGAGGTCGCGCAGATATCCATCAGCCGCAGAGGGTCGGCGACCATGGGCGAAGCGGCGACATCCTCCGCTGAAAATTGTTTGCGGTACCGGGCGCGTGGATTAGCGCTGCCTATGGCCGCGTTTTTGACCTTTACTGAAGCGAAATCTTCCAGGGTGTCACCGTAGAGATCCATACGGCGACGAGCATAAAGAGCGAAATACGTCGGGTTGGTAATGCCCAGATAAAATCTCACCCAGTCAGGATCTTCGGGGCGATAACCTTTGGCCGGTGCCAGGAATCCCCTGGGTGTAGTATCTGCCCCCACAACCAGCGCAACCTCACATTGCCCCGACAATATCTTGCTGCGTGCTGCTGCCAGGGCTTGAGAACCGGAGGCACAGGCGGCATATGAGGTATTCACCTCTGCACCCTGCCAGCCCAGAGCCTGAGCGAATGTGGCTCCGGCAACATAGCCCGGATAACCACAACGCATAGTTGCGGCACCGCTGACGAATCCCACATCGGACCATTTTATGCCGGCATCCGCCAGCGCCTCTCGTGCAGCGGCTACACCGTATTCGGTGAAGTTTTTACCCCATTTGCCCCACGGGTGCATACCTGCCCCCAGGATTGCTATGTTTTCAGCCATGATATTTCCTCATTTTTCCGCCGGGATCAGGCTGCCGGGCGCCACTTCCAGATTAGTTTGTCGCCTTCTTCGTCGCTGTAAAGAGGTTCCAGAACCAGTTCCATCTCCATTCCAACCTGCAGATCGTCCACGCCTACACCGCTTACAACTTGTCCCAGCACCGTCATTTGTTCGTGCTCCAGTGCGACTGCGGCAATGGCAAAAGGGACGAATGGTTCGGCGGCAACGTAGGGTTCGGGGGGCTGATAACTGGCATTGGTGTAGCTCCAGACCTTACCCTTGCGACTCAGCGGCGTTTCAGAAAACGCCGTGCTTTCGCAATCGGGGTTGCGGCAAAAACTGTATTGCGCGGGAAAGCTGTAAGTACCGCAGGACTCACAGCGGCTACCGAGGAGTGCGGGTTGATCCTGGTCCATAGTGTACCAGCCCTCTATGGCTGCTTGTTGAGCTTGAGTCATGTTCACCCTCCCTGAGTGTGGTGCGGAAGAATACTATCGCCCAATAAACGGAGCAATATCGTGGCCGTGATCCCGTTGGGCACTATGGATTGAGTATGGCAGATCAGACCATGAGTGGAATGTGTATCACATTTGTATCAGGATGCTGCTTGTCGTTCCACCAGCACCTGTGACAGTGATTCGCTGGTTAGTGACTTGCTGAAATAATACCTCTGGTACATGGAGCATTCCTATATAAAATTCGGGTCAAAAGAGCAGAGATTTTGCGGCTTCGTCGGCAGATGTAAAACAGGACACCCTTTAAAATGCAGACGAGTGAGATGCTCAGACTGATTACCATCGTACTTTCCATTGACGGCAACTGACCTCCGTATGCGCATTTGCTATCGCCGATGACTGCCGGAATAGAACATTCACGGATACTTGCTTATGAGTTATAGCGGGCGTTGCACAATGCGCAAATCCCTAAATTCACAAGTCGATGATGTCCCCCACAATCTGATCGCTTATGCCATCCGCGGCTGAGCCCTTTGACTATTGTCCGTGGGGTATCACGAGGGGAGAATGAAGGCCTATGACGCACAATCGGTGCACTGGAGAAAATCGATGAAAGTGGAATTTACCAAACCACAACTGGCGTTGCGGACCGAGCTGAGGGAGTATTTCGATCAGCTAATGACACCTGAGCTGCGACAAGAATGTGCAGCGGCTGTCGGTGAAGGTGGTGGCCCGCTCTGGCGGGAAGCGCTCCGTCGACTGGGTCGTGATGGATGGATCGGGTTGGGTTGGCCAGTGGAGCAGGGTGGCAGAGGGTTAACTCCAATCGAGCAGTTCATATTTGTCGAAGAGATAATGCGCGCCGGTTATCCCTTTCCATTTTTAACCACAGAATCCGTAGGCCCGCAGTTGGCGGAACACGGCAATGAGTGGCAGCGTGATGAGCTTGTGCCCCGCATCCTCGCTGGAGATCTACTTGTTTCGATTGGTTATTCGGAACCCGGCGCTGGCACCGACCTCGCTGCCCTGAAAACCACCGCGACCAGGGAGGGTGACGAGTGGGTTATCAACGGTCAGAAAATGTGGACCAGCCTGGCGCACTTTTGTGATTACACCTGGTTGGCGGTGCGGACAGATCCCAATGCGGCGAAGAAGCATAAGGGGATCTCCATTTTTCTTGTGCCGAATTCAGATCCTGGCTGGAGTGCCACACCGGTTCACACACTGGGTGGTGTACGAACAAACGCTACCTACTATGACAATATCCGTTTGAGCGAAAAACACCTGGTGGGTGAATTGAATCAGGGTTGGAAATTGATCACCGGACAACTTAACCGGGAAAGACTCAGTCTGGTGAACGTCGGTCCCACTAGCCAGTTGTTTAATGAGGTGACTCGCTGGGCGCAACAGTCCACTTGTGATCGAGATGGCACAACCTTGATTGAGCAACCCTGGGTGAGAATGAATCTGGCCAAGGTACGCACTGGATTGGAAGCCCTCAAGCTACTGTGTTACAAGCAGGCTTGGGCCATGACGGAGGGCAGCCTGGATATGGCAGATGCCTCTGCTGCCAAGGTCTATGGCTCTGAGTATTTTATCGAGGCCTATCGCCTGCTGGGAGAAGTAATAGGGCAGGCTTCGACGATTAACAGCCTCTCGGCGAAAGACTCTGTACTCAATGGTCGAATTGAGAGTCTGTTTAGAACTGCTTCGATCATTACCTTTGGTGGAGGTACCAACGAAATACAGCGCGATATTATTGCCGCTGCCGGGCTATGGATGCCTCGCGCGGCTCGTTGAGTCTACTTGAAACCGGGTATTGACCCAGGGGAATTATCATGGAATTTGGCTTCAATGAGGCACAGAACGAGGTCCGGGAACTGTCCAGAAAGATGCTGACAGAACTGGTCACCGCTGAAAATCTCAGCCGTTTTGACGAATACAGCGAGGAAAGGTTTGATCGTGACCTGTGGGCTCAATTGGCGACGGCAGGGTTGTTGGGAGTCGCGATAGATGAAAAATGGGGTGGCATGGGCTTCGGGTTTACCGAGCTGGCCCTGTTGCTTGAAGAGGCTGGTCGCACTATTGCCCCCGCACCACTGCTTTCCTGCCTGGTTTCCTCGGCACTGCCTTTACAGGAGTTTGGCTCGCAGGCCTTGTGCGAGAGATTGTTGCCTGGCGTGGCTTCGGGAGAGCTGATACTGACGGCGGCCTTGATGGAGCCGGGCAACGAAAACCCCGCGGCACCCTCCACTCGTGCCGAACCAACCGGGGATGCAGATTACCGGCTATTCGGCAGTGTCACCTGTGTGCCATTCGCCACACAGGCAGACTATGTGCTGGTGGCCGCCCAAACGACAGGCGGTGTGATTGTCTGTCTTGTGGGCAAAGAGAGTGATGCATGTATCTGTTCTCCTTTACGGGTTTCGACCTACGAGCCCCAGTATCGTATGGATATGGATGGCGTGTTTGTTCCTGCAGACCGCATTCTCGCCGGGCCTTCTGAGGGTGCCAGGGTCATGCAGTGGATAGCGCAGCGCACCATCGCTGCGACTTGCGCTCATCAGACCGGTGTCGTTGATCAGAGTATGAGGATGACGGCCTCCTATACCAGCGAGCGACAACAGTTTGGCGTGCCGGTGGCTACTTTTCAGGCGGTGGGGCATAGGGCTGCCAACTGTTTTATTGATGTGGAATGTTTGCGTTTGACTACCTATCAGGCGGTAAGTCTTCTATCTTCCGATTCCGAAGCTTCCATTGAAGTGGCCATCGCCAAAATCTGGGCGGGAGACGTTGGCCACCGCGTCAGCTATGCGTCACAACATATGCATGGCGGCATGGGAATTGACCGTGACTACCCCCTATGGCGATATTGTTTATGGGCGCGACAAAATGAATTGATGCTCGGAAGCTCAAGCTCGATGTTGGCGGAACTCGGGGAGCGGATCGCAGCAGGCGAGGCTTTCTGTGCTTGATGACTAGACTGGGCTGCCAATAGTTTCCAGTTGATCCCGGAGCAGTCGTGCCACGTCCCCAGGTCTTTCCATTGGAATAAAATGGCTGCAATTTGCCCAGTGCAGATCCCTGCCATTGGGTAGCCTGTCAGCCAATTCTGGCCAGGTCGGTGAATTGCCGAAATCCATTGCCGACTCCCGGTCAGCGCGTTGCGCACGTACCACCAGTGTCGGTACCTCCAGGCTGCGGATATGATCGTGGATTCTGGCGTTGCTGTGTGAGGTCAGGTAAAAGCACGCTTCGCTCATTGGTGGGCAGGCCAGATGGTAAAGACCATCATCCTTCTGCACCAAAGCGTGTTCGCAGTAATCCGCAAAGGCGCGCGGCGTAAACTTTGGAAAGGAGCTTTTGTTTGCCAATCGCTCGGCGAATTCATTTACGGAAGAAAACGTGTCCTTACGACGCGCAACGGGATGGTCCGTTACTCCAGATAGGTCACTCTGTTCTCCACCTGGGCGGTAAGCTTCCGGTTCAAAAATAACCGGATCCAGCAATAACAGTGCAGCACAGAATTCACCCAAAGCGGCGGCGTCGAGAATGGTATGACCACCCAGTGAGTGGCCAATACCCAGGACATTGGAAAGATTCAGATTATGTGCGAACTGCAGGAGATCCTCGCCCAGAATTTTCCAGTGGTTGATAGCGGGTGCGCTTGAGTATCCATGGCAGCGCTGATCGATACTTACGCAGTGATAATCGGGAAACTGTTCGACAATACTGTCCCACACCCGCCCGTGAAAGCCTGTGGCGTGCACAAACAACAGGCTTGGTGCGCCGGGTTGCCGCTTACCCCATTCGTAGTACGCCATATCGATATCGTTAACGGGGGTGAACTGAACTTTGGGTGTTAGCATACTTTCGGCAATCCGCGCATGAGAGTAGGGACGACGGAACGGGGTTACCACCGATTATCGTTCGCGGGGACATTGCCGGGGTTAAACGCAGAATTCAAGGAAAAACCGATAATTGGATTCAAATATTCTGACTGTGCTGGTCCCGCTTGCCAGGTAGCTGCAGGTTGGCTAGTCTGGTGGCCTTATTTTTCGAGACGATTGGAGCTTCCCTGTGAACGACGCCCGTAAAGATACCCAGGAACAGGCCGATTTTCGGCAGTATTGCCGTGATTGGTTGAATGCAAACGCTCCCGAGCCCCCGCAGGTACGTCTCCCGCAGACGCCGCTGGAAATCATGACAACTGAGCAGATGGATTATCTGCGGCCCTGGCAGAAGGCCGCCCATGAGGCCGGTCTGGTGGGAGCGGATTATCCAGAGGACTGCGGTGGTGGTGGCCGCAACGATTGCCAGCGGATTGCCAATCAGGAGATGCACGCCCACGGTACGCCGTTTTTCCCCAATGTCATTGGTCTGGGTATGGCAGCTCCGACCGTGTTCCATCATGGCAGTGAGGAATTGAAGCGCGAACTACTCCCCGGATTACTGTCAGGCGAGGATATATGGTGTCAGGGTTTCAGTGAGCCGGGTGCGGGTTCCGACCTGGCGAGTGTGCAGACATTTGCCGAACGTGATGGCGATAACTGGGTGATAAATGGGCACAAGGTGTGGACCTCATTGGCTCACTTTGCCGAATGGATGATACTGCTGTTAAGGACCGACAAAAGCGATAAGTACAATGGTCTCACTTATTTCGTCGTTCCCATTCGCTCAGCGCTTGGCAATGGTGTGACGGTACGTCCGCTGATTAAAATAACGGGGGAGACCGGTTTTAACGAAGTCATTTTCGAACATCTTGTGGTGCATGACCGATACCGACTGGATGATGTGGGCAAGGGCTGGCAGGTGGCCATGACCACGCTGTTGCATGAACGGGGAGCGGGGACGCTGGTGACACCAACAGCCGGTGGTATGCGCAATACCAAGGGCGAATCCACATCACGGGCTGCCATGGCCTCTGCGCTTATTGCTCTGGCCACCAAAGCGCATCGCAACGGCAAACTGGCCTCCGAGGATCCGGTTATTCGGGATAAGCTCATGTCGCTTTTCATACGGCAGGAAGGCCTGCGGCAGAGCCAGCGTCGAGCCCAGGTGCAAGCACTGACTGATCACCCCATGCGCATCCCTTTGCAGGGGAAGTTGTTGATGACCGAGATTCAGCAGGAGAGCGCAGCCCTCGCCCTGGAGATAGAGGGTATGGCCAGCAGCCTATATCTCGCGGATGAGAACGCCCCTGAAAGTGGGAAGTGGCCGCTGTCATATATGAACTCTTTTGGTATGACCATCGCGGCTGGTACCAGTGAAGTGCAACGCAATATCCTTGGCGAGCGCGTGCTTGGCCTGGCCAAGTCGAAGTAGGAGACTGATATGTCGCAACCGAATAATTTTGGATTTGGCGAAGAAGAGCAGATGCTGGCAGACGCCGCTGCGCGTTATTTTGCTGAACAACTACCAGTAGACCAATTGCATAAATTGGTAGCAGATAATCCAGATCCCCACCGGGACAAACATTCCCCCTGGGCTGAGGCACAGTGGCGCGAGATGGTTGAACTGGGCTGGACGCAATTGGCGGTCCCTGAAGACGCCGGTGGTTTGGGTATGCCTGCAGTGGGCGTCGCCGGACTGATGGAGCAGGCTGGACGAGCAGCCTTCCCAGGACCTCTTTTATCTACGTTGTGTTCGACCTATGTATTGGCGCACTGCAATGGAGAAGGTGCTGTGGCTGCGTTTGAAGCCATTATCGAAGGGCATGCGATCACGCTGGCGATGACTGATCAATATGGGTCATGGAACGCGGCCGACACAGATGTAAGTTATGCGGATGGCAGCCTTAATGGCACAGCCTGCTTCGTGCAGGATGCTAATCGGTCTGACAGTTTTATTGTGTCGGCGCGCGGTCCGAATGGCATTGGTCTCTATTGGGTCAGCAAAGGCGCCGCTGGCGTTGCGATTGCCTGCGACGCCATTGTTGACCTGACCCGGGATCAGGCCCGCGTCAGTTTCAGTGATGTATCGGCGGTGGAGTTGTCAGCGCAGGGAACGGGACAGGAGGTGTTGGACTCGGCGCGCCCCGCACTACTGATGTTGTTGGCTGCGGATATGGTTGGTGCTGCTGAGTGGCAGTTACAGACAACGGTGGAGTATGCGGGTACCCGTGAGCAGTTTGGGCATTCACTGGGCTTTTTCCAGGCCGTTAAACACCCTTTGGTGGATTTGATGATCATGATTGATCATGCCAAATCTTTGGTCTACAACGCCGCTTGTGCTCTGGATACGGAGCCCGAAAACGCGCTGCAGTTTGCGTTAATGGCCCAGTCTGCTGCCTGCGATGCCGCTGCTTACGGTTGCAGTCGTTCCGTTCAGTACCACGGCGGCATCGGGTTCACCTGGGAATGCTATGTGCATCTGTACTTCAAACGACAAAAGCACAGCGAGATGTGGTTGGGAGACGGTGCTTACCAGCGCGAGCAACTGGCACAACTGCTGATAGAGGATCGATCTATAGCCTGATACTGTCACCACAGGGCTCGTAGTCTGAATGAGCACAACCCGAAGTGACGGGTTGTGGTTCAAAGCAATGCGTAGCCGTACTCAGCCAGTGGAGCGACGTTCCGGCTGCGCTCTAGAGCAGCGTCGCTACTCGCATTGCCGTCCAGTGCGCGCTTCTTTACGCCCTGCAGAATGGCCGCCAGGCGAAAGAAACAGAAAATCACGTAAAAATTCCAGTTTTCAATCGACGGCAGATCCATGTGCTTGCAGTATTGCTCTACGTATTCTTCCTCGGTGGGAATACCCAGCTCTTTGAGGTTGAGGCCAGCCAGGCCTCCTTGCTCAACCGGCAGTCGCAATTGCATACACTGATAGGACAAATCTGCAAGCGGGTGACCCAGTGTGGATAGCTCCCAGTCAAGTACACCGATGATTCTGGGCTTGGATGCATGGAACATCAGGTTGTCCATGCGATAGTCGCCGTGGACCAGCGTCAGCTTGCCGTCATCAGCGGGGACATTCTCTGGCAACCACTCGAGAAGCGCGTCCATGGCGGGTATGGTTTCTGTTTCAGACGCGCGATATTGCCCGCCCCAGCGTGCTATTTGGCGCGCGTAATAGTTACCCGGCTTACCAAAATCAGAAAGTCCTGCAGCCTCGACGTCAACACTGTGCAGGCAAGTCAGAACCCGGCACATCTCAGCGTAGGTAGCAGCGCGCTCGGTGGATGACAGGTCTGCCAGACTGCTGTCCCACAACACGCGCCCCTCCAGATACTCCATGATGTAGAACATACTGCCGATAATGGTTTCGTCTTCACACAGAATGGCGGTCTTTGCCACGGGTACATCTGTGTTCGCCAGTGCACTCAAAACCCGGAATTCACGATCAACGGCATGCGCTGATTTCAACAATTCTCCCGGTGGCTTGCGGCGCAGTACATGACGACCCTGTGGCGACTCCACCAAAAAGGTCGGGTTGGATTGGCCGTCAGCGAATTTGCTGGTTTTGATCGGGCCTTTGAAGCCCGGCATATTGCTTTCCAGATAGGCGCAGAGTTTGGCTTCGTCAAAGGTGTGGACAGTGTTACTCATAAGCAGGGTCTTCGTCTTCGATGGTTTGGTGAGATCACCCGATGGCAATGACGTCGGGATCGTTGGTTCTGGGTGTTGATTCGTCACGATTGCGAACCGTATCGGCGATGCGGAATAGTGGCGTTTTCAGCATGGCACGCAAATTATCACTGGCCTCGATGCGGTCGAGGGCGGTTTCCATGCAGAGCAGCCATTGATCCCTCTCTTCGGGGCCGATCCAATAGGGTGCGTGGGGCTCAGTCAGGCAGACGGTGCCGGTCTTATCCGAATATAGAGGTGGGCCACCCATCCAGCCAGAGAGATACTCGTACAGTTTGTCTTTGATTTCGTCCAGATTTCGGGCATGCATGGCTCTTACTGTAGCGGCCTGGGGAAGCTCGTCCATGGCGTTGTAAAACTCATCTGCCAGGCGTCGGATTCCCTCTGGGCCGAGTAGCTGGTATGGGGTGGAATTTTCCATAGATGCCGCCTCCTGCTTGTGCCAAGCGGCGCATATGATGCGACAACTTACACTGGAAGTCTACGAAGACACAGCCAATGGGCACTGCATATAAAGGTTAGGCGGCGGTAGGGAAGTGCTAGATGCTGAATGTTTCGCGCCCGACGCGTTTGAATTCGCCGGAATGGACGGCGACACGGGTGATGGTCTGATCGCGGTTGTTGACGCTTCTGCCCAGCTCCCCGCCGGTCATTGACATGGCTGGAAACAACAGTGGAAAAGACGCCACCAGCGTTATGAACAGAACAGCGGTCATGCAGCGCTTGAATTTAAACATGGAGCTGGTATCTCCTGACTCTAGGTAATCCTGATTGTCCCTGACTGAAACTGAATGCGCGCTGAATATGGGTTGTGACGAAGGGTCACTGCGATAAAGCGGTGTCAGTTTGAGCTATCGGGCTTATTGAGGTGACCATTCTGGTCATTGCGGCTGCGCAGGATTGAGGTGATACTTTGATTCTCGGAAATGAACCCAACTTGCGCGCCTCCGGGTAAAACAGCGCAGAATAAAGCCAGTACCGGAGTATCAGAGCCCGGGAGAGCGCTACTTAAGTAGGAGTATGAAATATGTCGGAAGCGTGGATTATTGATGCCTGCAGGACCCCTCGAGGGATTGGTAAGAAGGGAAAGGGTGCTCTCGCCGACGAACATCCCCAACATCTGGGAGCGGCCGTCCTGAAGGCTATTGCCGAACGCAACGATATCAATACGGCTGAAGTTGATGACATCATATTTGGGACCAGCCAACAACGCGGTCGCCAGGGAGGCGATCTAGGCCGCATGGCTGCATTGGATGCCGGTTACGATGTACGTTCCAGCGGTGTCACCCTGGATCGTTTCTGCGGCTCTGGTATTACCTCCATCAATATAGCCGCCGCAAATATCATGTCTGGCATGGAAGACCTTTGTATTGGCGGGGGCGCAGAGATGATGTCTACCTTCGGAGAGGGTGGCAATATGTCTCCGTTTATAGATTCGGACAATCTGCGGCTGCGTTCGGTGCATCCGCAACCTCATCAGGGAGTTTGTGCCGACGCCATTGCCACCCTTGAGGGAATTTCCCGTGAAGCGGTCGATCAATTGGCGGCGGAGTCTCAGCGGCGCGCGGATATAGCGATCCGCAACGGCCATTTTGATCGTAGTTTGATTACTGTGTACAAAGAAGACGGCAGTGTAGCGCTGGATCACGAGGAGTTCCCGCGCCCACAAACGACCTTCGAAGGTCTGTCAGAGCTCAAGCCATCCTTTGAAGCCCTTGCCGACTATCCGTTGACGGAGGATGGAACCACATTTCGCAGCTTGATCCAGCAGGTATATCCGGATTTGAAGATCAATCACGTGCACCACGCCGGTAATTCCTCCGGCGTTGTGGATGGTGCTGCCGCTGTGTTGCTGGCATCCCCTGATTACGCCAGGGCAAACGGTTTAAAGCCCCGCGCTCGGGTAGTGGCCATGGCTAACATGGGGGATTCTCCGACATTGATGCTGAATGCACCGGTGCCCGCTGCCAAGAAGGTGCTGGCCAAGGCTGGGCTGACGGTAGACGATATTGATTTGTTTGAGATTAATGAAGCGTTTTCTGTTGTGGCAGAGAAGTTTATTCGTGACCTGAATCTCGATCGAGACAAGGTAAATGTCAACGGTGGAGCAATGGCCCTGGGCCATCCCATCGGTGCCACGGGATCAGTTCTTGTGGGTACCATTCTGGATGAGCTCGAGCGTCGCGATTTGCAGCGCGGTCTGGTCACCATGTGTGCCGCGGGTGGTATGGCGCCGGCGATCATCATTGAGCGAATCTGAGTTCTTCTACAGGGTAAACAATAACCAGTAGGCAAGCCCCGTGCCGATGCCAACGGTCCCGGCACGATATAACTTTTCTCTGGTTATTCCTCCCAGAGCCTCCGCCGGCGATTGGCCGGCTCTCACACCTTGAATGACCGGAACTTCTATTGCGGCGGCAAATATGGCCGCCGCAATCATCCCGCCGTGGAGCATACGTGCACCCGGGTCATCCAGCGGTAGTAACTGTGGCAGCGCAAACACCAACAGCCAACCGCCGATGTTTCCACCCAGACTCATGGCCAGAAACTGCCTGTTGCTGTTGTGTTCAAGGTCAAAATTGAAAACGAACAACCCACGATCGGGAGTGAAGGTAAACCTTGAGGCGAACGCCCAGGCGGCGGCGAGATGTGACCATTCATGTACAACTGTGGCAAGCAACGCTCCCGCGACCAGACCGTTCAGCACAGACAGCGCCGCGGCCAGTGGTAAACTGCTGGTGTGTTGCCAGCTGTCTGCGGCGGCCCAGAGGCTGAAAGCTCCCAGTACGATCAACATATGCTTGAGGAATATCATCACGAAGCTATCGCGTGCCGCTGCACGCTGATCCACTGAATTCACAAAGGCTCTCCTTAACTAGTAACTTAGGGTTGGTGTTGGTTGCCAGTTCTGCTATCCCCAGCCTGGATTACACTTTGATCCGCCAGCTGATCGCTAGCAAGGGGATGACCAGGGCTGCGGCAAAGGTAGTAGGGTAACTCATGTCAAATCTGTAGAGATAGCCCCCCAGCAGTGGGCCCAGCACGAAACCAAGCCCCGCAAATGAAGCCATCAGGCCTGCGAGTCCTCCCTGCTCGTGATCTTCCACCGCAAAGGTAGCACTGACCCCGATGCCGGGGCCGGCCAGTCCCATGCCGAATCCCACCAGTGCCATCCCCAGATATAACGACCAGATTCCGGTGGCATAGGTCAGGGTAGCAAAGCCGAGTACGCAAATCGGTAATCCCAGACGCAGGAGTTTGCTGGGACTGCTTTTGTAGTGTTGGACGATGGCCAATTGCACAACCAGGGAGGCCAGTGCTGAGCCAATCATAGCGATGG
This sequence comes from uncultured Halieaceae bacterium, assembly GCA_938074045.1. Taxonomy (GTDB): domain Bacteria; phylum Pseudomonadota; class Gammaproteobacteria; order Pseudomonadales; family Halieaceae; genus CALJGI01. Next base: position 67,705 of record CALJGI010000025.1, read on the forward strand.
AATACTTTTGTGCTGCCTCGACGCGTGTCACCTGCAACAAGTCCTGGAAGTAAAAGCCCATGGTTTGCTGGACCATGCCAATCAGCGTAAACAAGGATACATTCAACAGAAGAAATTGACGGAAACGACGATCGGTGACTCGTAGATGCACCTGTGAGACCGGAGTTGCCCTGTGACCGTCACTCTCGGGCAGGTTTTTGTATAACAACCAGGCGCCGACTCCCACCAGCGCAGCTTGCATGACCAGGGGTGCCAGAAAACTGACGGCAGCAAACCAGGCCAGGCCGGGTCCCAACATGGTTCCCAATTGGTTAGCAGCAGTCATTCTGCTCATCTGCTTGATACGTGTGCCCGGTGTGGTGCGGTCGATCACATAAGCGGTGGCCGCCGGCTGTACAGCCGCCATGATCCACACGTGTGCAGTCCGGGCAATTATCATGAGTGCAAATAGCAAAAAGCCGCTGACGATGCCCTCGAGACCCGCCCAGGCCAGCATGCAGAACAGTACTGCACCGGCGCAGTATCCCGTCATACCTTGCAGCATGGTGCGCTTGCGGCCGACTCTATCGCTGCGGCGTCCCCACCAGGGTGAGGCAAAGAAGAAGGTCAACGCTGACAGAGAACCCAGGATGGTAATTGCCATTTCTTCGGGCTGCCATTGCCAATCGGTTCCTGGCAAATGAAAAACCAGTTGGTCCAGTTGCAGTTCTCGTCCCAGCATCGGCATCACCGCGAACACGATGGAATGCCCCATGCCCATGAAGAGCATACTGATATACAGCGGCATCAGCGGATTGCCGAAATTTTCCGTGTTGGCCATGTAAAGGTTTGCCTCGACTGGAGGCACAAGATAGCATTTTTAGCCGCTCTGCTCATACGTGGCCCGGATTGCACCCTCCTGCACGGGTTGCTACTATCGCTGCCCGTTGAAATGTTGAGATGGAATGCATAGTGGAAGACGCTTTTGCAAAAATTATTGAAGGGTGTGGCGAGGATTTGTCCCGGGATGGCTTACGCGATACACCTAAACGAGCGGCTGCGGCGATGCAGTTTCTCACACGGGGCTATCAGCAAACGGTTGAAGAGTTGGTTAACGGCGCGTTGTTTCATTCTGATTCCAATGAAATGGTTGTGGTCCAGGATATCGAGCTCTATTCACTGTGCGAGCATCATATGCTGCCCTTTATAGGCAAGTGTCATGTGGCCTACATACCCACAGGACAAGTTCTGGGGCTGTCCAAGCTGGCGCGGCTGGTTGATATGTATGCCCGACGCCTACAGATTCAGGAGCAGCTGACCTCTCAGATAGCCGAAACGGTTATGGATGTCACGCAAGCAGAAGGTGTGGGTGTTATCATTGAGGCGCAGCACATGTGCATGATGATGCGTGGTGTGGAGAAGCAGAACTCGCTTATGAAAACCTCCGCCATGTTGGGAACCTTCCGCAGCAATCAGCCTACCCGCAGCGAGTTTCTGTCCTTACTGAGTTTTCCTCGCTAGCCAGGTTTTCATTCGGCACAGCCTCTGCCCTGGCCAGCCTTAGCAGACTGCCCAACATACTTTTCACAGATCTGACCTACCGGGGAGATTCTCACATGTCCAATGCATTCAAGACCATTGAGTACATCGTCACCAACCGAGTGGCTACGGTTGCACTCAACCGCCCCGGTAGCAGCAATGCCATGACTGTGGAAATGTGCGGCGAACTACGAATTGCCTTTGGTCAGGCAAACGATGATGACGGGGTACGCGTGATCGTTTTAACGGGGAATGGGCGGAATTTTTGCGCCGGGGCTGATCTGACCGATAAAGATCAGGCCAACAAGTCGGTTATTGATCACCTGGAGTTTGATCATGGTGAAGCACTGAAACTGATCAAGAATAGTTCCAAACCCTATATTGCTGCTGTCAATGGCGCGGCGGCGGGTATCGGCAGCGCTTACGCTCTGCTATGTGATCTCGCGATCATGGCGGATTCTGCTTACATCTACCAGGCGTTTTTGCCGATAGGGTTGATTCCCGATGGGGGTGCCAATTGGCTGCTTGGTCACCAGCTATCCTATAAGCGAGCCTATCAAATGATTGTTGAGGGTACCAAACTGGATGCTGCAACCTGTCTTGATTGGGGACTGACTAACAAGGTGACTGGCAACGACCTTTTGTTGGCAGATACTCAAGCTTGGGCTGAGAGCATTGCGGTTCGAGCGCCGCTGGCGATGGGTTATGCCAAGGAACAACTACATGCCAGTTTTCAGCAGAGCTATGAAGCTACCATTTCCTCAGAGGCCAGAAGGCAGAAAGTTCTCCTCGAAAGTGCGGATTCCCGGGAGGGGATTGCCGCATTTATTGAAAAAAGATCGGCGCGATTTACCGGAAAGTAGACCGTACTGGACAGCCTGATCCGCGGCTTATACATTTCCTGCCTGAATACCAATCATAGGTAGCATTTATTTCTTTTATGGTGGTCGGCTGATTACTATGGTCGCCTCTTACATTTGGAGTGGCGACGCCAGTCGCTCAATCGAGGAACCACAATGTCAAACTACACGCAGGATATTGCTGATCTGACCAAGCTCACCGATCGTCAGGGCGGTGGTTGGCGGGCTATCAGTCCTGAATATGCGGCCCGCATGAAGGCGCAGAATCGCTTTCGTACCGGCCTGGATATTGCTCGCTACACCGCTGGCATCATGCGTCAGGATATGGCCGAGTACGACGCTGACACGTCCAGTTACACGCAGTCGCTGGGTTGCTGGCACGGTTTCATCGGTCAGCAGAAAATGATTGCCATCAAGAAGCATCACGGCAGTACCAACAAGCGGTATCTGTATTTGTCCGGCTGGATGATTGCAGCATTACGTTCTGAGTTTGGGCCCCTGCCAGATCAATCTATGCACGAAAAAACATCTGTGCCTGCTCTGATCGAGGAACTCTATACGTTTTTGCGTCAGGCAGATGCCCGTGAGTTGGGTCATCTGTTTCACGAACTGGATGACGCTCGTGAAGCTGGGGATGAGGTTGCCGAGCGCGCAGTACTGAAAGCCATCGACAATCACGAAACCCATGTAGTGCCTATTATTGCCGACATCGACGCCGGATTTGGCAATGAGGAGGCTACCTATCTGCTCGCCAAGAGGATGATTGAAGCGGGCGCTTGCGCGATTCAGATAGAAAATCAGGTGTCTGATGCCAAGCAGTGTGGCCACCAGGATGGTAAGGTTACTGTGCCCCATGAAGACTTTCTGGCAAAGATTAATGCTGTGCGCTATGCCTTTCTGGAGTTAGGTGTGGAAGACGGCGTCATCGTGGCGCGCACGGATTCCCTGGGAGCCGGGTTGACGCAAAAGATCCCGGTTTCACGGGATCCCGGTGACCTCGCTCACAAATACAATGCTTTCCTTGAAACCCAGGCTGTGGAAAGTGCCGACGATGTCGAAGAAGGTGATGTGGTGATCAAGCAGGACGGCAAATTGGTCAAGCCTGTACGTCTGCCTAACGGCCTGTACCGGTTCAAGCCCGGAACAGGTGTTGATCGGGTGGTACTGGATTGCATCACCAGCTTGCAGTCGGGTGCGGATCTGTTGTGGATTGAGACCGAGAAGCCCCATGTCGGACAGATTGCGGAGATGGTTAACGAGATTCGCGAAACCGTGCCGGATGCCAAGCTGGTGTACAACAACTCACCCTCCTTTAACTGGACCCTGAATTTTCGACAGCAGATGTTCGACATTTGGCAGGAAGAGGGCAGGGATTTGAGTGCCTATGATCGGGATGCCTTGATGAGTGAGGATTACGATGAAACTGAACTGGCTACGGCGGCCGATGACAAGATTCGTTCGTTTCAGGCCGACGCGGCTCGTGAGGCCGGTATATTCCATCACCTTATCACTTTGCCAACCTATCACACGGCTGCACTGTCCACGGATAACCTGGCGCGTGGATACTTTGGCGAGGAAGGTATGTTGGCCTACGTGGCTGGTGTGCAACGGCAGGAAATTCGACAGAAGATTGCCTGTGTGAAGCACCAGGATATGGCAGGCTCGAACATTGGTGATGACCACAAAGAGTACTTCTCTGGTGAACAGGCATTGAAAGCCGGTGGTAAGGACAACACCATGAATCAGTTCGGTTAAATTTAGCTCTACCGGGGGTAACCCCGAATAAAAGGCCCGTCAGTCCAACTGCCGGGCCTTTTTTATATGCAGGGAGGTAGTGTATGCATCGGGAGGCATGGATGCCGGGAGCGTCGATCTGCAGTTCGTGGGCGCACGCAGGCGATCTGGAGTGGTGTCTGTCGCGATAGACCAATTACAATGGCGGCTACCCTTCTTTATAGTAAACAAAATACCGCATCACAGGATTGAGCATGCGTAAAACCAAAATCATCTGCACTATTGGCCCTGCTACAGAATCTTTCGATAGTCTGGAGGCCCTGGCGGTGGCTGGTATGAACGTTGTGCGATTGAATATGTCGCACGGTGATCATGAGTCCCATGCACGCGTGATTAAATCAATCCGTACACTCAACAAGAAACGCGCGCACCCGATAGCGGTGCTGTTGGATACCCAGGGTCCAGAAATTCGAACCGGGGATGTCATCAACGAGCTGCACCTGAAGCAGGGCGACACGATATCAGTTGTCGCTCGTGGCGAAGCTGATGTGGAAGCATCCTCCATCCATATCAATTATGAAGACCTGATACACGACGTCAGCGTAGGTGACATGATTACGGTGGATAATGGCCTCATCAATCTGGAGGTACTCAACAAGGAAGAGCGGGTGATGCAGTGCAAGGTGATAGATGGTGGCATGCTAAAGAGCAAGCGCCATGTAAATTTACCGGGTATCAGAGTCAATCTTCCCGCGATTACTGAAAAAGACCGGCGGGATATCGCATTTGCAGTGGAACAGGAGGTCGATTTTATTGCGCTGTCTTTTGTGCGAGAGCCCAGTGATATTTTCGAACTGAAAACGCTGCTGGGAAACAAGGCTGATAAAATCAAGGTTATCGCCAAGCTGGAAGACCAAGAGGCAATAAAGAATCTTGACGACATCGTTCGGGAAGCTGACGCGATTATGGTGGCACGAGGTGACCTGGGTGTGGAAATACCGCTGGAGGATTTACCACGGGTGCAGCGCCGAATCATACGAACCTGTGCGGAGCAAGGGAAAAGGGTCATTGTCGCAACGCATATGCTCGAATCGATGATTGAGAACCCTAACCCAACGCGTGCCGAGGTTACAGATGTCGCCAATGCGGTTTATGAAGAAGTGGATGCCATTATGTTGTCGGGTGAGACTACAATCGGAGCGCATCCTACCAAGTGCGTCGAAATTCTGGACCGGATATCCAGATCTATTGAAAAAAGCCGCGGTCTTCGATTTACAGACAGGCTCCACATGGACAGCGACAAACAGCAGGTGGCATTGGCTGCGGTCAATCTCGCCGAGTCGATATCAGCCAGGGCGATAATTATTCCTACTCGCCGCGGTCGAATGGCCAATCTGGTGACCAATTGCCACCCACAGCACCCCATTGTGTGCGCTTTCACCAATGACAGTCGAACCCGCCGCCAACTGGTGCTGAATCGAAATGTGCTGAGCTATCGTATCAACTTCAGTTCCGACCCGGAAAAAACGTTGGCAAAGGCGGCGGCCATTATGGTGCGCCGGGATGAGTTCAGGCGCGAGGACAGGGTTGTGGTTATTTCTGATGCACTTGCCGGGGGTGGGATTGAGGCCATTCAGATCAGGCAGATCAGTGACCTGCTTAAGTAAAGGAACTGTTGGGAACATATGATGATGAAATGCGGTATCAATACTTGCCTCCTGTGCCTACTGTTGTCTTGTGGTTCCATTGTGCCGGACGAACCCTCAGGTTTTATCGTGCGTAATGTATGGATTCTTGATGGCACTGGTGCCCCAGCCTATCAGGGGTCGGTCAGAGTAGAGAGTGGCGTAATTGCGGCAGTTGGTCCGCTGAAACCTCTGGCTGGGGAGAGAGTTATCGAGGGTGAAGGTTTGTACCTGGCGCCGGGTTTTATCGATACCCACAGCCACGCGGATGAAGAATTGATGCAATTGCCGGAGGCGCTGGCTGCGGTTAGCCAGGGGATTACCACGGTTGTGGTGGGTCAGGATGGTGAGTCACCGCTGCCACTGTCCGGTTTTTTCAAGGCAATAGAAGACAAGGGAGTCGCGGTGAATGTAGCGGCGTACTCGGGATTCAACTCGCTGCGCGCTGAAGTTTTGGGTGACGATGTCTTGAGGCCTGCTAAGCCAGCTGAAAGACAAGCTATGGCAGAGCTGTTGGCCGCCGATATGAGAGCCGGTGCCCTCGGTTTAAGCACCGGGCTTGAGTATGAGGCTGCCATTGCTGCGCCTACCGAGGAAGTAATCGCTCTGGCACAGGTCGCTGCAACCGATGGTGGCCGCTACATAAGTCACATGCGCAGTGAAGACAGAGCGCTGGAGCAGTCTATTGATGAGGTGGTCGCCATTGGTCGGGCAACCGGCATGCCAGTGCAAATTTCTCATCTCAAACTTGCACTGCGCGATCTGTGGGGTAAGCATGATCGAGTATTGGAGCGATTGGACGCGGCACGGCGCGAAGGCATTCAGATCAGTGCCGATGTGTATCCCTACGAATACTGGCAGGCGAATATGATGGTAGTTATTCCCTCCAAGAATTTGAAGCAACGCGACGAGTTCACTTTTGCGCTTGAACAATTGCTGCCTCGGGACGGGTTTATTATCAGTCGCTATGACGCCGATCCATCCCTGGTTGGTAAAACCCTGGCGGATATCGCCGCTGCCAATGATATCTCAATGGTCGATGCCTATATCGAGCTTGCGACACTGTCGCGACAATATGCGGGTGAGGGTGCGCGGTACAGCGACGTCATATTGGGTGCGAGTATGACGGAGAGCGATATTCATGGCCTGCTACGCTGGCCCCATACCAATATCTGCAGCGATGGATCGCTTGATGATAAACACCCCCGGGGTGCCGGGAGTTTTCCCAGGGTGTTGGGACGCTACGTCCGGGATCAGAGAGTGATCGAGTTGGCGGCCGCCGTCCACAAAATGACTGGCTTGTCCGCCCGGCATATGGGGCTGACCGGGAGGGGTGTGATTCGCGTGGGTGCCCCGGCCGACCTGGTTTTGTTCGATCCAGCGACCGTAGCGGATCATGCAACTATGGAGAACCCGTCTCTTCCCAGTGTGGGTATTGAAACGGTGTGGGTGAATGGCATATCGGTATACAACCAAAAAGCCGCCACCGGCGTCTACCCGGGTACCGTTGTCAGGCGGGGGCAACCGTGAATACCCTGTTCGAAAAACCCTGCTTGCTCTTTCTGGGTGATGTGGGATCAGCTCTCGATGCCAAGACAGCCCTGGGTTTGTTGCAATGGCGTCCTGAAGATTGTGTTGGACAGTGGTTTCTCCCCGGATGTGGCGTCGATATCGGGATAGCCAGTCTCGATCCAGCGCTAGCCAGGGCGGAGGGGGCGCGGAGTCTCGTTATTGGTGTGGCACCCAGTGGCGGGTTACTTCCCGATCACTGGATTGCCAGTCTAAAAGAGGCACTGGAGGCAGGCCTCGATCTGGTCAGTGGATTGCATACTCCTCTGCAACAGGTCACCGAATTGCGAGAGTGCGCTGCTCGGTGTGGTCGACAATTGATCGATGTGCGAATACCACCCTCGCAGACCACAGTTGGCAGTGGTCGTGCGCGCGCGGGAAAGCGTCTGCTAATGGTGGGCACAGATTGCTGCGTCGGTAAAAAATACAGCGCCCTCGCGCTACACCGAGCTATGGTAGAGCAGGGGCTCTCCGCAACCTTCAGGGCCACCGGTCAGACTGGCATCATGATAGCAGGGGCGGGAATCCCACTGGATGCAGTGGTAGCCGATTTCCTCTCCGGGGCTGCTGAGAGTTTGAGTCCGGACAATTCACCAGAGCACTGGGATGTTATTGAAGGTCAGGGATCTCTTTTTCATCCAGCCTATGCAGCGGTTACATTGGGACTGATACACGGCTCGCAGCCCGATGCCATGGTGCTCTGCCATGCAGCCGGTCGCACGCACATAGATGAGTATGTCGACTATGCTATTCCATCGCTGTCTGACTGCCTACGGGCTTATCTGGCCGCCGCCAGTTTGACCAATCCAATGACCCGGTTCGTAGGTGCATGCATCAACACGACAGGGCTCTCCGTCGCACATCGTGAAATCTGTCTGAGAGAAATTGAGGAAGAGCTCAATCTTCCCTGTGTGGATCCGTTGTGTGGTGACCTTGAGGTCATCGTGCGGTCACTTTCCAGTGATTGAAAAGCTCGTGGTGGGCAAGCCCGAATGAAGCTTGATCAGCGCCTGAAGCGTTGGCCGCTCTGCGCGCCCTTTGTGACGTCACAGGAATCAATATCTCATATCGAAACCGTTCAGGTGACGGTTCAGGAGGGCACGTGCGTCGGGCGCGGCGAGGCGCTGGGTGTGGACTATCTGGGTGAAACACCAGCGAGCATGATCGACCAGTTGCTGACGCTGGGTGCAGAATTGCAGTCAAATCTGAATGGCGAGGCACTGTGCTCTTTGCTGCCCGCGGGCGGTGCCCGCAATGCGCTGGATTGTGCGCTTTGGGACCTGCGGGCGAAGTTGTCAGGGAAGCGCGTATGGGAGCTACTGAACCTTAAAGTGGGTGCTGTGACTACAGCCTGCACTGTGGCGCTGGACGATCCTGAAACCATGGCACGGGAAGCCAGTGAGCGCGCACATTACCCAGTGCTCAAGCTGAAGTTGGGAGCGGTGGCGATAGGTGAATCTATAGATGCTATTCGAATTGCGCGACCGGATGCCACGCTTCTCATTGATGCCAACGGGGCCTGGACCAGTGATCAACTCATGGATATTGGTGATAGCCTCGCTCGGAATCGCGTGGCATTGCTGGAACAACCGTTGCCGCGGGGAGGAGACGCATGTCTTGGTGGACTGAACTACCCCATACCGCTTTGTGCTGATGAATCCTGCCAAACCCTGGTCGAATTGGAGCAGGTTGCCGATCACTACTCCACCGTGAACATAAAACTGGATAAGTGTGGCGGACTGACAGAAGCATTGGCTATGCAGCGCTGGTGCCAGCAACATGGCCTTGGCACGATGGTTGGCAATATGCTGGGCTCGTCGCTGGCCATGGCACCCGGTTTTCTGGTGGCGCAGGGCTGTGAATATGTGGACCTCGATGGTCCTCTTTGGCAGGATGAGGACGAGCATCCTAGCATTGAGTACCGCGGCGCGATCATGTCATCCCCGGAACCTGAACTCTGGGGTTAGCTGGTAAAACAGTGCGCGCTAAATTGCTATTGATGGGCGGATTATCTTCCAGTCACCAGTCGCCAGTTGTGGAGTGCAAGTTAGGCTCGATATGGACAGAAGCTTGCAACAACCTCTACCAGGCGTAACCTGGGCTCGATCTTGCGTCCTGATATGTCACATTCTCTGAGGGCTTCCCGGTACCGCAAGCGAGTCAGCTGTGTCAACCTGCCTGCAGACGACCAATGTTTGACCCCAGCCAAAGGTAACCGAATAACCCTACCAGAAGATTGGCGAAGGCCGCACCGATAAACAAACCCGGCAGACCGCACAAATGTTCACCCAGCAGTGCGAGGGGCAGCAGGATCAAAATTGCTCTCATCGCCGACAACAGTACCGCTTTGCCGGGTTGGCCCAGTCCATTGAATGCCGCACAGCTGCACATCACCATGCCGTAGCCGCCGTAGCTGAGGGGCATAATTAGCAGGTAGGTTGCGCTCACGCTGAGCGACGCTGCCTGCTCGGTAAAGAGAGCTGACAAGGGTTGTGCCAGTGCGCCAAATGCCAACGCCAGGATCACGCCCCAGTATATGGCCGATTTACCGAGCCAACGCTGTGCCTCTCGCAAACGTTGATATCGACCGGCCCCAAAGTTCTGACCCATAACCGGGCTGGTGACAGCGGATAAAGCGTAGAACACGATCAGTGCAATGGGTTCAATACGCATTGCCACGCCAAGTCCCGCCACCGCCGCCGCGCCGTGGCCGGCCACCAGCGTCACCATTACTGAATTACTCAGTGGCACAATGGTATTGGTTATCGTCGCCGGCATGCCGATATGTAACACCCGTCGCCAGGAAGCCAGAATGCGAGAAAAGGGAACCCGCATAGTCGCCAGGACATCCAGTTTAATGCGCAGGTAAAGCAGAGTCCCTGTCAGGACCACGATGTTGGAAACTAAAGTAGCGAGTGCTGCACCGGCCATTTCCAAGCGCGGGAATCCAAACAGGCCGAAGATAAAAATGGGGTCCAGGATAGCGTTTAAAACGGCAGCAAGGGTAAGAACACGCGCTTCCAAACCTGTATTACCCCTGGCTCGCATGGCAGCCAGACAGACCCAGTAAATCGCGGCGATTGGCATCGCCCAGTACCAGATTCCCAAGTAATCGTGGATGTAGGGCATGAGTGAACTGTCAGCACCCAGTAGTGGAAATACCAGGTCGATGGTCGCTATCCCAGCCATCCCCAGCAGCAGAGAGCACACACCTGCCAGCAGCGCTGTGTCCGTGGTGAGCCTACGTGCCGCGTTTATGTCCCCTTCACCGATCGCGCGAGATATTGTTGATGCGGCTCCAGCCTCAAAGCCTATATTGAAACTGGTTAACAACCAGATTGCTGGGAAGCAGAAACTCATGGCTGCCAGCTGGGCATCCCCCAGCCGTGATACAAAGAAAAGATCGATCGCATCGAATGAAATAAGTGCAACCAAACCCAGTGCCATGGGGGTAGCCTGGCGGCGCAAATGACCGCCAACGGGTCCGGAAGTAAGATCTTGGCTCACAATTGATCTTTCTTCGGTGGCATCAGTTCCCCGGCATACACGGCGCACTCAGTCGGTGCTGGCGCGAATCCACTCCAATGTATGGGTACGAGTTTCACTGTTAGCCTCCTCGATCCCCCGGAGGTGCAGGCATCCCTCAGAAAATTCCATTTGACGAACCTGCTGAGTGCCCACAAGATTGGGGTTCAGCGACAGGCTCACTTTGTGTATGACTGTATCTCCGTTAACTCGGAAAGGTCCCGCATACTGAAAAAAGCTGGCAAAGGCGGCGGCGGGGTGTTCCGGTGCCATATGCTTGGGGTGGATATCGACGGGCAGGAATTGACGGTCGGCACGACAAATGGAGGCATTCATCCAGCCGTCATCAGAATAGATGAGTAAGCCCTGGGGGTTTTCTCCGAAGGGATATAATATCTCACTGCGATTGGAGTATTGCATGTGCCAGTGCCGGAGTGTCCAGGCACCAATCAGTTGGGCGCGGTAGTTCACGTCTGCATCATCTGTCCTGATGAAGGTGCAGAGGAGCATAACCCTTGAGGTTGCACTGTCAAGACGTGGAGAGCGCCAGCGGTCCGAATATACCGACCGGGCACTGTTGCACTTCTGGCGGGGCGGCAGCGGTGCCAGTGCTATTGCGTGAATGTGTGTCAGATCCGTGTCGCCCGGACCAGAATATTGCGTCAGACTTTGATCTTACCCAAAACAATGCCCAACAGAATAACCGCAATCCCGCCGAGGGAAATCGTCGCCATCGCCGCACTGAATATAAAAACCGGTTCCATAGCACCCACCTCATATGTCTGGTTTGGGTGCATAGTAATCCCCTGGCAGTCAGCCGGGACTGATCTGGATCACGTTCGCCTTAAATCATTCAAAACTGATAGCGCACATCAAGTCCATAAAATTCGGGTTCCCGAGGGCTGCCATAGGTGGGTGAGCCGTCGAAATACTTGGTGCGAAGCGAGTTGCCCAAACCACCTGGATCGCCGGTTGGGTCTTCGGTCAGCAGGTTCTTTGCCCAAAGCGCTATTTCCCACTTGCCATCTGCTGACATGTACTTGGCACGAATACTCATCTGCTTGCGGTCCGGACTTGAGGGGCAGCTATTGACGGGCGGCTGAGCAAGGACTGGTCCGTTGCGTGACTGTTCCGAGACCTCCAAAACTCCAGTGTCAGGATCAGTGCTGAGACTGTAGAGGTATCCTTCGGGACTTTGGTAGCGACAGCTGCTGCGGGAACCGCCTTCAGAAAAACTGTAGCTGGCGCTGAACTGTAGTTCAGCTCCATTGTCCAGGGGCAGGTCATAGTTCGCAAAGAGGTTATAGTTGGACGGAGAATTGGAAAAATCATCTCCAGATCGATCACGGGTCTCACAGACTCCGTTCACAACTTCCTGTCGAGTGCTTTCCACATATTCAGCATTAACCTCACCTGTGCTGCCCCCCAGGGTCAGACCTTCTGTGGCCAAAAATGTGACGGCCAACTCGAAACCATCTCCTTCGACGTCGTCGCCAACGAAACCATAGGTACCAACATTGGCTGTGGGTCGGCACTCTGCATCGATGAATATCTGCTTTTGAAGATTGTTATACTTAAAGTCGAAGAATGCCGCATTCAGGCGGATCCGGTTATCGAAAAAAGAAGATTTTATGCCAAATTCCAGGTTTTCAACGTCTTCTGGTTCCAAGGGACCGGCATTGATGTCGGCACCTGCACTATCAAAGCCGCCGGATTTGTAGCCCGTTGCCCAGCTGCCGTACAGAAGAACATCTTCATTGAGGTGGTAATCGACGACGAAACGACCGGTGATTTCATCCCACTTTTCCGATTGATCAAACCAGCCGGGGTTGCCATCCTTGCCGATGGTCTCTTCGGCGAAGGCCAGGGGCAGACCAAATTCGTTGTAACTGATCAATCGCCCAAAATCCTTCTCATCTTGGGTCCAGCGCAGACCAGCTGTCACCGTCCATTGATCGTTTAGGTCATAAGACACATCGCCAAATACCGCATAGGACTGGTACTCGCCGTCCACTTCGAAAGAATCCAGCCACTCATCAACGTTTGCTATCAATCCGCGACCCGTTGTTCCCTCCGGGCGATCGACGTCGACAAACGGCGACAGAGCACTGTTCATCAGAAAATCCAGTCCAGCGCCACGATATAGCGTGGTAGAATCCAGTCCGCCCAGGTCCGCCAGAAACTGCGGCACTTCCACGCCGGGAAGGATGGCATCGTCATAAGGTAGAAAGAGGGCGAGATCCTCCAGTGCCGGTGCGACCTCCAGATCCCATATAAGTTTGTCGGCTGACTGCGGCGTGAAATAAACACCCCCTACCTGCTCGGCATTTTCCCAGAAATAGTTGGCTCCGACCACCCACTGCATGGCCGAAGCTCCCGAGGTTTGAAATCGCCATTCCTGGCTGAATGCCCGGTTGTCTTCGTAGTTGAGGTCATCGAAAAAATACAGTGGATTGGCACTGCCATCCTTGTCTCGTCGATTGAAGGATTCGAAGGTTCTGTATGAGGTGATCGAGGTGAAGCTTACATCACCCATGTCGTAGTTGACGTGTAGTGCAGTGCCAAAGAGATCACGCCACTCGCGGGTATCGCCGTCGTTCTCTATTTCCTCAAAATCAGCCCCGTTATCCCGTGGCCCCAGTGTGGCGCTGGAATCAGCGCGGGATGTCTGATCAATTTCGTCATATTCGATTCGCCAGAGGATATCCAGGTTGTCAGTGGGCAACCATCGCAAGGCTGCTACGACACCCCAGCTTTCCTCGTCGTTGCGATCATCGCCGGTGTCCTTGATGTAACCGTCCCGCTGATTGACCAACGCTGAACCGCGGAAATAAAGATTGTCAGTGAACGGCTTGTTGTAGACACCCTCCAGTTGCTGTTTGCCGTAGTTGCCAATCGTCAGCTTGGCCCAACCTTCGGTCTCATTCTCTGGCTTTCGGGTAATGTACTGCACGGCACCTGCTGCAGCGTTGCGCCCGAATAACGTGCCCTGCGGTCCGTTGAGAATTTCCACGCGTTCCAGGTCATTGAAAGACAGTATTGCGGCCCCACTGCGAGCGATATAAACACCATCGATGTAAACACCGACGGCAGGATCTAGTCCTACCCCGAAGTCCGAGGTTCCAATGCCGCGAATGTCGATACTGGGTTGGGTGACCTGTCCAGTTCCAATGCTGACATTAGGTGTGAAGGCAGCAACGTCGGCTATATCAGTAGCCACCATGTTATCGAGCATTTCCTCGGAGAAGGCGGCGACTGATATTGGCACATCCTGCAGGCTCTCATCGCGTTTCTGCGCAGTAACGATCACTTCCTCGAGGGTGAGCTGGGCAAGCGCCGGCGTGGAACCGATAGCCAGTACCACCGTGGCGGGGATTGCCATTCTTGATATCGCGAGATGCTTTTTCATCTGTCGCCTCTGAATTGGATCAGATCATAAATTGATGCGCTATTATACCTGCGACTCTTTAAATTACATGGTTTTTACACCCTCCACCCGCCCGGGGCCATGATTTGTACGATCGTGCCAAAAAGTTTTGGTCACGGCTGACCTGGCAGTCAGATACTGTCATGGCGTGAGAAGAACAGAAGTTAGTGGTAGGATGATGTCGGCACCGTGAAGGAGAAAAAATGTCCTCAGATCAGGCTTCATTTCAACGATTAATAGAAATCGGGATTGCTCTGTCAGCAGAGAAAGACACCAATACACTCATGGAGCGGATACTGTTGGAAGCGAAAGATCTTGGGCATGCTGATGGCGGAACTCTATACATCAGAACGGATGACAACAATCTGAAATTCGAGATACTGCGCACAGATTCACTGGGGATCGCACAGGGTGGGACTACCGGCGAGGAAATAACGCTACCCCCGGTCTCCCTGGTAGCAGATGATGGCTCTCCAAATGAAGCCAATATTGCCAGTTACGCGGCACTGACGGGTAATACCGTCAGCATCGATGATGCCTACAATTCTGATCAGTTTGATTTTACCGGGACCAAGGGGTTTGACCAGGCAACGGGCTATAGGTCCACCTCATTTCTCACGGTTCCCCTGAAGAACAACGTGGATGAAGTGATCGGGGTGCTGCAGTTGCTTAACTGCCAAGCGCCTGGCAGCGACGATCCGATACCTTTTTCAGACGACGTCGTGCCGCTTATCGAAGCATTGGCCTCGCAGGCGGCTGTTGCGCTGGACAATGCCATTCTGCTGGAAGCACAAAAGAACTTGATGCAGTCCTTTATCGAGCTGATGGCGGGTGCGGTGGATGCTAAATCACCCTATACCGGGGGTCACTGCCAGCGTGTACCAGAATTGACGGAGATGCTCACCCGCGCCGTATGCGATGCTGAGCACGGACCCTATGCTGATTTCGACCTGACAGAAGAGGAGTGGTATGAACTGCACATCGGGGCCTGGTTGCATGACTGCGGGAAGGTAACGACGCCCGAATATGTTGTGGATAAGGCCACCAAGCTCGAAACCATCACCGATCGTATCCATGAAGTGCGTACCCGTTTCGAGGTAGTAAAACGTGAAGCAACCATCGAAGCGCTGGAGCAGATCATCGCCGGTGGAGACGAGGCCACACTACGCGAGGAGCTGGCAGCCAGGTTGGCCGAGATCGATGATGATTATTCGTTTGTCGCCCAGTGCAATGTGGGCGGCGAATTCATGGCGGACGAGCTCATCGAACGGTTGCAACAGATAGCCGGGACAACCTGGACGCGAACCCTGGACGATCGAATTGGTATAGCGCATGAAGAACTGAAGCGGCGGCAGTTGGAGCCAGCACGACCGCTTCCCTGCGAAGAGTTGTTGCTGGCAGATCGGCAGGATCACCTTCATGAACACGAGCGTGATATGTGTTCCTTAGATCCAGATAACCCTTATGGCTTTAAAATGGATGTACCAAAGTATCGGTTCAATAAAGGTGAGTTGTATAACCTCTCCATCCGCAAGGGCACTCTCACGGAAGAAGAAAGATTCAAGATCAATGATCATATTATCCAGACCATAGTTATGTTGGAAAGCCTACCCTTTCCGCGGCATCTGGAGAGAGTTCCAGAAATTGCCGGAGGCCACCATGAATGTATGGACGGTACCGGTTACCCGAAGCGGCTGATGGGACATGAGATGTCAGTGCCGGCCCGGGTTATGGCCATTGCCGATGTGTTCGAGGCACTGACTGCGGCGGATCGTCCCTATAAAGCGCCCAAGAAGCTGAGTGAAAGCATCCGCATCATGTCATTCATGGTGAAAGATGCACACCTGGATCCCGAGCTATTCAAGCTGTTCCTGCAATCAGGAGTACATATGTCATATGCTGAAGCACATCTGATGCCTTCACAGATCGACGAAGTGGATATCAGCCAGTATCTTTAGCGGATTTTGATGGCTGTTTTCCAACGCTGGAATCCTGATATTTCAGGCGAGCAGGCAGATAACTGATGACGGTAACTTCCACGCTGCGTATCAATATGACTGGTCAGGGGGAGGACTCCGCGATTGAGTCTCAGCGCTATCAACAGGCCATCAAAATGGCCGCCTTTGCCGACGGCAATGGTTTTGATGTGGTCGGGCTTGAGGAACACCACTGTGCAAAAAATGGGTGGTTGCCGGCGCCCTTGATCATGGCCGGTGCGGTGGTGGGTTGCACACAGCGCGTTGCCATCAATGTCACAGCTCTGCTGGTGACACTCTATGATCCCGTGCGTCTCGCGGAGGATATTGCCGTCCTCGATCTTGTGAGCGGCGGTCGGTTCAATTTTATTGCTGGTCTAGGTTATCGCCCTATTGAGTACCACGCCGTAGATAAAGGTTGGGATGACCGTGGTGCCCGGATGGATGCCACGCTGGATACGCTGTTGAAAGCCTGGAGTGGAGAACCCTTCGAATATAAAGGGGAGATCATTCAGGTGACGCCGGTACCGGTATCTCAGCCTCATCCGCCCATGTTTATTGGTGGCATGAGTAAGGTTGCTGCGCGCCGGGCGGCCAAGTTTGGTTTGCCGCTGTTTCCACCTATGAAAATGCCGGAACTTGAAGCTTTCTACCATGAAGAGTGCAGACGGCGTGGCACCAAGGGTTTTGTACTCGGTTTTGGCAGTGATTCGGATCAGGCCAACTCCATGATTTTCATTGATCCAGATCCGGAGGCAGCCTGGCAGGAACTGGCGCCGTATTTTCTGCATGAGTTACAGGAGTATGCCAGTTGGAAACTTGATGGTGTAAACCGTCCATTGGAGCAAGACGTATCAAGCATTGAGGATCTGCGGGAGCAAAAGCGTTTTGAGATAATGACTCCCGATGAGTGCCGCCAACGCTTCCGTGATAATCCCAATTACAGCTCGGTGCTGCATCCCCTCGCCGGCGGCGTGCCCGTTGAGCGCGCGTGGGACTGCCTGCGTTTGTATGTCGACGAGGTGCTGACACCACTGCGGCTTGATCAATGAAGTCTGCTTATCGGGGGAAGTTCTATATTGTTGTCAGTGTCGACTGGGAGGGTCGCAATATTGAGGCTGACGGCATTGAACATATGGTGGAGTTTCGAAAAAAGAATCCCCACATTCCATTACAACATTTTCTCAATGCTGCTTATTACACTCGACCCGATAGCGACCCACAGGCGGTCACCCTTGAGACGCGACGCGTGGTACTGCCGGGCGATGTGGAGGGATTGCATATACACCCCTGGAGGCGCCTGGTTGAGGCATCGGGGGTGGCGGTGCGCAACGGCCCCAACATTCGCGGCCTGGAAGAGCCGCTGCGCGAGGTGGACGGCGACTGGGCTCACGAAGTGCCGTTGCATCACTACGCTACCAGTGAGATCGTTCGTCTCATCAACAGGAGTCGAGAGATTTTGTCGGCAGAGGGCTTTTGCCCTGCCACCGAGTTTCGCTCTGGTGCGTGGTTATCTGGAGTTTCCGTTACCCAGGCTCTGATAGAGACGGGGTTTGTGCTGGATTGCTCAGCCGCCAATAGACGTTTCCTTGCACCGCGCTGGGACAATTCTCCCTTGCTCGACATGTTGATGGAATTATGGCCGGAAGTGGGGGACACCACGCAGCCTTATGTACAAACTTTGGCTGATGGCAAGATCTGGCAGGCGCCGAATAATGCCTGCCTGGCCGACTATACTTCAGCGGAGCAGTTAGAAGAGGTGTTTGAAAGGAATTTAGGAGCCGCTGCTGCAAATAAGGCGCCCGCCTGGTTTATGTCTACCGGGTTTCATCAGGAAACGGCTGCCCTGTATTTGGATGGTCTTACCGACGGTCTTCAACGATGCCAGAAAATTGCCGACAAGAACGATATCGACTTGCTGTATGCTGCTTCTCCACAAAGCTACTTATCAATGCTTCAAGGCGCAGCCTGAGATATAAAGCGCAGGCCCATCCAAAAGTAAACTTTGGTCGGACAGGTTTTTGGCGCGGTCTTACTTGCTCAGAGGGTGCAACTTAACCGGGAGCGCGATATACCCTTTTACGAAAGTAGATGCTACGCGGGTAGGCTGACCCACAACTTCGATTCTACCGTACCGATTCAATATTTCTTCCCAGAGGATGCGTAATTGCATTTCGGCTAGCCGATTGCCCATACAGCGATGTATGCCAAATCCAAAGCTCAAATGTTTTCGCACATCAGGACGGTCAATGATGTACTGATCTGGATTCTCAAAGAAACGTTCGTCTCGATTTCCCGAGACATACCACATCACCACTTTTTCGCCGACCTTGATCTGCTTGCCACCCAATTCAGTGTCCTGCTTGGCCAGGCGTCGCATATGGGCAAGCGGTGTCTGCCAGCGGATAGTTTCAGATACCATGCTGGGTATCAGTGCGGGATCAGCAACCAGTTTGGCATACTGATCCGGATACTGGTGTAACGCGAGTACGCTGCCAGTCATGGTGCTGCGTGTGGTGTCGTTACCGCCGACAATCAGCAGCATCAGATTGCCGAGATATTCGGCTCCGTCCATGTTTTTGGTGGCATCGCCGTGCACCATCATGGAAATGAAGTCAGCTTTGGGGGGTAGCTTTGCTCTCTCGTTCCAAAGGTTTGTGAAATAGTCGAGGCATTCCATCAGTTCGGTGTGGCGCTGCTCTTCACTGTCCACAACACCTAGGCCGGGGACAGCGGTAGCCACATCAGACCAGCGCGTCAGCAATCTTCGCTCTTCGAATGGAAAGTCGAACAAAGTAGCGAGCATGCGGGTAGTCAGTTCGATAGATACGCGATCCACCCAGTCGATTTCCTGCCCGATTGGCAGGTCGTCCAGAACGCCCTGAGTGCGGGATCGAATTAACGCTTCAAAATTACGTAGATTTTCTGCGCCGACCACCGGGTTTACAACGGAACGCTGTTCATCGTGCTTTGGTCGATCCATCGCGATGAACATGGGTAATGCCTCTCCATTCGGTGGGTCGCCTATGTTGATGGAAGGTTCAGAGGAGTAGATATCATGACTGGTGTCCACCGTCATTATGTCAGCGTACCGCGTCACTGACCAAAACGGGCCGAAGGGACTTTGTTCCACAAAGTGAACCGGTGACTCATCGCGAAGGCGCTTAAACCAGGGTTTGTGAGCATCTGCAGCAAAGAGATAGGGGTTGGCCGGGTTCAGGTTTTCCAGTGGTAGCTCATAGGGATTCTGGTTCACCTGTGCGGGGTCAAAGTTTTCATTTGTGTAGGAGTTGGTCATCAAAGCTTCGGCAATTCGAATAGGTGGCATCATTGTACCTAAATGCGGCCAATTGACGAGTGCCTATCACCTATGGATATCAACTGACGGTGTGTCCCCAGGACAAGGTTAATCTGCGGATTCTCTATGCCGTTGAATAATACAAGCCCACCTACAATTCTTGAGTTACCATGTCACTGTTGATCCATCGTTGAGAAGAGTTCGGCCTGTGGTCCTGGAGTTGTTGTATATCTTTGTAGTGATCTGTATCGCTACGCTAATGGTCTGGAAAGCCTGTGATCAGCTTGAGGACGCCTGTCACAACCTGGCGTTGTGCTATGGCATGCCTGATGCTGTAAAGGGCTCGACTGTGATGGCTATCAGCTCCAGTTTTCCCGAATTGGCAACCATTGTTCTGGCGACGGGCTTGCACGGGGATTTTGAGTTGGGACTCGCCACCATTATTGGTTCAGCGGTATTCAACATTCTGGTTATTCCTGGTGCCTCGGTCTTCTTCCGCGAAACCGCACTAGAGGCTGATCGAAATGTTATTTTTCGAGAGGCACAGTTCTATCTGATCAGCGTACTGGTGGTGATGGTAACGTTATCCTTTGCCGTTATTTACCACCCCACGCCGGATCGAGATACAGAGGGGAGCCTGACCAATACCCTGGTGCTCCTGCCGCTGGCTTTTTATGTTTTGTACATGTTCATCCAATACCATGAGGTGCTGGATCACGAGCCGGAAGTACATGAGTGCAACGTGGTTTCAAGTTGGATTCGCCTGATTATTTCGATGGCTGTCGTGGCTCTGGGTGTTGAGTTGCTGATTCGCATGGTTATCAACCTGGGGGAAATGTTTGATACGCCCAGCTATTTCTGGGGGGCTACCATACTTGCGGCAGCAACGAGTATTCCGGATTTATTCGTCAGCATCAAAGCGGCACAGCGCAAGTTGTCTACTGCCAGTCTGACCAATGCCTTTGGCAGCAATACCTTCGATTTGCTCGTAGTATTGCCAGCAGGCGTGCTGGTGGTAGGCGTGGTCAGTTTTGACTATCACCGCATTATTCCTATGCTGTTGTTTCTTGTCGCCGCCACTGTTGCGGTGCTGACCCTCGCGCGACGTGGATTCGAATTGACCAAGGACAACGGAAAAATCCTGCTCTGGTTGTACGTCGCCTTTCTGGCGTGGATGGGTTGGGAAAACCTGCTATAGGAATGTGAAGATGGTCGGTCCTCTGCAGGGTTATCGAGTCATAGATCTTACTACGATGATATCGGGACCGTTGGCCACCATGACGCTGGGGGATCAGGGCGCTGATGTCATCAAAGTAGAAACACCGTCTGGAGGTGATTTCACGCGGCATGTTGCCACACGCCGGGGTGGGTTTTCGGCGGCTTTTCTGAATAATAACCGCAACAAGCGATCTATTGTCATAGACCTTAAGCAGGAGCAGGGAGTGGCGTTGGTCCATACATTGGCCAGTTCGGCCGATGTCTTTGTTCAGAACTTCCGTCCCGGTGTGGCTGACCGTTTGGGTGTCAGTTATGGTGCCCTTGCCGAGATTAACCCGGAACTGGTTTATCTATCGATCGCTGGATTTGGGTTCGAGGGACCCTACGCTCAGCGGCGCGTATTTGATCCGCTTATACAGTCCTTGTCTGGATTGACAACTGTGCAGGCAGGATCTGACGAGCAGCGTCCGCGCCTCGTGCGTACGATTCTCCCGGACAAACTGACGGGCTATGTGGCAGCGCAAGCCGTGTGCGCAGCCCTGCTTGCCCGCCACAAGACCAATCGGGGGCAACATATTCAGCTGTCAATGATTGATACCGTAATCGCATTTCTGTGGAGTTCTGATATGGGTGGTCATACCTTTGTTGGAGACGAACTGGAACGCGAGGTGGCGCAGAGTTTTATTGATCTAGTCTATGAAACTGCAGATGGTTATATCAGCGTAGCTATCATGCGGCATACGGAGTGGGTCGCCCTCGCCAAAGTGGCAAACCGACCGGAGTGGCTGGAAGACAAAAGGTTTGCAGATACGGCTGGGCTGGAAGAGCACAAAGAAGCGCGCTTACAGCTGATTCAACAGGCACTCTCTGAACGTGGTACCGACGAGTGGGTTGAGTTGCTCACCGCTGCTGATGTGCCCTGTGCTCCGGTCTTGAGTCGCCGCGAAATGGTGCGACATGCGCAGACTGAAGCCAATGGAATACTGGTCCAATCGACGCATCCGCAGGCGGGTGAATTGCGTCAGGCACGCAATCCCGCACGTTTTCTCGATTCGCCGCCAGAGGAGTTTCGCGGTGCTCCAAAGCACGGTCAACACTCCGTGGAGATACTTACAGATTTGGGTCTATGCGAAAACAAGATCAACTCCCTTCTTGAAGCGCGTGTGGTTGTGCAGGCTTAGTATGAGAGAGGTCGGCAGCCGTTGGTTTATTTGCTAGAATTTGCGCTGAAACAATAATCCGGGAGTAGATCCATGAACCAATTTCACGAGATTGAAATGAATGGCATCACGGGAGAGCCGGTGTCCTTCAAGCAATATATGGGACAGATATGTCTCATTGTAAATGTCGCCAGTGAGTGAGGCCTTACCCCTCAGTACGCAGGTCTGCGTACCCTACATGAAGAAAACGATGCTCTGACCGTACTGGGTTTTCCCTGCAATCAATTCGGAGCGCAGGAACCTGGTAGCGACACAGAGATTCTTGCATTTGCACGCGAACGGTATGGCGTGACATTCCCATTATTCAGCAAGGTGGAAGTGAATGGTGAAAGCGCCTGTGAACTCTATCAATTGTTAACCGCGGCTGTTCCGGATGAGGAAGGCAAGAGTGAAATCCCCTGGAATTTCACCAAGTTTCTGGTTGATGGCGAGGGGGTTGTGCAGGCGCGTTTTTCGCCGACGGTCACGCCTGAAGAAATTGGAGCTAAGCTCCAGGACTGGCTGTAGACGCCGGTCAACAGATTCAGATCGCACCATCATTGATGGCTTGATACCCCCAGGCAACGTGCACAGCCCACGCGACAGCCGGGGAGGGCAATCTAACTGTTATGTAAGCGCTGCTGAATCTCCTCCGTTAAAAGCGGCAGCACTTCCCTTGCGCCCAGGTTTTCCTCCAGTTGCTCCAGCCGCGAGGCGCCTAGTATTACGGTAGATACATTTTTATTTAGCAGGCACCATGCTATCGCCAGCTTTGAGAGGCTTACGCCCAGCTCCTCGGCGATCGGTTGAAGTGTGCGGACCCGGGCCATGCGCTCCTGACCGCGATCGCTTTCCACCATATGTTTTTTCAGCCATTCGTAACCTGGCAGCGCCGCACGGGAGTCTTGTGGGATTCCTGTGAGATATTTCCCTGTCAGTGCTCCTGATGCCAGAGGTGACCAGGTGGTGGTTCCCAGCCCGTACTTTTGGTACAGCGGCGCGTACTCGATCTCAAACCTCTCTCTGTCCAGAAGATTGTACTGGGGCTGCTCCATGCTGGGTGGGGTCAGATTGTTTGCCAATGCGAATTCATAGGCCTCGGTGATTTCCCCGGCACTCCATTCTGAAGTACCCCAGTACAAGATTTTCCCCTGGGTAATCAAATTGTGCATGGCCCACACTGTTTCACCTATTGGTGTCTCCGGGTCTGCGCGATGGCAGAAAAACAAATCAAGATAGTCAACTTGCAGTCGTTTCAAGGCATCGTGGCAGGCATCGGTGACATGCTTTCGACTCAAGCCTATTTGCGTGGGTTTGGGGTTTTCATGGGAGCCAAAAAAAACTTTTGAAGAAACGCAGTAGCTGTCCCGGGGTCGACTCAATGCCCGCAGGGCCTTTCCCATTACTATTTCTGATTGACCTCTCTCGTAGCCCTCTGCGTTATCGAAGAAGTTCACGCCGGCATCGAGGCAGGTGCCAAACATTTTCTCCGCCAGACCAGCGTCGACTTGTTTGTTGAACGTTACCCAGGAGCCGAAAGACAGCTCTGATAGTTTGAGGCCCGAACGCCCCAGGTTTCTGTATTCCATTCCTTTGTCCCCATAGTGTGGCGTCATGTGGTATCGAGTAAGTCTTGTTGAATCAGCGCCTATCGCAGGAAATTGTACCCGGTATGAAAGTCGGTATCCCACAAATTGTGCGGCTATTGGATTCGAGATTGTCAGTTGTCGACGGGTGCTATACCCTGATTCATTTTTCGAGGGCCATGTTATGGCATTGTTGGACAAGTTCAGACTGGATGGTCACGTTGCGGTGGTAACCGGGGGTGGTCGAGGTATTGGTCGCGCGATTGCGCTGGGTATGGCAGAAGCTGGGGCTGATGTGGTGCTGGCCGCCCGCCGGACCCATGAAATTGAAGCTGTGGCGGAAGAGGTTCGAGCGCTGGGTCGCCGAGGATTGGCAATCACGACCGATATGATGGATATG
Source organism: uncultured Halieaceae bacterium (assembly GCA_938074045.1). Classification (GTDB taxonomy): domain Bacteria; phylum Pseudomonadota; class Gammaproteobacteria; order Pseudomonadales; family Halieaceae; genus CALJGI01. The sequence continues at coordinate 91,700 of CALJGI010000025.1, forward strand.
GAACAAGTGGATAATCTGGCAGAACAGACAGTGGCGCAGATGGGCAAGTTGACGATCTGGGTGAATAACGCCGGCGGTGCCGACGACCGGACTATGCACAAGCTGATCGACTTGCCGGAGTACCAATGGGACTTTCAGTGCGGCCTTAACCTCAAGGCCGTCTGGGCGGGTGCTGTCGCCGCTGCAAAACGAATGGAGGAGGGATCTTCTATTATCAATATTTCATCTATTGAAGGGTTTGATCCCTCGCCTGCGAACGGACCTTACGCGGCAGCCAAAGGTGGTGTTCATACGCTGACCAAATCGCTTGCCAAGGAACTTGCACCCAAGATACGTTGTAACGCAATTGCCCCGGGGCCGGTGCCCACCGAGGTATTTATGGAGGCGATTGGTCTTACTGAGGAAATGCTGCCCGCTGTCGCCAAGCAATTGCAGATTCCAATGGGTCGTCTTGGAATGGAAGAAGACCTGGCGCCAGCCGCAGTCTATCTGGCATCGCCCGCAGCCGCCTGGGTGACCGGAGAGGTGCTGACGGTATCTGGCGGCATGTAGCCGCGGTAGCTAACTAACAGAGTTCAATATTGGAGAAATAGTATGAGTACTACCGGAAATCAGATCATTAGCACACTTGCCGACGGCAAGCTTACAGTGGAAGTTGTGCAGTCAGAGTTCGACGCGCCCACCGGTAATCATGTTCTCGTACAAATGGAAGCCGCCCCTATAAATCCTTCAGATCTGGCCATTTTAACGAGTGCGGCGGATTTGGAAAACGCTGAGTACTCGCCCGGTAAATTTGTAGCTGATATGCCCGAGCCTTTCAACAGTGCCCAAAAAGGGCGTCATGGCCAGCCAATGCCAGCAGGAAATGAAGGCGCCGGCACCGTAATTGCCGCCGGAGAAAATGAAAGTGCTCAGGCTCTTATCGGTCAGAGGGTCGCCTGCGTACCGGGTAATGCCTACTCCCAGTACTGTATAGCTGACGCAGCCATGTGCCTTCCCCTTGGAGATATCTCGTCTGAAGATGGGGCGTCAGCCTTTGTAAATCCGATGACGGCGCTGGGATTTATTGAAACAGCGAAAATGGAGGGGCAGGGCGCGATACTCCACACGGCGGCGGCTTCAAATCTCGGACAGATGCTCATTAAAATCTGTCAGGAAGATGATCTTCCGCTCGTTAACATCGTGCGTCGTGCGGAACACGTTGAGTTGCTTTCAAGCCTTGGTGCTCAACACATTATTAATTCCTCAGCTGATGACTATGTCGCCCAGTTGCGCGCTGCTATCGATGCTACCGATGCCTTTTGTGGCTTCGACCCAATTGGTGGAGGCAGGGCAACAGATGATTGCTTCAAGGCGATGGAGCAGGTGGCAACGGCCAAGATGACGGAATACTCCCGGTATGGCTCCAGCCAGCTCAAGAAAATGTATATCTATGGCCGTCTCGATCTGGGTCCGACGATATTGACCCCCGCCTATGGCTTTGGTTGGACGCTGTCAGGGTGGCTGCTCACGCCGTTTCTCCAGCAGGCAGGGCTGGAAACCATGCTGCGGATGAGACAGCGGGTGCTGGATGGGCTTACCACCACCTTTGCCAGTTCCTACAAGGCCAAGGTTAATCTTGAGGATATGCTGACCCGGGAGGCGGTTCTCGATTACCGTGAGATGAAAACCGGAGAGAAGTACCTGGTCACTCCACACGCTTGATGATGGTTTCCTGAAAAGTGGTCCGCCCGGGCCGATTCGAACGGCCGACCTGCCGCTTAGGAGGCGGCTGCTCTATCCAGCTGAGCTACGGGCGGAGAGGGCGGGATTGTACGTTTTGCCTCGCGGGATTTCCAGCCTGTGAAAGGTATGCCCCGGCTTACCCCGAATGGAGTCAGTCGCAGTTCAGTCTGCTATAGTCGCTCTCTTTGCCACCTCGGTCCCAGAACTGATCATGCTTGATACGCGTCCACTGTTGATTGCTACTGACTTTCCGCCGCTAGAGCGATCGGCTTTGGATACATTGCAGGTCAATCTGGGTTATCTGTGCAACATGAGCTGCGTGCATTGTCACGTCAATGCGGGTCCCACGCGCACGGAATTAATGACCCGGGACGTAATAGAACAGGTCCTGGCGGTGGTCGACAAATTCGATATCGGGACTTTGGACTTAACCGGTGGTGCACCGGAAATGAATCCTGAATTTCGATACCTGGTGACAGAAGCAAGCAAGCGGGGTGTCAACGTCATTGATCGCTGCAATCTTACGGTGACGCTGGAGCCGGGACAGGAGGATCTTATTGAGTTTCTCGCGCGGCATCGCGTCATCATCACGGCATCTTTACCGTGCTATCTGGAAGAAAACGTGGAGCAGCAGCGGGGCAAGGGGGCGTACTCAGACAGCATTAAAGTTCTGCAGCGCCTCAACGATATCGGCTACGGGAGATTGCCAGAGCTGCAGCTGAATCTCGTATACAACCCGGTGGGTCCGGTACTACCCCCCGCGCAGGAGATGCTAAAGGCAGATTATGATCGGGAGTTGGGCGAGCGATTCGGTATTGTGTTCAACCAGTTGTTCACGATAACCAATATGCCAATCTCCCGGTTTGGCGCTGTATTGCTGGCGAAGGGAAACTTCGATGATTATATGGACCTGTTACGGACCAGCTACAGCGCAGATAATGTATCCGGCGTGATGTGTCGCACGCTGATCAGTGTAGATTGGCAAGGTAACCTGTACGATTGTGACTTTAATCAAATGTTGGCCACGCCCATGCAACTGGCGGATAAGCCGCTGACCAGCCTGCGTGATCTACTCGAGCAGAACAACGTCGAAGGATTGCCTATAGCAGTGGGCGATCACTGTTATGGTTGTACCGCTGGGCAGGGCAGCAGTTGTGGTGGAGCGTTGGGCGACTGAACCGATTGACTATGCGCTGGAGTATCATCATCCCGGTTCTCAATGATGCAGCAGCTCTGATGGAATGTCTATTGTCGCTACAACCGCTGCGCAGGGACGCAGAAATCATTGTTGTAGATGGGGGAAGTGCAGACGGAGGCGGGGGCGTCGATTTGTCACTGTGCGATCGTCTACTGCACAGTCCCTCTGGTCGAGCGACCCAGATGAATGCAGGAGCACTGGAGGCTGGCGGTGAGTGGCTGATTTTTTTGCACGCAGATACGGCCCTCCCCGCTTTGCCGTATATCGATACACTGCGCTCGCGCGTTCCAGCCTGGGGCTTCTTCCCGGTCAACTTTACGGATTCGAGTTGGCGTTTCCGCATGCTGGCAGCGGCAATGAACCTTCGCTCTCTCCTGTCAGCCGTGGCCACTGGTGACCAGGCTATTTTTGTTGAAAGAAACATGTTTCAGCAACTTAATGGTTTTGCTGACCTGCCATTGATGGAAGATGTGGAGATCAGCAAGCGATTGCGGAGAGTTACCCGGCCCCAGATAGAAAGATTTCCGGTGACTACCTCCCCCCGACGCTGGCAGCGATGGGGTTTTTTCAGAACCGTGCTAATGATGTGGTATCTCCGTTTACTGTATGTGTCGGGGGTTTCTCCCCGCCGCCTGGCTGATATGTATTATGGCCCCTCCGCCTGATAGCCACGCTAAACATTTGTTACTGCAGTTTGCTCGAGAGCCGGTGCTCGGCGAAGTCAAAACCCGCATGCAGCCCTATTTGACCGCGGAACAGTCGCTTGAGTTACACCAATTTCTCGTGCGTCAGGTTTTTACCACAGTTCATCAGAGTGGTTTGGCTGCCGTGGAAGTGTGGGTCGCTGGGGATTCCGGAAATCACTTCTTTGATGAATTCAGGAAAGTCGGCGTTGAGGTACATCAGCAATGGGGGGGAGACCTCGGTTCCAGAATGAATGACGCCATTAGCATTGGGCTGTCCTATGCTGAAAAGGTAGTTCTCGTCGGCAGTGATTGTGTTGCCCTGTCCGCAGACTACCTCGGGCAGGCCTATGCCGCACTTGACCATAGCGAGGTAGTTTTTGGCCCCGCTGAGGACGGCGGATATGTGTTAGTCGGCATGAACAAATCGATTTCTGGTGTTTTCTCAGATATTGACTGGGGTACGGCGGCAGTGATGCAGCAGAGCCGGGAATATTGCCTCAAGCTCGGTGTTGTATGGAAGGAGTTGGATGTATTGTTCGACATTGATCGCCCCGAAGATCTCACCCAACTGCAATTGTTTACTGCCGGTAGGCAGTTTATGGCAGAGTTAAAAACGAGTCGCTAATTAACAGTAGAGGGTTCCCCGCCGCACAGGCAGAAGATCAGAAGGTCAAGCTTGTGCCTGGACCGGGATCGGTTCTGGCAATAATTGCGAAGAACGCTGGTGAAGCAACCAGGCGACGGCAGTGCAATAGCTGAGATTGGTCTGCAGTTCACCGTCCGGGTTACTGAGAAACTGTCTTTGACTGGCCAGTCCTCGAACCCGGCTCGCAAGATCCGGATTAAACGCGAGGTACTTGTCCCAGATATCTCGATGTTGTGTCGACGTTATATGAAAAATACCCAGACCGTCCCGTTGCAGGGAAAACAGACCTAATTCGGGAGGTCCGATGGCAGCGCCGAGGAGGAATTCTTCGGAGGCAGTGCTCCACACTCCTAGGTATTTGAGTGTAGGTCGGATGACCTGTTCCCTCAGGTGCTCTGCGGTGACGTACATGCCGACTACCCTCCTATTGGTATTGTCGCCATCACTGTCTACAAAAAGTGGTTCTACCGCTGTGGATAGACTCAAGCAGTGAGGTTATCCACATATTTCCGGCTATTTGCCTTCAATTCCTGCTTTTTTAACACAACTTAAATATAAATCCAATGATTTTAGTGGTTTGCGGAGCTTTTTTTAGTAATTTTCTTGGAATTCTTTGTAAATTGACTAAATTGAGTCGAAATAATCCGCCTGAGAGCATGCCCTTATTGGCATCGACAGTTGTCAATAAGATAAGTTTTTTTATTTTTGAAATACCGGGAAATGCCGGCGTGGCAAACAGATCTGATCAAAAAATAGGCAGAATTGACCTTATTGATGGAGGGTCGGATTCAGTCCTCGCCCGGCTCAGCCGCCGGCAAATTTGACTGTATATCCGCGTGCCTCCAGGGCGCTTCGACACTGGTCGCGCTTGTCCCCCTGAATTTCAATTTCACGCCCTTTGGTTGCCCCCCCGACGCCGCAGAGCCGTTTCAACTCCTTGCTGATTGCCTTCAGTTCGTCCGCTGTGCCGGGCAGTCCGGCAATGACCGTCACCGCTTTCCCACCGCGACCTTTTGTCTCGCGGCGGATGCGCACAATGCCGCTATTCTCTGAACGATTGCTGACTTTCTTGCAGATGCAGTCAGGCGTTGGCCGGCGGCACTGTGGGCAGTATCGACCGCCATCGGTTGAGTAGACGAGGCCATTTCTTTGACGTTTGGCTTTTTGTTTTGGCATTTTTCAGTTAGGAGTATGGCGGCGCGCGACTATAATAGACTAAACGCAAAACGATATAACATGCACGCAAAGCGGATGATGACATGGAAAAACTGCAGCAATTGCTTCATGACTTGAGTAACCAGGTCACGGAACTTCAATCCCAGATGGCTTTTCAGGAACATACCATAGCAACGTTGAATGATGAGGTCGCTTTGCTGCAGCGGGAGGTGGAAGCCTTGAATTTGCGTTGGAAAGACACTCGTGAACAAATTGCCGGCTTACAGACCGATTCAGACTCCCCATTGAGCGAGCAACCACCCCCCCATTACTGAATCAAACTGGACAGACATCCTCTGCCTGAAGTCCCTTGTCACTGTCTACCACCTCATATTCGACCCGCTGACCATCCTTGAGGGAGCGGCGACCTTCGCCACGGATAGAGCGATAATGTACAAAAATATCGCCTCCCTCATCTCTGGTTATAAACCCGAAACCCTTGTTTACATTAAACCACTTCACCTCACCCTCTTCCCGCTGGGAATCGCCGGCGTAGGCGTCATAGATGTCATGGGCACCCGAGCCGCGGGCCCCCAGATTGCCAATAATGGTTGCGATAATCGCGCACAGGGCGAAGCCCCCGGCTGCGGCTGCGTCCATGCCCGGGGGCATGATGCCAGCGCCATTATTGGTATAGCCGGTGTAGATGGTTGATAACAGCACGGCAACAGTTGTGCTGAGAATTATTTTTGTAAACAGATTCATGGACTATCCCTATGGCATGCGGGGGTGGCGCTGTGGGCGCACAGTCTAGCAGCTCAATGATTTACTGCAATGTATGTGTTTTCAGTGACTAACGTGTTGGCTCAGGGCGCAGGTTTTATACTTTAGAAACGTTTTCAGCTTGCATACCCTTGGGTCCTTCTACGATTGAAAACTCGACCTCCTGACCTTCGTTCAGTGTTTTAAAGCCATCTCCCTGGATCGACCGGAAGTGCACGAATACGTCATCGGCATCCTCGCCGCTGGTGATAAAACCAAATCCCTTGGCATTGTTAAACCACTTTACGATACCAGTTACACGCTCACTCATTAGTAATGTCCCCTCTTGTTATTATGTCGGTCAGGGTGGAGCAGGCGCAGCACTGGTTGGCCCCCTAGAGGCACGCGCGGGACTTACTTATCTCTACAGTGCACGAACCTGTTCCACCTGTTTTGCCAACTGCGCTCTGGCCTGTTCCAGAGCAGTGAGTTTTTCTTCTTCTTTTGCCACGACCTCAGTCGGGGCACGTGCGACAAAATTACTATTGCCTAATTTACCCCTGACACGGCCCAACTCGCCATCCAGCCGATCAATTTCCTTCTGCAGCCGTTCTACCTCAGCGTCTACATCGATGAGTCCAGCCATGGGCACCAACACTTCCATTGAGCCTACCAGTTGAGTTGAAGCTGGCGGTACCGGCGCGTCTGGCTCGAGCCAGACAGCCGAATCCAGCTTGGCCAGTTTGATCAGATACTGCTTATTTCTCGCCAGTCGCTCTCTATCGGTTTCATCCCCGTTCCGCAATAGCAGCGGCAACGGGGTGGAGGGCGGTATATTCATCTCCCCCCTGATGTTGCGCACGCCCACGATCACGCCTTTGACCCATTCTATATCTGCGTTCGCCGCCGTGTCTAACTTGCCCTCGTCGGGTCGCGGGTAGCTCTGCAGCATAATGGTTGGTCCGGATTTGCCCGCCAGTGGCGCTACGCGCTGCCATATTTCCTCGGTGATAAACGGCATGAAGGGGTGTGCCATACGCAGGGTTGTTTCCAGCACCCTTATCAGTGTCTGGCGGGTGCCGGCCTGCGCATCCGCGCTAGCGTTGTCGTCCCATAGCACGGGCTTGGATAATTCCAGGTACCAGTCGCAATATTCATTCCAGATAAATTCATAGATGGCCTGGGAGGCCAGATCGAAACGATAGCGCGCTATGCCATCACGGACATCACGTTCTGTTTCCTGCAGCCGCGATATGATCCAGCGATCGGCAAGGGACAATTCAACTGTCCTGGACTCCTCCGCACCACAGTCGGCGGCCTCACAGTGCATCAATACATAGCGCGCCGCGTTCCAGATTTTGTTGCAGAAGTTGCGGTAACCTTCAATTCTCCCGACATCAAATTTTATGTCCCGCCCGGTTGACGCCAGCGAGCAATACGTGAATCTGAGAGCGTCAGTGCCGTAGGCGTTGAGTCCCTCGGGAAACTCCTTGCGCGTCGCCTTTTCAATCTTTTTTGCCAATTTGGGTTGCATCATCCCTGCGGTGCGCTTGGCTACAAGTGCTTCTAGATCAATGCCGTCGATCAGATCGATCGGGTCGAGCACATTCCCCTTTGACTTGGACATTTTCTGACCTTCGGCATCACGGACCAGACCGTGGACATAGACCGTGTGAAAGGGCACTTCCTTGCGCAGGTGCAGTGTCATCATAATCATCCGGGCAACCCAGAAGAAAATGATGTCGAAGCCTGTCACGAGCACCGAGCTGGGGTGGTATCTCTGCAGCTCTGGTGTTTCCTCTGGCCATCCCAGGGTGGCAAAAGTCCAGAGACCGGATGAAAACCAGGTATCCAGCACGTCTTCGTCCTGGCGCAAAGGCAGGTCTGCGGCAAGATCATGTTCGCTGCGAACCGATGCCTCATCTGCCCCGACATAAATGTTGCCTGCATCGTCGTACCACGCGGGTATGCGATGCCCCCACCAAAGCTGACGAGATATACACCAGTCCTGAATATCGCGCATCCAGGCAAAGTAGGTGTTTTCCCACTGTTTGGGTACAAAACTGATAGAGCCATTCTCTACCGCCGCGATGGCTGGTTCGGCCAGCATTTTGGCATCGACATACCATTGTGCCGTCAGAAACGGCTCGATGATAACGCCGGAGCGGTCACCCCTCGGTACCTTGAGCTTGTGGTCTTCGATTTTTTCCAGCAAACCCAGGGCATCCAGGTCAGCGACGACCCGCTTTCTTGCTTCTTCCCGAGATAGCCCGCGATAGGCTTCCGGAGCACTGTCCGCGATGGCGGCATCTTCGGTCAATATGTTGATCATGTCCAGATCGTGACGCACGCCCATCTCGTAGTCATTGAAATCGTGGGCAGGCGTGATTTTTACGCAGCCGGTACCGAATTCCGGATCCACGTATTTGTCGGCAATGATGGAGATTGTGCGTCCAGTCAACGGTAGATTTACCGTGCCGCCAATCAACTCACGGTAGCGTTCATCTTCTGGATGAACAGCAACAGCCGTATCACCCAGCATGGTTTCAGGTCTGGTTGTTGCGACTACCAGGTGGCCGTCGCTACTGCTCAAGGGATAACGAAAATGCCACAGGTGACCATCCTCTTCCTCGGAGACAACCTCCAGATCAGACACGGCGGTATGCAGGGCGGGATCCCAATTCACCAGTCGGTTGCCGCGATAAATCAATCCTTCGCGGAACAGTCGAATAAATACTTCCTGCACCGCAGCACTCATGCCGGGATCCATGGTGAATCGCTCCCGCGACCAATCCATGGAGGCTCCCATGCGACGCAATTGTCGGGTAATGGTGCCGCCGGACTCCTCCTTCCACTCCCAGACTTTTTCTGTGAACGCCTCACGACCCAGCGCCTGGCGTGAGGTTCCCGCGGCCTCCAGTTGTCGCTCCACAACCATTTGTGTGGCGATGCCGGCATGGTCTGTTCCCACCTGCCAGAGGGTGTCCATGCCCTCCATTCGATGGTATCGAATCAGGGTGTCCATCAATGTTTCCTGGAAGCCGTGTCCCATGTGCAGGCTGCCTGTCACATTGGGCGGTGGGATCATTATCGAGTAGCTTGGGCCCTCACCTGACGGAGCGAAATAACCGGACTCTTCCCACTTTTGATACCAGTGGTGTTCGATATCCGCCGGTTGAAATGTTTTTTCCATCTGTTGGCTAATCCAAATATGTTGCTTCAGGGTATAGGGTGATTTTTCAGCGGGTAACCGCGCTCACGATAATAACGGTAGCTGTCTCGCATGGCGGTGCGGCAGGCCTGGTCCTGTACCACGATTTCTCCCACCCGCTTAAAGCGGCCAATAAAAGAGGGCACCTTGAGATCCAGATTAATCATAAAATCGCGATTGTCGCCCGGGTCGTCGCCCCAGCCAATGGTAACCGGCTCGCCTTTTTGTTTGCCGAGCAAGCTGTGAGGAATAAAGCTGGTCGGCTCATAGCTCCACAGCAATTCGTCTAGCGTCTTTGCTTCGATTTCATTGCTGGTATGCAGATACACCTGGCGTTTTTCAGCCAGCGCGCGATTCACCAGTTTGCACGCAAAGAGCAGTCTGTGTTGCGCAGTTTCCTGCTGCAACACGTAGAAGTACACTTCCGTCATCGAGTTTATTCAGGCCTGATCTAGCAGATATTGGCTCAGAAGACCGACGGGTCGACCCGTCGCCCCCTTGGCAGCACCACCCATCCACGCCGCGCCCGCGATATCGAGATGCGCCCAGTGGTATTTACGGGCGAATCGCGATAGAAAACAGGCGGCCGTGACGCTGCCAGCTTCCGGTCCGCCAATATTGGCTATGTCTGCAAAATTGCTTTTTAGTTGCGCCTGATACTCGTCCCAAAGCGGCATGCGCCAGGCACGGTCCAGCGTTTTTTCACCAGCCTCGATCAGTTGTGTCGCCAGTTTGTCATTGTTGGCGTAGAGCGCTGCTGCAGGTTTGCCCAGCGCCACCACACAAGCGCCGGTAAGGGTCGCTATGTCGATGACAGCTTTCGGCTGGTATCGCTCGGCGTAGGTGAGTGCGTCGCACAACACAAGACGACCTTCGGCATCTGTGTTCAGCACTTCAATGGTCTGTCCTGACATGCTGGTTACCACGTCGCCAGGTTTTGTTGCATTTCCTGCGGGCATATTCTCTGCTGCCGCCACAATGCCGACCACATTAATTCCCAAATCCATATCCAGTAGCGCTGACATGGTGCCAAAGACACTGGCCGCGCCGCACATGTCGAACTTCATCTCATCCATCTTCCCGCCGGGTTTCAAACTGATGCCGCCACTGTCGAAAGTGATGCCTTTACCCACGAGCACGACAGGCCGCTTTGACTTCGCAGCACCCGCATACTCCATGACGATCAGTTTGGCTGGTTCTACGGTGCCTGCGGTAACCGAAAGCAGCGAGCCCATACCTAACGCCTTCATCTGCTTTTCATCCAGGATTTTACAGCTGAGCTTGTCACTGGCCCTGGCCATCGCTCGCGCACGCTTGGCGAGATCATTGGGTGTGCAGTAGTTGCCTGGCAGATTGCCCAACTCCCGAGCCTCGTTGGTGCCATTGCCAATTGCCTTACCCTGGGACAGCGCTTTTCTTGCTCCAGTGGCAGTGGTGGAGGCACCGACATCAACCGTGACTTTCTTTAGAGCCGGTCTGGCCACTTTCGTGCTCAATGTCTCGGAGTATCGATAGACCGAGGTGACCGCTGTAGTCGCCAGCCGCTGATACAGTGCGCGAGCCGCTTCGCTGCCCTCCGCCAATTCGGAGAGGTAGAATATGGCGTCCCGGGTGTTTGCCGCAGTCAATGCCCGCAAACTTGCGTTTAAAATCTTGCGGATCTCATGTTGCGAGACTTTACGATTTTTGCCTACGCCAACCAGCAGGACCCTCTGTGCGGGCGTACCTGCGGGCGTTTGCACCAGCAGGGTGCTGCCGGCGTCCGGCTTCAGGTCGCCGCGCTTGATGGCGGCGGCGAGCATACCACCAGTGGCTCGGTCCAAGGTCTGGCCATTTTTGGACAGCTGTTTCCCGCTAACGGTCACGATCGCACAGGCGGTCGCCTGAGTCGCGGGGTCGTTGATTTTCTTGGCAAAAAATTCCATAGGGTCTCCAACAAGACATTAATCCATTATTTGTGGATAATCAGGAGCTTGCAGGGGTTTGTCGACCAATCATTCAAGTCGTCCCCGAAGCAAGCGCCTAGTGTAATTCCAGCACGAGCGAAAGCAAAGCGCTGTGTGGAAAAGCTGCGCCGTTCCAGAGACGGGCAGTGGCGCGCTATCGACCGGGAGAACAACCAAACTTGAGAATATTCAGATACCTAGCACGGGAGACGCTAACCACTATGGTCGCGGTAAGCTTGATCCTGCTGGTGGTGGTTATCAGTGGTCGCTTCGTCAAGTATCTGGCTGAGGCGGCGGCGGGCAAACTAGCCGCCGAAGTGCTTGTTTCAATCATCGTTTATAGACTTCCCGGCTTCCTCGAACTCATCCTGCCCCTCGCGCTGTTTATCGGCATTTTACTGGCCTATGGACGTCTGTACGTGGAGAGCGAAATGGTGGTGATGTCTGCCTGCGGCGTCAGTACCAATCGTTTGCTGAGCTACACGATGATCCCGGCGCTACTGGTCGCCATGCTGGTTGGGGCATTCAGCCTCTACATCACGCCACTGGGCGCTGCGCGAGTAGAAGCCATTTTCGATGATCCGACGACGGCAACCGGGGTCTCAGCGCTCGCTGGTGGACGTTTTCAACCGGATGACTCCGGTGAGGCTGTCACCTATGCTGAGACAGTCGGCGGAGCTGACCAAAGGATGGATTATGTATTCCTGTCTGCACGGGAGGTCGACAGTGAGGGTCGGTCGCGTTTGACACTGACTATCGCGGAGCATGGGTATATTCGCACTGACTCTGCGAGCGGCAATCGGTATCTCGAATTGCAGAATGGATACAGGTATCAGGGCAATGCCGGTGAAAGGGACTTTTCAGCTGTGAAGTTTCAACGCATGGGTGAACTGATACACGACGACCCGGACGAATTGGGGGGTACCGTGGAATCCGACGGCAAGAGTACCAGTGCCTTGTTGGCCTCTAGCGATCTGGCTGATGTCGCGACACTGCAATGGCGTTTATCTCTTCCGTTACTCGTTCCCGTTGTCGCACTGCTGGCTTTGTCACTGAGTCGAACAGATCACCGTCGGGGCCGTTTCGTGAAGCTTATGCCTGCCTTTTTACTTTACATGGTGTATCTGGTCTCGCTGAGCGCAGCACGGGACGCTATTGAAAAAGGTTCTATTCCGGTGCTGCCAGGGCTCTGGCTGGTGCACGCACTGTTTTTTCTCATCGCGCTACTCCTGCTGGCAGCGCCGGGCTGGTGGCAACGCCGTCGATACGAAAGGCAGCGGGCACGATGAACCGAATCAGCGGTTATTTTGGCAATAGAGTGCTGGCCGCCATTCTCTTGGTGCTACTGGTGCTCGTGGGCCTGGATGTCATCACCGCAATCATCGATGAAAGCGACAATATCGAAGGCAACTACACCTTCTACGAAGTCATGGTGTATGTTGTTTATTCCCTGCCGAGCCGGGTCTATGAGTATATTCCTAGTGCGGCATTGATTGGCTGTCTAACCGGTCTGGGCAGCCTGGCCACAAACAGCGAGTTGATCGTGGTGCGCAGCGCCGGCATGTCGGTGGGTCGGGTAGTGTGGGTGGTTATCAAGCCTGCATTGCTGGTGATATTGGTGGGCTTGATGATAGGAGAGTATGTCGCTCCCACCACGGAGCAGATTGCCCAGAGCCGCCGCGCGCTTGCAGAGAGTGGGACCGGAGGATTTACCAGTCGGCGGGGCCTGTGGAACCGGGAAGGCAACCACTTTATGCATTTCAATGCTGTGCAGCCCAATGGGGTTCTGCATGGGGTGACCTTGATGAAATTTAATGCCGAACGCGAGCTGCAGTCATTGTTATTCGCCCGCCGCGCCAGCTATCAGGCGAATTATTGGTTGTTGGAAGAGGTTGAGGAAACCCACCTCGAAGGACCGCGGACGCGTTTGGTTCAGACCCAGACCCGGCGCTGGGATTCCTCGCTCACCCCGGATCTGTTAAACATTGTTATCGTAAAACCAGAAGACCTCTCCTTGGAAGGGCTGGATTCATACGCCGGATATCTCAGGGCTCAGGGCCTGGACGCGGGTGACTACGAGTTGGCGTTCTGGAGAAAGGCTCTGCAGCCTTTTACCATTCTTGGGCTGGTGTTGGTGGCGATATCTTTTGTGTTCGGTCCGCTGCGCGATTCCACCATGGGGTTCAAGATTTTTACTGGTGTGGTGGTGGGGATCTGTTTCAGAACCGCTCAGGATTTGTTGGGCCCAGCCAGCCTTGTTTACGGTTTCTCCCCGCTTTACTCCACGTTGGTCCCCATTGGTATTTGCGTTCTCCTGGGGAGTATCTTGCTCGCCCGGGCACGCTAAATGAAGCTAGCTGGCTTTTTCTACCATTGAAAGTCGTGTTCCTGAAAGTCGGTCGTGCCAGCTCAGCCCTTCAGAGTCCACGACCACCCAGAGATATCCCAAGCCGAGGCAGGCTGCCGATAGAGTGGCTCCGATCATGCGCACAAAGCATTGCCAGATAGAGGGAGTTCCACCCTCTTGATCGGTCAGTTTCAGCCGCCATGCCTGCATTCCCAGGGTTTGTCCCCGAAGGCGCCAGAAACTGCAAAAAAATACAAAAACACCAATCAAAACAGCTGTTTGTACATAGGGGCGGGTCAGATCAGTCTGTTGGCTGGCGTCTGTCCCGGCGATCATTTCGCTAGCGATGAGAACCAGTGCTGTAATGAACATGGCCAGCGCGATCACCAGCAAACTGTCATAGATAATGGCCGCCAGGCGTCTGAGTAAACCGGGATGTGAGAAGGCAGAACTTGTCATTTCAGGTGCATTGAGTTGTTTGTTGGGCACATGATACATTGCCGGGGTCGAAATCTCAGGACTAGATCGCGATGCAAATCCTGTTAATTGAGGATGATAAGAAGCTGGCGGACTATGTGTGCAAAGCTCTCGCCAATGCAGGTCATGATGTTTCACACTGCGATACCGGTGACAGAGGGCTGGAGGAAGCACTTGCCGTTACCCACGACCTTCTCATTGTTGACCGCATGCTACCCGGCGTCGATGGCATTGAGATCGTTCAAACATTGCGCGATCAGGATAGCCAGGTACCGATTCTCTTTCTCAGCGCATTGTCCGATGTTGAAGATCGAGTCAGCGGACTCCGTGCCGGCGGCGATGACTACCTCCCAAAGCCATTCTCCGTTGACGAACTTCTGGCGCGCGTAGACGCGCTTTTGCGACGGCAGGTCGCTATGGCGGAGGCACCTGCGACCAGGCTGCAGGTTGGCGGGCTCAGCATGAACCTACTCAAGCAAGAAGTGTATCGGGATGATCAAAAGATCGTGTTGCAGCCCCGGGAGTACAAATTGCTTGAATATCTAATGCGAAATGCCGGTACGGTCGTGACACGAAATATGTTGTTGGAGCATGTATGGGGTTATCACTTTGATCCGCAAACCAATGTGATTGACGTGCATATCAGTCGCTTGCGCCAAAAGATCGACCGGGAGTTTGCCACTGCCATGTTGAGTACGGTGCGTGGCGCTGGTTACTGCCTGAATGCGTAGGCGCGGAGTCCTCTCAGACTTCACTTTCCGGTTTATCGCCCTGTATGTGGCGAGTCTGTCAGTAGCCGTGTTCCTGACTCAGGGTGCGATCTACGGTTATTTTTCCTCCAATCATTTTTCTGAGGTGCGCGCCGAGATGGAGAATGAGCTCAACGGTCTGGAAAGCGCATTTGCCGCATCAGGTCGATCCGGGCTAGCCGAATACATCGATGAGCGTACGCGGCTGGGCTATTTCAACCCGTTTTTTTATCTGGCTGTGGAGAAGGACTATCAAAAAATTGCCGGTAATCTCGACACTTGGCCCAGCCATATGGAGTTTCCCGGCTGGTGGATAAACTTTGAGCTTGATATGCGGGAGTGGGGTGATCAGGGTAGCGAGACAGAGTTTGTTGCGCTGAGTCGAGAGCTGGATAACGGAGTTCAGGTTATTGCGGCCCGGCACTCAGAAGAAGTCTGGAACTCGTCCAGACTGGTGTTGCAGACCCTGATAAGAACCATGCTGACCACCCTGCTGTTTGGATTGGTAGGAGGGCTTGTGGTGACACTGATCACCTCCAAGTGGATTACATCGCTCAACCTCAGTGTCGAAGAGATTACCGGTGGGAATCTTAGTGAGCGCATTGATCCCAGTGATAGCCGGGGCAGCATGCGTGATCTGATATTGGGTATCAATCAGATGTTGGACACGATCGAATCCCTGATGCTGGGTGTGAAACGCGTTTCCGATAATATCGCACATGATCTCAGGACACCGCTGACGCGCATGCGTCACCAACTTGAACAAATGCAGCTGGACAGTGATAGAGAGCGACCCGAGGTGGTCACAGAGTTGATTGCCGAGTGTGATGACCTGCTATCAACATTTGCTGCTCTGCTACGGATAGCACAATTGGAGGCTGGAAATCGACGCCTGGACTTCACGCCAGTGACTCTTAGTGAGCTTTGCTCAGATGTAGTGGAATTGTACCAGCCCCTGGCGGAGGAAAAGCATATCGTTCTGTCATATCAACCAGGTTTTGATTCTGTTGTGCGCGCCGACCGCGATTTGTTGTTTCAGGTGCTGGCCAATCTGGTCGACAACGCGATCAAGTACACGTCCGAAGGCGGCAGGGTGGACGTTCGACTGGGTCGCGGGACTGTTGTAGTTGCTGATTCTGGTCCTGGTATTCCCGAACCAGATCGTGAGAAGGCGTTTCAGCGCTTTTTACGCCTGGAGTCCAGTCGCAGCATGCAGCCTGGAAATGGACTTGGGCTTAGCCTTGTAAAAGCCGTGGTAGATGCACATGGCGGGGAGGTAGAGTTGATGGACAATGATCCGGGTCTGCGCGTTGTGATTACGTTCCCGCCAGCAGCGAGGTTGGCATCTCACCTCGGATGAACGCTACGACAACTCGCCGTTGAAGATCAGTTTACTGGTTCCTCGAGACTGATATGGTCGGTTTCTGGCGGTGGCGGTTCCTCCTGTCTTCGATATTGTTCCTCCAGCACATCGCTGCCTTCGGGCGCCAGATCGATCCCATTGGTGTCAGGCGCAGGCGGTGGCGGCGCGTGATCCAGCAGTTCGCGAAAGTCACTGCCCTCCGGATCAAGGTCCAGATGGGAAATGTCGAGATTAAGTTCTTCAACCTCGGTCTTCAGGTTCGGAATATCCTCTCCCACCGCGGCAGTGCTCAGATGGCTGACATCAGGCGCAGGGGGTGGAGGTTCCGAGTGGTCGGGTTCTGCCGCCAAAAAGGGTGATTCCAAACTCAAGGCGCTGGTATCAACCTCCACCGCCGCAACCACTGGACGTTCGTCTTCGGTGAGTACATCACTACCGGCCGGTGCCAGTGATATACCACCGGTGGATTCGACGTTAGCGCGAGCCTCAGCATGATCGTTGTCGACAGCAACGGCTGGCGTTATCTCAGGTTCATGATTCCTTGGGGCCTCGCCGGCTGTTTCAGCAGACGAATTTGATTGACTGGCAGTGTGTATCTGATCGGTGGCTCCGTCAGAGTCGACTTGCTCGGATACCTTGATGCTAATGACTGCGCCAGCGTTTGCCAGTGCTTTTTTATACTTCAGTGCGCCAGCCTTATCCAGACCACGCTTAAGTCGCTGAGGTTGACCACTGAGCAGGCGAACTACCGTATCCTCATTTGCCTTAAACAATTTGGCCAAATTGCCAGCAACCGTGTCTCGGTCAAAACCTTCAACCAGTTCACCTGAAAAATAGATATCGTATAGCGTCGCCACGAAACACCCCCATTGGCCATTTATATTGTGACAATAACAGTATAGGCGGCGTAAGCGTTGGCAACAATCCACTTATGGATGTCGCTGTGGTTATCTCGCGTTGGGTGCTTGTTGCTGTTCTGGTACCATAGCGGCCCGGTCGGTCACCACTGCCATTACGTATGTCACAGGATCAACTTCCCACCCAGTACGTCCGTACCCTGTTACGCATGGCGGTTGAACGTGGCGTTGATCATTTGTCCATGGTAGAACGAGCCGGTCTGGAATTCGATCCGCTGTCTGCCACAACTGATCAGCCCAACTACATCAGTGCCATGCAGTATTCGCGCGTATACGGCCAGGTGCTGCGCGTATTGCAGGATGAAAGTTTCGGGCTGGGGGCGGGTTCTGGTATTAACCCTGGTGCTTTTCGAATGATGTGTTACTGCATTATTCCCAGTAAGAATCTGGGTCGTGCTATCAAAAGGGCGGCGGAGTTTTACCAGATATTTCTGGGCGAGGACGCGCAACTTCATGCCAATTTCAGTGATCAGCATGCCCGGATTGGATACCGCGATCCTCCGGCGGCTGAGGGCCGTGTTGTGGATGTCACTGATGGGTATGGCTTGTCGATGTGGCATCGATTCTTTGGTTGGCTCATAGGGCGCCCTTTAAAGCTGGAACGAGTAGATTTTCACGGCAGCGAGCCCGATCATATCGAGCGCTATCAGGAACTGTTTGGCTGCCCTTTGTATTTTAATCAGCCTGGCAATCTGATGTACTTTGACAGTGACTATCTGCGCGCGCCAGTGGTGCATACGGAACAGTCATTGGATGAATTTCTGCGCACTGCTCCCTATCAGTTATTGGTTATGAGTCATCAACACATGGAGAGTAATATGGCCGAGCAGGTGAGAGCCATGATCGGTCATGATTTCAGTCAAGGCTTCCCTGGATTTGAGACTATAGCCAGTGCTCTGCACATGTCCGCTCCAACTCTGCGCAGGAGGTTACGTCGTGAGGGTGTGACCTTTCAGCAACTCAAAGACAACTGCAGACACGAAGCGGCGGTTACCTATCTCCGGGATTCTGAAGAATCTATTAATTCCATCGCCTATATGACCGGATTCACAGACCCCAGCGCCTTTCATCGATCCTTTAAAAAGTGGACGGGCATTACACCGGGCGAATATCGCTCGCGCTTGCTGGAAGAAGAACGTCCAGCTCCGGACCAATGATTTGCGCCCGGGACGATGCAAATTTGATATAATCGCCGGATGATTTTTTTTCATGGAATAGTAGATGTCCGTTCAGAACGAGATACACACCAAACTGCGCAATGTGTTTAATCCTGATCATCTGGAGGTGATCAACGAAAGTAATCAGCATAATGTTCCCGCGGGTTCCGAGTCGCACTTCAAGGTGGTCCTGGTAAGTAATAGTTTCGAGGCAAAGCGTCAGGTCGCGCGTCATCAATCTATCTACGCGGCATTGGCTGATCAGCTGTCGGGGCCTGTACATGCGCTTGCACTTCACACGTATTCCCCACAGGAATGGGCAGAGCGGCAGGGTGTGGTACCCGCGTCGCCGGAATGTTTGGGAGGAAGTAAATCTGAAGTGGGGGCAGCCGAATGAGTGAAGTCGTTGTTGCTGCGCTGTATAAATTCGCGGCACTACCCGACTATGAAAAAATGCGGGAGCCCCTGCTTGATGTTTGTATTGAAGCGGGTACCAGAGGCACATTGTTGTTGGCTGCAGAGGGTATCAATGGCACGATCGCGGGAACTCGCCACGCCGTTGATACTGTCCTGGATTGGCTGCATCAGGATGAAAGGTTGGCGGGTTTGGAGCACAAAGAATCTCTCGATACCGAAATGCCGTTTTATCGCATGAAGGTCAAACTCAAAAAAGAGATTGTTACGATGGGAGTTTCGGGTGTCGATCCCAATGAGCGAGTTGGTACTTACGTAAAGCCACAGGATTGGAATAAATTAGTTGATGATCCGTCGGTGCTGCTTATCGATACCCGCAACGAATATGAGGTAGGCATTGGAACGTTCCGTGGAGCGCTGGATCCCCACACGACAAGTTTCAGAGAATTTCCCGCCTATGTGCGTGAGCAGTTAGAGCCAGGAAAGTACGATAAAGTCGCCATGTTCTGTACGGGAGGCATCCGCTGTGAAAAGGCCTCCGCGTTTATGCTCAAAGAAGGTTTTGAGGAAGTTTTTCATCTCGAGGGCGGCATACTGAAATACCTGGAGGATGTTCCCGAGGAAGAAACTCGCTGGGAGGGTGAGTGCTTTGTTTTCGATAACCGCGTTTCTGTGAATCATCGGTTGGAGAGCGGAAGCTATGACCAGTGCTATGGTTGCCGTCGCCCCATCACGGAGGAGGACAAAGCATCCAGCCTTTACGAGAAGGGAGTAGCATGCCCTGCCTGTTTTGATACTCTATCGGCTGAGAGACAAGCCCGATTCAGCGAGCGTCAGCGCCAGGTTGAACTTGCTGCGGCGCGGGATGAACCACATATTGGCGCGCCTCCACCCCAACGACAGCGGGTAGGTAGTAATGGCAGCTAGGGAAGGACAGGTCGAGGCTGGGAATCTGCGGGCACCGCCCATTGGCAGGTTCCGTTCACTGCGCCGACTGATTATTTTTCAGATCAAACTCGCTGCTGATGCAATACGCGACGTATTGCTCAGCCCCGTGAGCATGGTCGCCTATGGTCTTGATATTTTGATTAGGCCGACAGAGCAGCAGAGTTTGCATCGACGATTAATGCGATTGGGTCGCCGCACTGACCGCTTCATCAATCTGTTTGAAGAATACAATGATGCCCGCCATCCGACAATTGACGACACTATAGGTGATCTGGAAACACGTATTTTGCGGGATAGCAGAGATAACAAAGACGAGGGCGTTGTCTCCGTCAGTACGACGACTGAAGTGCGCTGAAAAATTCCTCACTACCTACCACAACGCTGGTGTCAGACCCATTTCCCTGTGAAATTACGCCAGCGAGGTAAGCTGTCTCAACGTCCCCAGATGTTTGGACTACTATGGCTGCCCCACCGGAGGCTCCTTTGTGGGCTCTGCAATTAAGGGCCACGTCGGGTTCAAATCCACCGGTCACTCGGCAATTGCTTTGAAAAGTCAGCTTTTTGCCATTTTCACCCAATCCGGAGTCTCGCGAAAAACCAGCCAGTGTCACTCTCGATTGAGGAGCCTTGATAAGTGCTTTTCCTTTGGGTGTAATTATTGGTATAGAAATTGTGGGCGTCGCGATGGGTTGATCCAGACTCAGTACTGCCCAGTCGCTGCGCATTCCTCCGCCGTCGGCGACCACTCGTGCATGTCTATGTGCTGATTCTCCCGAGCTGGTCTGCAGTACAAATCTGATCGGTCTGCTGAGATCAGTGTAGTATTCCAGGCAGTGCCAGGCGGTCAAAATCAGGTATCGACCCCGCTTGTGGCTGGGACCGGTAAGACTGGCAGAGCAGGTTTCCCAGCTGTGTTGAAATTCTCCCTCCGTCCACTTGCGGGTGGGGACTTGCAACTGCCCGATACTGTAGAGCCAGGCAGCAGAATCGTGCTGCCGCTGCTGCCGGTGATCTGGCGGCGACGAGTACTCATTGGCCCAGGTTGTCAGGGCGGTAACGAAAAGAACGAGAGTGAGTACACATTTCATCGCCGCATAGTAGCATGAGCCATACCCTAAATAGGTGATGAATGGCGTGTCAAAAGGCGCTTTAATAGTGAGGAGTGTTAGCCACCTAAATGGTGGGGGCCATTCAGTTGGCCTGGAGTAATCTATGATTCGGATATTGTTATCGAGGTAGAACTGTTATGACCAATGCCTATGGAATGGAATCACCCCGTGCGAAAGAACTGATCGAGGCTGCGAGAGCCCTGCAGCCAGTGCTGCGGGAGCGCGCTGACGAAGCCAGGTCGCTGCGTCGGGTGCCTGACGCAACAATTGCTGATTTCCAGGCGGCAGGATTCTTTAAAATTCTGCAACCCGAGCAATGGGGCGGATACGCGATGGATCCCCAGGTGTTCTACGAGGTGTGCCTGGTGACTGCTGAGGCCTGCATGTCTAGCGCATGGGTACTGGGCGTGGTCGCAGTACACAATTGGCAATTAGCTGTTTTTGATGATCAGGCGGCCCAGGATGTCTGGGCTGAAGACCCCACTACGCTGATTTCATCTTCTTATGCACCAGTAGGTAAGGTAACACCAGTGGATGGAGGGTTTCGGCTCAGTGGACGCTGGAGCTTTTCCAGTGGTTGCCAGCATTGCAAGTGGGTCTTTGTGGGAGCTGTTGTACCCACGCCGGAAGCCCCCTTCGATATGGCCAATTACCGAACCTTTCTCGTGCCTATCAGCGATTATGAAATCGTGGATAACTGGGATGTGGTTGGTCTGCAGGGCACGGGTAGCCATGATGTCGTGATTGATGACGCATTTGTCCCGGAACACCGAACCCACAAATCAATGGATGGGTTTTTGTGCGATAACCCGGGAAATGCTGTCAATGACGCGCCGCTGTATCGCATGCCATTTATGCAAGTATTTGTCCGTGCTGTGTGCACCGCCTCTCTCGGTGCGCTGCAGGGTTCACTGGATGCTTTTGTGGGGGTGGCGAAAACCCGGATGGTTGGGCCGACAAAGATGAGTGACGATCCTTTTGCCAGAAAGATCATGGCTGAGGTGAAGACGAGTATCGAGGAAATGAAGCTTGTCATGCACCGTAATTTTGATGAAATGATGGCGTGTAATCGGGCTGGAGAACCCATCCCCATTGGGAACAGGGTGCAATATCGCTACGATTCCGGGGTTGTGGCTGATCGCTGTGCGGAGATGTCGGGACGAATGCTCAAGGCCAGTGGCAGTAGTGGTATTCGGCTGGGGAATGACGTTCTTAATCGTCATCTGGATATACTGGCGAGTCAGGCGCATGTAGCCAATCATGCGTCTCCTTTCGGCCATAACCTGGGTGGCGTTGTCATGGGTTTTGATAACGCTGACTTCGCGCTCTAAGGAGGATCTCATGGCGATGAAAGGTGTTTTGCCCGAAGAAAACTATGCCGATTTGCCCAATGGTTACAGGATGCACTATCTCGACCGCGGAACTGGTTACGCGGTAGTGTTTCTTCATGGGTCGGGGCCCGGGGCCAGCGGTTACAGTAATTTCAAGGGCAATCTGGATGCCTTGATAGAGGGCGGGTTCCGTTGTGTGGTTCCCGATCACATCGGTTATGGCTTTTCAGACAAGCCCGATGATGTGGAATACCCGCTGTCTTTCTTTGTCGAATGTATCAAACAAACCCTTGACCATGCTGGGGTTGACAGATGTACCGTTATTGGAAACTCACTCGGAGGAGCCGTCGCCATCGGGCTCGCTCTCGATTATCCGGAACTGGTTGAAAAACTGATTCTGATGGCTCCCGGTGGCCTTAGTGAGATGGATGAGTATCGTGAAATGGCCGGTATGCAAAAAATGTTTGAGGTTTTTGGCACCGGGCGGGCGGTTACAAGTGAGGTCATGAAGGATCTCTTCTCCTTCGGACTGATGCATGATCCGGCACATGCAACTGATGAACTCATCGCCGAACGCATGCAGATTATGCAGATTAGTAACGGACAGGTGATAGCTGCCATGAAGGTACCAGTTCTGACCGAGCGTTTGCGTGAGTTACATTGTCCGGTTCTTGGATTCTGGGGACTCAACGAGCGCATGATGCCAGACAGCGGCATTATGGCTCTGGGCAAAAACTGTGCCGATTTGCGTCTTATCCTGGTCAGTGAGTGCGGGCACTGGGTGATGGTAGAGCACAGGGAAATGTTTAACCGGATGTGTCTTGATTTCCTTACCCACTAGTCATCAGTGCAAGGTTGAATTTTTTCTGGATCGTGTGCGGTGGGGGTGGTTGACCGGCGACTGCGAGGTAGAAGGTAGCCAGACATTGCCACTCCTGGGAGTGGCTGGAGTATTTTATGGACCAACATTCGATAACCCGGCTGGGTGACGAGCTGTTCTGCGCGCTACGATCGCAGCATACGCTGGAACCTCTGACCGATCGGGAACCGGGTATCACCATCGAGGATGCCTATTACATCTCGCAGCATTTTGTGCGGCGCAGATTACAGGACGGAGAGATGATTGTCGGTAAGAAGATCGGTGTAACCAGCGCGGCTGTACAGGACATGCTAGGCGTGTACCAACCCGATTTCGGTTTTCTGACGGATGCCATGATCTGTGAAAACGGTGCCGATATTCCGATTGCCGGGCATTTGATCCAGCCGCGTGCCGAGGGCGAAATTGCTTTCCGTCTAAAGTCTGACCTGGTTGGGCCCGGTGTCACCGAAGCAGACGTACTGGCAGCTACAGAATCGATAATCCCTTGCTTCGAAATAGTTGATTCCCGTATAGACGCCTGGAATATAAAAATTCAGGATACGGTTGCAGACAATGCATCTTGCGGCGTATACGTGTTGGGTGATAAAGAAGTTGACCCACGCGATCATGATTTACCTAAGCTTGCGATGTCGGTGTATAAAAATGGTGAATTGATCAGTGAGGGCAAGGGGTCGGCGGTTCAGGGAGATCCTTTGACAGCGGTGGCCTGGCTCGCAAACACGCTGGGCGAATTTGGCATTCCCTTCAAGGCTGGAGAAGTGATACTCAGTGGGTCTTTGGTTCCACTTATCCCGGTAGTGGCAGGGGATGAGGTCATGCTGGAGCTCGCTGGTGTGGGATCGTGTAATTGTCGGTTTGTGTAAGTACGGCATAGATAGCTAACGCTGGGAAATAGGAATTCAATAATGACAGCAAAAATCAAGGCAGCCATCATCGGGCCGGGGAATATTGGTACCGATCTACTTATCAAGGCGATGCGTAGTGATGTGATTGAGCCAGTGTGGATGGTGGGAGTGATCCCGGATTCACCAGGGCTGTCCCGGGCAGCTGAAATGGGCTTGAAAACCAGTGCTGATGGTGTCGATGGTATGTTGCCGAGCATGCAGGAAGATGGCGTACAGATATGCTTTGACGCCACTTCGGCCGCCGTGCATGCGGAAAATAGCCGGAAGGTCAACGCCAGGGGTGCGGTGATGATTGACCTGACACCGGCCGCGATAGGTCCGTTTTGTGTCCCCTCAGTTAATCTCGATGAGGCTGTAGCCGCGAAAGCGATGAACGTAAACATGGTGACCTGTGGCGGACAGGCAACCATTCCCCTGGTGTACGCCGTCAGCCGGGTGCAGACAGTGACCTACGGCGAGATTGTGGCCACGGTATCCTCAAAGTCTGCTGGTCCCGGGACGCGCAAGAATATTGATGAATTTACCCGCACTACTGCTAGTGGTATTGAATCTGTAGGTGGTGCAGGAGAGGGTAAAGCCATTATCGTAGTCAATCCGGCTGAACCGCCGCTGATCATGCGGGACACCATACATTGTTTGACCGAGGACGAGCCGGATCAGGACGCCATCATTCACTCGGTCAGGAAAATGATTGCCGAAGTGCAGAGATATGTGCCGGGTTATACCCTGAAGAATGGGCCGGTGTTTGATGGCAAAAGGGTCTCTATTTATATGGAAGTGGCCGGTCTGGGGGATTATCTGCCAAAGTATGCTGGTAACCTCGACATTATGACTGCTGCCGGGTTGCGGACAGCAGAAATGTATGCAGAACAAATATTGGCCGGTGACTTTACGCCGACTGCACCAGTCGCTCTGGAGGCATGATGATGAACCTAGCTGGAAAGAAAGTCACCGTTCACGACATGTGTTTGCGTGATGGCATGCACCCCAAGCAGCACCAGATCACTGTGGATGAGATGGTTACCGTGGCGCGTGCAATGGACGATGCCGGCGTGCCCCTGATTGAAGTTACCCACGGTGATGGGTTGGGCGGAAAGAGCGTTAACTATGGTTTTCCAGCGGCGTCCGATGAAGAGTATTTGACCGCCGTGTGCAAAGAAGTCACAAATACTCGAGTGTCGGCTCTGCTATTGCCGGGTATTGGTACCGTTGATCATTTGCAGATGGCAGTGGACTGTGGAATTTCCACCATTCGAGTGGCTACCCATTGTACTGAGGCTGATGTTTCGGAGCAGCATATCAATATGGCGGCTCAGCTCAATGGGCTCGACACTGTAGGATTCCTGATGATGGCGCATATGATTGAAGCTGATGAACTGGTTGAACAGCTGCTTCTGATGGAATCATACGGAGCCAACTGCGTTTACATCACGGATTCTGCGGGTTATATGCTACCGGATGATGTTACGGCACGCGTGGAACTGGCTCGGCGCGAGTTAAAACAAGAGACAGAACTCGGGTTTCACGGCCACCACAATCTGGCTATGGGTGTCGCCAACTCTGTGGCGGCCGTGGCGTCGGGAGCAAATCGTATTGATGGTTCAATGGCCGGATTGGGTGCTGGCGCGGGTAATACTCCTCTGGAGGTTTTTATTGCAGTTTGTGATCGCATGGGAATTGAAACTGGTGTCGACACCTTCAAAGCGATGGATATTGCAGAGGATTTGATTGTTCCCATGATGGATAACATCGTCAGGGTGGATCGCGATGCACTCACGCTGGGGTACGCTGGTGTTTACTCGTCGTTTCTCCTGTTCGCAAAGCGCAGTGCCGAAAAATACAACCTTTCCAGCCGGGATATTCTGGTTGAACTGGGCCGCCGTCGTACAGTCGGTGGTCAGGAAGACATGATTGAGGATCTGGCCTTGGACATGGCCCGGGAAGCAGGCACGATCTGATTATTGCCCGCTGAGTCGATTCAGCCCATTAAGTGCCGCGATACGATAGGCCTCCGCCATCGTTGGGTAATTAAAAGTGGTAGTGACAAAATAACGCACAGTATTTCCAGAGCCTGTCTGTTTCATTATCGCTTGGCCAATATGAATAATTTCCGTCGCCTCGGCACCAAAACAATGCACGCCGAGCAGTTCCAGTGACTTAGGATGGAAGAGAATTTTCAGCATGCCAACATCCTCGCCACTGATTTGTCCTCTGGCGGTGTCTTTGAAAAATGCTCGGCCTACTTCAAAGGGCATTTTCTCATCGGTTAACTCCCGCTCGGTCAGCCCGACACTGCTGATTTCTGGAATTGTGTATATACCCGTTGCGAAATCATCGACATAGCGGCAAGTTGATTTTCCCCGGGATATCGCGGCAGCAGAGCGGCCTTGATCATAGGCCGCGCTTGCCAGGCTGGGCCAGCCAATGACGTCCCCGACGGCATAAATGTTTTCAACTGAGGTCTGGTACATATTATTGACGCTCAACTGACCGCGATAGTCGGTTTCTATGCCGATGCCGTCGAGCGCTAACTCGGAGGTATTGCCTGTTCGACCATTGCACCAGAGAAGGCAGTCCCCGTGGAGTTTTTTTCCTGACTGCAGATGCAAGGTGACACCCTTTTCGTCAGCGGTGACATGGTCGTACTCCTCACGGTGTCTCACCATAACTCCGCTGTCGCGCAGGTGATAACTCAGGGCATCGGAAATTTCGTCATCCAGAAACTGCAGCAGATTAGGCATCGAGTTTACAAGTTCTACCTTGATACCAAGGCCCGAAAAAATACTGGCGTATTCGCAACCAATCACACCAGCACCATAAATGAGCAGCTTCCGGGGTGTGTAACTCATTTCCAGAATGGTGTCGCTGTCATATATACGCGGATGGCTGAAGTCAACGTCGTCGGGGTGGTATGGATGTGATCCAGTGGCGATGACAATGTCCCGGGCTGTTACGCTGAGATTGCCTCTTTCACCCTGCTCAACAACCAGCGTGTTGCGGTTTTTGAAGCTGGCCTTGCCGTGGATGAGATTGATGTAATTTCGCGAGTAGAATTTACTCCGCATGATGACTTGCTTTTGAATGACAGCCGAGGCGTTAGCGAGGATTTCGGGATAACTTAAGCTACGGGTATCACCTACCTTGCGATACAGGGGGTTACTATTGAATCGCATTACCTGCTTGACGGTGTGTCGCAATGCCTTTGACGGGATCGTACCCCTGTGTGTGCAGGCACCACCAACCAGTGGTTGATCTTCAACCACCAGAGTTCGAAGTTGGTGTTTGGCGGCGTTGAGTGCCGCACTTTCACCGGCGGGCCCGCTGCCGATCACCAGAACGTCGTAGTCTTGCTCGGCCATTTGCTGTCACTACCTTTTCAGGGGGTGCGAACTATACCGAAAGTCATCAACATGGGGTAGGGTACCCAGTATGGAAAATATTCTTCTGGTCATTGGAAACAAAAACTATTCGACCTGGTCATTGCGGGCTTGGCTCGCTCTGGTCAAGTCGGGTGTCTGCTTTGAGGAGCGCCAGCTGGCGTTGGACACGACTGAATTTTATGAACAGATAGCTGAGTACAGCCCCGTTTCGCAAGTACCCGTTCTTTGTATTGGAGAACATCGGATTCACGATTCTCTGGCTATCGCGGAGACCGTTAACGATTGCTTTACCAATGGCAGTTTGCTCCCTACCGATCCGATGCAGCGCGCGGAGGCGCGGGCTCTATGCGCGGAGATGCACTCCGGGTTCCACGCGGTGCGCAATGCCATGCCCATGAACATCCGTGCCGTGGGGCGCAGAGTTGAACACTCTGAGTCTATTGCGCGCGAAATCGCAAGAATAAATGCCATTTGGAATCGAGCAGAACCAGGCCGCTGGCTGTTTGGTGAGTTTTCAATCGTTGATGCCATGTATGCACCGGTCGTGCTGCGCTTTCCCACTTATGGTGTTGAACTTAACGGCAGGGCGGCCAGGTATCAGCAGACGGTGATTAACGACCCCGATGTGCAGAGATGGATTGCTGAATCCTCGGCGGAGACCGATATTGTAGAAGCGGACGAGGCCGGTTTATGATGGCGGCGATTTGACGTGCTCGACCTGGTCAACGGTTTGCGGGAAACCCTTTGGTTGCTACCCATTGCATTTTTTACCTCAACGCTGGCGGCTGTGCTAGGTCTTGGTGGTGGTGTTCTGCTAATCGTTTTGATGTCCGGATTCGTTCCAATACAGGCCCTGTTGCCATTGCATGCGGCCGTACAATTGGCTAGTAATAGTAGTCGGGCGGCTTTTGCCTGGCGTCACATCGATTTCTCTCTCATTCCCTGGATTAGCGGAGGTGGTTTACTCGGGGCAATCATCGGTGGAGAGGTGTATCAGCATATTGATCTGAGAATATTGTCAGCTGTAGTCGGCGCCTTGATTCTTGTAATTACTTGGGTAAAGCTTCCAACCCCTGCGGGGGCTTCCCACTTTTCGCTCGTTCTACTTGGTGCTTATCAGACAGGACTGGGTATGATAACCGGCGCCACCGGCCCACTCGGGGCCGCTGTGTTGATGCAACACGATCAACGTCGCGAGTGGATCGTCATAAACACCGCTGTGTACATGTCAATTTCGCATGGCCTTAGATTGGGCGCTTTTGCCTTCCTGGGATTTGTTTTCACGCCCTATCTTTTATTGCTGGCCGGTATGATAGTGGCGGTCACGGTGGGATCATGGATGGGAACGCGATTACGTCAGTATGTTTCGGCGACCGATTTTCTGTTTTGGTTCCGTATCCTGGTCAGTCTGCTGGCGTTACGCATGATCGCAGCGGCTATGCTTCCGTATATTTAAATAAAACAGAGTTTTCAGATGCTGGCCAAGTCGCGTAGTTGCTCATGATCGTTGATCTGAATTTCCTTGTTGGCTACTTCCAGCACGCCCAGTTTTTGCAAGCGGCTGAATACCCTGCTAACTGTCTCAACGGTGAGGCCGAGGTAGTTCCCTATATCAATCCTTGACATGGGCAGACGAAAATTGGAAGGACTGAGTTTGCGCCGGGCATTGCGACTTGAGATGCTCAGCATGAGCGCCGCGACTCGTTCCTCAGCGCTGTTTTTGCTGATCAGGGTAATCAATTGTTGGTCTTCGGTAATCTCCCTGGACATGAGCTGCAAGAAGTGGCTTTGCAGGCTTGGCAATCGGGTTGCTAATTCACCCAGTCTTTCGAAGGGTATTTCACATACAGCGGAAGTCTCAAGCGCCTTTGCCGATGAGGCATGGGTATTCTCACTGATTCCATCCATGCCGAGTACCTCGCCAGGAAAGTAGAAACCTGTGACCTGTTCCCTACCATCATCGGTAATACGATAGGTTTTTATGCATCCTGAACGAACCGCATAGACAGCGCTGAAAGCGTCCTTGTCGCGGTACAGGTGGTCCCCTTTCTGCAGGGGTTTACCCCGCTGAATGATATCGTTTAAATAGGTTACATCCTGTGTTTCCAGAGCGAGAGGAAGGCAGATCTTGCTGAGACGGCAATTGCCACAGCTTATTTGAAAATCGTGCGGACATTGTATTGTCGTGGATTGCTCTGCAGCAAGATGGGTCATGCCGATGTCTCCTTCCTGCGCGTCCCATTGCGGCCGCTAAGCCTCCTTTGGGACCACCTGCTGAGAGGCTAAGACTGCCCTCTTCATCTTGAACAGTCAAGGCATAGGCTAGCACGGGACGAAACAGAATACCTTGATACAAATCAAGCGAAGGTAGTCCTGCTGGTTTGTCATCCCAGTGTAGCGACACTTTTCAGGATCAGTCCCACCAATTCGGCCTGTCTCGTAGCGCCGGTTTTAGTGAAAATGGACTTCAGCTGAGCCCGAACGGTGTGTTGTGTGACATTTAATTGTTCCGAGGCGTTTGCGAGACTGATTCCCCTTGCCAGCAGGATGGAAAGCCTGGCCTCCGCAGGTGTCAAACCGAACAATTCCGCCAGGATATGATGAGACGTGTCTGCCTGGCGTTGCGGGTCGCTCAAAAAAACCGCGATCCGGGGTTCAGATTGACTCCCCGCCCATTCTCCTGTTGCTATAGGTCTAACCACCAATCCTAGATCATTAATTCCCCTACGGCGAGGCACCCGCAGTGCACTGGCCATGGAAGTGGTCCCACTGGCTCCAGCTGCCGCAGCGGTAGTCAGAATCGACTGCAACTCCCGATTGACCTCCGCATCAGACAGGCGTAGCTGTCCTGCATGCAAATAGACGCCATCACCAGTCTTCAGAAGCTCTTTGGCAAGTTGATTACTGCTCAACAACAAGCCGTTATCTCCCAGAATGATTGTACCAAGAGACAATTGATCCACCGTGTTGGCATAGAGGTCCCTCTCGCTGGCTGTGCGATTGATGATAGTGTGTACCCGAGCTGCGCGTTCAATATGAGGGAGTAACTGGCTCAGGGTTTTTTTCTCATTTCTATTAAATGCTGGTTCATGCTGCCCTCTGGCAAACCTGATTCTGGCAATCAAACCGCCAGGTTCGAGTGCGTCTGCCCCCATGATATGAAGAACGCCAATCGGCTGCAGGTATTGTCGGTAGTAGGGAGACTCCAACAGGCATTCGTGAGACATCAGTTCATCCAGTGTAATCACTTCGCCGGGAGGCAGGTTTACAAAAGGGTCTAGTGAGAAGAACTGCTCGCGGTAGTTGGTGGCCTGCCAGTCACTCGGGTTGGCGATCGCAGCGTCGACATCAACCCTATTAGCCTCTGGTCGCAATGAGTTGAGGATAACACCGGTATCTCCCTCAGCCGGAGGGCGCAGTATCAGTGAGGCCGTTTTTGCATCGAATAGCCTTCTTAGTTCCGGCAACAGCGATGACCACGGGGTGTGTTCCAGAGGACCCTCGTATATCATCTGAATCAGACTGTCGTACTGATCGGTAGCGCTTAAGTCCATCACGATTTACCGGTTGTTTTATGTTGTCCTTTGAGGCTCTTTTTAATCCCCTGTTTGATGTCGTACGCCAGAACAAACAGGCGCCATAGTGCGGGCATGGGTTTGTCCATGTGGTTGTTGTAGAACTCAACAAAGCGTTCTCGTTGATTCCAGTCCAGCTTGTAACAAATCCGCGCCAGATCCTTCACGCGATCTCGCCAGCCGATTTTCTTCCATGAGACCCGGGCCCGACCTATATCAATCAGCCACGGTTTGATCTCACCGTCGGATTCCACTGTATACAAGATGTTTCCAGCAGACAGATCACGGTGTAGCACACGACGGTTGTGCATGTTGCAGACAAAGCCGGCGATCAGGTTAAACCATTCGCTCTCATCGAGGCCATGAAATTGTGCCTCGCCATTGCGAAATGCGGCATAAGGTTCCCGCGTGGAAAACGCATTCGGTTTGAACTCTGAGATATAGTAACTATCGTTGATGCCCGCATCGTCCAGTTGTTCGTAGAAAGCCACGGGAGCCGGTGTAGCAATGCCGCGATGGAGCATTTCACAAGCATTGTTCCAGTGACGTTTGCCTTTGCTCAATTGAAAGCGGTATGTCAGACGCTTTATGCCACTTACCCGATTGAGTTTGATCGAGAGTTCGCGGTTCCCATGCTGAGGGTGATGGATGT
Organism: uncultured Halieaceae bacterium; assembly: GCA_938074045.1. GTDB lineage: Bacteria > Pseudomonadota > Gammaproteobacteria > Pseudomonadales > Halieaceae > CALJGI01. The sequence goes on from CALJGI010000025.1 coordinate 123,233, forward strand.
TCCAGATTCGATTTCGGCTCGCCCGCAACACAGCCGTCTCGGGAAGGGTGAGTAAATTAGGTGGTGCCAGAACGTCCCCCAATTCCGGATTCAAGTCCCTGTCCAGTGTGAATGCCCCCTGCCACTCATCGCGCTGCCAGGCCTCTGTTTGCCATTTTACGGAGTTGATGAAAATAGTGCGTCCATGACCGTAAACACTTACCTTGGAAAGCGCTTCTCGATTCGGGATTGGCGGGGGGACTGTATTCGCCGCACCGGATTCGAAATCAATATACAGCGGATGTTCGGTGACCATGCGTGAACCCTGGGAGAGAGCGTCTCCTCTAGCATTCCTGAAACTGACGTTTGCCAGCTGATTTTCTGTATATATGTCGGCCAGAGAGAACACCTGGCGGTCCCGGCACCAGCAGAGATGAAATTCTAGTCCCGCTCGGGTCTCAAATATGAAATGTGACAAACCATTGTCGGCGCTGACTGCTTGCAGGCAACGGCTGCCTCGAAGACGATCCCCGAGAAACTTGAGAGCGTGAAAACTGGGTGTCGGAGAAAAGTTGTCTAGCATACCCCGGACTTCCCGATAGAAGCTTACCTGATCAATAGCGGGATAATCTTCTGTGTGATCATCGATCAATCCATCCCGGCTGCATATCAAAGGTCCCCAGTACACTCTGGATAGGGCGCCGCTTAATGTGGCGAGAACCAGATAGCGGACCAGATAATCAACCTTCTTGTCCTGCGGGTCACCGTACAGACGATTGAGGCGTTTTGTGGTCCAGCATTTGTAAGTGCAGATAGTTTGCTGCACCTCATGTTGTTCGCCGATTCGCCGCAAAACCCGCGCCTTTTTTACCAGATTCAATTTGAGCAGGTTGGTAGCAAAGCGTCCAAGAACTCGGTGATCAAAGGCTTCCGGTTCACTTACCCTCTCCACAAACAAGTTGTCCGTGTGGATATCCGGTGCGCCGCTTCGCCGTTGCATGGCCCCGAGGAAAATTTTGTTATATAGCGGCTCAAAATCAGATACGTTTGGTCCGGCTAACTGGAGATTGCGTTGTCCCGCTTCGCGCTTGGCAATATCCCAAGCGAGCAGATACCCCCGGGTACCGAAACCCGACCATCGGCCCCGGTTGGGGGTGTTCCCGATTTCAAAGATTTCAACTTGATCGCCGTAGCGGGTAAAAGTATCGCGACAGAAATTCCCCCATCTGTCCTGTGCGGCAGGGTCGTTCAAGATTTGGCGTGCTTCATTTATGGGGGGAAACAGGTCCAGCATCACCTGATAACCTTCAGCCAGTAACCGCTGCAATAGCCTCTCCGCATAGCTATTGATGCTGCAGTAGCTGTAGTCCATGCGGATTTGTCGAATTTTGAGCTCGTCCAGGCGTTCCAGCACGTATTCGTCACAGCGTGGGTCCGCCGAGGTGGCAATATTTACGCCAACAAAATCATCCTTGATGGTGACCGGTCCCGGGCGCAGCAGGTGTGAGCTTCGCCATAGTCCAATATCGATCAGACTGGTTCCCGCATCCAGTATCGCCAGCAGCCATGAAAACGGTCGGCGCTCAGCCTTTGATATAGCCATGCTGCGGCGCCTGTCTGCTGGATTGTGGACGCTCGCCCATGAGTGTTATCTCGCTATCTTTCGCTGTTGTAGTACCGGTGACAATTACATAAGATGCACCGGCGGTGCGCAAGACCGGATTTGCCCAGTTTTTCGAGTCTACCTTTTGCGCCTTAATGTACACCTTAAGCGGTTTTTCTCCAGAGAGCGATATTATGAATGATTCTTTGCCAGTATTAGCGATACTGGGTGGTACCGGTGATCTTGGAACCGGATTGGCAAGACGTTGGGCGCAGGCGGGTTATAAGGTCATTATAGGGTCTCGTGTCCTGGAAAAGGCCGAAATGGCCGTGGCTGATTTGCGGGATGTTATGGCTGAGCGGGGTCTGGGGGAAGTGGCCGTGGCGGCCGCCGACAACCTCGATGCTGCCAGCCAGGCAGATATTGTGGCCATTACAGTACCCTTTGAGCATCAGGCGGGCACATTGGAACAGGTGCGGGAAGCGCTGCAGGGCAAGATATTGATCGATGTAACTGTGCCATTGGTTCCGCCCAAGGTAGGCCGTGTGCAACTACCTGAGGGTGGCTCTGCCGGCCAAATTGCGCAGGACACCCTGGGAGAGGAAGTCCGGGTTGTGTCGGCCTTTCAAAACGTCGCAGCCCATCACTTGCAGGAAGGGCAGGGCATGGATTGTGATGTGTTGGTGTGTGGTAACGACAAAGCAGCTCGCGCCGAGGTGATCACGCTGGTTGAGGCAGCTGGAATGAGGGGTTTTCACTCCGGTTTGATCAACAACGCTGCGGCCGCGGAGGCCCTGACCTCTGTTTTAATCACAATCAATAGGCAATATAAGTGTCACGCCGGTATTCGCATTACGGGAATTGATTCCACCGGAGACTAATCCCGTGCCAGGGTTATCAATTATTCCCCTGCAGGCGTTTCCGATGGTGGAACCGGGGGACGATCTCGCTAGTTTTATTCATGCCGCGCTGCGCGAGCAGAATGTGCAGTTGGAAGATGGGGATGTGATTGCCGTCGCCCAGAAAGTCGTCTCCAAGGCCGAGGGGCGATATATCCGGCTAGCCGATATCGATCCCGATCCCGAGGCACTGAGTCTGGCTGCCGAAGTGGAGAAAGATGCTCGGCTGGTACAGCTCATACTGCGGGAATCAACAGCGGTCGTGCGCAAGCGAACCGGGGTTCTCATTGTGCGTCACCGGTTGGGCTATGTGCATGCAAATGCGGGAATTGATCACTCCAATATGAACCAGACCCCGGGGGGGGAGCAGGTGCTTTTGCTACCCGAGAACCCCGACGCCAGCGCCCGGCATTTGCGCGACGAGCTGGCCAGATATTGCAATGTTTCCTTGCACGTATTGATTAACGATACCACCGGTCGGGCGTGGCGCTATGGCACCGCGGGTATGGCCATTGGTACGGCCGGATTTTCAGTCATACGGGACCAGGTGGGTGAACGAGACCTGTATGGTAATTCCCTGGAGGCGACAATAACTGCAGTGGCCGACGAACTGGCAGCGGCAGCCTCGTTTGTTATGGGGCAGGCCGCTGAAGGGACACCTGTGGTACTTATACGCGGTGCTCGCCTCGAACGTTCTGAGCACGGTAGCCAGGCCCTTATTCGCCCGCTTGAGCAGGATTTGTTTCGCTGATGATGGACCTGCAGGTGACAGCAAATATAAGGGAATCAACCCGCGTTCTGGCGATTTCAGGAGGGGTTGGCGGCGCCAAACTGGCGTTGGGGTTGTCACATCTGCTCGGCCCTGAACAATTGACGATTGTGGCCAATACCGCCGACGACTTCGAACATCTTGGCTTGCATATCAGTCCAGATCTGGACACCTTGATGTATACCCTCGCTGGCCTCGATAATCCGGTTCAGGGCTGGGGGTTGGACGGGGAAAGCTGGACCGTAATGGATGCATTGGAAGCGCTGGGGGGAGAAACCTGGTTTCGGCTCGGAGATCGGGATTTAGCGACGCACTTGTATCGCAGCGCGCAACTGCGCGCCGGACGCCGGCTCAGTGAGGTAACCCGCGATCTCTGCAGCACCATGTTAGTAGAGCATCCGATCGTGCCAATGACGGATGATGTAGTCGCTACCATGATAGAAACCGGGGGCAGCCTGATATCTTTTCAGGATTATTTTGTGAAACAGTCCTGTGCACCCAGCGTGCAGAGCATCTCTTTCGTCGGAGCCGAGCGGGCCCAGCCGCATCCTTTGTGGTTTAACCAATTATTTGATTCTGAGCTTGACGCTATCATCGTCTGCCCTTCAAATCCTTTCGTTTCCGTTGACCCTATTTTATCCTTACCGGGGGTGAGAGACGCGATTCGCGAGACCAGTGCCCGGGTTATCGCGGTGTCACCCATTATCGGTGGACAGGCGGTTAAAGGTCCTGCAGCTCTTATGCTCAAGCAGCTTGGCCACGATGTCAGTGCCTGGGGTGTTGGCGAATACTACCGGGAATGGGTAGACACATTGGTGATTGACCAGCTTGACGCTACACTATCCGCCAGAATCGAAGATCTCGGACTTAAAGTGGAAGTGCTTCCAACAATGATGAACACCCTGGAGGAAAGAGTGTGCCTGGCAGCGGCTGTTCTTGAGATGGTAAAACGTCCATGACCCGGATTATTCTCCCCTGCAAAGATTTTGTCCGGGCGAAGACACGTTTGGCCGGTGTACTCGCCGCGCATGAGCGCCGGAGCCTTATGCAAGCTATGGTGGAAGATGTGCTCACGGTGATTGCAGGGCATCCGGGCATTTCAGAAGTGGTTCTGGTTTCGGATGATCCTGCTGCTGCCTTGTTGGCAGAGAAGTATTGTGTGCGCCACCTGGATGAAAGCAAATTCGCCTGTCGCGGATTAAATGGGGTTGTTGAGGCAACCCGCGCTGAGCTAAAAAGGGAGGGGCCAGGCAGATTGCTGGTGTTGCACGGCGACGTGCCGGCCATCACTGCAGACGAAATCAATATGGTTATCGCAATACGCCCGGGGTCCTATGCCGACGTTGTCATGGTTCCCGACAGAAATCGGTTGGGAACCAATGGCTTGTTGCTGGATGCCTCCAGGACTTTTAGTTTTTGTTACGGCGAGAACAGCTTCGACCTACATCGGAAACAAGCTCCCGCCGCCTGCATACTCGAGTTGCCCGGACTCAGTCTTGACGTGGATTGTCCGATGGATTTACTCGATCTCATGTCCTACCTTCAAAAAATCCCACAACTGGCGCCTCACAGCCGCCAACTGCTGATGGGAACTTCTCTGGGGTCCAGATTACAGGCAGTCCTGGCCTCGCAGTTTGAACAGGATATTGCCGGCAGGGGTGAGTATTGATGGACGCAATTCGGGTGGGGACCGGGGTTGATATCAATTCATTGGACGGAGGCATGCTGCCGACTGAATCCGAGTCGAGAAGACTGGCCCTGGTCACCAATATGGCGGACCTTATAAGCCATGCCGCTAAGCTCAGGGATGACTATCACGGCAATAGCGTCACATACTCTCCCAAAGTGTTCCTGCCACTCACTCACTTGTGCCGAGATGTGTGTCATTACTGTACATTTGCCACCACGCCCCGAAATATTGAAGTTGCCTATATGCCTCTGGACAGGGTTCTGGATGACTGTCGTACCGGAGCGACAATGGGCTGCAGGGAGGCCCTGCTGACTCTCGGTGAAAAACCTGAATTGCGCTATCGTGCAGCTAGAGAAGCACTGGCAGAAATGGGCTATGCAACAACCCTGGAGTATGTGGCACATGTGGCCGGGGAGATCCTTGAGAAAACCGGTATGCTCCCTCACATTAACGCCGGGTGCATGACGTTTGATGAAATAGCTATGCTGCGACCCGTGTCCGCTTCGATGGGGATAATGCTGGAGTCGGTATCTACCAGACTGTGTGAAAAAGGCATGCCACACTACGGATCCCCTGATAAAAACCCAGCGGTAAGGCTTGCCACCATCGATCGTGCCGGCGCTGCAGGCGTGCCATTTACCACCGGAATTCTGATTGGTATTGGGGAAACTCGGCTGGAACGAATTGAATCCCTGCTTGCGATCCGGGAGTTGCATCAACGCCATGGGCATATCCAGGAAATAATTATCCAGAATTTCCGGGCGAAACCTGGAACCCGGATGGCATCTGCGCCGGAACCTGATCTGGAGGATTTACTCTGGACAATCGCCGTGGCCAGAATCATCTTTGGCGGAGCTATGAATATTCAAGCCCCACCCAATTTGAGTCCGGGTGTACTAACTAAACTCGTGGCGGCTGGTATCAACGATTGGGGTGGCGTGTCTCCTCTAACGCCTGACTACGTCAACCCTGAGGCGCCCTGGCCTGAAGTTGAGAAACTGGCGGCTGAAACTGCTGATGCTGGCAAGCACCTGCAGCCGCGGCTCACAATTTATCCAGAATATGCGCTTGCGCCGGACCAGTGGTTGGATGCACAGCTGCGTACCCCGGTTCTGCGCAGTATTGACGCCATGGGGTATGCCCGCAGCGACAAATGGTCTCCCGGTGAAGATAGCAAGCCGCCGCAATCGGAGATGTCAGGCATTCGTCGCTCCCAACTCGGCTTGGTTGTTGGCGCTGATTTGTGTGAGATTGTCAGGCGTGCAGAGACCGGAGAGACCTTGTCAGAGAGTGATCTGGTCCGCCTGTTCAGCGTGCGAGGTGATGAATTCAGCTACGTCTGCGGCATTGCAGACCGTATGCGGGCCGAACGCTGCGGGGACGTAGTCAGATATGTGGTCAATCGAAATATCAACTACACCAATATCTGCTATTTTAAATGCCAGTTTTGTGCCTTTTCCAAAGGCAAGCTCAGCGAGAATTTGCGGGGACGTCCCTATGACCTTGACCACGAGGAGATAGGACGACGCTGTGAAGAAGCCTGGGAACGCGGAGCCACCGAGGTCTGTATGCAGGGTGGTATTCATCCAGGTTACACAGGAACTACATACCTGGATATTCTGGGCACCGTGAAATCAAGCACACCAGACATGCATGTGCACGCTTTCTCTCCACTGGAGGTTTGGCAGGGTGCTGCGACGCTTGATTTATCGCTGTCCCGGTATCTGGAGCAGTTACGCGATGCAGGTCTGGGTTCACTACCGGGGACCGCGGCGGAAATTCTGGACGACGAAGTGCGGGCCCATCTGTGCCCTGACAAGATCAATACCAGGCAGTGGCTGGAAGTGGTGGAAGCCGCACACGCTGTTGGACTGCGGACAACAGCGACGATTATGTATGGGCATATTGAAACGCCCTTGCACTGGGCGCGGCATTTGCTGCGTATCCGCGCCGTTCAGGAGCGGACCGGTGGCTTCACCGAGTTTGTGCCATTACCTTTTGTGCACATGGAAGCACCGATGTACCTCAAGGGCAGGGCGCGGCAGGGTCCGACGTTCCGCGAGTCTGTTTTAATGCATGCTATTGCGCGTATTGCGTTGTATGGTCAGATAGACAATATCCAGACCTCATGGGTGAAAATGGGTGAGGAGGGTGTTGCTGCCTGTCTGGCTGCTGGAGCGAATGATCTGGGCGGAAGTCTTATGAACGAGACCATAACCCGTTCCGCCGGCGCAACCCACGGACAGGAATGGTCGCCACACATGATGCGGCAGATCATTGAGCGTCTGGGTCGTCAGCCACAACAGCGTAGTACCTTGTATGGACAGGTTTCGGGCGAGCGGATTGCGGCTGGGGAGGCGGCTGAGGAACTGATTGCCCCGATCAATACCCCAGCACAACGCTATGAGCATGCGGGTAGCAAGCCACGCTTGCTGCGTAACAAGCTTGCGCCGGCGGACTCCGTGCTCATAGCCAGCGTCGATTGAAACGGTTAGTTTGAATGACGATGAGCAGTAGCCGTGTGACATTTGAACCCGGCTGGAAAGCTGCTCTCGAGGATGAATTCGAGAAACCCTATATGTTGCAGCTCCGAGAGTGGCTGCGTGCCCAGAAATCCGTGGGCAAGGTCATCTACCCTCATAGTAGCCACTGGTTCAATGCTTTTGCTCATACGCCTCTGGAACAGGTTCGAGTGGTCATTCTGGGACAAGATCCTTATCACGGCCCGGGACAGGCTCACGGCTTGAGTTTTTCAGTCCCCGCTGGCGTAGCGCGACCTCCATCACTGGTCAATATGTACAAGGAAATTGAAAGAGACCTGGGTATTTCCATGCCTGATCATGGCAACCTGACGGGTTGGGCGGAGCAGGGTGTGCTATTGCTCAACAGTGTGCTCACGGTTGAGCATGCCCTGGCGGCGTCTCATCGAGGTCGTGGGTGGGAGGAGTTTACGGATCTGGTTGTTTCAGCGGTCAACCAGCAACGTGATGGTGTGGTCTTTCTATTGTGGGGTGCGTATGCACAGCGCAAGGGAGCTGTTATCGATGTTACCCGCCATTTGGTGCTGAGTGCGCCGCACCCCAGCCCACTGAGTGCTCACCGTGGTTTCAACGGTTGTGGGCATTTCAGTGCCGTGAATCGATACCTGGAAGAGCGGGGTGATCAGCCGATTGACTGGGCAGACCTACCCGTCGGGTAGAGTGTATGGCGGATCGCTGATGGCCAATTCGGGTCCGGTAGGGCTACCCAAATGCAGTGCTGTGGCGCCGACGAGCTTGCGGGTCAGCACAGCAAGCGCGGCTACAGGCCCGTCAGGGGGATTGCAGGCATTGACAATATTTCCAACAGACTGAGAGGATTCTGCGCTGTAAATTGCTTCCCCACTCAGATCCCTTGCACCCTGATATCCGGGAATCTCAACGGGAAATGCACGCCGCTTTGCGGTGCCTCGATAGTGGAGGCGGGCCACGACTTCCTGCCCCGTGTAGCATCCCTTGGTGAAACTGACATGACCGGTTAGATCAAAGTTGAGCATTTGCGGAATAAACTGGTCTACTATCGCTGCTTCAATATGTGCGAGACCAGCCTTTATTGATGAGTGCTTCCACACTTCCTCCGAGCCCACATTCGAGCTCTGGATCGCCTGTAACAATGCAGAATTCTCGGTATCTCTGATCCAGCACTCGAACCGAGACCCCTCTTCGTTCATTTGCACAATGGTGTCGCCACAGTTGTGGCTGACTGATAAATAACCCGGATTTGTTTCATCAGTCGTCAATTGGAGGACCTCTTTACTGCCCGGTCCCCATACACCGTAAACCGCGGGTGTATCTGCGTCCTGATCCAGTTCGGCGCGGGAAAAAACAATGTATTTACCCAGTGCTGAGGCAGTGGCTGCGAGTATGTCGCGGCTCAGTCGCAGGTAAATATCTTCAGTGCCGTCTGCAACCAGAAGAAAACTGGAATATAGTCTTCCCTGGGGGTTACACAAGCCGCCATGTATAGCTCTCTCCGCAGTCAGTGTTTCCAGATCACAGGTGGCCTGACCTTGTAGAAAAGCCCGTGCTTCGGGGCCACGAATAGCCAGAATTGTCTGTTGAGCGATGGGGCTGTATGCGGTATTTGCGGCATTGGGCACTGGATAAAAGCCTCACTGATCAAGTCAAAAAGTGTTTTTGCGGGGCGATCGTACCATGCTCGATCCCGCCTTCCTATTGCGGCGTCCAATCGTCATTGGCGACTTCTTACATGCACAGTATACTGCTTGTAACTGCTCGGTCGCACGGGGTGACAGACAGGACTACGTCAGACTACGAGGGGAGCCCCGCAATGAATGAAGATGCGGCCTACAAGCGCCTATGTTGGCACAGCCGACGCGGTATGCTGGAGCTTGATTTAATGCTCGGACCTTTTGTCCGCGACTGCTATCCGGGTCTGGACGCTGAAGATCAGAGTGCCTACCAGCGCCTGCTTGAGTGCGAGGATCAAGATTTGTTTCGCTGGCTGGTTGGCGCGGAACAGGTGCAGAACAGGGAGTTCGCAGAAATTGTTGACCACATTATCCGCTTTGCCAGAACTTGAGCTCTACCTGCGGCCCTCACGTCAATTGCTGACCCAGGGTGCAGGTTTATATCTGGTGGTCTGCGCTGGCGCTTTCTATATAGATTTAGGTACATGGTATGTGCTATCCGTCGGCACGTTGTGCCTGTGGATGTTTTTTCAGCGCTTGTCTGGCCGCTGTAACGCTGTCTCGTCGGGATCCATCGCAGCAATTTCACACCGTGATGGGTTATGGCGTGTGACTTATTCTGACGGTCAGTCGCACTCCTTCAACAGCTGCCGAATAGCTAATCTGATGGGTTGTTTACGTATTGAGTGGTCAAATCTTGAAGAGGCCGGAATCTGGAGTTCGCGATTGGGAGCGCGCGAAGCGCTGCTGCTGGCACCAGACAGTATGAGCCCCGAAATGTATCGTAAGCTGAATGCGTTTATCAAATTGCCAGCGCGATGAGCTGAGCTCGTCAGGGTATCAGGATCGTATCCTCCGCGGTGGCGGACAGCGCAGGGTAGTCCAACGTGTAGTGTAGGCCCCGGCTCTCTTTTCTGGAGCGCGCACAACGTATCATAAGCTCGGCAACCATGGCGAGATTACGCAATTCCAGCAGGTCATTCGATACCTTGTAGTTGCTGTAATACTCTCGAATTTCCCGCTGCAGTAATTCGACACGATGACTTGCTCTGGCCAGGCGTTTATCCGTGCGCACAATTCCAACGTAATCCCACATGAATCGTCGCAGTTCATCCCAGTTGTGAGAAATGACGACATCCTCATCGGAATCCGTCACCTGGGTCTCATCCCATGCGGGCATGGTAGCCTGACTTGAGCTGGCGCTGAACTTATCGCTAATATCACTCGCCGCGGAGCGGGCGTACACGAGGCATTCCAGCAGTGAATTACTGGCCATTCTATTGGCTCCATGCAAGCCTGTGCTGGCAGTCTCTCCTATGGCGTAAAGTCCGTGCATATCGGTTTGTCCGCAGGTATTAACCACCACTCCGCCACAGGTGTAGTGTGCCGCTGGTACCACCGGGATAGCATCGCGAGTCAGGTCGAAGCCAAATTCACTGCAACGAGTGCTGATGGTTGGAAAGTGTTCCTCAATAAACGAGGAAGGCCGATGGCTAATATCCAGAAAAACGCAATCATCGCCACGTCGTTTCATTTCGTGATCTATGGCGCGGGCGACAATATCCCGGGGTGCGAGTTCAGCCCGTTCATCAAAGTGATGCATAAAGCGCTCCCCGTTGGCGAGCAGTAAATGGCCGCCCTCGCCCCGCAGCGCTTCAGATATGAGAAAGGACTTTGCTCCTGGATGATAAAGGCAGGTGGGGTGGAACTGATTAAATTCGAGATTTGCCACCTTGCAGCCCGCCCGCCAGGCCATCGCTATGCCGTCGCCACTGGCACCATCGGGATTGCTGGTATACAAGTAGGCCTTGCTGGCGCCACCGGTAGCCAGCACAGTCGCACCAGCAGCAAAAAAATCCACGGTGTCCCTGGCCCGATCAAGAACATAGGCGCCACAGCAGCTTGAATCTACGCTGGCCAGATCGACCGCCACTCTGCGGCTGAAAATCTCTATATTCGGCGATTTGAGCGCGCGCTCGGTCAGCACCTGGGAAATGGCTTTGCCAGTTGCATCTGCAGCGTGTAACACCCGGCGGCGGCTGTGGCCGCCCTCGCGGGTGAGGTGATAGGCGCCGCCATCATCCTCAGCCTGGGTGAATTGAACACCCTGATCGATCAACCACTGGACTGACGCGCGACTGTTTTCTACGGTGAACCTGACAGCCTCCTCATGACACAATCCCGCCCCGGTGGCCAGCGTGTCGGCAATATGTGATTCGACGGAATCCTGATCATCCATGACCGCGGCAATGCCGCCCTGAGCATAGTAGGTTGACCCTTCACTTAGATCATTCTTGCAGATCAGGGCAATGCGAAAGCTAGCCGGCAACTGCAATGCAAGAGCCAACCCGGCGGCACCGCTGCCGATGATCAGAACGTCGTGTCTGTGGTGTATGGGCACGGTGTCAGTGTACTCCGCCTAGGATTTCGGATAGATACTCATTCGAATACAATTATATGATATGGTTCAATAACTTAGCGAAAAGCGAAAGAAGTATAACCGAGCTCTGTGAACTGTGTCAGAGAAGATTCTACCGGTTGGGAACTTTGTGCAATCGATGCAATCAGAGATAGCCGGTTGTAACAGGATGATGGCGAACTATTGGCCGGGGCGGCGGTCTTAGGGACAAGTATGGGAATGGCTGGGCCAGTGGGTGTGCACGCGTTGCCAGAGGGTGCTGCGTGAGTACAGCAACCGACCAGGAATTGGTGGAACGGGTGCAGCGCGGCGACAAGCGCGCTTTTGATCTGCTCGTACTGAAGTATCAGCCCAAAATTTTTGGGCTGATTGCTCGCTATGTGCACGATAGTCACGAAGTGCAGGACGTGGCGCAGGAAGCGTTTATCAAAGCCTATCGCGCTCTGCCCAGATTTCGCGGAGACAGCGCGTTCTATACCTGGTTGTATCGCATCGCGATAAATACCGCCAAGAATCATCTGGTGGCTCGTGGACGACGCCCTCCGGGTAGCGATGTCGACGCTGAACATGCAGAAAATTATGATTCTGGCAGCGCTCTGCGCGATCTGGAGAACCCGGAGAATGCCCTGTTTGGAGAAGAGCTTAAAGCAGTGGTTAACACTGCGATTGGTAATTTGCCAGATGATTTGCGCACTGCGGTAACTTTGCGCGAGTTTGATGGTCTGAGCTACGAAGATATTGCCGAGATTATGGGTTGCCCGGTTGGAACAGTGCGATCACGCATCTTCAGAGCGCGAGATGCAATAGACCAGCGGGTGAAAGAGCAGCTAAACCCGGCGCTGGACGAATAGTTTTTTGGAGGATTACAGAATGAATGAAGGAGTCAGAGAGTCGCTGTCTGCTTTTATGGATGGGGAAGCCACTGAACTCGAGATTCAACGAGTGCTGCGGGACAGCTCTGATGCTGAACTGCGTGCTACCTGGACGCGTTACCACCTAACGCGTAGTGCCATGCAGGAATTGCACTCTGGTGTATCGGTAGAAGGCACACTCGACTTTGCCACCGGTGTAATGACCGCGCTCGAAGAATCTGCAACAGATGCATCCGGGGCGGTGACAGCACCTGAACCTCGTCGCGTAAACGGGTTGCTGAGACCCTTCGCCAGTTTAGCTATTGCTGCGTCGGTTGCCGGTGCGGTGGTTGTTGGTGGACAGTGGCTGGACGGTAGTGAAGCTCCGGCAGCGACCGGGACCGTGGCCAGCAATGTAAGCCGTATGTCGAGCGCCCCTCTCGGTAGCTGGGGAGGAGTTCCGCTGGCTGCAAGTATTCAGGCACGACCAGGCAATCGTGCCGCAGCCGTCGACACGGCCGCCATTTATGATGCATTAGCCAGGGAGCGCCTGCAGCGGTACATGCTGTACAACGCTGAACATGCCGCGCTCAACAGCAGTCAGGGCATGATGCCTTATGCTCGCGTTTCGCGTGGGGAGAAAAGGTAGTTGTCTGATAGATTCCACGGCAGACATCTGGGCGCGATTGCTTTAATCGCAGTTACGATGTTTGGTTTTATTTTGCCGGTTACTGTGGTCGCGGAATGCCGATCCCTTAACTCCGATGCTGTTGCGTTGGTGGAAAAAATGTCCCACAGCCTTCGAGAGCAGAATTACCGAGGAATATTTACCTACCAATATGGGTCTACGATAGAGTCTTTGAATATTGAACACACGGTAGTTGATGGGGTTGAAAATGAGACGCTCATGCATCTCAGTGGCAATCGTCGGACCGTGGTCCGTCAGGCTCATCCGCTCAATTGTGTCCATCCTGGGCATCGCCTGTTGCAAGCGGCGGGCCAGTTGGAATTGGATTGTGGTGTTGCCCGGCACTACAAGCTTGAAATTACTGGACATGAGCGGCTGGCGGGCCGGCAGGCAGTGAAATTACGCATCAGCCCCCATGACATGTTTCGCTACGGCTATCGCCTGGCTGTTGATGAAAGTTCCGGTCTCTTGCTTAAATCCCAGATTATGGGGCATGACGGTGAAATGTTGGAGCGATTCGAGTTTGCAGACCTCAACGTGGGCGCTGCACCAAGTTTGGAAGATCTGCAGCCCGGTGATCATGTTGCACATCATCCCGCCCCACCACCTGGTAAAAGTGCCGCGGATGATGGATGGAGTGTAGGGTGGGTTCCCGACGGATTTATCCGCACAGCGAATGACCATGAACAAGTGGCTCAGGTTCGTACCTTTACCGATGGTCTTGCGGTATTTTCCATCTTCTTTGAAGCCAGTCGACATATTCCTGGCCCGGCAACCGGGGGCGCGGGCAGCGCTCATCAGGGAGCTACGACAGCTTATACCCGTATTTCCAGTATTGGGGGTCGGTCCTGGTTAATAACTGTTATTGGTGAAGTGCCGGTCAATACGGCTAGACGGGTCGCCGAATCAGTCAGGCCAGCGGCCTGAAATCATTATTGGGTATGATCTGGCGGTGCAGTATCTATTATGATCAGTGAATCAGGGCGCATAGTGTCCGTGGAGCAGGATGGTCTGTGGGTGGAGACGGTTCGGGCCAGTACCTGTGGCAGCTGCGGTGCCCGACAGGGTTGTGGCCATGGCATTTTAAACAGCATAGCCGCGGGGCGGCGCAGTTATACTTGGGTCCTTCTTGAAAACAGATCTGCCGACTCTTTCGCCGTTGGGGATGTTGTAGAAATTGCGCTGCCTGAACAGGTGATTGTGTCGGGTTCGTTTGTGGTCTATATGCTACCTATTCTGCTGACTCTGATTGGCGCCGTCGCGACCAATAGTATTTTTGCCAGAACTCTCGGTGCCGATGGCTCAGCCCTGCTGGGAGCGCTTATCGGTTTTATGGGTGGTATTCAAGCGGTTCGTTGGCATGCACGGCTCAACCGCCATAACCCTTCACTACAACCGGTACTTATCAACACGGCTACAGACCCGGTTCGCTTGGTCTGAGTTCAACGCACGAGGATGCACTACATGAATTTTGTCAGAAAAGAATCACTGATAGGGATATTCGTTTTTTGCTGCCTGGCGGCCTTCCAGGTGGAGGCACGCGGATTGCCGGATTTTACTGACATTGTTGCCAAACATGCTCCAGCGGTTGTGAGAATTGAAATTGAACAGCGCGCACAAGACGGCGGTGGTATGCGACAGTTGCCGGAGGGAATCCCTGAAGGCTTGCGAAGATTCTTCGAGGGTGGCGGCGGTGGGCCTCAGCCCCGGGCGAGGCAATCTCTGGGGTCTGGATTTTTCATCTCCAACGATGGTTATGTGGTCACCAATAATCATGTTGTCGAAAATGCCGAAAACATTATTGTCAGAATGAGTGATCGGCGGGAATTTTCTGCAGAAGTTATCGGTACCGATCCACGCTCGGATCTGGCACTGCTGAAGGTGGATGGTGATAATCTTCCGGTCCTGCAGTTAGGCAAACCTGATGTTATCCGAGTCGGCGAATGGGTGTTGGCCATGGGATCGCCCTTCGGACTCGATTATTCAGTCTCTGCGGGCATTGTCAGCGCCAAGGGGCGCAGTCTGCCAACCGAGAACAACGAAAACTATGTACCCTTTATACAGACTGACGTCGCGATCAACCCCGGCAACTCTGGTGGTCCCCTGTTTAATCTTGATGGTGAGGTAGTGGGTGTAAATTCACAGATCTACACCCGTTCGGGTGGCTCTATCGGTCTCTCGTTTGCCATTCCTGTCAGTGTCGTGCGTAACGTTGTCGCGCAGCTGAAATCGGCGGGAGAGGTGACAAGAGGATGGCTGGGCGTAAGTATTCAGGACGTCGATATCAACCTGGCTGAGTCCTTTGGCCTCGATAAGCCACGTGGTGCGCTCATTGCTGCTGTGCAGAGCGAAGGCCCCGCCGCAGAGGCCGGGCTGCAGGCAGGGGATATTATCGTGCAGTTTAATGGCTCAGAAATTCTTCGCTCGGCTGATCTACCCCATGTGGTAGGTTTGACCGTACCAGGAACCCAAGTCGATATGTACATCGTGCGAGATAAGCGTCGTCAAAAAATAAGCATTGAGGTAGGTAGTCTCAACAGTGATGCGACGCCAACTCTGGCCCTGGGTGGGGAAGCCTCCTCAGGCGGCCGTCTGGGACTGGTCGTAGAAGAAATGGAAGAAACATCCCAGTCACAGTGGGGTATAAGCGGTGGTGTTGTAGTGCGTGAGGTGCTGCCTGACTCGCCATCGGCGGAAGCGGGATTGCGCAATGGGGATGT
Source organism: uncultured Halieaceae bacterium (assembly GCA_938074045.1). Lineage (GTDB taxonomy): Bacteria > Pseudomonadota > Gammaproteobacteria > Pseudomonadales > Halieaceae > CALJGI01. Next base: position 139,040 of record CALJGI010000025.1, read on the forward strand.
GATTACACTGATCAACAATACTCCGATTGTTTCCGTGGAAGCCTATCAACGAGCGGTGGAAAATCTACCTTCTGGTACATCAGTGCCACTGCGTGTGTTACGTCGGGGTGCTCCGATTTTCATTCCGGTACGTATTCCAGAGGGTGGGTGAAGAAAGCCTCATCCGCAGGTGAGCATGCGTAGCAGGGGCATGGTGAATCAGGTACAATCGCGCCCCTGTCAAAGACACGGCTTTCGAGCACCCCTGTGAGCAGTCTGGAACTGATCCGAAATTTTTCTATCATCGCGCACATTGACCACGGTAAATCAACCCTGGCAGACCGCTTCATTCAGGTCTGTGGTGGGCTGACAGAGCGGGAAATGGCTGAGCAAGTACTCGATTCTATGGATATCGAGCGCGAGCGTGGAATAACCATCAAGGCGCAGAGTGTGACCTTGAACTACCCCTCGTCTGACGGTAACACTTATCAGCTCAATTTTATCGATACCCCGGGACACGTCGACTTTCACTACGAGGTATCCCGCTCCCTGGCAGCCTGTGAAGGAGCTCTTCTTGTCGTGGATGCAGGGCAGGGGGTGGAAGCGCAGTCCGTTGCCAATTGTTACACCGCGATTGAGCAGGGGCTGGAGGTACTGCCTGTACTGAACAAAATGGATCTGCCGCAGGCAGATCCAGATCGGGTAAAGCAGGAAATCGAAGAGATAATCGGGATCGATGCAACCGATGCGTGTGAAGTAAGCGCCAAGTCTGGTCTGGGCGTGTTGGAGCTCCTGGAACACTTGATTGCAACCATACCTGCGCCTGAGGGTGATACCGAGGCACCATTGCAGGCTCTTATCATTGACTCCTGGTTTGACAACTATCTGGGCGTGGTCTCATTAGTCAGAGTGACCCAGGGTACCTTGCGCGCCCGGGACAAAATTGTTGCAAAATCCATTGGTAAAAGTCATATCGCTGACACCGTGGGTATATTTACTCCCAAACGGACCCCCACCGGCATATTGCGGGCAGGAGAGGTCGGCTTTGTGGTAGCCGGTATCAAGGATATTCATGGTGCACCGGTCGGCGATACGCTGATCCCGGCGTCCAATCTCGAAGTGCCGGCACTACCCGGTTTCCAACGCGTTAACCCTCAGGTCTACGCTGGCATATTTACCATCTCGTCGGATGACTACGAAGATTTTAGAGAAGCGCTGGCCAGACTCACTCTGAATGATGCGTCCTTGTTTTACGAGCCCGAAACTTCAGATGCACTCGGTTTTGGCTTCCGCTGTGGTTTTCTCGGCATGCTCCATATGGAAATCATCCAGGAACGGCTGGAGCGCGAATACGATCTGGACCTGATCACGACGGCCCCCACGGTTATATACGAGGTGCTTAAGAACTCCGGTGATGTGGTGCTGGTGGACAATCCATCAGCGCTGCCACCCCCGGGTGAAATCGATGAGATGCGCGAACCCATCGTATTGGCGAATATTCTAGTGCCGCAGGATCACCTGGGCAGCGTTATCACGCTGTGCGTGGAAAAGCGCGGCGTACAACGCGACATGCAGTTCCTGGGGCATCAGGTGTCGGTGGTCTATGAACTCCCCATGGCGGAAGTGGTTTTGGATTTCTTCGATCGACTTAAGTCAGTGAGTCGCGGCTATGCCAGCCTGGACTACGGGTTTGAACGCTTTCAGGCCGCTGATCTGGTAAAGATGGACGTCTTGATCAACAGTGAACGTGTGGACGCGTTGTCAATTATTATCCATCGGGATCAGGTGCAATCGCGCGGCAGGATTCTGACCGAAAAAATGAAGGAATTGATTCCTAGACAAATGTTTGATGTCGCCATCCAGAGTGCAGTTGGGGCAAAGATTATCTCCCGGCAGACTGTAAAGGCTTTGCGCAAAAACGTGACTGCGAAGTGTTATGGTGGTGATATCACACGCAAGAAAAAATTATTGGAAAAACAGAAGGCCGGCAAAAAACGCATGAAGCAGGTTGGTCGCGTTGAAATTCCACAGTCAGCGTTTTTGGCTGTGCTTAAGGTTGACGGCTGATACGGAGTATCTGAGAGGGTATATGGATATTAACTTCCCATTGATATTGGTTTTTCTGGTCTTCGGAAGCGGTTTTATTTGGTTGTTTGACACGCTTTTTTTCAGCAAGCGTCGCGGCGAAGACGCAAAGTATCCTGTGCTGGTGGAGTATTCCAAATCTTTTTTCCCGGTTCTTTTGTTCGTATTGGTGCTGCGCTCTTTTCTGGTTGAGCCTTTCAAAATTCCTTCCTCGTCCATGGTGCCGACACTGGAGGTAGGTGATTATATTCTGGTGAACAAATACACCTATGGATTGCGGCTGCCGGTAGTGCGCACCAAGATACTCTCTATAAATGAACCTCAGCGTGGAGACGTGATGGTTTTTTTCCCTCCCCACATGAATGATACGTATTTTATCAAACGCGTTATCGGACTTCCCGGGGACACCATCGAGTATGTCAATAAACAGCTTACCGTTAATGGCGTTCCCGTTGAACGTGAGTTGTTGGCAGAACTACCAGCGACGAATCCGCGTTATCAATTGTGGTCAGAGAAGCAGGGGGAGCAGCAACACGAATCGCAGACGGATCTTTTCCGTGGTTATGATAATTTTCGACTCACCGTATCCCCTGGACATTTTTTTATGATGGGGGATAACCGGGATAACAGCAGTGATAGCCGGGTTTGGGGAGAAGTTCCTGAACGCGATATAGTAGGCAAAGCGTTTGCGATTTGGTTACACTGGGAATCGTTTTTGAGTGTACCCAGCGTTAAACGAGTAGGTTCTATCTATTAGGTTGGGTTAGCCGCCGACAGAGGAGGACTGTATATGAAGTCTCTGAAAAAGCAACAGGGTGTCTCAGCGCTGGGCGTTTTGGTGACAGTAGGTTTGTTCGGTTTCTTACTGATGTGCACAATGCGGGTCGTTCCCAGTTTTCTGGAGGGGCGCAGTGTCCAGCAGGCTATCGAGCACGTACTGGAAGACCCTGAGATTCCCAAAGCCTCACTGCGAGAGATCCGCAAGAAACTGGAAGCGAGTTTCAATATGAACCAGATAAACGCGATAAGTCCCAGGGATATCAAGATTACCCGGGATGGTGATCTCATAAAGGTAGATGCCGTTTACGAGAGTCGTGTGCCACTGGTTGCGAATGTCGATGCAGTGGTTATGCACGATCAGCTGGTCTGGGAATTCGAGCGCCGAGTACAGTAGTTCGAGTAATCACTCAACTCGGGATGGTCCCGATTGAATGCAATGCTTCCCTTGGGTTTTTGGGAAGGTATATGCCAACCTATGGCGTAGTGTAACTATCCTTATGGCGTTATCTAACGCCGCGCTGGAGCGGACACTGGGGTATGAGTTTAATGCTAAAGAGCATCTCGTACTCGCATTGACGCACCGCAGTTGCGGCAAACTCAACAATGAGCGATTGGAATTCCTTGGCGATTCTGTACTCAATCAGGTTGTGGCCCAGGAATTGTTTTTTCGTTTCCCGGATTCAAGGGAGGGCGAGCTTTCGCGGTTGCGAGCCAGCCTGGTTAAGGGACCTACCCTGGCTCAGGTGGCGCTGGAGATTGACCTTGGCGATTACGTTTTACTAGGTCCCGGGGAGTTAAAGAGCGGTGGCTTCCGCCGTGAGTCCATACTCGGCGATTGTCTGGAGGCGGTTCTGGGCGCCATCCTTGTCGATGGGGGGTACCAGGCGTGTCGTGAATGTGTAATCTCCCTGTTTGAAGCCCGACTTGACGAATCAGTGCCGGGCCAGTCGAAGGACTCGAAAACGCGATTGCAGGAGTATCTACAGGGTCATGGTCATGCGTTGCCTGAGTATCAATTACTTGATGTTTCTGGAGATGATCATGAGCAGAGCTTCCGTGTCGCCTGCCATATTGCTGAAGGCAGTGGCCCTTTTATAGGTGAGGGGAGTAGTCGTCGACGCGCAGAACAAGGTGCCGCAGGCGCGGCGCTGGCGGCGTTTGAAACTGCGCCTGGGAAACGACCATGAATTTGAGTGACCGACGCAGCGGCTATGTGGCGATTGTGGGCAGGCCCAATGTCGGGAAGTCCACGCTGTTGAATTATATTTTGCGGCAAAAGATTAGTATCACTTCGCGCAAGCCCCAGACTACCCGCCATCAGGTTCTCGGCATTCATACGAAGGACAATTATCAGATCGTATTTGTGGACACTCCCGGGCTGCACCCTAGCGGGGAACGAGCGATAAATCGCTATATGAATCGTGCTGCCAGCTCTGCCCTCCTCGATGTGGATGCCATTGTGATGGTGATTGACAGAATGAACTGGTCTGCGGGTGATGACTATGTTTTGGAGCGGGTATTACAGGCTGAGAGACCAGTACTGCTCGCTGTTAATAAGGTTGATCTACTTCAGGACAAGGGCGCGCTGTTGCCCTGGCTGGCTGAATTGTCCGCGCGGGGTAGTTTCACCGATATTGTACCCGTATCAGCGCTGACACGACACAATGTGGATCACCTTGAAGATGCGGTGGTCGCAATGCTTCCCGAAGGCGACTTTCTGTTCCCAGAGGATCAGGTTACCGACCGGTCACAACGATTTTTGGTCGCTGAGCTGATTCGCGAGAAAATCATGCGACAACTCGGAGATGAATTGCCCTATGCAACTGCGGTCGAGGTGGAGAGCTTCAAGGATGATGGCCGTATAGTGCATATTCATGCTCTGATTCTGGTCGAACGGGAAGGTCAGAAACGCATTTTGATAGGAGACAAAGGTGGCCGCCTGAAATCGATTGGACAGCAGGCGCGTGTGGACATTGAAGAAATGCTGGAGAGCAAAGTGATGCTCAAGCTTTGGGTCAAGGTGAAAGGAGGCTGGTCCGACGATGATCGAGCGCTTAAAAGTCTTGGCTATGACGATCTGACTTAAGATCATTAATATGCGCGTCGATACACAACCGGCCTACGTGCTCCACAGCCGCAACTATCGAGATTCGAGTCTCATCCTGGAACTGTGGACCCCCGAGTACGGCAGAATGGCGGCGGTGGCTCGTGGCGCGCGTAGTCCTGGACGGCGCGCGGCTCAGGTGTATCTGCAGGCGTTCGCGCCACTACTGGTCTCATGGACTGGGAGGAGCTCACTTAAGACCCTCACCGGACGCGAAGCGCGAGGACAACGCCCACCTCTGAAGGGTGAGCGTTTGTTTAGCGGATTGTATATTAACGAGCTACTGGTACGCCTTTTTCCGCACGAGGATCCCCACCCGGAGCTATACGGAAGATACGAGGCACTGCTTGATTATCTCCGGGGTAGTGACGATCTTGAACCTGCGCTGCGCGAATTTGAACTACAGTTGCTCGATGAGATGGGTTACGGCATCCAGCTCGCACACGATGCGGAACGAGATGAACTTGTGGATAGCGAAATATTCTACTGTTACATACCGGAATTGGGAATGGTTAGAAGCTGCGAAAGATACAGGCAGTTACCGAAAATTCGAGGATCGTCTTTGCTCGCGATGTCCGCAGGTGTTTATGATCAGGAGACGCGGCAGAGTGCCAAATTATTACTGCGCCAGGCACTGTCTGTGCAGTTGGGTGACAAACCTCTGAATAGTCGCAACCTGTTCACGTGAGCTAATAGATGATGTTGGGTATCGGTACCGATATACTGCGCACCTCGCGCATCAAGGAGGTCCTGAAACGACGTGGCGGACGCTTCGCCTCGCGTATCTTGGCTGCCCGGGAATTAGCGGCCTATGACCAACACCCTGCCAAGGTTCGTTTTCTTGCCAAGCGATTTGCCGCCAAAGAGGCTGTGGGTAAAGCCTTGGGAACCGGAATCGGGCAGGGAGTGAGTTGGCATGACATCGAGGTGGCTCACAATGATATCGGGGCACCGGTAGTTGTGCTGCGAAATGCGGCATTGGCGAGAGCGAAGTTTCTGGGCGGCACCCAGGTTTTGATCAGTATTTCTGATGAGCATGAATACGTAGTCGCTTTCGCGGCACTGGTGAAAGGAAGCAGACCTGAAAATGAGGAATGATTACCCCACCATCGAATCCTGTATAGGCGAGACGCCCCTGGTTCGTCTCCAGCGACTGCATAGCGGACAACGTGGAAATATGGTTTTGGTCAAACTGGAGGGAGACAACCCGGCAGGATCAGTGAAGGATCGACCCGCGCTGAGCATGATTTCCCGCGCCGAGGCCAGGGGGGATGTCAAACCTGGCGATACGCTTATAGAAGCCACCAGTGGCAATACAGGTATTGCATTGGCAATGGCCGCAGCGATCAAAGGCTATCGGATGATACTTATCATGCCGGTACATATGAGCGACGAGCGTAAATTAGCCATGTCAGCCTATGGTGCTGAGTTGATAGAAGTCACCGCGGACGAGGGGATGGAGGGAGCGCGTGATCTGGCGCTAAAGATGCAGACTGAAGGTCGAGGCCGGGTACTGGACCAGTTTTCCAACCAGGATAACTCCATGGCACATTACAGCGGAACCGGGCCGGAGATATGGCGGCAAACACAGGGTAGCATCACGCACTTTGTCAGCTCCATGGGAACAACGGGCACCATAATGGGTGTGTCCCGTTATCTGAAGGAACAAAACGACCAGATACAGATTATTGGCCTCCAACCGGCTGACGAATCAAGTATCCCTGGAATTCGCCGCTGGCCCGAGGCCTATCTCCCCAAGATCTATGAAAAAAGCCGCGTCGATCGGGTAATGGATATCGGTCAGGCAGACTCTGAGGCATGTATGCGAGATCTGGCCAGACGTGAGGGAATATTTTGTGGTGTTTCCTCGGGGGGAGCCGTCCACTCAGCCTTGTCACTGGCAGAAGAAGTCACTGATGCGACCATTGTCGCGATAATCTGTGATCGCGGTGATCGTTATCTTTCCACCGGCGTATTCGGTCGATAAGTTGAATGGTTAAAATTCGCGACAACATTCCACGCCATGCAAATGGCTCTGTAGATATTCCCCGCTGGGTGGATCAGGTTCCAGGTACTCTGGATGATGACGACCGGGTCGCGATCAGGGCGGCCTGCGATTTGGCAGCAACATGTACTCGCAGTCCTTCAATGGACACCGAAATTTGGACTTATGGGGAAAATTGCCTGGTAGCTGGACTGGAAATTGCCAGTATTCTGGCTGATCTTCATATCGGTCGGGACGGTCTCGTCGCGGGTATTATGTATCGAGCCGTCCGGGAAGGACACCTGCGTCAAGAGAAACTGGAGAGGGAATTCGGACCTCTGGTTGCCAAACTGGTACTGGGTGTTCAGCGTATGGCCGCCATTCGTCAGCTCGATATTGAAGGCAATCACCGGGTCCTCGGGCAAGCGGAAGGTCAGCAGGACAACGTTCGCAAGATGCTGATTTCTTTGGTCGATGACGTGAGAGTTGCATTGATCAAGTTGGCAGAGCGCTGTTATGCCCTGCGCTCGGTAAAAAATGACTCGCAAAAACAAGAGATAGTGGCCAGGCAGGTCTTTGACGTTTACGCACCGCTGGCTCATCGTCTGGGTATAGGACAGTTAAAATGGGAGTTGGAAGATCTTTCCTTCCGCTATCTCTATAGTGATTCCTACAAAAAGATAGCGCGATTGCTGGATGGCAAGCGGCTCGATCGCCAAGCCTATATTCAACAGGTTGAAGAAGAACTGAAAGGTGCTTTGCTCGCAGCCGGGGTGTCCGGTGAGTTGGTGGGACGTGCCAAACACATATACAGTATCTGGCGAAAGATGCAGCGTAAAGGCATTGGCTTTTCGCAGGTTTATGATATCCGTGCAATCAGACTGATTGTTGATGAAGTCAGAGATTGCTATGCCGCATTGGGGGTTGTGCACACCCTTTGGCGCAATATACCCAATGAATTTGATGATTACATCGCCAACCCAAAGGACAATGGCTATCGCTCCCTGCATACCGCGGTGATAGGACCAGATGGCAAGGTACTTGAGGTACAGATCAGAACCCGGACCATGCACGAGGAAAGTGAGCTGGGAGTTTGTGCGCATTGGCGCTACAAGGGATCAGATAATTCCTCGGGACACAGTGGTTACGAGGAAAAAATTGCCTGGTTGAGACAGGTCCTGGATTGGCATGATGAAACCGGCGATGTGGAAAATGTGACGGAGGAACTGAGTCCGGATCTGGCCCAGGATCGTGTCTATGTGTTCACACCGGAGGGGCATGTGGTGAGCCTGGCTCAGGGTGCGACGCCACTTGATTTTGCCTATCACGTGCACACGGAAATAGGCCATTGTTGTCGTGGTGCAAAAGTGAATGGCCACATTGTACCACTGACCTATCAACTGAAAACTGGTGACCGGGTTACGGTACTGAAGGGGCGAGAACAGAGGCCGCGGCGGGATTGGCTGCAACCGCCGCTGGGGTATCTGCGCACCAGCAGAGCGCGCACAAAGGTTCAGCAGTGGTTCAAGTTGCAGGCCCGCGAGGAGAATGTAGTCGCTGGTCGTGCACTTCTGGAACGAGAATTCAAACGGCTGGCATTGACGGTCGTGGATTACAAACGGGTAGCGAAAGCCATAGACGCACGCACAGTGGAAGAAATGTACGCAGCGGTCGGTGCGGGTGATATTAGTGCTGCACAGGTTCTGCACGCAACCGAGAATCTGCTGAACTCTTCTTCCAATACCAACGCTGAAATACCGGTGGTTCAGCGCGACAAGGTCCGTAATCGCAGTGGTGTTTACGTGCAAGGGGTAGGCAATCTTCTCACGCATATCGCGGGTTGCTGTAAACCCTTGCCCGGTGACGAAATCAGCGGTTATGTTACGGTGGGTCGCGGTGTCAGCATACATAGACAGGATTGCAGTAAGTTGTTGCAACTGCAGACCTCTCATCCGCAACGAATTTTGGAAGTGGGTTGGGGAAGAAACCGGGAGGAGACCTATCCTGTCGATCTACTCATTGAGGCGTATGATCGTCCTGGTCTATTGCACGACATTACAAAACTCTTCGGAGACGCCAGGGTAAATGTGCTGGCCGTCAATACCATGACCGATGCCAGTCAGAACACGGCTTGTTTACAACTGACGGTAGAGGTCACTAATCTTATGTCACTGGGACATCTGTTGTCCCGTATAGGCCGTTTACCCAACGTAATTTCGGCGCATCGTCAAAGGGAGGACCATATTGATAATGCTGGCTGACAAATACGACATCGGTGATCTTTTGTACCTGATGGCGCGATTACGTGATCCGGAAACTGGTTGTCCCTGGGATTTGGAACAAACTTTTAGCACCATTGTCCCGTGTACTCTCGAAGAGTGTTATGAGCTTGCAGCAGCAATTGAGGTGGCCGATTTCGAACACGTGCGGGAGGAACTGGGTGATGTATTGTTTCAGGTTATCTTTTATTCGCAACTGGCCCGGGAAGAGGGCCTTTTCGAATTTTCGGACGTCGTACACGGGCTGGTAGCCAAGCTGGTGCGGCGTCATCCTCATGTTTTCAGCGATGGAACCCTGCAAGGTCTACCTCCTGAGCGTGATGTTTCTACAGCAGAGATCAGGAAAAACTGGGAGACAATTAAAGAGAGTGAGCGTAGGGAAAAACTACTGATAGCTACCCTGGCTGACATACCGCTGAATCTGCCGGCACTCTCACGTGCTCAGAAGGTACAAAATCGTGCTGCCGGCGTAGGTTTTGACTGGGATTGTATTGATGGCGTTAAATCCAAACTGGAAGAAGAAATATCTGAGTTTGAACACGCATTGAGCAATGAATCTGAAGATGCCGTGCTCGAAGAGCTGGGTGATATCATATTCACCTGCGTTAATCTTGTCCGCCATGTCGGAGGAGATGCAGAGTCTGTTTTGCGGCGGGCGACTACTAAGTTCGAACAGCGATTTGAGCTGGTGGAATCGATACTGGAACAAGGCGGTAGTAGCGCGGCTGAAGCGTCATCCGCTGAGATGAATGAAGCATGGATTATAGCCAAAAAGCAGAGTCAACCTGGGTGACCACCTGCTTGTGCTGCAGGGCCTGCCTGTGTATTGTTGGCCACCCTCTTTGATCTGATGATGATCAATTGCAATATTTTGGTAAGAGAACGAGGCAAGTCTAGATGCGACTGATACTGTTGGGCGCCCCGGGTGCAGGAAAGGGTACGCAGGCACAATTTGTTTGCGAACAGTTCGGAATCCCGCAAATATCTACCGGAGATATGCTGCGCGCAGCTGTGCAGGCGGAGTCTGAGCTGGGACTAAAGGTTAAAGACGTTATGGCGGCAGGCGGATTGGTGTCAGATGAAATCATCATCGCATTGGTCAAGGAGCGGATTGCTCAAGAAGACTGCGCGAACGGTTTTCTGTTTGACGGTTTCCCGCGCACGATTCCGCAAGCCCAGGCTCTGGTGGATGCAGGGGTTGAACTGGATTGTGTGTTGGAAATAGCGGTTGGTGACGAAGAAATTGTGCAGCGGCTCAGCGGTCGGCGCGTCCATCCCGGTACTGGCCGGATTTATCACATTGAACACAACCCGCCCAAGGTTGCTGGAATAGATGATGAAACGGGTGAACCATTGGTGCAACGAGAGGATGATCTGGAAGATACGGTTCGTAATCGTCTGCAGGTTTACCACGATCAGACTGCACCTCTCATCGGATTCTATCAGTCAATGGAGGGAGTTGGCGCGCCAAAGTATCAGCGTGTCGAAGGCGTGGGATCCGTAGACAAGATTACGGCCCAAACATTGGCTGCCCTAAGCTAATTGCTTGCTGAAAATTATCGGCTTTGAGGTATACATTATCTTTTGCTAATACTTTGAATGAAGGGTGTGAAGTTAAAAACTGGAGTTTTACTGGTCAATCTCGGGAGCCCCGAGGAACCAACAGAAAGCGCTGTACGGGCCTTCTTACGGGATTTCCTTAGCGATAGACGAGTGGTGGAAATACCTCGTATTTTGTGGCTTCCACTACTTTACGGATTGATTCTGCCGTTTCGACCGGGGAAGGTGACACGGAAGTATCAGTCGATCTGGAGCGATTCCGGTTCACCATTGCGCGTCAATACGGAAACCTTGGCCGACGCCGTTTCACAGAGTGTAGGGATGGTGGGCAAAGGCGATACCTTAGAGGTCAGGTCTGCTTATTCCTATGGCCAACCAGGCATAGCCGAAACAATACATGCAATGCAAGATTCCGGGTGTTCTCGTCTTCTCGTTATTCCGATGTACCCCCAGTTTTCCTCGACTACTACCGGACCTGTCTATGATCAGGTAGCGGAATTGTGGGGAGATTCGAGGGACCATGCTGATTGTAGGATAATAAAAAATTATTTTAATGAACCTGGGTGGAGTGCTGCGATTGCAGATTCCATCAGCAACTTTCGTCGCGAACATGGAACGGGGGACGCGCTTTTGTTCTCCTATCACGGTATTCCACAGCGGAATGTTGATCTGGGCGACCCGTATCAAACACAGTGTGAAGAGAGCAGTCGACTTATTGTTGAGCACTTGAATCTGGAACAGAGCAAATGGCACCACGCCTATCAAAGTCGCTTTGGACGGGCGCGTTGGTTGACACCAGATACCTCCAATACATTGGTTGAACTTGCCAGGAGTGGTGTGCAAACTGTTGATGTGGTTTGCCCATCATTTGCGGTGGATTGTTTAGAAACTTTGGAGGAGATTGTTGAGGAAAATGCCGAAATTTTTGTGGAGGCCGGAGGCAGGGAATTGCGTTACATTCCCTGTCTGAATCACTCAGATGAGCACGTTTTTTTCTTTCGCGATTTAATTCAAAGGGAATTAAATTTGGAAAGCAAAATTGATGCTGATGCGTAAATTAATCCGCAATTTTTGCTCTTTACTGCTCAATTTCGACTCTTATTACCTTTGGCAGAGGTAATTATCGATCAAATGACTGTTTTTTCTGTATATGTAGTTGTATGTGTTTGTTTTGATGTGTTAATTTGATGACTGGTTACGCAATAACAACCGCGTTGGAGACGATAAAAATGGCTAAAGCAAAACGCAAAGCTGCCCCCGCAGCGAAGCCCGCAAAAAAAGCAAAAGCTAAGAAGGCGGTAGCGCCAGCTGTAGCGAAAGCTCAAGCTGGGCTGGCAATAGTGCAAAAGGATCTGGCAGCTGCTCGACGCGCTCTGAAAAAAGCGCAGAAAGAAGCGGCAAGTGCGCGTAAGAAAGCGGTAAAATCTGGTGTTGCTGCAGAAAAAGCAGCAGCGAAAAAAGCATCTGCAGCAGCCAAGAAAGCTTCTGCCGCTGCCAGCAAGGTGCGTGCAAAAGCGTCCGCAGCCAAAGACAAATTAGCTGCAGCCACCGAGTCTGATAATTTCAATCAGGCCATAGCTGCATTTAAAGAAAGCTATCTGGCGAAAAAGGCCGCTGCAGCAGCCAAGAAAGAGAAGGCAGCAGCCAAGAAAGCGGCAGCTAAAGCCAAGGTAGCCGCGAAGAAAGCAGCTGCGAAAGCGAAAGCAGCAGCCAAGAGAGCCGCTGAGAAAGAGAAAGCCAGAGCCAAAAAAGCCACTGCCAAGGCCAAAAAGGCAGTCGCCAAGGTGAAGAAGGCAGCTCCCAAGAAGAAAGCAGCAGCCAAGAAAAAGGCAGCGCCCAAAAAGAAAGCCGCACCCAAGAAAGCTGCAGCAAAGAAGGCAACCGTAAAGAAAAAAGCGGCTCCTAAAAAGGCAGTAGCCAAGAAAAAAGCGCCAGCTAAGAAGAAAGCAGCTGCCAAGAAGAAGTAACAGAGCGTTTGCTATAGAAACCCGGGTATTTTACCCGGGTTTTTTTGTCTTTCTGTTACGCCATCGCTTAGCTATGTGTCAGCAAAGTCCTCAATTGAATTCAGGTTTCGAAACTGTAGTCTCTCATCGCTGAAATCGACCGGACAAGCGTCCATCTCTTCGTACCACGCAGCCACTGACTTTCTTTTGAGTTCCAAATAGTTGTCTACGCGATCGAGCACATGGGTCGGTATTAGTGCGTGCAGGTACTGAGAACGGTCGCCATCGTGTACATAGCGCACCCGGTGTTCGCCTGGTGCGTCGTGCAGACGTGAAACCACATCCAGCGGGATATACGGGGTATCACAAGGCGATATGAACAAGTAGTCAACTGACTCCGGCAGGTGAGACCGCGCTGCCTGAACAGCAGCCAGAGGGCCGCGATAATCCGTCGTTATATCAGGTATAGTCTGGTAGCCCAGATCTCTATATTTGCCGGCATTTCGGTTGCAGCTGATAAGAACCCGATCAGTCTGCGGTGCTACGGCCGCCAGCACATGACTAATAATTGGTTTTCCCTGCCAATTCAGCAGCCCTTTGTCATGGCCGTCTACACGGGTCCCGCGTCCGCCGGCCAGTACAAGACCCCATGTCGTGCAATTTCTGTTGCTCATGTCATGATGTTAGCAAAGTTTATGCCCGTCATAGGAGTTCTATGGGATAATCTACGCAAGATTTTATTCCCCCTTAAAACATGGTTGCTGAAAACATAACACTGGCACTCGATTCAGCGACGGAAGATTGTTCCGTTGCATTGTCTGTTGACGGATCGGTCTCAACTCGCAGTGTGGACACGCCCCGGGAACATTCCAGATCACTTTTGCCAATGATCTCAGAGCTCCTCGACGAACATAAGCTTCTGCCCGCAGATGTGGATTTGTTTGTGTACAGCCGTGGGCCTGGTTCCTTTACAGGGCTGAGGATTGGTATTGGCATAATTCAGGGACTGGCATATGGTGCTGGCAAGCCCACGTTGGGTATTTCCACGTTGGCGTGCCAGGTTCAGGCCGCTCGGCGGGCAGGTATTGTAGGTCCTTCTGATCGGGTCTATTCAGCGATTGATGCGCGCATGGATGAAATTTACTGGGCATATTTTTCTGTTGGCGATGACTCGCTGGAGCTACTGGCCGGGGAGGATGTTTGTGCACCACGAGAATGGCGAGTGGAGCAAAGTCATTCAAATCGCTGTGTGGGTGTGGGGAGTGGTTGGCGGTACGCAGTTGATTTTCCGGAGGAAACGCGTTCTATAATGGCAGAAATTGAGCCGGAGATTGGTCCCAGCGCTCTCGACCTGATGGCTCTGGTAGCAACAAGCACAGCTACTGAGGGCCTGCGCAAGGCGGCGGATGCACAACCGGTATATGTGCGAGAGAATATTGCCTGGAAAAAGCGTGACGAGCAGCCCCAACGGCAAACCTAGCAGCCGTTGAATCTTCGACTAGCATTGCAATGGACACGATAATGAGTGTTGATTTAGTTACTGATTTGATTGATTTTTTGTCCCGGGCGACGACTCCATTTCACGCCGTTGCTGCCTTGATCGAGGATTTGGAGGGAGAGGGGTTCACCGCTATCCCGGATGGCAAGACCTGGCAGCCAGAGCCCCGAGGCAAATATTATCTGACCGCCAATGGCTCTTCACTCATTGCACTGAGGATGGCAGCCAGCGGACCAGTGGACGCAGGTTTTCGCATGATGGGTGCACATACTGACTCACCGTGCCTTCGCGTCAAACCTAATCCCGATATTTTCAAAACCGGGTATCATCAGTTGGGCGTGGAGGTCTATGGTGGCGCTCTGCTCAACCCGTGGTTCGATCGGGATTTGTCACTGGCGGGAAGGGCCAGTTGTGTTTCTGAGACAGGTGGTGTTTCCTCGCACCTCATTGATTTTGAAAGGCCAATTGCCATTATTCCCAGCCTCGCAATTCATCTGGATCGTGAGGCGAACAAACAACGTAGCGTGAACCCTCAGGAGGACTTACCGGTGCTATTGGGTTTGTCGGGTGATAGCGCCGGAGGCAATTTTGGACATCTGCTCAAGGACCAATTCGATAAGCAATATCCGGAACTTGCCGACTGCGAGTTACTGGATTACGAAATGATGTTCTATGACGTGCAGCGGGCCTCGCGCGTAGGTATCAAGGAAGAGTTCATTGCCAGCGCTAGGCTGGATAACTTGCTCAGCTGCTATGCAACAGTGCATGCATTGATTGGCGCTGGAGAAGATTTTCACGGACTTGTCGTCTGTAATGATCATGAGGAAGTGGGAAGCGTTTCCGCGGCAGGTGCCCAGGGCCCTATGCTGAAGAATCTTGTCCAGCGACTGCTGCCTGATCCCTCTGTCCGAGGCAGCGCCATGCAGCGCTCCATGCTGGTCTCGGTTGATAACGCACACGGCATTCATCCAAATTATATGGATCGTCACGATGGAAATCACGGACCGATTTTGAATCATGGTCCAGTGATCAAGATAAACAACAACCAACGTTATGCAAGCAATAGTGAGACTGTTGCAGCATTCAAGCACGTGTGTCGTATGGCAGAGGTTCCACTGCAGAGTTTCGTGGTGCGCAGTGATATGGCCTGTGGCAGCACCATTGGCCCTTTGACGGCTGCCGAACTGGGTGTCCGTACCCTCGATCTCGGTGTTCCCACCTTTGCAATGCACTCGATCAGGGAGCTGGCTGGTTGTGACGATCTTGAATATCTGGTTCAAGCGCTACACGGATTTGCCAGTCTCCCCCTCGACTTTGATTGATGTCCTCAAGCCGGCGCAATCGGCGTAGCCAGGTTGGAGCGTTGCCAGTATCATAAGCGCCGCATTTCCCGATTCACCAACAGAGAAACACATGACAAGCCTGCGCGTTTTGACCGGTATCACCACATCAGGTACTCCCCACCTGGGCAATTACGTGGGAGCCATTCGGCCGGCCATCGAAGCCAGCCGGCGACCGGATGTCGAATCATTTTATTTTCTGGCTGATTATCACGCCCTGATCAAATGCCAGGATCCGGCGGCGGTGCGTGAATCCAGTAAGGAAATTGCAGCGTCGTGGTTGGCGCTCGGGCTTGATACGGATAATTCTTTGTTCTATCGGCAATCTGATATTCCTGAGATACCGGAACTCACCTGGATTCTGACCTGCAGTGCGGCCAAGGGCTTGATGAACCGGGCGCACGCCTACAAAGCGGCTGTGCAAAAGAACGAAGAGAGCGGCGCCGACCCGGATCTGGGTATCACAATGGGTTTGTTTTCCTACCCGGTCTTGATGGCAGCTGACATCCTCATGTTCAATTCGCACAAGATTCCTGTTGGTAAGGATCAGATACAGCACGTCGAAATGGCCCGTGATATCGCTCAGCGCTTCAACCACAATTTCGCGGACCTCTTCACGCTCCCGGAGGCGCAGATTGATGACAGTGTCGCTGTGCTACAAGGGCTCGATGGCAGAAAAATGAGCAAGAGTTATGGCAACACCGTTCCTCTGTTCGACAGTGAGAAGAAATTACGCAAGGCGATCAACAAAATAGTGACAAATCTGCAGGAGCCGGGTGAGCCCAAAGATCCGGCTAGCTCAACCGTGTTTCAGGTATGGGAAGCATTTGCTACCCCGGACCAGTGCGAGTACATGCGGGGCAGATTTGCTGAAGGTATTGGCTGGGGTGATGCCAAGAAAGAGCTGTTTGAGTTGATCAATGCCGAACTACACGAGCCACGACAGTTGTATCAGGAATTGATGTCAGATGGTGCGCACATTGAATCTGTGCTTATAAAGGGCGCTGAGCGGGCGAGGGAAAAGGCGTCTGCCCTGATGAAGCAGGTGCGGGCGGCTGTGGGTATCAGTCCCATCAGTTAATTTTGCGGGTGCCGCTTAGCTTTCCCATAAGTACTGCAACTCAACCAACGCAGCCCGCGGTTCACCGACGAAGTAGCGTTCCTGACCAAAACCGAAGTCAGCCCGTTCGGCGTAATCTTCATCGAGCAGGTTGGTGATGCGGATACCTACCTGGAATCTTCTGGACAGCTCATGGTGTAGTCGGACATTCAGTAATTCGTGACCGGGATACTGATGACTGTTGCCGGGATCTGTGTAATAGCGCCCCATATATACCCACTCCAGTTCCGCAGCGGTGGCCTTTGTCGGTTGCCATTGTATTCTCAGTGACGCTGTGTGACGCGGGGCTGTGTCCATATCATTGTTAACCAGATCTACCCGCGTCCCCAGTAGATTTATGGATCCTTTATAGGTATGACGCGCATAACTGTAAGTACCCGATAGCGACAGGGTGGGAGACATCAGGGCGGTGAAGTCCAGATCCAGGCCGTGATGACGCGTTTTGGCCCCTGAAATGTTCTGGCGATCACTGTTCTGAAAAATGACGTCTCGCTTGCGCATCAGCCAGGTTTGCACATCGTACTGCAGGTAGTCCAACTGTCCCCGCAATCCAAATTCGACGCTATAAAGTCGTTCGGAGTCCAGTGAAGCCCTCTCCTGTCCCTGCTGAAGCCGGTATAACTCTGTGGCCTGGGGCGCTCTAAAGCCACTGGCTAGGCGGATGTACGCGCGATGCTGGTCATTAAACTGATATCCGAGGCTGGTATTGCCAGACCAGTCAGTAAAGGTGTCGCGGTCGTCGGCCGGGCGATAAAACCGGCAGTTAATATTCGGATCCTCACATGCGCTGCCGTCGCTGAGATGGTTGTCGTAGTCATATTGACTGAGTTCCATCCTTGCACCAATGTCGTAGCTCCAACGAGTGGAGACGGCGTGGTGATATTGGGCGTATGCAGCCAGTTCCCCGGCATCTACGTTGTAATCATAGTGTTGACCCTGGGGTTGTGCGGGACTGAAAGGGGCTGGCTGGAACTCTTTCAGATAGGCCCTCGTCAGGGCTGCATCTAGCCCTGCACTCAGTCGGCTGTTCACACCCTCATGCTTGACTGATGTGCGCAGTCCAGCGCTCTTCTGGCCATTGTCTTCAATCGCTTTCCAGGGCAGGAAGTGTTGTAAAAACTGCATCTCGTTAACACGTGCGTAAGGTGTAATCGATAACTCAACGCTGTCATTAAGTTCCCGGGTGATCGCGCTGTGCCAACGCCAGCTGCTGGCATCGCGAAAAGCTTCAGGATTTGGGTTGACCTTCTTTAACTCAGAGTCGCGGTAGGCATCATCTCCGGATATAAATCCAGCAGTTTCCTGATTCAGGTTGGTCGCAGAAAATACAGTGTCGATACGAAGCTCTGTATCAGCGTACTCGTGTTTAAGATTGATTTTCTGCTGATCGTAGCCGGAATCGTCTTTGTATCCGTCGTCCCGTGAACCTACGGCTGCGATTCGCAGGCCGCCTGATCCCAGCTTCCAATTTTGCACCAGACGCAGGCGCTGATATTGATGTGGCCCGGATTCCAATCGTATGGAACCTCGATTATCTGCTGCGACATCAGGACTGAGAATATTGATGACGCCGTGCATCGCATTGGATCCGAACAAGGCGGTACCCGGGCCGCGCAGCACTTCAATCCTGCCGGCCAGTTCAGCTGTAGAATCGAATAGTTGATTAACGTTGCAGAAGCCGGCGGCTCTGAGTGCTATTCCGTCCTGTGCCATGAAGAATGACCCACAACCGCCTGCGCCGGTCAGCACGGGTGATCTAATGGCTGTGAGGTGTTCCTGACCGTTGCCGCGACTGATCCATGTGCCGGGAATACGGTGGAATATTTCGTTCAAATGTAATGCTGCAGTGCGGTCCAGATCAGTCCCGGTGATATTGGACCAGGCCAGATCAAGGGTGGCACCGGGTTGCGGGTAGCCGGTTGCAGTTACTACAACCGTTTCCAATCGCGATTCTCTTTGCGCGGAGTATCCTGAAAGTGGAAATATGCCCATCAGCATGGACAAAAACCCAATTATATGACGGTGGTCGATCATGTCTTTCCTGTTTGTATAGCGAGGCGCGAGGAGTATACTCGAAATAGTAAACGGCCGTGTACCACAGCGTCTTTCTGCGAGCCCGGTGGTCGTTCTTTAAGCATAATAAAACAGGGGGAAAAGATGCAACGCCATTACTATATCAGTGATGACCTGGATGATCTCGAACACGTAGAAGAAGAGTTGGAAGCGGCCGGATTGAGTACGCCTCAGATACACGTGCTCAGCCATGACGATGCCGCGGTTGCGCACCATACACACCTCAATCCTGTAGAAGCTGTATTGAAGAAGGATGTTGTGTACGGCACAGAGATGGGTGCTGTAGTCGGTGTGATTGGCGCAGTGCTGGTGCTGGTCGTCGCACAGATTTCAGGTTGGACGGAGACAGTCACGTGGGTACCGTTTCTATTCCTCTCTGTGGTGGTGCTGGGCTTTTGTACTTGGCAGGGCGGGCTCATTGGTATTCAGGAGCCGCACCACGACTTCAAGCGATTTCAGGACGTGCTTAACGCCGGCAAACATGTATTTTTTGTCGATATTGATTCGGACCAGGAAGATGTACTGCAAAGAGTGGTATCAGCCCATCCGCGGTTGGAACCAGCTGGGGAGGGCGCGGGAACCCCTGGTTTTGTGGTGCGTGGTCAGGATAAATTCCACGATATAGTGCAGCATCTTCCCTGACATAAACTTGAATTTCAGGTATAAAAAAAGGCGAGCCAACGGCTCGCCTTTTTTGTTAGGGGTAAATCTAGTGACCGGTGGTATGGGTTGGAGAAAGTGGCACCGCCGCCGGGTCATGACCGAAAAAATCGACTCTGGAGAAAAAGGTGAAATCGCCTTCTATCGCCATAATGCCTATGAACACGAGTAGGCATAGTGGAGGTAACAAGATGGCCGCTGCAAGCGCCATTCGCTCCCAGACCATGTGCATAAAGATGGCAACAATGAAGCCAGCTTTCAGGAACATGAAGATCAGTATCAGGGTCCAGCGCAGGTATCCCTGAAAGTTGTAATAGTCCACCGCGTAGGACATCGCGCTGAGTACAAATAGCAGTATCCATATCTTAAAATAGATACCCAGCGGATGTTGTTGATGCCCATCAGTTGCTTCTGACATATCAGTTCCTCACCACAAATAATAGAATGCGAAGATAAAGACCCAAACGAGGTCGACGAAGTGCCAGTAAAGCCCGGCAATTTCCACGATTTCATAGCCGCGGCTTTCGTAGTCACCGCGCCATACTTTGAATGCCACGATCGCCAGATACAACACGCCTATTGATACGTGCAGGCCGTGAAATCCCGTAACCATGAAGAAAACAGAGCCAAACTGCGCGGCTCCCATGGGATTACCCCAGGGTCGTACGCCCTCTTCCAAGATAAGTTTACTCCACTCGAACACCTGCATTCCGACAAATGACGCACCGAGTAACGCGGTTGCCAGCATCAGCATGGCGGTAACCTTGCGGTTTCCTCGGTAGCCGTAATTGACCGCCAGTGCCATGGTTCCACTGCTGGTGATGAGGATGAAGGTCATAATCGCAATGAGCAATAACGGCACAGTCTCACCGAATACCGTCAGCGCGAATACTTCGCTGGGAATCGGCCAGGGGTCAGTAGTTGTCATTCTGACGGTCATGTAGGCGATCAGGAAGCAACTGAAGATAAATGTGTCGCTGAGGAGGAATATCCACATCATTGCCTTGCCCCAGGGCACATTGGTGAAGGATTCCTTATCCCCACTCCAGTCGTCGACAGCGCCCTGCCAACCGGTTGTCCGACTTATGTCTCCGGTGTTAGCCATCTATTATTTCCCCTTAGGTTGAAAGCAACATATAAAAGAGTACCGCCCATATCACGAGCAAATAGTGCCAATACACAGCGCACAATTCCAAACTTATTGTGGCGCTGTCCACATCGGTGGAGCTGCGTAGCTTAAACGCCGTACGTACCCAAGCGACCAAACCGCCAACCAGATGCAGGCCATGCACGGCCGTAATCAGGTAGAAAAAACTGTTGGCCGGATTACCCTCGACGTAGTAACCGAGAGTTGTCAGTTCACTCCAGACCCAGAGTTGCCCGCCCAGAAATGCCAGGGTAGTTAGACCACCAATACCAAAGGCCAGGAGTGCTGTATCCAGCGACCCTTTTTTTGCCACATTGGCCGCCCACTGCAGTGCAATTGAACTGAGAATGAGAAACCCGGTATTCAGCCAGAGTTGCCAGAGCTTGGGTACTGGTACCCAATCCTCATAACCCATTCGCAGCCGGTAACTGGATATAAACAGTAAGAACAGCGCGGTTGCTACAAAGAAAAACACACGTAAACCGACTTTCGACGTGGGCACGTCAAAGGTACTGCCATTGAACAGATCTTCCTCAGTTTGCCCCGCAATCCAAGGCTTGTTGAGAACTGTTTTAATGCCTTGGGACATCAGTGATTACCTTCCTCGTGTACCGGTTCATCTGGCGTATGAGGCTGGATTTGCGGTATGAAATCTGTCTTTGCTCCCGGTACGCTGTAGTCATAGGCCCAGCGGTGAACAACGGGAAGTTCGTCTGACCAGTTTCCGTGGCAGGGAGGAGTATCCGGCGTAAACCATTCCAATGTTGTCGCCTGCCAGGGATTGCCGTCAGCTATCTTGCCCTTGAGCGCACTGTAAAAAATATTCCACAGGAACACCACCTGGAGTACGCCCACCACGATCGCGGCAATGGTGATAAATTCGTTCAAACCCGCCGCAGAATCAGAGATAAACTCGTAGCCCTCGTAGGCATAGTAGCGACGGGGCATGCCTTCGAAACCCAGATAGTGCATGGGGAAGTAAATCAGGTAGGTGCCTATGAAGGTGCTCCAGAAATGGAATTTTCCGAGCGCTTCGTTATACATGCGACCAGTGATCTTGGGGTACCAGTGGTAAATAGCCGCATAGACAACCATTACCGGTGCGATCGCCATAACCATGTGAAAGTGAGCAATCACGAAGTAGCTGTCGGACAGGGGAATATCCACTGCTACATTACCGAGGAACAAGCCTGTTAGACCCCCGATCAGGAAAGTGCTGATAAACCCTATAGAGAACAACATGGGTGTATTCAAACGGATATTACCGTGCCACAAAGTCAGAACCCAGTTGTAGACTTTGATCGCGGTGGGAATGGCGATAATCAGTGTAGTGGTTGCGAAGAAATATCCAAGGGCGAGATTCATACCACTGACGTACATATGGTGTGCCCAGACGATGAAGCTGATCGCGCCAATAGCAATGATCGCCCACACCATCATGCGATAACCAAAGATATTTTTGCGGGCGTGGACACTAAGCACGTCAGATACCAGGCCGAAGGCCGGCAGGGCCACAATGTACACTTCCGGGTGGCCGAAGAACCAGAATAGATGCTGGAACAGCACTGGGCTACCGCCGCCATAATCCAGGGCTTGACCCATGGAAACAATGTAGGGCATGAAGAAGCTGGTGCCCAGCAGGCGATCAAATAACAGCATGATCGCGCTCACGAAAAGTGCTGGGAAAGCCAAAAGCCCCAACACAGTCGCTGTGAAAATTCCCCACACTGATAGGGGCAGGCGCATCAGCGTCAGCCCGCGGGCGCGAGCCTGCAGGACTGTCGTTACGTAGTTCAGACCACCCATGGTGAAAGCAATGATGAAGACGCCGAGAGAAGCCAGCATCATCAGGATGCCCCAGTCGCTACCCGGCGTTCCAGGTAGAATTGACTGCGGTGGATACAGGGTCCAGCCCGCACCAGTCGGACCTCCTGGCACGAAATAACTGCCCATCAGAATAAGAACAGATACAAAATAAAACCAGAAACTGAGCATATTCATGAAGGGGAACACCATGTCTCTGGCGCCACACATCAGTGGGATGAGATAGTTCCCGAATCCCCCGAGAAACAGTGCTGTCAGCAGGTAAACCACCATGATCATGCCGTGCATGGTCACGTATTGGTAGTAACTGCTGGCGTCTATAAATTCCAGCGCACCCGGGTAGCCGATTTGAATACGCATCAACCACGAGAGCACTAGTGCAACCAGACCCACACCAATGGCGGTGAGGCCGTACTGTATTGCAATGACCTTATGGTCTTGGCTGAATATATATTTCCAGACGAAGCCGTCGGGGCCGTGATGCTGTCCGGTATCTTGGTCGGCGTAGGCCATTGATATCCCCTCTCTATTCCAGTGACTACTGTCTGTTATCGATCAGTTGGCAAGTTCGTCGCGAATGTAAGCGACAATTGCGTTCATTTCTTCGTCGGTAAGGCCGCTGGGTGGCATCGCAGCCGGATACCCCTTCACTACCTTGGCATTGGGTTCGACCATCGATTCGATGAGGTAAGCCTCATCGACTGTGATCATGCTGCCGTCTGCCATTTCTTCAGTAATTCCGAACAGACCCTTCCAGGTTGGGCCAATGGTGCGGGTTCCATCGGTGGTATGGCAGGCGATACAGCCCTTGGTCATGGATAGCTGTCGTCCCATTTCCGTTTCACTTACTTCAGGCGCTGCGGCTTCCGCCGAGACTGCACCCTCTGTAAAGGATTTGAGGAATGCCACCAGGGCGTCAAGATCCTCGTCATTCAGATCTGCCGGTGGCATAACGGGCGCGTAGCCCTTAACCACTTTTGCTGCCGGCGCAATTATAGATTCCTTCAGATATTCGTCATCAACCGTGATGGTTGACCCGTCGGCCATCTCTTCAATCCGGCCAAACATACCCTGCCAGGTTGGGCCTACGCTGGGTGCGCCGTCGCCACTGTGACATGCGACACAGCCATTGGCCTGTGAAATTTCACGACCGCGGTCTATGATACTGCCGCCGACACTGGCCCTGGGCTCCATTAGTTCAGCGAATGTAGGTTGCTCCGCCAGCCAGGCGTCGAAGTCAGACTTCTCAGAGACGATGATGTCCCCACTCATCGCGTAGTGTCCAACACCACAATACTCGGCACACAGAATCTCATACGGGCCTGCAACAGTCGGTGTCAGCCATATATAGGAAACAAGGCCCGGCACCAGATCCATTTTTGCGCGGAAATTGGGCACGTAAAAATCGTGAAGTACGTCCTTTGACCTGAGCAATATTTTTACTGGTTGGTCCAGAAGCAGGTGAGGGGTACCATTGGCGATGACAATGTCATCCTGACCGTTGGGGTCGTCGGGGTTGACGCCAAGCGGGTTGGCGAAGGTGACATAGCGGTTGTCCGCGGTTCCCAGCTGGCCATCCTCTCCGGGATAGCGAAACCCCCAGGACCATTGCTGACCGACAGCTTCGAATTCGACTGCCTCATCGGGTACGTTGATGAAATCTGCATATACGACCAGGCCCGGAGCCAGCAATACTGCAACACCTAGCGCCGTAAACGCCGTCAGCCAGGTTTCAAGCTTTTTGTTCTCGGGTTCATAGGCAGCTGTTCGATCATCGCTATGGCGAAATTTGATCACACAGTAGGCTATAAACAAATTGATCACGATAAAGACGAAGCCCGTCACCCAGAAGGTGATCATAATGGTGTCGTCCATACTCCCCCAGTTCGAGGCGAGTGGAGTAAACCACCACGGGCTCCAGAAGTGGAACGCCACCGAACCAACGACCATGATGATTAGTGCTATTGCTAGTGCCATATCCCACCTGTCCTTATATTCACAAGCCCCATCGGTGCAGCCGCAGGTTACTAATATTCAATGTAACCCTTTGCTGGTGCCGATACGCCTATAACCTGAGCATTCTGTATTCGGGGGTGCGGGGAGGAATTGGCCCCGACACATTGAGCTTGGCAATCTTACACAGCAGTAACCACGTCACCCGTATAGGTGACGGGGTCAAGAAAGTCTTGCTGTTGCTAGGTTGCGCGTCTTCTGTTGTCGTTATGATACAGCTATTTTGCATGTCTACCCGGCAGGCTCCCCGCGATCCGCGGTGAATATTAACCTTGTCGCGGGCAAGATGCCAGCCCCCAGGTCGAGACGTTGGTTGAGTGGTCTAAAGAGTGATTCGGGACGCGAGATAGCAGATCTGTTCCCAAGTCTATCACGGGGCCGAGATATCCAATCCCTGATCCTGATAAAGGCCAAAATATTTACCCTTGAGAGCGAGTAGTTCGCTGTGGGTACCTGATTCCGCGATGCCGCCGTTCTCAATCAATAAAATCTGGTCTGCGCGTTGTATCGTTGACAAACGGTGGGCAATCACCACGCTGATCCGATTGTGAAACAAGTGTTCCAATCCGCTCTGCACCAACTGTTCGGTGGCTGTGTCCACTGAAGAGGTAGCCTCGTCCATGATAAGAATCTCGGGATCGGCGAGCAGGGCGCGGGCGATGGATACTAATTGCTTTTGCCCGGCTGACAAATGACCACCACCTTCGCCGATGTCACTGTTGTAGCCGTGTTCAAGTGTGCCAACGAAGTGATGTACACCGGCTAATTTCGCAGCTTTGAACACCTCGGCTTCGGTTGCCTCCAGGCGTCCATAGCGGATGTTGTCGTATAGACTGCCACTAAACAGATAGGCTTCCTGTAGTACCACACCCAATCGAGATTGCAGCCAGTGAAGAGATAAATCTCGATAGTCCACACCGTTTATGAGTACGCGGCCGGAGGTGGGCTCGTAAAAGCGGCAGATCAAACTTACCAGTGTGCTCTTACCACCGCCTGTGGCACCAACCAGGGCTATGGTTTGTCCAGGTTTGGCATGTATGTTGATATCGCTCAGTACGGGATGGCTATCACCGTAGTGAAAAAAGACATTTTGCAACTGAATATTATGAATGCTGTCCCCAATACTCGTATTGATATCGGCCGCGTCAACGATATCGGGTACCGTGTCAATCAGCCGCAAAATGCGCTCAGCAGATGCCTGTGCCATCTGCATTTCTGCGAACCACTCACCCAGTTCCTCCACCGGTTCGAAGAAATGGCGGGTATAGGCCAGAAAGGCGATAAGTGTTCCCACCGAGATGATTCCATGAAGCAGATCAAATCCACCCATTGCCAGTGCCACGCCGGTCGCCAGGCTCGCCAGCGTCATGACCATGGGAACGTATATCGCCGCCTGTAGATGATTGCGCACCGACGCCATAAACATGCCATCGGTAAGCTCCTGGAAACTCGCCAGATTATCGGCCTCGCGTACAAATGCTTTGCTGGTGACCATGCCGGTGATTGCTTCGTTGTATGAGGCGGTGATTCTGGAGTTGGTTTGTCGGACTTTTCGAGCGCTATCCAGAATGCGAATCTGGAAGCGTTTGCTGATCAACCAAAGGATGGGGAGTATAGAGAGGACCACGATCGCCAGCCGCGCATTCATCACCAACATGGCAATGGCAATGCCAATCATCATTGTTGCGCCCCACACCAGGTCCATAAAACCCCAGGCCAGAATGTTGGCAAGGCGATCGCAATCAGAGGTCATTCTCGCCATCAACCAGCCTACCGGCTTCTGGTCATAAAAGGAAAATGACAAGCGCTGTAGATTATCGAATCCATCGCGGCGGATATCGTGACTGATGTGGGTACGAATCTTGCCGGCCATCCAGATAAATCCGCCGATGCACAGCCCGAGAATCAAAGTACAGATCAGGTATGCCAATCCAAAAATGCCGAGCTCGGCATCCTTCCCTTCAGTAGAAACAGCATCGACAACACCGCGAGTGATCAAGGGATAGGCGACCTCTACACAAGCCGTCACAAAGGCGAAGAGTGCGAGTAGGCATAGCTCTTGTGGATAGGCGAGCGCGTAGGAAAATAAGCGCCGCCAGATCTTCAATTCCACGGCCTGTGGGGCCGCTTCTATTTCCTCCTCGTAGGAGTCGACCGCGGCCGTCATGAGTGGCGCTCCATTTCTTGCCTGGAAGCATCAAATACCGTGTCCTGCATCGATTGCAGTTCGCACAATTTTTGATAGGGCCCGGGTTGGGTGGACAGTTCATTGTGGGTGCCGGACTGTACGAGCCTGCCAGCCTCCAGCACCATGATGCGGTCCGCATGCATAACCGAAGACAAGCGGTGGGCAATGGTGATCGTCGTATGTCGCCCTCGGCGTTTTCGCAGGGCCTTCACTATCTGTTTCTCTGTGCGTGAATCGACAGCGGATAGAGAATCGTCAAGGATTAATATGGCAGGATCTTTTAAAAGTGCTCTGGCCAGTGCCAGGCGCTGTCGTTGACCACCGGAGAGCGTCACGCCGCGCTCACCTACCGGGGTTTGATAGCCCAGTGGAAAGCCCTCTATTGACTTATGAATGGCGGCGTCCATACAAGCCCCTTCGAGGCGTGCCCTCGTAGCCTCCAGGTTTCCTACCAGCAGGTTTTCCTCAATGGTGCGGGAATATAGAAAGGGTTCCTGCAATACCACACCTATTTGTTGGCGCAGCCATTTGCGATTGATATCGGAGAGATCCTGGCCATCCAGGGTTATGGACCCTGTGCTGGGAGCGTACAGCCGCAGCATCAGGCGGACAATGGTGGATTTGCCTGCACCGGGAGGGCCTACGATGGCGATGGATTCGCCAGCAGCGATGTCCATATTGAGCTCTTGCAGCACAGGACTGTTATCGTTGTAGGCGAAGGAAACATCGCTGAACCGCAACGCGCCATCGGTACTCTGATAGCTGGTAAATTGATCTAGTGATTCTGTGGCCTCCGTTATCACCTCATTGATGCGCCCCAGGGATACAGTGGCTTTGCCCGTATTTGTCAAGACGCGCCCCAAATGGCGGACAGGATAGATAATCATCGATTCATAGGTCATGAAGGCAAACAAAGTGCCTATGGTGATTTCTCCTTGCATGGCCCAATAGGCACCACCAAACAGAACCAATCCAATTTGCAGCATTGCCACACAGTCGCTGGTACCCCAGTAGAGCCCCATGACACGAATCAGCCGATTGTTGTGATCGCGAAACTCTTTATTGCTGTGTCCAAACTTTTCAATTTCGAATTCCTGCCGGGCGAACGCGCGAACCACACGAATTCCCGTCAGATTCTCCTGCAGCACCGTGGTCATTCGCGCCTCGGCCTCGTCAGTATCGAGAAAGACCTGCTTGACCCGGGCGAAGAATATGTAGGCGCATACCACCAGAATGGGCATCAGAAGCAGGGACAGTAATGCCAGTGGTGTATGGAGATAGAACAAGATAGGGGTCACAGTGACGAGGAGTATGATGGCCCGCCCGATTTCAACCGTGTCTGTGGAAAGAAATATTCTTATTGTTTCCACGTCGGAGCTACATCGCTGGACCAGGTCCCCGGTGTCGGCCCAGTCATAGAATGATATATTTACATGGTGGAGATGACGGTAGAGGTGCTCTCGCAGTTGACGAACGATGCCTTCTGAGGCCAGTGCGGCCCAACGACCCCGTAGGTAGTGAAAAACGCCGCCGAGAGCGGTAGCCAGAACGGTCGCTATGGCGGACAAAGCCAGGTACCGGTAGATCGGCTCCTCTGGCAGTGCCCAGATTGAATCCCAGGTAAGCAACCGCAGTCCCTGGGATGCATCCCCTGCGACCGCGACATCAATTGCATATTTACCAAATAGCGGGGCCGCAAACATAAGCAGACTCGCACCAACCATCGCCAGGATAGCGCCGCCGTAGCGGAGTCTGTATCCCCTGGTGACTCCCCAGAGAGTCAGTGGTGTGCGCGCTGTCATGATCAGCCACTCGTTGACACGAAGCCATTGCTGGTGAAGCGGGGCATTGTATAGATCGAAGTACCTGCGATAAACGTTCCGGGCGGCTGTCTGCCTGCTGTTGCGATAAATTACCGAATATCGTAGGTCAATGGACCTTGGATTGGAGACCGTGCGGTTTGACCGCCCCACGAGGTGGGTTGTAACACCAGAGATCTGTCAGTTTTACCAGAGCTTTCTAATGTTGGTAGAAAAGTACAGAGTGGCGATGATGACAGCCAGTGCCATGGCAAACCATTGCATGGCATAGGACTGGCTGTCGCTGGCTTTGAGGTGAACCTTCGGCCAGGGACGGGTCAGGACACCGGGGGTTTCCTCGTCGAGTCTGACAACATAGGGAAAAGCAGATTCCGGAAATGCCTCCGCTGCAGCCGCTACCTCAAAGTAAGAAACTACGGCAGGCCATCGATTGCCCAGTCGTGCTGGTTTATAGAACGTTTGTGGCGGTGGTACATAGACGTGACCACGCAATAATTGAACACCTGAAGTGTGATCGAGTGGTGGCAGCACTGATCGATCCGGCATGCCTCTCACCCAGCCGCGGGAGATAAATACGATTTCGCCAGTGCTGGCGAGAACAAAGGGGGTAATCACTTCGTATCCGTAGTCACCGTGATAAACCCGATTGCCGATGAGCACATTGCGGTCGGGTATATAGCTGCCAGCGAGCGAAATTTTCAGGTGTTTCAACGAGTCAGGATCGGACAGATCCAGCTTTTCGATGGGTGTTGGAAAAGCTTCCTGACGCTGTTCGAATGCCAGTTGCGTAGCCAGCTTTAATTCCGCACGATCCAGTTGCCAAAGGCCCAGTCTGAACAGGCCAGCAACGCTAATCAGAACTGCACAGGCGATTACCAGATTGAAGCGAATCTCCAGTGGGCCCAGCTTTATTTCCCGGGTTTTGATCATAGCTGCTCAGTCGTTGAAAACGCCGCTGGCAGCCTCCAGCGCAGCGCCTTTTGCGATGCTCGCGCCGCTGGCTGACAGAACACTCTCGAGCGCACTCAGGCACAGTATTACGTTACGGCGGTTCGCGCTACAACCCATTAGACCAATGCGCCACACTTTACCCGCCAGCGCGCCGAGACCCGCGCCGATTTCCAGTCCGAATTGCTGTAGTAGCGCGCTGCGGGTAGACGCGTCATCGACGCCCTCTGGGATGGACACGGCATTGAGCTGCGGCAAGCGCTCTTCTACTGGAACCACCAGACTCATCCCCATTGCTTCCAGGCCAGCTTTTAATGCTTCATGGTGCAAAGCATGCCGCTTCCAGGCTTTTTCAAGGCCCTCTTCGCGCAATATAAGCAGCGCTTCATGGAGCGCATACATGCTGTTTACCGGGGCAGTGTGGTGGTAGGCGCGAGTTTGACCCTCACCCCAGTAACCCAGGATCAGTTTCATGTCCAGAAACCAACTTTGTACCGGCGTTTCTCTGCCTTGAATTCTGGCTACAGCCCGCTCGGAAAAGCTTACCGGTGATAGACCAGGAATACAGCTTAGACATTTCTGGGTTCCCGAGTAGAAGGCATCTATTCCCCATTTGTCGAGCGCTAGTTCGATGCCGCCTACGGATGTGACACCGTCCACAATTGTCATGCAGTCGAATTCTCGTGCTATTTCACATAGGGTAGCTGCATCGCTGCGGGCACCGGTGGAGGTTTCAGCGTGAACAAAGGCGACGAGGGTAGCATTGGGGTTATCCTGCAGCGCTTGACGCAGTTTATCTGGCGTTACCGCACGCCCCCAATCATCCTGCACCATGATGGCGGTGGCGCCACATCGCTCTACATTTTCTTTCATGCGACCGCCAAATACGCCGTTCTGACAGATCACAACCTCATCACCCGATTCAACGAGATTGGCGAAGCACGCTTCCATGCCGGCTGATCCAGGTGCTGATATTGGCAGTGTCAGGGCGTTGTCTGTCTGCAGGGCATACTGCAACAGGGACTTGATGTCATTCATCAAGCCCACGAAATCAGGGTCGAGATGACCAATCGTGGGTCTACCCAGGGCTTCTAATACTCTTGGATACACATCAGAGGGGCCTGGGCCCATCAGCACGCGCTGGGGCGGGTGGAAGCTGTTCATAAAAAAATCCGTTATATGGTCAGGCTGATTTACGTTGTCTTTGTTTCTTGGCTGGTTTGGGCACCGATTTCTTGCGTGCATTGTGCAGCAGAGGTTGTTCGCCATAGCTGTCCAGTATGGTGTCCAGCGTTTGGCTGATTTTGGTGCTGATGCGAATTCGCTCCAGCACTGGCCAGGTAGATCGTACTCCCTGATTGATCAGGTTGATCAATTCTTCCTCTGTCAGGTGGCTCAATATTTTACGCATATTGAAGCGGCGAAAATCAGGATAGACGCTGATATCGGCTGTGTATTCCTGATTCAGGACCGAGGCAACCATATTGGCAAGTAGATTGAAGCGTGGCCACTCGGAGGTATAACGTTGGGAGATTCGACTGCTCAGCCTGGCTACCCGGGCCGCCGCCTTGTGTCCCACGGTGCGCAGCGTTCCTGGCACGGGTAATGGGGATTGTGGGCTTCCTGTCAACAGGACGATCGGATTGATCAGGCTGCCGATGTAATGATTTACTCCGTACAATCTGGCCAGACGCTTGGCGGGTAGATCATCACTCACCGAGCCGTCTACCCATCTGCGCGTGGGCAGATAGGGCTGGCGTTTCCCGTTGACATTCTTTGCCTCTAACATGACCGCCGGGTACACACCGGGTACGGCACAGGAGGCTTTCACAGCCGTGCGGATGTAGACATTTGGTGATGCAATGGCGTTCAGCAGGCGGGAACTCTGGTGCAATTCAGCAGGGGCGACGGAAATGTTGATATGGCGGCCGGTCAGTTCGAACGCTTCCTGAAATGTGTAGTCCGGTATCTGCCGTTCTATTATTTGTTCCAGGCCTTCAATATCAATCTGACCACCCTTACCAAAAAGTAATCGGTCGACCCAGGAAAGCTCGGCTCTCGCTTCTTCCAGAAGGTGAATGGGTTTGATCATTTCCAGTAATTCAGCGTCGCCGTGGGTACCCAGCACAGCGGTCACCAGAGACCCGGCGCTGGACCCGGAAATAACCTTGGGCAGCAAGCCGTGCTCCAGCAGAGATTTGGTCACACCGAGATGAAAGTGCCCGAGTGCACCGCCGCCACTCAGCATTAATGCGGTACAGCCGTAGCAGTGACTGGCGCGCTGGAAAAAATCCAGTTTCTGCTCGTGGCTTATTTCGTCGTCACTCAGCTCGGCAATGCGAGTGAGTGAATCGACAATTTCATCCACATAGTCTTCAACGAGTTGTTTGGTTCCAACCTTGGCGACCCGATAGAGCTGGTCTGAACCCATGCCACCCATATTGCCGTGTATGCCCTCATTGAGGGTAAAGAGAAGCCCCTGATTGTCGCGTTCGCGCCGATGCATCCGCAGTGTGTCCAGTCGTTTGCGGATCTGCGCGTTGTCGTAGCGATGAGTGTGCTCCACCTGTCTCCAGACCTCAGCACCGCTGGCCTCATCGTGTTTCCTGGCAAGATCACGCCACTGGGAGTAGCTTTCAGCTTCATCCAGCTGTCGTTCCAGGTCTTGTAGCTTTCTTTTGTGGGGCTTCGGCAAACTGAGCTGCTCCAGTGCTGGGATGGGAGTTTACTGGGCGACCATGGTAGCAGGTTTGCAGGGCATGTTAACCCCGCAATCATTCTGTGTTTTGTGCAGGGATTGATGTGATCGCTGGTGAGAATCCTGAGTAAAAAAATGGTCCCAGAGGCCGGACTTGACGGTCCGACGCTTCGGCCAGCACGCCTGCTTTGGCTTTGACACACACAAATAATGGTACCAGAGGCCGGACTTGAACCGGCACGCCCGCTAAGGCAACGGATTTTGAATCCGTCGTGTCTACCAATTTCACCACTCTGGCACGGGGAGCAGGATTATAGCAATGCGCGTGCCAAGGTCAATCGGAAGTGGACTACATCACGCATATTTAAGATAGTGGGTACTGGTGGTGCTAACCTCCTGACTGGCGAAGTGCCCGCTGATCGGCTACCCTGCGTCGCCTCAATTTACACCGATTTATGCTATGAACGTCAGCGATTTCGACTACCAGCTACCTGACAACCTGATCGCGCGATATCCAACTCCAGATCGTCGCGGCAGTCGTCTTATGCGGCTTGATGGTGGTGTTGGTGATCTGGGGCATGATCACTTTGAGAATTTTCCGAAATTTGTGACACCGGATGACCTGTTGGTATTCAACAACACACGCGTTATTCCCGCGCGACTTTATGCCGCGAAAGAAACCGGTGGTCGTGTAGAAATCATGGTAGAGCGCGTCCTGGATTCCCACACCATATTTGCGCAACTGCGGGTCAGCAAAACCCCTCAACCGGGCAGTTATCTCCAGTTGTCTGAAATTGAGGAGCGCTTGTTGGTGGTATCCCGTCAGGACAGCTTCTTCGAACTGCAAAGCGAAGATGGACCGATTTTGGATTTGCTGGAGAAGGTCGGGCACATGCCATTGCCACCCTACATCGATCGACCGGATGAAGCGACGGACCAGGAGCGTTATCAAACCGTGTATGCCAGCCAGCCCGGGGCTGTTGCCGCGCCCACAGCGGGATTGCATTTCGATGAGCTAATGCTGGATGAATTGCGGGCCATTGGTGTTGGCATCGCCGAGATTACGCTGCACGTGGGGGCGGGTACGTTTCAGCCGGTGCGCTGCGAAAAAGTGGAAGATCATCACATGCACAGCGAGTGGATTGAGGTGGATGCCTCCGTCTGCGATCAGGTGGCACAGGCTCGCGAGCGTGGTGGCCGGGTGATCGCTGTGGGTACCACCGCACTGCGGAGCCTTGAAAGCGCCAGTACCGACGGAGAATTGAAGCCAATGTCGGATGATTCGGATATATTCATCTATCCTGGGTATCAGTTTCGTTGCGTAGATATGCTGCTGACTAATTTTCACTTGCCGCGAAGCACGTTGCTAATGCTGGTGAGTGCCTTCGCAGGCTCGGACAAGATCAAAACTGCCTATGAGGAAGCTATAAGCCATGAATATCGTTTTTTCAGTTACGGTGATGCAATGCTGATAAGTGGGGCACAGCCTAGCCTGCAGGCGTGCATGGCTGCTGGCAAGGTATGAAACAAGGGCTTTTTCAGGTATCCCAGCTGGACGGTAAAGCACGCCGCGGGCGTCTCGAATTTACCCGGGGCGTGGTAGAGACGCCCGCATTTATGCCAGTAGGTACCTATGGCACCGTCAAGGGTATGTTGCCACGGGACATCAGTGAGATAGGCGCACAGATCATCCTGGGAAATACTTTTCATCTGATGTTGAGGCCCGGAACCGAAGTCGTAAAAGAGTTGGGCGACCTGCACGACTTTATGGGCTGGAGTGGCCCCATTCTCACCGACTCGGGCGGGTTTCAGGTGTTCAGTCTCGGCGATATGCGCAAGATTTCGGAGGAGGGTGTTCATTTTCGCTCCCCGGTGAATGGTAGCCCTGTTTTTCTTGATCCTGAGACTTCGATGGAGGTGCAGCGGGCACTGGGGTCGGACATCGTCATGATTTTTGATGAATGCACTCCGTATCCTGCGACGGAGGAAGAGGCCCGGACTTCGATGGAATTGTCTTTGCGCTGGGCCGCGCGGAGTAAGGTGGCGCACGGCGATAATCCTTCAGCGCTGTTCGGTATTGTGCAGGGTGGTATGTATGCTGATCTGCGCCGGGAGTCGCTGGCAGGGCTGACCGAAATTGGCTTTGATGGCTATGCCATAGGTGGATTGTCAGTTGGGGAACCCAAATCTGAGATGATCTCTGTGCTCGATGAAATCGCGCACGAACTGCCCGCCGATAAACCTCGCTATCTGATGGGTGTTGGCACGCCGGCAGACTTGCTGGAGGGGGTTCGTTGCGGCGTTGATATGTTTGATTGTGTGATGCCGACCCGGCATGCTCGCAACGCCCATATATTTACCAGTGGCGGCGTAATCAAACTGCGTAATGCCAAACATCGGCACTCCACTCTGCCGCTGGATGATAAGTGTGATTGCTACACCTGCCAGAATTTCTCCAGAGCTTATTTACATCATCTGGATAAGTGTCGGGAAATACTGGGTTCGCAGCTCAATACCATCCATAACCTGCGTTACTATCAGAATCACATGTCTGCCATTCGTGCGGTCATCGAAACCGGGGATCTGGATAACTTCGCCGATGAGTTTTACCGACAGCAGGATGCTGGTGGGCGTTAATGGAGTTTGATCGGCTCTTGCAAACAGTAGAGATTGGTCTCAAAGAGGTCGAGTTGGCTGCACCCTCGTCGCGCCCGCAGGCGGCCGTTTTGATTTTGTTACAGGAGGGAATAGACGGTCCTGAGGTGGTGCTGACCCAGCGGGCAGACCATATGCGGCTACATCCCGGTGAAATCGCATTTCCGGGTGGTCGTTGGGAGCCTGGCGATAGTGATGAGTGGCATACCGCGCTGCGGGAAACAGAAGAAGAACTGGCGCTGCCTTCCAGTAAAGTGCGGCCCCTGGGCAGGCTGGAGCATATGGTGACCCGATCGGAAATTGAGGTTTCTCCCTGCGTCGGGTATCTGGACGAGTCGTTTCCGTTTCTGCCAAACCTGGAAGAGTTGAATATGGTGTTCAGCGCGCCGCTGGCGTTTTTTGCTGCCCCCGACAATCTTCTGATCGAAGAAATCACCATAGACAAGAAATTACAGCGGGTGCCGCATTATCAATTTGGGAAACATGATATTTGGGGCGTGACGGCCTTTATGCTAGTGCGCCTTGCCAATATCGGTTTCAAGGCTGGAATTAAACTACGGAGGTAATAGAGTGATCTATCAATTGGGTGGGAAGAAGGTGCAGCTGCGTGGAGAGGGGCATTTCGTGGCTCCCAGTGCCGACATTATCGGTGATGTTGTGCTGGAGGAGAATGTCAGCGTATGGTTTAACGCCGTCATTCGTGGTGACACCCACCAGATTGTTATCGGTCCAGGTACCAACGTGCAGGATGGCAGCGTTATCCACACTGATGATGGGGTGCCCTGTGTTCTCGGTCGCGGGATCACGGTGGGTCACCAGGCGATGATTCACGGTTGCGAGATCGGCGAGTACAGCCTTATAGGTATTCAGGCTGTGGTATTGAATGGAGCCCGGATTGGCAAACACTGCATCATTGGCGCAAATGCACTAATTCCAGAAGGAATGGAGATACCTGATGGGTCACTCGTGCTTGGATCACCGGGACGGGTTAAACGGGAGTTGACTGAAGAACAGCAACAGATGCTGGTGGTGCAGGCCAAACATTATGCGGCCAATGGTCATCGTTTTAATACTGAGCTAGTTGAGCAAGACCTGGAAGTTGACTAGACAGATTCCTCGTAGGAGCGGTCCGCTGATTCTTGGGCCCGTACGGCCTGGATGACATTGCCCCTTAATTCCAGGATTTCGAGACAGTAGCCATTGATCATGAGGCCGGCATTGGCATCGGGAAAAGCTTCCAGGTATTCGAGCATCAACCCATTCAGAGTTTTGGGGCCATCAGTGGGTAGGTCCCAGGTCAACTCCTTGTTGATATCGCGGATGTTGGCGCTGCCATTGATGAGAAATGCGCCATCACGCTGTGGGTAGATATCCTCAATTTCATCGGCAAGATTAGAGGTGAATTCACCCACAATCTCTTCGAGAATATCTTCCAACGTCACCAATCCCATAACGTCGCCGTATTCATCAACCACCATCGCGATGCGACGCTTTTGTTTTTGAAAGTTCAGTAATTGTGTGTTGAGTGGCGTCGCCTCGGGAACAAAGTACGGCTTGTCCATCTGTTCCAGCAGGGTGTCCCGATCAACGCCACCTCCAGCCACCAGACGGCTGACATGCCGCAGATGTAACATGCCCTCAACGCTGTTTATGTCTTCCCGGTATACTGGAATGCGCGTGTATTCACTGCTCTGAAGACGGCGCAATATACTGGCATCGCTCTCATCCAGATCAATGCCGAATACCTCATTTCGCGGAATCATGATGTCGTTTACCGTGACCTGCTCAAGATCGAGGATACTCAACAACATTGCCTGGTGTTGATCCGGAATATGATGCCCCGCTTCTCCTACGATACTGCGCAACTCGTCAGAGCTGATGGCGTGATCACGCTGCCGCGACGGGTCTACCCCAAACAGTCGCAGCAGTCTGTTGGTAATCTGATTTACCAGCCAGACCAGTGGATACATCAGCTTCATCAAAGGCAGCAGTATGACGCTGGCGGGGAATGCTATTTTCTCGGGGTGCAATGCTGCTACCGTCTTGGGTGTGATCTCGGCGAAAATCAATATGGCGAGGGTAAGCAAGATGCTGGATAGCACGACACCGGCGTCTCCGTACAGTCGTATGGCGATCACCGTGGCAATTGACGCCGCGAGAATATTGACCAGATTATTGCCGATCAGTATCAAGCCGATCAGTCTGTCCGGGCGGCGCAGCAATCTGGACGCACGGCGCGCACCCCGATGATTCTTGTCACGGAGGTGTTTCAGTCGGAAACGGTTCAGCGACATCATCGCGGTCTCGGAACTTGAAAAGAAGCCCGAGAAAATGATCAGCGCAACCAATATTGAGAAGAGAATACCCAGCGGTGCTTCGTCCAACTAGGCCGGTACTCCTGAGATATGTCGAACGCGTATCTTGAAGAAAAGTTTCACCGCGGGCAAGTGCCAGATGCTATGTTGTATCAAACTTGGCCCAGCACCAGCTCGAGCACGAATTTACTGCCAAAAAACCCGAGCATAAGGACAATAAATCCACCGAGAGTCCACCGCACCGCCGTCTTGCTGCGCCAGCCTCTTATGTGGCGCCCCCACAGCAGGGTCGAAAAGGTGACCCAGGCAGCGACGGTTAATATGGTTTTGTGTGCGAGTCGCTGTTCGAACATGTCCTCGAGAAACAGGAATCCGCTACCTATGGAGAACGTCAGCAGGATGACCCCCAGCCAGATCAGTTCGAACAGCATGGTCTCCATTAACTGCAGGGGTGGCAGCATTCTGACCAGACCAGTGGTGCGGTGATGTTTGAGTCGTGAGTCGAGTAAGGCCAGAGCGAGCGCTTGCAGTGCAGCGATGGTGAGAACGGCGTAGGCCAGTGCTGAGATGACAATGTGCATCAGCAGTCCGATATCAAAGTCTGTTGCTTTAGTCCGTGTGGTAGGCGTAATGGCGGCGAGTGCGACGGTAAGAGCGGCCAGTGGCAGCAGGATTACCAGCAGGTTTTGCAGTGGTCGACGTTTGAGGCTGAGCAAAGTCGCGATGCCAACAAGCAGGAAAATCAGCGATGAAGCCTGAAAAAATCCCAGACTGTATCCCTCTCCCAACATAGCTGTTTGAGTTAGGCTCATACCGTGGCATAGCATCGCAAGCAGTGCAGTCCAAGCGGCTGCGGGCAGAAGCTTGTCTCTCTGTTGCAAAACTTCGCGACACTGCAATGCTGCGGCGGTCAGGTATAGAAGTATCGCTGCGGACGCATACAGGCCTGCCATCACAGCAAAGCTACCGTGATACCAAGCCTGGGCGTTTGGCAGAACTTCGGGTAATAGGATTTGGGCTTGTTCATGTGCTCAAGTATACTCGCGCTGTCGCCGTTCCGGAAACAAACCCCGATTGTAGAGGTGAAATCTGTCTCATGTTTGAAAATTTAGCCGATCGCTTGACTCAAAGCCTGCGCAATGTCACAGGGAAGGCGGTGCTTTCCGAGGATAACATCGGTGAAACGCTGCGCGAGGTGCGCCTGGCACTGTTGGAAGCAGATGTGGCGTTACCCGTGGTCAAGGACTTTGTGGCGGCAGTGAAACAGCGTGCATTGGGGAGTGAGGTTGCCAGTAGCCTGAGCCCCGGACAGGCCTTTGTAAAAATTGTTCAGGCTGAACTTGAGCAGGTCATGGGTGTGGCTAATGAAGGCTTGAATCTCAGTACTGAGCCACCTGCCGTAATTCTTGTCGCCGGACTTCAGGGCGCTGGTAAAACCACATCGGTGGCAAAACTGGCCCGTTTTCTCCGGGAGCGAGAAAAAAAATCTGTGATGGTAGTCAGTGCGGATGTGTATCGTCCCGCTGCGATTAAACAGCTGGAAACCCTGGCGGATGAAGTGGGTGTCACCTGCTTTCCCAGTGACACCAGTCAGGCACCGCTGGCTATCGTGGATGCTGCGGTTAAAGAGGCCAGGATAAAGTTCGCCGATGTGTTGATTGTAGACACCGCGGGCCGATTGACCGTTGATGTGGATATGATGGATGAGATAGGTCAACTGCAGAAAGCGCTCAACCCTGTTGAAACCCTGTTTGTTGTGGATTCTCTCACCGGGCAGGATGCAGCCAACACTGCTGCGGCGTTCAATAAGGCACTCACGCTCACCGGTGTTGTGTTAACCAAGGTTGATGCAGATGCGCGGGGCGGAGCGGCGTTATCCGTTCGCTCAGTCACAGGGAAGCCGATCAAGTTTCTGGGTGTGGGTGAAAAAACGACCGCTCTGGATCCCTTCCACCCGGACCGAATTGCCTCCCGGATTCTGGGTATGGGTGATGTTCTCTCTCTGATAGAAGAGGTGGAGCAAAAGGTAGACCGCAAGAAAGCCGATAAACTGGCCAAGAAGATAAAGAAAGGCAAACGTTTTGATCTTGAGGATTTCCGCGAGCAGCTTCAACAAATGAATAACATGGGTGGTATGGGCAATATGCTGGAGAAACTGCCCGGCATGGGAAATATGGCGCAAATAGCTCAGGCGCAGGTGGATAACCGCAGTTTCGCCCGCATGGAAGCGATTATCAGCTCCATGACACCAAAGGAGCGTCGCAATCCTGACATTCTCAATGGCTCCCGTAAACGACGTATTACCCAAGGCAGTGGAACACAGATTCAGGATCTGAATCGATTGCTGAAGCAGCACAAGCAGATGCAGAAAATGATGAAGAAAATGAAAGGCGGTGGAATGGAAAAAATGATGCGCGGTCTCGGCGGCATGGGCCAACCCCCGGGCGGTGGATTTCCATTTCAATAGACCGGGTCGGCGGGCGTTGCCGGTCGTTCTAAGCCCCCGAAATACTTATGAATTTCTCCCTTAAAAAGGTTCCCAACCTGTCCTCATTAACGTAGAATACGCCACCTTTCGCGCCCGGCGAAGTTTGCGTGGGCTGAATAACTACGGATTTTCGCGGCTTTTAGCCGCATTTTTATGGGAAATAGTGAACGATGGTGACAATTCGTTTGTCTCGAGGCGGTGCCAAGAAGCGCCCTTTTTACCACCTGACAGTATCAGATAGCCGTAACCCCCGTGACGGACGGTTTATTGAGCGGGTAGGATTTTTTAACCCTATCGCCAAAGGACAGGAAGAGCGTCTGCGCGTGGATAGTGATCGTATCGACTATTGGGTTGGCCAGGGTGCACAAATGTCAGATCGTGTTGCGTCACTGGTAAAGGAAGCGGCAGCAGCCTGATTGTCGGAGTGGGTCCATGACTGACCGACCAATGCAGGAACTGGTTGTCGGCCGGATTACCGGTGCAGTTGGACTCAAAGGATGGTTGAAGCTGCAGTCATTTACCGATCCCGCGGAGAACATTCTCCAGTATGGCGAGCTTACGATGGAGTGCGGCGGAGTGAGGCGGGCACTTGAGATTGATGGCAGCCGAGTGCAAGGCAGGGGATTGGCAGTTCATGTGCTCGGCATTGATGATCGCAATGCGGCGGAGGAACTGGGGAAGGGAAATATCCTCATGCCCGTGGAGTCACTTCCGCAATTGAACGAAGAAGAATATTACTGGCATCAA
This sequence comes from uncultured Halieaceae bacterium, assembly GCA_938074045.1. Classification (GTDB taxonomy): domain Bacteria; phylum Pseudomonadota; class Gammaproteobacteria; order Pseudomonadales; family Halieaceae; genus CALJGI01. The sequence goes on from CALJGI010000025.1 coordinate 179,291, forward strand.
CTGGAGGGATTACAGGTGGTGTTGGAGCAGGATGTCAAACAAGTGCTGGGCGTGGTTGATCACCTGATAGCAACCGGCGCGAATGACGTTCTGGCGGTAGTGCCCTGTGATGGGAGCCGGGACGGCAAAAAGAGATTGATTCCGTATCTACCTGGCACGGTCGTGAAACGGGTAGATGTTGTAGTGGGGCAGATTGAAGTCGACTGGGATCCTGACTTCTGAGAACCGAAGATTAGCGGAGGTGGCGGTGCGAATTGACGTAGTCACCTTGTTCCCGGAGATGATGGCAGCTGTCTCCGACTTCGGCGTGATAGCGCGGGCTATAAACGTCGGAATATTGACTATAGATAGCTGGAACCCGCGGGATTACACGATCGACAAGCATCGCCGGGTGGATGATAGACCCTACGGTGGTGGCCCTGGCATGTTGATGGGCCCCGAGCCTTTGGCGGCGACCATTGACGCTGTGCATGCGAAGCATGGCGCGCAGTCTCGAGTGGTTATGATGAGCCCTCAAGGCCGACCGCTGAAACACAGCGATGTGATGCGGCTGGCGGCGACTGAAGGTTTTGTGCTGATAGCGGGTCGTTATGAAGGGATCGATGAACGGCTTATAAACAGTCGGGTAGATGAAGAAATTTCGCTGGGAGACTTCGTGCTCAGCGGGGGCGAGATAGCAGCCATGGCTGTGATAGACGCGGTGAGCAGGCAATTGCCTGGCGTACTTGGGCATGAAATGTCGGCCGAGTCTGAGTCGTTTGCCGAGGGATTGCTGGAAGGACCGCAGTATACGCGTCCCGAGGTTTTCGAAGGACAAGCAGTACCAGAGGTATTGCTCAGCGGTGACCATGAGGCTATACGTCGATGGCGTTTGCGGGAGTCGCTGTTGAGAACATATGAGCGTCGCTCCGACTTGCTTGATGAAGTTGAGCTGACGTTGGAGCAGAAAGAAATACTGGCGGACTGTGTCCGTGAAAGACATAAGCTGTGAAGCTAGGAACAGGTACAACAGGAGCAGAAAATGAGCGCTAACAAGATTATTGCCGAGCTTGAAGCAGAACAGATGGACAAAGAAATTCCCGAGTTCGGACCCGGAGATACCGTAGTGGTGCAGGTCCGAGTCAAAGAAGGCAATCGTGAGCGTTTGCAGGCCTTTGAAGGCGTTGTTTTGGGTAAGCGCAACCGTGGGTTGAATTCCGCTTTCACTGTTCGCAAGATTTCCCACGGTGTTGGTGTCGAGCGTACCTTCCAGACCTACAGCAAGTTGGTAGAGAGTATCACCGTCAAGCGACGCGGCGATGTTCGTCAGGCCAAGTTGTACTATCTGCGTGAACTCAGTGGACGCGCTGCCCGCATCAAGGAAAAGCTGGCCACTGTCCGCTGATCTGCTGAATATACCCGGACGCAGACGAGTCAATTTTGGCTGAGGCGACCGGGATTCCCAGCGAAGCACAGGTCGAGCACTATCTCGATGCTCTGTGGATGGAAAAAGGGCTCAGTGAGAATACACTGAGCGCTTATCGCCGGGATTTGCAGCAATTCGCCAGCTGGCTTCACGCCCAGCGTGGCGCTACCTTACGGCAAGCCAGTCACGCCGATCTCTTGGAACACCTCGGTCACCGCCTGCAGGCGGGCTATTCCGCACGCTCTACGGCGCGCTTTGTCTCCTGTGCCCGCGGTTTTTACCAATTTCAGTTGCGCGAATCTCTTATGTCCCTTGATCCCTCATTGGATATTGACAGCCCTAAACTGGGGCGACCATTGCCCAAGGATTTAAGCGAGCAGGATGTCGAAAAGCTGCTGGCAGAGCCCGATCAGGAGGATGCCCTGGAATATCGTGATCGTGCTATGCTGGAGTTGCTCTACGCCTGCGGTTTGCGGGTTTCAGAGCTCGTAGGATTACAAATGAGTGAGATCAATCTGAATCAGGGTGTGGTCCGCATATTTGGCAAAGGTGGGAAGGAACGACTGGTTCCTATGGGGGAGGAAGCCCTGGCCTGGATACGGGGGTTTTTGTCGGGGGCACGACGAGAATTACTGGGCGAGAAACGTACCGAGGCCGTGTTTCCCACACGCCGCGGCAATGCGATGACCCGCCAGGCATTCTGGTATCGCATCAAGCTCTATGCCACTCGCGCAGGGATCAACAAGGTGATTTCGCCACATACACTGCGCCATGCGTTTGCCACCCACCTGATCAATCATGGTGCTGACTTGCGTGTAGTTCAGTTATTATTGGGTCATAGCGACCTCACCACAACACAAATCTACACCCATGTAGCCAGACAGCGAATGCAGGAACTGCACGCGCAACACCACCCTCGTGGTTGAGGAACTTACACTGCCGCCATGGATCAAAGAAGTGCGGCCACCAGGAGAATTTATGAAGCTCGCTCGACCTGTTCTGACCCTAGCCACCGTTTTTTTGATGGCGACGGGAATATTCGCCAGTCCGACATCCGCCGATGCCGTTGCGGCTGACGCTGAGAAAACCATTCGCGCGCGATTCGCAGCGGCGCGTCCCGACTTTGAAATCGCCTCCATCTCCGCCAGTGAACTACCCGGCTTGTACGCCGTTCAACTCGTCAGTGGGCCGGTGCTTTACAGCGATGCCGGGGGTACGCATTTTGTTTTCGGAGATCTGTTTCAGGTGGGTGCGGCGGGATTTCGCAATTTGTCCGCTGAACGCCGGGATACAGAGCGCAGCGAACAACTGGCTGATATTCCAACCGCGGAGATGATCGTGTTTCCCGCCGAGGGCGAAAGGCGAGCCTTCGTCAGTGTATTTACTGATGTGGATTGCTTTTATTGTCAGAAACTCCACCAGGAAGTCCCTGAGCTTAATCGCCGTGGTGTAGAAGTTCGCTATCTTGCCTATCCGCGTGCCGGGGTTGGCTCCGACAGTTATCGCAAGATTGCTTCCGCCTGGTGCGCCAGCGACAAGCTGACTGCGATGACCCGCCTCAAAAACAGGGAAACTATCCCCGACAACGTCTGTCCAGGAAATCCTGTTGCCGATCAGTTCTTGCTTGGACAGAAGGTCGGTGTAACGGGTACCCCCGCCCTTGTGTTGGAGTCGGGTCAGTTGTTGCCAGGTTTCATGCCAGCTGATGCACTGGTGCAGCGTTTGGGTATTAATTAGCAAAAATAGCATGGTATTAGCGGCTGCTAGTCTCTAGCCGTTGACACTCTCAACAGCGCTGAGTATGGTTCCCGTCCCTGTGAAGGCGGGGGCCCACATCCCCGCAACAAATACCTGATCGAGCGATACTGTGCACGAAGAATTCAAGCGTATTCAGCGACTGCCTCCCTACGTATTCAATATCATCGGAGAGCTCAAACAGGAGGCGCGAGCCGCTGGTGAAGATGTCATTGATTTTGGCATGGGTAATCCGGACCAACCGACTCCTACGCACATAGTAGATAAGTTGGTCGAAACCGCCCGTCGCGGTGACACCCACCGTTACTCCCAATCCAAGGGAATTCCCCGATTGCGGAAAGCAATTTGCGAGTGGTACCTGCGCCGCTACGATGTAGAGCTGGATCCCGAGAGTGAAGCCATCGTAACGCTGGGCTCCAAGGAGGGTTTGGCCCACCTGGCGCTCGCGACAACAGGGCCGGGAGACGCTATCCTTGTTCCCAATCCCTCTTATCCCATACACCCATACGGTTTTGTTATCGCGGGAGCTGATATCCGTCACGTTCCCATGTCTGATGAGGATACCTTTTTCGGCGAACTTGAATCGGCGATACGCAACAGCTGGCCCCGGCCCAAAATGTTGGTGCTCAATTTTCCATCGAATCCCACCGCTCACTGCGTAGATTTGGGTTTTTTTGAGAAAGTTGTAGCTATTGCTCGAGAACATGAGATTTGGGTGGTGCAGGATCTGGCTTACGCCGATTTGTGCTTCGACGGCTATGAGGCACCCTCCATCCTCCAGGTCGAGGGGGCGAAAGAGATCGCCGTAGAATTTTTCAGTCTGTCAAAAAGCTATAATATGCCGGGTTGGCGCGTAGGGTTCTGCTGCGGCAACAGCGAACTGGTCGGGGCCCTTGCCCGCATGAAATCCTACCTTGATTATGGAATGTTCACGCCGGTTCAGGTGGCCGCTATTTCGGCTCTGGAAGGAGATCAATCCTGTGTGTCAGAGATCAATGCGCAGTATCGTGATCGCCGGGATGTACTTTGTCAGGGTTTGAACGCGGCGGGGTGGCAGGTTGATCCACCTAAAGCTACGATGTTCGTGTGGGCGCGCCTGCCTGAATGTTATCGGGAAATGGGATCTCTGGAATTCAGTAAGAAGTTATTGCGAGAGGCGAAGGTCGCTGTTTCTCCGGGTGTCGGATTCGGGGAGCACGGTGAAGGATATGTGCGGTTTGGCCTGATTGAGAACGAGCATCGTACGCGTCAGGCCATTCGAAACATCAAGCGCATGATTAAAGTGGACGGCTTTGGCAGCGCCTAATGGCGCTGGTCTTATAGGAGTAAAACGACTTTGGATGCGGTAAAAATAGGACTTTGTGGGCTGGGTACTGTGGCGGGCGGAACGCTGCGGGTGCTGAGCCGAAACTTTGAGAACATTTCCGCACGCGCGGGCTGTGATATCCAAATAGTGCGCATTGGTGCGCGTCGGGATAACCCTGACTGTGACACCGGTGATATTCCAATATCCCGGGACCTGATGGAGGTCGCAACCGATCCTGAGGTCGAGATTCTGGTAGAACTGATCGGGGGAACAGACTATGCCGCCGAACTGGTGTTGGCGGGCATCGCCAATGGAAAGCATATCGTTACCGCCAACAAAGCGCTGATTGCCGAACGGGGTAACGAAATTTTTGCGGCAGCGGAAGCCGCCGGTGTCACCGTTGCCTATGAAGCGGCTGTCGCGGGTGGGATTCCGATTATCAAGGCGGTGCGGGAAGGTCTGGCGGCCAATTCAGTGAACTGGCTGGCGGGTATTATCAATGGTACCGGTAATTTTATTCTTACCGAGATGAAGGAAAAGGGCAGAAGTTTTGCTGATGTCCTTGCCGAGGCTCAGGCCCTGGGCTATGCAGAAGCTGACCCTACCTTTGATGTAGAAGGTATTGATGCCGCTCATAAGCTGGTTATTCTGGCCTCTATCGCTTTTGGCATGCCCCTCAGCTTTGATGAAGTCTACACAGAAGGTATCGGTGCCATTGAGACCCAGGACGTAGATTATGCTGAGGAGCTGGGTTATCGAATCAAACACCTGGGGATCGCCCGCAAATCGCCCGGGGGGATCGAACTGAGAGTGCATCCAACCCTGATCCCCCAGGAGCGCCTGTTGGCCAACGTAAACGGTGTTAAAAACGCTGTGGTAGTGGATTGTGATGCGGTTGGCCAAACTCTTTACTACGGTGCTGGAGCCGGTTCGGAACCCACGGCATCCGCGGTACTCGCCGATGTGATTGATATCGCGCGCAATGTGCGTGGCGATCAGTCCCGGCGCGTTCCGTATTTGTCATACCACAGCCACGCTATAGCAGACCAGGTCATATTGCCGATAGAGGCTATCCAGAGTTCCTACTATCTACGTGTATCGGTACTCGATCGCCCTGGGGTCTTGTCCGCGGTAGCCAGTATCTTGAGTGATGCAGGCATTAGTATTGAAGCCATCATTCAAAAAGCGCCACGTCCTGATGAGGATGTTGTTCCCGTTATTATTCTGACCAACAGTGCGTTGGAGCAGTCCCTGGCAGACGCGGTGTTTCGGCTGCAATCACTGGATTCTGTAGTAGGCGCTATTACCCGCATCCGAGTGGAAAACCTGGACGACTGAACGGGAGGTTCTGTTGAAGTACATAAGTACCCGGGGGTCTGCCCCGGCATTGAATTTTGAGCAGGTACTACTGACAGGGCTGGCGCCGGATGGCGGATTGTACGTACCCGAACATCTGCCACAGTGGTCGCGCGAAGAAATGGAGTCCTGGCGAGGTTTGGAATATCGTGATCTGGCACACCGGATCATTCTGCCTTTTGTTGAAGAGTGTATTCCTGCTGCAGATTTGAAGTCCCTGGTGGATGCCGCCTACAGTGATTTCCGGCACGATGCGGTCGCGCCGCTGGTGCAACTGGATTCAAACCAGTGGGTGCTGGAGTTGTTTCACGGACCGACGCTGGCGTTCAAGGACTTTGCGCTGCAGCTGCTGGGGCATTTGCTTGACTATGTGATGGAGCGGCGCCATGAAAAGGTTGTCATCATGGGCGCGACTTCCGGCGATACCGGTTCCGCTGCAATCGAAGGTTGTCGTCGATGCCGTAATGTCGACATATTTATCCTGCATCCCCACGAGCGGGTTTCCAACGTGCAGCGCCGGCAAATGACCACGGTGACCGGTGACAACATTCACAATATCGCTGTCGAGGGCAATTTTGATGATTGCCAGGCGATGGTGAAAGCCAGCTTCGCAGACAACAGTTTTCTGGGTGGCGAGCGCAGCCTGGTCGCAGTTAACTCCATCAACTGGGCTCGTATCATGGCGCAAATCGTGTATTACGTGTATGCGTCACTGGCTCTGGGAGGGCCTGCTAGAGAGGTTTCATTTTCGGTTCCCACCGGAAATTTTGGAGATATCTTTGCGGGGTACCTGGCTAAATGTATGGGGCTGCCCATCGCAAAATTGATTATTGCTACCAACAAAAATGATGTGCTACATCGTGTTATGACCCAGGAGAGGTACGCACGGCAAGAAATCCACCACACGCTCTCACCGAGCATGGATATCAGTATCTCCAGCAATTTCGAAAGATTGTTGTTTGATCTCTATGACCGGGATGGCCTGGCGATTGCTGATCTCATGGATAACTTCGCCGTCGGAGACGTGAATTTCAGCGCTAGTGCAATGGAACGAGCACGGACCCTGTTCGATTCGCGGCGAGTCAATGACGACGAAACCCTGGCTGAGATCGACCATACCTACCAACACTGCTCCTATACGCTGGATCCCCATTCCGCTATTGGCGTTAGAGCGGCACGCGAATGCCATAGCCAGGTTTCGGTACCGATGGTGACGCTGGCAACCGCTCACCCCGCCAAATTCCCCGAGGCTGTGGCGCAATCCGGGCGCGTGCCGGCTCCAGGGTTGCCGCCGCATATGGCTGCACTGATGGATGCGGAAGAGCGTTTTACTGTTTTGCCGAACGAACTCTCGACCATACATTCTTTTATGGCGAGAGCGCTCGCCGATTAAACTTATGCAGCGAGTCAACCGGGTCTGTCAGCGTGCGGTCCCCACCGTCACCAGTCCCGCTTCGCTGCATCCCAATCCTGTGTTGCAACGTATTTTTGCAAGTCGTGGTGTAGAGAATTGCGCTGAGCTTGACTACGGATTGCAGAATCTTGCACAGCCCGATGCCATGCGTGGGTTGGCGGAGGCCGGCCGTTTACTGGCAGATGCGATATCCCGGGAACAACGCATATTAATAGTTGGCGATTTTGACGCCGACGGAGCCACCAGCTGTGCCCTGGCGAGCCTGGTGCTGACCAAAATGGGGGCGCAGGTAGACTATCTGGTTCCCAATCGTTTCGATTTTGGCTATGGACTGACGCCGGAGATAGTGACGGTCGCTCTTGAATATACCCCCGATGTCATTGTCACCGTGGACAACGGGATAGCCAGCCTGGAAGGCGTGGCTGCTGCTCGCTCGCACAACATCTCTGTCCTGGTGACAGACCACCACCTCCCCGGCGCTGTGCTTCCCGACGCTAATGTGATCGTTAACCCCAACCAGCCCGGTTGTAGTTTTCCGAGTAAAAATCTGGCCGGAGTGGGTGTAATTTTCTATGTGATGAGCCAGCTGCGGAAAGAGCTGCGACTGCGTGGCTGGTTTGAAGATAGGTCCATCCCGGAGCCCAATATGGGTGGATATCTTGATCTGGTAGCTCTGGGTACGGTTGCCGATGTTGTCCCACTGGACTCGCATAACCGTATCCTGGTGGCACAGGGGCTGGCCCGAATCCGAGCCGGTAAAACACGACCGGGGATTCTTGCCTTGCTCGACCTGGCCGGTCGTGAGCAGCACCGCGTGGAAGCATCCGATCTTGGATTCGCGGTTGGACCTCGTCTCAATGCCGCTGGCCGACTGGATGACATGTCTACCGGTATTGAATGTCTGTTGACGACGGATACCGATGCGGCATTTGCGCTGGCGGGGCAATTGGATTCGATGAACAGGGAGCGCCGGCAAATTGAGGCGGAAATGCAGCGCAGTGCCATGTCGGCTTTGGAATCCGTGGGTGATCTTGATCGTGGTGCATTGCCAACCGGTATATGCCTGTATGACCCCTCATGGCATCAAGGTGTGATCGGCATCCTCGCTGCACGGGTAAAGGAGAGGTTTCATCGGCCGGTCATTGCCTTTGCGGATGGGGATCAGGGGTGGCTTAAGGGATCCGCCAGATCTATCCCCGGATTTCATATCCGCGATGCCCTGGACGCCATCGCCACACGATCCCCCGACATGCTGTCTCGTTTTGGTGGCCACGCCATGGCCGCAGGCTTGAGTCTCAAGGTAGAGGACCTGGAGCGCTTTGGCACGGAATTTGAGGCTGAAGCTGTGCGCGGGACTGATCCGGAAACACTGCAGGCGGTACTCTATACCGATGGCGAACTGCACAGCACTGACTTGACGCTGGAGTTTGCCGAGTTGCTTCGGGCGGTGGGCCCCTGGGGGCAGCAGTTTCCGGAGCCGATGTTTGAGGGAACCTTCGAATTGGTCCAGCAGCGATTGGTGGGCGAAAAGCACCTGAAAATGTTGCTTTCCATGGACAGTACAGTGATTGATGCCATTGCCTTCAATGTAGATACTGACGTGTGGCCGGCATCCGATATTACCCGCGTATATCTGTGCTTCAAATTGAACGTCAATACCTTTCGCGGGCGGACTACGCTGCAACTCATGGTCGAACATCTGGCTCCCCAGGCTACCTGAAATAATCCCATTCGATCAGCACTAGAGAAGGGTTGCTCACTGGGCTAAAATGCGCGGCTTCCAACGACAGCTGGCTCAATACAATCATGGAAATCAACCCACTACTGGTATCACTGCAGGATCTCGAAGAGCGTACGACAGTGCTCCGGGGGTATCTTTGACTATGATCAGCGCCGAGAACGTCTGGCTGAGGTAGAGTTGGAGCTATCAGAACCCAGTGTCTGGGATGATCCCGACCGGGCTCAGGAACTGGGACGGGAAAGATCATCGCTGCAAGTGGTTGTTTCAACCATTGACACACTGACCTCCGGTGTATCTGATACCCGCGAACTACTGGAATTTGCGGTCGAGGAGAATGATCCTGACGCGGTGGAAGAACTGCGTGCCGATATATCTCGTTTTGAGCAACAGTTGGAGGTCCTTGAGTTCCGCCGTATGTTCTCGGGAGAGGTTGATCCCAATAATGCCTATCTGGATATTCAGGCGGGATCCGGTGGCACCGAGGCTCAGGATTGGGCTGAAATGATCCTGCGCATGTATCTGCGATGGGGTGAAGCCCGCGGTTTTAAAACGGAATTGATTGAGGCTTCTCCAGGCGAGGTCGCTGGTATTAAAAGTGCGACCATTCATTTTACCGGAGAGTATGCCTTCGGTTGGTTGCGGACAGAGACCGGTGTGCACAGGTTGGTGCGAAAATCACCCTTTGACTCAGGTAATAGACGACACACATCCTTTGCCTCGGTTTTTGTTTCTCCAGAAATTGACGACAATATTGCGATTGATATCAACCCGTCCGATTTGCGGGTGGATACCTATCGGGCCAGCGGGGCGGGTGGTCAGCATGTGAACAAGACGGATTCTGCCGTTCGTATCACGCACGAACCCACCAATACCGTGGTGCAATGCCAGACGGAGCGGTCGCAGCATCAGAATCGCGACAACGCGATGAAGCAATTGCGGGCGAAGTTGTATGAGTTGGAGATGTTGAAGCGGTCGGAGGAAAAGCAGGCCATGGAGGACGCCAAGTCCGACATCGGATGGGGGAGTCAGATACGCTCATATGTGCTGGACTCCTCTCGCATAAAGGATCTTCGCACCAATGTTGAAACCTCCAACACCCAGGCCGTATTGGACGGTGGTATTGATATGTTTATTGAAGCCTCACTGAAAAGCGGGTTATAGGGTACTGAATATGAACGACATGGATCAGGAACTGGACGAAAACAAGCTGATTGCTGAACGCCGTGGCAAGTTAGATGAACTGCGGGCACAGGGATACGCGTTTCCCAACGATTTCCGTCGCACCGCGCTCGCTGATGAACTCCAACAATCCTGCGGTGAGGCCAGTAAAGCTGAACTGGCAGAACAGGGGCTTGAATACGCCATGTGTGGTCGCCTGATTCGCGATCGCGGTGCTTTTTTGGTGGTTCAGGATGTGAGTGGCCAGATTCAATTCTACGTCAATCGAAAAGCACTCGATGATGCAACGCTGGCGGGGATTAAATCCTGGGATCTTGGCGATATTGTCGGCGCGCGGGGAACGCTGCAGAAATCAGGAAAGGGCGAACTATACCTGGACATGGCTGAGGCGAGGTTGTTGACCAAATCGCTGCGTCCGTTGCCAGATAAGCACAAGGGGTTGTCTGACCAGGAGGTTCGTTATCGACAGCGCTATGTTGACTTGATAGCTAACGAACACTCCAGAGAGGTGTTCAAAACGCGCACCCGGGTTATTCAGGCTATACGGGAGTTTCTGGATCAACGTTCCTTTATGGAGGTTGAGACACCCATGATGCACCCCGTGGCGGGGGGCGCTGCCGCCAAGCCATTTGTCACCCATCACAATGCACTGGATATGGGTATGTACCTGCGCATTGCGCCGGAGTTGTATCTCAAGCGACTTGTGGTGGGAGGTTTTGAGCGGGTCTATGAAATCAATCGCAATTTCCGTAATGAAGGCCTCTCGACCCGTCATAATCCGGAATTCACTATGTTGGAATTCTATTGGGCCTATGCCGATTACAGGGATTTGATGGATCTGACCGAGGATATGCTGCGGGAGATGGCGGTCCTGGTTAAAGGCGAACCGATTGTTGAGTATCAGGGGGAAGTCTTCGACTTTGCCAAGCCCTTTCAGCGCATGACAGTGTTCGATTCGATTTTGCATTTCAACCCCGAGATATCCAATGAACAGCTGGCGAACGAAAGTGGCGCGCGTGAAATTGCGCGGGAAATAGGACTGGAGCTCAAGCAAAGCTGGGGACTGGGCAAGGTACAGATCGAGATATTCGAAAAATTGGTGGAGCACCGTCTGCGCCAACCGACGTTCATTACGGCATATCCCACAGAGGTTTCCCCGCTGTCCCGTCGCAATGACGATGACCCCTTCGTGACCGATCGCTTTGAAGTATTTGTAGGCGGGCGGGAACTGGGTAATGGCTTCTCCGAACTCAATGATTCGGAGGATCAGGCAGAGAGATTTCGGGAGCAGGTTCGGGAAAAGGACGCGGGGGACGACGAGGCTATGGAATATGATGCCGATTATGTCCGGGCGCTGGAATATGGACTGCCGCCGACGGCTGGCGAGGGAATCGGTATTGATCGCCTCGTCATGTTGCTGACAGATTCTCCCTCGATCAGGGATGTTCTGTTATTTCCACATATGCGTCCGGAGTAGCGCTACACCACCCTAGTAGTGCTAGAATCCGGTAGCGTAAGCCAAAGTTCCCGGATAGCCTATGAACTACCACGTTACAGTTGTATGTGTTCTGCTCCTGACGCTGCTGATCGGGTGCAGCAATAATCCACCCGCCTACAGGAAGAAGCCGGCCGAGAGGGTGAAACCGGTACCGGAACTCAATCTGAATCTGCCCAGTGACGAGGAGGCTTGTCTGCAGCCCAGCCCGGAAGATCGCAGCTTTTTGGAGCGCGGCTTTGCTTCTATGGATGCGGGAGACCATCTGGAGGCTTTGCAATATTTTCAGCGTTACCAGCGCACAGAGCAGGGCGAGGCAGGTCGCCTTGAAGCGCGCATAGGAATCGCCTATTTGATTTTTATTCCTGCCAGCCCGGTACATGATCTTCGCGCCGCCCGCACCATGTACCGTGAGCTCCGTAACGTGGACATCGATGAGGCTGAACTTCACATTGAAACGGTCATCATGCGCGATGCCATGGAGGCCTTTCATCAGCTTGAAGGCCAGATATCAGATTTGCATGCCCGCAATCGGGTATTGAGTGATAATCTGGAAAAACGCGAAGAGGCATTGAAGAGGTTGCGGGAACTGACGATCGGCTCGCAATAACTGCTATTTTTTGGTAGTTGTGGTTTAGAGCAGCACCCCCCGCTGTCTCCTCAATCCTCTTCTATTTCTGCCATTCCCACCGGCAGCAAGACGGTAAATGTAGTGCCAATGGCAGCTTCGCTGGCCACGCTTATTTCACCACCCATCAATTCGCAGTACTCCTGGCAGATGGATAATCCCAGACCAGTGCCACCGTACTCTTTGCTAGTTGCACTGCTGGCTTGGACGAAGGCATCAAACACGGCGACTTGTTGTTCTTCGGTCATGCCGATGCCAGTGTCCTCCACTTCAAAGCGAACTCTCTCGCCTGACTCTTGCTCCGCTCGCAATGAGATGGTGCCGTTACTGGTAAATTTACAGGCGTTTCCGAGGAGGTTGATGAATATCTGCCTGAATTTGGTGGCATCACCGAAGAACAGGGGTAATCCCGGTTGCAGATTAACTTGTAATGTATTGCCTTGATTATCAAGAAAGGGTTGTATGGTTTCGCAGGCTTCGTGCAGCAAATCGCCCGGGCGGTACTCCTCCAGATGAAGAGTCATCTTGCCGGTTTCAATCTTGGATAGATCGAGAATGTCGTTGATCAGGTCCAGTAACTGGCGGCCGGAGACAATAATTTTCTGCAAGTCCTTGGCAAACTGTGGGCTCTCGATTGGCTTGCTGTCGCCTACTTCGTCATACAGCATTTCGCTATAGCCGATGATGGCATTCAACGGGGTACGCAATTCATGGCTGACGTTGGCAAGAAAGTTGCTCTTGGCTTGATTGGCCTCGTCGGCACTTTTCTTGGCGGCATGTGCATCCTGAATCGCCTCATTCAATTTCCCGGACATATCATTAAAGGCTGCCGCCAGGGCACCCAGCTCGCCATTGTCGATTATTGGTATGCGGTATCCCAGGTCACCGCTTCCCACGCGTTCGGTGCCGGTTTTCAATTCACGGAGGGAGGTGTTGGTATAGCGAACCAGATACAAGCCCAGTGCGCTGGTCAGAATGATCGAGGCGATGAAGACAAAAACGGTAATTCTGTCCGTCAGCAGAATGGTGCTATCAATTATTTTCGCCTGCTCGTCGGAAACCACGGTTTGTTCGTTTTCAAGGTCGAGTAATCTATTGCGAACATCTTCATAGCTTTGACGTAGTTCATCCCCGTACAGGGGGACTCCAGGCAAACTGTTGTTGTAGTCACGATAGAATTTCAGCCAGCGCGGCAGGAGAATACTGGTACTTTGCCAGAGACGCTCGAAATGTTGTTGGGTGAATTCATTGGTGAGTCGCCCCAGAGTTCTGATCTGCGCGTTCAGTGCGCCTATCGACGCCTCAGCATTGCTGCGCTCGGCATCGTTGATTTCATCGCCAGTTGTTTCTCTCAAGGTAGCGAGGAATTCTACCTGAATCATTTGGTCTTCAAGGTCCTGCTGGATCGCCAGGGCCAGTTGTTGCGCGGTAACTGATTCCCGAAAGGATTCCATGCTGTCATTCCTGGAGAGGCTACCCCAGAAGTGCGTGGCGACATTGACCGAAAGCATCCCCAGGATGAGCAGCAAGGAGAGAGTGAGCCGGCGACTCAGACTCATGAGACCCAGCGGTTTCATGAGGACACTAATCCGGCTATTTTTTCGAGCAGCGCAGGAAAATCAATAGGTTTGGTAGCGTAATCGTCACAACCCGCTGCCAGGGCTTTTTCCCGATCCTCATTCATCGCGTGGGCGGTTAGTGCGATAACTGGTATGTCGCTCAGTGCCTCGTCTGACCTCAGTTCGCGACAAGTGGTCCAACCATCTTTTACCGGGAGACTCATGTCCAGGAGCACTATCCCAGGGTGCTGCTGGCGCATCATGTCCAGGGCCTCCTGACCATCGACAGCGGTGCGGACATTAAATCCTTTGCGCTCCAGGCGGCGGCGGAGCATGTCGCGATTCAGTTCGTTGTCCTCCACCAGGAGTATCGACGCCGATGTCATAGTGACTCCCCGCCGGTCTCTATCGGATTATCGAGGTCCAGCACCTGAAAAATATCGATGGGTTGGTTGATCCCCTTGGCCAATATTCTGTCGCGCCGGCCAATTTCCAGATCCTTGCCGATGGCGTCGAGAGTCGACTGCGATATCAAAATCTCTCCGCCCCTGGCCTGGTCTGCTATGCGCGAGGTCAGGTTGACCTCATGTCCGACCACGCCGTATTTGGTGCGCTTGTCTGAGCCAATATTGCCCGCGATCACCGAACCACTGTTTACACTGATGCCGACTCGGATAGTCGGTAAACCCGCTTCGGTGTTTATTCTGTTGACCTCACCGATAGCGTTCTGCATGGCCAGGGCACAATTGACGGCCCGTCTGGCGTGATCCTCTCTGGCGACGGGTGCTCCGAAGATCGCCAGAATGGCATCTCCAATGAATTCATCGATGGTGCCCTGATGTTCGAGGATAATATCGGACATCTCCCCCAGATATATGTTCAGAAGGCGCACAACCTCCGACGCCTCCAGTCCTTCACATAGCGTGGTGAACTGGCGAATGTCTGCCATCAGTATTGAAACTTCACGCTGATCACCACCGAGTTTCAGGCCCTCGGGCTCTTCGAGGAGACTGGCGACGATCTCGTCTGACACATATCGGCCAAAGGTATGGCGAATAAAGCGCTGGTTCCGTTCCAGTTCCTCTCGGTACGCCTGCTCCCGGTCCAGCCACCGCTTCCGTTCCAGTCCAGCTTTGATTCGTGCGCGCAACAATACTGGATTGAAGGGTTTGAACAGGTAGTCGTCAGCACCGGCCTCGATGCAGCGGACGATGCCCTCGCGGTCCTGCTGCCCCGAGATTACGATTACGCCCATTGAACGCCAGTCCTCGTGAGACTTTATGCGCTCCAGAACTTCATCGCCGTCCATGCCGGGCATGATGAGATCCAGAATGACCAGATCTACGTCTGTGTTCTGCAACACTGCGAGCGCTTGGGCGCCGCTATTTGCCGTGAGCACCTGGTGTCCGTCGCGCCCCAGGTATCTGCGCAACAAATCGCGGTTTTCCTCGGCATCATCAACAGCCAGAATGGTGCCAGAGGTTGTGGTACTCACCCTGGCTTGTGTTGCAGTCGTAGTTGGCAGGGACGCTTCCATGCCATTACATGCCGTGGCCAGTTCCTGAATAACAGTAGCTAATTCCGGATTGATCAGTTCTCCAAAGTCTTCATGCAGTAATTCCGAATAACCCTTGACCGCGCCGGCCACATTACGAATGTCGTGGTCACTCGGTACCGAATCTTGCTCCGACATCTGCAGCAGCGTGGTCAATTTGGTCATAGCCAGACTGAGTTTTTCCAGAACTTCGGCGCACTCAGGGTTAGTGGCGCCACTATGCCCCGCAACGAGCAGAGCGGCTCGGGCGAGCAGGGGAGTGAGCGCGTGGGCCCTGCTTGATTTGTGCGGTGCTGTTTTGATTGGCACTGTGCTATATTTGGTTTTCAATGATTATAGCCAGCTCTGAGCACAGCGGATAGCCCGACTGAAGCGCAGGACGATACTTGATGGGTAGCCATGTTAGAACAGGTTGAACTTTTTGCAGGTTTGTCAGATCAGGAATTACAGGCCCTGATTGAAAGCAGTACGACCAAGGCCTTTGCCAAGAATACCGTGGTCATACACGAAAATGACAGCGCCGACTCTCTGTACGTGATCGAATCAGGTCGGGTCAAGGTGTATTGCAGCGAGAAAAACGGCAAAGAGTTTATCATGAACACACAGGGCCCCGGTGACTATTTTGGTGAGCTCGCCCTGTTGGACGACTCGGTGCGCTCTGCATCGGTGCGAACCGTCGAAAAATGCAGCTTCTGCGTGATCTATAAAGATGACTTCAACAAGGTGCTCGAGGAACAACCCAATATTTCTCTCCAGCTGATCCGCAACCTCGCCCAGCGGGTGCGCAAGTTGACCGCCGATGTGAAGAGTCTGGCACTGCAGGATGTATATGGGCGAGTTGCCAATGTGCTGATGGATCTGTCGGAAGAGCGCGGCGACGGTACCTTATATGTGCCGGAAAAACTGACGCAGCAGGATATTGCAGACCGCGTCGGCGCGTCCCGGGAAATGGTGGCGCGCATCTTGAAAGACCTGACCATAGGCGAGTACGTGCGCTTCGAAGGCCGCCATATCATCATCAATACACGTCTTCCGGCTAAATACTGAGCAATTCCTGTCAGATCGATTCTCAGAAAGGCCAGGTCGATCGGCTAAGTGCCACTGTCACAATGTAAGCAAAGCAGAGCACTGAAATAATCATGGCAGCCACTCTTTCGGTGCCGCTTCTGGCCCATTTCAATGCCCAAAGCCCCAGCACGATGTAAACAAGCAGGCCAATCAGCTTGGCGCTTAGCCAGGCCTGCTGTACCGGATATTGGGCGCTGGATACCGCGAGATAGATAGCGGATCCCAACAGTACGGTGTCTATGACGTGCGGAAGTGTGTGTGTGAGTCGATGGCGGCGGTAGTCGATATCTATATAAAGTAGCAGACCGCGGATTATAAAGCCGGAGATAGAAAGTGCGGCGGCGGACATATGGATGGTCTTTATCAGCAGGTACCATGACATTGGCAATCAGGGCTCCAGTGATTCCGGACTGCGCGACAATGTCGGAAGAGAGTTGGAGTCAACGTCGGTGACCGTGCAACTCAAGCCACCCTCCGCCAACTGCGCTCGTACTGTCGCTCCCACCTCGACCTGGGAGGTGTCGCTCACCACCGAGCCATCTGCTGTCACGAGAATACTATAGCCGCGTGCGACCGTAGCGAGGGGACTGACGGCATCCAGCAGGGTGGTAGCCTGCGATAGCCTGTGTTTTACATTACCCAGTCGGTTCCGCTGCCCACTTGCCAGGCGATGACTCAGATGCTCCAATTTCTGTCCCGCTACCCTTAGCCGAGGTGTTGGAGAGAATTCCCGCAATGCACCTGCAATGATGGAAAGACCGTGCCCGGCTCTGCCCAACTGACGTTCCTGAGCGAGACGCAGGCGTCTTTGCAGTGCATGCAGGTGGGCGCTTTGTTCAGTAAGACGCTGCCTGGGGTCTTTGATTCGGCGCTCCAGCCAGTCCAGGGATTGCCGGCTCCGGTTTAGAGCCGATAGAACCTCCCGAAAGATTCGAGCTTCACCTTGTCGCAACACATTGAGGATGTCCTTTATGTCCCGCGTAAGAAGTTCCGCGGCCGCTGAGGGCGTCGGTGCGCGTTCGTCGGCGACTAAGTCGCATATCGTGAAGTCCGTTTCGTGACCAACCGCACTGATAATGGGGATGTCGCAGGCGTAGATAGTGCGGGCCAGTGCCTCGCTGTTGAAGCTCCAAAGATCCTCAGCAGAACCGCCACCCCGTGCCATCACAATGGCATCTACCGCACAGCCGACGGCGTGGGCACGCTCGATTCGCTGAATTGCCGCGACCAGTTCAGCATCCGCGCCTTCACCCTGTACCCGGCTGTTGACCAGTATGAGTTGTGTCACGGGATAACGTCGGGAAAATACACTGATCAGATCATGGAGTACCGCGCCTGTTCCCGAGGTAACCAGGGCGACCCGACGTGGATACGCAGGCATTGCAAGCTTGTTAGTAGGGTCAAAGAGTCCCTCGGCGGCCAGTTTTAGCTTTAGTTGCTCGAATGCAGCCTGCAACCCCCCGTCGCCGGCCAATTCCATATGTTCAACGATCAGTTGAAACTCACCACGCCCCTCATACAGGGAGACTCGCGCGCGCAATCGGATACGTTGCCCATTCTCCGGCTGAAAGCGGCACAGTTGATTGCGATTGCGAAACATAGCGGCTCGCACCTGCGCTGATTCGTCTTTGAGAGACATATACCAGTGACCGGAAGAGGGGCGGGCCAGATTACTGATTTCCCCTTCTATCCAGACATAGTCGAAATGACCCTCAAGCAATCTTCGGGCCTGTCGGTTGAGTTGGCTGACGCTCAGAATGGTGCGATTAGTGTCCAAGAGGATTCAGGTTCCGTGTTAATAACAAGGATGAGATTGCCGAGGGTGCCACGGGGCACTATAATGGCGCGTTTTCCAGGGGCTTCCAGCGGGGACATCATGTTAAGAATCTCAGAAAAAGCCCTTACGTTCGACGACGTCCTGCTTCTGCCCGGTTATTCTGAGGTTGTTTCCAAGGACGTGCAACTCAAGAGTCGTCTTACGCGGGACATCAGCCTCAATATCCCACTGGTGTCGGCCGCTATGGACACCGTAACTGAATACCGCCTGGCGATTGCCATCGCGCAGGAAGGCGGTGTGGGAATCATCCACAAGAGTATGTCGATTGAGCGACAGGCGCAGGAAGTTCGCACCGTCAAAAAGTATGAAAGTGGTGTAGTCAAAGATCCGATCACTATCCAGTCAGACGCCACAATCCGGGATCTGGTTGCGATGACCAAGGAACACCAGATATCCGGCCTGCCGGTGCTTCAAGGTGATGATCTGGTCGGGATTGTCACGCGCCGTGACGTGCGCTTTGAAACTAACCTGGACCTCCCTGTGTCGCAGATCATGACCGGCAAAGATCAGCTGGTGACTGTTGCTGAGGGGGCAGATTCCGGTGAAGTCCAGACGCTACTACACAAACATCGCATCGAAAAAATACTGGTGGTTAATGATGACTTTGACCTGAAGGGGCTGATCACCGTAAAGGATTTTGATAAGGCTGAAAATTACCCACATGCCTGCAAGGACAGCCTGGGCCGTCTGCGTGTGGGAGCATCGGTAGGTACCAGTCCCGATACTGATGATCGTGTCGCTGCGCTGGTAAAAGCCGGTGTCGATGTGCTGGTCGTCGACACTGCCCATGGTCACAGTCGCAACGTTATTGAACGTGTGGCACGCATCAAATCGGACTATCCCGATGTGCAGGTCATCGGTGGCAATATCGCTACTGCAGATGCCGCCATAGCCCTGGCTGAGGCTGGAGCCGATGGGGTGAAGGTCGGTATCGGTCCCGGCTCAATATGCACCACACGCATCGTCACAGGTATTGGTGTTCCACAAATCAGCGCCGTCGCCAATGTAGTTGAGGCGCTTAAGGATTATGATATCCCTATTATCGCCGATGGCGGTATCCGGTTTTCCGGTGATATCGCCAAGGTGATTGCCGCTGGAGCCCACGCAGTGATGATGGGTAGTATGTTCGCCGGTACCGAAGAGGCGCCCGGCGAAGTCGAGCTGTTTCAGGGGCGCACCTACAAGGCCTATCGAGGCATGGGTTCGCTCGGCGCTATGGCCCGCACCCAGGGCTCCAGTGACCGCTATTTTCAGGAAGGCAGCGCGGTTGAAAAGCTGGTTCCCGAGGGTATTGAAGGTAGGGTCCCATACAAAGGGCCGGTATCCGTGATTATCCACCAGATGATGGGCGGATTGCGCTCAGCCATGGGGTACACCGGTAGCATCAATATTGACACCATGCGATCGGTACCACAGTTTATTCAGGTTACCTCCGCCGGTATGAGCGAAAGTCACGTTCACGACGTGACCATAACCAAAGAGGCGCCCAACTATCCCATTCGTTAAGCCGCTTCGCGGCCTGCAACGCCAACGTCACCTACTTTTAGCAGGAACGGGCCAGACATGAGCCGCGATATTCACTCCAGCAAGATTCTTATTCTCGATTTTGGGTCCCAATATACCCAACTTATCGCCCGGCGGGTAAGAGAAGTCGGCGTATACAGCGAGATACACGCCTGTGACATGTCCGCTGAAGATATTCGTGCATTTGGCGCTGTGGGCATCATTCTTTCCGGTAGCCCGGAATCTGTGGCCGCCGCCGATTCACCGCGCGCGCCGGAGGTTGTGTTCGAGCTGGATATTCCAGTTCTTGGAATTTGCTACGGCATGCAGACTATGGCTGAGCAGTTCGGTGGCAAGGTTGCCGGGTCGGCGGCCAGTGAATTTGGGTATGCCCAGATAGAAGTGCTCAGTGCCGGGAGGCTGCTACACGATATTCGAGACCATGTTGGTGCGGATGGTCAGGACCTGATGGACGTTTGGATGAGCCATGGTGACAAGGTGGTTGAGCTACCCCCAGACTTTGAGTTGATGGCGGCGACCGAGAGCTGCCCCATTGCGGGTATGTACCATCAATCGAAACCGCTTTTCGGCATTCAGTTTCACCCCGAGGTGACCCACACGCTGCAGGGGAAACGAGTCTTTGAACACTTTGTGCTGGAGGTCTGTGGCTGCGAGGCACTGTGGACGGCGGCAAACATTATTGAGGATGCTATAGAACAGGTCCGCACCCAGGTCGGCACTGACAAGGTATTGCTGGGGCTGTCCGGTGGCGTTGATTCCTCTGTTGTGGCGGCCCTGCTGCATCGGGCTATTGGGGATCAATTGACCTGTGTGTTTGTCGACAATGGTTTGCTTCGCAAGAGCGAAGGGGACCAGGTGATGGATATGTTTGCCCGGAACATGGGTGTTACCGTTATTCGGGCTGACTCGGAAGAGTTGTTCCTGGGGCGTCTGGCTGGCGTAGCTGACCCTGAAGACAAGCGAAAAATTATTGGCAATACGTTCATAGAAGTATTCGATGCGGAGGCGGTTAAACTAAAGGATGTGCGCTGGTTGGCCCAGGGCACTATCTATCCCGATGTCATCGAGTCCGCCGGAGCCAAGTCCGGCAAGGCGCATGTGATCAAATCACATCACAATGTGGGCGGCCTCCCAGACGACATGGAAATGGAACTGGTCGAGCCACTGCGAGAATTGTTCAAGGACGAAGTAAGGCTGCTGGGTCTGGAACTGGGATTACCCCACGATATGGTTTATCGCCATCCCTTTCCGGGTCCCGGACTGGGCGTGCGCATCCTAGGAGAGGTGCGCAAGGAATACGCCGATGTCCTGCGCGAAGCCGATGCTATCTTTATGGAAGAATTGCATGCCGCTGACTGGTATCAGAAGACCAGTCAGGCCTTTGCCGTTTACCTCCCGGTGAAATCTGTTGGTGTGGTGGGCGATGCACGGCGCTACGAACATGTGATCGCATTGCGTGCCGTTGAAACCATTGACTTCATGACCGCTCGATGGGCGCATCTACCCTATGAATTACTCGAGCGTTTGAGTAGCCGTATCATCAATGAGATTCCGGGAATATCCCGGGTAACCTACGATATTTCAGGTAAGCCTCCCGCAACCATCGAGTGGGAGTAGTACACGACTCTAAAGTATTGACTTTTATTTTATCTCCAGTCGTTGTTGGGCTGTTTCATGCGCTTTCCCAACTGGCTCAAGTGTTCCCACTTTACCTAAGCCGAATGGAGGCATGTTCCCATAAATGTTCTCGTAGGTTCCATCTTTTACTAGATATGTTTCATGCCAAATCCCAACAGAACCTCTTGAGCCTACAGCTTTATTAAAAGCTTTCCACGCTGGTAAATGTTGAGCTTCATCATTTTTAGCGTAGGCTAATAATTGTTCTTTTGAACGCCAATATTGAACTAATATAATTGTTCGTCCAAACCAAGATTCGTAATGTAATAAACCAAGCTCCGTGCTTTTTCCCAACTCTTTAAGCATTTTTGGCATAGCTAAAAAAACTGGAAGCCACTTATGTATAGCCCAAATCTTGTTTAATCGCATACCGATCATAAAAACAACAAAATCACCATCTAAATTTGCCTTCATTCTTCCATTCCTTACCATAACTACCCACTCTCTATAAATTTTTTGAATATCCATTTTTCAATTACAGAAGTAATGCATAGTTTTTCCTGAAAGAGAAATATCAGCCATTGGTGTGAAATTCACAGCAACTGCAGCTAAATGTAAAGCAAATATGATTGCTGTTAAGCTAAAAAGTTTTGTAATTTTGTTATTTTCTCTTTTGTCTCATTACTTGTATGCCGCCCAGATCACAAATCTATTTGAATTTTTTTATAGTTATCGATAACAAATGACGCAGCATCAAAATTTAAAAGCAGAGCATTATTTGAGATTCCATATTGCTCCTTGGGTATGCCTAAAAAATTTGTATCTAGCTTCTCATTCTCATTTTCGTCGATGTGTAACTTAATTGCGTAAGTGCCGGGAGGGATTTCGAAGGAGCGCTGATATGATCCTTTGCCAACTCTTTCTACAACCCTTGCCTCCACTCCAGTTTCATCTCCATCTGATTCAAAAGCTTCCTGAGAGCTGGAGATTTCTAAATTAAGTATACCTCCTTTCGTGATGCCTTGTACTTCAACGTCCAAGGTAGCTGCACTCAATTGAATCGCAAACAGAATAAGAGAAAGAGAAAAGAAATATTTCTTCATCATTTAAGCCTCTCGGTGTTTTCTTTGAATGTTCGCTTATATAAGTTTTCCGCAAATAAAGGTGTTTCTTCTTCATTATGTTTTCGCACAAAATAACCGGTGAATGCTAAAGCGGACAAAATTTTCATAATGAAATTAGGGTGTTCCACTAATACAGTATTTTGAAATTTACACTCATTGTCAGAAACAGAAATTAGACGCATTTCCCATGTGACTTTCACAACAACACGTATGAAGCTCGTTATATAAACATCAGAAAGTGACACCATCTTAACGTAATCGGGTTCTTTGACTTCTGCAACATAGTGTTGAACTAATAAGCCGCCTCCTACGCTTTCCACATTGACAGAAGTTTGTGTTCCATCAGTATGAATGCTTGATCCAGCTCCGATATGTCCTCTTGCCGTAGCCTGATAATCCTTATCTGATAAAGCAAAAACCCAATCATGCAGATTAAATGCATCCTTGGGTGCATTAACTGGTGCTTCGCAGACAGTTTGAAAGAGGTTTTTGTATTTCAGATTGTTATTCTTAGACATTTGGGTTGTATTTTCTGCTAATATGTTCACTAAGTTAACATATTAATCGACAATATTTACTAAGTAAACAATTATTTATTATGAGCTATCACAAAGAAAATCTTAAAGAACGTCTTGTTGAAATTGCATGGGAAATTTGCGCTGCTGAGTCTTGGCAAAAAATCAATATGCGATATGTAGCAGAGAAAGCGGGTGTCTCACCGACTGCGTTTTATAGACATTTTAAAAACAAAAATGATCTTAAAGCAGAGTTGATCAGAAGAGGTTACGAAATGCTTGATCAAGGCAGGAAGGATGCTGATACCTTTGCAAGTTGGGGCGCTTATTACATAAGGTTTGGGTTGGACTATCCGAATATTTACGATTTGATGTTTGGGAATATAGATTCAAACATGTCTCTTTATCCTGATTTAGAAGCGCAACATAATGCAGCTTTTAACGAGGTATCTGTAGCACTGAAACTTTTAAAGCCTGATGCGGCAGAGAAAGATATCAGAATAAAAGCTGTCAATATTTGGGCTTCTGTTCATGGGTTAATTGGATTTTTGAGGCGTGGGGATTCGCAGGATATTAAATCTGAAGAGCTAACATGGATTGAAAATAACATAGAAGAGTATTTGAAAATGACAACGTTCAATTGAAGGAGCTGAACCAAAGACTTGAGATCGGTGGATAGATGAAGGTCATCAACTAGGACTTAAAGGTAATTGAGAATAATTAAAGTAAAAAGAGTAAAAAGTAAGTTAAAAAAAATTGTAACAACGGATGCTACAAATAAAAGCAAAACAAGAGCATAAGTAAATTCAAAATTGATAAAGTTAAATAGCGACGAAGAAGTTTCAGAGTCTAATTATAGAGCCTATAAAATATTGATATTACAGGATATTTTAGTAACGTAACTATTGATTGGGAATAATTAAAGGAAATAATTAACATGGCA
>CALJGI010000026.1 GCA_938074045.1 uncultured Halieaceae bacterium
TTCCTCGCCATGTTCGCACTTTTTTGTATCGCACTTGCCGAGGGCGGCCTCTGGGCCTATCTGGAGCGAATCGGCAAACACGGCGGCCTTGATTTGGTTCTTATCGGCAAAGCACTTGCGCTGGCCAACCTGATGGGGGCAATTGGCGCTCTAGCTACGTCAGTGCTGAGCACCCGTTATGGTCGAGTGGCTCCCATCAGTTTCGGTCTGATCGCCTTCGTCTGCGGCGCCTTCCTGATGGCTCAGCAGGGCACCTCATTCTATGTGCTGGGCATGGCGCTTACCCAATTTTGCTGGGGCTTCACACTCCCCTATATCATGCTGATCAGTGTTGAATGTGACACCTCGGGCCGTTACTTTATTTTGTTGAGTGCCTTCAAGTTTGGAGGCTTTGCCGTCGGCCCGGCGTTTGTCAGCTTGTTTTTGCAACCGGACAGCTATCTAGCTGTTATCTGGGTATGTTCCGCATTCCTGCTGCTCTGCATGGCGCTGGTGACACCGTTATCGATACGCCTGGATAGACGCGACTCGCAAAGTAATAAATCAGCCGCGGCTGTTGCAGGCTCTAGCTGAGCGAACCAGGATTACAGGTGCTGGAATGACTATGTTCACAGATCAGGTTGCGATCATAACCGGGGCGGGCCATCCACAGGGAATGGGTCGCGCCATCGCTCTCAAGCTGGCTGAGCAGGGTGCCGCAGTCGTGCTTGTCGATGTGGCCAATGCCGAGGGCCTAGCGGATGCCGTTAAAGAAATTGGCGCCTTCGGCTCTCGCGGAACGGCAATTCGCTGCGATTCAAGCCGCCCAGAAGAGATCAACAGTTGCGTCGGCGAAGCACTCAAGCAGTTTGGCCGCATCGATATCCTGGTCAACAACGCGGGTGTATCCGCGGACATACCGTATTTTCTCGATATACCCGAGGAAACCTGGGAGCTGAGCTATCAAGTCAATGTAGCGGGCACGGCGGCCTTTTGCAGGGCGGTCATCCCGGCGATGCTCGCTCAGCGGTCAGGTGTAATCATTAACAACGCTTCTCTTTGTGGTCTGGGTGCAATCGAGTCGGCACCGGCCAATTACACGGCCTCCAAGTTCGCCGTGATCGGACTCACCAAAGCTCTAGCGCTCGAATTTGCATCGCGAAATATTCGCTGTAACGCCATCTGTCCTGGTGTCGTCAATACGGGTATGCGGATCAATGCGCTGTCGCGTATCGCCGAACAACAAGACATCAGCCTGGACCAGGCGCAAGCGTACGAGGACGAGTCGATCGCAATGAAGCGCGCAGCAGAACCGGAGGAAATCGCCGATGCCGTATTGTTCCTGGCGGGGCCAGGTGCCAGCTATTTAAGCGGTATCGCACTACCGGTGGCCGGTGGTATGCCGCCAGGCCTGTAAGCAACCCATTTGCAGCTACCCGGCTGCACTAGCGACTCTCCCTTGCTGGCGTATCGTCGCAGGTGATACACCAAATGCGTTTTTGAAGGCGCGTCCAAATGCGTTGGGCTGAGAATAGTTCAAACGATAGGCGATTTCCTTAACGGACATTCGCGATTCGAGAAGATAGCGCTTGGCCAGGCTCATTCGCACATCCACAACAATCTGTTTGTAGGTGGTCCCAGCGGCGTAGATATGCTCGCGTAGGGTACGTGTCGACATCCTCAGAATGTCTGCCGCACTCTCTAATGGCAGGCCTGTCGCCCCGGGTTGCAGCAGTATTCTACGAACTTTCTCGACGATCTCTGCCACCTCACCATGCTCACTGAGCATCTCGCTACACTGGGCTTCGCACAGCAGATAAAGATCGTGGTCGGCGCTGCTGACAGTGGTTTGCAGCCATTCGGCGGGGAAACTGATGCCTAGTTCCGGTCTATCGAAATAAAAAGGCGAGTGAAAAAAGTCCGCATAACTTTCAGCGTACGCTGGCGGGACGTAATCCAGATCAACCACAATCTGCTTGGTATCCGCATCCTGCGGCAGCATCCGCACCAGCATATGGTATTTGGATGCAATAAAATCTTCGCGCTCCAGTCTCGAGGCCAGCAACTGCGCCGGGCGCAAAATCACCCGCTCCTTTTGACTCTGAATTTCAAAACCAAAGTTGATATAAGAAAGCCTGGCAAAGCGTGCGTACACTTCCAGTGCCTGGCCCAGGGTCTCACTGTTAATGACCGTGTAACCCAAAATCCCTAGGTCTGACAGATGTATGGATTTCGAAAATCGGAGAATGATGTCCGCAGTCAATTCCCCCTGAACGGTGTACAACACCCGCTTGAAATCGGCGAACAGTAGCTGCTCAGGGCTTCCCGCCAATGCGAGCTCTCTCGAGAGTCCGACCTGCTGCAGTATGCGATCCACCCGCCGACTGTCAGCAGTATCAAGACACTCCAGCAACCGTCGGAAATAGGTATTGACCGCTCTGTGAGTTTGTTGCTCAAAGCTGATAATTGTCATAGTCGCCTCCGCTAGTCCGTTTTTTCTAACGCGGTGAAGTCTGCCCGGATGCCCTCTTCCGTTAAACCGTACTTACCGGCAATATTTTCAAAAAATGGCTGCCAGTGATTGGTCAACACCTCAATTTCTTCGCTGTTATTTTTCAGGTTTCGATAGGCCGTCTCGCCGGGAATACGAATACGTTGACCGGGCCGCGGTTTACAATTTCTGACAGCGCCGACAAAACTGTCTGCCCGAGCCTTCACCGCATCAATGGGCCCGAACATTGCGGGGTTAATGCACAGATAATAGCTTCCCCCGACTGTGGTAGTTGCTTTGGTCCCTTCCTTCAGCGCCCGCTGAAAATCATCGGTGTCAGAAATTTCGTTGGCGGGAATGCCCAGCGGATTGACAATGGCGGTCATTGCCTCATTCCACAAGTTCAGGGCATAGGTCCGTGGCGTTTCAATCTGGCCGGCACAGGAGTATCCCCACACCCGCCCGTAGCCCTCGTAGGGCTGGGCGTAGGGTCGGGCATCGTCGGTGGCTTCACCAGTCAGCGGATCGATTAACCACTTGCCTTTCATTGGCTTGTTGTGCAGTACCGCTTCGGAAATATCCGCGTCATAGAATTCACCGAACTTCAGCGAGGCCCAGATGGGCGGCTCCTCTCCTGATGGCACAATCGAGTCGAATGGCGGGCAGGACAACACATTCTCCATACCCCCGAAGGGTGCGGCCAAGGGTGGTGTATTGTTGGAGGCGATGGCCATCATGTCCTGTTCGAAGGCCTTGTAGACGTAGGCGGCAAAACTGCCCGCATCATTGTGATTACCACCATAGACAATAGCGATGCCGCTGCTGCGAGCTTTTTCTATGGCAATATCTGCCATGATATTGAGGGCGTAATAACCGGAAGAACCCTTGCCGTCGACTACCGCCCAGGCCGGACCCTCCTCAATGACTTCGGGCGTCGCCGCCATATCCAACACCCCCACACCCAGAGCCAGGTCCAGCACTTCGTAGACCCCCAGGCCCTGATTTAACTTGCCCTGGATATGGGCGAAGCCAATCGCCTGGGCGACACAGCGAGCGTGTTCCTGCGAGCCTCCCGCGGCCAGAACTACACGCTCAATGGCGTACTCAAGAAAACCGAGTTTTTCCACGCGAACTTCGTCAGTCATACAGATCTCCCTTCAAAGTAACGGACACCAACGGTCATAGACGGTGCCCTAGCCTTCCACACTAGTACCGATACGCCGAACCGGTAATAACCCCATTAGGGTAAATCGCTTACCTCAATTGCCTGGGGAGAATAGAATGTACCCAGTGGGGGTGATATCGCAGACCACGGGAAAACCCATGTCGGTTGACGCACTGTTTGGACTGTTCGGACGAGCAGCCCTAGTAGGGAGTGTAGAAAACCGGCGATGTGTAAGCCCGCTCCTGGATAATGGCAGGAAAACCATCCGGCGGATCAATATTGAGAGCAACGGCGTCATAAAGTGAATGGCGTGGTGTCGGTATCTGAAGTACACGCAGATAATAAAAGGCAGGAGTCTGGGGGTCGAAATCTGTATCCTCCCACAGTAAATTGAACTGTGTTGCACCTCTTTCATTTGAGTAGGTCGCGGTAGTGATGTCGACAGTGTTGGCCCCGGGCAGCGCGTTGTGATCCGGGTCCGGCTCGCGCCCGTCGGAGAGTGCTACATCCATGACCTTTTCATGCGTTTTACCACTGACATCCAGCCAGCCTTTAATCATCTGGACACGTTCAAGGTTCGCTCCCGTGGGATCTTTGGCCACGTGGATCATAAATTTCGGCGAGCCCCCGGCAGGTGTCCTGGTTAAGGCCCCGCCCATGGGCACACCTGAACGGTATCCAATATCTGACATGTTCGCGGACTGAGTGTCCGTCTCAGAGAAATCCCAGCCCCCAAACAGCCGTACGCAAATACGCGGTCCGGTCGTAGCATAGACCTCCTTGCGTTGAAACGCCGATAACAACGACTCACGCGTATTCTCCTGGGCCCAAACGGCGGCCAAACCTGAAGCCGATACCGACCAGCCCACCACGGAGGACAGAGGGCCACCAATGGGCTCCATGCCGCGGCTCGGGCGCGCGTCCGGGGGAAACTTACCCCAGAAATTATCTTCATCGACAGACGAAACCGACGAATGTGAATCTGTTGAACCAATCACTCCGAAGCGATACGGATTGATGTCCAGCCGTTCACCAATTTGCAGTCCTCTGAGCAAGGCCGGCCGAACATAATCAGCCGCGGACACCTCCATGGACGTTGCGGCCTCCGGATTGACTGCCAAAAGATGCTCATATTTCTCAAAACCGGCAAACGGATCCTCGGGAGAAAGCTTAGGGTGAGTCTCAGAATCACCCTTGATTTGTGTAATCTCAACCAGTGGCTCCCATTTTTGTCGCTTCCGCGCGTAAGCCTCCGTAATGGGAGTGCCGGAAGATGTCGTTTCGGGGAACATGGTGCCATTGCTGATGTTGGAGTTGTGCGGAATCGCCACGAACTTCAGACCGAGCTCTATGGAAGTCTTTTCCAGCCAATCCCACAGGTCCTCCGGTCTCTCTGATTCAAGTACACTCAATGGACGAAAACCGGATGCAACTTCTCCGTTGGCGGAAGTCATCACAACGCGATGAAGATTATTACCCCCGGGACTACCGGACCACTCCCAGCCGATAAACGCGGTGAAACGTCCCGGGTCATTATAGGTTTCGGCGAACTGCAGGTATTCTTCCCATACCGTCGACCGAACAGCCGCAGTGGTTAATTCTTTATCCGTTCTTTCAATATAAAACGCCATATTCAGCGTATTCCACAACGCATTCCTGTCCGCATCCATGTCTTGGAACACCTGACGAATCCACTTCCCGGATTGGGTATCGGCAAAACCAGGGCGTCCATCCATCACATTTTTATAGATACCAAGATAGTATGCGTGGTCGGCAACAACCAGGAAATCCAGAGGGCGAGTATTCTTTATTTTCACGCCGGTATAAGGATGAACAACGGGCAATCCTTTTGCCCACCGGTACGCCGTATCGGGATCACCCGTTACATTCCTGCCCAGCGCATAGGCATCCTCGGAAAATGAAGTGTGCACATGAGTGTCACCAAAAAACAGTTGAGTCGACTGCCCATATACACCCGTTCCGCAAATGGAAAAAAATAAAACTACAACGAAAATTAGTTTCATTCTCAATTCTCCTGATTAGTTGGTACCTGCAGCGCGATCAAGTTTTAACGCCAAAGGCATCACCA
Source organism: uncultured Halieaceae bacterium (assembly GCA_938074045.1). Lineage (GTDB taxonomy): Bacteria > Pseudomonadota > Gammaproteobacteria > Pseudomonadales > Halieaceae > CALJGI01. Next base: position 5,725 of record CALJGI010000026.1, read on the forward strand.
GCGCCAGGCTCAACAGTAAAAAACCAACCCCAATCCAACTGACCAGCGCGTAACCATTATCTCCAAGAAACGTGGCTACTATCGCCGGGCCAGCCGAGAATCCCCCCATTTTGAAGGCGGTTGTCAGCACGTAATAGTGGCCGGAAGGGTCCAGTTCTACGCACATCGCCAGCAGATATGGCAACACAAATATCCAGGCGAACTGGGTCAGACAAGCTGCGATCAAGTAAACACTGCCATCGGGTTGCAGCAATAGATACAGGCCCAATATGAACACCGCGATGCCGAATGCTATTGGCAGCGAGCGCCCAAAACGTGTGCTCAGCGCAGATGCCGCGAACGCTGCAAAAAGTGAGACGATTTGTGTCATCGCCAACACTTGGCCCACATGGTCCGATGAAAAGCCCGCCGCGTCCCCGATCCGTTCCACATAGGACCAGACACCGCCTTCGGCAATGGTAAAGCAGGCGAAACCGACAAAACAAACAAACAGAGGCAGATAGGAACCCTTTGATGCCTCGGCTTCCTTGTGGCTATCCTGGGCTCGTCCGGTACTGAGCCACAGCACCGAGGGCAATACCAATAGCGCTACGAGTCCGTGGACCATGAACACGATGTTTTTCCCCGAGGCATCGATGATCGCCGGCAACCACAGGAAAATAACCACTGAAATTGCAATCGTCATGCCGATGCCAATGGCGAAATAGCGTTCCGGGTTGCGAGTTGCGCCTAGAGTTACCAGAGCCAGGGAGAAAATCCCTCCGCTGCCTAGTTCGGTGACAAAGCGGGCAACGCATAAAAACTCAAAAGAGGTTGCTTGGGCTGACGCGACATTGCCGGCAATTATTATCAGGGTACTAATGAGACCCACCGTGCGCCAGGATACCTTGTGAATCCAGAACACCGCTGACACTGCAGCCACGGCCAGGCCAATCAAATCGGCGGAGGCGAGAAACCCCACCTGAGTGTCACTGAAACCCAGGTCTTTCGCCGCCGCCCCGACGACCAGTGGAATCAAGGTCATTCCCAGTGGCGCCAGCATATACATCAAGATACCCGCCGCAACCACTCGAAAATCCGTCGTAGCCCCGTCGGTTGATTGCATTGTCGTGCTCTGGGTCATACTCGCCTCCATACTCTATATTGTGTCAGCAGTCGTGCTTCCCTCTTCGGGGACTCCCACATTGAGCAGATGGACAACCCAAATTGAAACCAGCGCGCCTGTCACCGCTACCGCGCCAGCAAAGCCCAGTGCGACCGATAGTCCCGATACCGATTTGATGATACCCAGTAAAGCGGGCCCCAACGTGGCGCCAATACCCAGCGATGCCGACATCAAAACTGAAAACCGCCCGCTCACATCGGCCTCGGCGATAATACCCATTTGGTAGGCCATGCCCGCATACCAGGCTGCCGGTAAAACGGCGAGTATCAGCCCGTACTTCCAGAGGGTTAGTGGCGTGGCAAGAATCAACAGGGAAAGCACGACAATAATGCAGGCTATCGCCAGTGGCAGCACGCGTCCAAACCGATCACCGATGACTGCAGGTATGACAGGGCCAATCGCTGAGGCCACTACACCCACCGCCAATAACTGACCTGCAAGCAGGGCATCAATCGCCCCCTCGCTGGCAAATCGCTCCATAAATGCCCAGATTCCCGCAATTCCACCAAAGAACAACAGCAGTCCCAGTAAGGCAAGAAACACGACATAGGGCTTTACCAGCACCCGCTCTCCAGCTTCCACGCGTTCCTGTTTCTTACCATGAGGAGGGACTCTGGCCAAAAAAGGTAGAACCAGTAAAAAGAACGCTACCAGTGTTAATAGAAATCCAGAAAAACCCCACTGCGCGATAACCAGCGCCGGCAACAAAAAAAGTAGTACCGCCGAAATACTCTGTTCTGGCACCATCTTGATTCCGAATTTACGATCGGCATCGCGCATCTCAGAAACAATGGCCACACTCAAGGCATACATAAATCCCGAGCCCAGCCCGGCTATGGCCAGGCCTGTCAGTGCGCCGTTATAGCTAGGTAGAGCTACAGCGGTCAACAGTCCACAAACCAGCAGCGACAAACCGACAACGAAGACATGGCGCCAGTCAAACCGGGTAATCCAGTAAAAAGACAGTGCGGCCACCAGCGTATTGCCACCGACGTAGGCTGATCCAAGAAATCCCACCTGTGCGTCATCCAGACCGAAAGCATCTGCGGCAGTGCCCAGTAATAGGGGCAATAGCGCAAAGATAATCACCCCGGCGGTGCCGATAATACACGCGGTAATGAGCACGACTCGCTGTTCGAAATCCACGGCCGCAGTGGCAGTGCCCCCAGGCTTCGTCATGTGGGTTCCCTACTTGTGGGCGAGTTCATACTCTTGTGCCTTGCCAATCCGTTCTCAGGGTGTCGATATTCAGCCCATACTTGGCCACTCTATCCACGAAAGGCTGCCAGTGAGACTCCAGTATAGATACCGGCTCATTCGTTTCCATGCTCTTGTGGCCACGTTCACCGGGCAGAAAAATCTCGTCTACACCGGGCAGTTTAGCGGTGGATTTAACCGCTTGAACAAATCGGTCTGAGCGATCTTTTACCCCTTCAATAGGACCAAAATGCGAGGGGTCGATAACGATTACGCAGCTGCCTCCTACCGAGGCCTCTCCCTTGCGTCGCCGCTGTGAGGTTTCGGGTCCACAGGGCAGGTCCGGCGTGATTGTCGAACCTGGCACGATCACGGTCGAAAGCATTTCGGTGAAAATATTCATGGCATAGAGCCGTGGATCACCGAAAACCGATGCCGCGCGACTACCGCAAATACGCCCATAACCCTCAACAGGAAGAATATACGGAGCGGGATCATCCGTCAGTTCATGGGTATCAGGGTCCACTAAAAACTTGCCCTTCAGCCGAGTACCGTTGTAGGCAGCCTCGGACCAGTTGCCGTCATGGGCGCTGATACAAGCGATATCGGTGACCAGTGGATACTCTTCACCACCGGGAGCAGCCGCACTGAAGGGCGCACCGGATAATTTATTCTCGCGCCCACCCCAGGGCGACACAATAGGTACTGAATTGTTGGTCGCTATGGCCAGCATATCCTGTTCGACTGCCAGGGACGTGTAGGCGTAGAAACAACCTGCGTCGTTGTGATTTCTGCCCATGGCAATGCTGATGCCGTGCTGACGGGCCTTCTCGATAGCCAGCTTGGTCGCAAGCTCCAGGGTCCAAAAGCCAGTAGAGGTGCCACCATCGTACAATACCCAGGTGGGACCTTCGTCGACGATTTTGGGCACCGCCTGCATGTCGAGACAACCGGCTGCAAGGGAAAAAAAGATAACGTCAAGAACGCCCATACCCTGAGTCAGCTTGCCCGTTCGATCGCCTATGGAGACACCTCTAGCCACTGACCTGGCATGCTCCTCGGAAGCGCCGGCGGCCTGCCACAGCTTGTCGTAAACATATTCGAGGAAATCCGGGGCTTCGCTAAGCGTCTTAGGCTCATTCATATTTAGTACACCGCATCTGTGATACAAACATCCTAGGCCGCAGAATCCCTTTACCCCATCCCCCCATGTGGGTAATTCCTTCACCGCAGGTTTGCGGCGCGGGCCACTCAATATTTGGAAGCGTTTACGTCGATTCCACCCTTTTCCAATAATTCCCTCAGTGGTTCGAGTTGTTCCTCATAGTTACGCCACATATTCTGCGCTGTTTTGTATATTGGTTCCCTGACCTGGCTCGCACTGGCGGTGGTACTGGGTGCCTCGTTCTTTTCAAAATGTAGACAACTGTCTTGCCAGTCCAGCCCGCAATATCCCAATACCCTTCGAGTCTGGGTTTCCTGGTCAGCCACCAACTGCTCGTAGCGTACTTCCAGAATGGATTCAGGCATCACCTTGCCCCAGTGATCCATGAGCCGGCGATAGGCCAGATAGTATCGTCCCAATTGTTCCTGGTCGTAGGACATAGGATAGGCGCCTTTGAATAAGCGCTTGTACATCGCATAACAACTGTCCATAGGATTGCGCATGATATGTATGATCCTGGCCTTGGGCATAGCGAGATGAATCAATCCACAGTACAAAAAGTTGTTGGGCATTTTGTCAATAAATCGAGGCAGCTGTCCTGTGCGGGGTCGAGTACTTTCAATATAATTTTGAGCTAGCTGCGAATAATCAATTGTCGTTGAAACTCTGACTAAATCGTCTCGGGCTATCTGCCCTCCGCCTTGGCTGTTTTGACAGATGCGAACAAGCTCCAGGGCAAAAACATTAAGTTCACCTGCGGCAAATACCTCGTCGTGGCTGGAGAGTATGCGCTCTAGCAGAGTTGAACCGGTGCGTGGTAGGCCTAGAATAAAAATGGGTTCTTCGCTGTCTCCGCCGACTCTCGGTTGCTGCATGAACTCGAGGGAAAATTGCTGCGCGATTTCTCCCATCGTTTTTTCATCGGCTGCGACATCGTATCGGGTGTGTTTCTGGCGTAAGTCTGTCCCCCGCTTCAGCCAAGAAAAAGAACGGCTATAATCCGCAGTGTCTTCGTATTCCTTGGCCAGTGCATGACAGACCATGGACTCGCCGCGCCAGTCTTTTATACCGCGCTCTACGAGACTCTCCAGCTCGAGGGTGTGATTGGAATCGACTGTTTGCTTGAGCACCTCGGATCGGAGCAGATAGGCTTCATAGTATTCTGGCGCGAGTTGAATGGCTCGATCCCAGGTGGCAGCAGCCTCTTTCACCCTACCCAAAAAACGGTAAACCGCGGCAAGACTAAAACAGTACTCAGCATTTTCAGGTGAGAGTGCGACGGCTGTTTCATAGTAGGGACAAGCAATGGAGTGTTCGTTGCAGTGCATTCCTAGGAATGTGCCGGCGTTGTATAACACTGCTGCATCTTTTGGCGAGAGCTCTACGGCTTTGTGCGCCGACGCAATCGCTTGCGGAAGCTGCTTTTTCTCCAACAAACACTGGGCCCGAAAAATATGCAGGTGACCGCTTTTGGTATCCAGCGCGAGGGCGCGGTCAATAAACTCCAGGGCCTTATCGGCATTGCCGAGTTTCAACGCTACACGAGAACCCACCGCCCAGCCCGGAGCAAAGTCAGGGAAACCACCGTTGAGGGTTTTACAGGCTTTTACCGCTTTGGCCAGCTGTCCTTCGGCGAGAGACTGAGAGACGACCTGGAGTAGAGCTTCTGGATCCGTACTAGAAGCCGTGTCTACTCTTTTTCCCTGCATGGAGTTACCTGTTATTCATCGAAAGTACTTCGAGAGTACCAATGACTCGATGGTTCGACCAGCCTCAAAAAAACGGCCGCATGGTTCATGCAGCCGTTACAGACAAACCACCATCATCCAGAGTTGCTAAAAGCTATACATCATCTTCAGCCCATAGCTTCTCGGACGGATAATATTTCCAGCGTCGCTGAAGTCGGGACGCCCGAACCGAAGAGCATTCAAGCCTTCTTCATTGCCCAGATTTTTTACAAACAAGCCGACAGACCAGTTTTCAGCATTCCAGTTGACCCCTGCATTCCACAGTGAAAAGGAATCCAACTCAGCGAAGTCATCAAAATCGACGTTATAGGTAGTCACCACGCTGTCCTTGTAAGACCCGTTGACATAGTAGTGCAGCTCGTCGCCGCTATTCAATGGCTGGAAGTAGTTTAACGCCAGCGATAACTGGTGCTCGGGAACACCGGGCATGGGGTCGCCATCATCGGCGGTTGCAAATTCGCCACTGGTATTTTCGACCGCAATTCCATCACCTTGCAACTCAGCATCCGTGTAACTCCATCCAAAGTTTCCTATAAAATTTTCCGTAAATTGCGCTGTGATCTCTAGCTCCACACCCTCGGTATGCGCTTCGTCGCCGTTGACGACCGAGGGAACTGCCAACAGGCCCAGGAATACGTCAAGCTGTGGTTTGTCCCAGTCTATGCTATAAATCGCGGCCGAATAACGTACCCGATCGTCGAGCAAAGTGCCTTTTATACCGATCTCGTAGTTGGTTGCTTCATCGGCGTCGTACTCCACGGCCACGCTCGATACCGCGCCCGTACCAGTGGTGGGAAAGCCGTTAGCGCCGCCATGGCGAAAGCCCTCAGACCAGGTGAAATACACCATGGTGTTATCGTTCAGATCGTAAGAGGCATTGAACTTAAAGATGCTGTCATCGAAATCGGCATCGCTGTCCGTCCGCACCGAAAACGCCGGACCCAGGATGTTGAAATCAATGGCATTGGTTTGACTGAACTCCTGACTAAATACCCTGAATCCACCCGTCACCTGAAATGCATCGCTTATGTGATAGGTCACCTCACCGAAAACCGCCAGGTCTTCAAAGTCCATTTCCCGATTCTGAACATAAGGATCGTCTAGGATGGGATTAGGGGTTCCCTGGTAGTAGGCTCCCCAAAAATCTGCCACAGTATTACCGGCACCGGGATAGTAATCCGCGACAATCAGGCTGCCGGAGCTATTGGGATCACTGGCCCAACGCGCGTAGCCGGGTAAGGTATCATTGAAAAACGCTTTCTGTTCCTGGTCTTTATACCATGCCCCTACCACCCAATCCCAATCGCCATCGCCCTGTGAAACGAGTCGAAATTCCTGCGTAAAGACCTTTGAGCCCTGCTCAAAATGGCTGGGTCCAACGATTTGATCTTCCGGATAGCCAAAATACAAGCCAGACAACGCAGCGTAGAGACCCGCATTATCGACGCTCATCTCCTGATCGATGTCAACGTAGCTCGTTGCCGAGGTTAGCGTGGCAAAACCGAGATCCACGCTGACATCCAGGCTAATCATATCGCTCTCTATTTCCAGCGGAACCAGCGAACGCTGGGTGTGCTCATAATCTCGCAGGGAGGTCCCGTTGTCCGTTATTCCGCTTATGGTGTCCCCCTCTCCTTCGTCTTTCTGGTGAATGAGTGTCAACGTAGCCTGTGCGTTTTCTGAGATGTCCCACAGGAGCGCACCACGGGCATACCATGACTCGAACTCATCCGTATCTTCATCCGTGGGTAAAATGACGCCGGGGCTGTCGATATTCGAAGGGTCGGAAAGGACAGGAACGCCGTTGCTATCAGTTTGCATGAGACCCACGGCATCGATCACTCCGCCGAGCTTTTTGTAGCCCAGATTAAAACGTGCTGCCACGTTATCGCTCATCGGCAGATTGAACAGTAGGTCTGTGGTGTAATTTAATTCATCCGATTCGTCATTGAGACTGACATCACCCGACAAACGAAATAGAGTTTCTGAAGGATCGGGCTTGTTCAAGATGAATCTAACAGTACCCCCCACAGCACCAGATCCATAAAGTGTACCCTGTGGGCCTCTCAAAACTTCGACGCGTTCGATATCGTTGAGATTGACGTTGAAGAGCATGGGCGAATCGTCGACGTACATCGAAACCGATGGATCGGTAATATTCTGAGTGATGCTGTTTGTGCTGGGGTTGGAGGCATTGATGCCACGTAGAATCAAGGTGCTGTTGATGGCCCCTCGCTGACCCACGTCAGCGGACGTCAATCCGGGGACCATGCGGACCACGTCATTCAGGCTGGCCGCGCCAACGCGACTCAGTTCATCGCCGGAAAGAGCCGATATGTTGTATGGAATATCTTGCACACTCTGAGAACGCCTAGTGGCTGTAACGACTACCTCTTCCAGTTGGGCATAGGTATCAACCGCGCCGGTCATCAGCAATGCGCCTACGGACACCGCCTTTGCAATTCGGGTTCGGCTAAAAGGAGCAGCTTGCTTGCGGCGCTGAAACTCTGTCTTTGTTGTTTTCATCGAGTTTGTTCCTCAGGTTATTACATCGTATGAATTAACGTAGGTTTAAACTTTAGCGTTCGGTCAAGTGGCTCACTATTACCCTTTGTAGGTAAAGAGGGCTCGCTCCGCCCCTAACCGGCGCGTTTTTCCATTATCTCCACGGCACTCAATAACCATTTTGGCGCGGTGGATTTGTCACCCACACCGCCGTAGCTCAGCATGCCCTCTGAAGTGAGTTTACCCGCACGAATGTCGGCACAAATCTCCTCTAGATCCTGCATAAATTTCTGTAAATATTCGTCCTCCATGACGTCCAAAGTAAGGTGAATAGCGGGCGGGTTGTTGACCCCCAACAAGCGCCATCCGCGCTCTTCCATACCACCGACAACCAGCTCGATACTGAAACCCTCGGCAGCAATCATCAGCAATGGCCCATTGGTCTTCCAGGTGGTGAGACCGTCAATTTGAGCGCACTTGTTGATAATAGATTCCTTGACGTGAAGAACCCGTCTGGCATTTTCCAGGTAGCCCTCCCTGCCCCAGTAATGCATGAGCGCCCAGATACCTGCGACTGGGCCCATGGTTCTACTGCCCACAAAACCCTGGGACAGATACAATCCACAGGCCCACTGGTCGATAGGCATGAAGTGATACTGCTGCTCCTCCTGCGAGCGCCACAAAATGGTCGAACAGGGCTTGGGCGCATAACCGTATTTATGCAGATCCGCCGAAATCGAGCGAACACCCGGCACAGTAAAGTCATACCTTGGCATTTCAACACCTAGCTCGCGGAAGAATGGCAGTATGTAACCCCCCACACAGGCGTCGACGTGCAACCAAAGATTGTGCTCTATCGCCAGCTGCCCGAATTCTTCGATCGGGTCTACCGTACCGTAGGGCCAGTTGGGGGCCGAGCCCACGATACCAATAGTGTTGGGGCCGATAGACCTGGCGATACCTTCCAAATCCGCACTCAAATCGGCATTCTGCGGCGTGGTAATCACCTTCAAATCGAGGTACTGGGCTGTTTTGTGTACCGTGGAGTGAGTTGAATAGGGAGCAACAATTTCGGGTTCCGTTATCTCTGGGCGATTTTCCCTGGCCCACTTACGCATGGCATGCAGACCGCTGAAGTTACTTTCGGTACCTCCGACGGTGAGATTGCCACGACCCTGTTCGCCGCCATTCATGGTGTCGATACAAATATCAAGTACCTCGTTCTCCATCTTGGCGGCAGAGGCTTCCTGAAAGGAAAACAGTCCGTTCCAGTCCATAAACTCGATAAAGGCCTCATGCAAAACTTTTTGCATCTCCTCTTGTCCCTGGAAGGTCGTGCTCGCCAGTTTGCCGCGCTGGCCGGGCGTCATGCCCTTCTTCAGTTCACGCACGTCAGCGATCACGTCATCGCAGCTGCGTCCTTTCTCCGGCATCTGGTAAAGCGCTTCTGGGGCGGCCATTTGTGCTTTGTCCTGAAATTTCATGTCGCGGTTATCTCCTGTTATTTGGATGCTGCTAAGCGGCAATCAGCCCTTCTTCACGCAATTCATCGCTTACGTCACCAATACTTTCCAGCAGCGTATTGACGATTGTATCGATATCTTCTTTTTCCAGGGTCAACGGCGGGGATATAATCACAGTACCACCCACTGGGCGCACGATTAGGCCTCGCTCCAGACAGCGTTTGAAGATTCTGTCCGCAATCCCCACTGAGACAGGAAAGCTTTCCTTGGTCGCTTTGTCCTGAACCAGTTCGATGCCCACCATAAAATGACTGCCCCGGGTATCGCCGACAATATCAAACTCATTAAGGCACTGGATCTGCTCCATGAAATAGGGACCTAACTCACGTATTCGGCCCAGGATCCCCTCCCTCTCCATAATCTCCAGATTTTTTAACGCGGCGGCACAGGCCACCGGATGGGCGGTATAGGTGTACCCCATGCTGAACGATCCGCCCTCACATTGGGGCTTGCTGATAACCGCATAGATTTCGTCTGACAACAGGGCAGCGCCCAGAGGTTGATAGCCAGAGGTGAGGCCTTTGGCGATGCAGATAATATCGGGTTGCACGCCGAATATAGACTCGGACACAAACCACTCTCCAATCCGGCCAAAGGCAGTAACGACTTCGTCGGCGATATAGAGCATGTCGTATTTTTTGCAGATAGCGTAAATCCGCTGGTGATAGCCCTTTGGCGCCATCAACACGCCGCCGGCCCCCATAATCGGTTCGGCGATAAACGCAGCGACACTGTCCGGACCCAGCTGCAGGATGCGATTCTCGAATTCATTGGCGAGAAAATCGGTGTAGGCTTCCTCGCTGAGATCCTCCGCGCCCATCGGACGACGATACATATTGGCAGCGGAGACGTGATGAATCAGGTCATCACAGATGCGATCAAAAGATTGTTTGGTGCCGTGAATACCAGTGAGATTGGCGGCCACATAGGTGCTACCGTGGTAGGCATCATTGCGAGAGATAATCTTCTTTTTCTCTGGCATGCCACGCAAGTTGTTGTAGTAGTGCACCAGCCGCAGCGCCGTGTCATTGGCAGTTGAGCCGCCACAGGTGTAAAACACATGGTTTAAATTGCCTGGCGCCAACTCGCTTAGCTTTTTAGCTAGGATAGCGGCAGGGGCATTCGTTGAGTGCCCAAAGGGATTGAAGTATTGCATCGTCATTACTTGTTCGTAAATGGCCTCCGCCATTTCCTTGCGACCATGACCGATGTTGACGCACCAAAGCCCAGCGATGCCGTCAAGATAACGCTTGCCATCTGAGTCCGTCACATAGGCGCCCTCGGCGCCGGTAATTACCTGGCTTCCCTCCTCGGCGAAAGTGCTGAAGTCGGTATAGGGATGGATCACGTGGTCCCGGTCCATTTGCCACAGAGAGCGAGAATCGATATTTGTTGATTTCATGACGGACCTGCTCGGATAGTCAAATTTATTGGAGTGCTGTACGGTAAGACACCATCTAATAAAAATTTGCACTGGTTCTCTATCACCCCAACTGGGTAAAATGGGCTCAAATACAGACAAGAAGAAAATACGCTGTGGCCAAAAACCTGCTTTTATCGCAACAATGGTACGACCTGTTGGGGCACCTGATAGACCATAAAGGCGATGAGCAATTTCATCCACTGCTGATTTCCGTTTTGAAAAAAATCACCCCCTTCGAACACACGGCAATCATCGCCTACCCGGATGAGACGCGCCCCATCCATCTGTATAACGACCTGCCTGGGGAGCAGGTAAAACTCAGTCTGGACACCTATTTCGCCGGGGCCTACCTGTTGGACCCGCTGTACAATGCCTGTCAGACACATTTGGAGGAAGGTTACTATCGACTTCGCCAGCTGGCTCCCGACGAGTTCTACCAAACCGAGTACTACCGCACCTACTATCAGGGGACCCGCCTCAAAGAAGAGGTCGGCCTATTGGTGGAAGTATCCGCGTCTATGCGAGTCGTGGTATCAATGGGTATTCGCGACCCGGCGAAATCCCTGAGCAATGCCGATCTCGCAATGCTGGATATGATCTGGCCATTGTTGGTCGTGATCTGTCGCCAGCACTGGCAACGGTTGGATTTGACCACCTCGACGGAATATCGCGAGGAACACAATGAACATCGCCTTGGGCAGCCACTGGACCTCGCTTTCCAGAACTTCGGGCGGAATCATTTGAGCGAACGAGAGTGCGAAATCGTACACATGGTGCTCAAAGGCCACTCCAGCAACTCCATCGCCAAGCTGCTGAGTATCAGTAGCGACACCGTGAAAGCGCACCGAAAGCATGTTCACAGTAAGCTGCAGATATCATCTCAGGCGGAACTATTTTCGCTGTTTCTGGATGCCATTTCACTAGTACCTATTGGCAGTGTGGAGGACCCGCTCAACTTCTACTATGCCGGTCGATCCGAGTAGACTGAGGCGCAATATTTCAGCGGTTTCCAGCGCAGTCACTATACCCACCAAGGGTGGTTTGTTGAATTGCGCGGAAGTTTGACCCTCTATTTGCATTGAAAAATGATCCACTGAAGGTTACCTAACTTCCTGACTAAGAATGAGATTCGGAGTCCCAAGTGGGTCAATCCGAAATACAAATAACTGCGAAAAATGGATCAATATTCAATGCAATTCAACAGTGAAAGCCTACAACGCGCGCAGGAATTACTGAGACACACCACAGCGCAAACCACTAAAAAGCACTACTCAATTCGGGACAGAATTAGCACCTGATGAGCAAGAAAACGACAATCTATGGGGAAAACAGCCGTTTGTGGGGAAAACGATAGTAAGCACTATCGGTGAATCTATTAAAAATGGTGGGTCGTACTGGATTCGAACCAGTGACCAATTGGTTAAAAGCCAACTGCTCTACCAACTGAGCTAACGACCCTGAAAGAGGAGCGTATGGTAATGATTTAATTGAAAAACACAAGCCCAAAAAGCGTCACTGGCCCACTTTATAGCGGGTGGGGTCAGCCACGCCTGCCTGCTCGAACCCCTGACGTCGCAAACGGCAGCTTTCACACACACCACAGGCCCGCCCTTCTGCATCTGCCTGATAACAAGACACCGTCAAGCTGTAGTCCACTCCCAATTCTACGCCGCGCTGGATAATCTCGGCCTTGCTGAGATCAATCAAGGGGGTCTGGATGCGAACAGGCCGGCCTTCTACGCCCTCCCGCGTCGCCAGATTCGCCAGGGTTTCGAAGGCTGAAATGAACTCGGGTCGACAATCCGGGTACCCGGAATAATCCACCGCATTGACGCCGATAAATATGTCGTGGGCATTCAAAACTTCAGCCCAACCCAGCGCGATGCTTAAAAACACCGTATTCCGTGCTGGAACGTAGGTAACCGGGATGCCCTGTGTCTCTTGCTCCGGTACGGCGATATCTATATCTGTCAGCGCCGAGCCACCGATGCTGTCCAGATTCAGCGTGACTACCTTGTGTTCTTTAGCACCCATTTCTTCACAGATGCGGTTGGCCGCAACCAACTCAGCGGTATGACGCTGTCCGTAGTTAAAGCTGAGTGCGTAGCACTCGAAGTTCTGGGCCCGTGCCATACTCAGCACGGTGCCCGAATCCAGGCCACCTGACACCAATACCACGGCGTTGCGCTGTTCTGTCATATTCAATGCCCCGCCGCATCCTGCCAAAGCAGTTTGTGTAGCTGCAATTGCAGTCTGACCGGCAGATTATCTTCAATGATCCAGTTGGCAAGCTCCGTTTCATCCTGCTCGCCAAAGCTCGGAGAAAACAACACTTCACTCACCCGATCCTGCAATTTCAATTCATCCAGTTTGAAGCGGGCCCACTCATAGTCTTTGCGATCGCACAGCACAAACTTCACCTGGTCGGCCATTTTCAAGCGATATATGTTCTCGTAGTCATTACGAGCACTTTCACCCGATGCCGGTGTTTTCAGGTCCAGCACCACACTGACTCGAGCATCGACGTCCGCCGTGCTCATGGCACCACTGGTTTCCAGCGATACCTCGTATCCGCTATCACAGAGCTCATGCAGCAAGGGAATGCAGCTGGGCTGGGCAAGCGGCTCGCCCCCCGTAACCGTGACATAGCGTGGATTGAACGCTGCCACCCTGGCAACCACTTCCGGGATGGGGATAAGGTCACCACCCTGAAAGGCGTACTCGGTATCGCAGTAGACACAACGCAGGGGGCAGCCGGTCAGCCGCACAAAGGCCGTAGGGCACCCTACAGTGCGGGCTTCACCCTGTAACGAGTAAAAGATCTCTGTGATACGAACCGTGGATGGTTGATTCATGGCCTTACGTTACGGAAGGTCGGACCCAAATGGATGCGCTAGAAATTTTCGTCGATGAAAGTCCGGGCGAGTTGCACGGCGGTACTGCCACTATTACCATGCTCGGCGATAAGCCGCTCCAAAACTTCACGGGAGCGTTCAGGATTGCCTTTGAGAAAGTGCACCTTACCCAGCTTGTACAGCGCATCCGGCACTTTGCTGTTGTCCGGGAACTTTTCGAGCAACAGGGAAAATGATTGTCGCGATGCCTCCAGATCCTGGGGCGTGATAACCAGATACAGCTCTCCCAACCAGTAATGTGCATTTGGCACATACTGACCACTCGAATAACGGTTTAGAAAGTCCTTGAAGGCTGCTACTGCATCGTCAAAACGTTGCGCACGAACCAATTCATAGGCTGAGCGATAGGCGGCGTACTCTCCTGGTGGAGAGGTTGCCACAGCTACTGTCGGCGGAGTGCGTGCGGGTCTGGATGTAGTAATTTCTGCAGGCTTGGATGTCGCTGCAGTATTGGCCGTGGGAAGCTGGTTTTGAGCAACTGGGCTGCCGCTAATTTCGGCCAACCGTCGATCTACATCCACGTAACGGTCGAGACTTTGTTGTTTCAACCGGCGCAGCTCATGTGCCTGTTGTTCAAGTTGTCCGCGGAGGGTCATTACCTCCTGCTGCAAAAGTTGTAACTGATAGTAAAGTTGACCCGGCTCTGAGTTACTGCTCGCGCGTCGGTTAGTCGCTGACGCGCTGGCTCCATCAGTCATATTTCGGGACTGAGAATCGATAACAACGGGTGAAGTAACAGCCGCATCTATTTCGATGACTTCCACCTGTGCCAACGCCGGCGTCGAAGACGCCAGCATCAGCACCAGGTAAAAAGCCCGAATTACAGGCTTTTGCATGAAGGGTTACTTGAGTTCGACGCGTCGGTTTTGCCGCCAGGAAGACTCGCCGGATCCATGCGCCACAGGACGCTCTTCACCATAACTCTTGGCTTCTATGCGATAGCTGGCTATGCCATTGACGACCATGTAGTCAGCCACAGCCTTCGCCCGACGCTCACCGAGAGCCATATTGTAGTCCCGCGTACCGCGCTCGTCCGCATGGCCTTCCAGCACGATGTTCTTCGTATTGCTCTTCAGATACGCAATCTGCTCATCCAGTGCAGTTCGCACATCAGCAGTAAGCGTTGACTGATCAAAGTCAAAGTGGAAGACGCTGGTCAAACTTTCCATAGCTTCTCGCTCAGCACGCTCCGCCGCTTCGCGCTGCTTCGCTTCTTCCGCGCGACGCACACGTGCTGCTTCCTCTACCCGAGCTTCTTCAGCTGCACGAGCCTGAACTGCAGCCTGCTCTTCAGCTTCCTGATTTCCGGCACATGCAACCAGAAGAATGGCTGCAAATACAACAGTGAGAGCCTTACCGGCAACTTGAAATGATTTCATACCCAATCTGTCCTGTTTTTCTAAAGTGTTAATTATATACAGCTAGTTGCCGTTCAGGAATGGTGACCAAGCAGGTTCCCGCACATCACCTTTACGCGATGGCAACCGGAATTTCACCCCTCCATCCAGGGACACAGCCGCCAAAATACCGCGTTCCTGACGTTTCGTGGCATACAATAGCATAGCACCATTCGGTGCGATACTCGGAGATTCGTCTAATGCTGTACCGGTCAGTACCTGCAGGCGATCGCGTTGCAGCTGTTGAATGGCGATTCTGTACTCTCCGTCCCGCCGATGTACCATCACAATACTGCGACCATCAGGCGCCACGCGAGCCCGCGCGTTGTAATCTCCGTCAAAGGTCAGCCGGGCGATCTGGCCGGTAGCCAACACGATCTGGTAAATCTGGGGTCGCCCACCGCGGTCGGAGGTGAACACCAGTGACTTGCCATCCGGCATCCAGGAGGGCTCGGTTTCGATAGCGTAATGGCGGGTGACAGGCGTCAGGCTTCGACTGGCCACATCCATTATAAATATATCTGGATTTCCATCCTTTGATAATACCATCGCGAGTTGACGGCCATCCGGTGACCAGGCCGGAGAACCATTGATTCCCCTGAAATCGGTGAGCTGCGTGCGCTGTCCGGTACGCAGATTGTGCAGAAAAATCGCCGACCGGGACGTTTCAAAAGAAACATAAGCAATATTCTCCCCATCAGGAGACCAGCTGGGACCGAGAATTGGTTCATCCTGGGTTAGCAAAACCTGCGGGCGCGCACCATCAGCGTCGGACAAGACCAGACTGAACAGATCATTCAACCCGTCTCGGCGCTCAACCGACACATACAGCAAGCGTGTGGCGAAAGCGCCACGGATGCCCGTCAGTTGGGTGTACACCGCATCGCTGACGCGATGAGCCAACATACGCAGTGCTTCGCCATTGCCACCCACGGTTCCGTTTAATATCCGCTCCTGCCGAAACACATCGTACAACTCGTACTCTATTCGCAACCCGGCGCTGTCATCGACCCTTCCGATCAACAGGTATTCCACGCTGAGCGCACGCCAGTCCCGGTAGTAAATCTCGCTGGCCTGTCGCGGCTGGCTCAACATATCTTCCCGCGGCACGGGATTGAATAATCCGCTGCGCAACAGATCTCCGTTGACTACCCGCGCGGCGTCCTCTGCCGGCAAACCGGCTCCGGTCCACGCGAAGGGCACCACGGCTATGGACGTGGGATTGTCCCGTCCCTGCGTGATTTCGATAAGCAACTCGGCCTGTGCAACCTGGCAGAGGCTGAGACACAGCAACAGAACTTTGGTAATGGCTCGCATTATTGTCGTAAATCCTCTGGCCGAAACTTCAGGCGTAATCGTCGAAAGTGTTTCTCAAACACGCGAATGGGTAAATCCTGCAACTCTGGAAATCGCTCTGCTTTTTGTACTGCATTTACAGCTGACCGGTCAAAAGCAGAAGATCCACTACTGCGGTCAACCATAACACTGACCACCTCGCCAGTGGGTATCAGAAAAATCAGGAGCTCGGCCTGCATGCCATTGCGGGCACTGGGAGGGCGACTCCAGTTGTTCTCAATTGCACGGGCGATTGTTGCAACATGTCCCTGGGCAGCCTCAAGATCACCCACCGCCTCCAGCAGCACGTCTTCGGCGGCCAGCGCATTGGCCATCTCTGCTGCAGCCTCGGCGCGAGCAGCCTCTTCATCGAATATGGAATCTCGGGCAGGAGGAATCTCTTCCTGTGGAACCACCTTGGGTTTGTCTGGCACCGTTTCGGTGGGTTTCTTCACCTCAGGTATTGGCGTTACCTTGGGCTTCTCCGCCTTTGGCTTGGGTTTTGGCTTGATAACAGGCACGGGCTTTGGCTTGGGTTTGGGTCGCAGCTGAGCCGCGTCAATCAGGGTTGCCTGCACATGCTGGGGCATAAACAATTTTTCGGTCTCGAGAGACGGCTCCCAGTCGGAGGTCAGCGCAGCAGCGAGCAACCCATGCAAAAACAATGTGGCGAGCAGGGGCCCCCAGGTCACGTTGAGCGACTGCGTCGAAAACCAGTCTTCCAGCACCGCGCTCACGTTCAGCCCTCCGGAGTCTCAGTCACCAGCCCTACCCTGGGTGCCCCGGCCTGCTGCAGCGATGCCATGAGGGCGACGACCTCACCATATGCCACGCTTCGATCACCCCAGACCAGAACTGGTTTTTCTGGGTTTTGCCGCAGCACCGCGGCCACTCGGGTACGCACCGTCGCAAGGGACAGTTCCTGTTCTGTATCCGCCCCCAGATTCAAGAACAGGGTGCCTCCGGGTCTGATGGATACGATAAGGGGCTCACTGTCCTGATTGGAGACCGGTTCAGTTGGCGCCTGAGGCAGTTCAACTTCCACCCCCTGCATCAGCAGTGGCGCCGTCACCATAAAAATCACCAGCAATACCAACATAACGTCGATGTAGGGAACGACGTTTATCTCGGCAACGGGTTTTCTCTTGTTGCGTCTACGCTTCATAACAGACCAACTGGATTACCGGTCGCTGGGCAGATACGCCTGCCGGTGCAGTATGGAGGAGAACTCATCAGCGAAGGTTTCGTAGCGATTGATCAGCGTTTCGACCCGGTTGGCGAAGCGGTTGTATGCAATTACCGCTGGTATTGCTGCAAAAAGACCCATGGCGGTAGCCACCAGTGCTTCAGAGATACCCGGAGCCACCGTGGACAGCGTCGCCTGGCTGGCATTGGCCAAACCGCGAAACGAATTCATGATGCCCCAGACCGTACCAAATAATCCGATATACGGACTGGTGGAACCAACGGTGGCCAGAAAGGCCAAATGGCGTTCCAGCGCCTCTTCCTCTCGGGATAGCGCGACGCGCATTGCCCGCTCGGCACCCTCCATCACCGCCTCGGCATCGGCACCCGACTGCTTCGACAATCTGGAGAATTCCTTGAACCCAGCCCGAAAGATGCTTTCCATGCCACTGACGCTACCACCTTCTTTCAGCTTCTTGTCACCATCCCGGTACAGCATGCTGAGATCCACGCCGGACCAGAATTTCTCTTCAAAGGCGTCCATTTCCTGTCTTGCCAATGCAAAGTAAATCACCCGCTGTACAATCATGTACCAAGAGGTTACGGAGGCAAGAACCAATACCAACATAACCATCTGTACAGTCAGGCTGGCGTCTAGCACCAGACTGAGCAAACTCAGTTCTTCGTTCAAAAAGCTATCCTCTTAATTCTTGTTTTCCAGTAAAGCCTGTACTGTACTTCGCATGGTCACCGGCATTCGCGTTGGCTTCAAGCTCTCCCGGCCAACACACACAATCTTGACCTGTCCATGACACAGACAGACATCATCACGAAAAACTGATTGGGTGATTTCAATAAATGCGCCACCCACTGCCGTAAGCCTGGCCGTCGCAGTCAACAATTCATCTAGTCTGGCGGGCAACAGATATTCAATTCTAACATCGCGCACGACAAACATAAGATCGCTGCTGAAAATGACGGTTCTGCCAAAACCGAGGGACCGCATGAACTCAGTCCTCGCCCGCTCGATGTACTTTAGATAGTTTACGTAATATACGATGCCCCCTGCATCAGTGTCCTCAATGTAGACTCTGATAGGTATAGAAAATTCGCCCGTTTCCGGCGTGATGTCTGAACCAATAGTCATCTGCCTGCTCAATCGCCGTCACTATCGTCCAGATCGAGCATAAGGTTCGCCTCAGTGGCTGGGGGTTTCAGGCCAAAATGCTGGTAGGCATGGCGCGTGGCCATCCGTCCACGCGGAGTCCGCATGATGTAACCCTGCTGAATCAGATAGGGCTCAAGAACGTCTTCAATCGTACCCCGCTCCTCGGAAATGGCTACCGCCAAAGAATCGACCCCCACCGGACCACCGTCGAACTTCTCTATAAGCATCAGTAACAGGCGCCGATCCAGGTGATCCAGGCCGAGCACATCGACATTCAACATGCTCAATGCCTTGTCGGCCATGGCAGCGGATATGCGTCCATCCCCTTTCACCTCGGCGAAATCCCGAACTCTACGCAACAGGCGATTGGCAATCCGTGGCGTGCCACGCGATCGCTTGGCGATCTCCTGGGCACCTGCTGCATCGATTTCGATTTCCAGAATGCGCCCCGATCGCTGCACAATAAATCCCAGATCTTCTACATTATAAAATTCCAGACGCTGTACGATACCGAATCGGTCCCGCAGTGGGGAAGTTAACAATCCTGCCCTGGTAGTGGCCCCCACCAGCGTAAAGGGAGGCAGATCGAGTTTGATGGATCTGGCTGCGGGCCCTTCTCCGATCATAATATCGAGCTGATAGTCCTCCATCGCCGGATAGAGCACCTCTTCAACATAGGGTGACAGTCGGTGAATCTCATCAATAAACAACACATCGCCGGGTTCAAGGTTGGTCATCAGTGCTGCCAGATCGCCGGCCTTTTCCAGTACCGGCCCGGAGGTGGTCTTGAGCGAAACATCCATTTCTTTGGCGATGATATTGGCCAGCGTCGTTTTACCGAGGCCAGGTGGCCCAAAGATCAGAGTATGATCAAGGGGCTCAGACCGCTGGCGGGCCGCCTCGATAAATATCTCCATCTGTTCGCACACAGCCGGCTGTCCGACGTACTCCGCCAGGGACCGTGGCCTTATAGCGCGATCAAAGACATCTTCATTAGTAGTCTGTTCCACAGGGGCGAGTAGACGTTCGGTTTCAATGGCCATGTCAGAAGTCTATCCGCATCAGCTGACCTTGACCATGGAACGCAAGGCCAGACGAATCAATTCTTCGCTGTTGTCGATATTGTCGCCCATAACCGCGGCAATAGCGCGGCTGGCTTCCTGTGGTTTGTAGCCCAGCGCAACCAGTGCGCTTTCGGCATCGCCAATCAACTGGCCCGAGCTATCGCCCGCTGTGGTCGCAAAGGCAGGTCTTTTACCGTCGACAACCCAGTCTTTTAGTCGGTCGCGCAGTTCGATGATCAAGCGGTCCGCGGTTTTGGCACCGACACCTGGCAATTGCACCAACGCGGCGTTGTCTCCGCGCTGAATACAGCGAACAAAGCTGTCACCATCCATTCCCGACAAGATGGCCAAGCCCAGTTTCGGCCCCACACCACTCACCTTGATCAGGGAGCGAAACAGACTGCGGTCGCTGTCCGCATAGAACCCATACAGTAACTGTGCGTCCTCCCGCACCACGAAATGGGTAAACAGACTCACCTCTTCACCGACGTTCGGCAGCTGAAACAGTGTGCTCATGGGCACCTCTACCTCATAACACAGGCCTCCGGTATCGACGAGAATGGTGGGCGCCTGCTTGTCCGCCAGTCGCCCGTATATCCGTCCGATCATAGGTGATTTCCTGTCAGTAATAGCGTCAACTTCCAGGCAGATACCACGATACTTTGCTTGCTGCCGGCACCAAACATCATCTCAACGCACCCGACCGCGTCGGACGGAATGAGCACCCGCCATTCGGATCATACTCTGCTGCATATGCGCATGGCACAGCGCACATGCCAGGGCATCGGCGGCATCCTCTCTCGGTGCCGCAGGTAGTTTGAGCAACACTTTCACCATGTGTTGAACCTGCGCCTTGTCCGCCGCGCCGGTACCGACCACTGACTGCTTGATTTGCAGGGCGGTGTATTCAAATACGGGCAGATCAGCATTGGCTCCAGCGACGATGGCAGCCCCCCGGGCCTGACCCAGTTTCAGCGCAGCATCTGGACTTTTGGCCATAAACACCTGTTCCACAGCCATCTCATCGGGACCGTGCGTCTCAATGATTTCTTTCAGATTGTCGAAAATGATCTTCAACCGCTCCGGAAGACTGGTTTTGGGTAGTTTTATGATACCGCTGGTGACGTAATCATTGCGTCCGTTGACGTGATTGATAATCCCAAATCCGGTTTTGATCGAACCGGGATCGATACCCAGGACCAGTGGCATAGGGGTTAACCGAGCTGTCTGCGAAATGATGTACAAATATACAGCATTCTGCGGCATTGCGTCAGCCCCGAACGAGGCTATCGCGACTACTCCATCTCAGCCAGCACGGCATCGGGGATATCAACATTGGTGTAGACGTTCTGAACATCATCAAGGTCCTCCAGGGCATCCACCAACCCCATCAGCTTTTCTGCGCCATCGTGGTCAACGGGCACTGCCGTAGAGGCGATCATTGTGACCTCGGCGTTTTCCGGCTCGAAACCACCCCCTATGAGGGCGTCTTTTACAGAAATAAAATCTTCAAAGCTGGTAATGACCTCCATGGAGCCATCGTCATGGTTCAGGAAGTCCTCAGCACCTGCATCCAGTGCCGCCTCCATAACCTGTTCCTCATCGGCCCCCGGGGCAAATGCGATCTGACCCTTTTTCTCAAACAAATAGGCGACCGAGCCGTCCGTGCCCAGATTACCGCCGCGCTTGGTGAAGGCATGGCGCACTTCTGCAACGGTACGGTTACGATTATCAGTAAGGACTTCCACCAGTACCGCAATACCGCCAACTGCGTAACCCTCGTAGGTAATTTCCTCCATGTTGTCAGCTTCATTGGTGCCGGCACCACGGGCAATTGCCCGATCGACTGTGTCCCGGGTCATATTGGCACCGAGTGCTTTGTCCACAGCGGCGCGCAGACGTGGATTATCTTCTGGATTCGCCCCCCCCTGCTGCGCCGCGACGACCAACTCACGAATCAGTTTCGTAAAGACCTTGCCGCGCTTGGCATCCTGCGCCGCCTTACGATGTTTGATGTTGGCCCATTTACTATGACCAGCCATGTCGCTCTCCCCCCTGTCTACTCGCCGAACCGGTCACCGGCACCAGGCCGATTCCTACCAGCCGTCCTACTCAACCCTGCACCCCGGGCTCCCGACGCAGTCGAATATTCAGCTCCTTCAGTTGATTGGCGTCCACTTCACCCGGAGCGGCGGTCATAACGCAAGACGCACTCTGGGTTTTGGGGAAGGCGATCACATCACGAATTGACTGCGAGTCGGTCATCAGCATCACAATACGATCGAGACCGAAAGCCAAGCCACCGTGGGGCGGTGCACCGTATTTGAGCGCATCCAGCAGGAAGCCAAACTTCTCCCGGGCCTCTTCTTCGCCGATGCCAAGAATATCAAATACGGTATTTTGCATTTCGGGATCATGGATACGAATAGAACCGCCGCCCAACTCCGTACCATTCAGCACCATGTCGTAGGCACGTGAAATCGCCAACCCCGGTGCCGCCTTCAATTCCTCAGGTGTGCACGCAGCTGCCGTAAAGGGGTGATGCAAGGACGTCCAGTGACCGGATTCGGTCTTTTCGAACATGGGAAAATCCACCACCCACAAAGGGGCCCAGCCCTCGGCAACCATGCCCTGATCCTCGCCAACTTTTACGCGCAAAGCCCCCATCGCGTCAGCCACAACGGATGCCTTGTCAGCACCAAAGAATACGATATCGCCATCTTTGGCGCCCAGTCGCGACATCAGTTCCAGGACAATGTCATCAGGCATAAACTTCAGAATAGGTGCTTGTAAACCTGCGACACCAGCGTCCAGATCATTGACCTTGATCCAGGCCAACCCGCGGGCCCCAAAAATGGACACGTAATCGGTATAGTCATCTATCGCCTTGCGACTGATACTCGCTCCACCCGGGACAAGCAATGCAGCCACCCGCCCCTCAGGATCATTGGCAGGTGCGTTGAACACCTTAAACTCCACCTGCGCCATAAGGTCGTCTACATCTACCAGTTCCAGTGGTATGCGCAGATCGGGTTTGTCCGAGCCGTACCGGCTCATGGCTTCGGCATAAGTCATGCGCGGAAAAGCGGAAAGCTCAGCGGACAGCACCTCGGAAAACAGTGATCTGACCAGTCCCTCAGTCATTGCCATGATCTCCTCTTCTTCCATAAAGGAGGTTTCGATATCAATCTGAGTAAACTCAGGTTGCCGATCGGCCCGTAAATCTTCATCGCGAAAGCATTTGGCGATCTGGTAGTAACGATCGAAGCCTGAAATCATCAACAGTTGCTTGAACAACTGGGGTGATTGCGGGAGTGCAAAAAAGTGTCCGGGGTGGGTTCGACTTGGAACCAGGTAGTCACGGGCACCTTCCGGCGTAGCCCGGGTCAGAATCGGCGTTTCAATATCGAGAAAATCATGCTCTTCCAGGTAGCGCCGGACCGAGGCTGTGATGCGTGAGCGCTGAACCAGTCGACGTTGCATCTCAGGACGCCGCAAATCAATGTAACGGTGTTTCAGCCGCACATCTTCACCAACTGTAGTGTGCTCATCCAACTGAAAGGGGGGAGTCTCCGCCCGTGACAAGATTTCGAGCTCCTTTCCCAATACCTCTATCTCACCCGTTGCCATATTGGGGTTGATGGTCGCATCTGACCGCGCTCGAACCCGGCCACTTACCCGGATTACATACTCGCTGCGGACCCGATCAGCGCGTTCAAAATGTTCTTCTGTGTCGGGATCAAACACTACCTGAACAATACCCTCGCGGTCACGCAGATCCAGAAAGATTACGCCCCCGTGGTCACGGCGACGATCCACCCAGCCACACAAGGTAACTGTTTGGTCAATAAAACTACTGTCCAGGGCGCCACAATAATGACTGCGCATGTCTGTTCCCGTTCAGCCCGCAGGCTGCCTATAGTTGGTAGCAGTGGCGCTCAGGCGTTGGCTGCGTTGGAAGAGGGTTTTTCCGAGGTGGAAGAACTGGATTTATCTGCGGAGGTACTGGAGCCACCACCAGAACTACCGTCAGCGCCGGATTTATCAGAAGATTTATCCCCGGCGAGGTTCTTCTTGTCACCGGTTTTGAAGTCGGTTTCATACCAGCCGCTGCCTTTGAGTCGAAAGGACACCGCACTGATCTTTTTCTTTAGCTTGGCTTCCCCACACTCTGGGCAATCAACCAGAGGGGCGTCACTCAATTTTTGAATAGCCTCCAGCAAGTGGCTACAGGCTTCACATTGGTATTCGTAAATCGGCATCTCAGCACCCGGAATCGTTGCAAAACTTGAATTTAACCCGCCAACGGACGATCAAGGGATTACCCGGACGGAAAAAGCAGGGGATTATACGCATAAACGAAGGGCGAAAATAGACTGCGCGAGTGCTATCGCGTGTCTGCCTGATCTGGTAGACCAGTATGTTGAGCCCGAATGAGTCGACTCAGCGTTTTACCAGCCTTGCCCCCATTGCCAGAGGATCGCTGGAACGGACTCTCCCCGACGGCTGGAGCCACCGGGGAAGAACCCGTATGGCTTCAGGACGCCGCGAATTCCTTAAGCTTCTTCAGCGGGCGAACCTTGACAGCAACGCTGGCAGGCTTAGCCTTAAAGGTAGTTTCTTCGCCAGTGAATGGGTTGATACCCTTGCGTGCTTTGCGGGCAGCCTTCTTGACGGTGGTTACCTTCATAAGTCCGGGCAGAGTGAACTCGCCGCAGGAGCGTTTCTTGATACTGCGTTCAACAAGCACCTCCAACTCATCCAATACAGAGGCAACCTGCTTCTTTGTAAGACCAGTGCTATCGGCAATACTTGCCAGCATAGCGCTTTTGGTCAACTTGCTCTTCAGTGCGGGTGCTTTCCGAGGTGCAGGTGCCGCTGCTTTTTTCTTTGCCATGATAAAATATCCTTTGCTGTTTTCTTATCGGGGAAGGCGTCGATGCCAGCTCAGCGGTACTCCCGTCAGTGCATGGCACTCGACAACTCGGATGCAAGGTATAATCTATGAAACACTGCAATACAAGCACTTTTCGCGAGATAGGTGAAAAATAATCTATACAGTGCTCATCTGACAGTCCGGTTGTGATAAAACCACTTTCGTCAAGTACTCCGAGTGGATTTTTCGGAATTTTTTTATTCCTACCCGCACGTTTCTGAAAAGGCATTACCTGTACCCCCCGGCTCAGTAATCGTAGAATAGGCCCCTTCAACCATCGAGATCACATCTACCATGCGAGCCAGCCAATATTTAATCTCTACCGCCAAGGAGACTCCCTCTGACGCTGAGATCGTCAGTCACCGCCTGATGCTGCGGGCCGGCATCATCCGCAAGCTGGCGTCCGGCCTTTACACCTGGATGCCAATGGGACTCAGGGTGCTGCAAAAGGTCGAGCGGGTAGTCCGGGAAGAGATGAACCGGGCCGGTGCAATGGAAGTTTCTATGCCAGTAGTTCAGCCAGCAGAGCTGTGGCAAGAGTCTGGGCGCTGGCAGAAATATGGTGCGGAATTACTGCGTATGCAGGACCGCCACGAACGGGATTTTTGCCTGGGACCCACCCACGAAGAGGTGATTACTGATATCGTCCGCAATGAGCTCAAGAGCTATAAGCAATTACCGGCGAATTTCTACCAGGTGCAAACCAAGTTCCGCGATGAAATCCGGCCTCGTTTCGGTGTGATGAGAGCGCGCGAATTCATTATGAAAGACGCCTACTCGTTTCACATCGACGACACCTGTTTCATGAAAACCTACGACCGTATGCACGAAGCGTACACCGCCATTTTTAGCCGCCTGGGACTGGATTTCCGCCCCGTCATGGCGGATGGCGGCAGCATAGGGGGCAGTGCATCCCATGAGTTTCATGTTCTAGCCAGCTCCGGGGAGGACGCCATAGCCTTCAGCGACAGCAGTGATTATGCCGCCAATGTCGAACTCGCCACCGCACTACCCCCCGACATCGATCGACCCGAGCCCGGCCAGGACATGGTCGCGGTGGCCACGCCCGGACAGCACACCATTGAGGCAATCTGTGAATTTTTGGACCAAAGCGCAGAACAAACCATCAAGACGCTGATTGTTGACGGCAATGAAGAAGGCAGTCTGGTAGCACTGGTATTGCGCGGCGACCATCAGTTAAATCACATCAAGGCGGGTAAACTCGATGACGTCGCCCATCCTCTGAGAATGGCAGATCCAGTAATCATCAAGGATCAACTGGGCTGCGGCCTGGGTTCTTTGGGGCCCGTTGGCTTGAGCATTCCGGTCATAGTGGACCATAGCGCTGCCGTGCTCTCCGATTTCACCTGTGGCGCTAATCGTGATGGTCATCACTTGACCGGCGTTAATTGGGAAAGAGACTGCCCTCTGGCCCGTATCGAGGATCTGCGCCAGGTTAATGCAGGGGATCCAAGCCCCGATGGGCAGGGCACGCTGCAAATTCAGCGCGGGATCGAAGTCGGTCACATCTTTCAGCTGGGCACCACCTACAGCGAAGCCCTTGGTGCCCAGGTACTCAATGAAGATGGTAAGACTGTTACGCTGACCATGGGTTGCTATGGTATAGGGTGCACCCGCGTAGTGGCCGCAGCCATCGAACAAAACCATGATGAACAGGGCATTGTATGGCCCGAGTCGCTGGCACCCTTCCAGCTGGTGATAATTCCACTGAATATGCAAAAAAGCGCTGCGGTCGCCGAGTGCGCCGAAGTGCTCTACCAGCGCTTGCTGGAGGCAGGTGTAGAAGTCCTGCTCGATGATCGCAATGAAAGACCCGGGGTCAAGTTCGCTGACATGGAGCTGATTGGCATTCCGCATCGCCTGGTAATAGGCGAACGTAGCCTCGCTGAAGGCCAACTAGAGTACAAAGGTCGCAGCCACAGCGAAGCCCAACCCATACCCAGAGAGGACGCTGAACAGTTTATTCTCGACCGACTTCAGCAATATAACTGAATGCGACGGCGACTGATTGCTGGCATGGTTCTGTGCACTGCTTGGTCCCTGACGCTGATGACAAGTGCCTCGGCCCTGGCTGAGGACGTTGCTACACCAGAAAAGGACCGTAACGAACTGCGAGACTTTTTGCGAACTACAATTGCAGATGCCAGCAGTTTCGAAGACCGCTTTGATGCAGAGGTGTGGCTGCTGGATATGTCACAACGGCTGAAGCCTTTTGTCGACTCGCCGCAAGACAGATTACAAATCCTCAGGCAGGTGCATCACTTCGCCAGGGCCAGCGAATTGCCACCAGAATTGGTGCTGGCCGTCATTGAGGTGGAAAGCCACTTCGACCGTTTCGCCGTATCACGGGTGGGGGCTCAGGGTCTGATGCAGGTCATGCCATTCTGGCGCGCGGAAATTGGCCGCGAGAGTGACAACCTCACCAATAACGCCACCAATCTGAATTATGGTTGCCGCATACTGCAATTTTATCTCCAAAAATCAAAGGGCAGTCTTTTGAATGCACTCAAGCGCTACAACGGCGCGAGCAATCTGAAATATTCGCGCAAGGTGGAACATGCATGGCGCGAGCGGTGGTCCACTGCCGAACTTGAGTGGAACTGAGCCACACCTGGAGTTCTAGATGATGTTGGACAGTCGCTGGATGCTGGTGGTCGGCGCGCTGATAGGCGCACTGGCTGCGGCCACAGGCCTGCTTAAGTCTACGAACACCATAGCACCCGCGGACACTGTTGCGGTGGTAGATGGCACCCAGATCAGCAAGGAGGCCTATCTCGCAACACTCGACTCATATACCCGGGAAAAACAAACCCCTCTTACCGCGATTGACCGCGAACAAATCCTGCAACGATTGATAGACGAACAGTTACTGATACAGCGCGCCATGTCCATTGGACTGCTGAAATCAGATCCGGCGATTCGCGCGGCCATCTCTACTGCCATGATTGAATCGGTTACGCGCGAGGCTGCCGCAACCGTACCAGACAATCGAGATCTCGAGCAGTTTTTAGCCGCCAACGCAAACTACTTCGCCAGTCCGGAGCTTGTACGCATTCGACGAATGATATTTCGCGGGTCAGATCCAGAGCTCACCCGGCAACGCGCATACCAGGCTTTCTCTGCGCTGGCAGAACAACCCTTCGCGATCGTTGCCCAGAACTGGGCTGACGGGGACATTCTCAGAATCCCCGACGCACTGTTGCCAGCAAAGCGGCTCGCGGGTTTGATCGGCCCTACCCAGGCCGAAGTCGCGCGGTCGCTGGAAACGGGCGAATACAGTCAACCCCTGGTGGGCGGTGACGGTTTCGCGATTATCCAACTGGTGGACAAACGCCCCGGTAGCGTGCCGGAACTGGCCGCTATCCATCAGCAGGTCCTTAGTGAGTTTACCCGCCGGGCAGAGGACAAAGCTTGGCGGGACTATGTAGTGGGTCTGCGGGAGCAGGCGGAAATCAATATGAACCACGCTTTCATCAGTGAGCTGAATGAACTGGATAAATGAGTGTAAACAGTCCTGTGCAGCTCTCACCACTCTATTTTTGACGGTGGCGGTGCAGGCAGATCCGCAGAGTAAATCCTATTCCTCCTGGCATTTTGTTGATTCCCGGGTATATGCCACCTATACCATCGCCTCCTCAGAATTGAATTATCTGCCTCAACCCGTGTCCGGCGAAACTGAAACTCGACCATTGACCGATGTGCTCCCGGGTACGATCACCGTCCATACTCCCGCCGGACTCTGCGAGTTAATCACGGTTGAGCCGCGAGCAGCTGCAGCAGGCTACAGCCGGGCCAAATTGGCCTGGGAGTGCAGGGAAAGCAACGGATTGACCATCTCGATTGCAACCCTTTTCGACTATGCACCCAGTCACATTCATTTCGCACGCTTCAAGTTGCCGACAGGGCAATCAACCGAACTTCTGTACACAACTCAGCAACGGCAACACAGACTTGGCTTGAGT
The DNA here is from genome assembly GCA_938074045.1 of uncultured Halieaceae bacterium. GTDB lineage: Bacteria > Pseudomonadota > Gammaproteobacteria > Pseudomonadales > Halieaceae > CALJGI01. The sequence goes on from CALJGI010000026.1 coordinate 34,434, forward strand.
GAAGATAGCGCTAGTGAACAGTCCGTCGGGGTTGTTATGGATACCCTTTTAACCTACGGGCAATTCGGCTTTCAACACATTCTGATTGGTGTTGATCACATCGCCTTTCTCCTGACCCTGTTGTTGCTCGCACCCAATCTTCGGGAGATCATTTTCGTCGTAACCGGGTTCACCCTTGGCCACAGCGCCACATTGAGTGCGGCAGCCCTTGGTGTCGCGGAGCCTAACTCGCACATGGTGGAAGCGCTGATCGGGTTTACCATCGCGTTGGTGGCGGCGGAAAATATCGGGGCACGAATTGGGCAGTCGCAAGATATTGCCTGGATCGCCGGTGGCAGCCTGGCTTTGGTGGCGCTGTTCACTGCATTTTCCAGCACTATCCTCGATCCCCTCAGCGTGACCGGTTTGGCTCTTTTTACCTGGTGTTACCTACAGCTCAGCAACAGTGCAGACCGCGCTCGTACCCTGAGACCCTGGATGACTAGTTTATTCGGTTTGATCCACGGCTTTGGTTTCGCGGGAGTGCTGCTGGAAGTGGGCCTACCCCAGCAGGCGATAATGCCTGCTCTGCTCGGGTTTAATATAGGAGTCGAGCTCGGACAAATCGCTATAGTGCTTGCTCTCTGTGTGACAGGGGCCACGTGTTACAGGTTCTTACGCCCGCATCTGGACGGCAACTCTATTGGACGGATGCAAGACACCGGCTCAGCCGCCCTCTGCGGGCTGGGCGTGTTCTGGTTCGTTCAGCGGGGGCTCCTCTAGGGGGCTATGTCCGGGGGGGACTATCGCGCCACCCGCTCCGCCGTCAGGTCCAACGCCCGCCAAGCTTTGTCGATCAACTCATCGATCTGCTCAATACTGAGCACCAGTGGTGGTGCAATAATCATGGTATCGCCGACAGACCGCATTACCAGTCCGGACTCAATACAAGCCAGCTTACATAATGTGCCAGTGCTCCCGTCCTCATCAAACCGTGTGCGCTTATCTTTGTCGGCAACCAGCTCCAGGGCCGCAACAAAACCGACACCGCGGGTTTCACCCACCAGTGGATGTTCAGCCAGCTCCGCCCATCGACCCTGCAGGTAGGGGGCCAACTGATCCCTTACTGTCGGAATGATGGCCTCTTTCTCCAATACATCCAGCGTCGCAAGCGCTGCGGCACAGGCGGCGGGATGACCGGAGTAAGTATAGCCATGGGCAAACTCGCCACCATCGGTCTTCAACACCTCCGCACAGCGATCACCGACCATCACCCCACCAAGCGGCTGGTAGCCATTCGTCACCGCTTTTGCGAAGGGCATAAAATCAGGCTTCAAGTGGTAATAATCCGAACCAAACCACTCTCCAAGCCGTCCGAAACCGCAGATGACTTCGTCGGCTATCAACAGTACATCATACTCATCACAGATGCGGCTGATTTCCGGCCAGTAACTCTCTGGTGGCACAATCACTCCTCCCGCCCCCTGCACCGGTTCTGCGATAAATGCAGCCACAGTGTCAGCGCCAAGTTCCTGTATTTTCTGTTCCAGTGAGCGCGCCGCCTGCAAACCAAAAGCAGCCGGATCCAGATCTCCACCTTCCGTGAACCAGTAAGGCTGCTCCACGTGAGCGATGTAACTTAAGGTTTCGAACTGCTTGTGCATGAACCCCATCCCTCCGAGGCTGGCACCCGCGATGGTGGATCCGTGATAGGCATTCTGCCTGCTGATCACCTTGCGCTTTTCCGGGCGCTTGACCAGATCCCAGTATCGCCGCACAAAGCGCAGTACCGTATCATTTGCCTCCGATCCTGAACCGGTGAAGAAAACATTGTTAATGTGCGCGGGTGCGACCGAGGCCAGTCGAGTTGCCAGTTCGATGCTCGGTGGATGCGCACACTGAAAGAAACTATTGTAGTAGGGAAGTTCCTGTAATTGTTGGTAGACGGCATCAGCTATTTCGCTACGACCATAACCCAGGCTGCAGCACCATAGTCCCGACATGCCGTCCAGAATCTGATTGCCCTCATTATCAAAAATATAAGCGCCATCTGCCCGTGTGATAATGCGGCTGCCCTGCTCTCCCAGCTCCTTGAAATCAGTGAATGGATGCAGGTAGTGAGAACTGTCAAGCTTCTGCCAGTCGGCTGTCGTACGTTGAATCGATGATACGGACATACAGAAATCTCCAGCGGAATAAATCGGGATCAACGACATTCTTCCCGAGCCACCCCGTCATTTCAAGCCTACCACCCCAAATGGGGTAGGTTGACAGGCTTGACCATGGGCCACCACACTTCGCCCATGACAACCTCTTTCTGGCATCAGAATCTGGCAAGCGCCGTGGCGGCAACGGGGAGCACCAACTTTTTCCCACTGCTGGTCCGCGCCCTGCGCTCAGCAGTCAGCTTTGACAGGCCCCAGGCCTGGCTCTACCACCGCCATCTTCCACCGCAGCTGGTTTTTCATGACATTGCGACACAGTACATGGGCCTGGAGGTAGACCTCTATCTGGAAGGCCCCTACCGGGAGGACCCCTTTTTCCAGATTTCGCTGTCCGCACCTGTGGCTGATCTGTACCGGCTCTCCGAACTCATTGAGGGACGTCTTGAGGAAAGCAGCTATTACGCCAGTTACTACCAGCGCATACACGTGGTGGACGAATTGATGCTGCTGATACCGATCAGCGAGGATCAAACGCTCAATATCTGCCTGATGCGGAGTGAGGGAGAACTGCGCTTCAGCGACGAAGATATAGGTTGGTTGCGCGATGCAGCATCACTAGTAATTGCGATCGTTAAGCAGCACGTCAGCCGCGACCAATTCATGGAGGCTCATGTGGCCGACCAAAATATGGCGAACCATATCAATCGCACCCTCTCCTCCTTCGGGACGTCCATTGTCACAACACGAGAGCAGGAGGTTTTGCAGCTGACGCTACAGGGATACAGTACGGCCGTAGCGGCGGAACGTATGAACATCTCAGTCGAAACCCTGCGCCGGCATCGCAAAAACATTTATCAGAAACTGGACCTCTCCTCACAGGCCGACCTGTTTACGCTGTTCCTGAACGTGCTGCGGTGTGGCGGCGGCGAAGACAATACCGATCCCCTGATCGCCTATTTGTCCTGACGCTACCCCAGTTTGGGTATTCCGACCCTCTCCGGGAAAGGGTAATTTTGCGCCCAACATAGCCGCCAGGTTCAAATTCATGACACATGCCGCTGACTTGCCAGCAGACGCCGAAGCTTTCCTGCAGGAGCATTCGGATATCGATACCATCGAAGTCCTGTTGCCCGACATCAACAGCGTCATGCGTGGAAAATGGTTGCCCGCGAACAGGCTCAGCAAGGTTTACACAGGCCAATTCAAACTGCCCGTCACTACCCTCGCCTTTGACATCTGGGGCCGGGATGTGGAGGAGCTGGTATTTGATGAAGGTGACGCCGATGGCATATGTCTACCGGTGGCGGACAGTCTGCGATTAATACCCTGGCTACCAAATACAGCGCAATTGCTGGTACAGATGCACAGCCCCTGTGAGCAACCCTATGTCGGCGACCCGAGGACCGTGCTCGCCGACGTGTTGACCCGATACCGGGAAAGAGGGATGTTCCCAGTGACAACCACAGAGGTGGAATTTTATTTACTGCGACCTAAAACCCCTGATGCGCCCTTCAGCCATAGTAGTGATCGCCTGGGCAGCAACCCGCCGGGCGGCGACACCTATGGTGTGGAATCCCTGCAGGAGCAGCGAGCGGTACTGAACGATATCCGCCGCGCCTGTGACATACAGGGCATTCCCATGGACGGCATATTGAAAGAATCCGCCCCCTCCCAGTACGAACTCAATCTGCGCCATGTCGATGATCCCCTACTCGCCGCAGACCACAATCTTCTAGTCCGCAGAATCATCCGCGGTGTGGCAACTCAACACGGCATGATTGCGAGTTTCATGGCAAAACTGCAACCAGATCATGCCGGCAACGGTATGCATGTTCACGTCAGCGTGCTGAATGAGGCAGGAGACAATATCTTCGATGATGGTACAGAACGAGGCAGTGAGCAGCTGCGACATGCCATAGCCGGCTGTGCAACTCATACTCGGGATTGTATGGCTATTTTTGCCCCCAACCTGAATTCCTATCGTCGACTGCAGCCAGGCAGTCACGCACCGACAACCGCAAGCTGGGGTTACGACAATCGCACAGTCGCCCTGCGTGTTCCTGCCTCGGACCCAACCAATACCCGCATTGAACACCGGCTCGCCGGATCTGACGCAAACCCACACTTGGTGCTGGCCGCCATTCTCGCTGCAGCACTGGATGGATTAGATAGAAAGCTGGAAGCCGATGCTCCCGTGGCAGGCGATGCGTACTCGGGTAAGTCGGGGCGCACTCTGCCCGTTGAATGGGGTGTCGCACTGGAGTGTTTCGAGCAGTCGGTATTTGTTCGCGAGCATTTAGGCGCCACACTACAGCGTAACTTCAGCCTCTCCAAACAGCAGGAACTCGCGACGTTTCGTGCCGATATTACGCCACTGGAATACAGCAGCTACTTGTCGACCTTATAGCAGCATTTCCTGGGCTGGAGCATCGCCAACGCACAGCAAACAAAGGGCCGCTCAGTAACCCCGGTCAACGTTAACCACCGACAGCAGCGGTTCACCGGCCACATAACGCCGCAGATTCTCGCCGACCAGCAGCCACAACCTCTCCGTCGCGTAAGGGGATTGCGCAGCAACATGTGGTGTGATGATCACCCGGGGCATAGTCCACAGCGGGTGACCATCCGGAAGCGGCTCAGGATCGGTCACGTCCAATCCCGCACCCGCAATATCACCCTCCTGCAATGCCGAGACAAGATCGTCGGTCACTACGCTGGCGCCCCGTCCTATGTTGATAAAGTAGGCTGTTTTCTTCATGGCGCTAAAGGTTTTTGCAGCAAACAGACCCCGGGTTGAAGGTGTCAGTGGCGTAGCGTTGACCACAATATCCGCCTGCTCTAGTAATTCGGTCAACTCACTGGCCAAACCCACATGGTCAACATAGGGCGGACCATCTCTAGAGCTGTTCCTGGTAGCCAAAACCGTCATACCCAGCGCCTTCGCTCGCTTGGCAACCTGCTTGCCAATTCCGCCCAGACCCACAACCAGCATGGTTTGCTCACCCAGCGTGGAAGGAGCACCGTCGCCGAAGTCCGGGGAGCGTTGCCAGCTCTCCGTTGATTGCGCCGAATGGTAAACATCGATACCGCGGGTCAGCGAAAGTGCCATCGCCATAACGTGTTCAGCGATTTCAGGGCCGTAAACACCCTGCGCATTGGTCAGTGTGACCTGGCCCGAGGCCACCCGTGAACTCTGCACACAGTCTTCGATGCCTGCAGTCATAGATTGTAGCCAGCGTAATGCGGGATCATCAAAGGGCAGATTGTCCAGACAAAAGCCAACAACAACTTCGGCACCCACCGCATTCTCGCGCTGCAGGCGAAAGCTCTCAGAGGCAGTGACCACAGCCCCTGGAACTAACTCCTGTAACCATCGCTGTCGGTTTGGGTCACCACCCAGGATCGCTATCCGCGTGGGTATAGCCCAATTTTCCAGTTCACGACTGGGAGTATCATCCTCCCTGAGTTCCAGTTCCAGAATCATCTCGGTAACCTCATCGGTCGGTTCGGCGGCTGTCAGCGCTACTGGTAAAAAAACAAGCATCCCCACCAGCACTGCCTTTATTAGCGGAGCCCGACCGTTTACTCTTGTTGATTGTGGGAAACAAGATGAAAAATTGTCTACATTGGTGACTGGCAAAATATAAAGTTATCCTTTGGCATATATTCGAACGCGAAGGATAGCTAAAATAACACGGTCTTTATGTATCTGCACCGCAACAAGGGAGAATCATGGTCCATAGTAATCACAAACCTCCTCTTCTCTGGCCACAAGCCGTCCTGCTTGGAGGCACCGCTCTGGCTGCCTTGCTGCTGGTACCTTGGTATGGTTTCACCTACGGCTTCAGTGCCACCCAATGGGTGTTTGCCCTGTTGCTGCTATACCTGAATGGACTGTCTGTCACCGGTGGCTACCATCGCCTTTGGTCACACAAAGCCTATGACGCCCACCCGGCATTGCGGCTGCTGTATGCACTTTTTGGCGCGAGCGCCCTGCAAAATAGTATTTTGGTATGGGCCGCCGATCACCGCCGTCACCATCGTTATGTGGACGACAACGAATCCGATCCGTATTCAGCTGGGCGCGGGCTGTGGTTCTCCCACATTGGCTGGATGTTGCGGGAATATTCTGAAGATCCACAGAATCTCGACAACGTGCAGGATCTGCTACGTGACCCGATCGCCGTTTGGCAGCACAAACACTACCTGCTGCTCGCCGTTGCCATGAATGTCATCCCACCTCTGATTTTGGGCTACTTTGTGGGCGACATTATCGGTTGTTTGCTGCTGGTTGGTGTTCTGCGACTGGTGGTAAATCATCACGTGACGTTCTGTATTAATTCTCTGGCTCACTACTGGGGTAGCCAGCCCTACACCAGCAGCAATTCCGCACGGGACAATCACCTGATCGCCTTTTTCACCTATGGCGAGGGCTACCACAACTACCACCATGAATTTCAGAGTGACTACCGCAATGGCGTGCAATGGTGGCACTGGGATCCGACGAAATGGATGATTAACCTGTGCAGCCATATCGGCCTGACTCGAAACCTCAAGAGAATTTCGAATTTCAAGATCCAGCGTGCCATTCTGGCAACTCAGTTCGAGCGGGCTCGAGAGAGCCTGGCCGGAACCCACGATGCCGAACCCTGGCGTATGCGCCTGGAAACCGAATACCAGGAATTTCTGGACAGTCTGAACGCCTGGAAGCAGTTGCAGCAGTCCCGTATCGAACAGCAACGCAGCGCTGTCGGTGAAATCCTGCATGACCGCTGGGAGAGAGCCGCCCTGCACACCCGCTACCGAGAGCTGGAATATGCATTAAAAATGCAGCGCAAACGGGTGCATTATCTGACCATGCAAGTGCAGGCAGCGTAAGACCATCAACACGCGCGCCAATCAGGGCCGCCGCGGAGAAGCGCGGCTTGTTCTGCTTGATACCGCAGAAGAGTTATTCGCCAGTCGCGGGGTCGACGCAGTCTCGCTGAGGACAATCAACGCAGCAGCCGGGGTGAGTGCTGGCGTTCTGCACTATCATTTCGGTTCTCGCGAAGTCCTCGTCGCCGAATTGATCACTCGCAACATGAATGAATTGGCTCGCCAGCGCCAGCAGCGGCTGGAACCACTGCTGGTCGACGCCAGACCCCTGCTCAGAGCGATCGTGGAGGCGATGGTACTGCCACTGGCGGAGTTTATTATCGCGGGCGATTTTGCGGGTAGACGCTATGTGCGATTCATTGCCAGACTATACGCCGAGCGCTCACCTATATTGGACGAAGTGAGCCATCATTATCGCAGCGTCAATCAGATTTACTTCAAATTATTGAGAAGAGCGCTACCAGAACTGGACAACGCCAGCCTTAATCTGCGAGCATCCGCCGCCAATCATGCGATGCTACAATCCCTCGCCGACATGGCCAGTGAATCTCGCGTCTGGGTGGGTATGGCCAAAGCGCAACTCACCAGTGAGCAACAAGTGGCCAAGCTGGTCGACTTTATCGTCGCAGGCTTAGCCGCACCGACATAACAGGAGACAACATGAGTGAATCGATCTACGACTTTGTCTGCACAACCGGAAATGGCAAGGAAAAACCCCTGGCCGACTATCGAGGCAAGGTGATTCTTGTAGTGAACACTGCTTCCAAGTGCGGCTTCACCCCCCAGCTGGAAGGCCTGGAGTTGCTTTACGAGGACCTGCAGGCCCAAGGCCTGGAAATCCTGGGATTTCCCTGTAACCAGTTTGGCAAACAGGACCCGGGCAGCAACGAGGAAATCAATGAGTTTTGCCAGTTGAATTACGGCGTATCATTCACCATGTTTGACAAAATTGACGTGAATGGCCGGGATGCGAATCCACTGTTCAAATACCTGAAAAAAGAGGCCAAAGGCGCGTTGGGAAGCCGCCGTATCAAGTGGAATTTCACCAAGTTTCTCATAGATGCTGAAGGCAATGTGGTAAAGCGCTATGCACCCACCAAATCACCGGAAGATATACGCGACGATATTGAAAAGCTGTTGAGCTGACGGCGGTCTCTGATCAATGCTCCCGGGTGCCTCGAAACTGCACATCCGGCCATCGTTCCTCGGTAAGTGAGAGGTTCACTCGCGTCGGTGCCAGGTAGGTGAGGTACCCACCTCCATCAATGGCCAGATTGTCTGCCCCCTTGCGGCGGAATTCTTCCAATAGTCGGGCGTCTTCGCAATACACCCAACGCGCCGTGTATACATTCACTGGTTCATACATGGCGTCCACCTTATATTCATCTTTCAGTCGATAGGCAACCACATCGAATTGCAGTTGGCCCACGGCGCCCACTATTAAATTAGTGCTGCTCAGGGGCATAAAAACCTGTGTTGAGCCCTCCTCCGACAGCTGTTGCAAACCCTTTTGCAATTGCTTGGTCTTCAGCGGATCCCGCAACCGGATAAGCCGGAACAGCTCCGGGGCAAAATGAGGAATGCCCTTATATTTCATTGACGTGCCCGCAGTAAAGGTATCGCCGATTTGAATGGTTCCATGATTGTGCAGGCCGATAATATCGCCGGAGACCGCCTCATCCAGCATGGTCCGCTCGCCGGCCTTGAATGTCACCGCATCGGCAATACGAATGTCCTTGCCGATACGTACGTGCCGCATTTTCATACCTTTCTCGTAGGCACCTGAACAAACACGCATAAAGGCTATGCGATCGCGGTGACGCGGGTCCATATTGGCCTGAATCTTGAAGACAAACCCACTGAACTCTTCGGAATCCGGCTCAACAGATCCCTCTTCCGTGTCCCTGGCCAGCGGCGCGGGTGCCCATTCAACAAAATGATCTAACATTTCACGCACGCCAAAGTTTCCCAGAGCCGTGCCAAAGAATACTGGCGTCAGCTCACCCGACAGGTATTCCTCCAGATCAAAATCATGACTGGCACCCCTGACCAACTCAATTTCTTCAAGATAGTCCTCGTAATACACACCTAACAGCTCTCGCGCCTCAGCGCTCTCCAACCCCTGGATGATTCGGTGTTCACTGAGAATCTGTCCTCGACCCTGGACATAGACAATGATGTGATCCGCATACAAGTCGTACACGCCTTTAAACTCTTTCCCCATGCCGATGGGCCAATTGACGGGAGCCGCTCGAATATTCAACACCGATTCAATCTCGTCAAGTAGATCAATGGCATCGCGAATATCCCGGTCCATCTTGTTGACAAAACTCACTATGGGCGTCGTGCGCAGCCGGCATACATCCATCAGTTTGATGGTCCTCGCCTCTACACCCTTGGCGCCGTCAACCACCATCAATGCGGAATCCACCGCTGTTAATGTCCGGTAGGTGTCCTCTGAAAAGTCTTCGTGACCCGGCGTATCAAGCAGATTGACCATGCGATCGCGGTAGGGAAATTGCATCACCGAGGAGGTAACGGAAATGCCCCGCTCCTGCTCCATGCTCATCCAGTCCGACGTGGCATGGGGGCCCTTCTTACCCTTCACACTGCCAGCCACCTGTATCGCCTGCCCCAACAAAAGAAGCTTCTCGGTGATAGTGGTCTTGCCCGCATCCGGGTGCGAGATAATGGCAAATGTGCGCCGGCGGGCTATTTCGCTGCCTATACTGATGTTCACGAGTTGGTTACCTGATTTTCCTGGGACGATGGCACGAGCCATCGCCAAAACGCTCGCAATTATACGCACTTCCACGATGGAGGCCACCGAGAGCGGACTGAACCATGGTTCGATGGTATGGTAAAACTTGCAAACAACAATTCAGGGAACAATTTTTATGACGATCAGGGTAGCAGTTTGGGGAACAGGTAATGTCGGCAGGCCAGCGATTCGGGCAATTTTGTCCCATCGCGGACTGGAGCTTGTGGGCGTCATTGTCTCAAGCCCCGAAAAGATAGGTCGCGATGCAGGGGAGCTGATTGGGATACCCGCTGTTGGTATCAAAGCGACCGATGATTGGCGGCGTGTGCTGGAGAGCCAGGTTGATGCGGTGGTTTACACAGCCACGGCGGATACGCGTTCGGAAGAGGCATGGGCAGATTTACAAGCCTGCCTGAACGCAGGTTGCAATGTGGTATCCACCTCTTTCTATAGTTTTTTGCACCCGGCATCCGTCCCGGAAGAACTTACCGCGGAAATTGCAGTGATGTGTGCGGACAAAGGCAATTCCCTACTGGTCTCTGGCATAGACCCGGGTTGGGCTATGGATCAGCTACCCGTCATATTAAGTGGCGCGGTCTCTGATATCAGTGAAATCCGAACTCGCGAGATATTCAACTACGCTTTGTATGACCAGCCCCATGTTGTGCGTGAAGTGATTGGTCTGGGGGGACCGATGGAGCAGATGCCAATGATGTTGCACGATTTCGCCATAGAGTTCGTCTGGGCCCCCATGCTCAGGTTGGTTGGTGAGGCACTCAATAAGCCCGTGGAGGATATATCCATAGAAGTTGAGCGACGCGCGCTGGAAAAAACCATCGAGGTTCCCGGCATGGGTCGTTTCGAAGAAGGCACCATGGGGGCATTCCGCTTTATCGTGAAAGGCATGCATGCCGGTATACCCTTGTACGCACTGGAGCACATCACCCGCATCGATGACGATTGCGCTCCAGACTGGCCCTACCCTCCAGAGGGCCGAGGTTGCCATCAGGTGATACTCAGCGGCAACCCTGACTTAACAGTTACCTTACACGCAGCAGATCATTATGAGCCCGGCGCGGGGGGCGGAGGCAACTCCACCGCGGCCGCCTGGATTGTCAATGCCATTCCAGGGGTTTGCGCAGCGAGGGCAGGCGTGGTGACAACCTTTGATCTACCGAGGATAGACGGCGCCCAGCAAATTCGCTGAGGAACTGACTGCAATCGCGGCTATGAAAGCAAAGTCATTTCTACCGGTACACCGTTAAGCACAGCGTTGCCTGAAAGCCGGTCAACATCCTGTTCGTCGGTAAGATCATTGCAGCTTTCGCCACTGTGACTGCTGGCGATCTCCAGACGGGACCCCGGACGATTATGTCCCCATCCATGCGGTATGCTGACTACACCGGGCATCATATGTTCGGTGCCCTCAACCGCGAGTTCAAGTGAACCAACCCGCGAACTCACACGCACCCGATCACCGTCTGTGATACCCCGCTTTTTCATATCCGCCGGATGGGCCAACAACGTGCAGCGATCACGGCCCTTAACCAGTCGTTTGTAATTATGCATCCAGGAATTGTTGGTGCGCACATCGCGACGGCCAATCAACAACAACGCTGACGGATCCCCGGTAAAATACTCACCCACTCGTTCAAGATCTCCCAGCGCCGCCGGAGTTGCACAGTTTATTCGCTTATCAGGTGTTCGCAATCGGTCGGGTAATTGCGCTTTAAGGGGTCCCAGATCGACCCCCGAGGGATGCTGCCTGATCTCCTCCAGCGTTAGTCCGCGTTCCTCGCCATAGGGACCATGCTCAATGGCCATGGCAACGATGTGTTGCGGCTCCGGTAGATCACGATGTTCCATACCGAGAATCCGGGCAACCCGTTCGCCCAGGCCATTGAATATTTGCCAATCGTGCAGACTTCCGGAGGGCGGCTCAAAAACAGGATCATTCATGCGTGCGGTATTTCGTACAGCGTTCAGATGAAAACTCAGATCAAAATGATCGTGTTCCAGTGGCGATGTCGGAGGCAGAATGACATCGGAGTGGCGAGTCGTTTCGTTCAGGTATGGGTCCAGCGATACCATAAATTCCAGACTGTCCAATGCCTCATCCAACTTCCGCCCATTGGGGGTCGACAAAACCGGATTGCCGGCACCGGTAAACAGGGCACGAATCTGGCCTTCACCCGACGTGAGAATTTCCTCTGCGAGAGCAGCAACCGGTAACTCACGGTCGAACTCCGGTAACCCACGCACCCTGCTGTGAGCCCGCGCGAAGCCACCGGGACTACTGGTCGACACCGAATCCATCGCTGGCGTGGTGAAAAGTGAACCCCCCGGTCGATCCAAATTGCCGGTGACAATATTGATCAGGTAGATCAACCACTGATTGAGCGCGCCGAATGCCTGCGTAGAAACCCCCATTCTACCGTAGCAGATGCCAGCGTTGGCGGCGGCGAGTTCCCGGGTAATCCGTTTGATGGTCGTAGCGTCCACACCGCAATGAGGTGCAGCCCACTCTGCATCAAAGCTTGCAATCGCGGCTTCAACATCACCGAGGCCCGTCACCAGGGGATCGAGCTCGCGCAGGTTGACCAGCCCCTCGACAAACAGCGTATGTAAAACAGAGAGCAAAAAGGCAGCATCCGTGCCCGGCCTGATAAAGTGATGTTCTGTGGCCAGTTTGGCGGTTTCAGTATGCCGGGGATCAACCACCACCAACTTCGCCCCGCGTTTTTTCATATCCTTGATACGTTTGCGAACATCGGGCACGGTCCAAATGCTGCCATTAGAGGCAACCGGGTTGGCACCCAGCATAAGAAAGTAATCCGTACGGTCTATGTCCGGAATCGGGAACAGGTTCTTATGCCCGAACAACCACAGTGAAGCCATGTGATGTGGCAGTTGATCACAGGAGGTGGCCGAGTAACGATTGCGTGTTCGTAAGTGGGTAAACAAGACTTTCTGATGGGTCATCATGCCGTAATTATGCACGGTGGGATTTCCCAGATAGATACCAATGGCATCAACTCCGTGGCGACTGTATATTGTGGTAAGCCGCTCCGCCACCAGATCCAGTGCCTCTGGCCAGGAGATCTCATCCCACTCAATATCTCCGGACTCGGTCACGCGCTTGCGTATGGGTTTTCTGAGGCGATCCGGATCTTCCTGCAAATCCTTCAGAGCGATCGCCTTGGGACAGATATGACCGCGACTCAAAGGATCCTCGGGGTCGCCCTTGATAGAGACAATAGCGCCGTTTTCGACCTCAATTCGCAGACCGCAGATGGCTTCGCATAGGTTGCAGGCTCTGTGGTGAATTTCTCTCATATTAAAATTTTTCCAAGTATTTGCAGCACAGTTTACAAAGCATCCACCGGATACGCTACGGCGCATTGAACCCTGACTACTTGAATTCAAACACCAACAAATGTTTTCATGACGCGCCTTTTCACGAGTCGCTGTGACACAGCACAGGCGACACTGCAGTTGCCCAAACCGGAACCACACCCATGCAAGAGTCTCAATCCCTCGCCCGCCTTATCCAAATCCTCTCGCCACGCCCACTGGATGAGGAACAAACCTTTACGGCGGACAATATCCAGACCGGCGGCAATCGCCTTTATGGCGGACAGGTACTGGGGCAGGTTCTAGCCGCCGCCGTGGCCACCGTACCTGAAGATCGCCTCGTTCACTCACAGCATGCTTATTTTCTGCGTGCGGGTTCCACTGATTTACCGGTCATACTCGAGGTCGAAATCGCACGTGACGGGGGAAGTTTCAGCTCCCGCCGGGTCGTGGCCAAACAGGCAGATAAAGTCATTCTAGTCAGTTCACTGTCCTTTCAGAAGCCTGAAGAAGGCGTGGAGTATTACCCAACAATGCCTGAAGTACCCGCCCCCGAGGAGCTTATTTCGGAGCGGCAGCGGGACCTCGCTGCAGATGAGCCTAATACTGATTTTGTTATTGTCACGGGCACGGATCTGGATGTGCGGGTGGAGGAGCCCTGGGACCTGCGCAATCCTGAACCGCGTACACCACCTTTTTATGTATGGATGAAAACCACGGATGTTATCGGCGACACCCCTGGGTTACATCAGGCACTGCTGGCCTATATGTCCGACGCTTACCTGATTGACGCCTGTTTGCTCATCCATGGCAGTCAGTATAAAAGTTCGGCTCAGATTAGTAGCCTTGACCATGCGATGTGGTTTCATGCCCCCATGCGGGCAGATGAGTGGTTGCTGTTTGAAATGCGGGGCGAGCGAGTTGGTGGAGCCCGGGGGCTGAGTACCAGCAGGGTCTATAACCGGGCGGGCGTGCTGGTGGCCAGTTGTGCCCAGGAGGGGTTGCTGCGCGTGGGATAATGACCAAAGTGGTCATGGTTCCTACACTGCCGGTTGCAAGCTATGATAAGCTGAAGAGGTAACTATTTCGATGTCTGCAGATTTTAAATTCAATACTGTGGGGCGTGTTGATTTTGGCACCGGCCAGTCAGCGAACTGTGGGGCAGCATGCGCCGTCCTGAACATTAGGCGCGCATTTGTAGTGACAGATCCTGGTATTGTCTCGCTCGGACTGCTGGAACCCGCATTGGCCAGTCTTGAACAATCCGGTGTCAGCCATATTATTTTCGAAGATGTAGTGGCCGACCCTCCGGACAGCACAGTGTTAGCAGCCGCAGAGTTCGCGCGCCGTGAGCACTGTGACGGCGTTATCGGGCTCGGTGGTGGCAGTTCTATGGATACCGCCAAGCTGGTCGCCGCACTTCTTGGTGGTGAGCAGTCCTTGTCAGAAATGTACGGCGTTGATCAGGTTACAAACCCTAGAATCCCCCTGATCCAGATTCCCACGACCGCAGGCACCGGCTCAGAGGTGACGGCGGTCGCTATCGTAACCACGGGAGCCACCACCAAAGCAGGCGTAGTCAGTTCAACACTACTCGCAGATACCGTACTTCTGGACCCCGAGTTGACCCTGGGTTTGCCACCGGCCGTTACCGCCGCCACTGGTATCGATGCGATGGTGCACGCGATCGAGGCATACACCAGCGCTCGGTTGAAGAATCCACTGTCGGACATGCTCGCCCGCGAAGCCTTACGGCTGATGGCTCCCGCGCTGCCACGCGCTGTCACTTCCGGGAGCGACATCGATGCTCGCAGCGATATGCTGCTGGGTGCCATGCTTGCCGGACAGGCGTTTGCCAATGCACCGGTTGCGGCTGTGCACGCACTGGCCTACCCCCTTGGCGGTAACTATCATATTCCCCACGGCTTAAGTAATGCACTGGTGCTGCCCCACGTGTTGCGATTTAACGCACCAGCCGCCGCCGGGCTCTACAGTGAACTACTCCCCCTTATCTGCCCTGGGCATACGACCACCGGCGCGGAGACAGACGCGGCTGAATTTCTCGCCGACCACTTTCTTCAGTTGTCAGCCAACATGGGCTTACAGACAAGACTTAGTGAGATGGAGATTGATGAGTCCAGCCTTGATATGCTGGCGGACGAGGCCATGCTTCAACAGCGGCTGTTGATCAATAATCCGCGAACAGTTGCACGCGAAGATGTCCTGAATATGTACCGGGCGGCCTACTGAAGATTAATGCGATGACTGCTATTGAACAAACCAAAGCCCACTATTCGTACTTCACGCAAATTACCACGCGCTGGACGGACAATGATATTTACGGACACATCAACAACGCCACCTATTACGGCTTCTTTGACACCGTGGCCAACGAGTACCTCATCAAAGAGGGCGGTATGGATATACAGCAAGCCGAAGTAGTGGGTTATATAGTGGCGTCGAACTGTCAGTACCACACGCCGGTAGCCCACCCCAGCAAGATTGAGGCCGGGTTCAGAGTCAATCGACTCGGTACCAGCTCAGTTGAATACGGCATCGCCATATTTGCCGGGGATCAGGCTTCCGCGGCTGCCCATGGAACCTTCACCCATGTCTTTGTAAACAGAAAAACCGATCAGTCAACGCCCATTCCGGGGGGAATACGCAGGGCCCTCGAACGAGCGCAACAGGCCCCCTGACACGGGCATTGGGCTCAGATATCCAGCCAGAAGCCCGTCACCGGTTCCTCACCATCAATGGTAAATACCTTCAGGTAAACACCTTCATCGGTGATTTCCATTTCCATAAACCCTTCCCGCGCCATGGCGAATCGAGTGTCTTCATTGTGCCAAACCCCGCTGACCTTGTTGCTATTGGCTGCACCACTGACCAGGGTGTACTCCGGGCCGCGACCGCGACCGTCGCGAAACACCTGAAGACTATGCTCATGTCCCGCCGCGTAGATGATCCGCTGGTGTTTGGAGAGAACACCCTTAACTGCATAAATCATACGTTTGTATATATCACTAAAGGTGTCTTCTTCCTCAGCCGACGTAAACGCGTACAGTAAATTCATGATCAGCCAGTAACTGTAATCGGCCAGATACCCACCATGAGGTCCGTTGGTCTCAAGCGGATGATGCGCAGTAACCACGATCAGGTTATTACCTTGCTCGCTACGAATACGGGTTATCTCCGCGTCCAGTCTCGCCAACGCACTCGCATGAGTGTCACCTTCGGCGCGGAGTAACCACTCGCTGTCGAGGAATATCAAGCTCAAGCCTGGCAAATCTACCGATTCTGGCAGGGGCTCAGCCGCCTTCTCATAGGGCTCAAATCTGACAGCCGCCCCATGGGTCTCGGCATAGCGCTCAATGTGGGCCGCCTGACTGTCCACCTCTGTTGCATACCAGTCGTGGTTGCCAGGTACAAGGTAGAGGCGGGCTCCGGATCTCTTCGCTACTTCCAGCTGTGCGTCGAGATAGGAGATGCTCTCAAGCTGACCTTCGTCCCACTCGGTCTGGCCCTCATCTTTGTGCGGATATCCCTGCATATAAATATTGTCACCCAGAGCCACGATGGCGGTTTTTGCAGGACTCAGTGAAGCGCGCGCGGCCACGGCCGCCATGCTGGCCTGCCAGGGGTCGATGGTGGAGTGGCCAGCATCGCCAAACAATATCAGGCGCTGAACAATCTCGTTATCCGACGGGCCGGCACGCTGTTCTTCATCGACCAGATTTTGATAGGGGGTAGTGTGACTGGGTCTGACCTGCGGATTAATGACCAGCGAAACACCCAGGAAAACAATGAGGAGCAATAATCCCCATCCAAGTCTTTTTATCATAGTAGCGAGTGTAATAAGTTGCGTGAGGGGAGCAGATTATACTGTGGATGTGGCTCAGGCGACCAATCTGGATTCACGTGCTGCCCCACCTGCAGCGAGACCTGTGGCTAAGTGTTCAGGCCGCTTCAGCACAGCAGCCGACGGGTAAACTCATCAAGTATCAATGGTTCAACGGATTCTCTGGCAACCGGTTTCTGCAGGCAGGAAGCGATGGAGGTGACTCCCAGGCCAGGAAAACCGCAGGGGTTTATGCGCTGAAACGGCTCGAGATCCATATCAACATTGAGACTAAGACCGTGGTAGGAACAGCCTCTACGCACCCGTAAACCCAGTTGCGCAATTTTCTCCTCAGCCACATACACGCCTGGAGCGTCGCGCCGTGAGTTCGCAGCAATACCGAAACCATCGAGCACCGAGATCAGCGCGGCCTCCATCATATCCACAAGATCTCTCACTCCCAGTCCACGCCTGCGCAAGTCCATCAGTATGTACAACACCAGCTGACCCGGACCATGGAAGGTAATCTGGCCACCGCGATCGCTTTGCACAACGGGAATATCGCCCGGGTTTAAAAGGTGTTCGGATTTGCCCGCCTGCCCCTGGGTAAACACCGAATTATGCTCCAGCAACCACAATTCGTCGTCTGTTTCCGCGAGTCGTTCATCGGTGAAGGCCTTCATAGCCTCGAAGGTTTCTGTGTAATCGCAGCGGCCAAGATGGCGCACGACAAACTCACCCGAGCTCATAGAACCATATTGACAAGGCCGCTGCCCATTAGCTCGGCATACAAAGCATCCAGCATTTCGCGGTCTGAGGCAATGATCACCAGATTCAGAGAAACAAAGGTACCCTTGCTGGAATCCCGCAGACGAATCGTGGTGCGATCGAAACCCGGGGCATGGGTTTCAACAATCTCGACGATCCGGTCGGTAAAATCTGGAGCGGCCCGACCCATAATTTTCAGAGGGTAATGTGCCGGAAATTCGAAATCTGGCAGGTCGATTGATTTCACTGGGCTATTCCAATTGAAGGTCCAATTCAGGGTACCATCCCTGTTTCAGTCCGCCGTCGGGGACTCGTTCACGACTAATGGGCCGCTCTGGACGGAGCCGAACAATAGCGCCAGCCACAACTTGATCTGATCCCAGATACGAGCCAGAAAGCCAGCCTCTGCAACTGCGGCGACGGCAACCAGCGAAATATCCGCGAGAACTTCGCCATCGAGCTGTAACTGCAATGCGCCCAGCGTGTCGCCAAGCGCAATGGGCGCTTCAATAATCTGGTCAATAACTACGTGCCTCTCTATCTCATCAAGCTTGCCACGGGGCACAGTCAGGCTCAGTGAATTGGCAACACCCAATGCTACCTCACTGCTTATACCTTTCCATACCCCGGCGGTAGCGATTTCGGCACCAGCGCTCACCACCTCACCGGTTTCAAAAAACCGAAATCCATAACTGAGCAAATTGCGCGTATCCCGCTTTCTGGCCTGCTCGCTGGTGGTCCCCAGTACTACCGATACCAGGCGCATGTCGCCCCGCTTGGCTGAAGCAATCAGGCAATAACCCGCATCGATAGTGTGTCCGGTTTTCAATCCGTCCACCGTGGGGTCCTCTGCCATCAACACATTGCGGTTGTACTGTCTGATACCGTTGTAGGTGAATTCACGCTCCTGATAAAGTTTGTACTCTTCCGGGTAATCAACGATAACCGCCTTTGCCAGCGTCGCCAGGTCCCTGGCCGTAGTGAGATGATCAGGATGCGGCAAGCCATGAGAGTTGATGAAATAAGTATTGTTCATCCCCAGATCGGCGGCATGCTGATTCATCAGGTCCGCAAAAGCAGCTTCACTTCCGGCGACATGCTCCGCCACGGCGACCGTTGCATCGTTACCCGACGAAACTACAATGCCACGGTGTAAGTCCTCGAGTCGCACCTCTTTGTTAACTTCGATCCACATCAGCGAAGAACCTTCAAAAATCGGGTTCTGAGCCCAGGCATTTTCACTGATCAGTACCATGTCCTCGTTGCGAACATTCCCTTCATTCAACTCGTGGGAAAGCACATAACTGGTCATCAGCTTGGTCAGGCTCGCAGGTGCCAGCGTGTCATCCGCATTCTGTTCCACAATCACCCGGCCGCTCTGTGCGTCCACGAGCAGGAACGCCTTGGCAGAAATACTCGGTGGAGCTGGAATCTTAGCCGTCTTTGCATCGGCGTCGGCCGCTCCGCCCGTAAACAACGCCAGCGTGAACAGTAGATTCAGAGAAACGGTTAGAAGTCTGTGCATGGCTATTATTTACCGGCGGACTAATAGGATTGCTGGGGAGGCGGCAGATGTTAACCGATCCCCGCCTGCAAGCCAAAATCTAACCACACTACAGTTCATTCGACCAACAACCGCGGAGTCTCAAAACCCTCTTCAACGAGGGTGTTGCGCAACTGCAGTAGCGGACCCACGTCTGACACCGGGCCGACCCGAACTCTGAACAAACTGTTCTCACCGCTGCCGTGCTCACTGATGGCGACAGATTCATTGGTGTAAACCTGCAATTGGGCGACCAGTATCTGCGCGGCTTCACGACTACCAAAGGCTCCTACCTGCAGGTAGCGACCGCGGGACGAGTCGACCGGGACCTCACGCCATGGCGGGCCCGCATCAGCCGTTCGCAGATCTTTTACACCTGGGACAGGAATCAGTTCCAATTGCACACTGGCCGTGCCCAGATCGGCAAAGCCCAGTTTTTTAGCGGCGGCATAGGATAGATCGATAACCCGATCAGCGTGAAAGGGACCGCGATCATTCACGCGTACCACCAACTGTCTCTGATTCTCCAGATTGGTGACCCTCACATAACTCGGTATGGGCAACGACCGGTGTGCTGCTGTGACGCCAAAGGCATCGAATATCTCACCGTTGGAGGTTTTTCGCCCATGAAACTTCTGTCCATACCAGGACGCTATGCCGCGCTCATTGTATCCCGTTGCATCCTCCATAACCTGGTAGGTGACACCGTTAACGGTATAGGGGCTTTTGTTTCCCGATTTCCGAATGGGGTCTGCCCGCGGCACAGCATCACGGATATTTGCTGCTGATACACGGTCGGGGGGAGCGCGATCTTGCTCCCAATCACCCCGCCGCACCGGCGCACTGCAGGCACCAATTACCAGCACGAGCAGCCATATAACAAGAATGTCGACTCGCTTCATGCTTCCGCCAGCGCCTTGATTTCTTCACTGAGTTGATAGACAGACATCGCATACATCGAGCTGTGATTGTATCGTGTGATGACGTAAAAATTATGGAGCCCAATCCAGAACTCCTCTCCATTCTCGCCTTCAAATCTAAGCGCTGTAGCCTTCTGCTCGGCCTGCAATTTGTCTTCTGGGTGAATATTAGCCGCCAGCAAATCCGCCACGGTGTGCCTGGGTCTCAAGTTGCCATTCACGCGATCTTTACGATAGTTCTGGCTGGTGGTGGCGCGGCTGACCACGGCTTCCCCTTCTTTCCAGCCATGTGCCTTGAAGTAATTGGCTATGCTGCCAATGGCGTCTGTGGGGTTATTCCAGATATCGATAGTCTCATCACCGTCAAAGTCAATGGCATAGGCACGGTAGCTGCTGGGCATAAATTGACCCAGTCCCATCGCGCCGGCATAGGACCCCGTTAAACTGGCTGGCTCAAAGGATTGATCGCGCGCCAGCACCAGAAAGTGCTTTAACTCGCTGCGAAAAAATTTGGATCTCTTTGGATAATCGAACGCCAGCGTTGCAAGTGCGTCCAACACACGGTGGCCGCCGGTCAGCCGACCGTAGCGGGTTTCAACCCCTATGACCGCCACTATAATTTCCGCCGGCACACCCAGTTCCAGTTCAGCGCGTGCAAGAGCATCCTGATTCTCTCTCATGAAATCGACGCCCTGAGCAGCCCGCTCCCGGGTCACAAATATTTTTCGATACTCGTACCACTCGAGCGTTTTCTCGGCGGGTCTTGCGATGGATTTCAGTATGGACTGTACTTTTCGTGCCTCCGAGAAAACTTTCTTGAGCTCGGCTTTGTCGAAGCCCTCCTCCGCGACCATCTCGTCGATCAGCACGTCAACATCGTCGCGATTTCCATAGGGACGCTCTTCTTCAGCCCAGGAGCCACTGACCATGGTGAGCATTCCAAATAGCAATCCCACGGCAATCCGGGTGCCCAAAGCATTCCGGGCTCCGGTGTCACGCAGCCATGCATACATCCTGTTCATCAATCAAACTCCTCGTCTTCCCCGGACAAGCCCGTGTAGCTATTATCTCAGCCTGCGAGTATCGGTACTGATGGCCATCAACACACCGAATCCACCCATCAGCGTTACCAGAGACGTACCCCCCGCACTGATTAACGGTAACGGAACCCCGACTACGGGCAGTAATCCCGACACCATTCCCATGTTAACAAATACGTAGACAAAAAAAGTGAGGGTAATACTCCCCGCCGTGAGGCGACCAAAACTATCTTGTGCCTGCAGCCCTATCCAAAGCCCCCTTAATACGATCAGGAGGTACAGTCCCAGCAGGATCAGCACGCCCCGCAATCCGAACTCTTCCCCCAGCACAGCGATGACAAAATCTGTGTGGCTCTCAGGCAGAAAGTCCAATCGAGATTGCGTACCCTGTAGCCAACCCTTGCCCTGCCAACCACCGGACCCAATTGCCGTCTTGGACTGAATGATGTTCCAGCCGCTGCCAAGCTTATCCATATCCGGATTGAACAACGTGAGAATTCGCTGCTTCTGGTAATCGTGCAGCATGAATTGCCAGGCAGGCCATGCTGACGCGGCAGCGAGGATCAACGCCCACAGCAGATACCCCCAACCGATGCCAGACATAAAGAGCACAATAAGACCCGAGGCTAGTACGATGAGTCCGGTACCCAGATCAGGCTGCAACATAATGAGCGCGCCAGGCAGACCAACCAATACCAAACTCACAACCACATGTTTAAACCTGGGCGGCAAAGGCCTCGATGCGAGATAGGATGCCAGGGTCAGTGGCACCATCAATTTCAGCAGTTCGGAGGGTTGAAACCGGAATCCACCGATACTCAGCCAACGCTGGGCACCCTTGGCGCCAGTACCCGCCACCAACACAGCCGCCAGCAAGATACCTCCAAGCAGATACAGCCACGGGGCCCAGCGCTGATATTGACGGACCTTGATCTGTGCCATCACGAACATACCCACATAGGCCACACCAAAAAAACGCACCTGCCGCAATACGGCCGGCATGCTCTGACCACTTGCGCTATACAACACCAGTAGACCAAAGACCGTCAGCGCCAGTAACAACACCAACAGAGGCAGGTCGATATGAAAACGTTGCACGAGGCTGCTACGCTGCGCCAGATCGGAGGATACCTCCGGCATCTGCCTCACATAATCGCCACCACTCACAATGTTGTCTCCCGCAGATACTCGTCAATAACAGCCCGGGCGATGGGAGCGGCCCAAGCGCCGTGCTCGCCGTTTTCCAACAGCACCGCCACAGCAATGCGAGGCGCGTCAAAGGGTGCGAAACTGACAAACAAGCCATGATCACGGTGTCGCTCGGAAATAGCGTCCGCGTCATATTTCGCATCCTGCGCAATGCCTACTACCTGTGCAGTACCTGTTTTACCGGCAATTTCGTATTCCAGTCCATCGCGGATTCGATTGGCAGTTCCCCGGGCGCCATGCACAACCGCTCGCATTGACTGATGCACAAGCGTCCAATGTTCAGGGGCGATTTCTACGGCGGGTAGTGGAATCGGATCCATCGGCTCACCATTCACGGCGCGTAGCAATCGCGGCTGGAAACGCTTACCCCGGGATGCCAGGGTGGCCGACAGCTGCGCCAATTGCAGCGGTGTGGCAAGCATATAACCCTGCCCGATGCCGAGAATGACCGTTTCCCCAGGATACCAGGGGGCTTGATGTACCCGCCTTTTCCATTCCCTCGACGGCAACAGGCCTGGACGCTCAGCAGTAATGTCGAGATTGGTTTTCTGCCCCAGGCCGAATTGGTCGGCAAAGGAATGAATGTTATCAATGCCCAATCTGTGCGCGAGGTCGTAATAGTAGACGTCACAGCTTTGCTCCATCGACATCATCAGATCCACCGAGGAACCGTGCTGCTTCCAATCCCGGTATTTGTGCTCAACGCCGGGTAACTGAAAATACCCCGGATCATAGACTGTGCTCACAGCATTGACCGCACCATGGTGCAGACCCGCCAACGCCAATACCGGTTTTAAGGTACTCCCCGGTGGGTACTGGCCCTGTACGGCACGATTGAAGAGCGGCTTATCAGGTGAGTTACGCAGCTCGCTGTATGCCTTGCTCCCAATACCGTTGACGAATAGATTGCTGTTAAAACCAGGGTTGCTGACCAACGCAATCACGCCACCATCAGCGGGGTCGATAGCCACCACTGCCCCGCGACGCTCCCCCAGCGCCGCGACCGCCGCACGTTGAACTCGCGCATCCAGTTGCAGACTGATGTCTGCGCCGGGGAGCGGATCACTGCGTTCCAACACTCGCAACACGCGGCCGTGGGCATTGGTTTCAACATTCTGGTAGCCGACTTTCCCGTGCAGTAACGCTTCGTAGTGTTTTTCCAGCCCAATCTTGCCAACGTAGTGCGTACCGCGATAGTTGACGGGGTCCAGGTTCTCCGCATCGCTCTCACTCATGCGACCCACATATCCCAGTACGTGAGCAAATACCTCTGGCTCCCGATAGTGACGCACCAGGCGCCCCGCGATTTCGACACCGGGCAGCCGGTAGCTGTTTACCGAGATTCGGGCGATTTCCTCTTCACTCAGTCGAAATCGCAGTGGCACCACCTCATAGGGACGCCGGCCTTTAACCAATCGTTTGAACCGCTCTACATCAGCCTCGGAAACAGAAACCACCTCGCGCAGCAGCGCCAGCGTTTCATCAAGGTTTTCCACCCGTTCAATCACCAGCGCCAGATCGAAGCTGGGGCGATTTTCGGCGAGCAACACGCCATTGCGGTCATAGATCAAACCGCGCTTGGGGGGAACGGGCTGGAGTTGTACGCGGTTTTTTTCAGACTGCGTTATGTAGTCTTCATACTGGTCGATTTGCAGGCTGGTGTAGCGCGCTATGAGAACGGTCATCAGCAATAAAATCACAATCAGCGCCGCTACGGAACGTGCGCCATAGAGACGAGATTCCAGGTAGGGGTCTTTGAGTGTTACACCCGGTGCCATTATTTATCTCGCAGCAGGACTGTCCAGCAATTAACGATGATACGGGTGATGTGTAGTGATTGTCCAAGCCCGATACAACTGCTCGGCAAGAATAACCCTCACCAGTGGGTGTGGCAGAGTTAATGGGGACAGCGACCATAGCTGATCAGCCCGGTCCCGGCAGGCAGCGGCGAGGCCATCGGGGCCACCGATCAGCAGGGATACATTGCCGCCACTTTCCTGCCAAAGCTCAAGTTTCCGGGCAAGTTGTTCCGTATTCCAGTGCTTGCCTCCGACTTCCAGGGCGAGAACGGTATCTCTATCGTCGACACCGCTCAGCAGTTGCTCCGCCTCCCGTGTCATGGCTACCGTAGGGTTGTCTTCGCGGCCCCGCTTGGCCACGGCAACCTCGCGCACCATGACCTGCAAATGGGCTGGCATACGTTGAAAATAGGTATCGCAACCCTCCTGAATCCACTGCGGCATGCGTGTTCCTACCGCGTGCATAGTGATTTTCACTCTTCGCTGGATCCGCCGCCAAGGGGTGTTGTCCACAAGCCTTCCAAATCATAGAAATCCCGCGCTTCGGGCAGCATGACATGCACCACAACATCACCCAGATCCACCAATACCCAGTCTCCCACGTCTGCACCTTCCACACCGAGAGCCGGTGAGCCCAGCTTTTTAAATTGCATGGCCACGTTATCAGCCAGTGATTTCACATGGCGCGAAGAGGTCCCGCTGGCGATAATCAGCGTGTCCATTACATTGCTCAAGGGGCTTACATCGAGTGTGACGATCTGGCGTGCTTTAAGTTCTTCCAGGGCGCTAACGGCTATTTCGGTCAGGTCAGCGGACTTCATGTAATCTCACGGTCATCCTTTATCCTTTTATTGGGCGGCGCTGTTTCGATATAATCCATGTTCGTTTATATACTCTATCACGTCGTCGGGAAGCAGGTAACGTACCGATTCCCCAGCTTGTAACTTTCTGCGCACCTCTGTGGCGGATACATGCTGGGGGGTCAATTCCATGCGAAGAATAGAGCCTCCCGGACTTACACTGGTGTCAGCTACCCTCGTGACCTCGCGTTCCTGCAGCAGCTGAAGCATTTCCGCGGAATATTCCAAAGACTCCCCCGCGCGCGCTACTACCACTAAATGTGCAAGGGCAAGCATGTCATGCCAGCGACACCAGGACGTAAATTGCGCGAAGGCGTCGTTGCCCAGTACAAAATACAGCGGTGCCAAGGATTTCATTTCCCCACGCAGCCCTTCGCAACTTTCTACTGAGTACGAGGGTGTGTTTCGCAACATTTCCCGATCATCGATTCCCAGTATCGGCTCATTCGCCACTGCCAGTTGTAACATCTCCAGCCGATGTGTTGACGCGCAACCCGGTAACTCTTTGTGCGCGGGAATATGGCAGGGCATCAGGTCCAGTCGGCTTACCCCCAGTCTAAGGGCAGCTTCTGTCGCCGTACGAATATGACCGATATGAACGGGATCAAAGGTTCCACCTAGCACCGCCCTGGCGTGTGGATCAGGAACGGATATGACCGTCTCCCAGCACTACATACTTCTGCGACGTCAAGCCGTCTAGCCCAACAGGACCACGCGCATGCAATTTATCAGTAGAGATTCCAACCTCAGCGCCCAGTCCATACTCGAAGCCATCAGCGAAACGGGTCGAAGCATTAACCATGACTGAACTGGAATCGACAGCGCGCAAAAACTGCATCGCTCGCGTGTGGTTCTCTGTGACTATCGCATCGGTGTGACTGGATCCCCAGCGCTCGATGTGCTCCATTGCCTCGTCCATACCACTCACCACCCGAATGGCAACAATAGGTGCCAGGTATTCTGCCGCCCAGTCTTCGTCCGCTGCAACGCTCGCCTGATTGCATAATTCACGCGTGCGTTCACAGCCACGAATCTCTACGTTTTTATCCAGGTAGGCAGAACATATCGGCGGCAACAGCGTCTCCGCTACGGATTCTGCAATCAGAAGTGTTTCCATCGTATTGCAAGTGCCGTAGCGCTGAGTTTTGGCGTTCACCGCAATAGCAATAGCCTTTTCAGCGTCCGCCGCATCATCGATGTATACATGACAGATACCGTCCAGGTGTTTTATCACAGGGATACAGGACTCGCGACTGATACGCTCGATCAGACCACGGCCACCGCGCGGAACAATCACATCGACGAATTCAGACATGGTAATCAGTTCCCCGACAGCGGCGCGATCCGTAGTTTCCACTACTTGCAGGGCGCCGGCTGGCAGGCCAGCCACTGACAGTCCCTGCGCCATGCACTGGGCAATGGCGCGGTTGGAGGATATCGCCTCCGAACCACCACGCAATATGGTGGCGTTACCGGACTTGAGGGCCACGCTGGCGGCCTCAACAGTGACGTTGGGCCGCGATTCATAAATAATGCCAATCACACCTAGTGGAACCCGCATCTGACCGACCTGAATCCCGCTTGGCATATAGCTCAAGCCAGAGATGGCACCCACCGGATCTTTCAGGGTCGCAACCTGGCTCAGTCCATCCATCATCGCCCGTACACGCGAGTCAGTCAGCTCCAGCCTGTCCATCAAGGCCGGCTCCAACTGTTTCTCTCTAGCGCGCTCCATGTCCTCAGCGTTCGCGTCAAGAAGCATTGCGCGCATATCGCCGATGGCGTCACGGGTCGCCAGCAGTGCCGCATTTTTGTCCTGCGTGCTGGCAACTGCGACTTCTTTTCCAGCGGTCCGGGCTTTGATCCCCAGATCCTGCATGTAGTCTTTGATGTTCACGGTAATGACATCGATCACCCTCATTTTGGCGGCCGATTATACCCGATGGAGGTGCGACGGACAGGCGTGTAGCGGCTAATTCCGGGAAATTACCGAACATTAAAGGTATATGCAGATGTCAGGCCTAAATGTAATTGACAATTATTCTCATTCCCATTAGCATTTAGCCATCGTTGTGACATACCACTTTAATTCTATGTACGTCTGTCTCTGCAAAGGAATTACCGACACCCAGATTCGCGCCGCCGTCGAAGATGGAGCGAGTTCATTGCGCGACGTGCGCAATACGCTGGGCGTCGCCAGCCAATGTGGAAAATGCGGCATTCTGACACGCGAAATCGTTCGCGAAACTCTGACGGATCAGGCCGAAAGCGAGCAGCTCTTCTACGCCGTAAGCTGACACCCTCCCTGGTTTCAGCCTCCTCTCTACACTTCACAATCTCTGACAACAATACTTTTGCAGTAGCGTAATGCGATTGCGAATCACTTTGATTTTCATTAATAATTACTAAATAAATCAATTACTTAGTGTTGACACAGACATTGTGTCAAAGGACAATAGTTTTTTTCCCGCGGCAGGAGCAGACCGTGAAAGGCGACAGTAAAGTCATTCAACATCTCAATAAGGTTCTGGGCAACGAGCTCATCGCCATCAACCAGTATTTCTTGCATTCGCGTATGTACAAGGACTGGGGTCTGAAAGAATTGGCTGAACACGAGTATGAGGAATCCATCGACGAGATGAAGCATGCGGACAAGCTGGTTGAACGCATATTATTTCTCGAGGGCCTTCCCAATATGCAGGACCTGGGCAAGCTGCTAGTGGGCGAGAATACAGAGGAAATGCTGCGCTGTGACCTCAAGCTCGAGCTGTTGGCAATCCCGGATCTACGCGAGGCTATAGCTTATTGCGAGTCGGTGTCAGATTACGTCAGTCGAGAATTGTTTGAAGATATTCTGGAATCTGAAGAAGAACATGTCGATTGGTTGGAAACCCAATTGGGCTTGATCGAGAAAATTGGGCTGCAAAACTACCAGCAGAGCAAAATGAGCTGATCATCCGGCCGCGAGCACGTGTCGTGGCCAATCCTCCCGGCAGATTGCGATAAATTTTCGCGCGCCATCAGACAGTTCCTGATCGCGCCGGTAGAACAACCCTACAGACCGCGTTATTCGTGCGAAGGGCGCTTTATCGATGACCGTGAGGCCAGCACACATGGGATCGTCGAGTAGAATTTGATCACTGATAAACCCCGCCCCCTGACCCGCCGCGAGCAACTCCAATCGCAGACTGATACTGCGCACCAGCCACACCCTGCTGAATTTTTCCCGAATACGTCCGGTGCCGGGTCGCTGCGAGGCATCGTCAATGTAGGACGCCAGTAACGGCACACTCTTTAGCGCTTTGCCGGGCTGGGAGAGTATCGCGTTAACTTGTGGGTGCCTTTTGGATACTACTAGCACTCGGGTCTCACGCAGCAACTCCTCGGTCTCAAAAGCTGGCATACGACTTTCAAATGGCCCGATGCCCAGCTCCACGCGTCCCATCAATACCGCAGAAATAATTTCCCGCGACGGCATTTCCTCCACCTGTAAACGGGCCTCGGGATTATCGCGACAAAACCTTGCCACCACGGTTGGCGCGTAATACCGGTTGATAACACTGTTGATTGCCAGCGAAAGGCTGGCAGACTCCCCCCTCCGTATTTCCAGGAGATCCTCCAGCATCCGCTCCTCTTCGCGCAGCGTGTGTTGGGCATGGCGCAACAGCCGCGAACCCGCGTCTGTCAAACCAAGGGGCCGCCGCTGCAACAATGGCGTCTCCAGTTTTCGTTCGAGGTTGGCCACTGCCTGGCTGACCGCCGACTGGGTAATACAGAGAAATTCAGCGGCTCGCTTAAAGCCGTTCTGCTCCACCACCGCGGCAAATACACGCAGTTCCTGCTGCTCAATCCGCATATAAGCACCATTAATATATATATTAATATATTTATCTTAACTAATACCTGGCCTCAGATATACTGCGTCTCGGATTTAACGATAAAGGAAACTCCGAATGGTTGACGTACCCGAAGGCCTAGCAGGCGTGGTAATAGGCGAAACCAGCATCTCAAATGTCGATGGCGCCATTGGTGAACTCAGCTACCGCGGAGTATCGATCGAACAATTGGCAGACCGGCCTTTTCTACCGGTCGCCTGGCTGCTCTTGTTCGGCGACTTCCCTTCCGCGGATGAGGAGGCAGCACTTTCCGGGTTTCTGCGGGCACACCGCGAGCTTACACACGGCGAACAGGCCATGTTAGCTGCGGTCCCGACAACTACCCACCCCATGCTGATGTTGCAGGCGATGATCCCCCTACTCGACTTGACCATTCGTGCTGAACTGGGCGTACCGTTTGGTGGACTGGATGCGTACCACGGGCTGATTATCGCCGCGAAAATTCCAAGTCTTATTGCAGGCTTTAGACACCTGGAAAACGGTGGAATCATCTCCACAGCAGACAGCGATGACAATATGCACCGCTACTTTTTGCGTAGCCTCCATGGACAGGAACCAACTGAAACCATGGTCGCCACACTGGACGCGGCACAGATCCTGCAGATGGAGCACAGCTTCAATGCCGGCACCTTCGCCGGGCGTGTGACACTCAGCACCCAGGCGCCTATTCAATCAAGCATTTCCGCGTCCATAGGCACACTTTTTGGTAGCTTGCATGGCGGCGCGGACCAGGCCGCTCTGGAGATGGCTGCGGCAGTGGGCAGCCCGGAGGCCGCACATGACTTTGTACGTCAAACCATTGCGAACGGCGGCCGTATCATGGGCATGGGCCATCGGGAATACCGCGTGGTAGATCCGCGCGCCCGTATCCTCAAACCCATGGCACGTCTCGTATGTCGGGATGGAGAAAGCCAGCGCTTATTAGCTACGCTGGAAGCCATCGAGGATGCCTGCATTATTGAGCTGGAAAAGCCGGAGCGACCGCTAAGAGCAAACGTCGAATTTTATAAGGGTGCTGTTTTCCACGCACTGGGTATTCCCAGTCATTACTTCACCGCGATGTTCGCGATGGCACGTGTTTTTGGATACGTGGCCCACTGTCTGGAGTTCAGGCCCCAGAGCCGCCTGATCAGGCCCGCTGCACAGTACGTAGGGCCTCGTTCTGAAGCAGCGGCCTGAGCCGCGCGAGGATATCAGAAGTCGTATCGCAGCCCGACGGTGTAACTCCTCGGGCGCAAGCCTCGGGCACCGGCCTTGGGCTCGCGACTGACGATGCGATCTTCCGCATCTGATAGATTGGCCACATTTACGTAGAGGCGCATCTTAGCGCTCAACTCATAAAAGCCGGACGCATCCAACGTGAAGTAACTGTCCAGAGACTCATGCGGATGACAGGCCGCTGTGCTGCAGGCGGAACTGGAAATGGTCAGCCCCAGATTTACACCCCATCCGGTTCCAGACTCAATACCCGTTGTCACCGACGCCTGATGTTGTGGAATATTCGGCAGGCTGTCACCCGAAGTGACTTCCCCCCAGACCGATTTACCATAAAAACTGGTTTTGAACTCTGAATCCGTGTAGGTGTAACTGACCTGGAAAGGCAGCGTGTATTCCCCACCCAACTGCCACTCACCGCCCCACTGTGCTTCAACCCCCTTGACCAGAGCCGCCCCACCATTCTCAGTATCTCCAGCATCGCACCGCTGGGAGCCGGCGCCGCCAGAGTTGGTGCATACGCCGATGATATTGTCGTAATCGCTATAAAACCCGATCAGTTCACCAAAGCCGTTACCAGTATCGTAGCGCAATCCCAGTTCATAGTTCCGCGCCGTCTCAGGTGTGCTGGCATCGGAAGATGATGGCGAATGACCTTCATAAATGCCGGCTAACAGTTGCACCTCGCTGTTGACCTGGAACAGCGCTCCCATGCCATAAAGCGTTTCCCGGTTGCTTACACCAGCAATGACGTAATCCTCAATCCGCACACCAGGGGACAGGGTCAGGTCCCCGACCGAAATGCTATCGACCAGGTGCCAGGAAAGCGCTCGAGAGGATTTTGCTGATCGCGGAGCAGTCCCAGCCTGGGCGAGTCCGAAGCCACCGCTGTCGGTCTGGTGATAGACATCCACAGGTTGCTGACGGGCTTCGCTGTCTTCGTGGTAACGCAACCCCATTTTGAAATCGTGCTGCCAATCATTCACAAATGTTTCGTACTGGAGAGTTGTCTGAACACCCCTCGAAATATAACTACGGTTGTTATTCTTAAGGTATACATCGGCAGGTGCTTCACCGCGCAGAACCGCCGTTGCATGGACGGGTGTGTAACTGCCGTAAGAGGTACTTAAGCTATCGCAGGAAATACCATCGGCGCAGAGAATGACCTCATCAATACCCTCACCATCAATTTTATCCACCTTGTACCAGTTACGAGCGAATTCGTGATAATAGCCGGTGGAGGCCACTGAGAGCCCGTTGCCGAAATCAGCAAAGTGGCTGAGAGTGGCTCCGCTATGGTGATTGGCCATATTATCTCTGCGGGTAAGACCGTAGCGCTGCTCAGGTGCACGTTTGAAATCCGCTGCGGTAAGGCCAACATATGTCTGATTGGAATTTTCTTCTGAGTACTGCAGCTTCAAATCAAGTTGCTGAAACACTGCTGCACCATGGCTGCTGTTGGCACGCAACTTGACCAGCACATCATCCTTTTTGAAACCGGTCTGGCGACTACTACCCGCTATGTCCGCATAGCCGTCAGAGCCCTGGCTGTAACCTTCCACCAAATAGCCAAACTGTTCACTGGAATCGCCGTAGGTGGCGTGGAGGCGATAACTGTTATCACTTCCGAATTCCTGTTTGACAGAGCCGCTCTGCTCCAGAGGAATTGGCGTGCTGAGCAAATTGATCGCACCGCCGATGGTGTAGGGACCGTTTTCTATGGCCGCCGCACCCTTGAGGATTTCAATTCCACTCAATCGACCGGTGGTAGGAAAGTAATAAGCAGACGAGGCGGTATAAGGAGCCGGCGCAATAAGCACGCCATCTTCCATCAAGGTAATTTTGCCGCTGCGATCGGCGTAGGTGCCGCGGATACTGATATTGGGACGGAGGCCGTAGCCGTCTTCATCACGCAGGTACACACCAGGGACCGTGGCGAGAATACGGTGTATATCCGTGTACTCGAAACGAGCGAGCTGTGCGCTATCGATTACATCACTGGAACCGGCTATAAGGTAGGCATCTTCCCGGCTGCCGATTATATGTACTGTTTCCAACACCGGTGCGTTGGACCTTTGCTCAACGCCCCAGGCGCTCGCCACGCAACAGGCAAGCAGCGTGGATGCAGAAATACTTCGGAGCAACATGGACAACCATTCCGGTCACATTTAACTGACCGAAACTTTAATGCAAATGAGAATGGTTATCAACACCATTTTCATTTACGCCCGAACTGGTGCCGGGCAGTTGAAATTAGGCCTCTTCGGTCTCTCGACCGGCAGCTGATTCCTTGATCATCGTCTGGAGCTCACCGTTCTCATACATCTCCATCACAATGTCACAGCCGCCAACCAACTCACCGTCGATCCAAAGCTGGGGGAAAGTAGGCCAGTTTGCATAGGTCGGTAAGTGCGTACGAATATCAGGATTCGACAGTACGTCCACGTAGGCAAACCGCTCTCCGCACGCCATCAGAGCCTGGGAGGTGCGCGCGGAAAACCCACACTGTGGCTGATTGGGCGACCCCTTCATATACAAGATGATGGGGTTGTTCTCGATTTGATCGCGGAGTGTATCCATTATTTCCATGATATCGCCTGTCTGTTGCTCTGTTCATCGTCCCGGCCGTTGTCAGGCGGGGCCGCACATTCTACACAGTTTGCTACAAAAAATAATCAATTACGCCATTCTCTCATTTACTTCGTGCGACCTATTGTCACGCCCCACCCCATCACCTGCCACTCAACCCCTTGCAACAGCAGCCCTGCAGGGCCTTTAGAACATTGCTATGGTAGGGTTTTATCGTTAAGATCGCTCTTCTTGACGGGCAGCTCGCGCTGCCTTTTTGCGTTTATGGGGGCCAACTCGCGATGAATGACAACGCGATCATGAACACATACAACCGCTTGCAACTGTCTTTCGAACGGGGCGAGGGAAGCTATTTGTTCGACACCGACGGTAATCGCTACCTCGATGCGGTAGGCGGTTTGGCGGTCAATGTACTCGGACACGCGCACCCGGCTATCACTCGGGCGATTTCTGAGCAGGCGGGAAAGCTGTTGCACACCTCCAATCTGTATCAGATTGGACACCAGCAGGTACTCGCCAGTCGCCTGACAGCTCTTACTGGCATGAACAGCTGCTTCTTTTCCAATTCCGGTGCTGAGGCCAATGAGACCGCCATCAAGACCGCGCGGCTTTACGGTCATGGTAAAGGTATCACCAAGCCAGGCATCATTGTAACCGAAGGCGCGTTTCACGGTCGCACCATGGCGACCCTGTCAGCCACCGGTAACCGAAAAATTCAGGCGGGGTTTGAGCCCCTGGTATCAGGCTTTGTACGCGCACCTTACAATAACCTTGAGGCACTGCGACATATCGGCCAAAACAATCCGGACATTGTCGCTGTGCTTATCGAACCCATCCAGGGCGAGGGTGGGGTGATCACCTGTGATTCCGAGTACCTGCAGGGGCTGCGAGAACTTTGTACCGAACGTGGCTGGCTGCTGATGCTGGACGAAATTCAAACCGGAATCGGGCGCACCGGCTCGTTCCTGCGCTGCCAGCAAGATGACGTCCAACCCGATGTGGTCACGCTGGCTAAAGGACTGGCCAATGGAGTGCCTATCGGGGCCTGTCTGGTGGCCGGACAAGCGAATGACGTTATGAAGCCAGGCAAGCACGGTTCAACCTTCGGTGGCAACCCATTGGCCTGCGCGGCTGCACTAGCCGTACTGGACACGCTGGAAGCAGAGGACATCATCCCCAACGCTCAGGCTAGAGGAGAACAAATAATGTCGTCACTCCAGGATCGATTAGGATCCTGCGAATTAGTGAGAGACATCCGGGGCCGGGGACTGATGATCGGCATACAGCTGTCAATAGACTGCGGCAACCTCGTCGCTGAAGCCATTGCCAAAGGCGTATTGATCAATGTTACCGCCGGGAATGTCGTCAGACTGCTGCCGCCTCTGGTGCTCACAGAGCAGCAAGCCAGTCAGATCGTAGACGTTGTCAGCGAACTAGTTCTGGCATTGGCCAGCGATAACAAAGCAGCCTGAATCATGCTCGCAAATAACGGTTTGGCCGACTGAAATGGCCGTCAGACATTTTCTCAGCCTACTGGATTGCTCCCCCCGTGAGCTGCGCGACATCATAGGTCGCGCCATTGAAATGAAGGCCCGGCAGCTCGAGCTAGCCGAGTCAGCCCCGTTTAATAACCGGGTGCTAGCGATGATCTTCGAAAAAGCATCCACCCGCACCCGCGTATCCTTTGAGGCCGGGATGGCACAGCTAGGCGGCCATGCCATGTACTTGTCACCACAGGGTACGCAACTGGGACGGGGAGAGCCGATTGAAGATTCCGCCCGCGTAATCTCCTCCATGGTTGATATCGTAATGATTCGAACCTTCGGTCATGACATTGTGGAACGCTTCGCCGCCAATTCAAAAGTTCCGGTCATCAATGGCCTCACGGACTATGTCCACCCCTGTCAGTTGCTGGCAGACATGCAGACCTACCGTGAATATCGCGGAGATATTCAGGGCTGCACAGTAGCCTGGGTTGGTGACGGCAATAACATGTGTCACTCGTACATCAATGCCGCACGGCAATTCGATTTTGAGCTGCGCATTGCCTGCCCTCCCGGGTACGAACCTGACAGCGGCCTGGTCGCGGCCAATCAATCCCGGGTAGCCATTTCCAACGACGCCAGGGCCGCTGTCACCGGCGCTAACCTGGTGGTTACGGACGTGTGGGCATCCATGGGGCAAGAACAAGAACAGCACGCCCGGGAACAGGCGTTTGCGGGCTTCAAAGTCAGCTCCGACCTGATGTCCAATGCCGCCAGAGATGCACTGGTGATGCATTGTTTGCCCGCTCACCGGGGTGAGGAAATCGACTCAGAGATAATTGATGCCGAGGATTCCGTGATTTGGGATGAAGCAGAAAATCGGCTGCATGCGCAAAAAGCGTTGATGGAATTTCTGCTGGAAGCCCACTAAAGTCCAGCTATGCTAAGCGTTGACAACATCCGCATCAGCTATGGTGAGACCCCCGTCATCAGCGGTCTTTCTTTTGATGTGTCGCCGGGTGAAATTGCCTGCTTGCTGGGTGCCAGCGGCTGTGGCAAAACATCAATTCTGCGTGCCATCGCCGGGTTTCAGGAAATCTCTGCAGGTGAACTCAGTTTAAGCGGTACTCTCCTGTCCAGAGCTGGTATGCAGCAACCGCCGGAACAACGTGGCATCGGCATGGTGTTCCAGGACAACGCTCTTTTCCCGCACCTGACCGTGGCAGCCAATATTCGCTTTGGCCTGAGCAAACTATCACGCCCTGAACAGGATGAACGGCTAGCCGAAATGCTGTTGCTGACACGCCTCTGTGAATTGGCCGACCGCTATCCCCACCAGCTCTCCGGGGGCCAACAACAGCGGGTAGCATTGGCACGTGCACTGGCCACTCGTCCAGCTCTGTTGCTTTTCGACGAACCCTTTTCCAATCTGGATGCCGACCTGCGAAATCAATTGGCCCTGGAGGTTCGCGACATTCTGAAATCAAGGGGCACATCTGCCATTCTTGTAACCCACGATCAGGCAGAGGCTTTTACGTTTGCCGATCGCGTCGGCGTGATTCACGACGGCATTTTGCAACAGTGGGACAGCCCACATAATCTATATCAACGTCCGGCCAATGCACTGGTTGCGACCTTTATCGGTCGGGGTTCCATGATCGATGGCGTGGTTACAGCACCTCAGTCTATCGAAACAGAGCTCGGAGACATCAACCTTTCCCTGGCGACTGAATTGGTACCTGGCACACCGGTAGCAGTACTACTGCGGCCCGAAGATAGTATCCCTGACTTATCCAGCCCTGTATCTGCGATGATTGTATCGAAGGAATTTTCCGGTAACGCGACCTACTACAAACTTCGCCTCAACAGCGGAGCTTTGATCGACTCCTCCCTGAACTGGGCACACAACTTCAATCCCGGCGAAGAGATAAACCTGAGGCTGAATACAGCTGAACCACCCGTCTTCGAGCGCAGCTAAGCAACCACCCTTTAAAAGAATTTGCTGCGAACAGAACTGACAAAAAACTCTCATTTTTTTCATTACTGCGGCCAGCTTGAGTGCTCCATGCCAAGGCCCGAAAACCGTGTTGCAAGGCCTGTGGGGTTAGTAGTCACCGACCCCATTTTTACCCCCAGTTTATCCACAGGAAAAACCCAGCTTTTGGCTCTTGCAATCCACATCATACCGCACTATCTTGTGTCATCTTTGACATAAACCCCAATATATTGGGGTTTATGGTCGACGCACGACAGCCACAAAACGTATAAACATAAGCGCCGATCCGTCTGAATCACAAAGAGTGGATTCCCAACCCAGGCTGAGTTTCATTTAACTGAAATACTGGGGCAGATGCCCCTCTGCCGGCCTACCGGCGCTGAACCAGCAGCGACACATTTTACGGAGCATTCATGCAGATAGAACCTACCAATTCACAGGCCGGCGACTCATCAGCCGCACTCAACCAGAGCATGAGCAATCAATCCAGCCTGACCGCCACTGCCCCCGGACAACTGCGTGTCATAAAGCGCAACGGATCGGTAGTTGGCTATACCGACGACAAGATATCCATCGCCATGACCAAGGCATTTCTTGCCGTTGAGGGGGGAGCAGCCGCTGCGTCCAGCCGAGTTCATGAGAAAGTCGCCATACTCACCCAACAGGTGACGAACATTTTCAAGCGACGCATGCCCTCAGGGGGCACACTCCACATTGAAGATATTCAGGACCAGGTCGAACTGGCACTGATGCGATCAGGTGAGCAAAAAATTGCTCGGGACTACGTGCTGTATCGCGAGGAACACGCCCGCCTGCGTGCAGAGCGAAACCGGGAGCAAAACATCGGTGCTGACTCAGAACAGAGTGCCGGTAACAGCGGCTTGACCATAACCCGGCCCGACGGCAGCCGCATACCGCTGGACCTGCCACGATTACAGACGGTCGTCAGCGAAGCCTGCGCCGGACTACCGGATGTCGCTGGCGCAGCCATTCTCGAAGAAGCACTGTCCAATCTCTATGATGGGGTGCCAGCTGCTGAGGTTAATCAATCGCTGGTTATAACCGCCCGTACCATGATCGAACGCGACCCCAATTATTCCTACGTCGCCGCTCGTCTCCTTATGGATAGTTTGCGCAGTGAAGCGCTGGGTTTTCTGGGTCTTGCCGACTCCGCGACCCAGTCAGATATGAGCTACTACTATAAGCGGGCCCTCCCGGTTTATATCGAAACCGGTATTGGCCACCAGCTACTGGATCCGGATCTGCAGCAATTCGATCTAGACGCGCTGGGCCAAGCACTGGAAGCAGGTCGGGATTTACAATTTACCTATCTCGGCTTGCAGACTCTGTACGACCGCTACTTTATTCATCAGGACGAGGTCCGCTTCGAATTGCCGCAGCTGTTTTACATGCGCGTGGCCATGGGACTGGCCGTCAAGGAAGCGGACAAAACCAATCGCGCCATCGAGTTTTACCGCCTGTTATCGTCCTTCGATTATATGAGCTCCACACCAACCCTGTTTAACGCCGGCACTCTGCACCCACAGTTATCCAGCTGCTACCTCACGACCGTGCCCGATGATTTATACGGAATTTATGGCGCAATTCAGGACAATGCCATGCTGTCCAAATGGGCTGGAGGACTGGGTAACGACTGGACCCCAGTACGCGCCCTGGGAGCCTATATTAAGGGCACCAATGGAAAATCCCAGGGGGTGGTGCCCTTCCTCAAGGTGGTCAATGACACCGCCGTGGCCGTCAACCAGGGTGGCAAACGCAAAGGTGCAGTCTGTGCGTACCTGGAGACCTGGCACCTGGATATCGAGGAATTTATTGAGCTGCGTAAAAACACCGGCGACGACCGACGTCGTACGCACGACATGAACAGCGCGAACTGGGTACCCGACCTGTTCATGAAACGCGTCTTTGATGGCGGCGATTGGACCCTGTTCTCACCCAGCGATACACCGGATCTCCATGACCTGTACGGAGAAGCTTTCGAGGCGCGTTATTCGGAGTACGAGGAAATGACCCGCAACGGCGGCATTGCCTTGTACAAGACCCTAAAGGCGGAAGATCTGTGGCGCAAAATGCTGGGTATGCTCTTTGAAACCGGCCATCCCTGGATCACCTTCAAAGATCCTTGCAATCTGCGCTCTCCGCAGCAGCATACCGGCGTAGTGCACTCTTCCAATCTGTGTACCGAAATTACCCTGAACACCAGTGCCGATGAAATCGCTGTTTGCAACCTTGGCTCCATCAATCTGAGTCAACACACCAGCGAGTATGGGCTTGATCTGGCCAAATTGGAGCGCTCTGTGCGCACCGCCGTTCGCATGCTCGACAATGTCATAGACATCAATTACTACGCTGTTCCTCAGGCCCGACAATCAAACATCAAACATCGCCCGGTTGGGCTCGGCATCATGGGTTTTCAGGATGCCCTGTACAAACAGCGAGTTCCCTACGCCTCAGACGCTGCTGTGGAATTTGCCGATCGCTCCATGGAGGCCGTGAGTTACTTTGCAATCAAGGCATCGAGCGAACTGGCGGCTGAGAGAGGGCACTATGACAGTTACGAAGGTTCCCTCTGGAGCCAGGGGATACTACCCATCGATTCGCTGGATATTCTCGCTCGAGAACGGGGTGCCGATTACATCGAGGTAGATCGCAGCACGACCATGAACTGGGGCCTGTTAAGAGAATTGATCAGCACCCAGGGGATGAGGAACTCCAACGTGCTGGCAATTGCGCCAACGGCGACCATTGCCAATATCACCGGTGTTGCCCAGTCAATTGAACCGACATACCAAAACCTGTTTGTTAAATCCAATCTCTCCGGTGAGTTCACCGTGGTCAATCCACACCTGGTAGAGGAACTGAAGCGCCTTGATCTCTGGGACAGCGTCATGGTCAATGACCTCAAGTACTACGAGGGAAGCGTGCAAAAAATCGATCGTATCCCGGCTGAAATTAAGTCGATATACGCCACGGCTTTCGAGGTAGAACCACGTTGGCTGGTGGATGCCGCCGGCAGACGCCAGAAGTGGATCGACCAATCGCAATCGCTGAATCTTTACATCAATAACGCCAGCGGGAAAAAACTGGATATCACCTACCGAATGGCATGGTTCCGCGGTCTGAAAACAACTTACTACCTGCGCTCGCTGGCGGCAACGGGTACTGAAAAGTCCACCATAGATACGGGGCAACTTAATGCCGTTAGTTCCGGAAGTGGGGAACCGGCACCGGTGCCAATGGCCTGCTCGCTGGACGACCCGGACTGCGAAGCCTGTCAGTGATAGCCGCGATCACTATGGCTGCGTTTTAACTAACCTAATACAACAAGAGAATCACATTATGCTCAGCTGGGATGACTATCATCAGGAGGAAAGCCCACTACCCTCTTCGGCCGTGATCGGTCAGGAATCGGGCCATCCGCCGGCATCATTGGCACAGACCGCAGCTCCAGTGCTATTGCCCCCAACTGCACCGGTATATGAACCGGTTACGCCGCCGGCACGAGATCCATTACAGCCGGTCAGCACAGCGCCCAACCCCGTCATCTCTGACCCTGCACCCACAGCCGAGGTAGATATTGGCGCAGAACGGGTACGTGTCGAAGACAAGGCCATGATCAATTGCCGTGCTGATCTGAATCAGCTGGTTCCCTTCAAATATGACTGGGCCTGGCAGAAGTACCTGGATGGTTGCGCCAATCACTGGATGCCCCAGGAAATCAACATGACCGCCGACGTCGCCACCTGGAAGAGTGCAGACGCGCTCACCGAAGATGAGAGACGCATCATCATGCGCAGTCTGGGTTACTTTTCTACCGCAGATTCCCTGGTGGCGAATAATCTGGTGCTGGCCATTTATCGGCTCATCACCAATCCTGAGTGTCGCCAGTACCTGCTGCGCCAGGCCTTTGAGGAAGCCATCCATACCCATGCCTACCAATACTGCATCGAATCCCTGGGCATGGACGAGGGCGAGGTGTTCAATATGTACCGCGAGGTACCTTCAGTTGCGCAGAAAGCAGCCTGGAGCCTCGCCCACACCAGCAAACTCAATGACCCGGCGTTTACCACCGGGACGCCGGAGAGTGACCAGGAGTTGTTACGAAACCTGATCGGGTTCTACGCAGTGACTGAAGGTATCTTCTTCTATTGTGGATTCACGCAGATATTGTCCATGGGCCGGCGCAACAAAATGACAGGCGTGGCAGAACAGTTTCAATACATTTTGCGCGATGAATCCATGCACCTGAATTTCGGCATAGACGTCATCAATCAGATCAAGCTCGAGAATCCCGGCCTATGGACTGAGCAGTTTCAGCGAGAAGCGATAGACATGATCCTCGAGGGCACCCAACTGGAGGTTGAATACGCGCGGGATACCATGCCGCGTGGGGTTCTGGGTATGAATGCTGCGATGATGGAACAATATCTGCAATACATCGCCAATCGCAGGCTTTCACAACTGGGGTTACCGGAACAGTTCCGGGGTGTGGAGAACCCCTTCCCATGGATGTCTGAAATTATGGATTTACGCAAGGAAAAGAATTTTTTCGAGACCCGGGTGATCGAATACCAGACCGGTGGAGCACTGAGTTGGGACTAGTATATGTTGCCACCGACCCAGTGGCCCGGGAGAAAATTAGATGAGTGAGAATAAGTCACCAGATGAAAGTGAAACTATACTGATAGCACTGGATCAGATCAGCCAGACAATAGAGGTTATGACGCGCGTCGTGAACAGGCTGCGGCATCACGTGGAAAACCAGGCCGACACCAGCTCCGATACAGAGTCCACACAAAAATCAGACAACCCAACCCTTCACTGACAACAAAGGAATGGCCACAGGACCACCAGTGGCGGCATACCCACCACTCAGACGTCACCCCCGGTCAGTAACTCATCAATTCGCAGCAAACTGGACAATACGCCAGGAGCTGTCGAGCCAAAATATTCCTCCGCCATTGGCGTCACACTACACTCTTCGGGTAATTCAGCATCGCTTTCCAATAAAAAGTGTAGCGTTGGCAGAAACACAA
The DNA here is from genome assembly GCA_938074045.1 of uncultured Halieaceae bacterium. Classification (GTDB taxonomy): domain Bacteria; phylum Pseudomonadota; class Gammaproteobacteria; order Pseudomonadales; family Halieaceae; genus CALJGI01. The sequence continues at coordinate 75,788 of CALJGI010000026.1, forward strand.
ACTGCAACCACTGATCAAAGTTAAGCGTATCAATACAAAAAGGTTCCTTACTTTGCAGGGCCTCGGGAGAGGGGGTCTCCTCGACCCACAGTTGTAACGAGCGCATTTCGCATTCGAGGTCTATCAAGAGTGACCCCAGCATGAACCGACGATCACTCATGCTATTTCTCTCCGATATGGTGGCAGCGAGTCCAGAATGGCACGGCCATAACGTCGGGTCACAACGCGCCTATCCAATAACGTAACCCGGCCAGTGTCATCTTCCGTCCGCAATAAGCGACCACTGGCCTGCACAATTCTAAGGGCAGCATCAGGCACACTGATTTCCATAAATGAATTTTTACCCTGCGATTCAATCCATTCTCCCAGCGTCGCGTCTACAGGGTTGTCCGGTACCGCAAAAGGTAACTTGGCAATGATGACATGGGTACAATAAAGCCCGGGAAGGTCAACCCCCTCCGCATAGCTGGCCAAGCCAAAGATGACACTGCCGCGTCCCTCGTCCAATGCCTGCTTATGGCGACGCAGCGTCTCCTGCTTGCTGTACTCACCCTGCACCAGAGTGATTGACCTGACCTCGGATGGCAGTAGGTCATACACAGCCTGCATCTGGCGCCGGGAAGAAAACAGAATCAACGTCCCCGCATCCAGTTCTACCAGGTCCGGGATTATTTCACCCAACTCCGCGGTGTGCTGTTCCGGGGCACCGCCATCAGACGTCATCGCGGGAACGGAGAACGTGGCACGCTCGTAATGGAAGGGGCTGGGTACAACTTTAAATACACTTGACTCAGGAATCCCAGAGCGGGCTTTGAAGCGGTCAAAACTGTTCAGGGCCGTCAGTGTTGCTGAGGTGACAACCGATCCACTGGCCCGGCTCCACAGATTTTCCTCCAGGGTTTGCGCGGCCAGAATTGGACTGCAGCGCAATTCGTAAGCACGCACACCTTGCGGGCTCTCCAGCGTGGTTATCCACCGCGCCTTGGGAGGATTATCCTCCTCGCCGCTCACAGAAAACTCCTCCCACAGCTCAACGTTACCTTGTGCTCTGGTAAACATAGCGCCAAAGGCCGAATACCACCCTTCCAGATCTGAGCGCTCCGCCACCAGCACGTCAGCTTCCAGGTAATCTTCAAACTGCTTACTCAAACTCTGCAGGCGCTGGGAAAAATCGCTGAATCGGGAGGCCAGACCCTGGGACAAACCCTGCAGTTCTACAGGTACGTGACCCAGAGGAAAGCGATGATAATCGGAGGGATATTCCGTGGGTACGGCATCATCGATCAGTTCTTCCACCACGTTGTGCACCACCTGAAGACTCTGTGCAATGTCCTCTGCCAACGGTGACAAGAGCTCAAGTTGACGGGTCAGTTCGGTTTGTTCCTGCAATCTCACCGCGCAGGCACTCCACTGCGATTGAATATCCTCCAGCCAGCCCAGCGTGGTGCTCAATCGACAAAATGCACTGAAATGATTAAGGGCCTTATCCGGTAGGTGATGCCCCTCGTCGATGACATAAATACTGTCCTCCGGTGCCGGTAGTATGGCTCCGCCCCCCAGACCAAGATCGGAAAGCACCAGATCGTGGTTGGTGACGATGACATCAGCCTCGTTCAGCCGATCCCGGGCCTTGAAAAAAGCACACTGGGATATATTGGCACAGCGCCGCCCGGTACATTGCGCGTGGTCAGTAGTGACGCCAAACCAGACATTGTCGGATAGTTCCCTGTCCCAATTGTCCCGGTCACCATCCCAACTGCCAGTCGCCAGTTCTGACAACATTTCCTTATAGACCGGCACCGCTTCAGTCGCCGAAGGTGCAACCACTTCATCTGGGTACAAAGGCATGGGCACGCCACCGCCGGCATCCTGCAGTATCTTGTCCAATTTACTGAGACACACATAACGCCGGCGTCCCTTGGCCAGAACAAAGCTGAAAACCAATCCGCTGTGGGCACGAATGTCCGGCAGGTCCTTAAAGACAAACTGCTCCTGCAGAGCAACTGTGGCGGTCGCCACGATAAGTTTCTTTTCAAGGTGCTGGGCGAGGGGAATCGCTGCCACCGCGTAGGCTATGGTTTTACCGGTTCCTGTGCCGGCCTCAATAACGCAGTGGGGCTCGCCCTCTTCCCCGGCCTGTCCTATCCGCGCCAGGGTGTTGGCTATCTCTGCAATCATCACACGCTGACCCCAGCGGGGAAGCAATGACTTTTCCTCGATCAGGCGTTTATAGGCATCGCGGATGCGATCCTTGAGGGCGTCCTGCAACAATCAGGTGTTCTCGGGTATGCGTTCGATTGTCATGCGCCCAACTGACCCAGTTTTGCCAGCACGGGGTTTGTATAGATGCGCAGAAAGTATGGCCGATGTGCCTCCGGAATCCGGTTCAGACGCGTCTCAAAATCAGCGATCCCACCGCTGTGATCAGCCAGATTAAAACGCTCGGTCTCGCCGGGAAGCACGATATCAGGCAGTGTCCCCGTAGTGATCTGATAAGCGATGTAATTGGAGGGGTGGAGGCGATAATTGCGCAGAATTTGCCGATCCACAGCGGCTGCAACATCCTCTGGCGTTTGAAAGTCAGCGGTCAGGGGAGTCCCATAGGCAACGTGCACCGCGCCCTTATCTCCACTGATGCTAGCGGCAATTGACTGAACATCCTCATCCTCTCCCTTGTCGTAACTGCCATGAATGTCTCGGGCGCAAAGTTCAGCAGCCTTCAGGGCATCGCAGGGATCCAATTCATAGGAGACCGCAACCGGCACTATACGCAGTGAGCGCACGTGCTCGGCAAGCGTCTGACCGCCCTTCTTGTCCATGCTCATACCAAGCATCTTGATAATAGAAGGCTCGGTGCGGTCAAGACCATCCTTCGCCCGCCCTTCCCGCTGCGCCAGCCAGACTGATTCGCCATCTTCCAGCACGGAAAGTCGTATGTATTTGGAAAGATTGCGTAATGCCGCGAGCATCTGGCGAGGTGCTGTCGCGGAACGATTGACGATAAAGCTCTTGTTCAGTCTCATCAGGTCGGACACGTACGGTCTTTGCAGCAAATTATCGCCGATGGCAATGCGAACCGTATTGTGGCCATTGTGAAATAGACCGTAGTTGGTAAACGCCGGATCCAGCGTAATGTCGCGATGATTGCTCAAAAACAAATAGCTGGTGCCCGGCGCAATCTGGTCGAGCCCTGACACGGTAAACCCTGCTGTAGTGTCAGCAATCATTCTCGCCATGTAGCCTTCAACACGCTCCTGAAAACTGCGTACGTCGAGGACATCGCCGAATTCTCGTCGCAGCGCGAAACGGATTATGGCGCGTGCCACTGGGGGTATTGCGCGGTGCAGCCCATCCAGGCGCAGCGCGGCGATGGTACCCAGCAAATCTGGATCAGCCAAGAGTCTGGCGATAACAGCTGATACCTCGCTGTCATTAAAGGGACGAATATCGTCGAATTCGGCCATTAATCTATTGCTCCAGATAGCGTTGTTGCAGTTCGTCTCGGGCTACCTGATCGACACCCAGATGTTCGGCCAGATAGGTATCGGTATCAGGAAAATTTTCATCGATGGCGTCCAACGCTGCCTGCAAGTACTGCGGATGCACCTCCAACATAGGCCGGATCTGAGCAGGTTCAGTTGCAATATCATACTTCGCGCAAATACGCTCCAACTCACGTTCGGGCAGGAAGTAGTGCTGGGTCAACAAATAGTCCGACATGATGATGTCCCGGGAAACGCCCAACGCCATCAGGATGATAGCCGCGGCAAAACCGGTACGATCCTTGCCGGCAGCACAATGGACCAGAGTGCGGCCCCGATCGGTTTCCAGCATATGAGCAAACATGGCGGTGTACTGGGCTTGTTGGCTCAAGGCAAACTCTCGATTGATCCCGACCATGAATTCAAACATGTCATTGGCCGAAAAAAGGGCCTCATTTTCGAACTGAGCCATCAAATTTCCTGGAATGATGGACAGGGGGGCAATCCTCGGTAGAGGATCGGCTGGTAATCTCGATCGCTCGCGCGCCTGTTCCTCTATCTGCCTGAAGTCACAAATCAATTCGATCTCAAGTTCGGCCACGCGATCGACGTCTTCATCTGTGAGCGCTGCAAGGTGACCTGATCGATACAGATATCCCTGCCTGACCCGTCGTCCATCAACGGTAGGATAACCACCAAAATCGCGGAAATTAGGGCATCCGGACAACGGTATCTGGCGTCCTGTCGTGGCGGGATTCTCTTCAATAGTCATTTAACGATTCTCGCTACTCTCTTATCGAATGACAGGTGCTGTCCGCCATTCTGGTTCATTCATTTCATATTTATTTGCCACTAATCTTGCTACCTGCACAATATACCGATACGCCCGATTGCATATGCCCCAGTGGGTGGCGCCCATAATAACACCGCAGGGCAGCCTCGTTGTGCCTCTCTTTGTCCAGTTTCTGCTGACCAGCCGCGAATATGCAGCACACTCATCTCCGTATGACGTTGACCCGCGCCTGCTAAATGTGGATAATCGCGCCTCCAAAAATCCAGCACCATAGACAAAATTGAGGTTATAAGTGGCCAACTCTCCACAAGCCAAAAAACGCGCACGTCAGGCAGTAAACCGACGTTCACACAATGCGAGCTTCCGATCACTGGTACGTACAGTTATCAAGCAGGTAAATGCTGCTGTTGAAGCCGGTGACGCTGATCAAGCCAAGACCGCCTACGCCGCCGCCATGCCTGTGATCGATCGGATGGCGGACAAGGGTATTATTCACAAAAATAAGGCCGCTCGTCATAAGAGTCGTCTCAACGCCCAGGTAAAAGCTCTCTCCGCCTGATACTGCCAGTTGCCCGGCACATTCCTGTCGGGCAACTTATATTCCTGAGGACCGCAGACTGCGGCGTTAGTGATAACTCAGGTGTAGGACCTTACAAAAACACCTTTACTCAGACAAGAACCAGGTTATCCCGGTGAATCAACTCGTCTTCCCCTCGGAAACCGAGCACCGACTCTATTTCATCGCTGCTCCGCCCAATGATTCTGACTGCGTCGGCAGCGGAATAGTTAACCAGCCCGCGCGCAATTTCGACCCCGTCAGGATCGGTACATGAGACCATATCTCCGCGCACAAAATCACCACTGACCCTGCTCACGCCTACCGGTAACAAACTACGCCCAGCCTGCTTAACCACGCCCGTGGCGCCCGCATCCAGTTGCAGAGCACCGTTGGTACGCACCATCCCTGCCAACCATTGCTTGCGCGCCGTAACCGGACGCTCAGTCGCGTGCAGGTGGGTACCGATCAAGTCTCCTGCACAAACCCCCGTGAGGCTGTTCTCCACGCGTCCATTGGCTATTACCGTGTGAGTACCAGATCTGGCAGCCAAAACGGCGGCCTTGATCTTGGTTACCATTCCACCTCGACCCAGAGAAGAACCCTCACCTGCCATAGTAGGTAGTCGCGGATCATTGGCCTTCACGCTACGAATAAGCGCTGCTTCCGGGTTCTGCCGGGGATCAGCCTCGTACAGCCCATCCTGATCCGTCAAAATCACCAAAAGATCGGCGTCCACCAGATTGGCTACCAACGCCGCCAGCGTATCATTATCACCAAAGCGTATTTCTTCGGTGACCACCGTGTCGTTCTCATTGACCACAGGAATGACACCCAGGGACAACAAGGTCAGTAGCGTACTGCGGGCATTGAGATAGCGATCTCGCGCCGAAACGTCATCGTGGTCGAGGAGAATCTGAGCAGTATGGAGATCGTATTTGGAAAAAGCGGATTCATAACTCTGGACCAGACCCATTTGTCCGACCGCGGCCGCCGCTTGTAACTCATGAATCGCGTGTGGTCGTGTCTGCCAACCGAGTGTACTCATGCCTGCGACTACCGCACCACTGGAGACCAGTACCACCTCCCTGCCCCCAGCTCGCAAGCCCGCCATTTGTGCCGTCAACGCAGAAACGGCCAGGGTGTCGAGACCCAGCCCATTTGCAGTCAGTATCGCACTGCCGACCTTAACCACCACTCGCTGTGCCTGTGCCATCGCCATCCGGTCACTCATGACAGTGATCTCTTCAGAAAAAATGACCTCGCGTCAGGGAGCATATTCCCACTCAACATCGTCGTCATCATCCTCGTCGTCGTCGGACTCCTCAACAGCCCGAACCGCGCGCGCCGCTTCCCGCTTCTGTCGGCGTAAAGCCTCGATTCGTTCCCGGGCTTCACGCTGCATCGAAATCTGATCGGCGCGTTCCTTTTCCAGCAATTCGGGGTCTTCTTCCTCAGCAATGCGCAACTCGTCAAGATGCACCATCAAATCCTGACACAGCAAATCGAGACCGGCTCGGCTCACCGCCGACACTTCGTAGCAAGGTCCCTGCCAATCCAACTCGGATTTGATCCGCTCCCGGCGGATGTCCATCTCAGTCGAATCCAGCAGATCTGCCTTGTTCAATACCAGCCAGCGTTCGCGCTCGGCGAGCGTCGGGCTAAACGCCTCCAACTCCCTGATAATCGAAGCCGCAGCCTCGGCGGGGTCGCTACCATCCAGCGGTGCGATATCTACCAGGTGCAGCAGAATACGATTGCGGGTCAAATGTTTCAGGAATCTAATTCCCAGCCCTGCGCCCTCAGATGCACCTTCGATGAGACCGGGAATATCGGCCACGACGAAACTGCGATGCGCTTCAACACGCACCACGCCGAGACTCGGTATCAGCGTCGTGAAGGGATAATCGGCTATTTTCGGTGTTGCTGCGGAAACCGCGCTGACAAAGGTAGACTTTCCGGCATTTGGCAATCCCAACAGACCAACGTCTGCCAGCATACGCAGTTCCAGCTTCAGTTGACGAGTTTCACCTTCGCTTCCCGGGGAGGTCTGCCGGGGTGCACGGTTTACGCTGGACTTGAACCGGGTATTGCCTAGTCCATGAAAGCCGCCCCGCGCAACCAGCAACCTCTCCCCCGCCACCCGCAGGTCTCCCATCACTTCCTGGATATCTTCGTCAATGACGGTAGTACCAACCGGCACCTTCAAAATCAGATCTTCGCCGCTGCGTCCCGTGCAGTTTTTGCCGGCGCCGGACCTGCCGCTTTCAGCTCTGTGCTGACGCTGATATCGGTAATCAATCATGGTATTCAGCGAACTATCCGCCTCCAGATAAACACTGCCACCATCGCCACCATCACCGCCATCGGGGCCGCCGCGGGGGATATATTTCTCCCGCCTGAAGCTGACCGCACCGTTACCACCCCGGCCCGCTTCAACTTTTATTGACGCTTCATCTACAAACTTCACTGGTATTTATCCTTTACCGATCACCGGATATAAAAAAGCCCCGTCACTGACGAGGCTTTAAGAGTTCCGGCTGTCGCCGCACTCAGGCGCTCACCACCTGAACGTACTTGCGATTGTTTGGACCCCGGGTAATAAATTCCACCTTGCCATCGGCTTTAGCGAACAGCGTGTGATCCTTGCCACAACCAACATTGGGCCCTGGATGGAAACGGGTCCCACGTTGCCGAACAATGATGTTGCCAGCAATTACCTGCTCGCCGCCAAAACGTTTGACGCCGAGGCGCTTGCTTTCCGAGTCGCGCCCGTTCCGGGTACTACCGCCTGCTTTTTTGTGTGCCATGGTGCGATTCTCCCCTTAACTTGCCTGAATACCAGTAATGCGGACCTCGGTAAACCACTGACGGTGGCCGGCCTGCTTACGATGGTGCTTGCGTCGATTGAACTTGATGATATGCACTTTCTTGTGCCTACCGTGGCTGACCACTTCTGCAGTAACCTTGCCGCCATCGACCAATGGTGTGCCAATATTGACTGATTCGCCTTCGCCCACCAGCAATACTTTATCAAATTCAACTGAATCGCCCGTCGCGACTTCAATTTTTTCCAGCTTGAGGGTTTCACCCTCTACGACGCGGTGTTGCTTACCGCCGCTTTCTATCACTGCGTACATTTCTTTGCTCCCGTTAGTTTGCCGTCTCGCAGTTGACTACAGACCCTCGTGATCGAGGGGGCAGAGAGCGGCACTAAGCATGTTTCCTCACGACCAGACTCCTGTCCAGATGACAGCCCCCGACCGAGGGCGGCGATTCTACGCAAAATCAATCCGGGTAGCAAGTCGTCCGAGGTACTAAAAAATACCATATCGGCCAGCAGCCATGCGGCCTCTGAGTAAATCACCGAGGCAAGAATACCAATGTCGGCCCCAGTCGGGAGAAATGGTCACGCTTCTTGACACTATCCAGCACAAGACCTAGCATTCGCGGGCTTTTTTAGAGATACCGCGGGGCTATGGAGCATATTCGCAACATCGTCGCCAGTGAGTTCGACGAGGTCAACGACCTCATTGTCGCTCAGCTGGAATCTGACGTCGCCCTGGTCGAGAACATCGGGCATTACATCGTTGAGGCAGGTGGTAAGCGCCTGCGCCCTCTTCTGGTGCTGCTAAGCGCCGGCTGCTGCCAATATCAGGGGCAAGACCATATTCGGCTCGCCGCGGTGGTGGAGTTTATCCATACCGCCACGCTGCTTCACGATGATGTGGTCGATTTGTCTACTCTGCGACGCGGTAGACCCACCGCGAATGCCAAATGGGGTAATGCACCCAGCATATTGGTCGGTGACTTCCTTTACTCCCGCGCTTTTCAACTACTGGTCGCCATCGGTGATATGGACATCATGGCCAATCTGTCAGAAACCACCAACACGATTGCCGCCGGTGAGGTTCTGCAATTATCTAGAGTAGGCGACATCACCACTACCGAAGAACAATACCTGGACGTCATCCAGCGCAAAACAGCCATCCTGTTCGCATCGGCTTGCCGGGGAGCAGCGCAGCTGGCCAGCATGGGTACCAGCGACACGAAGCGATTTGACGATTTCGGTCTCTCGCTGGGCATGGCCTTCCAGCTGATAGATGATGTACTGGACTACGAAGGCGATGCCGAAGAAATGGGTAAAAACGTGGGTGATGACCTGCGTGAGGGTAAACCGACGCTGCCGCTGATCTACACACTGGCCGAGGGCGATGCCTACAGCCGCAAGCTGGTGCAGCATGCCATCAATGAGCGCAGTACCGAGCACCAGGATGAAATACTGTCTATCGTCAGTAACAATGGCAGCCTGGACTACGCCCGCAACATTGCCGGAAGCTATGCGCAACAGGCGCGAGACGCTCTCTCACACCTGCCGGAAAATTCCTACCGTGACGCGCTGGCAGAACTGGTCAACATCGCCACGATTCGTCGGCGCTGACACCGCCTCGCGCAAGTCTTTACAGTAATGAGCGATTATTTTCCGGACTAACCGACTCTATCCCCTGCTCGCCACCCCGCGGGATGTAACTTCACCCCATCATAGCCAGTAATTCGTTGGTTCTGGCTTCCATCAATGCGTGATCGGCACGACTTTCGACATTGAGACGCACCACAGGCTCGGTGTTGGAGCACCGTAAATTGAATCGCCAGTCTTCAAACTCACAGCTTAGACCGTCGGTGTGATTTACTATTATGGCGTCTTGCGCATAACGTTCCTCTACCCGTGCCAGTGTAGCTGCAGGGTCATCAATCGTTCTGTTAATCTCACCACTACAGGGGAACGCCCTGATGCGCTCATTAACCATGGACGCCAGTCCCACATCCCGTTCTGACATCAGCCCTGCAACCAGTAACCAGGGAATCATCCCGCTGTCACAATAGGAAAAATCACGAAAATAGTGGTGTGCACTCATCTCGCCGCCGTAGATTGCGTCTTCGGCCCGCATACGCTCCTTGATAAAGGCATGACCGGTTTTGCTCTCCACGGAATGTCCGCCCGCCTGTGCAACCATGTCCTGGGTGTTCCAGGTCAGTCTTGGGTCGTGGACAATAGTCTGATGACCGTAACGCCTGAGAAATTCCGCAGCCAGTAGACCTACCAGATAATAGCCCTCGACAAATTCCCCGGTCCCATCAAAGAAAAAACAACGATCAAAATCACCATCCCAGGCTATACCAAGATCGGCACCTTCGCGCCTCACCAGATCAGCGGTCACCGCCCGGTTTTCCGACAATAGCGGATTCGGCACACCATTGGGAAAGTGCCCGTTGGCATCGTGATGCACCTTGATAAACTCGAATGGCAGATGCGCCTCTAGCCTGTCAATCACCGCACCTGCTCCACCATTGCCTGCATTGACAACCACTTTCAGCGGGCGCAACTTTTCAATATCAACGTAGCTCAACAAATGACTGATATAGGCCGCTGAAGTATCCAGCTCCTGCAATTCTCCGACGGTTTCGGTTTTGGGAAACTGGTTTTCCTCAGCCAACCTCCGAATGTCATCCAGGCCGGAATCTCCGCTTATTGGTCGTGCACCATCGCGGACAAACTTCATCCCGTTATAGTCTTTGGGGTTATGGCTCGCCGTTACTACAATACCGCCGTCCATCTCGGCGTGGCTGGTAGCGAAGTAGATTTCCTCGGTACCACACTGCCCGATATCAAACACATTGACGCCGGCATCGAGCAGCCCCCGGCTCAACGCCGCCTTGATACTCTGACTGGTCAGACGGATATCGTGGCCCACCACCACCGTATCCGGCTGCACGACCGCTGCGAATGCACGACCGATGCGATAGGCAACATCTTCATTGAGTTGGTCGGGCACGCGGCCACGTACGTCATATGCCTTGAAGCAGCTGAGCGATTCGTTCATGCGGTTTACTCTGGAGTTTGATAGACGTGTTCGTAGATAAAATTGGTAGCCTCCACGAATCCCGGGACACTACCACAGTCGAACCTTCGCCCCTTGAACTGGCAGGCCAGCACCCGGCCTTTTTTGGCCTGCTGCAGAAGCGCATCGGTAATCTGAATCTCCCCACTTTTCCCGGGAGCTGTGGTGCGCAAAATATCGAAGATATCCGGTGTCAGAATATAGCGTCCAATAATCGCCAGGTCCGAAGGCGCATCCTGCGGGTCTGGTTTTTCTACCATACTGTCCACTCGGTAGAGCCCCGGGGATAACTCCACCCCTTCAATGACACCGTAGGCGCTAAGGGATTGTCGCGGAACCTGTTGCACCGCCACAACGCTGCAGCCATGTTTCTCATAAATCTTTGCCATCTGCGTGAGGACGCCGTCGCCATCGCAGATACACAAATCGTCTGATAGCACCACACCGAAGGGTTCATCTCCCATCAATGGCTCACCTGTGAGGATGGCGTGCCCCAGACCCTTCATTTCCGTCTGCCGTGTAGACATAAATGTAGCCTGACCCAGAACGCCGCGAATTTCCTGGAGATAACTCTCCTTGTTCGTGCCGGCAATCTGGTGTTCCAACTCGTAACTGATATCGAAATGATCAGTTATGGCCCGTTTTCCGCGCCCGGTAACAAAGCCGATGTTGCTCATCCCCGCCGCCAGTGCTTCTTCCACACCGTATTGCACAAGTGGCTTGTTCACGATCGGCAGCATTTCCTTGGGCATGCTTTTGGTAGCCGGTAAAAATCGGGTGCCATAACCAGCTACAGGAAATAGACATTTTCTTACCACGAGATAAAACCCTTAAGCATCTTCGTCCTCACCGCCGCTGCGGCCGTAAACGTCCTCGTAGCGCACGATGTCATCCTCACCCAGGTAAGTACCGGATTGAACTTCTATCAATTCGAGTGGAATGACACCGGGGTTTGCCAACCGGTGTTTGTGGCCGAGAGGAATATAAGTAGATTCATCCTCACCGAGGGTAAATTCCCTGTCATCACAGGTCACCAATGCTGTTCCATGCACCACTACCCAGTGCTCTGCCCGATGATGGTGCTTCTGCAGGCTCAACTTATGGCCCGGATTGACGATGATCCGTTTTACCTGAAATCGCTCACTGAGAGTGAGTGTTTCGTATGAACCCCAGGGGCGGTAAACACGACGATGGAAAAATGCTTCGCTGCGTTCCTTGCTCTTCAGATGCGTGACCAGGGACTTAACGTCCTCAACCCGACGGCGATCTGCGACCAACACCGCATCCGCTGTCTCTACAACAACCAGATCATCGACGCCGGTTGCGGCCACGAGCCTCGAGTCACTGCGTATGTAACTGTTGTTGCAGGCATTCACCAGCACATCGCCACTCAGCACATTGCCGTGTTCATCCTGTTCGCCCACGTCCCACAACGCCGACCAAGCACCGACATCGCTCCAACCACAATCCAGCCCGATAACCACGCCTTCTCGTGTGTGCTCCATGACGGCGTAATCGATAGAGTCACTGGGACTGGCCGCAAATGCATCGGCGTCCAGTCGCACAAATTCGAGGTCGCCTTGACTGGCGGCCAAGGCTGCCCGGGTGGCGGCTAGAATATCCGGCGCGTGTTGTTCAAGTTCGCTCAGATATACATCAGCCCGCATCAGGAACATACCACTGTTCCAGTAATACTCTCCGCTATCCACGTATTCCGTGGCGGTGGCCGCGTCGGGTTTTTCTACAAATCGGTCGATATCGAATATGGAGCCATTCAGAGCGGTGCCACGGCGTATATAACCGTAACCGGTATCCGGATGGGTGGGCACTATCCCGAAGGTCGCTAACTTACCATCGGCGGCAAAGGGCATGGCCGTTGCCACGGCCTGCTGAAAGGCAGCAACATTTTGAATGACGTGGTCGGCGGATAACACCAGCAGGGTCGCCTCTGTATCGTGCTCCAGCGCGCACAAGGCCGCCACAGCCACGGCTGGTGCCGTGTTGCGCCCTACCGGTTCCAGCACTATTGCCCCAGCCTGACGGCCCTGCTGACGCAATTGTTCGGCCACTATAAACCGGTGTTCTTCGTTGCATACAATAAGCGGTGCTGCGATTTCCATGCCGTTGAGGCGGTCCAGGGTGTCCTGCAACATCGACTGTTCACCCGCGAGAGGCAGGTATTGCTTGGGGTAGGCCTCTCGGGATACCGGCCAAAGGCGGCTCCCCACACCACCGGCCATCAATACCGGGGTCAACATTGTTCAATCTCTTTGAGGTATGGCACAGTCATCACGGCTCCAGAATCAAGAGGTCGCTATGGTAGCGAATAGCCGTCTCAATGCCCAGCATCTCTATTTCGAGTGGACATCGGGGGCCCAGTCATTAGAATAGTCTGCCCCGCTCAACCGTTTTACAAAGGCCTCCTGACGTCGGTCCCGGCAGACCTGTCATAGTGGTCATCCACACACCAGCGGCGCCGGGAAATCTGACACTACTACAGGCGTAGACTGGCTATGACACCCAAAAATGAATACTCCAAAGAGGAGTTGATTGCCTGCGGGCATGGTGAATTATTTGGACCGGGTAATGCCCGCCTCCCCGTTGACAACATGCTGATGCTGGACCGGGTCACCGAAATTAATTCCGATGGCGGTAATTTCGGCAAGGGCCGCATTTTGGCCGAGTTGGATATCAACCCGGATCTCTGGTTTTTTGACTGCCACTTTCCCACCGACCCGGTCATGCCGGGCTGTCTCGGGCTGGACGCCATGTGGCAACTGGTGGGATTTTTCCTCGGCTGGCGAGGCAATCCCGGTCGCGGTCGAGCCTTGGGAGCCGGAGAAGTCAAATTCACGGGCCAGATACTACCCAGTGCCACCACAGTCGTTTACGACATTCACATGAAACGGGTCATCGAAAGAAAGCTGGTCATGGGCATCGGCGATGGCAGCGTCTCGGTCGACGGCCGCGAAATATACACAGCGGCTGACCTTCGGGTGGGCCTCTTTCAGTCCACCGAAAATTTCTGAGCGGTCGGGAGCACAAACAAGACATGAGCAAACGCGTAGTAATCACCGGCATGGGCATAGTCTCTTGCCTGGGCACCGATGTAGCAAGTGTTCGAGAGTCGCTGTATGACGGGCGGTCAGGCATTCGCAGTAAACCGGAATATGCCGAAATCGGTATGCGCTCGCATATTGCCGGCAGCATCGACCTGGATTTTTCTGAGCACATAGATCGCAAACAATTGCGCTTCATGGGGTCGGCAGCAGCCTACGCCTATATTGCCATGCAACAGGCCGCGGCAGATGCCGGACTCAGCGAAGAAGCCATATCCAATCCACGCGTGGGCATCATCGCCGGTTCAGGTGGCGCTTCCTCAGCCAGTCAGGTGGAAGCTGCTGACATTCTGAGAGACAGGGGTATCCGCCGGGTGGGGCCTTACCGGGTAACGCAAACCATGGGAAGTACCGTGTCAGCGTGCCTGGCTACCCCATTCAAAATCAAAGGTGTGAACTACTCTATCTCATCAGCCTGCTCCACTAGCGCACACTGCGTGGGCAATGCCATGGAACAGATCCAATTGGGAAAGCAAGACATCGTATTTGCCGGTGGTGGAGAAGAAGAGCACTGGTCAATGAGTTTCCTGTTTGATGCCATGGGGGCACTCTCCACCCGCTACAACGACACACCGGAAAGAGCCTCACGAGCCTATGACGCAGAACGGGATGGGTTTGTTATCGCCGGTGGCGGTGGCATGCTGGTAGTCGAGGAACTCGAACACGCTCTGGCTCGTGGCGCCACCATCCATGCCGAACTCGTGGGCTACGGTGCTACCTCCGATGGCTACGACATGGTCGCACCCTCAGGTGAGGGAGCTATTCGATGTATGCAGCAAGCCCTCACTACCGTCAGCGGCGACATCGACTATATCAATGCCCATGGCACCAGCACGCCGGCGGGTGACATACAGGAGCTAAAAGCCGTTCGCGCTGCCTTCGATGGTGTCGCGACTCCAACCATCGGTTCGACCAAATCCTTATCAGGACACTCCCTGGGAGCAGCCGGTGTGCAGGAAGCGATTTACTCGCTGATCATGATGCAGAATGACTTTATCGCCGCCTCTGCGAATATTGAGACGCTGGACCCGGAAGCTGAAGGACTGCCCATCGCTCGTGAGCGCGTGGATAACGCCGGCTTGAATACAGTTATGTCCAACAGTTTTGGTTTTGGCGGCACCAATGCGTCCCTGGTCATGCAACGCTACGCTTAATAGTGGCAAGTGGGATCAAGCGTCAAATTCACTCAGTAAAATCGCCTCAAGCAGATCACCTCTGGCAACGGTCGTGCCTGGATAAAGAACGGCGAGGGCGTTGCCCCAACTGGCTGAGCTAAGCACACCGGAACTCTGATTGGGGTGGATTTCAGCTACCACCCCGTCCTCGCGGTCTCGCAGTCGAATCCTAAGGTATTCCTGGCGGGTTCCAGCGCGCTTCCAATCAAAGTCAGCCACCGCCTGAATTCGAAGCGGTGCCACATCTTCTTTGCCCAGACAGCGCAGCAAAAACGGGCGTACCACCAGATTGAAGGTAACAAACACAGCGGCGGGGTTTCCGGGCAGACCAAAAAATGGCGTTTGACCAATCCGGCCAAAAGCCAGCGGTTTGCCCGGCTTGATCTTTAATTTCCAAAGTTCCAATTCTCCCAGCGTCTCGACCTGGGCTCGCACATGATCTTCCTCACCAACTGAAACCCCACCGGAACTGATCACGACATCGGCTCGTTCCGCTGCATCGGCCAATATCGCCGCTGTGGCCGATGCTGAGTCAGGGACAATTCCCATATCAAGCACCTCGAGACCCAATCCCTGCAGTAACCCCAAGAGCGTATAGCGGTTGGAATTGTATACTTGCCCAGTCTTTAGTGGACCTGAGCCCGGTTCCCGCAGTTCATCGCCCGTTGACAATATGGCTACTGACAATGGTCGTCGAACCTCCACCTCTGCCAACCCGAGCGAGGCTATAACCCCAAGATCACGTGCACGCAATCGGAATCCGGCAGGTAATACCTCAGTTCCGGCTGCAATATCCTGACCACGGGGCCTGACATTTTCACCGGCCGCAGGTGGCTGATCTACGTAGAGCAACCCCTTTTCTTCCCGACACAGCTCCTGCATCACAACAGCGTCCGCACCGGGAGGAATGGGCGCTCCGGTGAATATTCGCGCTGCTTCGCCTGACCCTAGCGCGGTGCCAGCATCACCGGCGGTAATCCTCTGGGTGACCCGGCGGGGTTCCAGGCCGTCTTCGCTGCGCACGACATACCCATCCATGGCTGAGTTGTCGTCCAGAGGCACGGGAGTCTCCGCCACTATGCCCTTGGTCAGCACACAGCCACGAGCAGCCGTCAGCTTACGGGTTTCAGTTCCGGTAAGATTCCTGGCCCGCGCAAGAATCGCAGACAGTGCTTCGGGCAGTGGTGTCAAACTCACTGGGCCTGGCCGCCCCGGGTACCCAGAACACCGACAAAATTGCAGGGACGATGGGTGCTTGTCAGTTGCTCCTCAATGATACCTTCCCAGGCCGTGCGGCAGGCGCCGGTAGAACCGGGCATTGAAAAAATAACCGTGTTGTTGGCCAACCCAGCCAGGGCCCGGGACTGTATGGTTGAGGTGCCTATATCAATGTGGGAAATCTGACGGAACAACTCCCCAAATCCCTCGATTTGCTTATCAAAAAGAACTGACAAAGCCTCCGGCGTTGAGTCACGACCCGAAAAGCCCGTGCCGCCGGTGACCAGAATCACGTCGACGCCAGCGTCAGCTACCCAATTCGACACCACCGCACGTATCCGATAAACGTCGTCAATAACGATCTGTTTGTCCGCCAGGGTATGTCCAGCAGAGCTCAATGCCTCCACCAGGTAATGACCGCTGGTATCCTCCGCTTCTCCCCGGGTGTCTGAGACGGTCAGGACCGCAATCGATAAGGCCTCTGGTGATGCGTTAGATGCTTTGCTCATTGATGGTCTCCGTTTGCGCCGCGATGCCGGTACCGCGCCCGTAAATTTGCTCAATCATGGCGACGACATGTGCGCGCCAGGGTATCTGTTTAATACCAAAACTGGCATGAATTTTCGAACAGTTGAGTTCCCGGCGCGAGGCCCTGGTTTGATCATTAAGTCTCTCTAGCTGTGCACCATCAACAAGTAGCGAATCGAATTGCCCCGCTGTCGCCAGAACCAGCTCAGCCACCTGGTAACAGGTGGTTATATCGAGACTGCAGTAATGATATATCCCCCAGGGATCAATGCCGCAGGCGAGCTGATCTATAACTCCGGAGACGACCCGGGCTGCATCCATTGATGGCACCGGACAGCCCCATTCATTGTCGGCAAATTCCACACTGCCACCTTCGCGTAATCTCTCCAGAATCCGCACCAGCGGGTTGCTACCAGCAGGAGACAGCACACTGCCCAGTCGCAGGATGATGTGTTGGTGGGCATCTTTTGTGACCATGTCTTCGGCATCGGCCAGAAAACTGGCTGCCGTGGTGACCCGGTCTACCGGGTCTGTTTCCGCATAGCCGCGCTCTGCGCTGCCATCAAAAACAGCAGCGCTGGAAATATGCACCAGCGGACGTTGTAAGCGACCGCAACCCCGGGCCAGGTCCTGCACACGTGCCACGTCGTCCTCATTGAGTTCCTGGCCACCATCGGTGGCGGCCTGCATGCGTATATCCACGACCAGGTCAGATTCAGTGCGTTTGACTGCTCGCTCAGCCTGTCGTGCACTACCCCACCAGGATTTGTCTGATTCAAACGGCACCACGCTGTGGCCACGTTCCAGCAGAAAATCACTCAATGCCAAACCCAGGGGTGTATCGCTAGCTGTCAGCAGTACCTGCACCAAACCTCCCAAATCCACTGATTGACTGACTGCCAATCAAATATTGAACGCTCATAAGACACTAAATCATTATAATCACGAACGATGCCCGGAAGCACTAAACAACGGGCCGCAACGCAGCAGGCAACAGGTTGATGTATGCAGGAGGGCTCACAGTGCAGAAGACGTTTCTCTCAGTATTGGCTGCCGGCATCTTATTGGGGTGTACATCAGCTACGCCTGGCTCTCGATCACCTGGACGTAAAAATCACCCAGGTCATGATCGGGCCGGGCGCGATCATTCCAGCCCACGCCGAGGGCGCCCCGGGTTTCTATTATGTCACCGGCGGGCGTGGTGAGATTACCGTGGAGGGGCAAACCCAAAGCGTCACACCGGGTACTACAATCAAGCTCGAACCCTATGATATCAGACGCATTCACGCTGACCGGAACACAACAGGGCAGCGGCTTTTTCTGGACCAAGGACATCAACAGTCTCGGTGCCCTACTGGAACGTTGGGAAGAAGTCATGCGGCTGAAGGGGGTTTTCCGCGCCCGTCGTCCGGATGGCGGATGGGGTTTCAATATCGCCTAGATGGTCTGGGGCCCAAGATCACGCTATGTTGAACACAGCCATTCAATTCCGGAATTTTATTACATGCTAAGCGGACCGGTTGCTCACCCAACGGCGGTACAACGGTCTTCACACGCCCGTTCTACCCGGTGGAGCCCCTGACTCTACTGCCTGATTCCGCCGCACTCGGACCGGCGCCGGAATTGCACCCTTTCGCTCAATAAGGGCTAAAAGGGAATATCGTCATCGAAGTCGTCAAAGTTACCTGCTGGGGGAGGAGCGCCGCCACCGGCTGAGGCGGGTGCCTGCTGCTGTTGTTGCGGTTGTTGCGGTTGCTGCGGTTGCTGCTGCTGTTGCGGTGCCTGCTGATCAGGATATCCGCCCCCGGCCTGCTGGGCTGACCCGCCTCGGCTGTCCAGCATCTGCATTTCATTGCCGACAATCTCGGTTGTGTACCGATCCTGACCTGACTGATCCTGCCACTTGCGTGTGCGCAGCGATCCTTCAACATAGACCTTCGAGCCCTTGCGCAGATACTCTCCTGAAATCTCTGCCAGACGATTGAAGAACACCACCCGGTGCCATTCCGTGCGCTCTACCGGCTGACCGGTCTGCTTGTCTTTCCAGCTCTCCGAGGTCGCGACGTTAATGTTGGTCACGGCACCACCCGAGGGCATGTAGCGTGTTTCCGGGTCGCCCCCAAGATTGCCTATTATGATGACCTTGTTAATCCCTCTGGCCATAAGAATTTCTCCTAACTTTATGTTTTTTAATGGGTTTTAATCACTCTATACCCAATATTTTATGGCGAGAGCGCGGCGGACAAGTGTCGCATATTTGGAAGAGGTGTGGAAGATGCTCCCGCCCTGTATCCCTAATCACAACGAAGAAGTGCACCGCTCCCTGGCGCAAAAACACGAGCTGTCTCCGTCAGCATAGCAGCAAACCAAAAGTTCGCCAGGCCATGCTCAAACGCGCTGCAACGCGTCGAAACTGTCCCTATCGAAAACAGCACTGTTCACTTTGAGATGAGCCACACCGTCGTCACGAAGTACCAGAACTTCTTCAACTCCCGGCAGTTCGCGCACATCGGCTACACGACCATCAAATTCTGCCATCGATCCACAGTAGTTAAATACCACATTGTCCAGATTGCGTGGTTCTGCCATGCCGAATGCAACCAGCCACCATACGACTGCCAGAATCACACATAGAATAAAAACCGCTTCATGCCCGTATTGTTGCAGCACCCAGCCCCCGGCCGCGCCACCACCGAAAGCACCCAGAAACTGGCAGGTGGAGTAGACACCCAGGGAGGTACCCCGTCCCCCCGCATACACCGTTTTGCTGACCAGGGAAGGCAAGGTGGCTTCCAAATAATTGAAACCACCAAAAAAAATCAACAACGCACCGACACAGGACAACAGTGTCCATGGCAGCAACGCCAGGCTTAGTAGGGCAGCCGATACGAGAACGATACCCAGCAGAAACATTAATCGGACTCGCCGGGCGCGCTCTGCCAGAATCAGCATTGGCACCATAATAACCAGCGATAATAGCAGTGTGGGCAGATACATCCAGGCGTGGTTTTCCCGTGCCAGATCCAGATGTGATTCGAAAATACTAGGCAGGCTGAGGAAGCTCGCCATCAATACAAAGTGAAGAACAAACACCCCCACGTAAAGGCGCAACAGCTCCGGGGACTCAAGGCTGCGACCCAGCAGGGATGGCACCGTCGTCACTTCACCTCGCAGCGAAGCATTGATGTTGACGTCGGGTACCGCGAAGGTGATGAGTGCCAGACCGATACCAGCCAGTAACGCTGTCAACGCAAACACACCTGACAAACCCGCCGCCACCGCCACCAACGGACCGATAACCAGCGCAATGCAAAATGACAGTCCAATGCTCATTCCCACCACGGCCATGGCCTTGGTGCGTTGTGAGTCCCGGGTGACATCCGCCAGCAGTGCCATCACGGTGCTGGCGATAGCACCGGCGCCCTGCAGTGCGCGTCCGATAATAATGCCAAGGGTGTGTTCCGCCAGAGCAGCTACCACACTACCCGCGGCAAAAAGTATCAAACCCATGACAATGACCGGCTTGCGCCCGATCCGGTCTGACAGCAAGCCGAAGGGAATCTGAAAGATAGCTTGCGTGAGACCGTAGGCCCCCAGCGCCAACCCAATCATAACCGGGGAGCCACCGGGCATCTCCGCCGCATATACTGCGAGCAGCGGCAGAACCATAAACAGGCCCAGCATGCGGAACACGTAGAGAGCGCCCAGTGACAGCACCGCGCGCTTTTCCAGTGTGTTCATGGATTCCATCTGTGCCAAATCACTCACCCCGAGAAATTGCGGGCGGCATGTTAACAGTTTGCCGCTCCCATGACACGGTGGAGGTGCATGGAAGCCCTTATGTGTCACAAAACGACATGTAGACACAGGTTAACAGTGACGCGAGGGGGAGAAATTTTTATACTGGTACGTTTGGCCTTTGCAAGGATGACAATGGACACGATCCTCGTTCGCGGTGCCCGCACCCACAATCTGAAAAACGTTGATCTGGATATCCCACGGGATAAGCTGGTGGTGATCACCGGCCTGTCGGGGTCGGGAAAGTCGTCACTGGCCTTCGATACTCTTTACGCCGAGGGGCAGCGCCGCTACGTTGAATCGCTGTCCACCTACGCACGGCAGTTCCTCTCCATGATGGAGAAACCCGACATAGATCATATCGAAGGGCTCTCACCAGCTATTTCCATTGAGCAGAAGTCTACATCCCACAACCCCCGCTCCACCGTGGGTACGATCACAGAAATCTATGACTACCTGCGCCTGCTGTTCGCCCGTGTCGGGGAACCCCGCTGCCCCACACATGGAACCGCACTGGAGTCGCAAACTGTCAGCCAAATGGTTGATATTGTGCTGGCATTGCCCGAGGGAGAAAAACTGATGTTACTCGCACCGGTCATTCGCGACCGCAAGGGTGAGCATTTGCATGTATTCGAAGAACTCCGAGCCAACGGTTTCGTGCGCGCCCGCATCGACGGCATTGTTACCGATCTGGACGATGTGCCCGACCTGGACAAGAAGCGCAAACACACCATCGAAGTCGTGGTGGATCGATTCAAGGTTCGCGAAGACATCACTACACGTCTGGCAGAATCCTTTGAAACAGCGCTCACCCTCACCGATGGACTGGCCGCCATCAGCTATATGGACGGTGGCTCCGCCGACATTCTGTTTTCGTCGCTGTTCGCCTGCGCTAAGTGTGGGCACAGCATCAATGAACTGGAACCCAGACTCTTTTCCTTCAACAACCCCGCTGGTGCCTGTCCCGGCTGTGATGGCCTCGGTGTCAAACAGTACTTTGACGAACAGCGGGTTGTGGCTCACCCGGAATCCAGCCTGTCGGAGGGAGCGATTCGGGGCTGGGACCGGCGCAGCGTCTATTACTTTCATATGCTCACCTCACTGGCTGACCACTATGGCTTCGACATTGATATGCCCTTCGATCAGCTCAAGAAAAAGCATCGCGACATTATTCTAAATGGCAGCGGCGGCGAAGAAATTTCCTTCTCCTATATCAATGATCGCGGTGATGTATTCAAACGAACTCATCGCTTCGAAGGCATTCTGCCCAATATGGAGCGGCGCTACCGCGACACCGAGTCACAGTCGGTTCGCGACGAACTCACCAAGTTTATCGCCACCCAATCCTGCCCCACCTGCGGCGGAACCCGATTGCGGGAAGAGGCACGACATGTTTTCGTCAACGACCACACTCTGCCGGAACTGACCGCGCTTCCGGTAGGCGAAGGGCTGACATATTTCGAGGAACTCAATCTCACTGGTCGCCGCGGCAAGATCGCGGAAAAAATACTCAAAGAGCTGCAGGCCCGGTACCGTTTTTTGTATGACGTCGGCCTGAATTACCTTACCCTCGATCGCAGCGCAGAAACCCTGTCGGGTGGCGAAGCGCAACGCATCAGACTGGCCTCCCAAATCGGTGCCGGCCTGGTGGGGGTGATGTACATACTCGATGAACCCTCCATCGGTCTGCATCAGCGTGACAACGAGCGTTTACTCGCCACCCTCACCCACCTGCGCGACCTGGGGAACACGGTAATCGTGGTCGAACATGATGAGGAAGCCATTCGCAGCGCTGATCACATCATCGATATTGGCCCCGGAGCCGGTGTCCATGGCGGGGAAGTGGTGGCTCAGGGTTCCTTCGCTGACATAACCGCCGAGAAGCGTTCGCTGACCGGCCAGTATCTATCCGGGGAACGCTCGATTGCTGTGCCGAAAAAACGTACGCCAATTGATCATGATCGTCTGCTCATCATTCACGGCGCTACTGGCAATAATCTCAAAGAAGTCGACCTGGCGATTCCCGTCGGCTTGATGACCTGCGTCACCGGCGTATCGGGATCTGGTAAATCCACCTTGATCAACGCCACCCTGTATCCCATTGCGGCAACGGAACACAATGGCGCGACCACACTGCGCGCCGCTCCGCACCGCGATATCAACGGGCTGGAGCACGTCGATAAATGTATCGACATCGATCAAAGTCCCATTGGCAGGACGCCGCGCTCCAACCCAGCCACTTACACCGGTATCTTCACACCCATTCGCGATTTGTTCGCTGGTACTCAAGAGGCGCGCTCCCGCGGCTATAAACCTGGACGCTTCAGCTTTAATGTCAAAGGCGGTCGCTGCGAAGCCTGCCAGGGTGACGGGGTCACCAAGGTAGAAATGCATTTCCTTCCAGATATCTACGTTCCCTGTGATGTCTGTCGCGGCCGACGCTATAACCGGGAGACGCTGGAGATCCGCTACAAGGGTAAAAACATCTACGAAGTGCTGGATATGACAGTAGAGGAGGCGCTGGAGTTTTTCGAGCCTGTGCCGGTGATCGCCCGCAAGGTGAAGACGCTGATCGACGTTGGCCTGTCTTACATCCGCCTGGGACAGGCTGCCACTACGCTGTCGGGCGGCGAGGCTCAGCGGGTAAAGCTCTCTCGAGAGCTATCTAAACGGGACACGGGCAGCACGCTGTATATTCTTGATGAACCCACCACCGGCCTCCACTTTCACGATATACGGCAGCTATTACAGGTACTGCATCGACTTCGCGACCAGGGTAATACCATCGTCATCATCGAGCATAACCTCGATGTCATCAAAACCGCTGACTGGATTGTCGATCTGGGTCCAGAGGGCGGCAGCGGCGGCGGTGAGATAATCGCCACCGGCACGCCGGAGGAAGTCGCCGGGGTTCAGGCTTCCCACACCGGCCGTTTTTTGCGCATCGTGTTACCCGGTCTGGTCGAAGTAAAGACCACCACTGGAAAATCGACATCGGGCAAGGGAGGCAAATCGCCTAAGACAACAGGCCGGAGCTCTAAGGAAAAAGCCTCCAAGGAAAAAGTTGCCTAAGGTACTTGACCGCACCAGGGATTCAGGAAGATTTTTCAGAGCGAAAGCCGTTTGAACAAGCGCTCGGGAATCATGCGGATAATCCACATGATGTAGCGCCAGAACCAGGGCAGATACAGGACATCTTGCCCCCGTTCTATGCCGCGAACAATGCCACGGGCTATGTCTTCCGGACTGGCCCACAATGAACCCTTAGCGATATGCGCGGTCATGGGAGTATCCACGAACCCAGGTTTCACAGTCAGTACCGACACCCCGACGCTCGCCAGCTCATTGCGCAAGCCCTGCAGATAAATACTCAACGCGCCTTTGGCTGCACCATATACATAGTTTGACTGCCGTCCCCGGTCCCCCGCCACTGACGATATTACCGCTATACTACCCGCACTCCGCTCACGCAGCAGCGGCACCACATGACTCAGCAATGACATAACACTGAGCGCATTGATTTCAAATTCCTGACGGGTCAGCACAAATGATGCAGCGCTCTCTGTCTGCTCTCCCAGGCTGCCATGGGCGACCAGCACCACATCGATATCACCCAGAAATTCCCGCGCCGTCTGCACCAACCCCGAATGTTGGTCGTACTCCAGCGCTTCAAATACCGCACTACCGACGCGCTCTGCACCGCGGACCTGCAGGTCTGCGGTCAGCGCAGCCAGGCGCTCTTCGTTACGGGCCGCCAGAAAGATGCTGGCACCCTGCTGCGCATACAGTCGCGCCGTCTCAGTTGCCATCGCCGAGCAGGCGCCTATCACCAGAATTCCTGTCATGCACTTACCTCACTAGCATTATCTGCGGGCATCAGCCGCTGCGCCATCAGGGAAGACAACGCGGGATCTCGAAATGATTGAAATTTTTCCCACAGGGGATAGGCCTGCTGAAATCCCGCCAGCGACATATGTGCATCCTTGGCCGGATATAGTGCGCCTCCCGCAGCTACCACCACTGCTTCCAGTTCCCCCAGCAGACGTTGAGTCGATGCGCCGCGCCATGGAAAATCAAGTGCCAGCGTGGCGCCGGGCCGCGGAAATGACAGCCATCCCGGTGACTCCACCGCGCCGAATGTCTTGAGCACTGCAAGCAAAGAACCCTCGCCGGCGGCGGCCGTGCACGCGAGCAGGTCCCCTATGCTGTATGACGCGGTATCCAATGGCACCACACACTGAAATTGTCGAAAACCCCGCCGACCATAGAGACGATTCCAGTTGGCGATACCATCCAGGGGGAAGAAATAGGAATGGAGAGGAATCTCGGAGCACCGCAATCGAGCCTGCTGACGCTGGTAGTAGAGCGTATTAAACAGTTTGAGGGTCCACCGATTAACTGGGGAAAAAGGTGGGTAGAAAGGCACGGACAGCCCGCTTGTCGACGCTGGATAATCCAGCACACCAACGGTGTGATTTGCGCGTATATAATGCCCTCGCCCAAGGCCCGTGCCCTGCGCCAGACAATCTACCCAGGCTACCGTGTACTCGTAGTTCTGTTCTGATTCCACCGACAGCGCGAAGAATTCATCCAGCCGATCAAAACGTACTGTCTCCGCCAGCAGCCGGCCGCCACTCAAGGGCATAAGCTGCAATTTTGCGCTGAGAATAATGCCGGTCAATCCCAGACCGGCGATACTGGCCTGAAACCAATCTGAGTGTGAATCAGCAGAACAGCACACAAGCTCACCGTCGCTGCGCAGGATTTCAAGCTCCAGCACATGGCACCCAAAGCTACCTCGCCGGTGGTGATTCTTACCGTGCACGTCATTGGCAATCGCGCCTCCGACGGTCACAAAGCGCGTTCCCGGCAGCACCGGCAGTATCCATCCCCTGGGCACCAGGTGCCGCAGGATGTCGTCCAGGGTCACCCCGGATTCACAGTGGAGAACACCGGACTCGTCGTCGAAATTGATGAAGCGATTCAATTGCTGCGTATTCAGCAGCACTCCATTGGCAGCCAACCCGCAGTCACCGTAACTTCGTCCAGCGCCACAGGCCAAACCCGCCTCTGCCATCAGAGGCAGCACATCCTCTCGCCAATAGGCGTGCACTTCACGTTGTGGTTGCTCGGGCAACCCACCCCAGGATCGCATCAAAGCGCCAGATAGAACAGGATGCCAAGGCCAGCAGCACTGACCAGGCTGACCATATCCTTGACCGCGAAAATAATGGGATCGTCATGCATGACTCCGCGATGGGCTGCAAACCACATGTGCGATATCCAGAACAACAAAACGGGGCATACGAACCAAAGCAGGTCACGCGCGCTGTAAAGCTGGATGACAATATCGCTGTTTATATACATCGCCATCACCACCACCGAGCTGTATCCGCTGGCCGCACCCAGCGCCGCCAGGAAACCGGCATCTGATCGGGCGTATCCCCGCCCACTCAGGCGTGCCAAGGGTTCCTCCGGTGAGTTTTCCAGTAGCTCGGCATACCTTTTCAGCAGCGCCAGGCTCATGAAGATAAACATTGAGAACGCCAGCAACCAGAAGCTGACGGCAATGCCCAGTACCGCACCACCGGCGATAATGCGCAGTGTATACAGTCCGGCCAGGGTCAGAACATCGACAATGGCTATCCGCTTCAACACCAGCGAATAACCACAGGTTATAACGAAGTAGATTGCGGTGACCTGAGCGAATGCCGCAGGCTGCACGCTTAACAATGCAATCACCGTAATCATCAGCACCGGCGCTAGCATGAGGCCCGATAAAACTGGCAATTCACCGCTGGCGAAGGGCCTCTGGCACTTACTGGGGTGGCGCCGGTCATGGGGAAGATCCAACAAATCA
This sequence comes from uncultured Halieaceae bacterium, assembly GCA_938074045.1. Lineage (GTDB taxonomy): Bacteria > Pseudomonadota > Gammaproteobacteria > Pseudomonadales > Halieaceae > CALJGI01. The sequence continues at coordinate 102,217 of CALJGI010000026.1, forward strand.
TTGAGTACATATACTGTGCTGGAACAAAGACTGAAGGTGACAAAGGCCAGCAGCACACTCACGATCAATGGTGTCGCACCGTAATTGTGTGACAACAACAGGGGAACAAACAGCAACAGATTTTTAAGCCATTGATGGATACGCAGGGCCTTCAACCAGCGCTTGATGCCTCCACGCGCAGGCACCAGCACCCTGTCCAGCGTGATACCTTTTTCCAGACGGCTGCGTTCAGAGGGCTGACAAACAGCGACGCACTCCCGGGCTCGGGACCAAACGGGAATGTCGGCACTGGAGTTACCGATATAATCAAATCCGCCCTCCCCATATAACTCGGTCAATGCGTCGCGTTTATTCTCCCCGGTCAAATTTCGTAAACCGTCGCTGGCCTGAACCAGGTCGAACACCTTCAAATGCTCTGCTACCGGGTTGGCAAGCAATTCATCAGAGCCCGTGCTGAGCATCACCGGCCGCCCTTCGCCACGAGCGCTGTGAATACAATCCAGCACCAAGTCGTTATAGGGGAGACTGGTAACGTCAAGGTGGGCCCGCTGAGCCAGTTCCCGTTTGAAACTAGCTCTTCCACGCAGCAACCACAGTGGCATCAGCAGCAATAACAGTAAATTCTGCTTAAGGACAGCCAGCAGACATTCCACCATCAAATCAGTGTGTATTAACGTGCCATCAAGATCGACAACCAGAGTGACGGGTTTATCGGACATGCCGCGCGATGGTTTCCTGATTAGGCAAATGGGAGACTCTATACATGAGTCACATTCTAACCTGTGTGAGCCGGTATTGCCTCGCCTGCATGCTGTTTATGCCACTCCAGCCAAGCTACTGATTGTGTGAAGTTTTTTGCGTGATCGAAGCTTTGCATTCCTACCCGCAAGGGTATAAAATGCCGCCCCTTTGCAGCGTGTGCCGTCTCTTCTATTTGCGACTGCCTCACATAAATTAACGAAAAATCAACAGGTTACTTAATGCCTTCAATCAAAATCAAAGAAAACGAGCCCTTTGATATCGCACTGCGCCGCTTCAAGCGCTCCTGCGAAAAAGCCGGCATCCTCGCTGAGGTACGTCGTCGCGAGCACTACGAGAAGCCCACTACGGTGCGTAAGCGCGCCAACGCGGCTGCCGTGAAACGCCATCTCAAGAAGCTCTCTCGCGAAAACAAGAAGCGGGTTCGTCTCTACTAATAACAGTACCTTTTTGTACGGCAGCTGCAGTCTGGCTGCCCAATGGAAGCACCAGCCATGAGCGATATACCGCTGACCGCCATCATTAAAGCGGACATGAAGGCTGCCATGAAAGCCCGGGACAAAGAGCGACTGGGTACCATCCGTCTGATTCATTCAGAATTCAAACGCATCGAAGTTGACGAACGGATCGAACTTGACGATACCCGTGCGTTGAGCGTGCTCGACAAAATGCTCAAACAGCGACGCGACTCGCAACAACAGTACCTGGATGCGGGAAGGGTAGAGCTGGCGGCGCAGGAAGCCAGCGAAATCGCCGTTATACAGGCCTATATGCCCACCCAATTGGACGAAGGTGAAATTCTAGCCCTGGTCCAGAGCGCCATCAGTCAAACCGGGGCCGAGGGAATGCAGGGTATGGGCCAGGTCATGGGCGTGCTGAAACCGCAGGTGCAGGGCCGCGCTGACATGGGTTTGGTGAGTAAGCTCGTCAAAGAAAACTTGAACTAGGGGCACAGCCCACCGTGGCTGGTGCTCGACCCAAATACGTAACAAATTTATCATGACCCGATCAGCAAATAGGCGCTAATTGCGCTAACCTATCACACTGATTTTTCATCCGCGGAGCCATGCATGGCAGGGCGTATCGCACAGACATTCATCGATGACCTGCTGGATCGACTAGATATTGTCGATGTCATCGATCGACGGGTGAAACTGAAGAAAAGCGGTAAAAACTACAGCGCCCGCTGCCCGTTCCATGACGAAAAAACCCCCTCCTTCAGCGTCAACCCCGACAAACAGTTCTATTACTGCTTCGGTTGTGGAGCCGGTGGCAATGCCATCGGTTTCGTTATGGACTATGAGAATATCGACTTTCCCCAGGCGGTCGAAACCCTCGCCTCACACGCTGGGCTGCAGGTGGTGCGGGAGCAACTCACACAGCACGAGCAGCAGCGTGAGGAAAAGCGCAGCGGGCTCTACCCCATACTCGAGCAGGCATCCCGCTTTTTCCAGTCCCAGCTGCGCAGACACCCCGCCGCAGGCCAGGCGGTCGCCTACCTGAAAGGACGCGGCCTCACCGGGGTAATCGCCCAACGCTACGGTTTGGGGTTTGCACCGCCGGGCTGGGATAACCTTATCTCGGCGCTGGCGGGGCCGGAAGACAGCGATGAATACGAGGAGCAGTTACAGCTGCTGCTACAGGCAGGACTGATAATCGAAAATGATCAGGGCCGTCGCTACGACCGTTTCCGCAACCGAATCGTGTACCCCATACGGGATCAGCGCGGCCGAGTGATCGCATTCGGCGGCCGTGTGCTGGGCGATGATAAACCCAAGTATCTCAATTCCCCAGAAACCGACGTTTTTCACAAAGGGCGCGAACTCTACGGCCTGTTCGAAGCACGTAAATCCGGGCGCGATCTCAACAAGCTGGTTGTGGTCGAGGGCTATATGGACGTCATCGCGCTGGCCCAACATGACATCCCCTTTGCCACCGCCACACTGGGCACAGCGACCAGCGAACAACACCTGGATCGTATCTACCGTATCTGCCCGGAGGTTGTGTTCTGCTTTGACGGGGATGAAGCTGGCCGCAAAGCGGCATTTCGCGCACTGGAAGCTACCCTGCCGACGCTCACAGACGGACGTGAGGCACGTTTTTTGTTTCTACCCGAGGGGGAAGACCCCGATACCATCGTCCGTGGCATGGGTACAGATCATTTTTTGAACCTCATCGACCACGGCACCCCGATGGAAGAGTTTCTGTTCGACACCCTGGGCCAGGACCTCGACCTGACCGCACCCGCGGGTCGTGCCCGTCTGGCACAGGCAGCGCTCCCCATGATGGCGTTGATACCCCCGGGCATCTACAAGCAACTGGTATTCCAGGCACTCGCCGAGCGCACCGGCATGGCCGTGGGAGATCTAAAGACCCTGGTCGATACCCTGCCAGTCTATCAGCCAGCACCTCCGCCTATAACGGGGGGCGAACCCGAGCTCCAACCGAGACAGCGAGAACCGCTGCCAGTGGTAGAGACAAAGAAACCCACAGCGTTCAGGAATCTGACGGAATCAGCGATTCGGATGTTGCTGCACCACCCGGAGAGCGTGCGTTCCTTATCGGACTCCGATCCCCTCCACGGTATCGACGACCCAGATGTGATGTTTTTAAGGGAAATCATTGCCCTATTGCAAAAACGCCCCGACAGCAATACAGCGACATTGCTTGGCTACTGGCACGGCACCCCACAGGGTGAGCTGCTCAACCGCCTGTCTGGCCAGGAGAACCTACTGCCCAAAGATGGGGTGGGAAGTGAGTTTTCTGACCTTGTTCGCCACCTGGGACAGCTACCCGAGCGACAGGATCAGGCCGCTCAGGTCGACAAAATGAAAGATCCCTACTACGCTGATCTCAGCGAGGACGAGAAGCTGAAGATAAAGCTGGATTTCCAGCGCAGGTTGCAGTTGAAGGCACGCAAATAGCCACTACCTGAACCAGCGACGGTTTTGTTGTTTGTTTCCGCACAAGCTTCTGATTTTCAAGGCAGTTTGCGCTAGTCCACGCTGCAGTTTACGGGTATAATCCGCGGCTGTTTTTTGTCGGGAACCGATCAATATTCTACGGTTACCGGTTTTTTCGGCCATCAGTGTCTTTCGTCACTGCAACCCCGGACCATAAAGGTAATTGCCATATGAGCGCAGTTGGAACTCAACAGTCACGCCTGAAAGAGCTTATTGCACGCGGTAAGGAACAGGGCTACCTGACCTACGCCGAGGTCAATGACCACCTGCCCGAGGACATCTCAGATCCTGATCAGGTAGAAGACATCATTCAGATGATCAACGACATGGGTATCAAGGTGTTTGAGGTAGCTCCGGACGCCGAGACTCTGTTGATGACCGAGGGTGACAGCTCCGCAGACGACATTGCAGCGGCGGAAGCAGCGGCGGCATTGGCAGCGGTAGAGACAGAAGCCGGCCGCACCACTGATCCCGTTCGCATGTATATGCGGGAGATGGGCACCGTTGAACTGCTGACCCGTGAAGGCGAGATCGTCATCGCCAAACGCATAGAGGAGGGTATTCGCGAACTGCAGGCCGCACTGGCCTACTACCCTCACTCGGTTCAGTTGATCCTCGACGAGTACGACAAGGTGGCGGCTGAGGAAAAGCGCCTGTCCGACATTCTGATCGGCTATCTTAATCCTGAAGATAATGTAGCACCCGCCACCCAGGCCGGTGCCAACGGCGTTGTCGAAACCAAAAAGGATGACGATGACGACGAGGAACAAGACACCGGTCCAGATCCGGTAGAAGCTAAAAAGCGATTTACCGCCATCCGCCGACAGCTCAACAAAAGCAACAAGGTTATGGCAGCCAAGGGACGCCAGAGTAAAGAAGCGCAGAAAGAACTGCAAAAGCTCGGCGAACTTTACAAGTACCTCAAACTCGTTCCCCGGGTCATCGACCCCATTGTCGCCGATGTGCGGGAGACGCTGACTCAAATCCGCGAAAATGAGCGAGAGATCATGCGTCTGTGCGTGCGTGTCGCCAAGATGCCGCGCAAGGATTTCATCATTAGCTTCCAGGAGCACGAGAGCGATCCCAAGTGGTTACCCAAGCTGATCAAGAGCAAGGCCGACTATGCCCCGGCTCTGGAGCGACAAAAAGAATCGATCACCCGGCACCAGCGCAAGATCCGCGAGATTGAGTCCAGCCTTGATCTCACTACCGGAGAAATCAAAGAGATCAACCGCCGCATGTCCATGGGCGAAGCCATGGCACGCCGGGCTAAGAAGGAAATGGTCGAGGCCAATCTGCGTCTGGTTATCTCCATCGCCAAAAAGTACACAAACCGCGGACTGCAGTTCCTGGACCTGATTCAGGAGGGCAATATCGGCTTGATGAAGGCAGTAGACAAGTTTGAATATCGTCGTGGATACAAGTTTTCCACCTATGCTACCTGGTGGATCAGACAGGCGATTACCCGCTCTATAGCCGACCAGGCCCGCACCATTCGAATCCCGGTTCACATGATAGAAACCATTAACAAGCTCAACCGTGTTTCGCGTCAAATGCTGCAGGAAATGGGTCGTGAACCCACCCCTGAAGAACTGGGTGAGCGCATGGAAATGCCGGAAGACAAAGTGCGCAAGGTGCTGAAGATTGCCAAGGAACCCATTTCGATGGAAACACCCATCGGCGATGATGAAGATTCGCACCTGGGTGATTTTATCGAAGACGGAACCATTTCATCTCCCGTCGATTCGGCAACAGGCGAGGGTCTGAACGAATCTACCAAGGACGTACTCGCCGGCCTCACGGCACGGGAAGCCAAGGTACTGCGAATGCGATTCGGTATCGATATGAATACCGATCATACTCTGGAAGAAGTGGGCAAGCAGTTTGACGTGACCCGGGAGCGTATCCGTCAGATCGAAGCGAAGGCACTGCGCAAGTTGCGCCACCCCTCTCGTTCAGATCACCTGCGCAGCTTTCTGGACGAGTAAGCTCAGTACGCCATGGCTTGATATACCATGGCACGGAATCGGGAACGCACCGGATAGGTTCCCGATGGACGCAACTGCGTAAAGAACACGCCACTGACATCTTCTTCACGATCGACAAAAAAGTACGTGTTACCGGTTCCGCCCCAACCATAGGTACCCACCGACCCCGGTATACCGTTGGCCACGGGGTCACGGATCACCGCTCCACCCAGACCAAACCCGAAACCCAGTTTAACGCTGCCGCCGCGATTCTCGGTGCGCCCAAGCCAGGGCTCGTTGACCTTGAGGGTCGGGTCCATCGCCAGCAGATGATCGCCCATCATCATATCCACGGATTTGCGACTCAAATATTGAACACCGTGCAGCCTCCCGTCATTCAGCAGCATTTGGGCAAAACGCATGTAATCATCGAGCGTGGAAATCAGTCCCCCGCCTCCCGCCGGGAAAGACGGTTCCAGATAACGCTTATCCTCTTCAGCAGGCGCCGGATCCATTCCTCCTTCACGGTGCATATAAAGCGGCACCAGGCGGGGCAACTCAGCCAGCTCAATCGAAAAACCGGTATCTACCATCCCCAGGGGATCAAACAATCGTTGTTGCAGGTACTCGGCAAAGGGCTGGCCAGCCGCCACCTCCACCACACGTCCCAGTACATCCAGGGAAATGCTGTAATGCCAGAATTCGCCGGGATGGGCTATCAATGGCAGCGCGGCGACACGATCAGAAAACGCCGCCAGAGATTCTGACGTCCACAGATTTGCTTCGCCATAGCGTTTGGATACCTCGGTTGGATATCCACCATAGGTAAAACCCGCGGTATGGGTCAGCAAATGCCGAACGGTGATCGGTCGTCGTGCGGGGGCCAATGCGCCGTCATCCTGTAATACTTTTGGGTTGGCGAATTCAGGTAGGTAGAGAGAAATGGGATCGCTCAGCAACAATTTTCCCTCTTCCATTAACATCAGCGCAGCCACTGCGGTGATCGGCTTAGTCATGGAAAAAATACGAAACAACTGTTTGTCTGTATAGTTACCAATGGTGGATGTATGTACTGCACCAGCAGCGCGCACCACACCATAGGTCACAGCGGGCAGCAGGCCCGCCTCCACATACTCCCGCGCCATGTCATCCACCCGTTGCAAGCGCTCTATATGAAATCCCCGTTGTACACCCTCGGACTCGCGGGATTCCGCCACAGCTAAGGGAGCCTGCAAGAACAGCAACACAACAGCAACATATCTGGTAAGTCGCACGGGGGTTGTCTCCTCTGGGAAATAAATCAAGCAAATAATAGTCACACAAATAAGATGACAGCGCTAACGCTAACGATCGGGCTGATTCGTTACACAGAATTAGAATCGTAGTAGCATGAACAGCCCACGGATAGTGAGACCAACAGCATGTCCAATGAGCAGTCCAGACTGGATACAGTATACAGTGCAACGACAGCCGATGAATCCCGCGGCGCGTACGACGAATGGGCGAATGACTATGAAGCGGATTTGTTCGCCTACGGTCAGCGCTTCCCCTGGATAGCCGCCGCGGTATTCACCCGCTTTGTCGGCCCAGAGGAAGGACCCATCCTCGACGCAGGTTGCGGCACGGGGCTACAAATCGAGCCCATCGCCCTGATGGGCTACCGCCCAATCACCGGCATAGATCTGTCGGAGGGCATGCTGAAGGTAGCCGCAAAAAAATCTCTCTACGCCGAGCTCAAACCCATGACGCTGGGCGAGCCATTGGCCTTCCCCGACAACCACTTTTCCAACACCATCACTTGCGGCGCTATTACACCGGGGCACGCACCGCCTCACAGCTTTGCTGAGCTTATTCGTGTCACCCGCTCCCGCGGTAAAATTGTGGTGTGCATGCGCACGGACACCGATGTAGACCCGGCCTACCCTGACGCGCTGGAACACTACGCGGCGGAGGGGCGCTGGCACGGTATATTCCAGTCAAAGGAATTCGCCGCCATGCCGCTGGGAGAACCCAGCGTCAGAACCACCATTTTTGTATTTGAAGTCGATAACTGAATTGCGAATTACCTAGAGGCGCGCAACACTTACCCACTGTACACAAAACAACCTGAGGCACCCATGACCGACAAATATAAGGGGATGCACCCTGCGTACCGCAAGGTGAAATCCTTCAACCTGGCATTCAACCCCTTTATGGTTGGACTATTGAATTTAATGATGCGCCTCACCCGCTGGAATACCGTGCGCAAGGGTCATCCGCAAATTAATGTGGCTAACTTAAAGGTTCCATCCACCGATAACCATCCGGTTCCGGTCTACGAAATGACCCCGGTAGATGCGGAACCAGCAAGACCGGTGATCTTGTACTACCACGGTGGCGCCTTCGCCCTCAGTTGGGCGTCGTTACATTGGGAGGCCTGTCAGACTTACGCACTTGAGACCGGCGCTACCGTGCTCCTGATTGACTACCGCCTGGGACCCAGGCACGTGTTCCCAACCCCACTGGATGACTGCTACCGCGCGTTGGAGTGGGTCAGAGAAAATGCAGCGCAACGCGGCTACGATACTAATCGCATAGCCGTCGCGGGGGATAGCGCCGGGGGGTACTTTGCCGCCGCCGTTGCCCAGAAGGCATGTGACCAGAACATTCCGGTTACCTCCTCGCTATTGATCTATCCGGTGTTGGACAGCGACTGCAAAACCACATCAGCTACAGAATTTACCGATGCGCCACTCTGGAATGGTGTGTCGAATCGACGCATGTGGGACATGTTTTTGAAAAACGTACCCGACGGCAAACCAGAACCGCCGTATGCATCCCCCGGGCATCGCAGCAAACTGGCTGGTCAGCCGCCAACATACATTGAAACAGCGGAATTCGACCCACTGCGGGATGAAGGCCTGGCCTATGCCGACGCTCTCGCGGCGGCAGGCGTGCAAGTAGACCGTAACGAAACTAAAGGCACCATCCACGGCTACGAAATGGCGCAGGGCAACCCGGTGGTGGCGGAATCAATGACTCGCCGCTGCAATTTTTTCAAGGCCACCCTTTGCAACTAGCTGACCTGCTCACAACACTAAGCAGGCCATTTGCTCGATTCCTACGCCCAAGCTTCACGCAGGTCTCACCACCGCCAGATGTTCAGGATCAGCGCCGGGTACTCAAGGATATGGCTGAGTTTGGTCTGCTGGAGCATATTGTGCGTCTCTTCCCGGGAGAGTCCGCCGCTGATCTGACGTTGCTCACCGATGCGGACTCCCATGCTGTGCTGCAGTCTGCACTGGCTGATGCGGCGGCGTCTGTCGGAGGGTCACCCCCTGAACTCCTGTTGGTAGACGCTTTTGTCCGGCAGCAAAAAGACCCGCCAGCTCACATCTTGGTCGCCAGTTTCAGCAATGAAAATGATCTTCTTCAGTATGTACTCGATCGTTGTGACCTTCCGGACTCCACCCAGGTACTGCGCCTATGGGCCGACCTGTTCACGAATAAGTTCGCCAGCTATTACACCAACGGGACACCTACACAGTCACAATTCCTGCAGCGTGTTGCAGCGGATGCAAATGACTCAGCCAGACCAAGGGTGGCCTATGCAATTGCCTGCACACCCAGAACGGGCAGCACGCTGCTGATCGATCTCCTGATGAGTCTGGGGGTATTCGGGTTCCCACGCGAACACCTGCGCGACGGCGTATTGTCGTTGTCCGAATTCAGTCAGTTCAATTTCTCTCGCTGGATGGAAGAGGTAATGGCTCACCAGCAAACCGCCAATGGCGTGTTTGGTACCAAATTGATTGGGAATTTTTTCCTCAGGGCCGAGCAGTTGCTGAAACAGCAAAAGCTGGTAGCGCGTTCGCCCGACGATATGGCGTGGAAGATTCTGCGCCTGCGCCGCCGGGATACTATCGCCCAGGCCGTGTCGACTTTTCTGGCGCAAAAAACAGGCGTTTTTTTTGAACACAGTGACAACCAGAAATTGACCCGCCGGCAACAACTCGAACAGATGCGTTATGACTTCGAGGCCATTGACTACCACCACCGCAATATTCAGCGACAGGAGCAGTCAATGGATCGAATTTTCTTAAGCAGCCAACTACCGCAACTGGATATTGAGTACGAGGCACTGCTCGAAAACCCGAGCCGGGAGTTACTCCGCATCCACGAGTTCCTTGAGCTAGACGCTCCCGCAGGGTTCAGTGCTCCAGAGCCAGCTGTAAGCCGACTGGACGATACCGTGAGTGCCGCCATCTGCCAGCGTTATCGCTCGGACCATGTCCGCACGACTGCGGCCCGGGCCAACCCATCCCAACAGGCGCCTGAACAACCAGGCCCCTACCAGGCAAAGGACTGGGACATTGTCGACTACGGGTACTTCCGACTTCCCACACTGCGATATCAATGGCGCGGACCAGAGCTGCACAACCTGGAGGAAAACACCTATTTTTGTGCGCTGGGAGCGGCGCAAACCATGGGCCGATTCTGTCAGCACCCCTACCCAGAAATGGTGGCCATGAGAACGGGGCTGCCCGCTCTCAACCTCGGATATTCGGGTGCCGGTCCGGGTTTTTATTTGCAGCAACCGGAAATATTTCAGTATATCAATCAAGCTCGCTTTGTCGTGGTACAGGTAATGTCAGGGCGATCGGCGGGGAATTCGATGTGGCAATGCCACACCGGACGCAACATTGTTAAATGGTTGCCCACTGGAGAGGAGTGTTCCAGCGAGCAGGCGTTTCGTTACCTGTTCGACGGCTGGGATAAGGACCAAGTGCAGAGAGTCGTTGAGGAAACAAGAGAAGACTGGCTGACTAATATGCGTGAGCTTTTGAGTCGGATAGAAAAACCAACCATATTATTATGGATGTCAGAGCGAGGACTGGAGTATGAGGAGCAATACAACGATAGACTCTACGATACCCTGGGCAGTTTCCCACATCTCATTAATCGCAAAATGATGAATTCGCTGATACCCAACGCCGACTATTACGTCGAATCTCAATGTGACATGGGTATTCCACACTTCCTCACATCGCGATTTACTGGCAATGCCGCCAAAGTACAATTCCCCAACGGTGAATGGCGAGACGAGGATCGCTCCTACCCCTCACCTGAAATGCATCATCACGCAGCAACGCTACTGACACGGGTGATACAGGACAACAGCCTGGACTAAGTCCGGGCGGTCACCCTGAATTCAACCCAGCAGACCCCGCAGCGCGATCGAACAGCCCAACAGCAACAGCACCCCAACGGCAATGCGCCGATGATGGCCGGTAGCGTAGCGGACGAACAGGCTGGAACCGATTTTGTCGCCCAGTAAAATGCCCGGATACACCCAGAGCGCCAACAGCAAAGACTCCCAGCCGACCAACCCGCTGAGGGCGTATACAGACAGGGCAACTACCCCCGAAAATGTGAAAAAGACCACGAGAAAGGAGCGTGTTCGGTCGGGACTTGCCTCCGCCGCCAGCGCGTAAATAATCACGGGCGGTCCAGGTATGGCAAAAGCACCATTTACCAGGCCGCTGAAAATGCCCGCCGCGGTTTTGGCCAGTCGACCCCGTTTTCTTGGCCGTGGTCTGATACGTGTCAGCACCAGACCAGCGAGAATCGTCAGCGAGCCTATTAATACCTTGAATAAATCTGCATCCAGGGTATGTAAAATCTGCGCGCCAACAACCGTACCCAGCACAGCGCCACCGTACAGCAGACGATGCTCGCCAATGGCCGCATCATCCGCATAGCGCGGAAAGGTTTGCACGCCAATACATACAGCCAGCATCGCACTTAACACCACTGCTTCACCGGGGGCCAGAACCAGCGCAAACCCCGGCACCGCCGCCAACGCAAAACCAAAACCGGTAAAGGCGCGGATAAGCGACGCCACAATGGCAGCGATCCACAGCAGCAACAACTGGGCAATGGGTAAGGGAAGGATATTGTCCACAGGCAGATACTAACCTACCCTGACACTCAACCCACGCAGATCCGCGACGTACAAGCTACAATCCAGCGACACGGCTACTCGATGACGACCCCCATCGGCGTCGATAATGTCACAGCGCATAGCCAGCGAGGAAATCAATCCATGCAAAGTGCAGAGCTCAAAACCAAACGCGAGAAGCTGATCGGCCAGGCAGAGTTGTTTTACAGCAAGCCGGTACAACTGGTTCGCGGTGAAGGTGCATACTTGTATGACGAGCAGGGTCGTAAATATGTAGATATGTACAATAATGTGCCCTGCGTCGGGCATGCACACCCCCACGTCGTGGAGGCAATTTCCACCGCATTCTCCACGCTGAATGTTCACAGCCGCTACCTGCACAACGGCATTCTGGATTTCGCTGAGCGACTATTGCGCCTGCATCACGAAGGTATGGAACAGGCTGTATTCGCCTGTTCGGGCACTGAGGCCAGCGAAGTGGCTTTGATGATGGCGCGTATCGCTAGCGGCGGGAAGGGAATTATCTGCAGCGATGCCACCTATCATGGCAACAGCACCGAGGTTGCCAAAATGTCCGCCAGCCCGGTGACCGACCCCATGTACCGGAGCATTCCCTTTCCGCAAACCTACCGCCCCTTGGCAGACGGTGTTTCGGAGTCGGAACTGTGCCAGTTGTACCTGGACCGGGTTCAGTTAGCGATTGATGAATTCACCCGCAACAATATTCCCTTCGCAGGCATGTTCGTCTGTTCGCTGTTTGCCAATGAAGGTTTACCGAACATTCCCCAGGGATTTATGGCAAGTGCCACTGACATGGTGCACCGCGCTGGGGGCCTGATGATTGCCGATGAGGTGCAAGCCGGATACTGCCGTTCAGGACACTGGTGGGGTTACGAGGCCAGTGGGTTTGCCCCTGACATCGTGACCATGGGCAAACCCATGGGCAACGGCATGCCGCTGTCAGCGGTGGTGGCTAGCCAGGAACTGGTCACTCGCTTCCGTGACAAAACCGGATACTTCAATACCTTCGCCTCCAGTCCCGCCCAAGCCGCGGCTGGCATGGCTGTGTTGGATGTTATCGAGCAGGAAGACCTGCGGAATCGTGCAGCCACCACCGGTGATTATCTAAAAGAACGGCTGACCACACTGCAAGCACGTTGCAATGCCATGGGGGACGTTCGCGGTTGTGGTTTATTCCTGTCGATAGACTGGGTGAGCGACCGATCGACAAAGGCACCTGATGTAGCCGGCGCTATTGATGTCGCCAACCGCTTGAAAGACCAAGGATTTCTACTGAGCAATGCTGGCGCTTTGAATAACGTCGTAAAAATCAGGCCGCCGTTGGCGTTTGATCGCAATCATGCCGATGATTTTCTGGATGCGTTTTGCCAGGTATTGGATGACATTTCATAGGCACATGGATGACCCCGAACTTATCGCAGATGAAGTAAAACCCTATCTGAAACACTGGGGTATCAACCCCGTGGCTATGTCGCTGGCTTCTCACTCGGAGAACATCGTCTATAAAGTAATGGATCAGACCGGTGCGCACTATGCATTTCGTGTGCACCGGCCGGGTTATCACACCCCGGCGTCGTTGGCGTCAGAACAGGTCTGGACAGACGCTCTGCTGCACTATGGTTTGAAGGTGCCAAAGGCCTACCCCACAGACTCCGGCGAGTTCTACATCAGCGCTCAGTGTGGTGGAACCACCCGGCAGCTGGGATTGATTGCCTGGCTGGAAGGAAGGCCGCTGGACCAATTGATTACACCCTACGGCGACGGCCCTTTTCCCATGGACATGATGCGGGAAGCCGGCCGTGTATGCGCCCAGTTTCACAATCAGGCAACACAATGGCAGCCTCCAACTGGCTTCACCCGACCACACCTGGACGTGGATGGCTTACTGGGCGAAAAGCCGTTCTGGGGTAGATTTTGGGAAGCTGCCGGCATGACATCCACCCAAAGGCGCACCATCAAGCACCAGCGCGATACGCTGCGTGAAAGGCTGCTAGCCTATGGCAGGCCTGAGAATATCTACAGCATGATTCATGCCGATATGCACGAAGAAAATCTCATGGTAAGCCCGGATGGACTAATGGTCATAGACTTCGACGATGCGGGGTTTGGCTGGCACCAATATGACCTGGCTGTGATACTGATCAGTCATGTCGAACGCCCTGATTTTAACGGCATTAAGCAAACATTGATCGAGGGTTATTTGTCAGAACGAGCCATGAGCGACGCAGACCTTGCGATGATAGATCTGTTTATTCTAGTACGCACGCTGGCTCTTATAGGCTGGGTCACTGACCGACCAGAACTGGGTCGCGATGACTATGCTCCAGCTCTGATCGACAGAGCCTGCAGTCTTGGCCTTGAAATCCTCTAGCGAGGTCAAGCGGGGTTCAGATCGTTCAGCGAACCTTCAGTGAATAGGCAACCGCACCACCCAGCACCATCGGTATCGCGAAGACCATAAAATTGGCGGAAACAGACAGCCCGGCGGCAATCAGAAAACCAGCGACGGCGGGACCGATTACAGCTCCCGAACGCCCCAGCCCAATACACCACCCTACCCCGGTGCTGCGAATCTCCGCGGGGTAAGTTTTGGCCGGCGCTGCATAAAGCCCGGTAAAACCCCCCTGCTGCATAAAACCAATCAGAAAAATAGTGGCCAGCATCAGCGTTTCATTGATCGGTAATAAGCTGAAAACCAGCATACCGACACCGGAGAGGGCCAGGTACACGCCAAGAATCATATTAAGATTGAAGCGGCTGGAGAGAAACGCCAGTGAAAAGGTCCCCAGCACACCACCAAAATTAAGCACGGTAAAGGCAAAGAAACCCACGTCCTCACCAAAGCCACTCAAACTGAACATTTTGGGTGTCCAACTCATCATGAAATAGACACTGGAAAAACACAGGAAGAACACCAGCCAAAGCCAGAGGGTTTGTCGCTTATACGCCGGCGACAACAGTTGTTTGACATTACCCGTCACCGACTCAGACGCGGTGGCATCAGCCATCACTGGAAGCTCCTCTAGCGGCTCCATACCCAACCGCGTAAGGGTTTTATTGATTTTTTGCAACGCGCCAGGTGGTTGTTTACGCAGCAGAAAATCCAGCGATTCCGGCACCAGAAAATACGCTAGCATCGCCATCACCAGCGTCAGACCTCCACCACCGATAAAAAGACCACGCCAACCGAATTCAGGAATCACCCACTGTGCCACCAAACCGGTGAACATCGCGCCCATGGGATAGCCTACCGTTACCACCGTAACGGCCATAGCCCGGTACTTCTCCGGCACGAACTCACTGGCCAGCGCCGCCTGACTCGCCAGCAATGCACCCCCGCCCAGGCCACTGATAAAACGCAGCGTAATCAGTACTGTTAAATCATCGGAGAGCCCCGTCATCAGGACTGTGGATCCAATCACTAGCAGTGCGAGGATAATGGTGTTGCGGCGACCTATAAGGTCGGATACCGGCGCTAGAAACATCGCCCCCAACATCATTCCGGCGAGAGCAAAACTGAACACCAGACCAATGCTCTCAGGCCCCAACTGCAGCTCCTCACTCAGGTTATTGGCGGCAACCGCCATCGCGGTAATGTCGAAGCCGTCGACCATATTGAAAGTCAGACACAGGATAATAAGTAGTATCTGGTTGCGGCCTAGCCGATCGATTTGCACAGAGACAACTCTCTTGATTTTTGGAATGTTTATACCATGAATGGCGCTGCTCCGTTATTATGAAATGTACCAATGACGATAGCTTTGAAGGGATTTCCAGACCATGGCCCTGCAGTATTTCGAGCGCAACGCCCCTGACAGCGAAATTTTTAATGCCCTGCGTCACGATGGTGCCGTCGTGGTACTGAATCAGGTCGACACCGATCTCGTCGACGAGATAGCAGCAGATTTCAGAGAACCCTTCGACAAACTCGGCCGGTTTGACGAGAGCGATTTCAATGGCTACCAAACGTTGCGTATCAGCAGCGTGCTTTCTGTCTCGCGCGCGTCGGCAGAGCTGATCGGCCACCAGAGAGTGATGGCCACCTGCGATGAATTTCTACTACCCAGTTGTGAGAACTACCGCATCGGCAGCCTGACAGGCATTGAAATATGGCCCGGTGAAGGCGAACAGGTGTTACACCCCGATGACGGCATATACCCCATGCGCATACCCGGCATGCAGCTCCAGATCAGCGCCATGTGGCCGCTAAACGACTTTACCGCCGAGAATGGTGCAACCCGGGTAGTCATCGGCAGTCACCGCGAAAGAATCCGGGAATCATACGCAGAAGCGAGCACAGACTTCGCCGACCAGACCTGTCAGGCCGTCATGCCACGAGGTTCTGTGCTGTTTTATCTGGGCACGACGCTACACGGCGGTGGCAAAAACAATACTGACAAACCACGTGCGGGTCTGATCAACACCTACGCCCTGGGCTGGTTGCGGCAGGAGGAAAATCAGATTCTGAATGTGCCGCGGGAGGTGGCCTTCAGCTATCCCAAATCCATTCGCGATCTCATGGGCTATAAAACCCACGGCACCCTGGGCGCCTGGCAGAACCCCGATGGCAGTTGGGTGTGGGACTGATCTCAAAACGATAACCCCGGAGATATCAGTCCGCCGATATCTCCTCAGGCTTCACCGGCGGATTCCTGGTTGACCACCAGATACAGATCAATAACAGCACCTGCACCAACAGCCGAATCGACAGAAAGGCTTCGGATACGTCCGGAAAGAGCTCCGGGTTAAGCCACATATGTACATTCGCTGGCGTTACGGCCACGGTCAGAATAAACAGGCAATTTCCCGCCAATTGACGCGTTGCGGGAAGTAAAATGCCCAGCGCACCCAATATTTCGAACACCCCACTGATATACACAATCTCAAGATGCCAGCCAATATACGGCGGCATGATATTCACAAAGAATTCCGGTGAGGTGAAATGCGTGATTCCGCCCCCCATAAACCAGGCGAAGACCAGAGCGAGCCCGAGATGCTGCCATCTGAATACGTAGGAGGACATGGTCATTACTCTCTCGATGGGGTGGGGTTATCCAATCAGCAGTGTACTACAGCGAAACAAACCCGCCACCACACGCACAAAGCACTCGTTGCCCCCACGACAAAAAGATTGCATAGTTGCTCGCTTAAAAGTGTAGCCCTTTCTTTCAACTCAAGCCGGAACCGCATCGCATGTACCACGTTAACGATATAGTCGAACCAAGCATCATGGGGGATGAGCCCACCATGTATGCCTTTTTTGATCAGCTGAGAAATGAGACACCGGTTATACGATGTGAGCACCCGGATTTTGAGCCGTTCTGGGTAATAACACGGCATGAAGACATCAAGTACATCAGCCAGCACAACAGCGAATTTATCAACAACCCGCGTACGGTGATGATGGAGTTGGAATACGAGCAGGGTTTGCTGGATCAGTTCGGCACCCGCAACGGATTGGAAACACTGATCCACATGGACGACCCCAAACATCGCAAGCTCCGCGGAGTAACCCGGGAGTGGTTTAAACCTGGCCCGGTCGCACGCCTTACTCCCATGATCGAAGAGACAGCCCGCCTCTTTGTCGATCGCATGGAGGCAATGGGTGGCGAGTGTGATTTTGTTAAAGACGTCGCCCTGCTCTTCCCACTGCGGGTCATCATGTCCATTCTCGGCGTGGTGCCGGAAGAAGAAACCATGATGCTGAAAATGACACAGGAACTGTTTGGCGCTAGCGATCCCGAGCAAAGCCGGGGTGACGGTCAGGATGAAGGTATGTCGGTACTGCTGGATTTCTTTGCTTACTTTAAGCAGGTGGTAGAGGACCGGCGCAGCAATCCCACCGAGGATCTCGCAACCGTGATAGCCAACGCGAAAGTCGATGGCGAGTACATGGAAGAACTTGACCTGATCAGCTATTTCATTATTACCGCCACGGCGGGACACGACACAACCTCAGCCACCATAGGCGGCGGCATGCAGGCATTGATGCAAAACCCGGAACAACTGGAAAAGTTACGGAACACACCCGAGCTCGGTAACAGTGCGGCTCGGGAGATGATTCGCTGGGTATCTCCCGTCCGCCACATGATGCGAACAGCCACTGAAGACTGCAGCTTTCAGGGACAACCCATCAAACAAGGTGAAAGTTTATTGTTGTGGTACCCCTCGGCGAATCGCGACGAAAGAGCCATCGAGCGGCCCTATGAGTTCGATATTGAGCGTGATAACCGCCATCAACTGGCCTTTGGCTATGGCGGGCATATGTGTCTTGGCCAACACCTGGCCCTGCTGGAAACGGAGGTTTTTTACCGCGAGCTGCTATCGCGGCTGGACTGGATTGAACCGGCGGGTTCACCCGAGTATGTGCAAGCCACCTTTGTAGGTGGGCTCAAATCCCTACCAGTACGCTACGCCTTCAAATAACACAAAAAAGGGGTCTAACCCCTTTTGTTCTAAGGCAGCTTTTCTAGTATGTTCGTGCCTCTCAAGATTTAGGAGACAATCCATGAAAGACCTGTTCAGCATCGAAGGTAAAGTCGCCCTGGTAACTGGCGGTTCACGGGGTATTGGCGAAATGATCGCCGCTGGCTTTCTAGCCAATGGCGCCAAGGTATATATCAGCTCGCGCAAAGCCAATGTATGCGATGCCACCGCCGCGCGCTTGCAGGAGGAATACGGCGGCGAGTGCATATCGATTCCTGCCGATCTCTCAGGCATTGAGGGCTGTGCTGCCCTGGCAGCAGAACTGGCCACACGGGAGGACAAGCTCGACATCCTCATCAACAATGCTGGTGTGTCCTGGGGCGCACCGCTGGAGGAATTCCCCGAAATCGGCTGGGACAAGGTCATGGATACCAACGTTAAGGGCGTGTTCTTCCTGACACAAAAGCTGCTACCACAGCTCAGAAACGCCGGCAGTAACGAGGACCCCGCGCGGATCATTAACATCGGCTCCATTGACGGTATCAACAACCCGTTTTTTGAAACCTTCTCCTATGGCCCTTCGAAGGCCGCTGTGCACCATTTATCCCGCGGCCTGGCCAAGCACCTGGTCAAAGACAACATCACCGTGAATGCCATTGCACCGGGCCCCTTCCCCACCTGGATGCTGAGCACCGGCGTAGGCGGTGGCGGCGATACCGATATTGACTGGAGCGCACTCGCCGACATCAACCCGAGAAAACGGGTGGGCACACCAGAAGATATTGCCGGCCTTGCCATCTTTCTCTGCTCCAGAGCAGGAGCTTACATCGTAGGTGAAGTTATCACCTGCGATGGGGGTTCCACCTTCGCGTCCTGAAACAAATCCGGTAAACAAATAATGCAAGAAGCACGATTGGTCTGCCTATTGATGCTTGCTCTTGTGTCTGGGATTACTTTTGCTCAATCCCCGGTGGAGTATGAGATATCTTTTGAGAACGCCGTACATCATGAAGCGCGGGTTACCGTAACCTGGCGCGATATCGGTGATGAACCGTTGCAAATGCGCATGAGCCGCTCCTCACCAGGGCGCTACGCGATTCATGAGTTTGCTAAAAACGTTTATCAGGTCGATGTGGTCAACGGGCGAGGCCAACCACTCAAATTCTCTCGTCCCAACCCCTACCAGTGGGATGTCTCCGGACACGATGGTACGGTCACCGCTTCCTACACCCTGTATGCCGATATGATTGATGGGACCTACTCGGGTATAGACCTCACTCATGCTCACCTGAATGCCCCCGCTACCTTTATGTGGGCACGCGGCTTTGACGAGCGGTCAATCGAGATCACCTTCAATCCTGGTCACCACAACTGGCGCGCAGGGACACAGCTCGTACCCACAGATGACCCTTGGGTATTCACTGCACCGAATCTGCAATATTTTATGGACAGCCCGGTGGAGTTCTCAGATTTTTCTGAGCGCAGTTGGCAGATAACATCAAATGGCAAGACACAAACCATCCGTTTGCTCGTCCACCATCAAGGCAACGACGACGATATGGATAGTTACACCGAGAAGGCCAAGAAAGTCGTCGACGCGCAAATTGCCATTTTTGGTGAGGCACCCACCTTTGACTATGGCGAATACATCTTCATTGCCGACTATTTACCCTGGGCTGATGGCGACGGGATGGAGCACAGAAATTCCACCATCCTCACCAGTGCCAATTCTCTCAACCAGTCTGATTTCAGCGCTTTAGACACGCTGTCCCACGAATTCATCCATGCCTGGAATGCCGAGCGCATACGACCTAGCCGCCTGGAGCCCTTCGACTTCGAACAGGCCAATATGTCGCTGAACCTGTGGTTTGTCGAAGGCTTTACCTCCTACTACGGGCCGCTGGCCATTAGGCGCGCCGGGGAATCTTCGCTTACCGATTACGCCGAAGAGATCGCGTACAACATCAATGCCGTTTCCTTCTACCCCGGCCGCTCCTTTGCGTCGTCGCAGGGCATGAGCATACAGGCGCCGTTTGTCGATGCAGCCACGTCAGTCGACCCGACCAACTTCTCCAATACCTTTATTTCCTACTACACCTATGGTGCCGCTATTGGACTCGCACTGGATCTCACACTGCGTGAAAAGTTTACAGGTGAGAGCCTGGATACCTATATGCAAAAGGTCTGGCAGCGTTATGGGGTAACCGAAACGCCCTACACGACGGATGACCTGCGGGAGGTGTTGGCTGAGGTAACCGGTGCCCCTGCATTCGCCAGGAGTTTCTTCGCGCGCTATGTCACCGGCCAGGAACTGCCAGACTACAAAGCCCTGCTGGCCAACGCCGGAATGCTGCTGTGCCCAAAAAATCCAGACCAGGCAACGGCGGGACCTGTCTCCCTCAAGTTTGATGGAAAATCTGCCCTGATCCGCCACAACACCATCATCGGCAGCCCGCTTTACGAAGCCGGTCTGGATCGCGGCGATGAGATACTGTCAATTGACCGCCTCACAATCAACAATCAGTCCCAGTGGGACCACGCTGTTAAGCGTTACAAACCGGGAGAGTCCGCCAGTATTAGCTATATACAGCGTGGCATCACGCGCGAAGCTACCCTGAACTTTACTCAGGATAAAACACTGGAGGTTGTGACGTATGAATCAGGCGGATTGACCCCCGGGGAGTCACAGCTCGCGTTCAGGCGCGCCTGGTTGGGCCAGGACTCCACGCCAAAACAAACCACCATTGGCCAACCACGTCAGTGTGAGGCTAAGTAGCGCTGATGGCTACTTCACATATTTGCATCTATGCGCTCTCACACTATAATGCACCGCTCCTCAAAACTGTGCCGATCGGTACAGCTGCAGGGCCCATAGCTCAGTTGGTTAGAGCATCCGACTCATAATCGGCAGGTCGAAGGTTCGAGTCCTTCTGGGCCCACCATTTTTTATAAAATTCAATGACTTATAGGTCGCTAGAGCGTCCGACTATGGCTATGGTTCTGCCGACTGATAGTCGGTGGGTGAATGGCATCAGTCTCAGTGCTCCCTCTTCATCTATACTGCTTAGACAGTCCGGAAAGCGCAAGGAGGCGCGGTCTGCATGCTACTGCGTGGCAAGGATGCCATCGGTGACGCCGCCTACGAACGCCATCGACCCGAGCAAACACTGCTCTACCAGATCGTGGAAGCGCATTACCCTGCCCTGGTGGACCAACTGGGTCGTCATGGAAAGTCCCTGCCGGAACATGTCCAACGGGAATTCGATGCCTACCTCAAGTGCGGACGGCTGGAACATGGCTTTCTCCGGGTACGCTGCGACACCTGCCACTTTGAACGGCTAGTAGCGTTTTCATGCAAGAAGCGCGGATTCTGCCCCAGTTGTGGCACTCGACGGATGGCCGAGACAGCAGCCCTACTTGCCGATGAAGTATTTCCCAATGTGCCACTACGCCAATGGGTCATCAGCTTCCCCTTTCCCCTTCGCTACCTGTTCGCCGCCCACCCACAGGCCATGGGCAAGGTGCTGGGCATCGTTTACCGGGCCATCTCAACCCACCTGATCCACAAGGCCGGACTACAACTCAAGACTGGTGCCACCGGGGCAGTAACGCTGATCCAGCGCTTCGGGTCTGCTCTAAACCTGAACATTCACTTTCACGTCTTGTTCCTTGATGGCGTCTATGTAAATCGCGACAACCGACCACCCCAGTTTCAACGCGTCAAAGCGCCGGATAAACGGGAACTGGAGGAACTGGTTCAGCTGATTAGCCATCGCGTCGGTCGCTGCCTGGAGCGACAAGGCTTACTGGAACAGGACACCGAGAGCGCCTGGCTGGATCTCGACCCCGCCGAAGACACCGATGCTATGCCCCAGATCCTCGGCAATTCCGTCTCCTACCGGATCGCCGTCGGCCCGCAGCAAGGGCGCAAGGCCTTCATGATTCGCACCATCCGCCCGCTGGACCGACCCGACCCCGGACTGAAACGGGTAGCCAAAGCCAATGGATTCTCTCTACACGCCGGGGTGAGCTGCGAAGGAAAGCAGAGAGACAAACGCGAACGCTTGTGCAGGTATATTGCTCGCCCCGCCGTAGCCGTTCCCCGCCTCTCACTCAGCTCCACTGGCAAGGTGGTCTACACCCTTAAGACGCCCTACCGGGATGGAACGACACAGGTGGCATTCGATCCGGTGGATTTCATCGCACGGTTGGCAGCCCTGGTGCCCAAACCAAGGGTCAACCTCACCCGCTACCATGGCGTTCTGGCTCCGAATCACCGATGGCGCGGACTGGTAACACCAGCCGAACGCGGCAAAGGCGTGAAGCCTCTCGCCAATACGGAAGTTCGTTCGTCGGCTGAGTGTCATGCCGCCATGACCTGGGCCCAGCGACTCAAGCGAGTTTTCAATATCGACATTGAGGTTTGCGACCGCTGCGGTGGTTCTGTCAGGGTCATTGCTAGTATTGAGGACAAGGATGTAATCGATAGAATTCTGGCTCATCTCAAGAGGAAGGAACAAATCACCCATGACCTGCCACATCTGATACCACCGACCAGAGCACCCCCGGAGACACTGCCTCTTTTCGCTGGAAAGGATTCCAGCTCAACAACATTCAATCAGCAAGGAAGCCACTGAATAACCTGGCCCGGACCTCTGCGTGCTGTAGCCCAGGAATGGGCGAATAGGGTTTGCATGCTCACCGACGCGAGCGCGACTTCAGGTAAGTGGGCGAGCTTTTCGTGAAATTTCGAAGTTCAGTTACAACATCACAGGCGAAAATCTGCTCGCAACACCCCGTTTATCCGCCCTATACTTATGGCAGGATGGGCGTTCTATGCAAAAACTCATTGAAGAACAACTGTTTCGCGGGAGCGGAGCCGAATTTCAGGTCAACAGTACGCTGACCAGTATTTTTTCCGCCAGCAAACTGGAGATGACGCTGGAGGACAACTCCGTCGTTTCAATTACCCATGCCCAGTTGCCAAATTCCCTACTCAGCCGCGTGGTGATTCCGACGGCAACCCATATGGATGCGGCCAGAACCGCTTTCTACTACTTGGTGCTGGTGAAGGAGGGCTCCATTCGCTACTGCATCGACGCCGAGGAGATCCGTGCGAACGCAGGCGACCTGGTCGTTGTGCGTGAAGGACAGCACCTGGAGCGCTGGTCTGAGGCGGGTATCGAACTGCTGGTGCTCAAATTGAAGGACGATGTATTTCAGAGGGTCATGAGCACCTATCTCGAAGAGAGCCTTGTAGAACAGCACCAGTTATGCAGCCATCTCAGAGGTGACGATCCCAAGGCGCAGTATTTCAGGCGTTGCATGGAGCATTCACTGGATAGCTTGCTGCTGATGGGGGAGGAAACGCAATCCAACTACCGGGATGAACCCTACTACAATGCGATACTGAATAACCTGGAGAGTTACCTGCTGCGCACAGCCTTGCTGGCCCTGCGCAAGGAACTGCCACTGTCGGAAGAATTGGACAACACCAACCGCACCCCGCTGCCCAGATTACTAGTGGATGCGGTCAAGTACATCAACACACGCATCCAGGATCCCCTCCATATCGCAGAATGCGCAACGGTTATGGGCGTCAGCCAGCGCACCTTGAGTGCGGCCTTCCAGTCCCACTTGAATGTTACACCCAAGCAGTACATCAAGTCACAGCGCCTGGACGGCGTGCATCGCGAACTGAAACAGCGGGGTCGCGACACTACAGTCACCGATGTGGCCATGAAATGGGGCTTCAATCACCTGAGCTGGTTCGCGGCGGAGTACAAGAAGCGTTTCGGTGAGACCCCATCCGACACGGCGCGCTGTGTGCGCCCGGAACTGGATGGGGACTACCAGCCCTGAATCCCGCACACCCGGCTAGAAGATATCGCCATCCCTCGAGGAAATGTACTTCCCCCTCCAGCCAAATTGCCGCAGCTCCTCCTCCATCTGGTTTGGATTGGTGGTGAAGTTCTGCTCGTGGTAAGTGACCAGGATTTTCGGTTTCACCTGGTTGGCCAGTGCGGCGATTTCCTCGGTTGTGGAATGCATTAGCGCCTTTTGCTGGGCCACGGAAATTTTTGTGCGCTGGGGCCACACGTCCAGGTTTTTCTCCGGGCCCTTGTGAGTGATGCCCTCTATCAGGAGAATATCGGTCCCTTCCGCGGCGCGCTTGAGTCCGTCGCAGTCAGCCGTGGTATCGCCTGAAATCGTCACCACGCGGTCTGGCGACTCAAGCCGATAGGAAATGGGGAAGGGCCACAGCCCGTGGCAGGCCCTGAAGGCGTAGACCTTGACGTTCTCATCCTCATAGGCAAGCCCTTCCTCGCTGATCTCATGGGCTTGCGCCCGCCAGCCAGTGTCATTTTTCTGCGTGGGGCTGTAGACCCGGTAATCGATGTCCCTGCGGTAGGCCTGCAGGATACCCTCGACCAGTTCCCCGGTGCCCGGCGGGCCGTAGACCTGCTTGGCCCGGGTGCCGCCCAGGGTCCAACCACCGAGTAAGAAAGCCGGAACCCCCAGGGTATGATCCGAGTGCAGGTGGGTGATGAACAGCGTGTTGGCCGCATCGTTGGTGAGCGTGAACCCCTTGACCCGGCTTTTACCGAAGTAGGGCATCTCCCGGCCCATGGCGTGAAAGGCGCCGTCCCCCGCATCGAACACGTAGGGAATCTCATTGACGATCACCGCGATGGAGGTACCGCTGCGGTGTGGGTAGGGCACGGGGTTGCCCGTGCCCAGCATCAACACTTTGGTGGTGACCGAGGTCGAGAAATCCCGCGGCTCCCAGTCCGGTTCATAGGCGCTGGCGGGGAGCGCCAGTATCAGGGCGAGTATCACGCCCATTCCCAGTCTGTGCATATCGTTTTCCTCCCTCATCCGATGCCAGCGATCAAAAGCGGATTGTACCCTGCAGGGTCACCGTCCGCGGTGGGTGCAGCACAGACCAGTAGGAGCCGACAAACACCGGGAAGTCATTGGCCCAGCCCGCCACCGTTTCATCGGTCAGGTTGCGGCCCACCAGGGAAACCTCCCAGTCCTGGCCAGCCGATTGCAGGGTCAGGCGCGCGTCGACCTTGGTGTAGGCATCCTCTATGGTATTCGGGTCCAGATCCAGAGCCAGCGCCGTCTCATCCTGGCCGTACACCATCACATAGGCTTCCAGGTCCAGATTGTCTGTCAGCTTGAAGAGGTACTCGCCGGACAAGGCGTAAGACCACTCCGGGGCATTCTGCAATTCTTTGCCGCTGAGATCCTGGGTGCCGTTGACGGGGTCGGGGCAGGTGACAGCGCCGGACGGGTTGTTACCCTTCTGGAACTCGCTGCACGGTGCATCGACGAAATCATCGTACGTGGCATCGAGGTAGGCAGCGGAGAAGCTCAGGCGCAGCTGATCCGTGGCCTGCCAGTTGCCATCCACTTCGATGCCCTGAGTGGTGGCGCTGGCGGCATTGCCTACGTTGAAGGTGCCGGGCCCGGTCAGGGTCGAGACCTGCAAATCATCGTATTCGCTGTAGAAGACGGCGAAGTTCAGGTTGGCCGCACCGTCGGCCAGAGTCAGTTTGCCACCCAGTTCAGCGCCTATCACGGATTCGTCATCGTATTCGAACCGGTCTTCGATCTCGGCCTGCGGGATATTGGTTCCGGCGCTCAGGTTGTGGTCGAAACCACCGCCCTTGAATCCGGTCTTCAGGGATGCGTAGAACATATTATCCCCTTCATCGGGATTCCACTGCAGGACCAGGCCGCCTGACACATCATCTTCGCCGCGATCACCAATCACGACGTGTTCATTGAAGACACCCGCCGGGCCGCCGGCACCGGGGCCCGGAATCCGCGATTGATCGTCATATATGGCCGTCGGGTACTGCTCCTGTACGGCATCCTTTTCCTCATCGGTGTAGCGCGCATCTACGGATACTTTCCACCCCGGGGTAAGTTGCCAGCCGACCTGCCCGAACAGCGACCAGGCCTCCGCGTTCTGGTCGGTAAGGATATGCCGATTGGCGGCCAGGGTGCCGCCATTGAGGGGCTGAGTATTCACGTGCAGGTTAAACAGGGTGGTTTGCTCGGTATCCTGGTAATAAATGCCTGCAATCCAGTCCACCTCCCCTTTCAGGTCAGAGACCAGGCGCAATTCCTGGCTGGTCTGCTGCCAGTCCTCCCCCAAGTCGGAACCGATGAACTCGACCGGGCTGCGGTCATTGTCCCCTTTTTCCAGGTATTCGTACTCGGCGTAGCCGGTCAGGCTGGTCAGGGTAAAGCCGTCAAACTCCCAGTTCAGCGTCAGGGTGTAGGCCGAGATTTCGGTATCGTTGGACTCGTCTGCGACCCCCGCGCGCAGGGAGTCGGCATTGCGTTTGTAGTCCTCTTCGCAGTTGGGCTCGGACACGCCGTTGCGCTCCAGGAAACCCAGGTAGCCCGCATCGCAGAGTCTTACGTCCAGGGTGCGCCCGTGGCGATCGTAGTCGGCCTCCGTCCAGCTGAACAGGGCACTGAAAGTATCGCTGGGTTCATACAGCAGGGAAAATCGTCCGGCGATATCGTCAATTTCCTGCTCGTCATTGCCGGTTTGCACGTTATCCATGTAGCCATCGGTCTTTTCGTAGCGCAACGCGAGGCGGGCGCTGAGACTGTCGGTTATGGGGCCGGAAACGGCGCCTTCCGTGGAGAAGCCTTCAGTGCCTTCAAGATGGGCATTACCGGTCACCCAGGCCTCGAACTCCTGCGTGGGTTTGGCGGTGGTGATGTTGATCGCCCCGGCGGTAGTGTTCTTGCCGAGCAGGGCACCCTGTGGGCCCTTGAGAACTTCCACCCGCTCGATATCCAGGAACTGTACGCGGCCGAAACGGCTGCGACCGTAAAAATACCCGTCGATGACCTGGCCCACGGCCTGCTCGAAGCCAAAGTTGATGCCGGATCCCAAGCCGCGTAGGAATACACCGTCCAGGCCGAACCCTTCGCTGACGGAAAATGAAGGAATGGTCGGCGCCAGGTTCTCCAGGCGGCTGATGTCCCCCCGGCGCATCGATTCTCCGTCCACGGCGGCGATGGCAATCGGGACATCCTGCAGGCTTTGCTCGCGCTTCTGCGCCGTGACCAGGACCTCCTCCAGCTGGGCGGCCTGGGCGATTTCGCCCAAAGATGCCAATGATACGGCTGCCGCAATTGTTTTGATGGTAGAACGTGTTTTGGGATTCATCTTGTCAACCCTCTGTTGATACTGTGCTGATGATTATTGTCTGGCTGAGTAACGGTTGCAGACTGAACTCTTGCGGGCAGTGCGGCTATCCGGAAATCGCAGCTACTGACAGTTTTTGGACAGGAATTCATTATTGTTTCTCGCAGATTGCCATCAGGCGGGACGGTACGCCGCTGACACCCATGAGCTTGGGAGCGCCGATCAACAGGTCGCAGCTTGCCGGGGGATAAGCCGCAAGCAGGTCCAGGTTGGCCGCATTTTCCACCAGTTTCCAGCCACGGGGCAGGCCCACCGCGTGCATGTACATTGCCAATCGCGTGGGATCGACCTTGTCGGTGCCCATGCGGCCACGGATACTGTGCCCCGACTCCACGGCGATGTTATCCGCAACCAGCCCACCGATGCGGATACCCCGTGCTTTCTCGATGGCAAGCAGCCGGTTGACGGCGGCCCTGCTCACACCGGGATGATTCATGTTGTTGATGTACGGATGCCGCCAGTGGTCGCCATCGGCCGGTGGGGCACCGATATAAAACTGTTCCCAACCGGCGTTGATGACCAGGTAAGCGCCATCAACCAACTGGCTGGCGACGCGGTCGATATCGGCAGCTGTGACATTCGCACCCGAACCATCGTCAAAATTCGTGACCTTCGTGTCGGTTGAGGGCCGGCCTTTGTTCTTCTTCAGTTCCGCCTGCACCCGCTTGGAAATATCGATATAAACGATTGGCCCGGTCAGCTCTTCGAGGGTGTATTCATGAATAGAGCGCGCATCCGGTTCCGCAACGGTAATGAGGGACTCATCGGTGGTGAGGTAATGATCGGTTGAATCCACGTGCGTGCTATAGTGCTCCTCCATGTAGATATAACCCCATTGCACCTTGCCGTGGCCCACGCTCATCAGGGGTTTGGCAATGCGTACACCCAGGGCTCCGCCCGAGCCTGCGACCGGCCTGCTGCCGGCAATGGGTTTGTTGATATCGGACCGGGACGTGGAACCCTCAACGGGCCCAAACAGGGGCACGTTATGCGACAGGTCGTGCAGGGCATAGCGGCCGAGGATGCCGTTTCCAGCCTGGCCGTCGACACCTGAAAGCAGCAACAGAATCCCTGCAAGCATTGGCGAAATACCGGAAGGTTTTCGCAGAATCATAAGTCGACCTCTCTTTGCCTGGACGTGGCCTGTGCAGGCCGTGAGCACAAGACTGGAAGAATTTTCCTGACCCGGCTATCCGGTTTTGGAGGCGACTGTCAGTTTTTGGTTTTATTTCAGCGCGCGTCATCACCCGGGTATGTTTTGCACACCGGGACCGTGAACTAGGTGCCTCCCAAGATTGAACAAGTTACTGACAGCAGCATGAGCACCAAGGAATCTTTGAGCCTGCCGCATTGATTTGAACTTCCGCATTCTCGATGGACCAACTAGAAGCGTGCACCCTGAGCGGTTTCGGCAGAGGTTCGGAATTCGGTTTTGAAAAGCGCTTACAGATCTTCGGCTTACTGCCAAGCACCTCGAAACTGGTCCCAACCAAGTTCGGTATAAGCTCGGTTTCAGTCAGAGCCGCCCTGCCCCACAGAAAAAGTCGTTACGCTTCTTCGGCTTACTGCTCCGTTTCGGCCCTCTCCCTGCTCCTCATAATCGGCAGGTCCCAGGTTCGAGTCCTGGTGGGCCCACCATTTCTTATAAATTTCAATGACTTATAGGCCGGTAGAGCGTCCGACTATGGCTATGGTTCTGCCGACTGATAGTCGGATGATCATAGGGCAGATTGGACTTACACCAAATTTCTCAAGCCGCCTCGAACTCCACTTTTTTAACCTGGGATAAATCCGCTGAAGCTTTCGCCTGCGACAAATCGTGGTTGTGCTGCATGGC
>CALJGI010000027.1 GCA_938074045.1 uncultured Halieaceae bacterium
CCATTGGACGACGAGTTTATTACCCGGTTTGCGCCGCAGGTGCTGGATGGCATCGCCGCCATAGAACGATTTATTGAACGCTACGGCCGTGAGGGTGGCGCCTGACCCTGTTAGCCACGAAACTCCGAAGGCGCGCACTCAATCCTTTTCTTCCGGCAAGCCCTGAGCCGCTTCCCCCCGCCATTGATCCCCAATAATGGGGTCGTCCTCTTCTTCGACATCCTCCTCGCCGTGCTTGCGCTCCCAGGGGTAGCGTTTGCGTTCCGGCTTTGGATCATAGTGGCGTAGCAGGAAGGCGAACAATACGCCTGAGGCGCCGCCAAACAGGTGTGACTCAAAGGAAATAGCGGGGTCCCGCGGGAAAATAGTCAGCAACATGCCGCCGTACATATAAAAGGCAATCATCAGGATGGCCGCCGAGCGTCGGTCACGCCGCAGAATGCCGCTGACAAACAGATAGAAGAATATGCCGTGGGTCAGTCCGCTGGCGCCAAAATGGTAGTTCCCACGCGCCAGCATCCATACGCCGATGCCAGACAGCAGCCATATACCTATCACCGCGCCGTAACGAGATTTGGGATACCCGTACATCAGCATCGAGCCCAGTAACAGCATGGGCGGCGTATTGGCGATCAGGTGTTGCCAGGAACCGTGTATAAGCGGCGCAAAGAGGATGCCGACCAGCCCCGATTGGGTGCGGGGTAATACACCCAGAGAGCGCAGATCAAAGTCCACGAAGAATTGAAGCAGATGTAGCAGCCACAGAAAGGCGACAAAGAGAAAGGTCGTCTGAACGCTGTGCCGCAGAGAGTGAGTGGTCGCCATTCAGTTTGACATGGGGGCGGGCGGGGCAGTTTTAAAGGCCCCGCGAAGGACTGAAGCGCGCCCGGTATCGTCTCGACAGCAGGGTAATGGCGACGCCGCCGATAACCCCGGGCAGTATCCAGAGAGCCAATTGCGCCTGGCCGCTGAACAGGTTTTCCAGGTAGCGCTGCCCACCAAAAACAAAGAACGCGGTATGTGCGGCAATACCCGCACCGAGCAAATTGCCGAGGTGTTGGATCAGCCACTCGCCTTTTTTGACTTCACGCCGGAAGGCTTAGCGCAGCATACCAAAGGCATTGCCCAGGCCCAGAATCGAGAACACGTAAAACAGTACCTGTTGGTGAATCAGGGCCAGGGAAAACAGATAGAGCGCGGAACCACCCAGCAATACCACCGGAATCAGGTAGGAGGGGCGACGCAGAGGGGTGCGGTCCTGCTTGTTGTTCAACACGGCCGTGCCCACTCTGATGTTGGCTATCAGGAGAAAGCCCAACACCATCAGAAAGCTGGCGGTGCGGTGGCTATTGGCGATGATCGCGCTGCGTCGCGCCTCGTCCAGAACCTGGTCGCCAAACTTGGCGGCGATGGGGTCAGTGAGCAGCATAAATACCAGCACCAGTGACGATGCCCCGGCTACGTACATGGCCATACCGAACCAGTTGCCAATCTTCTTATGACTGTCGCTGCCTTTCTTCGCGATAACCGGCCACCAGAACAGCAACAGCCCGATCATTCCGGCGGTGGCGTGTACGCCCAATGTTATCTGGTAGATATTGCTCATGATTTTTCTCCGCTGTTTCAATAGCTCGTTTGATGAATTCATCATAGGCAGGGAGCGAGGAGGGGAGCAGTGCCGGAAGTCACGAATTTGACCCATGACTTCCGGCAGGGGTCAGCTGAGGCCAAACATGGCACACTGTCGCCATGCAAAATAGCAACGT
Source organism: uncultured Halieaceae bacterium (assembly GCA_938074045.1). Lineage (GTDB taxonomy): Bacteria > Pseudomonadota > Gammaproteobacteria > Pseudomonadales > Halieaceae > CALJGI01. Next base: position 1,767 of record CALJGI010000027.1, read on the forward strand.
CAATACAGACCCCCATCGCTGGTCGCGCTGGGCCGGCGTCGGCACCTGGGTGCTGGTGAGTTACGCCATTTTGCTGCCATGGTCGACTATCGCCGAGTGGCACACCGCCAAGTATGTGTCCCTCGCAGCAGTGCTCTTTTACGGTGGCGCGATCTTTCTGGTGACCAAAAACGGAAGAGAAGACGGCCCCTGGTTCACCCTGCGCATGCGGGTCACGATGCTGACGGCCATGGTGGCCAGCTTGCTGGTGCTCGCTGTTTTAAATGGCGTGGATGAGCAGTTTATTTTGATGATCATCTTCGCCGCCATCCTGCCCGAATACCTCTCCATCAAATGGTCGGTGATTACACTGGTGCTGATCCACCTGCTGATCAGCGTGGCGTTTTATGTGGTGTGGCCGGGGCATATGGCGATTGTCAGTTCTTTGTTGTATTTGGGGTTTGAGTTCTTTGCGTTATTTACCAGCCACAAGGCGGCGGAGGAAAGACGCGCCCGCACCGAACTGGGTTTTGCCAACCAGCAACTGGCGCTCACCCAGGGCTTGTTGTCTGAAACTTCAAAGCAAGAGGAACGACTGCGTATCTCCCGAGACCTGCATGATGTGATGGGCCATCATTTGACCGGGCTCAGCCTGCAACTGGAGGTGGCCAGCCATTCCGACCCCGACAGCGCCCAGGCACACATCGCCAAGGCCCAGGCGATCACTAAACTACTACTAGCAGACGTACGGCAGGTAGTGAGTGATACCCGCGCCATGGGTGAGATTGATATTCGCGCTGCATTGGAAAACCTGGCAGCCAGTTGTGAGAGACCCGAGATACACCTCACACTGCCGGAGCGGCTGTCCGTGACGAACACCGCCATCATTGAGGTGTTGTTCCGTGTGACACAGGAAATCATCACCAACAGCGTGAAGCATTCCGGTGCCCGGCATTTGCATATCTCCCTGGAGCAGGGTGCTGCCGAGTGGGTGTTGACAGCCCGGGACGATCAAAGGCTGTCGACCCTGCCCGAGTTTGGCCATGGCCTTACCGGCATGCGTGAGCGGGTGGAGTCACTGGGAGGCACGCTAACGGTATCCCTTGACCCCGGTATTCACCACTGCATCAGGTTGCCCTTCAATGATTGAGGTACTGCTGGTCGATGACCAGAAGCTGGTGCGTGAAGGCATTCGCAGCCTGCTGGAGCTATCGAAGGAAATCAGCGTGATTGCCGAGGCGGCCAACGGCGAAGAAGCCCTGGCCGTATTGGAAGAGGCATCCCCGGATGCCATCCTGCTGGATTTACAAATGCCTATTATTGATGGCATCGGCGTGCTGGAGCAGATGCAGGAACGCCAATTACAGACTCCGGTGATTGTACTCACCACCTTTGATGACCAGGAACGACTGATACAGTGCAGCCGCCTGGGTGCGCGGGGTTACCTGCTAAAGGACGTAAGCCTTGAGCAATTGGTGCGGGCTATAAAAACCGTGGTGGCCGGCGATACGCTGATTCAGCCCACGGTGACTTTCAATATTGTTGAGCAGCTTAAGCAGGGTGACAAAGCGGAACTGGACGGGCTGACCAGCGAGCAACTGACTACCCGCGAAACAGAAATCCTGCGCTATATGGCAGGCGGCTTCGCCAACCGCGAGATTGCCGAGGCTATGTCGTTGTCCGAGGGAACCGTTAAGAACCATGTGTCAGCGGTGCTGGCAAAACTGCAGGTGCGGGATAGAACCAGAGCTGTATTGAAAGCGATTGAGTTGGGATTGATTGGCTGAGCGATACGTCCCTCTGCCGCTGCGGACTCTCTACTTGAAATTTACCCCCTTGGCCAATTTTCTACCGCGGTTTCGGCAGCGATACGTGCGGATACTAAAATAATGACCACCTGGAGCAAAAGAGGCTTCCATGGCTGCAACCTAGGGTCCTGGCGAGGCAAAATTAGGAAAAGACCTGATGTGGATCAAGCATTTTACTTTAGCTATCTTCGAGTTCGTTGAACAATAAGCCGAGCAATAGATACCAAGTGGATGGCCCAAGGGTGGGGTGATATCGTCAGAAAAGCTGATACAGATGTATAGTCCCAGGCAATCGATAAGATGTTTTATATACTGGACATAAAATCCAGGAAATGGCTTGTTTACGCACTATGAAAGCTATGCAGCTGCGCCACCTCTGTCAGATTAATGAATCCTCAGCACCATTGGATAAGGTCGAGATCGATCCTTTCGACCCAGCAGAATACGAAGTATTAATTAAGGTCGATGCCTGCGCCGTCTGCCACACCGAACTCGATGAAATAGAGGGTCGTACGCCGCCGCCAGTGTTGCCGGTGATCCCCGGCCACCAGGTGGTGGGCGAAGTCATAGCGCAGGGTTCAGAAGCCAGCCTTCATCAGATAGGTGAGCTGGTTGGGGTAGGGTGGATAGGGGGGGCCTGCGGAAGCTGCGATCTGTGCCGAAGTGGCCTGGAGAATCTTTGCCCCAAGTTCACCGCAACCGGCCGGGATATCAATGGCGGCTACGCCCAGTACATGGTCATAGACGAAAACTTTGCGCATAAAATTCCGGATGGGGTGAATGCGCAGCAGGCCGCGCCTTTGCTATGCGCTGGCGCAATTGGCTATCGGTCACTCTCACTATGCGAACTAGAAAACGGTCAGGTTTTGGGACTCACGGGGTTCGGGGGCTCTGGCCACCTGGTATTGCAACTCGCCCGACACTTGTTACCAGATTCGCCGTTATATGTGTTTGCTCGTAGTCCAAGGGAGAGGGCTTTCGCATTAGAGCTAGGTGCAGATTGGGCGGGGGGCTCCGCAGACCGACCACCGCGGCTGGCACAGGCTATTATCGACACCACACCTGCCTGGCAGCCGGTTTTGTCGGCACTGGAAGTGCTGGCTCCCGGGGGAAGGCTGGTGATCAATGCCATACGCAAAGAGGAGACGGATAAGGCCAGGCTTATTACGCTCGACTACCCGTCTCAGCTCTGGAAAGAAAAGGAAATAAAAAGCGTGGCCAATGTCGCCCGTGAAGATATTCGGCAGTTCCTCGCGATAGCGGCGGAGACTGGTATACGTCCGGAAATCCAGGAGTTCCCGCTGGAGGATGCCAACGCAGCTTTATTGGAGCTTAAGTTCGGCCATGTGCGCGGTGCGAAAGTATTAAGAATGGAGGATGCTTGACCGTAGATGACGTAGGCCATGGTTAATCGCGGGAGCTGTGATTTTTTTGTTCCTGGTGGATTAGTTCAGAATCAATGAGGTGAAGATACTGAATGTCCCATATCAGTATTCTGCCAAGCTCGTTGCATACGATATGGTCTCCGTTAGAGGCACCGAAGTGCTGGTCGCATTCACATGTCAAGGTCAATGCAATGTGCCACAAACGCTGACAGCTACTACAAAGACAGGTATCGGCAGTTGATAAAGAAGGTCTTCCTCACTTGCGGTAATCCTGTTTTCTATTGGTGGAGGCGGCGGGAATGTGAGCCTCGTTGGCTGCGCCAACTCGCCACGCCTTCGCTGCGCTGCGGCGACCCTTCCCTGTGGGCGCGGGTGCACTCGTTTCCGCTAGATAAACAAAAAGGGGCTACCTTGCGGTAACCCCTTTTCGTTTATTGGTGGAGGCGGCGGGAATTTGAGCCTCGTTAGCTTCGCCAACTCGCCACGCCTTCGCTGCGCTGCGGCGACCCTTCCCTGTGGGCGCGGGTGCACTCGTTTCCGCTTGATAAATAAAAAGGGGTTACCGCAAGGTAGCCCCTTTTTATTTATTGGTGGAGGCGGCGGGAATTGAACCCGCGTCCGCCAGTCCTCTGCCTTCGGCTCTACATGCTTAGATTCCGTTAATTAATTTAAGTCGTTACAGCCCAACGGGCAGGACGTAACAACCGAGCCCAAATTTTAAGTTTAG
>CALJGI010000028.1 GCA_938074045.1 uncultured Halieaceae bacterium
GTGATCGAGGTCTGATGTAGACATGGTTAATTCCCCGGTCTTCGACATACCAGTGAAACTTAGCCTGAAACGCACGTCCACGGTCCGTTCTCACGGTTTGGATGGGAAATGGGAACTTATCGATCACCTGGTCGATGAACTTACAGGCGCAGACCTGATTGTGCCTTGGATAGATTCTCAGAGTACGTATAAGCGTTGCATCATCAATCGCGGTGTACTGGTATCGCCTGATAGTCTGCCAGCGTGCTTTAGTACCCGTAAGCGGCTTTGAATTTCTCGTTCTTGTTTGTTCATCAGGTTAGTCTCGTCTTGACGTAGTATTCAAGATAGACCGTCCTGCTAGATATGAAACATCACACCCAGCGTCCGCTTTTCAGTGAATTCGCTGTGGGTGTGCTACTAGCCATACTCAAGCCCTCGGATGATTCGTGTTACTGCATGGACCAGACGCTAACAATAATGATTTTTATAGTTAATTTAAAGTTTATTTTGTCCCATAAATTTTTCCACCATGAAATCAACTTCTGCGCGCTTGATCAACAAAAGAAGCGTGCAGACACCCTCCCCCACTACCCCAAGTACAGACGGGCATTGAGATTCGGTTGTTGACATCAGTCAGCTTTTTGCAGCAACGCCCAGGTGGCAATCAATAACCCGAGTATCAATCCCGCTGACGCCGGTACGGACAGCAATTTTCCCAGCGCGGCAGCAGGTCCAATCTGCAACAGTACACCCAGGGGAAACAGTACCGTGCTCAGCGCCAGTAACCAGGCCAAGGCCAAACCCTGCTTCTCCGACAACGCCAGTTGTTTGAACACCAGACCCAGGATCAACAGGACCAGGGACAACATACCCCAGTGTCCGTGGGAGTGCACCTCGTAGCCGTACTCCTGGGCGAGAGCGCCATAACTGTCCAGCGCTGCAAAGGACGACACCATGTTGCCACCGGCGGCTTCCATAAACCCGGTGGCCATCAAGGTGCCCATACCCACCAGGGTTTGATGCTCATCGAACAGGGCATAGCCAACGCCAAAGGCCATGGTGGTGGCAATCAGGAACAATGCCGTCAATATCAGGATCTTCTGCGCCTTGATCATGCTGCACCTCCCGCATTCATATCTGTACCACCCATGTGGCGAAGTAATCCAAACAGCATCGCCATTAAGCAGACAATCATCATAAACCCGGCCAGGTCGGCAATTACGCTGCCGACAATGCCGTAGGGTATCTCAAGCATGATGCCCGCCGGCAGCGCGAACCCGCTGGCGACAGCGCAGCGGGCCCAGCGGAGTCGCGTGGTATCTGCGTAATGCACAAACGCCTGCACGAAGGACATCAACAGCAGCAGGATACCCATTTCGTTGATATGGGTGTGCACGGCCCGATTGATCGCCCGGTACATCTGGTACTCGCCAAAGGCGCTGAAATCGGCTCCCAGGGCTGCCTGGTCGGAAGCCGCTGCGTTGGTCACAATACTCTTGAGGATATCGACCTCGGTGGGTGCAACGCTGGTTTCCTTCAATGCGGCATAACCGGCACCGTATAGATATCCAATCACCAGCAGCAGCAATCCCCCAACCAGCAGGGCGCGGGAGGCTGTGTTGCCCCGACCCAGGTAGGCGGGTTCTGCCGCCGCATCGGCGTCGCCCCGCGCATACCGCCATATCCCCCAGAAGTAGATAAATACGGCCAGGGAAAGCAAAGCGCCAAACAGGTCGGCCAGGATGCTGGCCCAGCCTATGTGTTCAAAGGGGCTGAAGCTCAATCCCACGTAGTAGATCGCAAATATTGCTGGCGGCATCAGCATTGCCGAAACCACGAACAACCACGCAGTCCGACGCCTGGCGGTGTCAGACAGGGCAACCCAGGGCTGCAGTATCGCCAGCAACAGGGCGATAAATCCCATGTGAATGATATGCGAATGGGTATCAACCTTGGTGCCACGGTTTTCCAGGAACCCGCCGATGGCCATAAACTCCGCGAGTATGCCATCGGCGTCACCAACGGGTATCAACTGTGAGGCGGCATACATTGCCTCGCCGATGCGGGCGTTGTTCGGGTGCAGCACGAACATAGCGAATACATCGCCAAACAGCATACCGCTGGCGATCATAAGCAGGCCCCCAATAACCAACAATCGCTGGTTATCGCTGGCAACCGGTTCGCGAAGTTCATCCAGGTGTGCAGTCTGAGTCAACTTGAGCCTCCTTTACAGCCTATACGGTCCATGCGTCACTGTGGTTAAATTACGGATTGATTACAGTACATCAGTTTCGTAAAGCAGTCGGTCTGAGCACCGGAATCGCCGCGGAGATTCTACTGGAAAAAAACCAATAAAACCACAAAAACCTCTATTTTTATAGGCTGTAAACACACAGTTGAACATTTCTGACAAGAATGCCTTCGCCGCCCTGGTATTGTCTCTCACAAGCCTGTTGTACGCCGCGAACCATGTCCTGGGACGTGCCTTTGCCCTTGAACTGCCACCGGCTGGCCTGTCTTTCTGGCGGTGGATTATCGGCGCGTTAATATTGCTGCCCCTGGTGGCACCGCGACTGGGGGCATTGCTTCCCAGGTATCGCAATCACTGGCAGATTCTGACCCTGCTGGGATTTCTCATCGTCGGCAGCACCACGCTGATCCTCTATGGCCTGCAGTTCACCACTGCAACCAACGCATCGCTGATCAATGCATCACAACCCACTATCACCGCGTTGCTGTGCTGGTTGTTCCTGCGGGAAAAATTGCACGGCATACAATGGCTGGGGCTGTTCGGTGCCTTTGCCGGTATTATCCTGATTCTCCTGCGGGGTGAGTGGCTGGGGCTGCAGGCGCTGAGTTTTAACGCGGGCGACCTGATGGTACTTGTCGCCATATTTGGTTTCGCCACCTACGGCATCAACATCCGGAGAATTCCCCAGGAATTCACTGTTACAGAATCTCTGTTTGCGGTGATAAGCCTGGGCGTGATTCTCCTGACGCCACTGTACCTAGCCGAGTCCATACTGCACAAACCGATGCCGGTTACGGCGCAGGTTATCACCCTGGTACTCTCGCTGGCCCTGTTTGTGTCGGTATTGGCCATGGTCATGTGGACCATGGGTACACAACTGATTGGTGCCAACAGGGCCGCCATGTATCTCAATCTGCTGCCCATCTTCGGAGCTGTTCTCGCGGTGGTATTCCTGGGTGAAACCATTGAGCTATTCCATGTGCTTGGCGGGATCACTATTGGTGTGGGAATGTGGTTGTCACTGCGCAGTCCGATACCGGAGTCAATCAGGCCGCCTTCCCTGCCATGATCTTTATTCCGGCGCCGGGAAACTTGTAGCGCTTGTTCATAAAAATTAAAACCGAGGTCAATGATTCAGCGACCGCGGCATTGTCCACCGGGCCCGCATGCCAGGCACACATCCCCAATTCTTCTGACAGCCGCACCACTGTTTCACGCGCCTCAGGGTCATTGCCACAGACCAGTACATCGCACTGGTCGAGGTACGCATCGTCGGCGTTGAGATGGTCTGCAGCCACATTCTGAAAGGCCGACACCACGCGCACGTTTTCACCGAGTAAATCCTGGGATTCCCTGGCTGCACTGCCACCCTGGGGCATTTGTACCCGCATCACCTTCGGTGGAACCAGGGGTACCGTTGCATCGACAAATATCTTGCCCTGCACCGCTGCCCGAACACTTTCAAGGGTAGGTTTGTGGCTGGCAAAGGGTACCGTCATGATAACAAGGTCTGCCGCTGCAGCCGCATCGGGATTGGCCAGGCCACGAACATGCTTGCCTGCTCGCTCCGCCAGGGCCGCCGCTGCGGTTTCAGCCTTTTCCAGTGCCCGGGAACCAATGATGACAGTGTAACCCGCCTGGGCCAGCTGCCACGCAAGCCCGCCCCCTAGATCCCCGGTGCCACCGAGCACGGCTATAGTCGGACTATCCGTCATGACTAGCTCGCCTCCGCGATTGGTAAGGGGGCCGCCTTCAACTGGGGCAGTACGGCTTCGCCGAACAGGCGAACCGTTTTCAGGTTGTCTTCCTCTGTCGCGCCAACCACTTCCAGCAGCGGTGTGTTCAGCCCGGCATCAACCAGTTCCTGGGTGATTTCCGCACACTCATCGGGCGTACCGGAGATAACCGTGAACTTGCGCTGCATTTCGTCGGTCACAAGGTGAGTCACGTTGTCGGCCGTGCCCTCTTCAATAGCCCTGCGGAAGGGGTCCCAGGCTTCGTCAGGCAGACCAGAGCCCGCGAGAATTACGTCATTTTTGATGTTGCGCAGCTTGTTGACGATATATGTACCGGTATAGCTTCGGGTAAACTCCTTGGCCCTGGCGCCGTCCTCACTGCAGGCTGCAAGTATGACACCGCCAACGGGGAAGTCTTCGGGGATGTCACGCCCCGCTTTCGCCGCGCCCTTGCGCATATTATCGATGGCGTACTCGACAAACTTCGGTGAGGTCAGTCCAGCCAGCAACATGCCGTTGCTGGAGCGACCCGCCAAGCGCTGCATGAAGGGACCAGTGGCACCTACATAGATGGGGATGTCGGTGCGCAGACCATCTGCCACCCGGTCGTAGGCGGGCATACTCGACTCGTAAAAGTTGCCCTTGTAGTCATACTGCTCACCACTCCAGATCTTGCGCATGATGTCGATGGACTCCTGGTGTACGTGAACCGGCTTCATCACATCAATATCGTATTCCAGGTATTCTATCCCTACCTTGCCAACGCCTATGCCCATGATAAAACGGCCATTGGACAGTTCATCGATACCCGCAGCCTCGGAGGCCTGGATGGTGGGGTGACGCATATAGGGCGAGGTGATGCCAAGGCCGATAGGAATCTCAGAGGTGGCCATCGTCGCCGCCGCCAGGGCTGTGAAACAGCCACGGGCTTCCAATCCGTAGGAGCGGAACCAGTGGTAGGCCTCCGCAATCCAGAAACCACCGCCGTATCCAGACGCTTCGGTCTGGGCAGCATAGGCCTTGATCGCCGCCAGCGGCTCGTATGACTTAAAAATAATGCCTACGTTTACATCACTCATTGTGACTCTCCTGCGTTTTTCAGAAATTTTAATGTTCAGCTGTGCTGTGCAACCACGGCACGAAATTCGTCATCGGACATCAAGCGCTGAGCCGCGGTGGCCTGCACCTTGACGTCATTCAAAATAGCCGCATGCTTGTCGTTTGCGACCTCCAGGCCCAGTTCCTCCAGCTTGAGCGCGATGCTCGCCAGCCCACTTTTCTTACCCAGTACAATCCTACGTTCCGCACAGACGATATCGGCTGAGTAGGGTTCTATGGCTTCGGGAATATGAAACTGCGTTGCGACCGCACCGCTCTCCCGGGTATACAGGTATTCGCCCACCACGGGCTTCCAACCGTCGACGCTGTAGCCTCCGGCTTCCTGTACCAGTTTTGAGATATCCCGGGCCACCTCCAGGTTCAATGCCACCGGCTGGTTGTACAGCGCCTGCAGCGCCAGCGCGACCTCACAGATGTCAGCGTTGCCCGCACGCTCGCCCATACCGTTGATAGTGCCCTGAATGAAGTCCGCGCCACCGCGTACAGCGGCGATGGCGGATGCCGTAGCCAGGCCGAAATCATTGTGTCCATGCCAGTGCAGTACAACATCGTCGCCGATCCAGGACCGCACCTGCCCGATCAGGTGTTCCACCGCTTCGGGTGCACACGCCCCGATGGTATCCACTACTGACACTTCATCAGCACCCGCTTCCAGCGCCGTTGTGTAGACCAGCTTGAGAAAATCCAGGTCGCTGCGGGTTGCATCCACGGCAAAAAAGTTAACCCGCTTGATGCCGTTTTCCTTGGCGTGGTTCACCGAACCCGCCACCCGCTCCAATACCTTATCGCGGGTGAAACCATAAGCTTTCATCTTGACGTCACTGGTGGAAATTTCGATCAACAGGTATTCGGTGCCAAGCTCAATGTGCGAATCAATATCCGCTTGTACACAACGCGCGAAACCCCATATTTCCGAGTTAAGCCCCGCAGCCAGGATCCGCTGGACAGCCTCGGTATCCTCAGGCGATACCCGGGGAAACCCGGATTCGATGCGGCTGACACCCAGTTCTGACAGCTTCAGGGCGATGTCATACTTTTCATCGGGCGTGAAACACACACCCACGGACTGCTCACCATCGCGCAGCGTGGTGTCGTAAAAGCGGATGGTTTTATCGCGGGGAAAACCCTGTTGTACCGAGTCCAGCGAGTTGATTTCGCTGGTCCAGATTTGTTCCTTGCTGATCTTGCTCATATCGGGGCCCGTGTTAACGATCGCTTATAGCAATCGATACTACGCAAGACCCCGGAAACTGTCTTGACCGCTAGTGCGCCTTTTATTGACTAACAGGGTAGCCTGTTATTCGACGGGATTTGCCAGGGTCCAGTCGCAGATTTCTTCGGCTGTGGTAAACCAGACGTCGTCGTGGCTCAGCAGGTATTCGTAGGCCTTGGCGAAATATTTGAAGCGGTGCGGCACACCGGTGATATACGGGTGAATACTCATGGACATAACCCTCGGTTGGGTCGCGCCCTCAGCGTAAAGGCAGTCGAAATGGTCCACGACCCGGTCATACCAGACATGCGATTCATGGCCCTGCACCACCATCATGGGAAGGTCACTCAACTCCATGGTGTAGGGCATGGCCACCACCGGACCGGCACTGGTGCGCATGGTTACGGGTTGCTCATCCATGGGCCAGTCGGTGACAAACTTGAAGCCCACCTCGGCCAGGTAATCCAGGGTTTCCAGGGTTTCGTGCAGACCGGGACCCAGCCACCCTTTCGGCGCAATACCGGTATAGTCACTCAGGACCTGGAAGGATTTACGAATGTTATCCAACTGACTATCAACCCGGTGCAGCGCCTGCTGGTGATACCCGTGCCCCATGAATCCCCATCCGGCCTCGCGCATGGCCGCGGCCACCGGTTCACCCGCACCCAGGCATACTCGCGCGTTGATCGCAGCGCTTGCCTTCAGGTTTTTTGCCGTGAAAAATTCCAGCAAACGCCAGAAACCCACCCGCATACCGTACTCGTGCCAGCCCCAATTGGGAATGTTGGGTACCGTGGTAACACCGGCCGGCGAGGTCACATATTCACGCGGCACCGGCCAGTCGATATTCCACTCTTCGATGTTAACCACGGGGTAGACGGCCAGGCGTTTACCTTCAGGCAGCCTCCAGGGGGGACGCTGGGAGATGGGGGAAAAGTCAAAGCGATCTTCTGGTCGTTTCATCTTTTGGTCCTGCCCCGTTGAGTATCTGCACTAAATCCTGTGCAGATTCTAACTGCACCCGCAGCTATGAACCACTATGGGCACAAACACTGATCATTGCTACTCGACCACACCGCAAATCTGCATGATTACCTGGATGTACACCTTGATGATATCTAGCATATCGCCGATGTGGGTCGCCTCGCCCTGGTGGGTGGAGAAGCCACCGCCCCCGGTCCGGATCCGTCCGGCTGAACCGTAGTTCACGGTTGGAATACCGTAGCGGTTCATATGGGCAGCATCACTCATCCAGGTTTCCACCGCAAATTCCGGGGCCTGGCCCAGCTGCTGCGAGTGCGCCTGTACAATATTCTGGATCAGTTCGTGATCGTCGGGAATCGAGGTCCCCGGTACGGTCATAAAGGGGTCTACCGTGGTCCCGGCCAGTTGCGGATTGTCATCCACCACCCGCGCTATCATTTCGCGCACTTCGTTATAAGCCTTGATGGGCAGGTCTTCGGGCAACGTCCGCACATCCATGTAGATAACACAGTTATCCGGGGTGCGGGCACCGCGCCAGCTCCAACCAGCCTCCACCGCGGATACGTTCACCCGCGGCTGAAAATCTCCCAATGTATTGCGCTCGCAGTAATCGGGAATCCACTCGTGGATGGCATCCAGTACCACCCGAGATTTATTGATCGCGTTCTTCTCGACCTCTGACCAGGCGGTATGGATCAGGTGTCCGGGTACCGTGATCTTGACCCAGCAGCTGCCGCAGTGCCTGGGGATAACCATCATGTTTGTTGGCTCACCCAGGATACAGAAATCGGCGATGGCACCGTGGGTGATGGCGAACTTGGTCCCAACGCCATAACCCTGATACATCGGGCCCTCATGATCATTCACCGGCGCTTTTTCGATCTCACCCGCGACACCGGAAATCACCACGTCGCCCGCCAGCTTGATGCCGGCGTTCTGGATAGCCTCCACGGCAGTGATGTAGGTACCCATGGCGCTCTTCATATTGAAGGTGCCCATACCGTAGATCCAGTCATCATCCACCAGGGTGGCCTTGCACTGGTAACCAAGGCCACGGTGGGCCTGTTCGGGACCAAATGACGTATCGAGGTGACCGTTGAACATCAACGATTTACCGCCGCCCTGCCCCTGTAGACGTCCAAGGGCGTTGTATCGATCATCGCCGATCGGTTGTAGTACCGACTTGATTCCCGCCGTGTTGAGAACGTCATTCAGGGCCTTTGCAACATCACCCTCGTAACCGGTGGGACTGGGAATATCGACCAGGTCCATAACAAGTTTGACCAGCCGTTCGCGGTCAATATTTTCAATGGCCTTCTGGACCAACTCTGGATTTACACTATTCATTTCAATTTCCTCTCGTGGGCAGGGCTCAGGCGACCCTGGTTACCAGGCAGCCAAGACCCTCTACCCGACATTCCATCACGTCGCCGGACTTCATCCACTCGGGTACTTTCATACCGGAAATCACGCCGGGGGGGCTGCCGGTGGTGATCACATCACCTGGCTCCAGCGTCATGTGAGACCACCAGGAAACGAGCTCGGCGATGTTGTAATGGGTGTTAGCGGTGCTGGAGTCCTGGCGTAGAACGCCATTCAGGTACATCTTCATTGCCAGGTTATTGGGATCTTCCAGTTCATCCAGGGTCACAAGCCAGGGTCCCAGGGGACAGGAACCATCAAAGCTTTTACCCATCAGGATGACATTATTGGCGTGCTCGCGCGCCTGGATATCCCGGGCGGAAACATCGTTGAAAATCATCAAGCCCACGACGTAATCCATGGCGTCGGCTACCGACACCTCTTTGCAGGTTTTGCCAATGACGATGGCAACCTCGATTTCGTAATCCAGCTGCTTGGTGAAGCTGGGTATCTCGATAGTTGCACCGGACCCAACACCGCAGGAAGGCGCCTCCAGGAAACCGGTGGGGTGTTCGAAGTGAAACGAATCCCAGCCGTGCTCCTTCCATTCACTGGCTTCCCATCCCTCCAGTTCTTCCAGGTGGGCATCAAAATTACAGGACGTATGAATAATCTTGCCCGGGCGCACTGGTACCTGCAATTCAACCTCGTCCTCGCTATATGTGTGCTCACTGCCATCAGCCTGGGCCGCGACAGATTTGACCTGTTCCAGGGCGCCCGGCCCGGCAGCCAATATCGCGGGCATGCTGGCGATGATCGCACCTTCGCTCAGAGCGACAACATCCACGTACCTGTCATCCTGGTAAACACCAATGGTCTGTTCACCCGTTTCCCTGATTTTAAAAGTGGTCAGTTTCATATTCCTTTTCCTCAGACTACCGCGGTCGTTAAGCCCGCTTCAACTATAATGAGTAAGCTGGGCAGCATGATAGTTAGGCGGCGGAATTAGTGCTTGCCCTCGAACGTGTAATTGGTTGACTGTGCGCGCAGCTGCTTGTATTGACAGTCCCGGGTAGTCCGGGAATGGTCGCTTGACTCTGGCCGGTACTGGCCCAATACTTTGCCGACGAGACAGGACATGGGCTGATAATGGCGGCTGGGGAACAGTTTACGGATCAGGCAACAGACTCGCAGCTGGCAGACGATGTCCGCACTGCACATGTCGCTGTTGATATTGATGAGATCGGCAAACCCCTGCAACAGTTCAGCTGCCGGGAGTTACCACTGGGGAAACTGGAACTGTTCGATATCGTCATTGACCCGGTGGCCATTCATCGGCGCAGTGAAGACATAGACAAGGACTCCAACGACGACTTTCTACTGGCCACGCAGGTCGACGGCACCGTTTTAGTCAGTGAAGGCGACGTTGAATTCACCCAGCATGCGGGCGACCTGTCCATTATGTCTGCCGCCGAACCCTATACCGTTATCCATACCCAGCATAGCCACCGCCTGGTTCTGCATATTCCCGCCGAGGTTTATCGCGAGCGCATCCTCGCTCACCAGGAAGGACGCAAATTTCGACCCCGCCTGGTGGCGGCAGGTGGGCTGGCCAGCATCGTACACGAAATGCTGAAATCACTGGCATTTGAGGCGGAAAAGCTCACTGCAACCGAGCAATACACCCTCGCCGAGAGCCTGCTGGAGCTGACCTCGGCGATCCTGCGCAGCGACGCCGACCAGGACTACGAACTGCAACACGCGAAACAGTCAGCACTGTTCCGTCGCATCCTGGAATTCATGGAGGCAAATTACATGGATTGCGAGTTGACGCCGGAAAAGATCGCCAACGCCAACGGCATTTCAATGCGGTATCTGCACAGCCTGTTCCAGCAGGCCGGCATGACAGTATCCAAATCGATGTGGGAACGACGCCTGAAAGCCACCAGGGAAGATCTGCTGGATCCCAACATGAATCACATGCGCGTTAGCGAAATTGCCTTTCGCCGGGGTTTTAACGACCCGGCTCATTTCAGCAGGGCTTTCAAAACCCGCTTTGATATATCGCCCAGCAAGTTGCGCGTGATCAGCCTGGAACAAAACCAGGCCGCGGGTTAACACCGTACCCGACCAGCCACTCCCTCAGTCAATCTCTGGGCTACGCGCCCCTAGTCAACGGATGCTGCGGTGACAAGCAAGACACCCCGCCAGCCCCTCTTTACCATCTACGCTCTAGTTAATGCATCTGAACGGACATCGGTATGCGGCACGGGGAGAATCACAGTTGAGTGAGATTAAACGCGTCTGCGTCGTCGGCGCGGGGGCCATCGGCAGCCTGCTGGTGGGTCACCTCGGCGCGCTCCCGGACGTGGAGATGACGGTACTGGTACGCCGCGATAGCCACGCCGCCGACCTCAACAGCAATGGACTCAGGGTCACCGGTAAAGCCGACCTCTCCGCCAGTGTTATCGCCTCCACTGACCCTGCGGATCTCGGCGACGTGGACCTTGTTATCCTGGCCACTAAAACCACGGCGGTCGAAGCCAGCGTTAACAAATTCCAGGGTCATTTTCCGGGGGCAACCGTGATGATGATCCAGAATGGTTTGGGCTGCGAGCGGGTTGTGCGGTCACTGGGCGATTGGCCCATAATTTCCGGCCTTACCTTCATGTCCGGCGTTCGAAAATCCGATTGCCACGTCGATTACGAGTTGGATACACCGACCTGGATCGGCCCCTGGGATGAAGACCTTGAACGACCTGGATACGAATTCATAAAACAGGTAGAGGCGCTGATCAATCGCTCGGGCCTGATCTGTGAGGCCTACGAGGACTTGCGACCGGTGCAGTGGTCCAAGCTGATTTTCAACTCCGCCGTGAACGCAATAGGTGCAGTTACCAATACGCCCCACGGTCCATTTTACGCGGACACCGAAAACCTGTCCGATCTCGGCAACCTGGTAGAGGCCATGATGAGTGAGGGGGTAGCCATTGCGGCGGCCAAGGGTATCACCCTGAGTAGCGATCCCTGGGCCATGAATTGCAAGGCAGTCACCCAGGGCGGCAGTCATGGCGGTGACGTCTACGCCCACGTTACCTCCATGCTGGATGATGTGCGCGGCCGGCAACACACCGAAGTAGACTGGATCACCGGCTCGATTGTTCGCGCCGCCCGGGAAGTTGGCGTGCCAGCCCCGATACACGAAACCCTGTACCGCCTGGTCAAGGGCATTGAAACGGGCTGGGAATTTAACGCCCGTTTCGAACACTGATGGAGGCCCGGAAAAGTACGCAGATGTCTGGGTCTGAATTGAACAACAATGGAGGCCCGGAAAAATACGTAACACTTGCAATCTGGGGAGAACAACAATGGATAGAACGATGAGAGTTTGTATTATCGGCTGCGGCGCTATAGGCAGCCTATTCGCCGCTCACCTGGGCCGCCTGGATGACGTGGAGGTATGGGCCTATGACCCCTACCAGGCTCACGTCGATGCCATTAACGAAATGGGCCTGCGCCTGACCGGCGAAAGCGACTTCACCGCTGTGATCGAGGCGCGCAGCGATGCCAGCGAGATTCCGACTTGCGAATTTGGCATCATTGCCGCCAAGACACTGCATACCCGCTCCGCCATGAAAGCGGTGGCACACATCTTTGCCGATGGCGCGGTGTGTTCGGTACAGAACGGGGTGGGCAGTGAGGAGATAATTGCCGAGTACGTGCCCCGGGTCATCATGGGTACCACGTTTCCGGCGGGACATATCACCGGACCGGGAGTATGTAATCACGACACCAGGGGCCTGACCCAGATCGGACCTTTCCCTGGCAAGCCTGCCAGCCAGGCGGAAAGTGATCACCTGGCCGCGGCGCTTACCCGCGGCGGCATGGAAACCAGGTCAGTGGCTGATCCGCGCGGTCCTATGTGGACCAAGGTGATATTCAACTGCGCTTCCAACGGTGTGGCGGCGCTCACTCGCCTACCCCACGGTGTGGCAGCGGAGAACCTGCGCGATCTGTTCAGCCGCATTGCCCAGGAAGGCGTTGCCGTGGCAACTGCACAGGGTGTTGTCCTGGAGAAAGACCCCGAAGAGATGATCGACGACAGTATCCCGGTGGCCTACATGCACAAACCCAGCATGCTGCAGGATGTAGAAGCAAAACGGACTACCGAGATAGATTCAATAAACGGCGGCGTGGCCAGCATCGGTGAGCAAATCGGTGTACCCTGCCCCATTAATCGTGCCATTGCCGAGTTGGTCAAGGGCCTGGAACACAGCTGGACACTGGAGGCATAAGCCATGAATACCGCAGAACAACTGGACGGCATTGACCACGTCAATCGTTTTCGCCCCTCCCAGACAGAAATTGATCGTCGCTACAACAACGTGCGCGCCGCCATGGCAAACCATGGCCTGGATGCACTCGTGGTCAGCGGCAGCGAGTACTCGGGCTTTGAAGGGGCTATCCGCTACCTGTCCGGGTTTCTCATTCTGCACCGCTACGCCTATGTCGTGATTCCCCTGGAGGGCGATCCGATCGCGGTCTTTCCCAAGGAAGCGACCTGGGTCGGTGATCACAGCACAAGCTTTATTGCGCGCCGCGAACTTCCGCTGCACTGTGGAGAGTGGATGGCCGATTATTTGAAAAGTCAGGGCGCCGGCAAGGTCGGGCTGTATGGCATGGAATACATCATGAACGTGCGCGACTACAAAGCACTCGCTGCCGGTGGCTTCGACCTGATCGATTTCGACATCCCGTTTGACTATGCACGGGCCCAGAAATCAGACGAAGAAATTGCCTCGGTGCGTCACTCCATGGAAATCAACAAGCGCGGTGTGCTGGAAGTCATCAAAGCCTACCAGCCCGGCAAAACGGAAGCCGAGTTAATGGGTGTGGCGGAAAATGTATTTTCTGCCGCCGGCTGCGCGCGCAACACCATGGACATGGTGCAGATTGGTCCAAATGGATCACTACTGCCGCAAATGGTGTTTCCCACCAACCGACCCCTACAGGATTCCGACGGCATTATGTATGGCCTGGAGATCTCCGGTGAGGGCGGTCACTGGGTGGAGTACTCGCGCCCGATGATGCCCAACGGCATGGACGCAATCACCCGCGACATGATGGACGCACAGCAGGAGTTCCACGCCCTGGTTCGCGAAAACATGAAGGCCGGGCGTACCGCGGCGGAAGTTCACAAACAATGTATGACACCCTTTGTAGAGCGCGGCTACCGCTCCGGTCACGTGTGCGGTCACTCCATCGGCATGACCATGATTGAAATGCCCCGTATCGGCGAGGGCTTCGATTTCGTGCTCCCCGAAAACATGGTTTGCTCCATGCACCCCCACGTGATGAACGAGGAGCGCACCCACTCATTGTATTTCCAGGAGACCTACCGCGTTACCGCCGATGGTGGTGAACCCCTCTCAGGTACGGCTATCGAGGTTTACGACGGCAGCGAGACAGAACTCAAGCCGCTGTAAAACGTAAAAGAGGGGCAGGAAAAGGGGACAGATTTATTTTGTCTTGTGGGTAAACGTCGGGTTGGCCACTGTATGCCCCTCTTTTGCTCCAGTCGTTTCGTCGGGATATGGACTCAGCGCGGCAATCAGTCCTGCGCCGAGCAATACCAACGCGGTGATCGCCCATAGGGCACCCACATAATCGCCGTTAGTGTCGTGGTAATAACCCATCGCGGGTGCTGCTATCGCCGAGCCCAGTTGAAAGGCGCCGAACATCGTTCCGTAGATCAACCCGAAGGCTTTCTGGCCAAAGTACCTGCCGACAATGTAGGCAATTTCGGAGATTTCAGAACCGGTGGCAAGGCCAACCAGGGCTGCGGCAATGTAGGCCCCCGGACCAACCGCACCCAGCGCCAGCAGCACGATACCCCCTGCCAGGCCAAACACGATAAAGGCTGCGGTGACGTAGGGTGCAAAAAAATGGTCCATAAGATAGCCGGCTATTACACGCCCGGCAATCAGTGCAATGGCCAATGTTGACATGGCGCGAGCGGCGGCGGTGAAGGACATACCCCGGTCCATCAACATCGGTACCATATGGCTGAGAATACTGGTGATACCGATGCCCACCAGGAAAAAGGAGGCAAGTACCAACCAGTAGTTGGTGGTGCGAGCCGCGTCCGCACCACTCAACCCGAACCCTTCATTGCGTTGATGATCCGCCCCAGCCCCGGTTCGCACCTCCTTCAACAACACTGCGGCCAGGGGCAGGGACACCAACAAGACCAACGCAGCAAAGAGTTGGTAGGCGCTGCGCCAGCCGTATAGTTCGGTCATGGTCGCCGCTACTTCCGGCACCAGTGCACCGCCCGCACCAAAGCCCGACAGCGCTACCCCCAGGGCCAGTCCACGGCGCCTGTCAAACCAACCGATTAGTACCCGGGAATAGCTTAGCGGCAGAGTGCCCAGTCCGAGGAAGGTAATCGCGAAAAAACCCAGGTAGAAGTACCAGATATTTCCCTGCAACAGGCTCATGGCGGCGACCGCCAGTCCCATCATCGCGATAGAAGGTAACAGGAGCTGTTTTACACCGATGCGGTCGACCAGGAAACCCAGCGCCGGAGACCCGAACACAACGGTGATGTTGGTGATGGTCAGGGCGAAGGACATCTCCGCCCTGCTCCAACCGAACTCCGCCTGCAGTGGTTTTACCAGGGTGCCGAACATGAACACGGTAAACATGGCATAGCTCAGCCCGAGGCCGACAAAGGCCGCAAGTACATTCCACCAACCCCGGGGGCTGTCTACCTCTGTCGACATGCCACCTATGCTATCAGCTTATGTGATCCCGGCGACAACTCAAGCCACCTGCGATGATCCCAGCCGTGGCAGACGCAATCCCTTGCCTTCCAGTCGGGGTAGCACCTCCTGCTCAAAATATGGCAATTCCTTAATGTAATCGACAAAGCCGAATACCGTACCGCCGAGTCCAGCGCTGGCCATTTGTTCAAGCCCATCGGCAACCTGGTCAGGGGTGCCGATCAATGGCCAGCCCCCGTGGCCGGCGGCAAAGCGCTCGCGCAGGCTGGCCAGTGCCTCCTTGGGAAAGGACTCGGCATTGGCGAACATGATGGCCATGATATTGTCGATGGCGCCCTCGTCAGCCTGGTCCACGATGTACCGGTAGTACTCCTGCGCTTCGGCCTCGGTGGGTCGGCAGTAGCAACTGGCCAGGGTCATCACACCCATGGAGCGACCGATACTGGCAGCCTTCTGTTTCAGCGCGGCGATTTCCTGTGCTGTCTGCTCCAGGGATATCACCGTGGTGAAGAGGAAATCAGCATTGAGCACGGCGAACTCCCTGCCCTGGGCAGAGCCCGCTGCATTGATTACCGGCATCTTGTCTACCAGCGGTTTCGGGTAGGTATAGGTACGCGCCAGTTGCCAGAATTCACCATCAAATTCAAAAGGGTCGTTTTCCTGCCACAGGCGCTGGATTACGTCGTACCATTCCTGGGCGAAGCGGTAGCGAGTCTCATGGTCATCCGGCAGTTGCCCACCCAGCGCTTCATACTCCGGGCGATTCCACCCCGCCACCAGGTTAAGCCCCGCCCTGCCACCGCCAATCTGGTCCATGGTGGCAAGTTGCTTGGCCACCACAACGGGATGGTTGAAGGCAGTGTGAATTGTGGCGAACACATTGATACGCTCGGTGTGTGCCAACAGACCCGTGGCCCAGGTTATGGTTTCCAGCACCGAGCCCTGAAAATCCGTCTCGCCGCCGTAACCGATCCAGCGCGCGATGGGGAGCAGGAAGTCAAAACCCGCCCTTTCGGCCAGGCGCGCCATCTCTAGATTGTTGGCCCAGCTGTTGTCCCAGCGTTCAGGGGCAGTCGTGACAGCCAGGCCGCCGGAGCAGTTGGAGGAAAACAGGCCAAGCTTGAATTCGGCAGGATTGCTTAACATTGCATTTCTTGTCATGGGTCTGACCTCTGGAGAGTTTGTTGTTAAAAGTCGCGATTAAAGCGAATGTGTTCTAAGATTTGTTCATCGGAGATAGATACTTTTTGTTATTTAATATACAGTTTATTTTAACGTTTAAATAAAATTTTCACAAGTACCCTACTTGTCCCGATATTGCGCCGCCATCTAATCGGAAGGAATTAAAATGAGTGATAAAACCCCCGCCCTCGACCGCCACTGGCACCTGGGTCAGGCCGAGGAAGAATTGATAACGGCCGACTTCGAATACGCGCTGATGCGTTGCATCGAGAGCTTTAACGGCTGGCAACAGGAATGCCTGGCGGCAGTGGCCGGCCGCAAGGTCAGCGCCACCGATAACGTGGTGTTGCACGTAACCCGGATGAACGATCGGCCCAAGTCAGTTACGGAGCTAGCCAAGTTGATGAATCGCTCGGACTTGTCCAACCTCAAGTACTCGATTCGAAAGCTGGTGGATGAGGGCCTGCTGGAGAAGGTCAGCGAGGGGGGCAAGCGCAAGGGCATGCGCTATCGCGCCACCGAGGCAGGGGTCACATTGACAGAAGCCTACGCCAGCCTGCGCCGGGAACAGTTGATGCCGCAGATAAAGGCGATTTCAGATAATGCCGAATTGCTGGAAGGTGCCAGGCAAACACTTAACCTGCTGAGCGGAATTTATGATCAGGCCGGGCATGTGGTCGCCTTCAACCGGGGTCCGGCGGAAGGCGACGAAGACTAGGGCATTATTCCGAGGTGCCCTAGAAACTGCGGCGGTAGGACAATGACCAGGAGCGTGGCGCCTGGTAGGACACTTCGTTACATCCACACAGTGTGGCCAGGTCAAAGCCCTGGATGCCGACGCGCTCGTCCGAAATATTCCTGAGCGCCAGGGTAATTTCGTTGTTATCCCTGGTCCAGTTCAAGCTGGCGTTCCACTTGGTGTAGCTGTCGAACTTATCGGCATCGAAGTTTCTGAGGTTGTAGAAAAACTCATCCGAGTAGCTGACATCTGACTGCACCGCCATTGAGCCATTGCCAACAGACCACTCGTATCTCACCAGGGCTGCGGCCTGGAACTCCGGCGCATAGGTGGGATCCACATCCAGGGTGGCACTGGAGGTAGCCGACAGGGGTACGTCTTCAACCTCGGCATCGAAGTAGGCAATGTTGAACAGCAGGTCCAGGCCATCAATCGGTGAACTTTGAACCTCCAGTTCGATACCGTCTGTGGTTGCGTCGCGGTTTATCACGATACCGCCCACGCCGGTGAACAGGAAAGCCTGGTAATCCTCGTAATCGTAGTGGAAGATCGACCCGTTGACCCGGGTGGTACCCTCATCGGAGGTCCACTTGAAACCCGCTTCGTAACTGAGCAGGATTTCCTCATCGTAGGGCACTTGTGCGTCGGGAACACTGGCATTCAGTGGCATATTGAAGCTGCCCGCCTTCACCCCGCGATTAACCCCGGCATACACCAGCAGATCGTCATTGGGTTTCCAGTCCAGCTGTACCTTCCCGGCCCACAAACTGTCCTCTGTGGAATCCTTGAACGACCGGAGGGGAGCGAACGGTGTTCCAACATGTACCTGGGAAGAGTCGACGCTGCCATAGAGGTTATTGCCCAGTTCGTAGTCTTTTTCTTCACGAATCACGCGCAGGCCCGTGGTCAACATCAAGGTGTCAGACAGATCTGTTTCCAACTGGCCGAACAGGGAATAGGAATTCGTTTCCAGCAATCCATCTACGCCGACATCGATTGATCCGTTGCCGGAAGCAACACCGTTTTGCACAACTTTCAGGCCATTGTCAGCATCGGTATCAACATAAAGGTAGTAAAACCCGGTAACCCAGCGCCTGGAATCCGACGAGCCACTCAATCTGAATTCCTGGGTAAAGGTTTCCGCATCAACACCAGCGTAGTTGGCCAATTGATTTACCGGTGCCGAGTCCACGTCGATAAACAGCAGTTTTTCAAACTGCTTGTAGTCCGATAGTGATACGAACTGCATAGAGTCGGAGAGCTGCCAGTCAACCCGGGCCATAACACCCGATGCCTCGGTAAAGCCCTGGTCGCTGAAGGCGAAGTCGCTGGAAAAGGTGAAATCGTCGCCATCGGGATCGAGGTAGCCGAAAAAGTCGGTGCCCGCGCCAAATCGACCGACATCAAGGCCGGGTTGGCCGTCCAGGTCATCGGGCACTCCGTCATCATCCTGGTCCGACCCGCAGTCGGTGCCGTCCGAACAAATGGAACGGCGTGTTTCAGTACTGGAAATATTGACCACGTTTACCAATTCGTTGTTCGGGTCATCAACGGTGCTATTGTACAAACCGATGGTTGGAATGGACTGGTAGGGTCCGGTTGCGACCTCGGTTTTGGAATAGCTGGCACTCAGATTTATGGCCAGGTCATCACTGGGTTGAATCAGGAAGCTCAATCGACCAGACCGGGTATCATCGTCACCCAGGTCTGCTCCAGCGCCAGGGCCGGGAGAGTTGCTGTCGCTGAAACCAAATGTTTTTGCGCCCAACTCCCCCTCGGGGTATCTGTTTTCAAGATAGGGGTCCTGTTTGTTCAACTTGAATGCGAGACGTGCCGCCACGGTCTCACTCAGCCCTCCGCCGAACGCCGCCTCAAGCGAATAAGCCGAGGCATCGTTGGGCACGTCAAACTGGGTGTAGGAAAGATCGACAAAGCCCTCAGTTTCAAAAGTCGGCTTGTTGGTCACATACTGCGCCAGTCCGCCGGTGGCGTTTCGGCCGAACAGGGTTCCCTGTGGACCCTTAAGAATTTCTACCCGGTCGATATCAAAGGTGGCAAAGGTCTGACCGTTGGCCAGCGCGATGTAACCCTCATCTACATACACGGCAACTGGCGCTTCCACGATGTCGGCGAAGTCATTCTGGGTAACGCCCCGGATGGTGAACTGGGTATTTTGACCTGCCAGGTTTCCACCGATGTGAACGCCAGGGGTAAAGGCGGCTATGTCTATACTTTCCCTGACCCCCAGTGCCCGCATTTGCTGACCGGTGAACGCGGTCACCGCAATTCCCACATCCTGTAGACCCTGTTCACGCTTTTGTGCCGTGACAATAATTTCTTCCAGAACCGCGGCGTTGACAGGTATCGCGAACGTCAACGCGGCCGTTACGCCCACGGCTGCTGCCAGTCGAGTTCGCTTCAAGGACCTGTTTATTGCTGTTTTCATTGGAGATTCTCCTGACGGTTAGCAAAAAGGTGGCTTTCCAAACTATCCATAGAACGAACCATACGGATTGGGTAATGCCGTGAGATGGCGATGAAAATTACCGAGATGTACGGCGCGGTTTGAAACTGGTTCATAACTGCTCTCCCGACACCCAAAGGTTACTTTAAACCTTATTTTTAACGTAAATCGACTGTTATTTTCGCTCTAGACAATGATAGCGCCCATCCAGCCGGGGACATTTGCTCTACCGTGCACCTTGACTTGTCTGACAATGCACCTGTCACCCAGGTTCCCACAGCAAAGACCCCGCGAGGCCTGCCTGGTTGCGCGCTACAGACTGATATGGCCAGCCATCAACACGCGCGGTTCGGGCGTATCCTCCAACCCCCATCCCCCCATCAGGTAGTGATGCACGATGCGGATTGCCATCTGACCGACATGGCCTTCAAAGCCCTCCAGGTCACCAAAGCGCTCCGCGAGTTGGCCGATACAGTAGCCCTTCATGGGTTCGTAGGCCCAGATGGGAACAAAATTAACAAAAGCGTTCTGACATTCGGTCATCACTGCTTCGATAAAATCCACCCCGCGCTCAAAGCCCGCACGATCAGTCAACTCGAAGCGACCCGGAACAAAGCAATCCCAGTCCAGGGCCAGGAAACCGCGCATATAGGCTATAAAATTGCAGAAGTGGTAATCCGGCATAAAACCGTAGCGGGCATTGGCAAGGACTGTGTCAGAGGAAAAAAATATCTTTTCGGCGCCAAAGTAGGCTGCCAGGTTTCCAGAGCCGTGGGTTGGCCCTGGATTGAGCAGGACCAGGTCGACTCCATCGATGGTCAATTCATGGCGTTCGCCATTCAATACCCGGGTCGGCTGCAGCTGCCCCTCTGCCTGCCGTAATCTGATCACCTTGGCGCACATTTCATCGGCGATTACGTCAGCATCCGGAGCCAGGTCCGCGGCAAAGCCGCTGTGATCAAGGTGGTCGTGACTGTAGATGACAGTGCCGATGCGCTTGTCGGGGATCGCCTCCCCAATCGCCTTGCCATAAGCACGCGCACGCCCCGGCGTACCAAACGTATCGAAGGCGATCACGCTGCTGTTACCCTCCAGGAAAATGGTGCGCACCTGGCCATCGCTCACCGTAAACAAGCGGTCAGCTAACTTCTCCGTTGTCATCTCCGGTTCTGCCGCGAGATAGGCCTGGGCAGCGTCGAGGGTGAATAATCCGCGATTTTCGGCCATTACAAATCCCCCAATTTTGGTTTCAGGTTGCCTTCAATACCCCACCCTCCGGTGAGGTAATCCTGCATGAAGCGCCACAGGTTCATGGCACCGTACTCGTAGTAGCGAAACTCTTCTGAGTACAGGGGTCCCAATTTCTCATCGGTGTAAATGTTAAGACCGGCCCAGTCATTGGGATCAACACCGTCGATAATCGCCTGCTGCCCAAAATCGAACATGCGTTGCCAGTTGTCGAGAATTTCGATAAATCGAGGACGGGTAACCGGCCAGAAGTGCCCGGGCACCCACAGGTCCCAGTCAAGGCTGAGAAAGCGCTTCATGACCGGGATATAGTGGGTCAGGTGCCAGTCCATCAGGGTGGTATAGCCGACTCCGTCGGCCACAGTATCAACCATGAATACCGTTTTGCTTTCGGGGAAGTATGCCGCGATGTTGCCATCGCCGTGGGTGTGACCCGGGTAAATCAGCTCGAAATGGCAGCCGTCAATATTGAACGCCTTGCGCTCTTCCAGGAACGTATCGTGGGCGGCCAACTGACCGCTGGACTTGCGACCAACGATCACCCGGTTGGCGTAGTCATGGGCAATGATGTTGGCGTCCGGAGCCAGGTCAGCGGCATAGCCGCAGTGATCGAGATGTTCATGGGAGTACACAACCGTATGTACCGGCTTTTTGGGAAAGACCCGCCCGATTGCCTGCTGGTAGGCACGTGCGGTGCCGGGTGTGCCAAAGGTATCGAAGGCGATACAGCCCTTGTTTCCCTCAAGGAATATGGTGCGATAAATCCCCTCGCTGGCGGTCCAGATATTGTCCCGCACTGGTTGGTAGCATATATCCCGGTACGCACCCTGTATGGGCAACTCGCCGGGAATCGAAAATATACCAAAGTGTTCCCGACAGTTGTGCTCGCCTTCACTCATAACAGAATCTCCGGTGAATCCAATTACCAGCCTAGCTTAGATGGCCTGCTACGGCCTGTCTTGCACCGGGCAGCAGCAGGTATTGACTCTACGCGCATGGGTGCGAGCAGGCCGCGATCAAGTTGCCATGGACTTGTTCGTCACCACCTGCGCAGCGTTGGGTTCAGCCATCAACTCGAACAGTATCGAGGGTGAATTATGGGATTCGGTGACAATAATGCCCTCCTCGTACAGCGCATCCTGCACCGCAGCCGACACGCAGTGCAGGGGACCGCCACCACCTTCGCCACAACCCTTGGCACCGTTAAAGGAAAATGGCGAGGGGGTCTCGGTGGCAGCACACTTTATCTCGGGCATATTCAGCGCGGTAATCGGCGAGTAGTCGGTAAAGCTCCCGGTGATCAGGTTACCGCCGTCATCGAACTGGAACGCCTCCTGCAGGGCCGCCCCGATACCGTGACAGGTGGCACCGTGCACCTGCCCCGCCACGATCTTCGGGTTGACCGCAACACCGCAGTCGTCCACTGACGCGTAGTCCAGAATCTTCGGCTGACACGTAGCCCGGTCTACCTCGACCACCGCGATATGAATCTGCGGCGCGTAGGTCAGGGTCTGGTTACCAATCTTTTTCTCGACGTCCACCGGCTCAAAGGGCGGCTTGTAGACATGCAGTGCATTAAGGGTGATGTCGCGCAAGTGCTCCGGCACCTGGGAGATATTGCTGTTTGCCAGGTTGGAGAGCATCCAGAAATTAATGGCGCGTTCAGCGTCACCAATGACACTTACCTGCGGCCCCATTTCACCCACGCTCATCTCGAGTTCTTCCTCGGATGCGCCCAGGGCGAAGGCAGCCAGGCGGAATAATTGCTCTTTCAATTTGAGTGCCGCTCCGTGGACTGCTGACAACCCTGTCACCGCGAACTGGCTGGCAATCGTCCCGGACAATCCGGCATAGGTATTCCAGGAACTGTCAAAACCGGTGCGTACCGTGATCATATCAGGACCAATGCCAAGATCGTCAGCGGCAACCATCGCCGCCGTGGTCTCGTGCCCCTGCCCCTGGGGAGCAGAGCCAAGGGTAAGCACGACCGAGCCGTCCAGTCCGACCTTCAGGCGTGCAGCCTCGTTATTGCCGGAGAAGACCTGGTCGGGATTCACATACAGAACCTGGCCGAAATTATTGGTACCCGAATCCACCGTGGAACCGATACCGATGCCAATCAGGCGACCGCTGGCCCGCGCTTCTGCCTGCTTTTGTTTCCAACCGTCCCAGTCGATCAACTCCTTGGCTTTTGCAAGCATCATCGGGTAATCGCCGGAATCATAAATATTGCCGTTGGGTGTGGTGTAGGGCATTTGCTCCGGCTTGATATAGTTCCGCCGTCGCATTTCATCGGCGGGTATCCCCATTTCGTGGGCACAGATATCGATCACCCGCTCCATAAACCAGATGTGCTGCATCCGTGAATAACCGCGGTTGGGCGTACACGGAGCCTTGTTGGAAAGCACCTGGCTGAAATCGATGTGCAGGTTCCGCACACCATAGGTGCCCGGGTACACCTGGGACCAGATCGAGCACCCAAGAGGCTCGTAGCGCAGGAAACCACCGGCGTCGTCTATGTGTCGGGAACTCACACCGGTGATGACGCCCTCGGCATCCATCGCAACCCGGGTATCCAGGAACGTACGCTCGCCGCCGTGAAAGGAAGCCAGGTTGTCGCTTCGGGTCTCTATCCACTTCACCGTACGACCACCAGCGGCATGAGAGGCAACGGCCGTCAGGCCGATGTAGGTGTGATTGACAGTCTTGGTGCCGAAATTACCACCCACGTCCTCACTCTTCATGCGCAGCTGTTCAGTACTCACGTTGAGAAAGGCGGCCAACATCTGCGCTGTTACCCCGGGCAGACCGTTATTGGAAATCACGTCGATCTCGCCACGCGGGGACCAGGTGACAACTGCTCCGGATGTCTCTATGGGTGTGCTGGAGAAGCGGTGAAAATGCAAGCGACCGATATCGACCACGTGTGCAGCGTCGGCAAACGCCTGCTCTACGTTGCCGTGGTCCCAAACACCGTGAAACGAGCGATTGGTCCCCATTTCATCGTGAATAATAACCTCGTCCTTGAGCGCATCCTCAGATTTAACCAGGGCAGGCAGGGGCTCGTAATCAACCACCACCAGTTCAATGGCATCCTCGACCAGCCGCGCTGACTCCGCCACTATCATGACCACCGGTTCGCCGGGGTACCGCACTTTATCCAGGGCAATACCGTGGTCCTGGATCAGGGCACCCGGCTCGGCGCCAATCTGCATAAAAGGTGTGGTCTGCTCTGCAACCTGAGGGCCGGTCATGATACAAACCACACCAGCCAGTGCATCGGCGGCGGAGACATCGATATTCAGGATCCGGGCATGGGCATAGGGCGATCTTGCAAACCCCATATGCAGCATGTCGCTGCCCTGGTAATCGTCGACAAAGCGGCCCAGGCCCCGGAGCAGGCGTTCGTCCTCCTTGCGTCGCAGATGCTGCCCGGTCCACTTGCCGCCGCCGTTTCCATCGGCGTCGATCTGGATACTTTTTCCCACCACGGTTGAGACAGAACGGGGGGCATCCTTGCGCAGGGGTCCACGTGTGACGGTCGTCGGTACTTCTTCCTCTGCGGGGGACTCCACTGGAGCGGAATCGGCAGATGCATCGCCACCAAACAAACCCCGGAGGAAATTGACGATGCTGGCAAAGAACCCTTCGCTGATCGGCCTTTCCTGGGCAGCTATGCCTATCGATTCGAAGTGCTCCTTGCTGACCAGCGCGTCCTGCAGGCTGTCGATTACCTTGATAATTTCCTTTTCTGCAATACCCCGTAAACCGCCACCGGCAATCGACAGAATTTTGCCGTGAATCTGCGTGGTCCCCTGCCAATCGATGCGGGTGCCGCCGTTGGCAGCTTCCGCCAGTTCAAAGCCAACAATCAAATTGTAGGCGCCGCCCATCACATTGCCTTTACCCACGTAGCTGGCACGCTGCGGCGGCTCATTGTCCTGCAGAAACATTTCGGTGGTGGCGATGCCGTGTATCTTGCCGATACCGACTTTAACTTTAACTATCGAGGCGTTGGGATCAGACTCTTTTTTCTGCATGCTATGGTACATAGGCAGCACTGGCAGAAATTTCTCCGGGTCTGACAACAATTCAAAGGTGTCTGCGCGGGGTATACCCACTTCGAAATAGCCGTTAAATGACATTTCCATGGCCTAAACCCCCTGCATCTTGACAGCGGCGGCATCGATCGCCTTGATAATATTTACGTAGCCTGTGCAACGACACAGGTTGCCCGCAATACCCTTGCGAATCTCTTCCCGCGATGGGCTGGGATTTTCTTCCAGCAGGGATTTTGAAGCCATCAACATGCCCGGTGTGCAGTACCCACACTGAAGACCGTGGTGTTCCGAAAACGCCTCCTGCAAGGGATGTAGTTCGCCATTCTGCTCCAGGCCTTCTACCGTGCAGACCTCGCCGCCGTCCGCCTGGACAGCCAGGCAGGTGCATGATTTCACCAACCTGCCATTCAGCGTAACCGTGCAGGCTCCGCAGTAGCTGGTATCACAACCTATATGGGTACCGGTCAATCCGATCTCCTCGCGCAGAAACTCAACCAGCAACAGGCGCGGTTCTATCTCGCGCTGGTAGGCTACGCCGTTAACATTCACATCCACGACCACAGACTCAGGCATAGCGATGTCCTCCGTTTACTGCCTCTCCTCGGCAGCGGGCCAACGCCCTCTCCCCTGCCTCAACGACCAGTGTTTCCAGCATGGCGCGCTTGAACACGGCAGAACCGCGGGCATCAGGTGGTGGGTCGGAGGCCGCGACAATCGTTTGGGCTGCCGCTCGCAGCGTTTCAGAATTGATCTCCTTGCCTTGTAATTGGGCCTCAGCTTCGGCCGAGACCACAGCGGTTGGGCCGGCACAGCCCAGGACCAGGCTGACCTGCTGACAGATATTGTTCTCCAGCGTCAGCTGTACACCCACCGAACAGGTTGGAAACGCTGCCGCAGCGCGCTTGAATGCCACGTAGGCACTGCTGGTATTGGCATCGGGTAAAGGCACCTGAATCTCGGTGACGATTTCATCTGACTTCAAGCACGTGGCATAGGCATCTACCACGAAATCGGATATCGGCACCTTGCGGCTACCTGCAGCACCAACAATGACCACGCTTGCATTCAACCCACGCAGACAGGTTGGCCAGTCTCCACTCGCATCTGCAACGCTGAGACCGCCGCCAATGGTACCCATGCTCCGCACCTGCTTGTCGGCGATGCCTGCGGCAGCCTCTACCAGCGCCGGGATACCTGCGGCCAACTCCGAGGCGGCAATCTTAGCGTGGGTCGCAAGGGCGCCGATACATAACGTGCTTTCGCGCACCTCGATGTTGGATAAACCGGATAAACGCCCGATATCGATCACTTCGGCGATGTCACCCATGCGCAGCTTCATCATCGGTATCAGGCTCTGGCCGCCGGCAAGTACCTTGGCGTCGTCACCGAAGCGGCTGAGTAATTTGATCGCCGCTGGCAAATCCTCTGGTCGGTGGTATCTGAATGGAGCCGGGTACATAAGCTCTCCTTTTAGTTGTCAGTTGTAGGACTTTATGTATTTAAACTCGTAAAGCTCGCCTGCCGGCCTGGTGGACAATTGCATATTTGCGGCCATCGCATCAATCGAAATCTGCAGGGCAGCATCGCAAGTGTAGCCAAAAGCATTATAGCAGTTGCGAATCAAGTCAATGGTTTGATCCAGACCGGTCTTCGGCATGCCAAACAGACCAGTGAGTGTAGCGCAAAGCAGGGAGTTGTCGTCCTGGAACACGCTTTTCATCGCCTGCTGGTAAATCCCGACCATCTGGGCGATCAGCTCTGGTTCGGCCTCGAAAGTTTCCTGGGTAACAGCAAGCCCTGTCGTGGGAAGTCGCAGGGATTCACCGACAAAGGCCAGTTCGGAACATTCCCGCTGCCTGACCTCCGCCGGCATAAAGTAGGAACTCAGCAATGCCGCATCCACGCTACCCGATGACAGTAAGGCCAAGCGGGACACATCGTCTCGACAGGGAATTAAACCCGGCGCAACACCGGCGTCAGCAAGCAGTTTCTTAAGGAACTTTGCCGGCGGTGCCGCCTCCGGGAAGGTGGCAACCCTGCCCTGGGCAATGTGTGTTATGTCGTCAATTCCCGGCCTGCCGTAGAGCCAGAACATTGGTCGATCACAGGCCACGAACACCACCTTTCGTCTCTGGCCCGCCAGAAAACTGGCCAAAGCCGCACCACAGCCTACCTGGAAGGTATTCTCCGGCAGTGCCTCATCAGGCATGAATGTCGTATCCAACAATCTCACCTTGATATCGGCGGCAGCATACAAGCCGCCGGTTTCCGCAATACCGTGGCAGAGTAACTCGTGTACATCAAAAGCCTTGTAGCCCAGATGCACTTCTCTCATCAGGCTACCCTGCTCTGGTTAGCAGTGACTTTTGGCATGACCTGCCGGGCAAAGGTTTCCATGTAGGACAAGGGTTCTGGCATGCCAAATGGGCAGACAAAGCCTTCCACGCCCATATCGGCCACCGCCTGAAATTTTCCTACGGCTTCTGCAGGGGTACAGGCAATCGCCACGGCATCGAAAATCCGGTCGGTAAGCAGATCACTGTGTTCGGATTCATTGCTGCCGTGATGGGCATAATCGTAGGCTTCTTTCATCCGGCGGAGGTCTTCGTAGAGTTCGTCGCCAAGGTATTCCCTGGGCACCGTCTTGAACACGGTTCCCGCCGCGACGCTGGTGTAGCCCTTCAATTCATGCTGTGCCACGCTGCGATCCTCGTGCACCGAGGTGGCAATTCGCATATAGAGTTGTAGATCAGACAAATTCCTGCCGGATTCCTCGGCGCCTTTACTTATATTATCCAGAGCGTATTGCACCAAGGCCGGATCCGCGCCCACCTGAAACAACACACCATCGGCAACCCGACCGGCCAACTGCAAAGACCGGGGACCACTGCTGGCCATAACCAGGGGTACTTCCCGCCCCGACCATGGCATTTGAATTTCGCCACCCTCGTAGCTGACCTTCTCGCCCCGCAGGAGTCCACGAATGACCTTGAGCTTTTCCTCGAACACGGCAAGTTTCTCCGGCCGCATACCGAGGTTATGAACTGCGCTCTCGCCCACGCCAATACCGCAAATCGCGCGACCGTCGGACACCTCCTGCAACGTGGCCCAGCTATTGGCGAGGACTGCCGGATGTCGCGTTCCGGTAAGGGTGACACCGGTTGCCAGGCTCAGGCGCTCAGTCTGAGTCGCCAGGATGGCGAGAATGCTGTAGGGATCCCGCATCACCGAGTGGGAGTCTGCAATCCAGATGCCGCCGTAGCCCAACTCCTCCGCAGCTCGCCCCATTTCCAGACAAGCCTTGACCGGCCTGTTGGGCAGGCAGCCCACATGGAAAGATATCGTCATGTCAAACCCCCCGCCCTTACATTAAACTGTTGACTACCCCTACAATAGGCATATTCGCCGGAAGCGTCTTGTTTCACAGGGCAGAGTAAGTTGACTGACAATGATTTGGCATAAGTTAGTCCCCAGCGATAAGCTCGCTGCAGATTCTGTTGTCGAGGGCGAATTCAAGGGAGAGGATTTGCTGCTGTGGCGACTACAGGATGGAAGCTGCGCCGCGATCTCTGCGTACTGCCCCCATATGAAATACTACATACCCAACGGCCTGGCTGCAGGCAAACCACTATCAGAACTGGTTCTCGACGACGAGATTGTTTGCCCCTTCCACGGTTGGCGCTTTAACAGTGTTGGAGTATGTCCCGCGATTCCTGCCGGGCAGCCTGTGCCCAAAAAAATCGCGCGAGGCGAACCGGTAATTCGATCCTGGAATGTACGCGAACAGGACGGTTGGATTGAAATTTATTAACCGAACACATATTCACCCGGCGCATCAAGCAACACCGCATGGCCTTCGCCCTCTGCACCCATTTTCGGGGTTTTACCTGGGCGGTGATATGAGTATCCAACCAACGGTTCCACTCCGGCCACCGGGAGCTGTCGTTCGGCTCATTGCCTGCGAACCAGCTGTAGGGATCCATGTAGTTGTCTCCAACTTGCCGCTATGCCGGCGATAGTGACGGCGGGGGTGCTCGGGTCCACTGACCACGCCCGCATTGTGACCGCCGGAAGTTAGAACAAAGGTCACATCGGCCCGGGTCAGGTCGTGTATCTTGTAAACCGATTGTCCGGGTGCTACGTGGTCGGTCTCTGTACCCAACACAAAGCAGGTCACTTTTACGTCCACCAGGCAGACCGGCTTGCCGCCCACCAGGTATTTGTTGCGCGATAATTGATTGTCCAGGTAGAAGCGGGTCTGGTATTCGTGATGCATGCGGTAGGGCATGCGGGTGCCATCGGCATTCCAGGCCATCAAGTCATTGGGTTTACCATCGTTACCCATCAGGTAGCGATCAACCGTGGCGGCGTACACCAGATCGCTGGCGCGCAGGGCGCTAAAGGCCCGCCCAGACAATAGCCGACTGCATTGATCTTGCGCTGCGGGCAGACCGTGGAAACAGCGTCGAGCGCTTTCATCAAGCCGTGCTCCAGGTAATCGTCAAGACTGGCGTCGTGGGCTGATACTGGATCAACTCCATCAGTTCATCCTGGCAGATAACCTTGCCGGGGGTAATCCCCACGTTCTTGCCCACTTTGAATGTATCGTTCTCCTCAACGCCACTGTTACCGGCGTTCCGTACCTGGTTTTTAACCAGGTTTCGCAAGCCTCGCCAGAGGTTTCTGCCCTTCTACTCGCGAGTTGCCTTAAGTACTTCCGGGTTTGTGAGCAAACAATTCGCCGGCGACATCATATCCAGGATTTGCGTAGCCACGGCCTGCACCTGTACTTCGTGATCTGGCCTCACCCCGTCGACATTGAGGGTAGCCTCGTTCCACCAGTCCTTGCTCACCTGGTGCGCCTGGGCAAAAACATTAAAGGGCCACTTTTGCCATGCCTTACCGCCCACCCGCCGCTCCATCTTTGAGGCGGGCCCTTTTGTCTCCCGGTCCAACAGCGAGACAATGCTATAGACTCCAAGTTGTGACAGCTTGTTGAAAAAGGATTGGGTCAACAAAATGCGCTTGCCAGGCGAAATGGACAGATGTGAAATCCAGTCAAGATAGGCCAGGCCCAAATCTATTGGCGACATCCCCTTGCTGGCGCGAGACAAGGCAGCGCGAAAGGCCTGGTCCATGTGGTCGGCGCTGGATTGATCCAGCAGTTCGAGATGAGTCATAGTCAAATCCAAGGGTGATTGCACTGTCTGTCGGCATAGCCCCGCTCCTCCAACCATGGGTATGGTCTGAGTAGCCGGGCGCTTACTGGTTTGTCGCCACTAATTGATTCACGGCAAACAATGTAGCTATTCTAGGCGTGAACCCCCGATGTCCCGTTATCCGTTACCGCACAAAAACTTGTCTGTGGCGGTATTTTTGAGCCGTAGTGAGCCAATGAAGGTTTCCAACCTGAATAGCGATGGACACATCAGCTTGGCCTCTCGTCGGATACGCTTCTGGCTCGCTCTACCATTTCCCGCAAAAACATTTCACTGTCTGCATCCATGGGTAAACCCAACTCCAGCTGAATTTCCTGCAAGGTAATATTTAACGGCGCACCCATAGTTGCAACCATGGTGAACAGGTTCAATTCCTGTTTACCCTTCTTCAGGCGCAACGGCATTACCAGCTGCGGTACATCGTGAGCAATATCCTCGCCTTCCACAGGCTGATAGTTCATCACTTCCTCGAGTAAACGCCTGCTCTCCTCGTCAGCGCCAACAACGTTGATAAACCGTCTCGCACGATTGACCATGGTTTCATACATTTCCCGATAATTGACCACGGCCTTACCCAGGCAGCGGGGATTGAGGAAACAGCGCACAAGGTTGAAGGGCTCTTCCCGTAGTAATTCAGCCTCGTCAACAAAAGTCTCACACATCACCTCGAAGGCGAGATTGGACTCCAGGATATTCCAGTGTCGATCAATGAGCATGCTGGGGAAAAGCTCATTTTGCTGAACCATGATATTGAGCATGGACCTGACCTGCCGCATTTCTGGTTCACTCAAACCGGTTTCTTCATAGATGGGAGCGTATCCGGCCTTTATCAGCATGGTGTTCTGTGAGCGAAGCGGTACCCCAATTGTCTGGATAAGAGACAGCAGTAATTTACGAGAAGGCTGGGCACGGCCTGTCTCAACAAAGCTCAGGTGCCGCGAAGAGGTGTCGCACTCCAGGGCGAGATCCATCTGGCTGATATGTGAGCGATGGCGCCAGAACTTTATCTGATCACCAATACCCAGTTCGCCTATCTGGCCAGAATCAGGAGAATAATCGCTCGCTTCACTCATAGGGTTCTCAAAAAAATTTACTGAAATGCATGTTTTTATGCGGATATTACCTTTCGGTAATGGCTTCAGCAGCGGCCCCCCAGGAATAATACGCGCCTGGCAACTATTCTAAGCGCAACGGAGTCTAGAATGAACAACCCAGCTTCGCAAGCATCGCCGCTAACGCAGTACGCCGATGTCCAGTGGCGCAAGGCGCACGAGCACGCAACGGCACTTCCATCCAGCGATTTTCCGTACGAATACAAGTATATAGAAATCAACGGTCACCAGATCGCCTACGTGGACGAGGGCGAGGGTGATCCCATTTTATTCATCCACGGTGCGCCGACTTCTGCTTACCTGTGGCGAAACGTTATGCCCTGGGTTGCCGACAAGGGACGCTGTATCGCGCTGGACCTGATTGGTTTCGGCAAATCTGAGCAACCCGATATCGAGTACGGCTACTACAGCCATACCGAGTACGTCAGAAAATTTATCGAAGCCCTGGATCTGAAAAACATCACCCTGGTGTTACATGACTGGGGCTTCAACTACGGCATGGAATACACTGTTGACCACCCCGAAAACGTGAGGGGCGTATGTTACGCCGAGGCCCTGATGTCGCCGCGCTATCCCATCGACGATACAGAGACCTATGGTCAGGAGTGCCCCGGTGTTCTGAACATGTATCGCACCATGCAATCCGATGCCGGTGAAGATATCGCCATCAATCAAAACCTGTTTATCGAGCGGGTGATGCCGGAACATATATACCGCAACATGACCCAGGCGGAGATGATGCATTACCGCGAGCCTTTCTTTGACCCTTCAAAGCGCGGACCGATTCTGCAAATGCCGCGAGACGTGCCACTGGACGGAAAGCCCGCCCACATACGTGCGTCCTACACCAAATACAACAGTTGGTTTGTCGAACCCGACAAAACCATTCCCACGCTACACGTCTACGCCACGCCGGGTGCTGTGAATACCCCCGACGACGCCACCTGGATGTGCGACAACATCAAATACCATGAAAGCGCATGGATCGGAACCGGCATCCACTATATCCAGGAGGACAACCCCGAGGGATGGGGTCGCGCTCTGCGTGATTGGATCCGTCGAATCAGTGAGCATTAAATAATTTGCCAGGAGAATCACCATGAGCAGCGACAACGTTGAATTCATACAAAATAACATCTACGCCAATTTCGAAACCGGCAATATTCCGGCCATCCTGGCGTTATTCGACCCGGACATAAAGTTCACCCATCACGGACCGCGGGAAAAGATCCCCTTTGCCGGGGAGTGGCAAGGCGTGGCAGGTGCGGGAGAGATGCTCCAGACCTTTGTCGAGACGGTGGAACCTGTTTTCGTCAATATGCAGAGCATTGTCGCCTCGGAAAATAAGGTGGTCGTACTGATCAACGAAAGTTACCGCGTCAAGGCAACTGGCAAGGCATACATTACGGATGTTGTGCATATCTGGACCATTGACAATGGCATGGTGGTGCAATTTGACGAGTTGTACGACTCCGCGGCGATAGCCGACGCCTTTGAAGGCTCTGCGCAATAAACTACTGACATAGATATTTTCCGCCTCATCTCGTGGTGAAATTAGAGGAGGTGTACGACAGCTGCGCAGTTTAGGAGGTGTATTGCGCCTGATCGTGGCTGGATGAATTCGACTACACTCCCAGTCAACAGGTGCCTCACTGCCGGACAAGCGCGGCGGCCCGGCCGCGCCGTATACTCGGCGATTAAAGAAAACATCGAGGCTGGAGGTCTATCACATGAGTGTCGTAGCCATTGTCAAACTAACGGCGAAATCCGGACTGGGATCTGCGCTGTTAGACGCGTTGCAACCAGCCGCGACCCTCACCGGCGAACAGCCCGCCTGTCTCTCCATCGAACTGATACGCGGTGTGGAAAACCCCGACGATATTTTGCTGCTCGAGCGGTGGGAGTCGGTTGAGGACCACGAGAACTTTATCAACGGGGTGATCGCCGCGGGTGGCCTGGCGGAGATCATGAAACTGCTTGCGGGCGATATCGAAACCTCCCACTACCGGTGACGCCATGAGCAATCGGTCCAGCCGGCGGCAGTTTCTGAAGGATTCCGGATGGGGTATTGCCGTCGCCAGTATTCTCGGCCCTGAAATTTTTCTCAGCCCGGCCGAGGCCAGAGAGAAAAAGCTACCCCTCAAGGTGTTGAGCGAGAGGGAATTGCAGACTCTGGAGGCGGCCGCAGATATTCTCCTACCGGGGGCGGCGGCCGCCGGGGTGGGGTATTTCATCGATGAACAACTCTCACGCAGTCCCAACGACAACCTGCTGATCGCGCGCTATCTACAGGTGCCGCCCCCCTATACCGGTTTTTACAAGGGCGCGGCGCAGGCGTTCGACGGCTTCACTCAGGCGCGCCACGGCAAAACGTTCACGCAGGCGGACACGGAAACCCGGCAGCAGCTCGTCGCCAGCCTGTTTCCCCAGCAGCCCGAGGGTTGGCGCGGACCGCCCTCCCAGCCAGTCTACCTGTGCCTGCGAAGCGACGCCGTGGACGTAGTGTACGGCACCATGGAGGGCTTCTCGAACCTAGATATCCCCTACCTGGCCCATATCGAACCGGGAGAGAAGTGGTGAGTGCGGAGGGAAATCGCGTCGATGCGGTGATTGTCGGCGCCGGGGCAGTGGCCATGGTCTACGCCGCGCGCCTCGCAGAGGCGGGCAAGCGGGTGCTGGTGCTGGAGTCCGGCCCGGCGCGCAAAGCCGAAGACCTGTACAGCTCGCAGATCTGGGCCCGGCGCCTGAAGTGGTCCACCCCCCACGTGGACGAATTCGGCGGCCCGGACCGCATCCACTTCAATATGAATGCAGGCCGCGGTTACGGTGGTGCGGCCGTCCACCACTACGGCGTGTGGCCGCGCTTCGACGAGGACGATTTCCGGCTGCGCAGCAAATTCGGTCGCGCCCTGGACTGGCCCATCCGTTACGAGGACTTGCGGCCCTACTACGACCGGGTGCAACGCTTCGTCGGCCTCTCCGGCGATGCCACCCGCGAGCCCTGGCGGCCCCCGGGGGAGGACTACCCCCTGCCACCGGTACCGGTGTTCCGGCACGCTGAACTGCTGGGGAGCGGTTTCACCAAGAAGGGCATTGCGGTAGCGCCGATTCCGATCACAGTGCTGAGCCAGCCCTACCAGGGACGCCCGGCCTGCCTGTGGGACGGCTGGTGCGACGCCGGTTGTCCTATCGGTGCCATCGCCAATCCCCTGATGACCTACTACCCCCGGGCGACGGCGGCGGGAGCCCGTTTCCAGCCGGACAGCCATGTGACCCGCGTATTGACCGACCGCAGCAGCTCCCGCGCCACCGGTGTGGAGTATGTGGACGGGCGGGGCAGGCGCCGCACACAACTTGCTGACAGCGTTGTGTTAGCAGCGTTCACCGTGGAAAATACCCGTATCCTGCTCAACTCGGCTGAGGGCGGGCTGGCCAATCGCAGCGACACACTGGGCCGTTACCTGATGGTTCACCCAGCGGTGACCCTGTTTGGCCTCTACGACGAGGATACCCAGTGCCACCTTGGTGCCACCGGCGGCCACCTCTACTCGGCGCGGCCGGACAAAACCGCCAACGCAGACGGTGTGTTCGGCGGCCGCCACTGGGAAATCGGCCTGGTGTTGAAACCGAATGATCTGCTGGGCGTCTGCATGACCCGCCCAGATATCCACGGTCAGGCCCTGCATGACTTCATGGGCACCGGCAGCAAGCGCATGGCCGCCATGTCGGCGATCTGCGAGGACCAACCCCTGGCGGAAAACCGGATTGTGCCGGGGGAAGTGAAAGACGAATTCGGTATGCCCCGCGCCCGCGTCATCTACCAGGTATCGCCGGACGGCCGGTCCCTGGCGGAGCAGGCCCGGCACGAGGGGCTGGAGATCATCGAGGCATCCGGTGCGCAGCAGGCGTGGTCGGGTCCCGTTGCCGCACAGCACATCATGGGGGGCACCATCATGGGCAAATCAGCAGAGGATTCGGTCTGCGACGGCTTCGGTGTTACCCACCAGTTGGGCAACCTGGTGATTGGGGGGCAGAGCACCTTCCCCACCGGTTCGCACGCCAATACGACCTTCACCATCCACGCCCTGGCCGAGCGCAGCTGCGATTACCTGGCGGAGCACTGGAAGGATATCGCTGGCTAGCGTTAGCGTCCCTGTATATCAATCGGCAGAGGCGAGCCACTGATGACGGCTAAGTATCCACTTGAACCGGTAGATGTGGCGTTTCTGGTTTGACATATTCCTCACTCAATCCGGAATAATCATCAGCACCGTACATCCCGAATAGTTCCGCCAGAAAATTGGGCATCTTGCGATAGGGATTTATCCTAAGATCTTTCAGCAATGTATCAATGTATTGCTGATAACGCGTATTCACCGCACAGGAGCGTGACGGCTCGAAAGTAATATACTGCCCTTTCCAATCGTGTATTCTTGCAATGCTTTCGTTCATTTGTTCTTTTGGAGGCAACACAAGATCGCCATCGAGTAATGCACATATCCACAGCATCCCAATCTCGACCGCAGGGATATGCGCAAACCCATGATTAAAGCCTGCAAAGGCCAAATTCTCTATTTCCGGGTGGATAATATGGCGAAAAAGTTGTGGCCCATCATCTTCTTTTTCAAGCATTTCGCGATAACGCGCAGGCATAAATGGTAATCGTGGTTTTTCTGAGCCCAGGGATAACACCACGATATCAGCCTCGATTTCCTGCCCATTGCCCAGCAGTAAGCCCTTTGGCGTAAACGACGCCAACTCGGCGTGATAAGGTTCAATTTGGCCCTTTTTAACCAGTCTGAAAAAGCCATTGGGTTGAACCGCCAGGGCAGATCGCATATCAGACAGTACATCCTGCCGGGGAAGATAGGAAGCAAGGCGTTTACGCGCTGCTTTGTTAAAATGCATCGGATGCAGATGGCTATGTACACGGTATATCCAATCGATAGATTTCCAATAAAGCTTTACAAGCCATGTAAGCCTCTCATGCATCAGTCGAGCTGGGCTTGAGGGGTGCACCCACGAGCTTATCATGGTCGTAGAGAGGCGATTGTACAAAAAAAACCGGTTGTGAAGTCCGAATAACCGCATGGGTATAAGCCAGCGAGGCGTCCTGAACACATGATTCACTGCTGTTGCTCTGGAGGCCGCTAAGGCGGCCATATCGACAGCAGTTTTACCAAACCCGACTACGGCTACACTTTTGTCATCAAATTCCTCGAGCTCTTTAAGGTCGCGTTCGGTGATGACGCGCCCCTTGTAATCGGCCTCCCCGGGAAATGTGGGACGATGCTTGCCCTCAGTGTATTGACCAATTGCCACCACCACATAATCAAAATCCTTTGCGCCTTCGCCATCCGGATTACGATAGTAAACAGTCCAACCATCCGGCCTTTCATTCAAGCGGACAACTTCATGATCGAATTGGATATCCAGGGCGAAATTATCAACGGCAAGGTGGAGATAACGCCTGATTTCTTCACCCGTGGGATTCATTGCAGGCTTAAAGGGCCAGGGAAAATCCGAAAAATGGTACTGGGTCCAGGTGTTTTGCAAAGAAACCTCCGGATAAGCCAAAGCCCAAATACCTCCAATCACCCCCGATTTTTCGAAAACCACAACCTCGTGGCCATTCTTTTCGAGCACATGAGCCGCTGCTATACCCGATATCCCACTGCCAATAATTGCTATTTGCATAGTACTCTGCTGTCTGATTTCAGCCACCGCGATACTTGACCGTTGTGCACGTCGGCAAATGATTGCGCTGCGGCAGCTTCTGCCGTTTGCGTACTGTGCTTGACCTGTATGCCGACATAAATCAGGGATATTATTATTGCGATTCCGCCTATCAGCTCTCCAATTGCCCCCCATTCTGAAATAGTCATGCCCGCTTCTCCGGTAAGTTCAAAATCGTTTCATGGGAGGCCTGATTCGAGAGCAGGTGATCCCTTGCGGATTCCCAGGGTTCAAATCCCTGCCTCTCTGCCATATTTCAATTCCATTCGTCCGTTTATGGCCTGCGGATTCAACCGATTAGATACCCCTGATCTGACCTCCCAATCGAGCAGATTGGTACCCTAACAAGACACTCGATTACGCTTGTTACGTGCGTTCACCAGTCGCCAGCCATTTTGCACAATCGGGGCCCAACTCATGAGTCGCCCGGTTTTCGTAGGCGGCAACGTCTTCTGGGGTTAGAGTATCTCGCCAGCGATTATTGCCGCCTTTGTGAATAAAGGAATCAACCCCACCCTTGAAAATGGCACCACCTAGGGGAACTGCTGCACCGTCTTTTTTCATGAATTCGAAACTAGATTGATAGACCATTTGGTCCCACATGGACTCATCGATAGCGATATCGAGAAACTCAGCCAATCGTCGCATTTCGCCCTCAAGATCATCTTTCAAATTCTGAAAGTGAATCATGTGCAGATTGGGAAGGTCAAGAATTTGCCACCAGGTACGAACACTATCCCATAAAGACCACCATGGAGATCGATCTTCCAGCCACTCCAAAAAATATTCTCTCGGGTCCTCAGTCTTTGGTGGGTCAAAAACAGGTGCTATATAGGGTAGCGATTTTAACATCCCATAGAATTCTGGGGTTAGGGCATGGTGATGATTAAACATGCTCCACATGCACTCTCTGCCATCTCTCGCGATGCAGACGTACTTCGCTTTGGCGGAGTAGATCAAAGCATCAGCGGGAAGATGCGTCTTCAAAAAACGCCTGTGTGTCTGGAGACTAAGATTCGGTCTAAATTCAGGAGGTGGGAGACGCATATCACCCCCGGCGATATTTCTGATATTGGTATGCCCTCGGTTTTTCCCTGAAAGACAAGTTGGGCAATTATCTGCTGCAACCATGTGGTTCCTGCCTTTTGCCAGGTTGCTACGATGATATCGTCATCCCTGAATTCAAATTCGTCCCACAAGGATGAATCCATTAAACAGTGTTTCAGCCCGCGAGACCTCAGTGGCCATTCTGTATTCTGCCTCATTCTTCCCTCCCAGACTCGGGTGTTAATAGTTAGATATGGCTATTTGATGATAGGTACCCTTGGGAAAAGTTTTCACTCGGGGTAATCCCACATCTTGAAAGCGTATAACGGCTTTACAATGGGCAGGGAACAGCGGATCTTTTTACCGTCCAGTCCGAAGTGTCATCGTTGATAAATTTGTTATACGTGTTCTTTTGATGTGTGGACAATTCCTATGACTCAGCATCAATAATACGACGCTCAGAAATGAAATACCAAAAAGAGCCAACATAGAGTGCCGTCATGATGGCCACCCCGATCCACATCCACGTGACCAGTATCCATGGTGGGGAATAAACAGCCGGATGCCAAAATATGTTCGCCTCTCGAAGTTGTTCACGAATAACTATAATTCCCGCCCAGTTACGCTGAAAGAGTAGTATGAAGAATATAGCGGTCATTGACTAAAGAGTAAGAACCAATTTTGCAAAAAACGGAGGTAAATTTTTTCCTGAAAGGTAAGCGGCAGCCAAGAATGCTGATGTTGCAGAAATGAAGGCCACAAAAAAGGATACAGCTACAATAACAGTTGATAATAATATATCTACTAATTCGTATTCGCTCATCTGTTCTCTCCAAATATATAGCGCCGAGTTGAGCGGCGCTTGATGGCGGCCGACCGGAGCGACAGCGCAGGGAAAGCCGCTGTCAAGCGTCCATCTCCAATGACTTGTTAGGTGGAACGATCGCCCCCCTTGCTCTTCTGGTTTGATACATGAACACGATACTAATTATTAGCGACGCGGACATAACACCCTGAGTAGTGTGGCTGCGATCGGCAGATTTGATTCGGCTCCCCCATATTGCGCCAATTACTCGTGACCGTCAGATATGGAGCTGCTTTTTGGTCGTTGGGTTTGACCTACTATGCGCAGCAATGCCTGCTCGCTGGCATCATCAACCGGGTAGGCAGTCTCAATAAACAACTCCTGCAAGGTGGCGTTCAGGCTAGAACCCAGGGTCGCCGAGGTAGTGGCAATGGTGAGTTCAATATCGTCTTTTTTCAGAGTCAACGGCATGACCAACTGAGCCAGGTGATCCCCCTCCACCACCTTGTCCTCCACGGCAAACTGGGTGACCTCTTTTAGCACGTCCCACAAACGTTGGTCTGGGGCACCGGTCAAAAGTGAGCGCCTGGCGCGTTCGACCATGGTTTGGTAGACATAATTGAAATTGACGATGGCAGTCGACATGCCGGTAGGCAGTAGTATCAATCGATTCAGGTTAGGCATCCCCTCCTGTTCCAGCATGGCAGGGTCCTGCATAAAGAAGCGGAAGAATTTTTCAAAGCTCTGGTTGTGCATCACCACATCCATATTGTGATCCAGCAACATGGTGGGATAGGGTTCATTGGCACGAAGAATCTTCTGCAACAGGGACTCAGCCTGGGCCATCTCCGGGTCGCTGAGCCCGGTTTCGGTATACAGGGGTGCGTAGCCTGCGGATATCAGGATGCTGTTGCGAGCGCGCAGGGGTATGTCCAGGGCGGCGCACAGGCGTAGTAACAGGTGCCTGGATGGATGGGCACGCTCGGTCTCCACGCAGCTCAGGTGGCGTGCAGAGGTGTCGCACTCCAGGGCGAGGTCCAGCTGATTAACCCCGGCGCGGCCGCGCCAGTGCTTCAGCATGTCACCGTAGGTATCGGCTTTTATCGGTCGTTCCATCGCGTTTTCTCAACCAACAACATGCCGTAGCTCAACAATATATTCGGGAATTTGACTTATTGGTCATTGAGACCTGTCCAACTCCCCTCCAGACTGTAAACACAGTTCACAGATAATACCAGTTCGAGGTGAAATATGAGAAAGATAATAATAGTTGGTGCTGGGCAGTCCGGCATGATGGTAGCCGTGGGCCTGGTCCGCAAGGGCTACCAGGTCACGGTCGTCTCCGATCGCACACCGGAAGAGATTCGAAATGGTCGGGTAACGTCCAGCCAGGGCATGCAGGCTACCCCGATCGCCTACGAGCGAGAAATGGGCCTGCGCCTTTGGGACGATATTTATCGACCCTGGGACGGCATCGA
Source organism: uncultured Halieaceae bacterium (assembly GCA_938074045.1). Taxonomy (GTDB): domain Bacteria; phylum Pseudomonadota; class Gammaproteobacteria; order Pseudomonadales; family Halieaceae; genus CALJGI01. Next base: position 40,524 of record CALJGI010000028.1, read on the forward strand.
ATTTAATGTCCTCAACCCAGAGGACCGCAGCAAGATGACAAGTTTTTCCCAGCGTCTCGGTCCCCAGAACGGGCGCGCCGACTGGGTGGTGGATTCCATCGACCAGCGAGTGAAGATGCCCGCCTGGATTTACCGCTTCGAGGAACTCGGGGGCACCATGATTTACGAGAGTGCAGACCTGGAAGCACTGGACCGCTACGCCGCTGAATCCGACCTGGTTATGGTGGCCTCTGGTAAGGGAGAAATCGGAAAGTTGCTGGAACGCGACAATGAAAAAAGCGTATACAATAAGCCGCAACGCGGCCTGGCCCTGGCGTACGTGAAAGGCGTGACACCCATCAAGACTCGCGACCACGGCGAAATAGCACGGGGTTTGACCTGGAACGCATTGCCGGGCGTGGGTGAATACTTTGTCTGCAATGCACTGACCACCTCCGGGGAGTGCGACATCATGATTTTTGAAGCCATTCCCGGCGGCCCCGCGGACACCCTGGATATGCGTGTGGGTCCCGAACAGTATTTGAAGGATTGCCTCGACGTGCTCGACAAGTTTTATCCACACGAGGCAGAAAGATGCCAAAATGTTGAACTCACAGACGACCTGGGCATCCTCACCGGTCGCTTTCCCCCTACCATTCGCAAACCGCTGATGCGGCTCCCGGGCGGTGGTCTGGCCATGGGCATCGCCGATGCGGTGTGTCTCAACGATCCGCTCACCGGGCAGGGTTCATGCAACGCCGCCAAGTATGCCAAAGTTGTCTACGACGCGGTGCTCAACCAGGTGCACGAACCCTTTGACGCGGACTGGATGCAGGGTGTATTTGACACGTACTGGGAACAGGCCGAAGCGGTGGTGAAATGGACCAATCACTTGCTGGATGGCCCCGGTCCGGCCGCATTTAAATTGTTGATGGCAGCCAACGACAGCCAGCCTATAGCCGATTTCCTGCTCCGCGGCATGGATGACGCCAATCGGCTGATGCCGTACTTTTTTGATGAAGCCGCCGCCGACGACCTCATCGCGCGGCTCACAGTGCAGGCGGCATAAGTTGAGTGCCAAACAGTTTCGAAACGCCCTGGGCCAGTTCGCCACCGGCGTAACCGTGGTCACTGCAGCGGATGGGGACACTGGCTTTGTTGGCACAACGGCCTCCAGCTTCAACTCGGTGTCGGTAGATCCACCGCTGATTCTGTGGAGCATCGACAAGGGTGCGCGCGGCAGAGCAGTGTATGAGCAGGCCACCTATTTTGTCGTCAATGTACTCGCCGCCGACCAGGTGACCGTGTCAAACAACTTCGCGCGCCAGCAGGAGGACAAATTCAGCACCGTGGAATACGACCTTGATGATCACGGTGTGCCCGTTCTGAGGGGTTGTTCAGCCTATTTCCATTGTCAGACACGCTACCTATACGAGGGCGGCGACCACCTCATTATCGTCGGCGAGGTGGTGCAATTCGATGCTACCGAGCGCGATGGCTTGTTGTTCCACCAGGGGCGCTACTCGGTCTCCGATGTACATCCGGTAGCAGCGTCCACACAGGCACAGGTCGGTGAGCCGCAGGAGAAGAGCTTTGCCGCTAACTACTTGCATTACCTGGTGGGACGATGTTTTCACCAATTGCTTGGGCGACTTGAGCATTTACTGGAGAGACAGGACATCAACCAGGACGAATATCGCGTACTGGCTTCATTCTCAGGACTTGAGGATGCCGACCTACCCACACTCCAGCGCTACACATTGTTGGATGAACATACCCTTGTTTCAGCATTGCATGGTCTGGAAAAACGCGGGTTTATACAACCCGTAGCTCAAGGCCATCGCCTTAGTCACGCAGGTCAGGAACGGTTGGTGTCGCTTATGGCCATTGCCAAATCCAACGAGGCGGATATGCTGGGAGCTTTCAATGCCGAGGAGGCGCAGCAGTTTAAAGAGATGTTGAAGCGCGCAATCTGCTGGACGGCTTGAGGGGAAAAATTCATTCACGAGTCCGGGACAGCATACAAACGAGTTTTGGAAACGGCTATGGTTTATGGCTGCAAGACTGCCTTGATCACCACTGGCACGGGCCGCAACGGGGTGTGCACTCATGGCCATAAAACTTTACGACCTCGAAATCCTCATTGCGATCGTGGATGCGGGGTCAATCTCCCGGGCAGCGGACAATCTCAATGTTCCAAAATCACACGTCAGCCGTCACCTTAAGCAGCTCGAGGAGGAACTGGACACGCGCTTACTGGATCGCACAACGCGCAGCCTGACCCTCACCGAGGGCGGCGAAATTTTCTCCGGCGGAGCTCAACACATTCTCGCTGAGTTAGAGACACTACGGGCACGCTTGTCGCCGGATGACAGCAAACTCAGCGGGCGCTTGAGCGTGTTCGCCCCCGGTGAATTCATGTCTGAACTGCTGCAGGCTCACCTGGGCCAGTTCTCAAAACGCTACCCCGGCCTGCAACTGGAATTCCTTTCGGGCTCGGCTCGTCCCGACCTGTTACACGACAGACTAGACCTGATTATCCATCCCGATCCGCCGGAAGATTCATCATTTGTCGCCATAAAGCTGCTAAGCGCGCGGATGAACTTCTACGCGCACCCGACTTATCTGGAGCGTTGTGGAACGCCACAACATCCCAGCGAGCTGTATCACCATGATTGTATCGCTGAGTTGACACAGGATCGTCGGGAGCGACCGTGGCTCTACCGCCGTGGCCACGATTCCGATACAGCACAAATCAAACCACAGTTTCGCTGCGATACCCTGACCACGGCACGGGCTCTCGCTTTACAAGGACTGGGCATCACCATGCTCCCGGAGTTCTATGTCCGCCAGGAATTGGAAGAGGGCACCCTTGTGACCCTGTTCGGGGGCAAAGATGGCGTGCTTCACGATGTATACGGCATCTACTCCTCGCGCCGGATGAAGCCTCGTAAGTTGGAGGTGTTTCTGGAATTTATGAAAGAGATTCTACCACCCATCGTATGAGACGACGCTGCTGAGGTGGCCTGGAAATCACACCCGTTGCTATGGCCGAACCCACGTCGTTGTTCTGATATTCAGAACGAACAATTCTATTATTACAGGTTTTTAAGTCTTTAGTCAGGCTCTACAGTATTGCTTCCCGATTTTTTCACGACCCGGAGCCTGCAATGAGACAACAATTTACCCATTACGATGATCTGGAACCCGGCGATTTGTGCCGCAAACTGGATCGACCACCCTCCCACGAATTTCCCTACCAGCACAAGTTCGTCAAAGTGGTGGATGAGGTGGAAATGGCCTACGTGGAATCCGGACAGTTGGATTCCGACAAGGTGGTACTGTTCGTACACGGCGCACCGGAACAGTCCTACATCTGGCGCAATATCATGCCCTACGTGGAGAACTACGCCCGAGTGATCGCCGTTGACCACATCGGTCACGGACTCTCCGAAAATGTCGATTGTGGCTACCACATCGAAGATTACGTGAAATACTTTTTTTCCTTTGTTGAAACCCTTGGCCTGAACAATATCACCGTCGTCGGCCAGGACTGGGGCTCTGTTATCGGTTCCTATTACGGCGCTTGTAATCCCGATAAGGTGGAGGGCGTAGTCCTGCTGGAGGCACTGATCGCACCGGCCTACCCCATCCGCAACGCTGAGGCTGCCCGGGAAGATCCCACCATGGCCATTGCCATGGACCACTACGACCGCTGGCGTACAGATGAGGCGGAACAGTGGAACACCGAGCAAAACCTGTTTGTCGAACGAATCCTGCACCTGCACACAGCCCGGAAATTGAGCCAGCGCGAGGTGGATGTGTACCGGGACCCCTTCCGCAATCCAGAACACCGCGGACCCCTGCTGCAGTGGGCGCGGGAATGTGGCTTTGATGGGGATCGGCCCTATGTGGACAAGGCCATGGATGCCATAAACGAGTGGCTGTTCAATGGTGATGTCAAAGTGCTGGATATCTTTGCCAAACCTGGTGCGGTCTCCACCGAACTGGACGTGGCCTGGCGTGCAGCACGCATCCAATATCATGAGTCGGCGTTCGTCGGTATCGGCAATCACTTCATACAGGAAGACCAACCGGAACAAATTGGTCACGCTCTGGGCGACTGGTACCGGCGCAACCTGGCGAAGGACAGAACCGTCTGGTATAAGCAGCCGCGAAATGAGATGGAAACCGTGCTGCACTTCTTCGATGCAGTGATCAATGGCGATCTCGACAAGGCGCTGAGCATGATTCATCCCGATTGCAAGTGGGTTTACCGCGGTCCTGACAGCATTCCCTTTGCCGGTGAGTATCACGGACCCGAGGGCGTTGGTGAGTACCTGACGAAATTCGGCAGCCTGGTCGAGATAGTGGAGTTCGAACCGGACATGATATGGAATGATAACGACATCATTATTCGCGCCAGTGAAATCAATAAACTCCACGGCAGTGACCGTACGATCGAATTGGACGTGACCCAGGTCTTCAAAGTAAAAAACGGCTGGATCATGGCATTTCAGGAATACAGCGATACCGCGAAGATGGCGTCCCTATTTGAAAACTCCGAGGACAATTAAAAACCCGGTATTCACCGCCGTGCCAGTGGCGCTCAATGTGAGGAAATAGTGTGTCAGGTAAACTCAGTTGGTCCATTACTGTAATCGCCGTACTCGCAATGGCGGTCATGTACTGGAACCAGGACCAGCGACTCCCGCAGGGTGAACACCGCTTTCGAGCCGTGTCGCCCATCACCAGTAAAACTCAGGATGTTGCCGGCCGCGAGCGCGTCAACATTTCTGAGATCCGTGCACTAAAACCGGATCAATTACTCAATATTGCGGAGTACCCTGTCGGCGAAATCAACATTCAGAAGCTGACAGTCAACAGCTATTGGATTTTACATAACCTGCACGCGATGACCCTGTACGTGGGTGACACAGAAGTGTTACTGGTGGATGCTCCAGAAGATTTGTTTGTCGATCGGCTGCTAGCCCGCATTGCCGACATAACGCCCAATCCAGTTACCACGTTTGTTTACACACATCCCCACCTGGATCATATCAAGGGTGCTGCGACACTGGTGAAGGCGCTTCGTGACCAGGGTCAGGAACTGCGAATCATCGGCAGCGACCGCCTCGTACAGGCTATGGACCGCTACCAACAACAATTGCCCCGCCCCACAGAGATCATTCCGGCACCCGGTGGATATTTCGAGTTCGACGGTCTGCTTTTCAAACTGGCAACACCTGTAGACGTGGCACACAGCACCGCCGATAGCTATGTGCTATTCCCCGACCGTGTGATTACCTTCATAGATTTTGTCTACGCCGATCGCCTTCCACTCCACGATTACTCCGGCGTACAGAATATGACGGGTTACATCACATTTTTGCGCCATATAGCCGGGGAAAGCTGGGATTTTGGCAACACCGGCCACAGCAACGTCAGTGCCCCACAGGACGTGGCCAGGTTTCTGGAATATACCAGCGATCTTTACGATGCATGGATTGAAACAATTCCATATAACTGGGGCGTACCGGAGTATGTGCGCGGCAAACTTAAAAATGACTATATCGCCGTATGGTTACGCAATGTATTCGACCGCGTGGCGTACAAGATGGCGGCCAGGCTGGAGCCGCGGTGGGGTCACTACCCCCATTTCGAATTGGCTCTGGACCATGCGCTGAAAGTTCAGTGGGATGGCTTTCTCCACTACGACTTCCACGGGCACCCCGAGATCCGGCCGTTGTTCACGCCGATTTCACCCGACAATGACCGGATACAATAACTCCCCTGCACACAGCAGACCGGCTAGTCAACGACGCGCCAATTCTACTGCTGGCTCATCAGCCGGCTTGCACTGTCAGTCAATACTTTATGCATCCAGAAAACAGCAATCACAGCAGGAAACCGCTATCTTAGGACTAACAATACACTTGTGTATGGTGGTGGCAAGCTGGGAGCCACAATTGCCATCACGTCATCCGACAATAAGCAGATCTCACCCGGAGACAAGCAATGAAAATCGGTAAACTCCTCGCCCTGACCATTCTTATCTGCGCCCAGCAGGCGCACACATTCGAAATCAATTCATCGAGAGCACTGCAAACCTCTCTGGATGTAACCCTGACCTACGGCGCCCAATGGCGAATCGACGATCAGGACGACGACCTGGTCGCCGACCCGAACCTGGATGATGCCAACCGGAATTTTGACTCCGGACTGGTCAGCAATGGCATCCGTGGCCTCGCCGAGCTTGAGACACGCTACACCACCGCCAACGGTAGTGCCTACGGCCTTTTCGCCCGGGTCAGCGCGTGGTATGACAACGAGATTTACGATGCCAGTAATAGCAATGACTCCCCCATCACGGTTAACAGCTCATTGCTCTACGGTGGCACACTGAATCCGCACGATGAGTTCCACGCAAATGTAGAAGATCGCTCCGGATCAGACGCGGAATTACTGGACCTGGTGCTGTTTGCCGAACTGGGCTCGGCCGGTGACCATCCCATCAGCTTGCGGCTGGGTCGTCAGGTGGTCAACTGGGGCGAAAGCGCCTTTATTCAAAATGGGCTGAGTTCGGTAATCAACCCGGCTGATGTGTCCAAGGCCCTGCTGCCGGGTACCGAGGTCAAGGAAATCCTGCGTCCCCTGGGTGCCGTATTCGGCTCGGTAACCTTGAACCAGAATATCTCGCTGTCAGCTTATTACCAGTACGAGTGGGAGGAGACTATCGCACCCCCGTACGGTACTTACCTGAGCCCGGTACCCGACCCCTTGTCTGGTGAGGGCGGTGAGAATTTTTTGCTCCCAGCCGCCGCGGTGGCGGGCCAGCTTCCCATACCCCAGAACCCCGCCTTTTATGATGTGCCTTTTATTGCCGTGGACCGGGTGGCTGACGAAGAGGCTGCTGACGGTGGACAGTGGGGTGTTTTCCTGAGTTGGTATAAACCCGATTTTAACGATACGGAATTCGGCTTCTACGCGGGCAACTATCACCGCAAGCGACCCACAATTGGTTTCACTAACTACCGCGGTGAGCAGAACAACGACTGGTCGGGACAGTGTTTCGCCAACGCGGGCCCGGCGGCTGGCTCCTGCGCCATCCTGTCGTTGGCGTCCACTGGCTTTGATGTGGCCACTTACCAGTTAGACTATGCCGAGGATATCGAATACCTCGGCCTTTCCTGGAACACAGTGATTCCCCTGACCGATACCGCCTTCTCCGGTGAGGTAATGTACCACAGGGATGTGCCGATACAGACCACCAGCCTGCTGAACGGGCTGATACCTACGGTCGTGGAGGGTCTGCCGATTGGCTCACGCCCAGGAGAGCAGATCGAGCAGAACATTTTCACCCGTGAAAAGATGGTCGTTACCCAGGTTACCTTCAACCAGAATTTCAACACATCCTGGGTCGACGACGCCGCCCTGATTGTGGAACTCGGCCATATTTACATCGCAGACCTTGATGATAACGAGGTGTGGGCGGGTAATACCGACGCCGACACCAGTTCCTGGGGTTACCGGGCCAACTTCACCATGACCTGGTACGACGGTATCGGCAAGTGGATTTCCGCCCTGACCGGAACGGATCTGATCTGGTCCATCAACTTCAACCACGATGTGAACGGTACATCGCCCGTGGTGGGAACTGGTTTTGTCGAGGGAGCCAAGGCCCTGTCCACCGCGGTCGAGGGCAGTTGGCAGAACACCTGGTCGGTGAAGGTCGGGTACACCAATTTCTTCGGTGATGGCACCAATACTCTGGGCGCGGACCTGGACGATCATAGACTGGGTGATCGCGACTTCTATTCTCTGGCGGTGAAGTACCGCTTCTAGGCCAACTGACTTTTGAGGTGACTGATAATGTTTAAGAAATCAATAGCATCCCTGCTCGGCCCGCTCATCCTGGCTACTACTGGTCAGATGGCACTGGCTGGTGTCAGTGCAGAACAGGCTGCCCGACTGGGCCAGGACCTGACGCCGATGGGTGCTGAAAAAGCAGGCAACGCCGATGGCACTATACCGGCCTGGAACGGTGGTGGGATTGACGAAGTGCCCGCGGGCTATGTGCCCGGCGGCCACCACCCCGACCCCTTCGCCGATGAGCAGCCCCTGTTTACCATTACCGCCGACAATGTCGATCAGTATGCCGACAAGTTGTCCGAGGGCCAGCAGACCCTGTTCAAGGTTTACCCTGAGACTTTCAAAATGAAGGTGTATCCCACGCATCGCACTTTCCAGGCGCCCGAGTGGGTCTACCAACGTACGCAATCGTGCGCCGAAACTGCCACTTTGACTGAAACCGGTAACGGGGTGAACGGCGCGCATGCATGCTATCCGTTCCCGATTCCGCAAAACGGTCTGGAAGTAATATGGAACCACCTGCTGCGCTACCAGGGTTTGTATCGGGTGGAGGCGATTGATTCCGCCGCCCCGGATGCCAAGGGGCGCTACGTGCTGGACAAGGTCACCCGCAATACCTACTGGCCATACTGGGACCTGGAGAAAGAGGGCACTGACCGGCTGTCCATGTTTATTCCCCGGCAGATGGCCCCGGCCCGGGTAGCAGGGGACACCTTCCTGCTGCTGGATTACCTGGATGCCTCCGCCAAGCCTCGCCAGGCCTGGCGTTACTTCGGTGGCCAGCGCCGCGTACGCCGCGCGCCGGTATTTGTATTCGATACACCCGTACCACCGGCCCAGGGTCTGCGCACAGTGGATACCTACGACATGTTTTTCGGGTCCCCGCAAAAGTACACCTGGGAACTCAAGGGTAAGCGAGAGTTGATAGTGGGTTATAACGCCTATGCTTTGGGCGCTGGCGGCTTGCAAAACGACAATATCGTCCAATCGGGTCACATCAATCCTGAGCTACCCCGCTACGAAGTACACCGGGTGTGGCAAGTAGAGGCGACCCTCAATGAGGGCGAGCGACACATCTACCCCCGCCGTACCCTGTACATCGACGAGGACAGCTGGACAGTGCTCGTGCACGATATGTACGACGACAAAGGCCAGCTGTGGCGCACGGCGCACCGCTACGCCAAGCTGTATTGGGAAGGCCCGATTATGGCCGAGTCCAACGAGGTGCACCACGACGTTATTTCCCGTCGCTACAACGTGGTGACAATGATGGGTGAGTACGACAGTCCGTACGACTATTCGCAGCCCAAGCCGGGTGAGTCGTACTTTACCCCAGCCAATGTTCGCAAGATGGGTGTGAGGTAAGTAACTCATGGGCCGCTCACTGCTAGCTTTTTTATTCTGGTGCCTGGGTGTTGCGGCAAGCAGTGCCCAACTGCCGGACCTGCTGGACCTGCCCGCCCAACCGGGTGAGCGAGCCCTCCGCGGATTGATGCTGGACGTCACCAGGGCCGGAGCGCGCCTGGTGGCAGTCGGTGAATATGGCGCCATAGTCTATTCAGATGACAGCGGTAAGAATTGGCGCCAGGCGGCCGTACCCGTGCAGGTGACCCTGACGGCGGTACATTTTCCCAGCCCGCAACGGGGCTGGGCCGTGGGCCACGATGCAGTGATTCTCCACACAGAGGACGGAGGAGCAACCTGGGGCCGCCAGCTTGACGGTCGCCAAACCGGTGACTTGCTGGTCGCTGGGGCCGAAGCCTGGGCGGCGGAACTGGATGCACAGGTGGCGGCTGGCGAACTCGACGGTGATGAATTGATGCTCTCGCAGGAAGCCAATATGATGGCCCAGGATGAGGCCCTGCGCGAACAGGAGATAGGTCCCAACCGTCCACTGCTGGATGTTTACTTTGCGGACGAACAACGCGGCTTCGCCATCGGAGCATTCAATTATTTCTTTGTCACCGAAGACGGTGGCCACACCTGGACCGATGGCTCAGCCCGGCTGCCCAACCCGGAATTTCTGCACCTTTACAGCATCAGCCCGCTAGCTGACGACACGCTACTAATGGTGGGTGAATTCGGCCTGCTGGTGCGCTCGCGGGACGGCGGCGTGAGCTGGGAGGCACTTGATATCGGTTATGAGGGCAGCTTGTTCAGTGTCACGGGTGACCAGAGCACTGCCTGGATCGCCGGATTGCGCGGCAATGTGTTCTATTCAACAGATACCGGCAACAGTTGGCAGGCGGTAGAAGTTCCCACCGAAGCCTCACTGCTGGGTGCGGCGGTAACGGGCACCGGCAGGGCCAGTTTTGTTGGCCTCGGTGGCACGCTGGTTGAGGTGGATCTCGCCGCCACACCGCTGGTGAACTTGCGCAAGCCCGCAGCGACGAGCCTGGCAGGCGTGGTCGGCAACGACCTGGGTGAACGCGTTCTGGTCGGTAAGACCGGCATCACCCACCTCGATAACACCGCGAGCAAAACACCCGGCAACTACATTGCCGGTGACAGCTGATGGCAACCAGTTTTGAACAAAGCCCTGCCGGAGAACACTCCCAGCTGGAAGAAGTGGTGGAAAGCCGGGTGGAGTACCTGGTGTTCAACTACCGGGGCTGGTGGCTGCTACTGATTCTGGCCGGTTCCCTGTTCTTGGGCTACCACGCGGCTCAGATGCGTCCGGAAACCGGCTTTCAAAAGATGATCCCCCAGGATCACGAATTCATAGAGAACTACAATAAGCACAGTCAATACGTGGCCAGCCCCAATGTGGTGCGCGTCATTGTGGAGGCCCGGGAAGGCACAATCTTTAGCGCCGACTACCTGGCCAAATTACAGACCATCAGCGACGAGGTCTTCTTCCTGACCGGCGTCGACCGGGCACTGTTGAGATCTCTGTGGACAAAAAACGTGCAGTGGCGAGCGGTGACCGAGGCTGGATTCACCGGTGGCGTGGTGATCGGCGATGACTACGATGGTTCTGCACAAGGCCTGCAACGAGTGCGCGATAACGTACTCCGCTCTGGTGAGGTGGGGCAGTTGGTCGCCAATGACTTCGCTTCCAGCCTGGTCGTGGCGCCGCTGCTCGATTTCGACCCGGAAACGGGCGAGGCACTGGACTACGGGGTCATGAATGACCACCTAGAGGCACTGCGCACGAAGTACAGTGACGCCGGTGTGAACATTCGCATTGTTGGCTTCGCCAAAGTCGTGGGCAATATGATCGACGGCATTGGCGTGGTGGGTCTCTTCTTTGCCCTCGCGGTCGTGTTTACCGTCATCCTGTTGTACCTGTATTCCCGCTGCTGGATGTCCACCTTCAATGCCATCGCCTGTGCGCTGTTAGCGATAGTGTGGCAACTGGGGCTGTTGCGACTGCTAGGCTTTGGACTGGACCCCTTCTCCATCCTGGTCCCGTTTTTGATCTTTGCCATCGGCGTGAGTCACGCGGTGCAAAATGTCAATTACATGGCGATGGCTGCCGCTACCGGCCAAAAAGCGCTGCCCGCTGCACGCACCTCCTTCCGTGCGGTGTTTGAGCCGGGGTTGACCGCCCTGATCTCCGATGGCGTGGGCTTTTTTACCATTTACTTTATCCCGGTACAGATTATCCAGGAACTGGCCATTGCCGCCAGCGTGGGGATCGTAGGACTGGTGTTTTCCAAGTTGGTGTTACTGCCCATCCTCATGTCCTATACCGGTATCAACGGCAAGGGTATAGCCCGCGCCCGGCTTCGCCAGCACCAAAGCGGTGCCTTCGGTGATTTCCTGGTCAAGTTTACCAAACCCGGTTGGGCACGCGTGGCCATCGTCCTGGGCGTGCTGCTCATGGCCTACTCTCTGGTTGCTCGCCAGGATCTCAAGATCGGCGACCTGGACAAGGGCGCGCCGGAGTTCCATCCGGACTCGACATATAACCTGGATATGGACTATCTGGTGAGTCACTACGCCAGTTCCTCCGACACCATGATCGCCATGGTGGAGTCAGCTGATGACGGCTGTACCCACCATGACACCGTCAGCTCCATCGACCGTTTCCACCGGGCCATGGAACGGGTACCCGGCGTACAGGATGTGGCTTCCACCGCCTCTGGCTCAAAACACACGGCGGCCCTCTTAAACGAGGGCAATATCCGTTGGAGTACTATTTACCGGGATCCCCGTGCCCTGGATGGCACAGTGCTGTACTTGCCCGAGGGCGTATACTTCAACCACGATCGCTGTAGTCTGTCTTTTGTTCACATCTCACTGGATGACCACAAGGCGGAGACCCTGATTAGGGTTGTGGGTGCGGCGCGGGCGGCCATAGATGAGTACGAAATTGAGGGTATTAATTACCTGTTGGCGGCGGGTAATGCCGGCATCGAGGCGGCTACCAACGATGTGATTGCCGCCAAGCAGCTGTTTATGCTATTGCTGGTATACGCCGTAGTCACCGCCATGGTGTTCCTGACCTTTCGCAACGTGAAGGCTGTGATATGCATTATGGTGCCGTTGAGCATCACCTCAATGCTGTGTGAGGCGGTGATGGCGAACCTGGGGATCGGTATCAAGGTGGCAACCCTGCCGGTGATTGCGCTGGGCGTGGGTATTGGCGTGGACTACGGTATTTACATCTACAGCCGACTGGAGCACTACCTGTTGCTGGGTTACAGTATTCGCGAGGCCTACCAGCGTACCATACGCACCGCCGGTCGGGCGGTGACCTTCACCGGGCTCACCCTGTCTGCCGGGGTAATGACCTGGATATTCTCACCACTCAAATTCCAGGGCGATATGGGAATCCTGCTGATCTTTATGTTCCTGTGGAACATGGTCGGAGCCTTGACCCTGCTGCCAGCTTTGGCAGTATTCCTGTTCCGCGACAATGTTCAGCCTATCACTCTGCCTGATTTAACTGGTACTGATGCCTCCAACACAGCAACTACCGCAGATTAATCCAAGGGAAATGGCTGACATACAGGAGTTCGCCAATGCTACATAATGCTAGCTCAGCCAAGGTAAAAGTTGCCCAGCGCAATGACAAAACTGAGAGGGTCAAGAAAATGTCCCGCAAAACTAACGGAAGAGTACATCTCACCAAGGAAGACTGGCTACACGCCGCTTTGGAGGAGTTGAACAGCAGCGGTATCGACGCGGTGAAAGTGTTGCCATTGGCGAAAAAGCTTGGCGTAACCCGCGGCAGTTTTTACTGGCACTTCAAGGACCGCGAGGAATTGCTGCGGGCAATGCTGGCGTACTGGGAGGAGGTTCTTACCGATTCCGTAATCGGGCAAGCCATGACCTCAACTGACACACCCCAGCAACAGCTTGAAAACGTCCTATCCAATGTACTCCTCAATCGACAAAATCGCTACGACACGGCGATTGCAGCCTGGACTATGTCCAACCGCTCCGCAGCCAAACACTACGCCAAGGTCATACGAAAACGGTTGCGCTTTATAGCATCCTTAATGTTAGAAGCAGGCCAGCCGCAAGAGGTGGCTGATTTCAGGGCGCGGATGTTGCTCGGCTTTGTGGTGTCCTACAAAGTGCACACATCGAGGCCTACGCGGGAGAAATGTTTGGAGGATGTGCGGCTTTGCAGCCAACTCGCGTTTGGGTAATTTGATCGAGCATCACTGGCGCCGAAAACAACGACCAGGGGCACTGACAGAAAAATTTCTTATTTCCAAAATCTGGATGTATTAATCACACGAGGTAAACAAGCATGGCAGAATTAACTGGACTCGCGGGAAAAACCGCCATTGTGACAGGCGGCGCGGACAGCATCGGGGCCGCGGTAAGCCGCGCCTTACATAGTGCGGGTGTAAATACCGTGATTGCCGCACGTAGCGCCGACAAGGGTGAGGCACTGGCGACTGAACTCGGTGAGGGAGCGATGTATCATCGCACCGATATAGGGCAAGACGACGACCTGGACAACCTGGTAGCCGCTACAGTGGAAGCCTTTGGCGGAATTGACTTCGTTGTTACCGTCGCCTGTGTTTACGACGACGCCGGCGCACAGACTTCCCGCGAACAGTGGCATAATACCTTTAATGTCAATGTGACTGGCGGCGCGCTGCTGGTACAAAAAGCCTTGCCTTGGTTGCAACAAAGTTCAGGGGCCGCCGTGGTCAACTTTGGTAGCATAAGTGCCCGGGTCGCCCAGGCAGATCGCTGGAGTTACCCCGTGTCAAAGGCCGCGATCCACCAGCTGAGCCGTAACCAGGCACTGGACCTGGCGCGGTTCAAAATCCGTGTCAATACCGTGTCGGCGGGCATCACCTGGAGTGTACCGGTGGCCGGGCTGATGCAGGGCAATAGAGCGCTGGCAGACGAGGTGGTCAGCCAATACCAACCGCTGGGTCGGCTGGCAGAAGCCGAAGAAGTTGCCGATGCGGTTATTTTCCTGTGCTCTGATAACGCGTCCTTTATCACCGGCATTGATCTGCCGGTGGATGGCGGCTATTCCGCTCTGGGGCCGGAAGCGTCTGTATCCTGTATGCAGGTAATGGGTATGGCGGCTGAAGCCGCAAAATAGTTTTTTTTTGGAGAATTCAGGTCATGCCAACAGCTAACCCGCCCAGCCGTCTTCACGCAGCCCTACTACTTGTTGGGATGTCGTTTTGCGCTGTTATTGCAGTGGCCAATCCGCAATTCGACGCGCCCTATTACGGCCACCTGCAAAAAAACCAGAAGACGTGGATTACCGAAGACAAGGACATTTCAAAACGACTGGCGCAATTGGAAGAGAGGCACGGTAAGAAACCAAATATTATCTATATTCTGGGAGACGATATTGGCTGGGGCGAGGTCGGTTGGCAGGCGGGGGGCAAGGTCCTCGGCCAGCCAACGCCCAATCTGGACCGGATGGCCCACGAGGGTATGCGGTTCTGGTCGGCCTATGCCGAGCCGTCATGTACAGCGTCGCGGATAGCGCTCAATACCGGTCGTCACCCGGTCCGCACCGGCGTCACCAGTGTATTGTGGCCCGGCACCACCCCTGGCCTACCAGCAAGTGAGGTGACCATTGCAAGCCTTTTGAAAAATGCCGGTTACCACACCGCGATGTGGGGCAAGTGGCATATGGGTGAAATGAAAGAACAGGCACCGGAAAACCATGGCTATGATTACGCCTACTACGGTCTTTATAACGGCGCGCCCTTCCTGTGGGTCGATGCACTTCAAAACTACAAGGGAGACGTCGTTCGCGGCACATCCTATGCCTATGATTTCCCCGGAGAGGAGCAGTACACAGAGGAATTTGGTGAACATTTCCGCTTGCGTGGCCTGCTGCGTGGCGAAGCGGGTAAGGGCCGCCGTGAAACCTCGCCAATCAACGGCAAGTCGATGGACGAGTTTGAAGCGGAATCGATAGACGAAATTATCAGTTGGACCAAAGCAAAAGCGGAATCGGACAACCCATTTTTCGTGTACTGGGCAACCTACGCGCACCAGGTTGCAGGATCACCCATGGAAAGTCGATTTGACAAGGGAGTTGATTATGTCAATAACAATGCGGTTCAGCTTACCCAACACGACAAACACATCGGAAAACTGCTGGAGCACCTGGAAGAGACAGGGATCGCGGACAATACCCTGGTAGTGTGGTACAGCGACAACGGTCCGATGTACGGATTTTATCCCAACACCAATTACAGCTGGTTGCGCGGTGGCAAGTTTGATGTTTATGAAGGTGGTGTGCGCGTACCCGCCAGCGCCTGGTGGCCCGGTGTGATAGAACCAGGCCAGGATCCTCTCGATATACTTCACATTACCGATCTTTATACAACCGCAGCGCGCATAGCCGGCGTGATGGGAGATATCCCCGACGACCGGATAATAGACGGACTGGATCAAACGGCGCTGTTGCTCAACGGTGAGGATTCGGGTCGACGTCACTACATGTTCCACTACGCAGGCCAGAAATTAGGCGCCCTTCGGATTAATGACAAAATGAAAGCGGTGTTCCACGACATTTCCGGTGGCGGTATACCGAAGATGGACTTATTTAACGTGCGACGGGATCCAGGGGAAAAATTTGGCCAGATTTACCCACATCTTTGGCTCGTTGCTCCGATGCAGGAAATGATAGGTAGCCATATGGGTCTGACAAAAAAATTCCCCCACCGGGTAAACCAGTGGCAGCAACGCAGTGAGGTGGACAGCGATTATTGATTAGCAACCTGTTGAATAATGGGTATATGCTATCGATCATACAAAGCACACCGATGGGTGAGGCATGAACCTTGAGGATTTTCGATTATTTGTAATGGTTGTCGATAACGGCAGCTTTACCAAGGCTGCCGAGCAGGAGGACCTGCCCACCTCAACCTTGAGCCGCCGCCTGCATGATAGTACATCTCGCGTTCCGCTCGCTGGATTAAATTTTAGGTTTAAAATATAATCCAGCTCACTGCAGCGCAATCACTCAGACAGCGGAACCTGATATGCACACTACTTCGCTTCCTGAGGACTGGCCTCGCCCAAGCGGATATTCAAACGGTGTTCTGGCCAAACCTGGAGACACCATTTATATCGGTGGGCAGATCGGCTGGAATGAACAAGGGCAGTTTGACAGTGATGACTTTGTTGAGCAGATTCGGCAGTCCTTGCGCAATGTGATAGCGCTGCTGGCTATGGCAAAGGCTGGGTCGGAACATATGGTCCGCATGATTTGGTATATAACCAACAAAACGGCCTACAGGAATAATCTGCGCGAAATAGGCGCTGCCTACCGGGAAATAATGGGCAAGAATTTTCCCGCTATGAGCGTGGTGCAGGTGGTTGCCCTGGTAGAAGACCGGGCGAAAGTTGAAATAGAGGTAACAGCGGTACGCCCGTGAACAGTGTCTACCAGCAATTTCTGCAGACCACTGGTCTCGCCGCCAACAAGCCCTTTTTACATATTCCTGTCAGCGCCGCCAGTCACTATGCCCAGTCCGATCTGGATTTTACCTATCGCGAAGCGTTGGATCGCATCGAACAACTCGCCGCCGACTATCGTGCCCAGGGCTACGGCGCACCCGCCAGGGTTGCCCTCGCCCTGGAGAACCGCCCAGATTTTTTCTTTCACTGGTTGGCACTCAACAGCATCGGCTGCAGCGTGGTTCCCGTCAGCGCGGACATGCAAAGCGCGGAGATCGCCTACTTTCTGACACACAGCGCAGCCTGCCTGATCGTAGCAATACCCGAAGCCACCCAGGCGATGAAAGAGGCCTGCCAAACCGTGGTCAACGCCCCCTCGCTGGTCAGTACGGAAGCATTCAGTGAATTACCCCGCTGTTCAATATTACAAGTAGATATCGAACCCTGCCTCGACGCAGAATGCGCCCTGCTTTACACCTCTGGCAGCACCGGCCAGCCCAAGGGATGCATACTCAGCAATGAGTATTTCCTCTTCTTTGGTGCGTGGTATCAAGAGCTCGGCGGCCTGGCGAGTATTCGCTGGGGAGAGGAGCGTCTGTTGACACCACTCCCCCTGGGCCATATGAATGCGATGGCGGTGTCCACCGTTGGCATGATCACCAATGCGGGCTGCATCATTCAGCTGGACCGATTTCACCCGACCAGTTGGTGGCGTAGCGTGCGTGAATCACGCGCAACGATGCTGCACTATCTCGGCGTCTTGCCCGCCATTCTGCTGCAACTACCCCCGGCGGATGACGATTTCAGCGAGCAGATTCGATTCGGCTTTGGTGCCGGTGTAAATCCACTGCATCACGCGGCCTTCGAGTCTCGTTTCGGTTTTCCGCTGATTGAATCCTGGGCTATGACGGAGTGTGGCGCAGGGGGGTGCATTACAGCCAGCAACGAACCCAGACACGTCGGCAGCTGCTGCTTCGGCAAACCGGGACCCGGCGTCGAAGTGCAATTGGTTGATGAAAACAAGCAACCCGTGACATCCGGCGAACCAGGAGAATTGCTCGTGCGCGCCATCGGCCCCAACCCCAAACGCGGCTTTTTCTCCGGCTATCTCAACAACCCCGAGGCAACGGAAGAAGCCTGGGCCGACGGTTGGCTGAATACCGGCGACGTGGTCCGACAGGGCAAAGATGGCAGCCTGCACTTTGTCGACCGACGCAAGAATGTGATCAGACGTTCTGGCGAGAACATCTCCGCCCTGGAAGTTGAGGCCGTATTAAGCCTGCAACCGTACATCGCCGAGGTACTGGTCACCGCTGTCCCAGACGACATCCGTGGCGACGAGGTTGCCGCCTGCGTGGTGGTGGTCGATGGGTATGACCATAGCGAGGCATTGGCCGCAGAGATCGTTGAGGGCTGCCTGGGGGATCTCGCCTATTTCAAGGCACCCGGCTATGTCATATTCTGCGAGAAGCTACCGAAGACGGCGTCCAACAAGCCCCGGCGTGCTGACGTCAAGCAACTGGCCCGGGACGCTGTCACCCAGGATGGTGCATGGGATACTCGACACCTAAAGCGCCGCCGCCCCACAGGACAGGACTCACATGCCTGAGACCAACATCAGGGAGTTTCCCAGACAGCCCGATAACTGGGACGGCGTAGCGCTCACCGCGCCCATCAGTTTTGGCTACGCGAAACAAAGCCCGCATGGCGCGGCGTGGTTTATAGGCTCTACGCTGCGAGAAATGCTGGTCGCCGCCGGCATTCAAAAACGCGAGGTAGACGGTTTTGCCGTTTCCAGCTTTTCATTGGGTGCAGACAGCGCCATCAATCTGACCCAGCACTTTGACCTCGCACCGCGCTGGATAGAAAACATTCCCTATGGCGGCGCATCGGGTGTCATCGCCCTGCGCCGCGCTGCCCGGGCAATCCAGTGCGGGGACGCCGATATTATCGCCTGTGTGGGTGGCGACACAGCCTTCCACCGGGCCTTTGAGTTTACCGCCGCGGAATTCAGCAATTTCACCATCGATGCCTCATTCCCCTACGGTGGTGGTGGCCCGAATGCGGCTTTCGCACTGATAACCCAACACTACATGGAGACCTACGGCGCCACCCGCGAGGACTTCGCTCGCATTGCGCTGGCACAACGCTACAACGCCAATCACTACAGTCCCGCACTGCTGGGACACAAAACGCTTTCGCTGAAACAATATCTGGAGGCGCGCCCCATAGCGGGACCGCTGCATCTGTTTGACTGCGTCATGCCCTGTGCAGGTGGCGAGGGCATGCTGGTCATGAGTACAGACCGCGCCAAAAGTCTGGGTGTTCCCTACTGCACCATTGTGGCCACCGGTGAGTTGCACAACAGTCATCAAGAGGACGACATCCAGTTACGGGGTGGCTGGACCGAATTCGCCGCTGCCATGTACCAGGCAGCCGGATGCGGCCCCGCGGATATAGACATCCTGCAAACCTATGATGACTACCCGGTTATCAGCATGCTACAGCTGGAGGATCTCGGGTTTTGCGCCAAGGGGGAGGCCCCAGCGTTTGTAGCGACCACCGATCTTCGATTTGACCGCAGCGGCCCGGAACCCAACAAATTGGCGCACAACACATCCGGTGGCCAGTTATCAGTCGGTCAGGCTGGCTCAGCAGCGGGCTACCTCGGGCTGACCGAGAGTATCCGCCAGCTGACGGATCGCGCCGGTGATAACCAGGTTAAAAACTGCAACACAGCCCTGGTCAGCGGCTATGGCATGGTCAATTATGATCGTGGTCTGTGCAGTGCCGCGGCTATTCTGACCAGGGGAGACACATGAGTAGCACCGACATGATGCGCGCGCGGCTGAAAAAGAATCGTCCCTCACGCCGCCACAGAGCAAGACCACCCAAGCAACGCACAGCGTTGGGTCAGGCCTTTAGCGCCGCCAATCTGGGTTCTGCGATAGCCTTGCAGCAGTGTCGGAATTGCGACGCCCGACAGTACCCGCCACGGGACGTCTGCCATCAATGCCTGGGCGATGATCTGGTCTGGCGGGATTGCTCCAGTAAGGGAAAACTACTGAGTGCCATCCCTCTTCACCACAGTCTGTGGGAGTATTTCAAACGTCGGCTCGATACCGCTCCCTGGCCCATAGCCAGCGTTCGTTTGGAGGAGGGTCCTATTGTTTTTGCCCATCTTCACCCACAGTCGCTGCTGGATGACGCAGGCAAGTGTCCCCCCGCGGACACTCCGGTGAAGGTCTTTAGCCACACCGACAGTTCACTCAATTCGGTGATGATTGCCGTATCAGCGAGCACAGACATAGCGTCGGCTACTGCCCGTACCGGAATAGCTGAAGCCATGGGATTAACCGAACCAGCGCTGCGGCCCGGAGGTATTTGATATGGCACACCGCCATGAAACCATTATCGTAACAGGCGGCAGTACGGGCATAGGGCTGGCAATTTGTGAGCATTTCCTCAGCCAGGGGTGTGATGTCATCAACCTGTCCAGACGACCCGCTGAGCTGCAGGACAGTCGACTCCATAATATTGAGCTGGATCTATCGGATCGCAACGCAACCGCGGAGGTAGCGGCCGACGTGGCGCAACGCCATGAGGTGACTGGGCTGGTACACAATGCCGGTCTGATCCGGGCGGCAGAGCTGGAAGATGTTGCGCTGGAAGATCTCGACTACCTCACTCAGGTTCATATCGGTGCGGCTATTACGCTGAGCAAGGCTGTTATACCGCAGATGAAACAACGGGGATTTGGACGCATCGTGCTGATTACCTCCCGGGCAGCGCTGGGTTTACAGACCCGAACCAATTACAGCGCCACCAAGGCCGGTATGATGGGCATGGCCCGCACCTGGGCACTGGAACTGGGGCCGCACGGAATCACCGTGAACACCGTAGCGCCGGGGCCTATTGCAGCGACCGAAATGTTTGAACGGGTGATTCCAGATGGCAGTCCAAAACTGGAAGAACTGGCGCGTAGCATTCCGGTCCGTCGGGTGGGTCTGCCCGATGATGTGGCCAGAGCCGTCGGTTTCCTGTGTGAACCAGACAATGGCTTCATCACAGGGCAGACCTTGATGGTCTGTGGCGGTGCCAGTCTCGGTTCCATTGCATTGTAGAGCCAATTGAGGGGTAAATGATGGTATGAAAACCGACTTTGACTTCGAACACCTGATACAGCCAACACGCATACATCGGGACTTGTACATCAACCCTGATTTATTCGAGCTGGAGATGGATCGGATTTGGGGTGCCGCCTGGATTTTTATCGGCCACGAATCCCAGGTGCCTGCCGCCGGCGATTATTACACCACGAACATCAATCACAATGTTCCGGTCGTCATGGTCCGTGACAAGAATGCCGCTGTCCATGTGTTACACAATCGCTGCGCCCACAAGGGGGCAAAAATTGTGACGCAACGCTCGGGCAATGTCCGTGGTGCCTTCCGTTGCGCCTATCACGGCTGGACCTTCAAGCACGATGGCAGTCTGCTGAAAATTCCGAATAAAGAGGGTTATGACGATACCGGGTTTGATGTGTCCGACCCGATCAACAACCTGCAGAGCGTGGCACAAGTCGAGTGTTATCGCGGATTCGTTTTTGCCACCTTATCCAAACAGGCACCCGACCTGGTCTCCTGGCTGGGGGGAGCCATCGATTGTTTTGACAACCTGTGTGATCGTGCCCCTGAAGGGGAAGTCGAGGTGGCCGGCGGAGTGCTGCGCTATGAGCACAATTGCAACTGGAAATTCATTATCGAGAATCTGAATGACACCATGCACCCCATGGTCGTTCACCAGTCTGTGGTGCAGGCGGCGGAGGACTACATCAGCTCGCTCCCACCCGAAGCTGCCAAACAAAAGAGTGAGGCTGAAATCATTCTTCCCTTTGGGGCGAGTTACGAAAATTTCGAGCAATCCGGTATTACCGGCTTCCCCTATGGCCATCACTATGACGGCGGAAAGACCAGTATTCATGCGGACTATTCCGTATTCCCCGAATATCTCGCCGCAATGATCAGCGCGTATGGTGAAGCAAGAACACGTGAAATCTTCTCATTCAATACTCATAACACCCTCTACTATCCATCACTGACCATCAAATGTGCCATTCAGAATATTCGTGTGATCCGACCGATAGCGGTAGATCGTTTTGTGGTTGAAACCTGGTCATTTCGCCTGAAGGGTGCACCTGACGAAATGTTGCAGCGCACGCTGCTCTATTCCCGCCTGATCAATTCCTCGGGCTCGATGGTAGGACCCGATGATTTGGAAGTTTACCGGCGCATTCAGGAGGGACTACCTTCAAATGCCAACCCCTGGGTGGAAATGCACCGCCAGTATGGCCGCGAGGAAATACATGATGATCGTGTCACAGGGGGTGGCACCAGCGATCTGGATATGCGGACCCAATACCAGGCGTGGAAACAGTACATGACCGGGGAGGCCTTCCGATGAACTGGCAGGAGCAACAAAAACTGGAGGATTTTCTCTATCTGGAAGCCTCTCTGCTGGACGATCCGGACCTGGAACGCTGGATCACCCTGTTCACAGAAGATGGTACCTACTGGATGCCGGCCATGGAGAATCAGCAAGACCCGATCAATACTATCTCGCATTTCTATGACGACCGGGTAATGATGGAAATCCGGCGACGCAATTTTTCGCATCCCCGAGCCGCTTCCAAAGAAGCCGGTGTGAATTGTTCGCACGTGCTGGGGAACATTCGTGCGCAGGGCGAAGATGAGCGGGGTGACACCGTGGTGAGCGCAAATTTTCATGTGGTGATGTGGTACCGGGATGAGCAACGCGTATATGCGGGACGCTATATTTATCGTCTGGTCGAACATAAAAACAGCTATCTGATACGACAAAAAAAGGTCGAACTGAGCAACCCCGAAGCGCCTCAACAATCGATAATAATCTACCTTTAAACACTGGGAGCTAAAAAATAGCAATGCGCGTCTACGAAGGTGAATCAATAACGCATGATCTACTGCATTTATTTGGTCGACACCCCGGTTTTATTGTGTCACTGGCATACCTGCTGCTCACCATGGGTGGAGTCTTCTACGGTTGGGCTTTTTTCAAACGCTTCGATGTTCCCTATTTACAAATCGCGGATTTTTCTGATCTATTGATCTCCGGTGTCCGCGAGCCAGTCTCACTCGTTTTGCTTGTGGGTGGACTGGCGGTAGGCTTCGGTTTTGATCGTATCATGCGCTACACCTATCAAATGCAGAAACTCTGGCGCTGTGAACCGCGCAGCTTGAAGCGATCGGCCATCATTATGTTCTGTTACACACCAAAATATCGCGTCAGCGTCGGTATCTGGATTATAGTGGCCTTTGTCGTCTACACCTGGATGTTTGTGGCCCTGTATGCAGGGTGGAAAAGTGCTCAAATTCGGGCGGGATTTGGTGACCCCATCCAACTGTATACCGGCGGGCAGACAAATCGTCCGGATCCCACCCTGCTCATTGGTTCAACCCTCAACTACATCATCACCTACGACAATAGCAGTGGGCAATCAGTGATAACCCCGGTAGAGAGCGTCGATCGCATTTTACCCCTGTCCAGCGCTACGATTTTTGACGACTAGTTGATTCCCTCGGCCGGTGCCAACTCACTGGAAAAATCCGGAATAAACAGGTTGCGGCCGTTCTGCTGACTGACGGTCCCCGACCGGTTTAACATTTCCTCATTCTGCATAGCGCTGAGCGTTTCCATGTCATCGGGTGTATCGGCGAAAAAGCGTGTGCCATCCGTTAGTCGGCCTATCACCAAACCTCGCTCCGGACCCTTGCGACTGTGCAACACCGTATAGGTTTCAACTGCTGCGTCACCTGAAGGTTGCTCGGTAAAGGACGGGGCGGACACCTGAGTCGGTATGTCTGCGTAGCTCGCGGGGTCCTCCCGTTGCCAGGGCTTCTCCGGCGGTGTAGTCGAGTAAACACCCAAAGAGTGTTTCGTCACAAACCAGCCATTGGCATTGACCAGCCCCCACTTGCCGGGGTTGGCGCGCAGGGTCTGCATCATTGCGCCGATGGAATGCGTGACATAGTTGTTGCCGGGCCCGCCAAAATAGGGCAAGCCGCCGGTCACCGTCAGGGGGCGAGGGTCGTCGTGAGCAATACCGAGCTCATCGCAGGCTATCTGCACGGCAGACGGAAAACAGCTGTAAATATCAAAGTAGTCCATATCAGCAATAGTCACGCCAGCCATGGAAAGTGCTTGCTGGCCAATCGTTCGAATAGCCGGAGACGAATGATAGTCCTGGCGTTCGTGGACAAACCAGGCATCGCAGGCATCGCCACAACCGTGGAGGTAAACCCACTTGTCCTGCGCCACTCCCATCCGCCGCGCTTCAGCGACATTGGTCATGATAAGTGCACCACCCATATTCACCCTGATAACGGAGTTAAGGTACTTGGTGTAGGGGAAGCCCACGAAGCGATTGGAGGCCGATTCAGTCGCTATTTCTTCAGCGTTTCGCCGTGTAGGGAACCAGGACAGAGGATTGGCTGCCGCCACCTCGTTGAAGCGCTGATAGAGCGCACCCATATGCGATCGATGCGCGTCGACGCTCTCACCATATTTACCCCGCAGCGCATTCTCAAACAACGGGTAAATGGTGGAAGGTGTGTTGACGCCGTAAGAGTCCTCATGAGGCGTTTGCGGCGTTCTCGGCGTGCCCAGAATTTCAGGTCTGCCACCTGGATCATCTGACCACGAGTCAAGGTCCATCCCCCCCTTGAGCCGTTTAATCATGGTATCCAACGCTTCAGCGCCGGCGATGATCACTGTATTGCATTCACCCTGGCTGATTCGCTCGGAGAACAAATTGACCATTTTCTGCGGGGTGTTTCCGCCTGTGTCAGTATAAAACCGGCGCTCAGGATCAATACCCAGACGCTGGCACAACGTCAACGGTACATTCCTGAACATGCCGCCCAATTTACTGCCGCTATTGGGCTCATCAACGGTCAGGCCCACCGCCACCAGCGTGTCGACCTCGGCCAGCAGGGTATTCCCTGGGCCAGCGTCTTCCGCCGCCGCTGTGACCGCTCTGGCCATCAGATCAAGAGGTGTACCAGCCTCCTCCAACGGGCTTTTGTCTGTCAATTGTCCAAATCCGATCAGAACGGGAATTCGAGATTCATCCAGCCTTTGCATTGCTACCCCTGTGCGTCTTATCTCTGAAATATCGCGGCGTTGCCACTGATGGAGAGCGGTAGCCTGAAGGCTGAATCTGCCGCGGTCAAGTATGTGAAGCCCCTGACACAGACCACATTCCAGTGTGGCGAACCGGGTCAACTGTAAGGTTGTTTGCAGATCATGAGGGTCAGCCTACAATGCCAGCATGGCTGCCTCCGTCCCAATACAGCATTTTAGATCGCTGAT
>CALJGI010000029.1 GCA_938074045.1 uncultured Halieaceae bacterium
CCCCTTGCGGTGCAGATTGGCGCTGGCGTTCTTTCCGCTTTTACTCTTCTTTGAACCCTTATCTACTTTCTTACCCTTGTCTGCCCCAGCCGTCCGCTTGCGCGGCTTGCCTGCATCTGTTTTGGCGGGCCTCTTCCCGGAAGTCTTTCGTTTGGTGGGAGAAGTTTTATTACTTTTATTGGAACGCGATTTTTCACCGGATTCCGCCAGCTCAAAGTCGATTTTCTTGTCGTCCAGGTCCACCCGGGCTACCTGGACCGTCACAGCGTCACCCAAACGGAAAGATCGACCACTACGTTCACCGGTGAGCCTTTGGCGTACCGGATCGAAGTGGTAATAATCGCCAGGCAACGCGCTGATATGCACCAGGCCCTCTACGTACAAATCGGTGAGCTCTACAAAAAGCCCGAATGCGGTAGTCGCGCTGATCACACCGGGGTACA
Organism: uncultured Halieaceae bacterium; assembly: GCA_938074045.1. Classification (GTDB taxonomy): domain Bacteria; phylum Pseudomonadota; class Gammaproteobacteria; order Pseudomonadales; family Halieaceae; genus CALJGI01. The sequence goes on from CALJGI010000029.1 coordinate 444, forward strand.
CCTCACCGACATGATCCTGCAAATATTCGCATTTCAGCCAGGAAGAGACTTCCCGCGTGGCCTCATCGGCACGCCGCTCTGCCACTGAGCAATGTTCCCCCAGCGCCAGCATCTGCGCCATGTTATAGGGATAAATCCGCTTGGCCGAGATGGTTTTGACATCCGCCACGCGCTGCACGGCCAGGCCGGCAATATCGGAACGGATCATCGCGCGAATAGCGCGATGGACAAGCAGATCGGGGTAGCGTCGGATGGGCGAAGTAAAGTGCGCATACGCCGGGTAGTGCAGGCCGAAGTGCCCCTTGTTATCTGGCTGGTACATGGCCTGTTTGAGCGAACGAAGCATCATGATCTGCACGATATGACCATCCTCTCGACCGTCCAGCTGTTGCTGCAGACGACCATAATCCAGTGGTGTAGGGTCCTCGCCTCCACTCAGTTCCAGCCCCAGAGGCCCGAGATACTCGCGCAGACTGGTCAATTTCTCCTCTGTGGGTCCCTCGTGCACCCGATACAGCGCGGGCAGCTCTGTGCTGGCCAGAAAATCCGCCGCCGCCACGTTCGCCGCCAGCATACATTCTTCAATCAGCTTGTGGGCGTCATTGCGCACCACTGGAACGATGGCCTCAATCTTGCGTTGCTCATTGAAAATAAAGCGGGTTTCCACTGACTCAAATTCAATCGCACCGCGCAAATCCCGCGCTTTGCGCAAGCACGCATACAATTCATGCAGTGCCTGCAAATGGGCGACAAGCGCACCATCAACGCCATGCTCGGCTGCATCGTCCGCCGCCAGCACAGCGCCAACCTGCGTGTAGGTCAATCGGCCATGGGAATGTATCACCGCCTCGGCAAAGTGGTAATCCGTGGTTCTACCCTGGCGATCAATCTGCATTTCACAGACCAGAGCGAGGCGATCAACCGCCGGTTTCAGGGAACACAAACCATTGGACAGCGACTCCGGCAGCATGGGGACCACCTGCTCCGGGAAGTACACCGAGGTCGCCCGCAGATGAGCGTCCTCATCGAGGGCTGAGTCGGGTCGCACATAATGCGAGACATCGGCGATGGCCACCCACAGCGACCAGCCAGTGCGTGATGGCTTACAGAAGACTGCATCGTCAAAGTCCCTGGCATCCTCACCGTCAATGGTGACGAAGGGAAGATCGCGCAAATCGAGACGTCCGACTTTGTCGGCTGAACCCGGCTCCGGGTCCAGTCCACCGGCCTCTGCCAGAGCCTCGTCAGAAAAAACGTGGGGTATGCCGTGGGACCTGATCGCAACATCAATCTCCATGCCCGGATCAAGATGCTCACCCAGTACTTCGATAACCCGGCCCCGTGGCTGGCGATGCCGGCCCGGATACTGGGTGATTTCCACCATTACCATTTGTCCAGCTGCCGCCAGGCCCCGATCTTCCGGAGAGATCAATATATCGTGATTAACGCGGGCATTGTCGGGCACAACAAAAGTAATGCCGCTGTCCTCGACATAGCGACCAACCACCTGCTTGGTATTGCGCTTGAGAACCTCGACCACCTTGCCCTCGCGGCGCCCGCGACGGTCGGTGCCGGACACGCGACAAAGAGCTTCATCCCCATCAAATACGTTGGCCATTTGTCGGGCTGAGAGATACAAATCGTCGGACCCGTCCGCTGGCAACAGAAAACCAAAGCCGTCGCGATGACCGCTGACGCGGCCGCGCACCAGATCAAGCTTGTCCACCAGACCAAAGGCACCGCGACGGTTACTCAGCAGTTGTCCGTCCCGCTCCATCGCGTTCAACCGGCGACGCAGGGCCTCCAGGCCCTCGTCTTCCGTCAGCGCGAGGGCATCCGCTATGCGCGGCAGTGTAAGAGGGTGTTCCGCGTCGGCCAGTAGCTGAAGAATAAACTCGCGGCTGGGAATGGGACTATCGTAGCGGGCGGCTTCACGCTGGGCGTGCGGATCGCGGCCCTTATCTTTCGCGGCCATTCAGGATGACCTACATATATAAATTGTCATGGGCGGGCATTATACGCAGACATTGACAATTAAGCTGTGTAAAAGTAAAGTCCGCGCCTCTACGATTTCGGACTAATTATTGACCGGAAACTACTGCCCGAATGGGGTAGAAGGTAGAAAATGCCACCGCACAATGCCCAGGTGGTGAAATTGGTAGACACGCTAGCTTCAGGTGCTAGTGCTCGCAAGGGCGTGGAGGTTCAAGTCCTCTCCTGGGCACCATCTTCGGCACCAAAATGCCGTAGTAACTTTATGATTTAAAAGAATTTTATCTCTTTCGTTTTTGCTGATTGAGGTGATCCCCATGGGTCTCGCCACTGATCCCCAAGGTGATCCCCATGGCTGTAAAAACCCCCTCCTATCTGTGGCGTTCTCCGCGCGGAATTTACTACTTTCGCCTGCGGCTACCTGCTGAGCTTGTACGCAGCTCTTCGAGCAGCAAACGACCGGAATTTCGACGTAGTTTGGGCACTGGAAATCGACAACAAGCGCTAGTCAGGGCTCGACGAATTTGGTTAAGTGTGCACGACCACATACGATCTATAGAGAACCGAATGGAAGGAGAAGAGAACGATATTGATCTCATTGATGAGGTTCTGCGCCATCTGAAAGCAGAAGACGATTCACAAAAAACCAAGAGCCCCACTCGAAAGAACAGGAGATCTGCTGTCCCTCCTGTAAATATAATCGTGCCATTTTTCTGGTGATTATTTGCAATCGCCATCAGGCAGCGATTCTCCCGTATCGATGGTGCAGGCCGCCAACACGGGGGAAAGCCACAATATTTCCTAACTTCGGCGGTTCAACAGGTCGAGTTTCAGGCGGATCTTTGTTCACCGACAAATGCGTTCTGCAGGTATGGTAATAGTTAAAATATTCTCGAAGGGTTCTGCGTAGATGCCGCTCATTGAGAACAATAATATGATCCAGCCAGTCTCGGCGTATGGACCCGATAATTCTTTCAGCGAAGGGGTTTTGCCATGGCGAGCGAGGCGCCGTGACAACCTCCTCGATACCCAGGCTCTTGATCCGTCGTCGGACAGCATCACCATAAATGGCATCCCGATCGCGCAACAAATAGCGTGGAGCGGAATCGAACGGAAAGGCTTCCACCAATTGCTGAGCGGTCCATTGTGCAGTGGGGTGCTCCGTCACATTGAAGTGTACAACTTCCCGCCGGTCGTGGCTGAGCACGATAAACACATAGAGAATGCGAAATCTGGCTGTCGGGACAGTGAAGAAATCCATCGCTGCCAAACACTCTGTATGATTACTGAGAAATGTTCGCCAGGTTTGTGAAGGTGGTTTATTCGGATGCCGCATATATTTGGAAACTGTCGCTTGTGATACTTCAATACCTAGCTTGAGCAGTTCCCCATGGATTCGAGGCGCACCCCAGCCCATGTTGGTTGCCTGCATTTCTCGAATCAGCTTGCGCAGGCCCACATCAATAGCTGGTCGTCCCGGCCTAGGGCCTCGACTCTTCCAACGCCAATAAAGGCGGAAGCCCTGACGATGCCAGCGTACAACAGTATCGGGATGCAGGCCATACAATAATTTCCGCCAATCCTCCACATAGCGTGAAAAGATTATCCAGAACAGCTTGTCCGCCACGGATGGTCGAGGCTTCTTCACTGATTGACGGAGCATGACTACCTGCTGCCTCAGTGCAAGATTCTCGAGGGCCAATTGACGTTGAGATCTAAATAGCGAATGAACCAACCTAATGATAAGGAGAAGAATTGGCATGACTGCCATCCTCTATCCGTCGTCGAAAATAGTCAAGAATATCAACACGATTGAATATTCAGGAGGGACAGGATGAACGGGAGTTCGCTCTCAATCTGGGTAAGGACAAAGACTGGTACAGAACTTCGATGGATCAATTTGAAAACTGGGCAGGCAAGGCCAACATTCCGTGGCGCGCAATCAAGCCGCATCTGCTGGACACCATGGAAAAAGCTCGTGAATTATGGCCTAACGCACTGAAAGAGCTACCAATGGATGACGAACAGAAGGCAGGCCTCACAGAACATTGGAAGAACCTGCACCCCGAATTTCATATCGAAACAGCGTAGTCACATGGTCACGAAACGGCGCTCGCGTCCTCAGGTTAATACGACACGTATCACCATATAGCCGACATAACCCAAGAGAAACAAGCCGCCCACAAGACGATTCATGATGGTCTTACCCAGGAAAAACACCGGAATCAGCAACAGTGAGTCATTTCCTGCCACCCAGGTTAGAGATTCCGAACCTTGATATTGCGATACCACACGGGATCACCGTGGTCCTGCAAAACTATATAGCCTGCGTCGGACTTGCCAAACCCGGGCATATCCGCAAATTTGCTGGCGGCGACGAGGGCATTCCAATCATCACTACCACGGGTGATGCTCACCACTTTTTCGCCGTTGAGCCAATGCTCGATGTGGTTTTTTTCAATACGGATACGCACTTCATTCCACTCACCTGGGGGGCGCACCGTGACAGGGTCGGCCGCAATCAAATCGTAGAGGTCACCCGCCCGGTGGGTTTCAATTTTCCCATCAGCGTGACCTTCATTGTGCAGCACCTGCATCTCAATGCCCGTGCGCCAGGGTACATTCTCGGTTTCATCCTTAACCAGATAGAAGATACCGCTGTTACCGTTTTCCGCGATCTTCCACTCCAGGCTGAGCTCGAAGTCGCTAAATTTTTCCGGGTAGTAGATCAGATCACCACTGGGGCCACCGAAGAAATAACTGGAAATCATATCCCACCAGGGAAGCGCGCCTTTCTGACGCAAGGTTAAAGCCCCATTCTCGACAACCCACTTCTCTACATAATCCACAGGCCCGGCAAAGTTCTTCCAGCCGGCAAGCGTCTTGCCATCGAACAGTGGACGCCACTCACCGTCATCGGTCGCGGTAATGTCCTTATTATCCGGCTTGTCCGGAATATTGTTCAGGGTATACCAGGCTTCACTGGTCCAAAGGTCCTGTCCACCCGCCGCGCGCCAGCGCTCGTCCAGTCGCAGGTACACCACATACCCTTCTTTCAAGCCGGGAACAATGGCGCGAACGCTGCGGCGATCTTCTGCCACTACCAACCGCTGCGTCGACAATTCCTGGTGATCGTATTTAGGACCGCCGTATTGCTCGTTGGGGTGATAAAACCACTGTCGTGCGGTGAGGTCTTCAGGAACAACTGTCATGTCCTGTGCGAGAGGTTGCGTCAGCTCAATCAGAAAGCCGTCGCTGAGTGCCCTCACCGCTTTCATTTCAAAGGCGTTGTTACCGTTCCAGGTGAGCCGCTCCAACCCATGCCAGGCTTTGCCCGCTTCGCCCCAATTCGGTGGGTTACCAACTTCACCCAGATAAATCGATCCATCCGGGCTCCGTACCATTCGATTCACGCCACCATTGAAGCCAGCGCTGAAATGAAAAACAGCGCCCTGCGACCGACCGGCAATATTCTCGAGAAAGACCCGCTTCAATCCCCCGTTGAATACATCACCGTGAATAAGCTGACCCGCGTACGGTCCCTCCTCCAGCAAAAACGGTTGCGTCGGTGAGTTACCCACCTCGTCCTGGGGCAACCAAACGGCGGGTGGCTCTTCGCGCAGGGTCATGACTCCCTCATCAGGCACGGCGCGGGATCCATAAAAATCCCCGGGTCGAACCTCTGCCAGTTTACTGGCGGGCAACCAGTCGCCCTGGTTATCCAGCACATAGACGGCGTCTCCCGGCCCATCCGCGATGCCATTGGGTGTACGAAATCCAGACGCCATCACTTCAACATTACCGGCCAGATCGGCCTTGAGCAGCTTGCCCTGCGTGGGCAACTGATCCGGGCAGCTCGCACCCCCGGGTAGTACGCAAATGGACAGCAGGAAGTAGAAGTTCGAGTTTTTGTGAACCAGACCAAAAGCAAAGGAATGGAAATTGCTGTTTGCCTCCCAGTCAGTACTCACTGCCCGATAGCGATCGATAACCCCGTCATCATTGGTGTCGATCAACTCTGTGAGCTCCTGCTTTTGCAGCACAAAAATCCGGTCGTCAACTACCGTCAGCCCGAGGGGTTCCTGCAGTCCCTCAGCAATGCGCTGCACCCGGGATTCCAGCGGCGCATTGGGGTCCACCAGATAAACAGCGCCATCCAGATCCCAGCTCGCCACCACGAGCTTACCGTCCGAGGTCATATCCAGTCCGCCAACTTTGGGCTCGAACCCCGGTGGTGCAATGTCTTCCAATTGAAAAGAAGGGTGTAGTTTCCGCAAGCGCGGCAATATGTCGAAATCCTCGGTCGCGACGTAGGGGTTACCTTGATCGTCCAGCGGCGGGTTAAGTTCTTCCGCCGGCGTATCGCGGGACAGAATGTAACTCACCGCTGCACGAGCTTCGGTTTCACTCAGTTCAGGGTGAGCCGGCATGGGCACGCTACCCCACTTGCCGACACTGCCTTCCAGGACAGCGGTGGTTAACGCGGCAATTACCGGCGTCTGCAGGTGTCCGCGAAACTTACCGGATACCTGTGACCAGGCCGGACCGGTGACTTTGTGTGTTTCCGCGTGGCAGCTCAGACAATCGCTGTTGGCGATAACCTGCTCACCCAGAGAAAGGTCGTCTGTCGCCGCAGCTTTACCGCGGTCAACGCCGACGGCACCGCCCCCTTCGATCGGCCTACTGTTTTGCAGCGGCCACTCCAGCGTGCCCTCCGCGAGATAAGACTCACCGTTCCCGTTCTCGAAGTAAACTCGGACTTCTCCGTCTTTACGAACTGGCCTGAAGCTGCGGGTAAAAAAGCGTTGGCCATCGCGCTCAAACATATCGGGACGTTCCAGTAGTTCCACTGATTGGTCACCGGCGTGCAGTCGAAAGCGCAGTGATACTGTCTCACTGCCGGCACCGTATTCGTGCCCCAGATATTGCACCGTCGCCGGCTTACGTTCGCCCTCTATCTCCAGGAACCAACGCGCACCATCAGCATCTTGTAAATACCAGTTACCCCGGCTGCCAGGTTGTGGGCCGTGCTTGTAGTTGTATGCCGCTCCGGCGAACTCAATATCGCCATCCCAAACCTGATACAGCGACTGACTTTCCACCTGGTACGCCGCCCACAACCCGGGCGCCAGCGCCAGTTTCAGCATACGGGGTTTACCGTCCAGATTGCCCCGCACCACCCAGGGCGCGCTGCCTCGGCCGACAACAAGCTCCCGCCCATAGCTGGGATCCGGGGCGGCCTCCAGGTCTACGCCATTCAGCTCCGTGTCGATGATTTCAATAACAGCAGCGATGCCGTGGCTCTGTCCTATTTCGATAAGGTCTGCCAGATCCGACCGGGTCATCAGCTTCTGCTGCATGGCTATTCCGATAGCCAGGCCCAGCAACACGAGAGGTAGCAGTATGAGTGTGATGACACCGCGAAGAATCCATTTCATAGTTATGGGCAACCCTGTGGTTCAGTCCTGCATGTGTAACACATTTTGTGCATGAATGAGTGCAACTCCCCGACGAGCAGGAACCGCTACGCCCAGTTTTCACCAAAAGAAAGCGACACCAGTCGACTGAGCTGGGCCAGAGAGTAACCGCTGTCTTGACTCAACTGATTAAAAAAACTCTGGGAAGCTTCCAGCGCTCGCTTACTGGTGATGCCAGAATCGATCACGCCGTGCAGACGCAGGAAACCCTCCACATCCCGGGTCAACAAAAAGGTATCAACACCCAGCGCACGCAGGGCATAGGGGCCGGTGTTCCCGCCGAGCCGGGACCCATGTTTTTTGAGATACATCCAGAGACCGACGATGTCACTACTGGGCCAGGAGGCGATAAATTCACCGAAACTACTGTTTTCACGTCGCGTGGTATCGTTGATCATGAGGGCGTTGTCCCGAATGGCGGCGACTTTTCTATAGTTGCGGATAATGCGTGTATCAGAGGCCTTTCTCTCCAGCATGTCGTCGGGCATCATCAGCAACTTCTCAATATCAAAGCCCCAGAACAGCTCCTCAAATCCATCCCACTTATTGTCCACCACTCGCCAGACAAAACCCGACTGGAATATCTTGCGGGTGAACTCCGCCAGATATCTATCGTCGCCAATTTTGCGTAACCGCTTTGCGGGCAAGCTCGTCGGCAGCCGCTCCGCCAGCGCAGCAGCCCCGCCTTTGCGCTCACACGCCATCGCATAAATGTCATCAAATCCAATCACATACAGCTCCTGTCATTCCATGCGCACGCTACTTACCCCATGATCCTCTGCCAACTGTATACAACACTCCGCCGTGTAGGGAAGTTGCTCCATGCAGTGCCGGGATAGCCGCTCAAAGTGTTGAATAAATCTGGCCACGCCTTCATTACTGAGAAACCGCTGCCCACAATTCAGCCCCAGCTTTTCTTCCTGCTCCAGGCGCCATCGATATACAGCATTAAAGGACGGCGGACACAGCAGCGCGAGCTGATCGATGCGGGCAAACAGATCCCGGTAGTCCCCAAGCAGGCAGTCGTTGACGTAACCACGCCACATGCCATCGGGATCCTCAATGCGTTCCAGCTCATTTATCGGTTCTCGCAACTGCTCCTCCATCTGAGCGGGAGCACCGACGCACCAGCCCTCCAGTAGAATGATGTCAGGTTTATCATCAAAGAGTTGCCATTCTAACTCGGGTAGCGGGTTGTCGATGGCCTTGTCAAAGCGGGGCAGCTTGACCGCATCACCCTGCACCAACGAAGACAAGACCGAGTCAAGTAACGCCACATTATGGGTGCCGGGCACACCACGCGTCTGCATGAGGGGATGCACGCGCAAAGAAAGCTCCCGCCTGGATGGCCGATCCAGATAAAAGTCATCCAGAGACAGCGTCATGACGCGGAAATCATCGCTCAGCAACAATTCAAGCCCGGCGCACATTGTCGATTTCCCTGTGCCTTGGCCGCCGCAAATACCTTGAATTAATGTTGTGGGTCGGCCCTGCGCTGCACTGGAGATATGTTCCGCCAGCGGCAGCAGCGCCTCGCGCACCACGCGGATATATGAAGCTGGTAGGCGCTCGGCCGCTATGAAATCTCGCACCGGATCGGAATCAACTGGCAACATTGGAATCCTTCACTTGATCTCTATTGGCTTTGCCATACTATTGTGCCTCGCCCTTCCGCGATGACCTTTGAACCATGATACAAAAACGCGCCCGTGATCTCACTGCAGTGAGCCGTGTACACACAGCACCGACCTGGCCCTTCGATATTCGACGGGTCCCATTCTACTATGGCTGGGTTATCTGGTTGGTCAGCACCCTGGGATTTTTATTCAGCATCCCAGGACAAACCATGGGTATGGCGGTGTTTACCGACCATTTTATCGATGCGCTGGGCCTGAGCAGGACGCAGTTGTCCATGGCGTATCTTGTGGGTACCGTTGGATCCTCGATCTTTCTGACCGAAGCCGGTCGTTGGTATGACCGGGCCGGCGGCAGATTCATGGTATCTATGGCAAGTTTGCTTCTCGGACTCATGCTGCTCTATATATCGCTGACCGATAAGCTGGCAGCGGTGATTGGCGGCTCTACCGTCGCAACGTTCGGACTGATAACTCTGGCATACTTCGGCGTGCGCTTCTTCGGCCAGGGTGTCCTCACCAGTGCTTCAAGGAACGTTTTGCTGGTGTGGTTTGTGCGTCGTCGTGGCCTGGTCAGCAGTGTGCGTGGCGTGTTTGTAACCCTGGGGTTCTCTCTAGCGCCCCCGGCGCTGGCCTGGCTGATCATGGATTGGGGTTGGCGCGGTGCATTGTGGTGCCTCGCGGCTTCCTGTGCGATCTACGCCGTCGCAGCCTTTCTACTATTGCGCAACAACCCCGAGGAATGTGGCGTCAGTGCCGATGGAGATTCTTCTAAGGCTGAGGCGGCCGCAACGGCCATTGCAGTCAGCTATACCGTGGAGGAGGCGCGCCGCACCCCGGTATTCTGGATTTACAGCCTGAGCCTTGCCATGCATGCGCTGTTTGGCACAGCGGTGACCTTCCACATCGTTTCCATCTTTAATGAAGCAGGTCGCAGCCCTACTGAGGCATTCGCCTACTTTCTCCCCGTGGCCCTCATTTCAACCACGGTAAACATCTGCGCTGGCTGGTTAGCTGACAACCGCCCCCTCAAGCCATTTCTCATCATTATGCTCAGTGGGTTTATCGCTGGTTCATGGGGCCTGCTTAATCTGCAATATCAATGGGGATACTGGTTACTGGTCGCAGGAATTGGTGCGGCGGGTGGACTGTGGGCGGTGTTGTCCAATCTCGCCTTTATCAGAAACTTTGGCAGCCTGCACCTTGGCGCAATAAGTGGATTGTGTGCCTCGATCGTTGTTTTCGGCAGCGCGATAGGGCCAGCACTATTCAGTGTTGGGCTGGATCTTTCCGGCAGCTATGCGGCAGCGGAGATAATCTGCATGGCTGGACTACTGGCTTTGCTATATGGCGCTATTGTCATCAAGCATCGCGAAGATGATCCATTACTGCAGACAACTGACTGATATCAATCGCCTCATCAAAAGGGCAACTCTCGTTGAAGTGATTGAGGTAAAACGTCGTCATGCCAGCTCCGACGGCTGCTTCAACACCTATCAGTGAATCATCGACAGCCATCGCATTGCCCGGCGCGAAACCCAGATCCGCTGCCGCGTACAAAAAAATTTGCGGATCAGGTTTCCAGACACCGACGTCATAGGAGCTATATATACGTTCACCGAAAAAATGAGACAAACCGGTAACCTGCAACGCCTGCTGAATTTTCTGCGGCGGCCCGCTTGATACGACCGCCACCGGACAATCGAGACGCTCCAGAAGATCATGGGCCCCCGCTATGGGCTGCAGCTCGGTTTCGAACATAGTCGCCACCCGCGCTCTGAATTCAGCGACAAAATCAGGTGGCAGACTGATATCCAGTGGCTGGCATACATCATCCAGCAGATTGGCAAGCTTCCAGCCCCTGTATTTCTCCAGCAGTAGCCCGGCATCGAGATCCACTCCCAGCACAGCAAAGCTATCCGTGAGGGCGCGGCAGCTGATGGGTTCACTATCAACCAGCGTACCGTCATTATCAAATAGCACACAGTAATCAGCCATCAGGCACCTTTACAAAACTAGACCAACCCCACCAACCGCAGTACGAAAAGACCAAGGGTGACAGTGAAGGTTGAGACCAGGGTGGTCAATACGACGATATTGGCCGCCAGCGCACCGTTACCTCCCGCCGCGACCACCATAACAAAACTCGCGGCGGCGGTGGGCCCGGCAAGCAGCAAATAGAACACGCCCAGCTCGGGACCACGCAATCCAACCAGAATGGCCAGACCAACAGCCAGCAAAGGTGAAACAACCAACCGCCAGGCGCTGGCCTCAACCGTCTCCCGCGCGGAATTTTTCAACGCTGCAAGATTCAAGGCACCACCAATGCACAACAGTGCAAAGGGAATAAACAGGCGAGCGCTCCACTCCCCCACCACCCAGGTTTCCGGCGGCAGCCGTGCGTCTGTAATGGAAAGGATCGCACCCGCGCAAATCCCTATGATTAGAGGATTCTTCAGCATATCGAAAAACATACCTGAAAAAGAGGGGTTGCCATGCAGAGTCCAGTTGAGCAAAACAACCGCTAGTAAGTTGTAATAAAGAGTCCACACCGCCAAGGGTACAGCGGCGAGCATCAAACCCTGGTCGCCATAGGCCGCGAGACACAAGGCAATCCCGACAATTCCCATATTGGAACGATAAGCACCCTGGACAAATACGCCTCGATGGGCCACTGGTATGCCGCGCAAGCTACTAAAACCATAGGCAAGCACTACTGTTAGCGTGATGGCTGCGAGGCCGGTTAGCAGACTGCCAGAATCTAGCATCCTGGCATAATCCGCGCGCATCGCCGCAAAAAACAACACCAATGGCATGCCTATATTGAACACAACCCGCGATCCAGAAGCGATTAACTGATCGCCCACAAATCCCAGGCGGCGACCAAGTATTCCCAACATTACGGGCCCGAATGCTGGTCCCGTTATCGAGAGTGATTCAGCCAGTAAATGCCACACCACTCACCTCTTCACTCCATGCCTATTTCTTTTGCGAGCGGACACGGCATCAGCCGGTGCCGAAACGAGTTTCTCGCGGCAATGCTCAAAGTACTTTCCCGACACAGTGCTCACTTCAAGTGATGATGATAGCCAGGTATGTGTGCGCGACCCTTTCTCCGGTGTTTTCAAATTAAACAGTGTGCCAATACCCCGAGTTCAGGAAAACTTCAGGGCGGAGTCCGCCACCCGACGAAACCGCAGGTTCAGCACATCAAGAAAGTAATTCTGATACATTCGCCAGGGAGGGCGCGCTCCCTGCTTCGGCAGTTTATCCAACGCCCGCACCACATAGCCTGAACTGAAATCGAGATAAGGCTCTTCTTCCAGATCCGGATCATCGTTCTGGGGCAGGCATCGCGCATACCCGTGTTCTGCCATATAGTTGAGGAGCTTGCAGACAAATGCCGCCGTCAGATCCGCCTTGAGCGTCCATGAAGCATTGGTGTATCCCATAGAGAAAGCCATATTGGGTACACCTTCAACCATCATGCCGCGGTAAATAAAGCATGATGACGTGTCCACAGCGATGCCATCCACCTCGATATCGATTCCAGCCAAAAACAGCATATCAAGTCCGGTTGCTTTCACGATCACATCAGCATCCAGATGCTCACCGGATTCCAACTCAATGCCGGTTTCATCGAAATGTTGAATATGATCGGTTACAACAGACGCATCGCCGCGACGCATCGCAGCAAAAAAATCACTGTCGGGGACCAGACAGAGCCGTTGATTCCAAGGGTTATAACGCGGCGTGAAATGAGTATCCACATCATAATCCGACCCCAATTCTTCCCGCACACTGTCGATCAGTGCCGCACCAGCCATCTCCGGACGACGTTGACACAGGCCATAGGTATACATCTGTAGCAGAATATTCTTCCACCGCGACAAAAAATACGCGAGGCGCAAAGGCAGACGATCCCGCAACCAGTTGGCCAGTTGGTCCTTGGCGGGACGGGAAGCAAAGTAGGTGGGAGACCGCTGTAGCATGGTCACATGCTTCGCCTGCTCCGCCATCGCCGGCACCAGCGTTACCGCCGTTGCGCCACTGCCGATAACCACAATCCGGCGATCTTTCCACTCCAGATCCTTCGGCCAGAACTGGGGGTGCACAATATCCCCGGAAAAATTTTCGCTGCCGGGAAATTCAGGATCGTAACCGTGCTCGTAGTTGTAATACCCGGAACACATATGCAAAAACCGGCAACAGAATGTCTCTGTTTCGCCATCGCCGCTCTGCACCGCTACACTCCAGCGATTGTCGCCGCTGTCCCAGCTCGCGCTGACCACCCGGTGCCCATAACGGATTTTATCCTGCAGGTCAGCCTCCTCAACCGTTTCACGCAGGTAAGCAAGAATATCTGGACCATCCGCAATCGCGTGGTCTGACAACCACGGCTTAAACGCAAAACCGAGGGTATGCATATCCGAGTCGGAGCGGATTCCAGGATAGCGAAACAAGTCCCAGGTACCTCCCAGATTGTCCCGCGCCTCCAGTATCTGGAAAGATTGCCCGGCGCAGCGCCGCTGCAGGTGGTGCGCCGCGCCGATACCCGATATCCCGGCACCGACGATCAATACGTCAAAAAAATTCGGATTGATTTCTTTTCTCCCCTTCGCTTTAACTCGCGTTACTTCGCCAGATTAAGCCCAATATCCACTACTCGCAAGCAACAAACGGCAGTCCTGTATTGCAGTGTGCAAGCGCTGCCACTATTCTCGGCCTCTACCCGAGAAATCTATAGTGGAGACAAAGCTTGAGTAATGCCGACATAGGTGGAGTTGACTATGGCCCTCTGGCAGCACTGATAGGTGAGTGGCAGGGCAACGCTGGTACCGATATAGCACCCGAGCCCGATGGTGACGAGCACAACTCCTATTATGAGCAAATTATTTTCGAGGCAGCAGGTGACGTAACCAACGCCGAGCAACAGACCCTGGCAATTTTGCGATATCACCAGGAGGTTCGCCGGATCTCCACGGACAAGGTGTTTCACGATCAAGTTGGCTATTGGTTATGGGAAGCTGCCACTGATCAGATTATTCAGACCCTGACCATTCCCCGGGGTGTAACGCTGCTCGCCGGCGGTTCAGCAAACATCGAAAACGGAACCACCGTTTTTGAAGTGTCCGCAGCCCAGAACAGCGCTGACTGGCCCATTATTCAGGCGCCGTTTATGCAGGCCAAGGCCAGGACTACCCATTTCAGCCATCGCATTGAACTATCTGGTGATTCATTGTTTTATCGCGAGGTCACCACCGTCGATATCTACGGCAAATCAGCCTACCCGCACAGCGACGAAAATAGGCTCACAAGACAGTGACAGACGACATCAGACCAGAGCTCGCGTATTTACAGGAACGTCTGAGCAACACCCAAGACGACACTCGCGACGCAGCGCGGGACAAACGCCACGGCAAGGGCTACCGCACCGCCCGAGAGAATCTGGCTGCCCTGATTGATGAGGGCTCCTTTATCGAATACGGACAGCTTGCGGTGGCAGCCCAACGAAGCCGCAGGGACTATGCAGACCTGCAGCAGAACACAGCAGCAGATGGCGTGATTACAGGAACCGCGACTATTCACGGCGCCGCCGTCGCTGTTGCCATATACGATTACAGCGTGCTGGCTGGTTCCCAGGGCTATTATCACCACAAGAAGCTGGACCGGATTTTCGAACTCGCTGAAGAAAATCAGCTTCCCATCATCATCTATACCGAGGGCGGTGGCGGGCGCCCGGGCGATACTGATGTGCTCACCCAGATCGCTGGTCTGAATATCTCGTCTTTCTCCACCTGGGCCCGGCTATCAGGCAAGGTGCCCCGGATTGCCGTCAACAACGGTTATTGCTTTGCCGGGAATGCGGCCCTGTTCGGCTGTGCTGATATCACCATCGCCACCCGCTCCTCCTGGATCGGAATGGCGGGCCCCGCCATGATAGAGGGCGGCGGCCTGGGCGTGTTCGAACCCACGGCCATCGGGCCCGCCGATCACCAGGAAAAGATTGGCGTGGTTGATATCTTGGCGAAGGATGAGCAGATCGCCACGGAACAGGCTAGAAACCTGCTGGGCTATTTCACTGCTGGTTCTGCGGATTGGGAATATGCAGATCAGGCGTTATTGCGGCAATTAATTCCTGAAGACAGACGCTGGGGTTATCCGGTACGTCGCATCATCGAAACCCTCGCTGATCAAGGCTCGTTCACCGAATTGCGACGGGTTTTTGGCCGTCCAATCATTACTGGCTTTATTCGCCTGGAAGGCAAACCCGTAGGTATGATCGCCAGCGATTGCCAGCAACTCGGCGGTGCGGTGGACGCTGAAGCCGCCGGCAAAGCGGCGCGTTTTTTACAACTCTGTGATGCCCATGGGTTACCTGTGTTGTCGCTGGTCGATACACCCGGCTTCATGGTTGGCCCGGACAGCGAATCCGCCGCGGCTGTGCGCCGTATGTCGAGTCTGTTCGTCACCGGGGCCAGTCTTACCGTGCCAATGGTAGCCATCTTTCTGCGCAAGGCCTACGGGCTGGGGGCGATGGCACTTACAGGCGGTAGCTTCGCCACACCGGTGCTGGCGGCGTCATGGCCGACCGGCGAGTTTGGTGCCATGGGCCTGGAAGGGGCGGTGCGACTGGGATTCAAAAAAGAGTTGGAAGCGGTGACAGACAACGCTGAGCGCGCGGCGCTATTTGATCGACTGGTCGCCGCAGCCTATGAAGGTGGAAAAGCCACTGAAGCAGCGGCACATCTGGAAATAGATGCTGTCATCGATCCCGCTGATACCCGCGAGATTGTAGTCAGAGCTTTTGCAGGCGCCCTTAACAAAGGTACTGGCCGCAATATGGTCGACACCTGGTAGACCGGCGGAACTTACGCCTGATTGACCGCCTCGGGCAGGGCCAACTCGTCCTGCGACCGCCATTTCTCCAGGTCATCCAGGATCATGTAAAGGCACGGCACGAGTAGCAGCGTGATAACCGTCGCGAACACAATGCCAAAGGCCAGGGATACAGCCATTGGGATCATTTCCTGCGCCTGCACGCTGGTCTCCAAAATCATGGGCACCAGTCCAAAAAACGTGGTTAATGACGTCAGCAGAATGGCTCTGAAGCGACGCACACCTGCATTGACCACCGCCGTGGGCTTGTTTTCTCCCGCTGCGACCGCCTTGTTGACGTTATCAACCATAATCAGACTGTCGTTCACCACCACGCCAGACAGCGCAATGATTCCCATAAACGACAGCATGCTCAATATATGCCCTGTAATGATATGGCCAACAACGGCGCCAATTATCCCAAAGGGAATAACTCCCATGATGATAAGCGGCTGCAGGTATGACCGCGTAGGAATAGCCAACAGTGCGTAGATGCCGAACAAGGCCAGCGCCAATCCTGTGAACATGCTGACTATCATGGCTCGCTCTTCTTCGGCCATGCCAGATATTTTCCAGTGCAAACCCGGGTAGCGGGCTACCAACTCTGGAAGTACGTCCTGAGACAACTCAGCCACTACCTTCGATGGTTCGACCAGATCTTTCTCTGCCTCCGCAGTGACTTCTACCGCCCTTTGATAGTCCAGCCTGGAGGTCTTGTTAAACCCGGGACGAATCTCAGCTTTGGCGACAGTATGAAACGGCACCGAGTCCCCCGTCGGGGTGCGTATAAACATGCCGTCGAGGCTGGCTGTGCTGCGACGATCCTCGAGGGGATAGCGCACCATCACTTTGACTTCGTCGCTGCCGCGCTGAATCCGTTGCGCTTCTGCCCCGTAAAAGGCATGGCGCACTTGAGAGCCCAGGTCATAGCGGGTCAATCCCAGCGCCTCACCAAGCGGCAGAATATCCAGATGAAACTCATCTGAGGTAGCCGCCGCCCCGTTACGAATATCGTACAGCCCATTATATTCTCGCAGCTTTGCTTCCAGGTCAGCCGCTGCCAGCTTCAGCACCTCCATATTATTGTGAATCAAATCAAAGGATATAGCGGCACCCCCGGAAGGCCCATTGGAATAACTGACCGCCAGCACCTCAGCACCCGGAACGTAACCTATCTCCTCACGCCAGCGAGTGACTACTTCAGGTGTTCCTATTTGACGGTTTTCAGCCTTGGTGAGTTCGGCCATGACATAGCCGTTGACCCGTTGCGAACCGGTGGAAAAGTTATGTCGAACAAAGGCATCTTCGTCCGGGTGCGCTTCGAGATATTCAGCCTGCACGGTTTCCAGTGCCCGTCCTATCTGTACCATGACCTCCAGCGTCCTGGCTTCCGGTGTCCCGTCGGCCATACGCAACTCCACCTGCAGATATTCAGACGGCGTTCCAGGCATCATCACGTAGCGCACAACACCACCCGCCACCAGGCCTCCGGTTAATACGAGCAAGCTGATAAACGTGGCCAGTGTCAGGTAGCGTCGACGTATACAACGCTCCACCATGGGCTTGTACCGGTACTGTACAAAATGCTTCAGATGCCGATTGACCGCCTCCTGCACATGATCGATCTGGGCAAGAATGCCCCCCGTTACCGGCTTGCTATGCGCCAGGTGAGCCGGGAGAATCCATTTCGATTCGATCAGGGAGAAGATCAAACAGAAAATAACAACCCAACCCAAAGCTTCGGGCATAGCAGCGAACATCCCGTCGATAAAAAGCGTGGGCAGAAACGCGCAAATCGTGGTCAATACGCCGAAGGTTGCCGGAGTAGCAACTCCCAGCGCGCCATCGACAATGGAGGACACACTGTGCCCCTGAATCTCCTGTTCCGCATAAGCCGCTTCTCCGATAATGATCGCGTCATCGACAACGATTCCCAGCACGAGAATAAAGCCGAACAGGCTCATCAAATTCAGCGATCCGCCGATCAGAGTGGAACTGAATATAGCCAGTGCACCCAAAAAACAGATGGGTATACCGACCATTACCCAAAAGGCGAGTTTAATCTCCAGAAACAGCGCCAACACAATAAACACCAGCAGGGCGCCCAGCGTCATGTTGCGCACCATCATGCTAATGCGATCATCCAGATAGGCTGTAACATCCAACCAGGTCGACAGTTCGACGCCCTCGGGCAGGGTCGCATTCTTCTCATCGACATAGGCACGGGTTGCTGCAGCAGTATCCAGCACGTCCTGCGATCCCACAGCCGATACCTGCAGTCCAACCGAATACTTGCCATTGAACACAGCGAAACCAGCCCCATCGGCAAAGCCGTCATTTACATTGGCCACATCACCCAGGGTTAATCGCGTTCCGTCAGGGAATGTCTTCAAAACGATTTGCTCAAACTCACCCTGGCGATACGCCTGGCCCTTGGTACGCAGCATAATATCTCCAGTACGTGTGCGAACGGACCCGCCGGGAAGATCAAGCGATGATGCAGCAATAGTTCGTGCGATGTCTCCAAGGGTAAGGTGGTATTCGCGGAGTTTATGCTCCGGCACCTCGATGGCTATTTCGTAGTCACGAATCCCCATTATTGACACCTTTGACACGTCCGTCAGAGCCGCCAATTCCGTCTTAACCTCATTTGCAAGCTGGGTCATTTCCCGCTCGCTCATATCGCCCCAGACCTGCACAAACATAGCCAGATCTTCAGGTTCCAATCGATTTATGATGGGCTTTTCGGCGTCATCGGGAAAATGTGCGATCCCATCAATGCGATTCTTTACATCATTCATCAACTCCAGCACATCAACTTCATCACGGGCATCGATAAAGACAGTGGCCATGGATTCCACCGCGGTGGACTCAATCCGGTCAATGCCATCCAGGTCGCCCAGAGCTTCCTCGATACGTAAGACTACCCCCTGTTCTACCTCTTCCGGCGCAGCTCCCGGATATGCCATATTGACCACAATAAAATCGGTACTGAAGGTCGGGAACATAGCCCGTTGGATAAACAGGGACGAACCCAGCCCCACAGTTACGATGATAATCATCAACAAATTGGCGGCAACGGGATTGTATGCGAACCAGGAAATAATTCCCGGCTGACGTGGATTGTTCACGATGACTGGTCGCTGTTGTCCTTATTCGGGACGTCAGCGGCCGGGGCCTGGCCCAGTTGTTCCATTGCGCTGCCCTCTGGTGATTTGAACGTAGACACCTCTGTTATAACTTCAACTAAGGTGCCATCGATAGCGCCACCGACATTGGTCAAGCAGACGACATCACCCTGCTCGAGGCCAGCACTGACAAAAATATCCTCTCCCTCGTTACGCAGCGTTTCTATGCGGCGATTGCGCAGCCGGCTTTCTTCGTCAATCACCCAGATATAACCGCCGGCGCGCAAAATGTGACGGGGTAGTACCACTATATCGGCGTATTCGCGACCCAGTATCACGGCATTGACAAACGTGCCCAACCGAATGGGCTGCACATCAGCTGAGAGCAGCGCATAGGGGTCGTTGATACGGGCAACGGCAAACAGAACTCGAGAGCGTTCATCGTATACGCCTTCGGTGCGTTGCAGCGCCGCCTGCCAGTGTTGTTCAACGCCGTTGTTGTCGATGTACAGGTCGACCACCGGCACGGACTGACCGGCATAGCCACCCACGCCTGGAAGTTCCAGATAATCCAGTTTGCTCTGTGGCACAGCCAGTCGCACCTCAGCATAGTCCACAGCAAACAACCTCACAACACCTGTGCCGGGAGAAACATACTGTCCCAGTTCCGCCAGCTTTTCCTTTACCAGCGCTGTGTAAGGCGCGCGAATCACGGTGCGATTGAGGTCATCTTCCGCATTGCGGAGCTCTGCCTGAGCGGACAACAACCGCGCCTCGGCTTGCGCTAATTGCGGCTTACGTAAATACAGGCTGGTTGCTTCTTCAGTCCGCTGGGATCGATTGGGGAGATTCTTCCATTCTCTAAAAGCAACGTCTGCCCGACCCTTTTCCTGGATCAGGGCACTCTCGGCCTCTGCCACTGCTGCGCGGGCGCGCAGCAGTTGCGCCTGATAATCCCGATCATCTATACGCGCTATCAGCGCACCTTTCTCCAAATACCCACCCGCATGAAATGACGGAGACACCTCCAATATCCTGCCGGCAACCTCAGCCACCACTGGAGTTTCAGTATGTGCCGTCACCGTGCCCTGCGCGCGAACCGGAATCCGCAGTGCCTGCTTCTGCACACGCGCTGCCTCAACCTGCACTACCCTCACCACCGCTTCTTTCATCTCATTCGGTGGTCTGTTCAGATACAACAGGTAGCTCACTGCTGTTGCAGACAACAACAGTAGAACAGGGAGCAACATTTTGAACTTGGATTGTTTCAAACGACCTTCCACTGCGTTTTCTGGGCGCGCTTTATACCACACCCCATAGAAGCCTTACAGCGCCCATACTGCGGCTTATTTCACAGTGTGCCATTGTTCGACAAACATGGGATTAATTATTAGTAATGATGGGCCCCTATTATTGGACCCATAACCACTAACCCCCTATTGTGCGTGCAGACGCAAAAAAGGGTTCAGCGGACGATAATTCCACTGTGTGAATCGAATCGGAGCGTCCAGCACACCGATACAAATGCAGTCTGCGGCCTGAGCAGCCGTGGGGGAATGTTTGTGCTCAGCAGCGCGAATCAAAAAATCTCCTTGCTGGTAAACACCATCTTCATCGGAAAAACTACCCTCCATAACCAGCGTGAGCTCCGTTCCACGATGGGTGTGTTCAGGAATGCTACCGCCGGCTTTAATGTGATACAGGGCCAGCTCATGGGCCGGATCGCCAGTCTGCAGATGACTTATCTGCAGCGCAGAACCTATACTCCGCCACTCGAGATCAGCATAGTCACCCTTCATTAGGCGTTGTAACAGGGCCGGATGATCGTCGAGATCGAGGGTATCGCCACCCAAGGCATAACTAAGCGGCGGAGCTTCATCCAGGCGAGCCATAACTGATTCCAGCAAATCCTCACCCACATCTGCGGGCTGCAGCTTTTCAAACATACCGGCACCGATCTGCTGCAATTGCTTCGATTGTCGCTGACACTGCTCGCAGTACCCAAGGTGCATCGATACACAAACCGATTGCGCCAGCGGCAGTGAACCAGCAGAAAAATCATTCAATAAACGCGTGTCTGGATGGAAATTAACCATGAGTTCTACTTTTCAACCTGTATCTGTAATTTTTTCATTGCGAGACGAACCCGCGATTTCACCGTTCCGAGAGGTAAGTCCAGGTCCTCAGCAACTTCGCTGTGAGACTTACCCTCCATGTAAATCTTCGCCAGAATCTGCGCCTGGTCATGGGGCAATTGCGACAACAGCATCTTCACTTGCTGCGCGTCCCGTTTTTGCTGAACAGCGGCAAAAAGACTATCCTCAGTTTCTTCCGACCACACATCCCCCGCATTCAGCGGCGTGTCGAACTTCTGTAGCCGCCGAAACATGTCCGTACGGCAATTCCTTGCAATTGTATAGATCCATGTACTGGCAGAGGCCTTGCTGGCATCAAAACGCTCAGCTTTCTGCCAAACTTTGAGCATCACCTCTTGCACGAGTTCATCGGCGTGTGCCGCCGCCATTGCAGACCCAGCGTGGGCGAAAGACTTCACGAGTGGCGCAAAATGCCGAAACAACGAGGCAAAAGCTTGGCGATCTTGCTCTGCGCCGATCCTCACCAAGCAGTGGCTCCATTCGTCATCGCGAACCCCGGTTGGGGGCGCCTCATCATTGGCCACTGTCATCGCTTCCTTCAAGTGAAGTTATCCTCTCCTGGCTTGTATGATCCACACTTGAGCATTATTACGCGCAACTGCACTGACTGGATCACCACGAATCGGTTTACAGTCGTGATGATCCACTTTTAGACAGCACACGTAAATAGATGAACACTCATCACCGATGGTTTACAGCATGAAAATTGCCGTTATTGGTTCGGGAATATCGGGGCTGGCAAGCGCCTACTACCTCAATCCGACCCACGATGTGCAGGTCTTCGAGGCAAATCGCTATATTGGTGGGCACACGGCAACAGTAGATGTCTCCCTCGGCGGCTGCGGCTATGCCGTCGATACGGGTTTCATCGTCTACAACGACTGGACATACCCAAACTTCATCGCCCTGATGGAAGAACTGGGAGTCACCAACCGCCCAACCGAGATGAGTTTCAGCTACCGAGATTTGCCCACCGGGCTTGAATACGCTGGCAGCGATGTCAACACGCTGTTCGCGCAACGTCGCAACCTGCTGTCGCCCCGCTTCTACGGGATGATCAAGGACATTTTGCGCTTCAATCGGGAATCGATTGCCGATCTGGATGCGGGGCGCGTCGCCTGTGATGTGAGCCTTGGCACTTACCTGCGCGAGAAAAAGTACGGCCAGGCATTCCGCGACTACTATCTTATACCGATGGGTTCGGCAATATGGTCGGCGGAATCGCCAACCATGTTGGACTTCCCCCTACATTTCTTCCTGCGCTTTTTCAAAAATCACGGGCTGCTGAGTGTCACCAATCGCCCACAGTGGAGGACGATCGAAGGGGGATCTCGGGAGTACATAGGGCCCTTGACGGCAAACTTCAGACACAAGATCAGAACCAATACCCCGGTCCTGGGGGTGACACGGCGGGACAACGAGGTGCTGATCAAGCTACCGGAGGACCAGCAGGAACGCTTTGATCACGTCATATTCGCATGCCACAGCGACCAGGCACTGAATCTGCTCACAGACCCCAGTGATGCAGAACGCCGCATACTCTCGGCCATTCCCTATCAAAACAACGAGGTTATCCTGCATACCGATACCCGGCTCTTACCAAAGAGTCGCAGAGCCTGGTCGAGCTGGAATTACCTCGGCACCGGTGAGAGCACACGCGCGACTGCCACCTACAACATGAATATACTGCAGGGCATAAAAGCTCCTGAAACCTTCTGTGTCACCCTGAATACCACCGCGGCCATAAACCCACACAAAATCCTGGGTCGCTTCAATTACAGCCATCCAGTCTTTACACTATCTGGTATGCAAGCACAGTCGCGTTGGGACAATATTGATACCGCCAGGACCTCCTACTGCGGTGCCTACTGGCGCAATGGATTTCACGAGGACGGCGTGTTCAGTGCACTGCGGGTGGCTGATCGTATCAACGGCACCAACAGAGCAGCTGCCCCAACCTTAATGGAGTCGGCCGCGTGAAAAGCGCTATCTATCATGGCACGGTACGTCATCGACGTTACGCGCCAAGAGAACATCAATTCAGCTACCAGGTATTTATGCTCTATCTAGATCTCGACGAGCTACCGGAGCTATTTGACGGTGTCCCTGGATGGTCGGCCAAGCATCCCGCCCTGGCGCAATTTCGCCGGAAGGACTTTCTCGGAGATGCAGATATTGCCCTTGCTGATGCGGTACGCCAGCGCGTGACCTCTGAGACCGGGATAACCCCCGAGGGCCCGATCCGCATGCTGGCGAACCTACGCTACTTCGGTTACATCATGAACCCCATCACCTGCTACTATTGTTTTGAAGATGATGGAGAAACACTGCAGTTCATCGTCGCCGAAGTAAATAACACACCCTGGGATGAACGGCACAGTTACGTGCTCACAGCAGACGGATCAAACACGCTCAATACTCGCTTTGACAAGGATTTTCATGTCTCGCCATTCCATCCCATGGACATGGAATACACCTGGAGCAGCAATACGCCGGGACCACAACTGGCCCTGCACATGGCAAACATGAAGCATGGACGCCTGGTTTTTGACGCAACGCTGGCTCTGCAACACCAGACAGCCACAGCAAAAAACCTGGTCAGCGCCCTGGCGAAACACCCGTTTATGACGGCAAAAGTAGGTCTGGCCATCTACTGGCAGGCTCTGCGGCTCTGGTTTAAGCGTCTTCCGATCTACACCAATCCATCTACACTCATCAACACCAAGGATTCCTTATGAACGACATCAGTGTCAGCCAGGTAGTGCTACCTGCTAAACACCGAAAACCTAACGGCAGCATCTTCAGGAGCGCTGCGCATCATCTCTTCAGCGGCATCAAAATCGGATCTCTTACCATCCATGACGACAGCACTGTCTCGTGTTTTGGCCAAACTTCAGCTGCGGAACAACCGCACGCTGAAGTCTATGTTCACGATCAAGCCATGTATCGCGAGATTCTCACGGGCGGCAGCATTGGCGCGGGTGAATCCTATATGCTGCGACACTGGTCCACACCTGATCTCGTTGCCGTAATCAGGTTGTTCTCGGCTAATATGTCTACGGTTGAGGCCATGGACAACAACAACAGCTTCCTTAACAGAGTCTTGCAGCGCATTGGCCACACTCTTAAGTTGAATAATCTCCGCGGTTCGCGTCGGAACATCGCGGCACACTACGATCTTGGCAATGATTTTTTCAAGCTTTTCCTCGATCGGGAAATGATGTATTCAGCCGCCATTTTTCCAACAGAAGAGGCAACACTGGAGGAAGCTGCGCTGCACAAACTGGAAGCAACCTGCCAAAAACTGCGGTTGCAACCCACAGATCATTTGCTGGAGATCGGTACAGGTTGGGGAGGCATGGCACTGTACGCCGCAACCCACTTTGGCTGTCGGGTGACTACGACGACATTATCGCGTGAGCAGTATGAATACACACTGGCTCGTGTCACTGAGGCTGGTCTGGAGGACCGCATTGAAGTGTTGCTGCACGACTATCGAGAACTGACCGGCGTATACGACAAATTGGTTTCTATCGAAATGATCGAAGCGGTCGGTCACCGCTATTATCGGGATTACTTTGCCCAATGCAGCGATCTGCTGAAACCCGGCGGCCTTATGGTTCTGCAGGCGATCACCATAGCAGACCAACGATTTCTGGCTGCCAGCTCCAGTGTGGATTTTATCCAGCAATATATTTTCCCGGGGGGTTCACTGCCCTCGGTAGCGGTTATCAGTAAGCATATCGCGGAGGACACCAATATGCAGATTATCGGCCTGCATGATATAACGGATGACTACGCTCGCACACTGGCCAGCTGGCGCGAGAGATTTCTTCAACAACTCCATGTGGTGCGGGAACAGGGCTTCGATGAGCTGTTCATTCGTATGTGGGAGTTCTACCTTGGCTACTGTGAAGGTGGCTTTAGGGAGCGAATCATTGGCACTGTGCAGCTGACGATCGCCAAACCAGGATTTAGATTCAGGCAATGACATGAAGGATAAACTGATAAACGGCGCTCTTTTCAACGCCAGCTGGTTGTTGATTGTCATGACGCATTCCAGTGCCTTGGCGCCTGTAATCGTCGCCGTGCATCTCGCGGTACATTTTTCGTTGCACAGACCCAGGATACAAGAAATTCAATTGATACTGGGGGTATCCTTAGCCGGCTTCGTTATCGATCAATCACTGTTTTTTTTGGGCGTTTTCGAGGGCGAAAACGACACCTTGCTAGCACCTTTGTGGTTCAGCTGTCTCTGGATAATCCTCGCCACAACACTTTGTCACGCCTTTAGCGACCTCAACAAAAACCTGGCCCTGGGTGCGGCACTGGGCGCAGCCGGCGCCTGGTTCAGCTATCAGGCGGGTGTTTCATTGACACCGCTGCAATTCGCAGATCCAGTCATCGGTCCCATTCAGATGGCAACACTGTGGGCGGCGATCTTTCCAGTGCTGTTGTATTTCGCTCGCCCCCGTCTCAGCGGTGTTGCCGCGGGATGAGAACCGCTTCAGTGCTCCTACTTGTCCTTTGCTTGCTCGCATTTTCGAGCGAGACGGTTGTAGCTTTCGATATAGTCGGCGAAGCTAGGGATGTTGCCTCGGGGGACCTGCTTTACCACGAGCAACACAATTGTAATTCCAGGGGTACCACCTGCCTGGTGTCCTATCTCGACACAGACGGCGCGCTGTTCGCGCAAAAACAAGTCGATTACAGCGCGAGCCTCTCAGCACCTTCACTGACATTCGAGGATTTTCGGACTGAAACTATCGTCCAGGTTGTCCGCCCGCCCCGTCCGGGACTGGTTATAGATGCCGGATTTGATCATTTTGTGCGCATGCACTGGACTGAATTGGATGCCGGCGTTCGTCTCCCTTTCCAATTTTTGCCAGCGGGAAGAGACGCTCCTCTCAACATGATCGCCAGTCGTGCCCTTCGCTCGAACTGCCCGGCCACACAGCTTTGCCTGCAGATTGCGCTTCAGTCCCGCCTGTTCTCTCTCTTCGTGGACCCAATCCGCCTCACTTATACCCGCGCCACCCGTCGATTACTGCGTTACACCGGCCTCAGCAATATCGCCGATGCCGCTGGCGGCACCCTTGATGTAGATATCTTTTACACTTACCTCGCTGCAACTGACCCCAGCCCGCCTAAGCCAGAAACTCTGCCCGCAGTGAGCGATCAGTCTTAAACTGACCACCCAGCGCCATTGTATTGGTGCGACTGCCGGCATCCATCACTCCCCGCGCCTTGACACAGTAGTGCATGGCATTAATGCTGACGGCGACGTCTTTGGTATCCAGCAGAGTCTGCAGGGCAACCATTATCTGCCGCGTCAGTCTCTCTTGCACCTGAGGCCGTTGCGAGAAGAACCGCACAATGCGATTAATTTTGGACAACCCGATGATCTTTGACGTGGGGCGATACGCGACCCGGGCATAACCGTCTATGGTGACGAAATGGTGCTCACATGTGCTGGTCAGGCTCACGTCGTCTATGGTTACTGTTTCATCCAATCCCATCTTGTTATCAATGGCCGTTATTTTCGGGAATTGTCCATAATCCAGGCCAGAGAAAATCTCATCAACATACATCCTCGCAATCCGCTGAGGCGTGTCCCTTAAACTGTCATCATTCAGATCCAGACCAAGCGTGCGCATCACATCCGTGAAAGAAGAGGTCAGCTGATTACACTTTTCATCCCGGGTCAAACCAACGGGCACCACAGGCGTTTCCAGTCCATTTTCAATCAGCGCTCGCCGAACAAGCTCTGCTTCGCGCGACAATCCATCATTTGTTTCATCGCCGCACTCCAAAATTGCCATCTCCATTAGGCTTCTCCCCCGGTTATTTGTAGTTGTTACGGAAATTATCCCGGATCGGATTACAACAGCATGGTGATCGGATTCCGGCAACGGTGCGTACACCTCTGCATCAGCACACACCAAGGGATCCACATGATCAAGTTACAAGAAACTATTCACGTCAACCGCCAACCAGCCGACATCTACATCTACCTCAAAAATTTCGCTTCTTGTGCCGAATGGGACCCGACAGTCATCGAGGCCAAACTCACCTCTGCCGGCCCCATAACAGTTGGCAGCGAATTCCGCGTTAAATGCGCGCTTCCTGTGGGTTCCATCACCCTGAACTATACTATTGAGGAGTTGATAGAAAACGAAAAGATAGTTCTACGCGGAACATCTCGCTTTTTCGAAGTCCTCGACACTATCCAAATTCAAAGTACCGCAGGTGCCGTGCACCTGATCTACACTGCGGAATTTGAATTCAATGGAGCCTTGGCCTCCCTTGAGAAGCAGTTCCGCCCGGGCTTGATCAAAATGGGAGAGGAATCCATTCAACATGGCTTGAAAATAGCCCTGGATGACAACTTTCCCGCGCCCACACAATCCAGAAAATCCAGTCTCGAGGATAAGTTGATTGTTCCGGGAATTTCCCGATTTACCCGGCGTGGATACCGCCTCGGCAGAAAGATCTGGAACCCTGTTTCAGCGAACATCACGGGTAAGCATGTGCTTCTCACCGGGTCTACTGCGGGTCTCGGGCTTTCTGCCGCCAGACAACTCGCCAGCATGGGCGCCAGCCTGACGTTGGTGGCAAGAGACAAACAAAAGGGCCAGGACCTGGTTGCTGAACTGAAACAAGCAACCGGAAACACCGATATTCACCTGGAGCTGGCCGATCTGGCGCTGATGAGTGACACAGACCGCCTCATTAACCGCCTGAAAAAGCGCGCCACACCAATAGACGTATGTATCAATAATGCCGGCGCACTGTTCAATGAGTGGGCCCAGACAGCAGAGGGATTAGAGCGCAGTTTCGCGCTGCTCCTGCTATCGCCATATCGCCTTTTACTCGGAATTAAGCCGCTCCTCTCTGCGGGCTCACGTGTTATCAACGTGGTCTCCGGTGGCATGTACACGCAAAAGCTGAACGTCGACGAATTGCATACTCGCTCCAGGGGATACACCGGCGCAGTGGCCTATGCGAGGGCAAAGAGGGCAATGGTGGTGCTGACCGAGGAGCTTGCCAGGGAATGGGATGAAGACCACATTGTGGTCAACAGCATGCATCCCGGATGGGCGGCTACACCCGGTGTAGAGTCTTCGCTGCCGGCATTTTATCGCCTCACCCAGCCGCTTCTAAGAACGCCGGAAGAAGGTGCCGACACCATGGTGTGGCTGGCGGCAGCTACTGAAGCTGGCAAAGCCACGGGACAGCTGTTTCTGGATAGAGAGCCCCACAATACACATCTTTTGACATCAACCAGGGAGTCCGATCAGGAGAGAGCGCAGCTGTTGGAAATGATGGCTGAACTCGTGAATACCAGACCCAGTAAACTTGCAGGCTTCTTCGAGCCCTCAGAGCAGGCGGCCTGAGTCAGTAAATAATCAGAGACGTTCCTGCAAAGACTTTTGTTTGCACCCGAACTGAAGGCGGCACCGCTCTGCTAAGTGCATCGACAGATCAGAACTGCGCTGTGGCCTCAGCCCACCACGGGTCTTGAGATAGGCTACCTTGTGACTCGCGCATTGATCCAAGCGACTACCTGGACAAATATTGAATCCTGTTCCGGCTCGTTGAATATTTCGTGAAACAACCCCGGGAAAATATGCAGCTCTTTGTCGTTAGAACCGATGTTTTCGTCAAGAAAAACAGAGCCAGAGGGAGATGCCATCACATCGGCTCCCCCGTGCAGCAGTAACATGGGGAGCGTTATCTCGGCAGCCCGGGCCTGTATCCTGTCCATGCCGCGGAACAGTTCAGATACCATGCGTGCACTCATCTTGCCGTGGAACACCAGAGGATCGGCATCATAGCGAGCGACTTCTTCCGGAACTCGACTAATGCCACTGGAATCCAACTGCAACACCCCTGCCGTTGGGAAAAAACGGGAAAGAAAGCGGATCAAAAACATTTGTAGAAAACCAGGCTGCAAATCGCTCTTGATCGCCGGCCCGGATAATACACAGGCGGCAAACTGGTCCTGATGATCGACCAGATAATTGGTAGCTATCAAACCACCCATACTATGACCTAATAAAATCCTCGGCACTTCAGTAAACGCGTCTGCCAATTGTTGCTGAAATGCTACCAGGGTTTTGAGGTAGTGATCGAAGGAATCGACCGTGCCATAAGTGCCGGAGGATTGCCCATGGTTGGGGTGATCGTAACTCGCAACAGCAAACCCCTGCTCGACCAGATAGGCAGCCAGATGATAGTAGCGACCACAGTGTTCTCCAGCACCGTGTACAATCACGACGAGCGCTCGTGGCGAGTTTTCCGGAAGCCAGTATCGATAATAAATTGACGCCTCGTCTGGGCCTGTAAATGTACCGTCCTGCTCTTTCATCAACCTGGCTCCGATTCTGCACCTGGGTGCACCCG
Organism: uncultured Halieaceae bacterium; assembly: GCA_938074045.1. Lineage (GTDB taxonomy): Bacteria > Pseudomonadota > Gammaproteobacteria > Pseudomonadales > Halieaceae > CALJGI01. The sequence goes on from CALJGI010000029.1 coordinate 30,116, forward strand.
TAATAATCCGCGAAACGCACGACTAGCAGTCCCACCCTCCTGCACTACACGATAAACATCGGCGGCTATGGGCATTTCCACACCGTGTTTCTCAGCTAGCGCCATGACGGCAGGAGCACTCTTGACCCCCTCTGCCACCATCACCATCTGTTCAATGATCTCCTCGATACTACGACCCTTGCCCAGCTCTACACCCACGTGTCTGTTGCGGCTCTGAGGGCTGGTGCAGGTTGCAATCATATCGCCCATTCCCGCCAAACCAGCAAAAGTCTCCGCGCGCCCTCCCATGGCCACACCCAAACGGGTAACCTCCGCCAGGCCGCGAGTAATAAGTGCAGAACGGGTGTTATCACCCGCGCCCTGTCCGTCACCCATACCCACGGCTATGGCGATTATGTTTTTCAATACTCCGCCGAGCTCGCACCCGATAACATCATCGTTGGTGTAAACGCGGAACAATCCGCTGCGAAACACATTCTGAAGTTCCCCAACAATCGTCTGATCCTCCATGGCGACCACGCTGGCAGCGGCTTGCCCTGCCATGATCTCCCGCGCCAGGTTAGGGCCGGTCAACACACCGACAGGATGTCCCGGAAGTATTTCTTTAACAATTTCGGTCATGCGCATGCCGGAATCGAGTTCCAGGCCCTTGGTCAGGCTGATGACTGGAACCCAAGCCCGCAGCATGGGTTTTACTTGCTCAAGCACCGCTCGAAAACCCTGGGAAGGTACACCCATCACCAAAACATCCACTCCACTGACCGCTTCTTCCAGGTCGGTAGTGGCAACCAGAGAGGGAGGTAATACTGCATCTGGTAGATATTTGTGGTTGGTACGGTGTTCATTGATTTCAGCCACGGTAGCCGCATCCCGCGCCCACAGTGTGATGGGCGCGTTGCGTGCGACCAGAGCGGCAACTGTAGTGCCCCAGGAGCCTCCACCCAATAAACCTACCTTAAGTTGCATTCTTGAAACTCCTGTTCTAATCCGGGCTGTACCTGAAAAGGCCGATAAATTTGCTCACCTCAATGCTGCCCACTACCCGGCAGTGCCGCTGCGCGAATGCGTTCCAGCTGTATAGCCAGCTCTCTGAATTCCTGTGCCATGGCACGCCGCTTCTGCGACAGGGTTTCATCACCACCGGCGACCAAGCCAAGATTGTCCAGTAATTTGTAACCATTCTGGAACAGCAGTTTACCGATGGAGGCCTCACTGCTGATTCGACGCTGCAAATAGGCTTGACGCCCGTAGGTCAGGGCGAGCGCAATGCAGGCCTTTTCATCTAAGGTATCCCCGGGCTCAAGCCGGGCAAATATATCAGCCACCACACGATAGGCTTCCACAAATGTAACCAACGTTGTGTGAGCGACCAGTGGCTCACAATTGATCAGCAACTGTACGGCGAAACCGGGTGTGGTGCCCAGTTGGCTTTCCCAATCAGGACCATAGTGCGCAAACTCCGCTCGCAGTTCTTCGCGAAATTCATCCTTGGGCGCATAGAAAAATTCGAACTTGAAAAGGTCACGCAGATGTTCTGCCTCTCTCCAGAAGTCATCTGCGTCCGCACCCTCTTGCCCGGCTATAACAGACAGTGCCAATTCTCCAATCGCCTTGGTGACAAAAAAATGAATGATGGTATTGCGGTAGTAATTTGCTACCCCGTGTTGATCAGGTGCAATGGTGTAGACAACTTCAGGGCCCTCGTCATAGCGTGTAATTAACCCGTTGGTTACCAGAACATCTGAAAGTGCTTTCAACTGACCCCGGCTTTCAGGCTCAAAATCACTACTGATACGTATCCCACGTGCCTTTGCCCACCCCACCAGTCGTGTAAGCTCTCTGATCATTTCAGCCTCAGTAAGGGCACGGGGTGTTACGCCGAGGAGCACCATCGTAGATAACGCCGCCAGAGTGATTGGGGTCACGCGATTGGCTTCCACGCCAACCTGAAAGGCTATTTTTGACAGTGCGAGGCTATCCTCAGGGTCCGGCGCAATAGGCAGCACTACCGGCTCACCAAAATCGACATAGATGCGGCCCAAGGGTTGTTTCAGGCCCCGCAGGTAGCCGATAAACCAACGCAAGCTTTCTGGCTGCTTGGTTGCGCCCGCCTGCTCACTGGCATAATCACCTACATCCCCGATCAGGTCATAGTTGATTGCGGCGGGAATAATGTGAAGATTGTGAGCGTCGGTGGCATGCGCGGCGCCTACAACGTATTTCAGCAGCCCATAACGCGGAGGCATTAACTTCCCCACCCGCGAGCGGGTACCTTCAAACGCCCAGGAAAACGGAAAGCGTTTTTCCAGCAGATAGCCGATGTACTGCCGCAGCACCATTTTGTAGAGCAGATCATCTTTAAAATCGCGCCGTATGAAAATGGCCCCCGCACGACGGGCTACGTAACCCAGTCCGGCGAAAGCCATATTGACACCACCCATGGTATGCGGTGCTGGGAAGTCATGCTCAAAAAAGAGATGCTGCATGGTGAAACCGTCGACATGGGTTTTATGCGTCCACAATATCGCTGCAGGATGCTCCCGGGTGATCTGCCGCACATGCGCCAGTCGCTCATTATCCACAACGACATCTTCGTCATACCCAAGCGAAATGATTAACAGGTTGAGGCGCTCCATGACGTCCAGCCAGAAGGTGCGCGGCGTTGCAATCAGCTCTTTCATTATACCAGCCGCTTCAGCATGCAGATCGTCCAACCCCCTTCCGGTCTGCTTGGCGACCTGCGCTATCGCCACTCGAAATTTTTCGCTCGCCCGCAGATTCACGGCCACGCGACGCGGCACCTTGTAGCGACCACCCTGTAACCGTCGTTCAGCGATATCCAATGCCAGACCTGCCTGACCAGCGATATAGCTGGCAAAGCCCGCGTCACCATCATCTTCAACGGCAAGGGCATCAAACCGATTGCGCAGATCGGCAAGTGTGGCCGAATCTGCCGCAATGCATACCGCACGATCCGGGTCATTACGTAATATACGGCGAGCTTTTCCCGGGCGCGGACGACGGGGGTTTCCACCCAGTAAATCCCGTATCCGCGGCCTCGCATCCTTCTGATCCACTGAACTGATCCACGCCACGCGCAGCGGTATCAAACATGTCTCAGGGGGTAAATTCAGGACGGAAATCAGTGCAGCGCTATCAATCTGTTCGGGATTGCGTCCAATACGCAGCACGACCTTGTCGGCACTGACAGCATTTTCACCACCGGTTTCCAGTAACCATTGGTCGAGCAGCGCTTCCTCTACCACATGCGAGGCATCGAGTAAAAACAGCGGCTTACCGTCGATCTGATTAGGCCAGGGGCTGGTCAAGACCGTTGACTCCCAGCGCGGGATCCAGATTGTGTTCTAGCTTTCGGCTTGGCTTTTGCCCTTGCTGCCGGTTTAGCTTTTGCCTTTGGTTTTGCCTTTGGTTTTGCTTTGGCTTTTGCTTTGGCTTTAGCCTTGGTCTCGGTCTTGGCTTTTTGCTCGGTTTTTTCAGTCTCTTGCATGCCACGTAGTTTCAACGCATCAACAAACATGCCACGAACTTCGGCCACATGTTTATTGATAGATCCCACCGACCAATCACTGGTGTCCACCGGCGGCAAAATTTCAACCTCTACCGTGGCGGGCCGGAAAATAAAATCGCCCTTTGGCGCCACGTCCAGCGCGTTGTGAATCACTATAGGTACGATGGGAACACCAGCTTGCATGGCCAGGTGGAACGCGCCTTTTTTGAACGGTGCCAGCTTCGGTGATACGGTTCTTGTACCCTCCGGTGCAATACAAACGCTTTTACCCTCGTTTTGCATCACGTCAACGAGCGGCTGCATCGCTTCAATAGCGCTGGATGCATTTTTGCGATCGATCAGTACCACACCACCAAACTGCATAACCTGACCAATCACCGGCATTTTTCGAATTTCTTCCTTGCCCACACCTGCAATGTCGCGACGCAACAATCGCGAGACAATAACCACATCCGCTTTGCTTTGGTGATTGAATACAAACACTGCTGGACGCTCCGACCAGAGGTTTTCCTCTCCCCTCACTTCCAGGTTCAAACCAATAATGGCGCTCGCCATATCAGCAAACAGAGAGAATGAAAAGTTCTGCGCCTCACGTCGGGAACCGGTTAGCGCCCAAATAGGAAGGCCGGCGGCGAAGGCCCCCACCAGGCTCCCAGTGGCCGCCACCGAACGGGTCCAATCCATGATGCCGGGCCGCCCGCGACTGGCGAAACGCCTGATCGGCCAGCCACGTTTCTCGGCGACAGCGGTCAACTTGCGATTGGGGTTCAGGGGCCGGGGCTTACCTACCCGTTCCAGCAGCTCGATATCGTCATAACTGTCAGAATAGAAAAAGCTGGCATCGAGGTCCACACCAAACTCTTTAGCGAGTTGCTCCGCGGCATCGACTTTGCCTTGACCAAAGCACGTGGGCCGCTCAACGGCTCCGGTAAACTTTCCATCGCTGAGCTCAAGGTGAGTACAGAGCACGTGTTCTATATCCAGATCTCTGGCGGCGGGGTTTAACTGATAAGGTGTAGCCGAAGAAATGATGGCTACCGTATGTCCCTTATCAAGATGAGCATCTATCAATGCTCTGGATTCAGGATAGATCAACTTGGCTATTTCTTTCTGATACAACTCCTCACTGAAGGCGATGTAATCCTCTTCCTCAATGCCGCGCATAAATTGTGAGGTGGCAATCATCATCGCTGAAAAACCGATGTTGCCCATCCCGAAACTGGTCATGGCTGCCACCAATTCCATAAATTCACGGGGTGATAGATCTCCTCGCCGAACCTGGCCCCGGATCAGAGCAACCGCTGAGAATCCAGAGATTATGGTTCCATCGAAATCAAACAGAGCCCCGATTTCTGGTCCGTCCGGTAAGTCCTGTATTTCAGCGAGTAGTTTTTGGTGACGGGGCACGGGATATCCTCTACTTATAAATGATCAAATAAACCGGTGCTGGGTCCCTCCATCTCGACTCATCCGGTGGTCAAAGTATAACGCAAAGCCACGGCTTCGACTGCGCCGCCTCAGAGAGGCTATAATCGATCGCGGTTCGTATTGGAACCCCCTAAATCTGGAGCCGGACATGGCAGAAAAGGAAGCACCCTCAGGCCACAAAATTGATGAATTCGCCCGGCGGCTGTCTGCGGCAGAAAAACAGGATACCCAAACCATCATGGCGGCAACCGTGTGCCTGCTCAGAAATGGCAATGCCGGGCTGGAGACTCTGATGCTACACAAAAATTCCAAAATCGCCTTTGGCGGAATGTGGGTTTTCCCCGGTGGTCGGATAGATGACAACGACGCACCTGACGCAGACATAGAAGTCCGTGCCCGTGCCGCCGCCGTGCGCGAATCTCAGGAAGAAACAGGGCTGCAGATTGAATCCGCTCGAATGGTCTGGTTTTCCCATTGGACACCACCGGAGATCGGTAACCGACGTTTTGTCACCTGGTTTTATGCAGCTCCTGCACCCGAGGGAAATGTCGTCATAGACGACGGAGAAATTAAGGACAGCCAGTGGCTGTCACCCGTGAACGCACTTGCCAAGCACGCAGCAGGTGAGATTGAACTGGCGCCCCCCACCTTTGTCACATTGTTCTATCTTTCAGATTACAGCGATGTTGAAGCAGCATTAAGCGGCCTATCGGAGCGAGGTCAACGCTACTACGCCACACACATTTCTCAGCTCGAGGACGATCTGGTGGCGTTATGGCAGGGTGATGCGGGTTACGAGACCTGCGATCCGAGTGCTGAGGGATTGCGCCATCGACTGCGCATGAAGTCGGGTGGTTGGCAATTCGAAAACAGTGGTGCAGAGGCAGCCACCGGCTAATGCGCCGCTGGCAGTCGATAGAGATTATCGCGGTACGCTCGCGTGCTCCACAAAGAGTAGGCCAGTGCTCTATTTATCAGCGCCTCGTCCTGCTGCCCGGATAACTGCAACCCCGTGTCCGTGCGGAGATAGTGTGCCGGCGGCTTTTCAAGCTCCATAACCACGACATCATCACCCCGCATATACGCCTGGGTACTGTTATATTGCATGATGGCGCGGCCCGGCACGTCCTCCATACCCAAACGAAACAAATCCTGTCCCGTTGCCGGGTGAGCGGCATCAATGCCCATCAAACCCAGCACGGTGGGCAGCAAGTCGATCTGGCTGGCCATGCGCGAGTATACCTGGGGTTCAACTGGCCCACCCAACAACAACGCTGGGATATGAAAATACTCAATCGGTATCAGATTGGCACCGCGAACTCTGGAATTATGGTCAGCCACAACAAGAAACAATGTGTTCTTCCAGTAACTCGAAGTCCGGGCCTGTTCAAAAAACTCACCCATAGTATGGTCCGCATACTTAACAGCGTTGTTTACAGTAGCCTGCGGCTGTTCGTGGAGTTCAATCCGACCCTCGGGAAATTCAAAGGGCGAATGATTAGATGAAGTGAACACCAGACTGAAAAATGGTATGTCAGCAACTTCACTAAACTCCTGGTGCGCTCGATTGAACAGATCTTCATCGCTGACACCCCAGGAACCGGTGTAAACCGGATTCTCATAATCCTTGTACTCCACGATCCGCTGAAACCCGTTACCCACAAAGAATTGGCGCATATTATCGAAGTGCGCTTCACCACCATAAATGAAGCTGGTGTCATAGCCAGCATTACCCAGCAAGGTGGCGATGGTAAAAAACCCCTGCTGAGAGCCGGGTAATTTTACGACACTACGCGCGGGTGTCGGCGTAAAGCCCGTGATCACCGCCTCGATACCCCGCACAGATCGCGTGCCAGTGGCGTACATATTATCGAACCAGACTCCCTGCTCAGACAGAGCGTCGAGTCTAGGAGTGACATCAACGCCACCCAGAGCGCCGACAAACTCGGCGCCCAAACTCTCCTGCAAAATAATCACCAAATTGAGTGGCTGATCCAGGGGCTTGATCCACTGAGAACGATGCAGAGTAGGCAACTCCGAAGATAAAAAATCGGTTGTAGGCAACGCCATATCCTGTCGCACCTCACGCACGATCTCGGCAAAGTCCATCTCGCCATAACCCTGCACACCACGTTCGTGCCGCGACTCCCGATACATGGCATACATCGCGCTGTAGAGAGAGCTCAAACTGAGCTCATTGACCAGTAGATCCGTTGAGAAAGCGACCGTTGACGGATTGGCAGGACGATGACCCAGGCTGGAGCGCGCGCCCATTGCACACAACACCAGCACCAGGACAGCGCAGATACCCGACCGCCACCAACCCATTGAATCAATTTCACGATCGCCTCGTCGCAGCAGACGCAGAAAACCGTACCCCACCATGCCAACAAGGGACAGGCCAAACACCAAATCAGTCTTGTATCCACCCAGTAGCATACCCAACACTTCTTTCGGGTATTTCAGGTACTCGACAAACAGAACATTTGGACGCAGGTCGTACTCCGCGACAAAAGTCGGCGTCGCCGCCTCCATAAACACCAGGAGTACGAAAACTCCCACCAAATAGCTCCGTTGCAACACTAACCAACGGCGACGAGAACCAAACAAGCTTGCCAATACTGCGACGGGGAGCAATAGCGCGCAGATTACCAAGAGGTCGAAGCGCAGTCCCTGAATCAGAATATATGAAAGTCCCTGAACAGCATCGACACGTTCCCAGTAAAGAAGGATGAGCAGTAATCGGGAAAGACACAATACGGCACTGGCGGAGATAGCAAAAACTAAACAGTCGCGATAGGTGGCCAAAATGGTAGTTGGAAATCTATTCAAGCGATGTATCCTTGCAACAAAATGGCTGTTAGAGATTGCTCCGGACACGCCATTATAGAGATATCGCCAACCACTGCTGATGAATCACGCCACTCCTATGTATAGCCTGCGACAGAATTGCTTGCCCTCTCCGCCGAGCTGTTCGCATAATGCATTTCCATGCAGAGGAATCAAACCATGAAACCGGGTGAACAAGGCATTGCCAGATTGATATCCGCAACCCGTTACTCCTGGCTGGGTTTGCAGGCCGCCTTTCGATACGAAGCGGCATTCCGACAAGAATTAGCCATAGCAGTAATTGGTTTCCCACTGGCGATGTGGCTCGCACGCAGCGCTACCGAGTTTTTATTGTTGGTGTTCCCACTGCTGTTACTGCTGGTTATCGAACTGGGCAACAGCGCGATCGAAGCCGTGGTGGACAGAATTGGTGACGAACATCACGAACTCTCCGGGCGTGCGAAAGACATGGGCTCGGCCATGATTTTCGTCACGATCATCATGGCACTACTAAGCTGGGGAGTGCTCTTGTGGGATCGATTCTAAGTCTAAAATCTGAACGAAAACCCGTGTCGGTAATAGTACGCCAACTTTTCTAGAGCGTTATTCGCACGGCGTTGATTGCCAGGGCCGTCAAGCACAGTGAGGACAGTGCAAATATCGCGACCCGCACAGTCACGGTATTCACCATGCACTGCCAGATACTGTGGATCACCCGCAATCCAACATAAGCCCAAGCCAATGTCAGATTTATACCCCCGCCTGCACCGGCAAGAGCCAGCACCATGACCACCGCATAGAATAAAGTGGGTTGCTCCATCAAGTGGGTATAGTTGTGTGATTTCCAGTTCACACGATCAGGCATGTTTGGTTCAATATCCTGGTAACGCCCACCGACCGGACCTTCGCCGAGAACAATTCCCGCTGACTTGAACGCGGGAAAGCGCGTACCGATCATCCAGTACATCACCACCAGAGACCACAAAATCAGTACCGCCGCTGGTGCCAAAATTGGAGAAATCATATTCACGACCCTCTTTGTAAAAATTCAGGCGAGCGCTTCGTTCAGCGCACGCAGTATCCGGTCCACGTCTTCCATCCGGTTGTAATGCAACAGAGAGATACGGACCAGCCCATCGGCCGGATCGAGACCCAGCGCGTCGATCAGCCTTCGTGCATAAAAATCGCCATTCTCTGCGCCAATTCCAGCCGCGACCAACGCCGCTGCCAGCGATGCAGATGACTGCCGCAAGGGCTGAAATGCAATAGTGGGAGCGCGGTCGCCGTCGCGGGTATGCCTCTTACCTAGTAGACGAAGGTCAGCATGATGTTCGATGTAGTCGATCAATGGCGTGGTCAACGCCTGCTCGTGTGCATGCATCAGTGCGTGAGCACCTGCCACCTGCTCGTCAGTTGTCACCCCGGTGCCACCGTGATGCTCGTGCAGCGCGGTAAAGTAATCAATTACACCGGCGCACCCGGCTACCTGGGCGTGCTGAGGACCAGCTGGATTAAGGTACTTGCTCACATCATCAGCGAGAAAATAGTGTGCCTGTGATTGCAGCGAATCCTGCATATCCCGGGAAACGTACAACAGGCTCTGATGCGGCCCATATACTTTATACAGACTGAATACATAGGCATCTACGCCGAGCTCCCGCAGCCGACATACATGATGGGGGGCATAGGCGACCCCGTCCACCAATGTGCGCGCTGCACTGCGGGATTTGACACCGCGAGAAATTTCAGCGACCGGGTTAACCGTGCCGATAACATTGGAGCAATGCGTGTAAAACACCCAACGGGTGTTGTCATCCAGCAACGCGTACAGGTCTTCTGGATCCAGCAATCCGGATTCAGGGTCAACCTGCCACTCTCGAATCTCTGCCTGCCGCTCTTCCGCCTTGCGCCGCCAGGCACCCACATTGGCTTCGTGGTCCTGATTGGTCACCACGATATTGTCGCCCGGGCCCCATGCGCCCCCAATGGCATGGGACAGAACATAAGTGTTGAGCGACGTGGATGCACCCAGCGTCAGTTCATCCTCGTCAACAGCGAGTCCGTCTGCCCACAAGCGCTTGGACCGATCCATGGCCACACCGGCTTCAGCAGAGGGCGAAAATGGGTAGTAGGGTTGTACCCGCGTGTGATGGTTGTAGTGATCGAGCAGGCTATTTACCTGGTTGCAAACCAGACTCCCTCCCGCGTTCGATGCAAATACAAATGTCGGGTCATCTGCGAGTTGATCGAATTGCCCTCGTACGAATTCAAGATCCAGCGTCATGACCTGCTCCCGTAAATTATCACTGCGCACCCAATCCCGCTTCCGAGAGCACAGCGGGGATATGCTCCTCCCATCCCAGTGCCATAACGTGAATACCCTGGCAGAGCGGTTGAATGTCGCGAATAATATCCACCGCGATGGCGCTACTTTCCGCTATCACATCTTCAGCAACGCCAACGCGATCTATCAGGGACTCGGGTACGTCAATACCCGGGATTTTCTCATTCATGAAACGCGCCATCTTCACTGATTTAATGGGCATAACGCCAGCCAGTATCGCAATATCGAGATGGCTGACACGTTGCATGAAGTCCGCGAATCGCGCGCTGTCAAAAATAGCCTGACTCTGGAAAAAGCGCGCGCCGGCGGCAACTTTACTTTCCAGGCGGGAAATTTCCTTATCCAGGTCATCGGCACCGGGATTTACCACCGCGCCCACGTACAGGTTTGTAGCCTGATTCAACGCATTTCCCATCAGGTCGGTGCCGGAGTTCATGTTCCCAGCTGCCTGAATCAGGTCTTCGGTAGAAATATCAAAAACCGGTTTTGCTTCCGGGTGGTCCCCTAGATGTGGTGGATCACCACCCATGCAGACTATGTTCTTTACCCCGAGCAGCGCAGCGCCCAGCATATCGCTCTGCAGGGCGATGCGATTGCGATCCCGTGTAGTCATCTGCATGATAGGCTCCACCCCCGTATCGGTCAGCACATGTGCGGTCGCCATGGGCGATAAGCTCATTTTTGAGGCATGGGAGTCGGTAATATTGAAGGCGTCTATATGCTTTGCCAACAGTTCTGCACGGCCTAACAGTTCGCTGATATCCACACCTTTGGGCGGCGTAAGCTCACCGGTGACTACAAACTTACCCGCCTTAAGTTTTGCCTGCAATTTGCTCATGGATTTTCCTTAATTTAGCTGCTGATTATTAGTGGATGTTCTACATTTACCCAGAGACAAGGCTGCCCATCACTCCGGCGCTGTAAAATCCGGGACCGAGATCATGCGATCTCCGGCGTAGGAGCCCATCCACACCCTACCGGCCTGTGGAACGGCAATAGTCGCGACTCCCATCGGCGGCCCTTCGTGAGCGAAGGCCACTTCTGACTGCATGGTTTCCGTATCCAGGGCGATAATCTCGAAAGCCCCGGCACATGGCGAGGACTGATTCCCAAAGCATTCCATTGTCTCCAGAAAGCCCGCTGTATGAGTTGCGATGTAGAGTCTCCCATCAGTACCCCAGGCGCTGTTGTCCGCCGCCGCTATGGGTGCGCGAGCAACCACCTCTCCGGTCTCCAGATCAACCTTCCACACTTCGTTTTCCATATACATATTGGCGTACACGTGACGATTGTCTGATGAAATTTCCAGGCCATTGGGTTGTGCCGCTGCCGTCAAAGGCAGGGGTTCCAAACCTTGACCGGCCCGCCAGCGCCAAAGCTCCCCCGTCGACACTCCCAGAATACCTTTCACCAGGGACCAGGTACTCAGGTTTTCCATCATTCGTGTATACACCAGGTCGCCATTGCTAAGCCCCACCACATCGTTCATCAGCGTATCCGGCGCTGCAGGCACACAACCCCGCCAGGCCAGGCGATACACACCAAGCTCCTGCCAGATTTCAAACAACTCTACCGCCTCCCGGCTACCATGATTCACCACCAGATAACGCCAGCGGCCATTCTCCAACTGGTGTAAATGCGTCCCATGGGGGCTGAAACTCGCATCAGGTGGTGTGGTGCACTCGGCTACACCCCAATCCGCGGTACCAATTTCAGCCGCTCCCTCTGGAAACAGATGGATCCGGGAGGTGGTTTCCGTATCAAACAAGGAAAGGCTCCCCGTGGCATCACCCATTTGCCCGAAATGCGCCAACAGCAGGTGGCGCCCGTCGTCCAGTGCGGCAATATCTTCAGGCGTATTCATCTCGCAATACACGTCTATGTCACCGCGGGGCTCGCAATCTGCGATCACGACCACATCGGTGGAACACGCTGCCAGTAGCGCAAACAGGGGAAACAAAAAAAGCTTCATAGGAACAAGTGCCTGTCGGTCAGAACGAAACTGCGGGAAGAGCATATAATGAATCCATTCCCCGCGCCACGCAGTACAAGGTCTGAGTATAAGATTAAGATTTTGCAACACTTGCCTAATGATCGTTAGGCTGAGTTACAATACAACCATCCTGTGGAATAAATGAGTACTAAATATGTCAGGTTGCCCCATACACAACGTTCTGGACCCAAATCTTTTTGCTGAAGGCATGCCCTACTCCGGACTGGCTGAACTGCGGCACCGGGGCGCGGTGCTGCGCATGGAGGACGATATCACCGGTGTGCCATATTGGTTGATCACCCGCCGCGAAGAGGCTGATTTCATCGAGCGCAACCCTGAGATATTTTCTTCCCAGGCACGCAGCGCCATGCCGATGGAAGATGATCAGGATATGGTGGAAAACATCAGCTCCAAGATGCTGATAAACATGGACGAGCCAAGGCACATGAAGATGCGCCGTGTCGTCCGCGATGCATTTACGCCCCGTGCGGTGGCTGCTCATCTGCCGTTTCTGCAGAAACATGCGAAAATGGTGGTGGATGCCGTCGCCGAACGCGGTGAGTGCGAGTTCGTTACCGAGGTCGCCAGTGAATTGCCGCTGCTGACCATTCTGCATCTGCTCGATGTCCCCGCCGAAGACCGCCACAAGTTCTTTGAGTGGACTAACCAAATGTTCTTCGCCGATGACCCGGATGTTTCCGGCGGACAGGCGGAGGCCGAGCAGGCCGCGGCCCTGTTGATGGAGTATGCCTACAACCTGAAGGTCGCTTACGCCGACGAACCCAAAGACACGGTGACCGGCGCCTTGCTAAAGGGTGAAATTGATGGTGAACCCATCACTGACGAAGAGTTTCTGTGGATGTTTCTGATGACTATCACCGCCGGAAACGAAAGCACAAGGACCAGTATCACCCATGGCATGCGCCTGCTGATGGAACACCCCGATCAATTGGAGTGGCTGCGGGAGAACCCTGAACACATCCCACTCGCCGTCGAAGAAATGGTGCGCTACAACACGGCTTTCACCTGCATGCGTCGCACCGCGCTGGAGGATGCAGAGGTTGGCGGCCAACAGATCAAGGCCGGTGACAAAATCATCCTGCATTATCACACCATCAATCACGATGAGCACGTCTTTGGTGATGATGCCATGGAGTTCGATGTTAAGCGCGGGCTGCGCCATGTCAACCTCGGGCGCGACATCCGCTCATTTGGCACTGGCTCACATTTCTGCCTTGGTACACATTTGGCCAAGGAGGAGATGCGCATCATGTTTGAACAAATCCTGCCGCGTATGCGCAATCCGGAGTTTGCCGGTCCGGTCACCTATATAAAGTCGTACTTCGTGAACGGCATCAAGAGCATGCCCATAACATTTACGCCTGAACAGGCTGCCTGACACCTGACCCGGCACCAGCGGAACTATCCGCTGGTGCTCACCCCTCACAAATTTCTTCCGTTCGGCTTATACTGCAGCACTCGACGACTCCTGCATTTAAGGACGCCACAATGGGTCACCGTTTCCTGCAACTTCTGATCATCACAATTGCGCTCACCGCTTGCTCTGATGAGAAAAACTCTCCCGCCGCAACAGGCAACAACTCGGATAGCGCCACCGAGGTGGCTCAAGTAGCGCAGGTAGATGCCGCTCGATTGCTAGCTGCAGAAAGCGATACCGCCAACTGGATGACCCACGGTCGGACCTATGCAGAACAGCGTTATAGCCCGCTGAAACAGCTCGATCCGGGTACGGTTGCTGATCTTGGGCTGGCCTGGAGCTTTGATCTCGAAACCCAGCGTGGGATTGAAGCCACCTCACTCGTGGTCGATGGCGTCATGTACACGACCAGTGCCTGGAGCATCGTACACGCCCTCGATGCCCGCAGCGGCAAATTGATGTGGACCTACGATCCCCAGGTAGCCCGAGACAAACAGCGTCATCTCTGCTGCGGGCCGGTGAATCGTGGCGTTGCCGTCTGGCAGGGCCAGATCTTTGTAGGGACCATCGATGGTCGTCTCGAAGCCCTGGATGCCGCGACCGGCAAGTTAAACTGGTCAGTCGCCACCGTCGATCCCGAACTGCCCTTCAGCATCACCGGTGCACCTCGGGTTATTAACGGCCTTGTTCTCATCGGCAACGGCGGCGCGGAATTTGGTGTGCGCGGATTTATTGCTGCCTACGACGTCGCGACCGGCGATCGAAAGTGGCAGTTCCACACCGTTCCAGGGAACCCGACGGATGGATTTGAAAATGACGCCATGAAGATGGCTGCTGACACCTGGAAGGGCGAGTGGTGGGAAATTGGCGGTGGCGGCACCGTGTGGGACAGCATGGCCTACGACCCGGAACTGGACCTGCTATATATAGGTGTGGGCAACGGTACCCCCTGGAATCGCGAGATTCGCTCCCCCGGTGGCGGCGATAATCTTTTCCTATCCTCCATTGTAGCGTTGCGTCCTGGCACCGGAGAGTACGTGTGGCACTATCAGACCACGCCCGGAGAAACCTGGGATTACACCGCTACCCAGCACATTATCCTGGCAGATATGGAGATAAAGGGGTCCACGCGCAAGGTACTGATGCAGGCACCGAAGAATGGCTTTTTCTATGTAATAGATCGCACTGACGGCTCGCTTATCAGTGCCAACAATTACATCGACTTAACCTGGGCGACACATGTAGACATGGAAACCGGACGCCCTGTTGAAGTGGAAGGCGCCCGCTACACCGATCAACCCTTTATGATTGTGCCGTCATATCTTGGGGGCCATAACTGGCACCCTATGTCGTACAACCCCAACACGGGCCTGGTCTACATTCCGGTACTCGATTTTCCCGCCATGTATGGCCAGCCGGAAAATTTCCGCTATCGACCTGGAGGGGCCAATACCGGGGCTGACGGAATTGTCGGCAGCCTGCCGGATGCTCAGGCAGAAAGAGACGCCCTGCGCGCGCTGATGAAGGGTCGATTGCTGGCGTGGAACCCGGTGACCAATACCGAAGCCTGGCATGTGGAACACGCCGGCCCCTGGAATGGCGGCACGCTCACGACAGCGGGCAATCTGGTGTTTCAGGGTATTGCCGATGGCAAACTGGTGGCGTTTCGCGCGGACACCGGTGAGCAACTGTGGGATTTCGCTACCCAAACGGGCGTCGTCGCCGCTCCGGTCACCTACGAACTGGATGGCGAGCAATATCTCACGATCAACGCGGGATGGGGCGGTGCTTACGCGCTGGTCTTTGGCGAGTACGTGCGCAGTGAATCACTACCGAATATTTCCCGTGTGTTGACTTTCAAGCTGGGAGGAAGGGAATCCCTGCCCGCCGTCGACTGGCAGCCCACTGTCACCTTTAATCCGCCGGAACAGTTTGCCGACGCCGACGCCATTCGACGCGGCTTTGCCGAGTATCAGGACACCTGTATGGGCTGCCACGGATTGAATGCCGTGTCCGGGTTGCTGATTCCAGATTTACGGGGTTCAGCGTTTATACATGATGCCAACGCCTGGAAGAGTGTGGTCATCGATGGTTCGTTGGCCGCACGAGGCATGGCTGCCATGTCCGAATTCATCAACGAACAACAGGCGGAAGAAATAAGAGCCTATGTTATTGAGCAAGCCATCCGCGGACAGCGGCTGCAAAAACAATAAAGGAACCTGCCGGCGTCGGAACAACGGCGATTGAAATGTGTTTCGCCGGCGGTTAGGCTTGTTATCAAATCCACTCATCAGGGAGGCTCCGGTGCAAGCAATTGCATATACATGTGCGTTTGATTACGCATACTGTTTAGGCGACCGCTACGCAGCGCAATTTCGTCCGTTTTGTTAAACGCACAGATTCGCTGATACCCCGCTCTTTTTTGCTGAAATCCCAGCGCTCATCTGTGCCTATTAAAATTGCGCGCATAGGTGGATTATGTCTTACATTTCAGCCATAGAACTGGCCTACCAAGCCGGTACAAAAACACTTTTCGATGGTCTTTCCTTCCATATCAATCCCGGTGACAGAATCGGTCTCGTGGGCGATAACGGCTCCGGAAAATCTACTCTGCTCAGCCTGATCAGTCGCAGAAACACACCGGATGCAGGCCGATTGTCCTTCCAACGGGGGTTGAGTATCGGGCTGGTCGAACAGTTTCTCGACCCCGCGCTCGAGTCAATGACACCCCTTGAGGCCGTGGTGGAGAGTATCGATCCTGAACACAGGGCAGCAGAAAGCTACCGGGTGGAAACCCTGCTGGACGCCCTGGGCTTTGATGCTGCCACCCGCTCACGTGAAACCAGTCGTCTGAGTGGCGGGCAGAAAAACCTGGTGGCCTTTGCCCGGGCTATTATTCGTGACCCGGAGCTGTTGCTTCTGGATGAACCGGGCAACCACATGGACTCCCGCGCCCTCTACTTCCTGCATCGCTATCTCAGTCGCGAAACAGTTCCATCATTTATCATGATTTCCCACGATCGTGATCTATTGGACGGCGTGACCCAGCAAACCCTGTGGCTGCGGGACCAACGTTGCTATAGCTTCCCGCTTTCCTATACAGGTGCGCGCCAGGCGCTGGCGGAACTGGATGAGGCGAACGAGAAAACCCGCGCCGAAGAGGAAAAGAAGATTGGTCAGCTCAAGGCCAGCGCGAAACGTCTGGCTATATGGGGGCGTGAGTACGATAACAAGAAGCTGGCCCGCAAGGCCAAGTCCATGGAAAAGCGTATCGACAAACTGGAATCTGACGTCACCTTTGTCTCCGAAGGATCAACGCTCTCCCTCGAGGTCGATGCCGAGCTGCTCAGATCAAAACAGCTGTTCGTGATCGATCACGAGCAGATATGCGCGCCGGATGACACCCCGCTGTTTTCCGTCGGCGAGTTGTTCTTTAAGCCGGGTGACAGGGTTGCCCTGCTGGGGGACAACGGCGTCGGGAAATCCAGTTGTATCAAAACCCTGTTGGCTCACTTCAACAAGGGAACCGGTGCTCAGCAGACCATTCGTTTCAACCCTAATGTGAAGATAGGTTACTTTGACCAGGAGCTGGCGCACTTTGAATCAAACCTGAGCATGATGGATTGGGTAAGTAATCACTGCCACTGCGACGATGAGCTGGTGAGGAGAACCCTCATCAATTGGGGCTTCGCCTATTTGGATCATTCGCGGTCCGTGAATGTGCTCAGCGGTGGCGAGCGAGCACGCTTGCTGCTACTGACATTCCAGTTGGATCAGCCCAATCTGCTGATCATGGACGAACCCACCAACCACATCGATCTGCAGGGTAAGGAGCAGTTGGAAATTGATCTCACCAAAAACGGCGTTTCCCTGCTGTTTACCAGTCACGATCGACGTTTTATCGAGAATACGGCAACGCGTTTCTGGTGGGTTCACGAAGGGGTAATGACGGAGATACTGGATCCGGGTGAGTACTTTGACCGTATTACGTCATTGGACTTTGCGACCGCAGGAGAGGAACACAGTTCGGCGTCGACGAGTCAAAGCCAGGTCTCACAACAGCTGGAAGAAGAACAGGTGCTGGAGCGCATGTGTGAACTGGAATCTCTGATCGAACAGGACCTGGCGCGCAAACCAAAATTTCAGAAGCCCGCAAAGCAGGAAGCCTGGCGTACCGAGCTGGCATGCCTCAACGGATGGCTGAATGAGCAGTCCTCAGCGTAAATCCAGCGTGGTTTCGTGAAGAATTCAACCAGCAAGAACGCGTATACTGTCACTTTCAGAATTCGTGCACCGGACAACCAACATGACCGATATCACCATGTATTCCAAGCAGTGGTGCCCCTACTGCCGCGCAGCAAGTGCAACGCTGGATGCCAGGAACCTGGAATACAAAACCATTGAAGTAACCGGTAATCATGCCGCGTTTGAGGAAATGCTCACTAAAAGTGGACGCCATACCGTGCCACAGATATTTTTCGGCGACGAACACATCGGTGGCTTTGACGACCTACAACAGTATTTTCGCGAGCTCGACCACCAGCAGCGGCAGAATACCTGATAGCGTTCTGCCGTCGTCCATTTACCATCTTGAGGACAGCATCTTGAGACACGTAAGCCTCTTTGTCGTCCTGACCATCTGGTCGACCTTGTTAATGGGTAACAACAACCGCGAGCCCTTTGAACCAGCAGCAACCGTTGAGGAAAACCTGCGTCAGCACAAGCGCATACCGGATCCTGCCGAAGAGGTGTGGTGGACCCCAACGGGAGATGATATGGCCTGGAATAATAAAAATATCCAGGCAATCTTTCCGACGGTACCGGTATATCGGGACGGACCAGTCAGTGAACTCGAATACAAGTTGCGTACCGATATTGCAGATTTCAAGGTCGACACGCCCGATGGAAACATGCGGTTTGTGGATTTTCTCGACAGCGACCATTCCACCAGTATGGGCGTGGTCGTCCTACATAAAGGCAATATAGTCTTCGAACACTATGCACGGATGAAGGAGTACGAGAAGCCTATCTGGTGGTCTGTTACCAAGGTGCTTGCGTCGTCACTGATCGCGATTCTGGAAGATCGCGGGCAAATCGACGTCAGCAAATCTGTGGAGTACTACCTGCCAGAGCTATCCGAATCCGATTTTGCGGGGGTCAGTGTTCGCAACGTGCTGGATATGGCATCAGGTATTGACTGCTCCGACGGCGAGTATAGCCGGGGCACTTGCTATTACGAATTTGAGGCATCCCTGGATGACGCCGTTCGATCAGATAAGACAGCCGACACGCCCTACGAAGCGCTCGCCACTATGCGACCGGGTCGCTGGGCAGATCCGGGGGTGGGTTTTGACTATAGCGGGACCAATACCTTTGTGTTGAGCTGGATAGTTGAGAGGCTGATGAATATGCCTTTTCAGGATGCGGTCACGAAAGAGTTTTGGCACAAGATCGGTGCCGAAGGCGATGCTGCTATCTTTGCCGCCCGCTATGGCATAGCACTTAGTACGGGTGGATTTATAGCAAAAGCCCGGGATATGGCCCGGTTCGGCCTGCTTTTTACGCCAAGCTATACCAGGGTTTCAAATGAACGATTGGTACCGAAGGCCTATCTGGATATGATCCTGAGCGGCGGCCGACCCGAACTTTACCAAAACGCGCGCTTTCCCGAGTCTGATGATTTCATGAGCGAAGTTCGCCACAACGTCTACCAGTGGGATGTGGTGTACAACAATGACGATGTGTACAAAGGAGGCTGGGCAGGTCAGGGCTTGCTTATCAATCCCAGGAAAGACCTGGTTGCAGTATATCTGGGCTACGCAAAGGATGATCAGTTCAGCGAATTGAGTGTACTGACTCAGCTCAGAGATGCACTAAAGGGCGTTTATCCGGACTAGAAAATTCTTCCGTAGCCTGGAGAGAAAAATCTGGCGCTCCCGAGAGGAGTGCCAGATCTCTATGAGACTAGCTTAGAAGTTGTACGCCGCCTGGATTTCGATGCTGCGCGGCGGGTCAATATGCTGGAAGTAGGTCTGCGTAAATCCCTGCCCAGCCAGTGGTACGTCATTACCCCAGGTTGAGGTCTTCTCATCGGTCAGGTTCTTACCCAGTATCGCGAGGCTCCAGGTATCATCCATGTCAGACAGCTGAATACGCGCATTGACCTTGACGTAGGAGTCTTGCGCGAGCGCTGGATCCAGGTCATTGGCGTAATCGTAATCATCTGTGTACATCACGTCAGTTGTGAATCTAACCTCCAGATTATCGGAAATCTGCGTGTAGTAATCCAGCGCCAGGCTGCCAGACAACTCCGGTGAAAACTGCAGGGATTCACCAGCGAGATCCTGTACGCAACCAGAACGCGCTCCACCCGCCGCGATGAATTCAATGATCTGAGGCTCATTACAGGCCGCATCGGGGAATGACTTGTAGGTGGCATCCAGATAGGCAAAGGCAGCACTCAAGGTCAAGTTTTCTGTCAGCACAATGGATCCGTCCACTTCCAGGCCGCTGGACTCACTCTCCGCTGCATTACCAACGACGAAACCAGCATTGCCATCAAAGGTACTGACCTGAACGTCCTCGAACTCACTGAAGAATACGGCGATGTTCATGCGTGCTCGACCGCCCAACAAGTTCAGCTTGGCGCCAAGTTCATAACTGACGACACTCTCCTCTTCGTAAGCTTGAGCTTCGACAAGGCCTCGACCATTGGCTTCGTCATAACCGAATGCCTTGTAACCATTGCCGACCTTGAAATAGGCCATGGTGTCGTCCAATACATCCCACTGCAGCGTAAGGTCACCAGTCACGTTGCTTTTATCGCGTTTTGTATCAAAGGGCTCAGAAACGCAATTGTAAGTAATGCCAGGGCAGCGGGTGGCAACGCCGTCAACAAAACTGTGGTCGGTCGAGAAATTGAGCACTGCATCATAGATACCCGCAAGGCCCGGGTTCGGAGTTGTCGTAAACAAATCCGCCGAGTCCTGAATCTTCTCGATCTCTTTCTCGTCTTTGGAATAGCGAACACCGGCAATAACGCGAAACGTATCGCTGATATTAAAAGTACCCTGCAAAAAGCCGGATATAGTGCTGGCATCTTGATTAAAAGTGCCGTAGCCACTGGCGTCCAGGCTGCCGTCGCCGATACTGGCGGCAGAAAGCAACACATCAGTAACCTTGAAGTGTTCAAGTTCTTCATCCTGATAATAAAGTCCTGCCAGGTACTCAAAGGTTTCACCGACGGGCGAACTGAACAACAGTTCCTGGCTGAACTGTTTGTGCTGCTCGTCGCGACCCCGGGCGAGGAACTGCAGTGGACCGTAATCCGAGTCCAGATAGTTGGTAAACTGGTAATCCACATAGCTGGTGACGGACTCAATGGTGTATTCACCCAACGCCCATTCCGCGGTCAGCGTGGTGATATCCCATTCGCTGTCATGGAACTGGTCATCACCAAAGGGGCTGATGATATTATCGCTGGATTTCTTGTAGCCAAATCCGGCGGAGAAGTTTGGATCAGCAGCCTGGTAACGGCTAGTGGCAAATGGTGTAGAGATAGAAACCATATCTTGACGGCCCAGCGTATCGGTACTGCCGGTTTCGTACTTGAGGCGAAGGTCCAGATCGTCTGTCGGTCTCCAGTCGAAGGTGACACGAGCCACCGTGTTCTCTGCTTGACGCTCGTCACGGCCCTTGAAGGTATTTTCCATATAGCCATCGGTCTCGTCCCGCTTAACAACAAGACGCGCGCCAAAATTGTCACTAATTGGGCCAGACAGGGTCAATGTAGCACCCCAGCCATCAAATTCAGGCTCGGATGTAACCTCAATACGCCCCTCAAATTCGTCGGTGGGTCCATTGGTCGAAATATTGATCGCGCCAGCAATGGTGTTCTTGCCGAACAGCGTACTCTGCGGGCCTTTCAGTACCTCTACCCGCGCGATATCCAGAAACGCGCTGCGCGAAGCCTGGCCCCGACCGAAGTACACACCATCTATAAAGGTACCTACTGATTGCTCGAAGCTGTAGTTAATACCTGAGCCAACACCGCGGATAAACAGCTGATCACCAGCACCACCCTCGGCGATATGCACATTGGGCATGAATACAGCCATGTCTTCCAGTGAGCCTATACCCTGTTCGGTAATTTTCTCACCACTGACAACAGACAGTGCGATGGGTACATCCTGCATACCCACTACGCGTTTGGTGGCCGTGACAACCACTTCTTCCAGCATCAGGTTTTGTGCTGACACCTGTGATGCCAGGGCAGCGAGTACAGCAACAGACAGTCTATGACTTATGTTCATGGGGCTCTCGTTATATGCAGGTAAATGACCGGTGCGGGAAAATACCACCACACACCTTTGTCGAGCAAACACCGGGCTGGAAATTGAGCAAAAATGCCGTGATTAGGCAAAATAATGAGCTAATAGCACCAACAACAGCTCAGAGAGGACCACAGAAGCGGCCGTTAGCCTTCGTTAAGCCAGTTTTGCCCGCAGAACCTTGGCCCGTCGATCCTCCCCATCATGACTCCAACCAGGCGCCTTCAGCACATAGGACAGCTTGTCGCGGAGTTTGTCAGCGCGACGTAAGTCAGCGGCGATACTAGAGTATTCGTGGGTGGCGACAGAAAAAGGGTTGTACGAAGTGATGTTTGTGGTCAGCCCGTACACCGGCGGCTCCCCCTCCACTTCCTGGGAGAAGGTACCGAATATTCTGTCCCAGATAATGAGAACACCGGCGTGATTACAATCCAGGTACCGGATATTCGAGGCGTGATGTACACGGTGATGCGAGGGCGTGTTAAAAACCCGCTCGAACCAGTCCGGCAAGCTGGCAACCAATTCCGTGTGCAGCCAGAACTGATAGAACAGGTTGACCGACATCACCGTGAATATCATCAGTGGGTCGAACCCCAGCAGGGGCAGTGGCAGCCAGAAAAAATACTTGTGGACACGCTCGAACACACCCTGGCGCAGAGCGGTCGCAAAATTCATTTTAATGGCTGAGTGGTGAGACACATGTCCCGCCCAGAGAAATCGCACCTCGTGGTTGGCCCGGTGCATAAAGTAGTAGGTAATGTCGTCGAGAAAGAACAGCAACACCCATGCCCACCACTGGCGCTGTATCACATCGGCGAGTGGGCTGATCTGGTGGAGATGGTAAAAGGCGATAACGGCGCCCAGCTTGGGCAATAAATCCACAAACACGACAAACACCGTCATCCAGAGCGAGGCAATAGTGTCCCGACGGTCAAACAGGTTGAGATGTCGCTTGCGGTCGAACCAGTACTCCAACACCAATGCCAACAGGAAGATCGGCAGAAAAATGTATATCAGATCATCCTTGGCGAACTCATCAAGATAAAACTGTAAATCATGCATGGCTACGACACTCTGTTCCTGACAACTGGGGCGATCTGCCCAGGGTTAGAAGATGATTGTTGCTGGTACATTTTATATAAGAAGCACCAGTTCTAGGCTTCGCTCAAAAAACTTTCGTATTTTTCATAGACATCATCCACGGCAGCGCGCCAGACCTTCTCGCCGTCTTCAGCAGTGGCCAACCCGGGATTCGATCCTATACGGCCATCCGGGAATTGTTCTCGATAATTCGCGGCATCGCGAATGGTGCCGTACGGCGCTTGCTCCGGCGACAGTGTGACGTTCTTATTATGGTCGGGATGAAGAAAGTAGGTAAACGCTACCTCAGATGGCGTTGCGTGGTGACCTTCGGCACTGCCATACAGCTTTCTGGATAGCTCTCCAATTCGCCTGCCGGTGTACCAGTTGACGGTCTTACAATTCACCGGGCATTCCTGGCTGGCGAAACTGTACTTCGCATAAATTTCGGAATAGGCGCTGTCCAATGTGGCAACGTTTCCACCGTGACCATTGATAAACATCATATGCGTGAAACCGTGCGTGACCAGGGAGGACACGGTGTCTCCTATCACAGCTAACAGCGTGCTTGGTCGCAGTGTCATGCTGCCGGCGAAGGCCATGTGGTGTTGCGCCATACCGACATTAATCGTGGGTGCCACCAGCACACCCTGCTCTTCACCTATTGTCTGCGCCACCTTTTCGGCGGTGAGCGCATCGGTGCCTATCAAGCCATTAGGACCATGTTGCTCTGTCGAGCCGATGGGAATAAGAATGCCGGTGCTTTGCTCGAGGTACTGCTCTACCTCACACCAGGTTTGTAGCTGTAGTCGCATGGGATAATTCCTCTCCAGCTCGATATGCCATCATAGCTATTGTTAGCTGCTTAGGCACAGGTAAAAGTGTCCTGTCTGACCCGCAGACCTAACTCAGTTCTCCGACCGCGCGATGGGCCATCATAATGGCGGTTTTGGCGTCCGCACCCGGCGCCGAGTCGCAATTGGCAATGGTAATACGACCAAAGGGTTGGCGACCCCGCTCAGTGGTGTCGCCTGGTCCCGCGATGGTATAGCCGTGTGCCCAGCGATTAACCGAAATACTAGCCACATCTCGATCAAATTCAAACGAATCTCCCAGCATGCTCCCCAGGTGGTTTCTGATTTCGGCTTCATAATCGGAAAACTGCATCCCTAGCATGCGGTATCGCGCTTCGCGGAATTGCTCCAACCGGGGCGCACCTACCGTTTCACCGTAAGGACAACTGATCATCTGAATCACACAGGGATCGTTGGGGCTCTGAGTGTACTGATAACCCCCCATGCTGACGGGAAAGTCCATCATAACCGCCTGGTGCATATTGCCGGGTGACATTGCCATGCCAATTCCCAGGTCGCGGAATGCGCGCCAGTTTCTCAGCCCCACAGAGGTGTACTGCAGTGGGCTCTTGGACTGCTGTCTCAGCGCTGCCGCCTGTGCAGCTGGAAGATCAGAGACGATATGGGGAACAATCATGTTGTAACAGGCCATCACCACTGCCCCAGCCTTCACCCGATACGCGGCATTGTCTTTGATGTACTGTATCGATACCTCCCCGGCATCCCGGGAGTCTCCCAGGTGGTGAACATCAACCACGGTGCTGTTCAACCTGATACGGACGGAACGACCCGCGTGATCGAGCTGACTATAATCGAATCTCGATAAAACCAATTCTTCGGCGTTGTCTCCCTGAGCGACCTGAGGAATCATCCGGTTGACCAGTGCCCGGGCTACGCCCGCGTTGCCATCCGGAAAGTGATGAATATAAGGATTATCTTCGTCATAAACCGGCACATGTTCAAAGCCCATAGCACCAGCACTCTTGGCCGCCCCAATACTCATAACGTCGGTTCCCGCACTGGCCCAGTCCAGCGCGGAGTGGCGTGCCATGCGCAACACCCCAGGATCATCCACTCCCAGAGTCTGCTTGAGGTACTCGAAGTAGGAGTGGGAATAGATGTAGTCCGACATCTGCTCAGCGGGCACATCTATCATATGGAGTCCGCCATTGAGTACCTGCAACAACTGGCGCTTGCCGCGTTCACTTAAAGGCGCACACCTCGCCGCCTCCTCATTCGATATTTTGGCGGTCAGCAGGCCTTCGACGTAGTTCGGATAATTGCAGTAGGGGTGCCTGACCACTTTGTCTTCGCCAAACACCTCCTTGCTGAAATAGGTGACAGCGCCCAACCCATGACGCCGGTAAAAGTCGATGTCATAGGCCGATTCAAAGCGTTGGGGATCCACGCCAATATCCCGCAACAGCTCGAGTACCACCGGATTGGCGTCGTGCGGCTCAACAATAGTCTGCGAGCCCCCGTAGCCGATTAGCAATTTTCCATCGACCGAGTGCTCATTGCGTTTTGCATGGCCACCGAAGTCGTCGTGGTTGTCGAGGATCAGTATCTTGCTCTCGAATCCATTTTTCTGCTGGTAGAAATACGCGGCGGCCAGACCGCTTAAACCCCCACCAACAACAATAAGATCATAGCTTTCGTCCAGTTTTTGGGTCGGACCCCAATCGGTCTTTTGACTCCAGGCCCTGGCGTGGGCATGGTCGTTGGAACCGGGATGGCTCCCCCGCAGACCAGTTAGTGCAGGTGGATAGTAAGCTGCAGCCAGCGAAGACATCGCAGCGCAACCCGGAAGACCCATCGACAGAACTGATCCGCTACCGACAACTAAAGTGCCGTTGATAAAATCCCTTCGCGTGATGTCGCCCATGAATAGCCTCTAACTTACTCCACCGAATCCCCAACTCGGAGAATATTGTACGCCATCGGCAAGAAGTGGGAATTGTAAGAGTGGCCTAATCCGTATCCACACCAAGCAACCACTCGACATAGGCATCCTGACCGCTGGGAGCCCAGGGGAAAGGTGTATGCGGTCCATTCGCCACGGTCCACAGTTCCACAGTTACATCGTCACGACAGTCCTCATAGGTGAGTACCGAGGTTTCGTCGCCGTCCAGACTGGCAACCACGTCGATATCGGCACCCATGACCGGGTTGGCAATATCACATCCCGCCAGCTCCGCGAACCGGCCGACGGTTTCAGGAGCACTGGGATAGAGGGCACCACCTATTTCGCCACCCTGGTAAGAAATGGTTTGATCATCATCCCCATGGATGGCGAGGACATCGACCGGGAACGTGGCAGGTGCACAACTTTCCGCTTCAGCAAAGGTAGAGCCGGCAAGACTAACAACCGATGTCACCAGATCTGATGCCTCGCACACCATGCGCAACGCCATGAAAGCACCATTGGAGTATCCAAACAAACCCACTTTAGTCACATCCACACTGAAATTGGCGGCGGCTTCCTCGATGAGGCTGCGCACATAAGCCACATCATCTACTTGGGTGTAATCCTCGCCGGAACCATCCTCAAACTCCGCCACCGCGGCACAACAGGCGGGAGTAGCGTTCCAGAATTGGGTTCCCATGGTGTTTTTGGTGCCGTCAGGCATAACAAGTACATACTGTCCAGCATCGACGCGCTGAGTTAGACCCAGGTACGACGACTGCAACACACCATTTGCACTGCTGTAACCATGCAGAAACACAATCAGAGGATACTTTGTGGTGGGCGTGTAATCGGTAGGAATATGAACGGGGGCCGGGCGTTCAGCGCCGATTACCAACTCGGGATTGGACACACAATTATTTGTTTCAGCACAACCGCTAAGTGACCTTTCGGGCGGTAAAGGCAGGGCAACGGGGCCGACAGCAGACATATCCGATCCGTCACTACAGGCCGATGCCAGGCCGACCAACAGAAGGACTAAAAAAAGATGACGAACATTAACCATGACTGCCTCTGTATTCTCCTGACCGGAATAAGCCATCACCCATGTGCCCGGAATGTACCGTTTAAAAATGGAGCTCGCATATACAGATGCCCCCCGGCTGATTACAAACACTTCAAAATGGATCTCTCCAGGCCCATAAGCGAAAGATCTGTAACGGCTTTTCTGCCATCCACTCTCACCAAACGGCAAGACAGAACCCTTCTGCGAAACCTCAAGCTAGCACTGTGTCATAAAGTCCAGGATTTGCAACGAGTTTTAGAGCGGAACCTCCGCCGAACGTCGAACAAGTTCCAAAATCTAACTATCAGCTGTGTACATTTTTCTCTATGTTGAGCGCTATCTTTAAGTCTCAATGGCCAGTATCTACTAAAAAATATCAAATGATTGTCTCTGTAACAGCAGTGACCATCCGCCGAAGAGCTTTATATGCATTGGGTGGACAAATCACCCTGTTTACGCCGCCCGCTTTCTCTGGGCACGCTTTTTAATCTGATGAGGCATATGCATAGAGGGCCGTATGCCGCCACCAGTATTGCCAGTGATCCCCGGCCACCAGGCGGTGGGCGAAGTCATAGCGCAGGGTTCAGAAGCCAGCCTCCATCCGATAGGTGAGTTGGTCGGGGTAGGATGGATAGGCGGGGCCTGCGGAGGCTGTGATTTGTGTCAACGTGGCCTGGAGAATCTTTGCCCCGAGTTCACCGCAACCGGCCGGGATATCAATGGCGGCTACGCCCAGTACATGGTTATAGACGAAAACTTCGCGCATAAAATTCCAGATGGGGTGAATGCGCAGCAGGCCGCGCCCTTGCTATGCGCTGGCGCGATTGGCTATCGGTCACTTTCACTATGCGAAGCAGAAAACGGGCAGGTTTTGGGACTGACGGGGTTCGGTGGCTCTGGCCACCTGGTATTGCAGCTCGCCCGACACTATTGGAGCTTAAATTCGGACATGTGCGCGGTGCGAAAGTATTGAGAATGGAAGATGTTTGACCGTCCATGCTACAGGATCCCACAACGGATCACCTGATTTCGAATCAGGCAAAGCCCGGTCGGCATAGACCTCCACCCATCTGATGGATCACTTTTCTACCTTCTACGACACCAAGTATGCAAATATTCGGCTTCGCACCATGGCGACGCGCCAGCTCAAAACCCGCTCGTCGGGTTCCAGTCCATCCAAAGTTATTGCGATGCGATATCTTCCCCGGCCGTCAACGCTGCAGCTGCTTGGAAATTATCCACCGCCTCTGTTCAAACAGCCCACCCGTTTCTAACATAGCGTATCATCCGGTGCCAATTAACGGAAAATCGCTAAAGCCCTGCAAGTACCCCCGGATCGGCGTCCTTTACGATTCCAGGCACCCATAGTCGGCGGGCTCTGGCAAAGAATAGGGCACCGATGGTGCCCTATTCGGCCATGATCCACTAGCCCAGGACGGTGCAGTGGCAGGCTAACGCCCACCCTTGCAATTGGTCTAATCGTGAGAGTGATTCACACCACCGGACTCTTTTACAGCAAGATGCCAAATCACGAGACCGAAGAGAATCTTGTTCACGAAATCAGCGAGGTTATAAACCATATTTAACGCCCCTTCGTCCACGCCGCCCATCATGTAGCCCCACACATACCCAACCGGATAAATAGCCCAACCGATGAGCACGATCAATCGCATGAAGTTGAAGGCTGATGCAACCGCAGATCCAGCTGTCTTCGCTGCCTTTCCGGCACTCCCTCCAAAAATTTCAAAGATAATCACAGCCCAGCCAACCATGCCCAACCAGAAAGCGACCGTAACGTTCATCAATTCTGCTTCGCCGAGAAAGCCAAAAATTAGCATCACCAAAGTGCCAAGGAGTAACCGCAGAAAGGAGCCAACACCGATGGCAGCACCGACCGCTCTCAAAATCAGATAAAACTCGATCATGAGTAACGGTACCGTGATTAACCAATCGATATACCTATAGACGATTGGTGTTGTTTGCTCCACGACCCAGAAGTCTCGCATATAATCATAGTGCACCCCTGCAACGAGGGTAACCAAGCCGGCCACCAATAAAGAAAGGCGCCATTCTTTCTTCACTTGCGCTCCCTCGTAGAGGAAAAACACTGTAGCGGCCATCATCGCAATAGACACCAACCAGAACGTTACACCAACATAATCACTGCTTAATAAAAACATCTTGTCCATAAACACCACCCTCTCATAGAAGACTATGTATCACCGGGACACCCGCCCGGATAATGTTTGATACGCTCGGTTGAGCAATTCAGATCACCCAAGTCCGGAAATCTGGGCCCGGACGCACCTGGTGCTGCAAGATAGTTGATTTGTTGCAATATTCTCAGTTGGTCTGTCTCTGATGCTCTCGGCTCCGAAAGTAATCAGATCCAAGAGCTTGCGCTTGCGCGGTGACGCCAGTCAGAGCTCTCTGCGGCCGATAGTGGATTAGCCAAAGGTGGGCATCGTCCCGCCCAGTGTCTTTGATCCCACACTTATTTCGTCAATCTTGCCCATGGACAAGTCTTACTGGTGATTCAAGCTAGATCAATCATGCCGAGAGCATCAAGAGCGCTTGCACGAGCATATACCAAGCAAACCGGACGGCTTTGTGAAAAGTCTCTTTAAAACAGTGCCGATTGGTCCCAAGTTGGCTGACGACGCGCACCTCAAAAAGACCCCAAATTGATTATATATATTTGTTTTTTATACCATTTCTTCATGCACACACCGACTCTTCCCAATCCGAACCCATTTCCGACCCAATGACCAGGATGATGTAGCTATAACTTTTGAGATCTCAAGTTTTAGCAGCAAGGTTAACTAGACACAGAACTTCGGAACATATTCCACATCTACCAGATGGAATCTTAAGTGCAAAAAGGCGTATACTTTCGCATCGTTTACATTGCGCATAAGGGCGTCAACCTGTCACTTCTGCCAGCGTTTAATGAGCATTGCGCCAAGCACTGCAAAAACAGTCAGTATTTTATTGGGTGAAAAAAATGAGAATTATGAAAAACTCCATACGCTGCTCAAAGCTGAGGAAATCACTGAGTCAATTGTCACTTGCCCTAGTTTGCTCTGTCGTCGGGGCCTCAACCCTGGCCGAGGACAGTCGCTATGTTATTCAAGTCGACGAGGCCGATAAAGGCCTGATGATGGCGCTGTCTAAAAGAGCGGGAGGTGCAGTCAAGCTGGAAGCAACAGGCTTTTTTGCTGCCGAATTCCCCGGACGATCCTTGAGCGATGTGAAAGGTTTACTGAATCACCCGAGTGTTCTTATGGTTGAGGAGGACATGCGCCGCTATCCCATGGCCTTGTTCAGTGATAGTCCCGGCAACCCAATGGCAACCCAGGTCACTCCTTACGCTGTCGTGCAGTCTCAAGCGAACCTGCTCAGTGCGGGGGATTTGGCCTCGCAAAAGGTATGCGTAATCGACTCGGGAATCGCACAAATACAAGGCGAAACTGGAGGCTTTAATCAGGATTTTGATTGGGCTGTAATCACAGGTGATAACGACACTGGCACTGGTGCCTGGGACAGCGATGGCGGCCCTCATGGCACACATGTTGCCGGCACAATAGCGGCAGCCGACAACAACTTTGGTGTTGTGGGAATGGCTCCAGGCGTGCCGCTGCATATCATCAAAGTATTTAATGCCGCAGGCTGGGGCTACTCTTCTGATCTGGCTTACGCTGCCCAAAAATGCACTGGCGCCGGCTCCACTATCATATCAATGAGTCTGGGTGGCGGCGGAGCGAACAACACAGAAGAAAATGCGTTTAATAATTTCGTGGCCAACGGCGGCCTCGTGTTGGCGGCTGCGGGTAATGACGGTAACAACAGGGTCTCTTATCCTGCAGGCTATGAATCGATCATGATGGTAGGCGCCAACGACGCAGATAACGTTATCGCCTCATTTTCACAGTTTCCTACCTGCACATCTGGGCGTGGCAGGAGAGCAACAGAAAAAGATGGTATCTGTGTTGAAGTCTCGGCAGGCGGTGTCAATACGCTCTCGACTTATCCTGCGGGTGGTGCATCAATTGCCACCACATCTGTAGATGGCAATTCATTGACGGTATCCGCTATGGAAAACGAGGGTTCTGCGAGCGCTCCAGTATTCAATTTTGGCATTGGTGATCAACCAGAATCCGGCGCGGCTGAACACATCTGTGCAATAGACAGGGGCGACATTACCTTTTATGAAAAAGTGAAAAACTGTCAAGATGCAGGAGGCGTTGGCGCTATAATCGTTAACAACGAGCCAGGTCCTCTTTCTGCAACATTGGGTGCGGCTAACGACACCGAGATTCCTGCCGTAGGTGCAGCTCAGGAAGACAGGGACGCCGTCTTCAGTGCAACCAGTGCAATCATCAATATCGGCCCCAGCGACTATGGTTATATGAGCGGTACGTCGATGGCAACGCCAGCGGTGGCAGGTGTTGCAGCGCTAGTATGGTCTAATCACAGCAGTTGTACCGGAGAGGAGATACGTGAGGCGCTCAAACAATCCGCATTGGATGCTGGAGCTAGCGGCAAAGATGTTTATCACGGATATGGCATAGTCCAGGCAAAAGCTGCCAGTGACTTGCTGGCAAGCTCTGGCAGCTGCAGTGGTGGCGGTGGTGGCGGTGACAGCGCCCCAACTGCGGCATTCGCTTCATCTTGTACAGACTTGACCTGCACGTTTACCAATACTAGTAGCGACGACAACTCGGGCCTTATTTATGCGTGGAACTTTGGCGATAGCTCGGTCTCTACTGAAACTAATCCAAGCCACATCTATGCAGCCGCCGGCACTTATGGAGTAACGCTTACCGTAACTGACAGTGTTGGTCAGACCGATAGCATATCTGCTGATGTCACCGTTGGTGGCGGTGGCGGCAAACCCAAGAAGTGTAATCCCAGACGAGAGGTATGTGAGCCTTAGCCGCCTCTATTTTTGAAAGCGGCTGCAGGGGGGCTCGCGGCAGCGTGTTGCGGCGAGCACTCGCTCGTGACTCTCCAGCAGGAAGCGTGCGAGTGTGCAGCGTCAGCCAAGATGATACCAAGTGAACTGATTAACTAGTTAAGACTTGTATTACTTTTTACTACAGTCAGATACAACGTCAACCAAGCGGCCCTGAGCAAGAAACTTTCTTTCCACGATAATTGGTGCAAGAGGCAGGGACCACTCTCTGATAACAGGCGCGGCCTGTGGCGAACTCTGGCCTCGGATAGTCCAGTGGACCTATCGGTTGGATTCTGAAACTTGTCAGAAGCGCTCATCACGACAAACTGGGGGC
The DNA here is from genome assembly GCA_938074045.1 of uncultured Halieaceae bacterium. GTDB lineage: Bacteria > Pseudomonadota > Gammaproteobacteria > Pseudomonadales > Halieaceae > CALJGI01. The sequence continues at coordinate 62,204 of CALJGI010000029.1, forward strand.
TGGTGATCAGGTCATGGCTCTAGAGAATCCGATAAATACTAGATTCCGGGACAAAATAATCATGCGCATAGGTGATATGCCAGGCCAGTTTCCTAGGGCGTCAGGGCGGGACGATCCGGGGCCACTTCAACGATCACTTCCCTAACGGAGTCAGGAATCCGGCTCCAGTGCTGGCGAAGGGCCCGACAGTGCTTTTCCAGCCCATTTAATCCATCCTGCTCATATAGACATGTCGTCGATACATATAAGGTCACAGGCAGACAATCTGCTCAACATCGCAGAGTGAATCAATCCACCAGTTGTTTAAGCTTTTCTTTGAGCCCCCGTACGGTGCATATTATCCATGGCCGGCACCCCTCAAACGCCAGCAGTTCAGGTAAACGGATTGTAGGACTCGAATTTTGCTAAGTCGTCGACGCCTCGACAGAACGTATTGATCGCTGTGAAGATATTCCCAATTTCTGACAATCGTTCGTCGACTGGTTCACGCCGCAGCAGATCTGATTCCACGCTCATAAACAGGGTCGAAAGAAGGTTATTGAGCACATGATTAATCTCACCATGCGATCTGTGTGATTCCTTAATGAAAGGGTGACCAAGCACGTTCTGAAAGCCAATATAGTACCTATGTTCACCCCGGATCATTGGCAGCATAACCAGTCGGTTCATGAACTTGCTTCCATCTTTTCGGTAATTTAGGACATCAGTACAACAGGCCAATGATTCGGCGAATGCCTTGTGCATGATATCAATGGCTTTAGGACTGGTATCTGGGCCTTGCAAGAAGTTTAGATTTTTCCCAAGCGTATCATCGGTCGAATACCCAGTATGCTGGATAAATTCCTGGTTAACGTACAGACAAACCTGTGCGTCTGGCATCATTTCCACAATTGTAAAGCAATCGAGAAAATAATCTCCGATACTCATCAGCAGAGAGAGTGTTGAGTTATCAGTGCTCACCTAGTTCTACCTTCCTTGCCTCCAAAACAATAATTTCAGTATAAATACTGGTCAGCGCATAATCGGCCTGCGGCAATGGCTTAATCGCCTTCTGGATTCACTCAAATTCCCGAATTATAGATCGCAGCACTCAAAATAGCTAAGCCACCCGACAACATCATCCATGCAATCAAGCACCAAACACGCCCGCCACATTCATAATTAAACTCTCCCGGTGCTAATGGTGCAAGCTTTACGATGGTAGGCACTTCCAGCGCAAAAAATGTACTGATATCCAATTCCGGAAAGACAACCGTTTTTGAACATGGTGTTGAGTCATGGCGAAGAATTGAAAGTTGTATAGGGGTGTGAGCAGACAACTGTGATCGGGAGGGGTTATGAACTCCATTGGAGACTGCGATGGAATGCAGAAATGCAGAAATGCAGAAATGCAGAAATGCAGAAAACGCAGAAAACGCAGAAAACGCAGAATGCAGTGTGCTACTCCCGTAAAATCAAGTAGTTAACTAATGACATGACTGGCTCATTGCTGCCGGCTTAACGTTGCAAGTTTCCAAAGCATATAAACAGTTGGCACCACCAGTAGAGTTAAAGCTATTGCTGTTATTATGCCACCCACCAAGGGCGCAGCAAGCCGGCTCATAACTTCTGCACCGGTGCCTGTGCTATAAAATACTGGCAATAAACCAGCAAAATCAGAACTTGCAGTCATTAATACTGGACGAACTCGTAGCGTTGCACCATCCCGAACAGATTGAATAATAGTTTCACGATTTAATTCTGCACTTCCTTGATCGACCTTCTTGATTAATTCATTCCAGGATTGGTTTAAATACACCAACATAATCACAGCTGTTTCGACAGCCAGACCTGCCAATGCGATAAATCCCACTCCCACGGCGATAGAGAAATTGAAGTCATAGAGATAAAGTAACCACACACCACCGACAAGTCCTAGAGGCAACGTTCCCATAATAATGGCTGTTTCAGCAAAGCGCTTGAAACACATGAAGAGCAATATGGTAATAATGGCTAATGTGAATGGCACAATATAGGTCAATTTGGCCTTTGCGCGTTGCATGTATTCATATTGGCCTGACCAATTAATAGAATAACCGGGTGGTAGATTTAAATTCTCCTCGACCACCTTTTTAGCGTCTTCTACATAGGTACCTACATCGATATTTTCTATATCAATAAATGTCCAACCATTAATTCGAGCGTTCTCGCTTTTAATGCCTGGAGGCCCATCTTCAATATATACTTTAGCAACGTCTGCTAAAGCAATACGCAGCCCAGATGGAGTCAAAATAGGTAACAGGGATAATTGTTCAGGTGAGTTACGATAAGATTGAGGGTAGCGAATATTCACAGGGTATCGCTCTAAACCCTCAACAGTTTGCGTGACATTCATACCGCCAATCGCTGTTGCAATAACTTGCTGAACATCAGCAATATTAAGGTTGAAACGAGCAGCTTTTTCTCTGTCGATATCGATTTTAATATAACGACCACCAGCCACACGCTCTGAATAAACTGAAGCTGTACCTTGAACATCTGAAAGAATATCTTCAAGCTGTTCACCAATGCTCTGTATAACCGATAATTCAGACCCTGCAATTTTAATTCCAACGGGGGTTTTAATACCTGTTGCAAGCATATCGATCCGTGTCTTTATTGGCATAACCCATGCGTTAGTTAAGCCCGGCAGCTTAACCAATGCATCAAACTCAGCTTTGAGTTTTTCCTTTGTCATTCCATCACGCCACTCTCGTTGCGGCTTCAGTTGAATAAATGTTTCTATCATTGTTAATGGAGCAGGATCAGTAGCAGTTTCGGCGCGACCTACCTTACCAAAAACAGTTTTCACTTCAGGAACAGTGGCAATCAATTTATCAGTTTGTTGCAATAGCTCTCGCGCTTTACCGATCGAAATTCCTGGATAAGTTGTCGGCATGTACATCAAATCACCTTCATCCAGCGGAGGAATGAACTCACTGCCTATTTTACTCATTGGCCACAATGTACTAAGGAATATCAAAACTGCTATTAACAAAGTTTTTCCTGGGTTGTTTAATATTTTATTAAGCAATGGTTTATAAGCATTGATTAAAAAGCGGTTAGCCGGATTTTCCTTTTCAGATTTTATCTTTCCTCGAACAAAGAAACCGATTAAAACAGGCACTAATGTCACTGCCAAAATTGCAGAAGCAGCCATGGCATAAGACTTCGTATATGCCAAAGGAGAAAACATCCGGCCTTCTTGTGCTTCGAGTGCAAAAACCGGTAAAAAGCTCACAGTGATAATAAGCAAGCTAAAAAACAAAGCTGGACCAACCTCGGTAGCTGCTTTTGTCACAATATGCCAACGATTAGCATCAGTCACGTCGGTTTGTTCCATGTGCTTGTGCATATTTTCAATCATCACAATAGCGCCATCGATCATCGTACCAATAGCAACAGCTATGCCACCTAAAGACATAATATTTGCATTAATACCCTGCAAATTCATTACAACAAAGGCAGCAAGAATACCGATAGGTAAACTAATCAAAACCACAAATGAGGACCGCACATGCATCAAAAATATAACGCATACCAGAGCCACAACAATGAACTCAATCAACAAAGTTTGCCAAAGATTTTTAACCGCTCTCTCTATAAGACCTGAGCGATCATAAACTGTGACAACTTCAACACCTTCAGGCAGACTTTTTTCCAAATCGCGGAGTTTGGTTTTGACCGCATCAATAGTTTTTTGCGCGTTCTCTCCAAAACGCATTACGATGATGCCACCCACCGCTTCGCCTTCTCCATTTAGTTCCGCAATTCCTCGACGCATTTGTGGCCCAATACCAATATCGGCAATATCTTTTAACAAAAGTGGTGTACCACTTTGGTTAACCCCTAACGGAATATTCCCTAGGTCAACTTCATTTTTAATATAACCCGAGGCACGTACCATGTATTCCGCTTCAGCCATCTCAACGACAGACGCTCCCACTTCTTGGTTCGCTCGTTTTATTGCCATCTGAATATGCGAGAGCGGCATATCAAAAGCTCGTAATTTTTCTGGATCAACACGAACCTGATATTGCTTGACCATACCTCCAATAGCAGCAACTTCTGAAACGCCATGGACCGTTTGTAACTCATACTTCAGGAACCAATCCTGGAGAGAGCGCAACTCGCTAATATCATGGTTTCCTGTTTTATCAACCAACGCATACAAATAAACCCAACCAACACCTGTAGCGTCTGGACCTAACTGTGGAGTAGCATTCTCGGGTAAAGATGGGGCAACTTGGCTCAAATGCTCAAGGACGCGACTGCGAGCCCAATAAAGATCGGTATCTTCATCAAAAATTACATAAACGTAAGAGTCCCCGAAAAAAGAATAGCCACGTACTGTCACTGAACCCGGTACCGATAACATAGCTGTTGTTAACGGATAAGTGACTTGATCTTCAACTACTTGAGGAGCTTGACCTGGGTAGCTAGTTTTAATAATAACCTGCACGTCTGACAGATCTGGTATAGCATCAATCGGTGTATTTTTTACTGAGTATAGGCCTACCGCCACGAGCATAGCTGCAGCTATCAGGACAAAGAATCGATTCGTAATCGACCATCGAATTATTGCTTTAATCATTAGGAACCCCTGCTGCTCTTACCTCGTCTTTAGCGTGATGCATGCGCTTGAAGTCTGATGTTTTACTGGATTCTGAATCCAATAAAAACTGAGCTGAAACTACAATCTGATCACCAGCCTTTAGCCCTGCTGTGATCGCAATATAGTTTTTGTCAGAGACGCCTAATTCAACAGCTACAGATTTGAAATAACCTTTACCCAACGCAAGTACCACGACATTACGGGTTCCTGTACGAATTACCGCTTCGTTGGGCACAAGCAAAAATTGTTTTTTGCTATCTGCAAATATCTTCACTTCAGCAAACATATTTGGTTTAAGGATTCTGTCCTGATTGTTAAATCGTAATCTCACTCTGAGAGTACGTGTTTTGGGATCAATCGAAGGATAAACATAGTCAACCTCACCCAACCATTGCTTGCCCAGCAAATAATCCAGTGTCATCGAAACTGGCAAGCCTTCTTTAACTAAGGACGCTTGTCGTGCAAATATTTCTACCTCCACCCAAACCTTATCCAACTTTCCAATCGACATTAATGTTGTTCCAGGTTTAACATAAAACCCCTCACGAACATTTAAATTATCAACTACCCCCCCTTGCGGCGCATAGAAAGTAATAGCATGTGTTACTTTACGATGCTGCTTTAACTGCTCAATAAAGGCATTAGAAATCTGTAATGCTTTTAGTCGATTTTCAGCGGCCTTGATTAAGCTTTTATTGTTTCGATTTAGCGCCAATAGATATTCTTCCTGAGCATTAACCAACTGAGGTGAATACAACTCGTATAGAGGCTGATCTTTTTTGACTGGGTCACCAGAAGCTTTGATGTGAAGTTTTTCTACCCAGCCTTCTACACGAGGATGGATATGTTTTAATTGCTCTTCATCGTATTTCACATAACCCACAGTCTTTATTTCAGAGTGGATAACGCCCGTCTGAACTTCAGCAATTTGGACACCCAAATTATGAACTACATCAGGAGATATCTTGATGGCTCCGATGCCGTGCTCTTCATCACTACCTTCTTCATAAACAGGTATTAAATCCATTCCCATAGGAGATTTGCCAGGCTCATCACGTCGATAGTTGGGATCCATTGGCGCAATCCAATACAAGACCTCTTTTTTTTCAGCGCTGTTTATCTCGGCCGATTGCTCTTCTTGATCTGACAAGTTAAACCCAATGATCGCACCCATACTCATTGCAACCACTCCGGTAATTATTGCTTTTTTATCGATATTCATAGTTACCCTCCCGATCTTGGCCTCTGATTCCTGTCATTAAATAATTCAAGGTAGCTAATGATTTTTGTTGGTTAATCGTAATTTCAAGCGATTCTATTTTGCTATTTAATTCCGTTATGTATGCGCGCGTAACTTCTGCAAAGTCACCATCATCGTTGGTATACGCCGAAAGAGTGGCTTCAGCTTGCTCGCGGGCTTGTTTAAGTAATCTATTTTGATAAAGATCAGAACGCTGCGTTAATCGCTCTAACTCTGATTGAGTTCTTAATGCCTCCGATAACAATTTTTTATGCAACAACTGATAATCAACGTTCAAAGCCTGTTTTCTGGAATTAGCCGCTGATACATTTTTATCCTGGCGATTAGAGGTAAAAACCGGCAAGTCAAAGCTTATTCCAACCGAAAAAAAGTCAGATCGATCGGTCCCTGTAGGTGAATCATCCCGATAACCATACGATGCATTAAGCGCCCATGCCGGTTTATATTGCTGCTTTGCCAGATCAATATCAGCCTGAGAAATAGCAATCTGCTTGTCTGTCATCATTAGTTGTGGATGTCTATTTATGCCATTCTTAAGCTCAACTAACGGCATCGGGAAAAATGGTACGCCTCCAAGAAGCGTATCGGCCAGAGGCTGGTTGCTGTACCCAGGAGGCAACCACTCTGCTAACAGTTGCCGATTTGTATCATATTGCAATTGTAATCGGGTTAAGCGATCTTCCAGTTTTGTCAGCTCTAGTTGCGCTCTGATGATATCCTTCTGTCTAGCCTTACCCAATGCAGATTCATAACGTGCAATTGCCACTTCAACCAATTGCTCAAATAAATTACGATCGGCCTCAATAAGCTGAATAGATTTCATGGCAAAATAACCATCGAGCCAAAGATGGGATACTGTACGTGTCAGCTGTGCTTTTCTTTCATGCCTTTGGTATGGATTGATTTCTGCCATAAGAACAGACTTCCTTGCTTTAACCTTTCGGCTATCGCCTTCCGGAAACTGCTGAGTAACACCAACCTTGAATTGCGTCATATTTTCCTGATCGAAATTCCAGTTATCTGTTGGAAGGTTTGCAACTCCGATCGACATCACCGGATCTGGAAGCGATAGATTGCTGGTCGCCTCATCACGCAAAGCCGACTCTTTCAGTTTACTACTTACAAGCCAATCATCATTTTGAACAGCCTGAAAGATTGCTTGATCCAGACTCAAGCTGTCTGCGAATGTATTGGTGATTATCGAGGAAGCGGCAATGACAATCGCTACAACTCTTAAAGAATTTTTCATAACCTAAACCCATGCTTGATAAGCGTTTACAAAAAAGCAAACAACTAACAAAAACGTACTTATTTCAGGCGCACTTGCCCTAGGGTTAAATCAATATTGGGGGGCGATAAAGACTTGCTGAGTGAGCAGGCAATAAAAAATTACTGATATGCTCAGGCTTCTCATTCACCGAAAGATGGGGTAGATCAATGATCGAAACATCGGGCAGGTTTGTGCTGAGAACACAGCCTGTACAATCACCTTGGCAACATTCCATTGCTTCCACAGAGGATGTGGACTTATCACTATGACAAGGTGACTTCTCACCTAATGAATTCACTTGAGTAGCCATATCGGCCATTGATGCTGTCATTTGGGCAGCAAGAACCCCATTGGACATGATGACCAATGCGAGAAAAATGACTGTAAGTTTACTAATTTCCCTCATTCGGTCATTGTCTGCCAACTTAACGTTTCTATCAAGATATGATTTTAGGGATCTTAATTAATTCATTACACATTGAAATCACTCAAACTCCACTAACTCCCCTCGTTGCCAGAGCGTGGCACACGAACGTAGCGATTACATCGCTTAAAGCGTCTTCTGTTGGTGCAGAGCGATTAGGTCAGAGGGTCAATTCCGATACCCGAGAATTACCGCTGATTTTGCGCCGAATTGGCTAAAATTGGAGCGTTCTATACCAAATTGCACAAAAATCAGTTGCGTCATATCATCAGGTCCTCTATCTCTCACTAAGGCCAGTTTAGCTGGCGTGGTATCGATCTTTGTGGGCGTTGTCGTTTCATTGATTGTAGGGGCTGTGGTTGCCGCAGGATTGGCAGCGACCGACCCGAAGCTCGTACCGTAAGGCGCAATGACAGCGACTTTTTATACTGGTGTAGGATGCCTGTTCGGGCCTTCTACCTTATTTTTCATCGTCAACGCTGTGCTCTAATAATCCGAAGACCATAACAACTAAAAATTTTAACGGCACCGGCTCGATTGCCCGATGCCGTAGAATAAGGAAAGGGGAAGAATGTCAGTTCAAAATTTTCTGCATCTAAATAATGCCAATAACAATACCGCTTTAGTTGACGGGGAGAAAAGCTATAGCTATGCCGAGCTCAATCAGCGTATCGATAAGTTCGCCACTGGATTGCTGAATGGCAAGGACGATCTGAGCGAGGAGCGTATCGCTTTTTTTATTCCAGCCAGTATTGAATACGTGACTACCATGCATAGCATATGGCGTGCCGGTGGAATAGCCATTCCGCTCAATGTGGCCTCGTCCGTTGCTGAGTTAGAACATTATCTCAGCTGTGCAAGTGTCACGCGCATAGTCGCAAATGGCACCTATCGAGAATCACTACGCGAACTCAGTGCACAGCTCAATATCGAGCTGGTCAGCGTCTACGACCTTATGGCAGAAGAAGCAGGAGAATTACCGACGATTCTCACTGAACGTCGAGCGATGATCCTTTTCACCAGCGGTACGACTAACAAGCCCAAGGGTGTTGTGAGTACGCATAAGACTATTCGCGCGCAAATTACTACGCTTGTTGAAGCATGGAGCTGGACCGATCAGGATTCTATTCCGCTATTTCTCCCACTTCACCATATTCATGGCATCATTAATATTCTAAGCTGCGGCCTGTGGGCGGGCGCGACCGTGCATCTGTTTGCGAAATTCGATATTCCGAAAATCACGGCACAGATTGTTGCAGGCACCTACAATGTCTTCATGGCCGTGCCTACTATCTATGTAAAACTTATTCAGTACTTCGACACCATAGAAGCCAGTGAAGTAAGCAAGATTTGCGATGGCTTCAGGCCTATGCGTCTAAATATATCTGGCTCCGCCGCTTGTCCGGTTAAACTCTTCAATCAATGGAAAGAACTAACCGGCCAGGTATTACTGGAACGCTATGGCATGACAGAGATCGGCATGGGTCTTTCTAACCCTTACGCTGGCGAACGACGTGCCGGATATGTCGGGCAAGCACTGCCGGGAGTAGAGGCGAAGCTCTTCGACGAAGACAATAAACCAATTAACGAGGAAAAAATTCCGGGCGAAATTCGTATCAAGGGTGATAACGTATTTCTAGAATATTGGGACAATGAGAAAGCTACGAAGGAAAGTTTTCACGACGGCTGGTTCTGCACTGGCGATGTCGCTGTCGTTGATGACGGTTACTACCGCATCATGGGTCGCTCCTCCATCGACATTATAAAGTCTGGTGGCTACAAGTTATCCGCTCTGGAGATTGAGGGCACATTGCTTACTCATGACGATATAGCAGAGTGCGCCGTAATTGGAGTCGAAGATGAAACATGGGGAGAGTCTGTCTTCGCGTTCATCCACCTCAAGGCCGGCGCATTAATGGACTATGCCGACCTTAAGAACTGGTGTAATGGTAAGATGTCCTCCTACAAAATACCAAAGGAAATAAAAATTATCGATGCTCTGCCGCGAAATGCGATGGGCAAAGTGCCCAAGCCTGACTTGAAGAATTTGCTGTAGCAGAGTTTTTGCGATTCGCTCGCTCCACAGTGATGAAAAAATTAGGCAAACATAAAACAAAATTTGTGTCTTGCAGGCTGATTATTAAAACTACCAATAAACTTCTAGACGGCGGAAACCTTGAAGGAGGAGCTTTACAGCTGTAGACTACCCTCACACCGCAACCGTACGAACTAATCCATACAGCGAAATGCTTAGCTCATAAAAAGTCAGGTTTTTAGGAGTATACTGTCTTGGAAACGCCCCATGACTTGGCTTTTATAGAATCCGCACTGGCCCAATCACAGCGCCAACACACCGCCGTCATGCTATTCAGCTTTGCTGTCATGCTTTTCGCATTCGGAATCTATGCCCAGCAAAATTCTATAGGCAACAACGGATTAGTGGCGTTTTTATTTTCCGGCATATCTGCATTCTCAGCGATCTATGCGAGGCATTATCAACACGGCACAAGAGCGTTCACAACGGCTGCTCTGACCTATGTAATTTATTTTAGTTTCACCGTGGGGCTGCTTTGGAGCACAGGGATAAACAACATAGTCGTAGTTTGGCTAGCATCAGTCCCAATATTGACACTAGCCACGTTAGGTTATCGTTACACAACCCTAACTGTAGTGATCACAGCTGTTTTTTGGTTAGCGATCGGCGCTGCCTTACAGGAAGGCTCACTCGTCACGTGGATTAAGTCTCCTGGGTGGGTAAACAACGAAGCTTATAACTTGGCAGCGGTGATCGGTATAGTTTTGCTAACAATGCTTAGCGTGGTCTTGATGTCACGATTAACTGCGCAGCAACAATATTTTGTTCAATCCTTATACCAATCACAGGCAATAACTCTGGGAGATGCATCCCATGAAATTCGCAACGCGCTCAATCTTAGTTTTAACATGCTTCACGAATTGCAGCATTCACCAGCACTGCGAGATGCCGATAGGAAATTCCTTTTAGTATTAGCATCGGCTAATGAATCAATTGGACAAATAGCAAATGACATTCTAGACGTCAAAAGCCTCGCGGCGCAATCGTCCAGAGCGCGCTTAAACAGCCTCGATCTGCATCAAATGTGTACACAATTGTCAACCACATATGACGCCTTTTGCGCACAGAGGAGCATAAAATATACGCCAGAGTTCGATTTGCTAACGCTGCCAAGATACATCACTACGGACGGATCTAAGTTAGAGCAAATTATTCACAACCTTATGGGGAACGCTATAAAGTTTACAGAAAAGGGTGCGGTTACTCTGAAGATAGAACATCGCGCCAGTAAGTTACTCATAGAAATTAGAGACACTGGCATTGGAATTCCCACGGAGTCACTCAGAAAAATATTCTCAAGATTCATAAAAGCCGATCAGTCAAGCAAAAATTCACTCAAAGGCAATGGAATAGGGTTATCAATAGTAAAAGAGTTCGTCAATTGCCTGGATGGGGACATCAATGTCGACAGCACCCCTAATGTTGGAACTTGCTTCACCATTATCATACCAGCTGAAATATGCTCTGAACCTCATAAAAAGCACTTAAAAACTGCGAAATCTCTTGATTCAGGACCGCAGATAAATCTTTGTAATTTCACCATTCAACTGGTTGATGATTGTCGTGATAATCTTTTTGTGTTGGAACGCTGTTTTGCAAATACGGGTGTTAATATTTTGACTGCACCTTCCGTAGATTGTGCTATCAGCCAGCACGATAAAGAAAAAATTGACATTGTATTGACAGATATTAACCTGGCTGAATCATCAGGAATTGAGTTATTCAATAGATTAAAAGAGTTACGCAGTGCGCTACCCATTGTGGCAATCACCGGCGAAACCATGCCCAAGAACGTTGCAAGAATTAAAGAGACTGAATTTGCGGCAGTGCTTACTAAACCGATCAATCGCGATGTGTTACTCACTACCGTAATGGAGGTCTTGGAGCATTAAATTGTGATGTTCCTGGGTCGATCGTCTCAGCTGTGTATCACGGAGAACTTGCGTCGGATACCCTTGACCGTATATTCGGTGTTTGACATGCTCAGAATGATACTACGGGCCAAACACTGCAGGGATCTATGACCACAGACTTCAAATCGCGCTATCGAGTAGATGAAGTGCCATGGCAGTGGTGGTTACCCATGCAGGTCTATGGGTGGATAGCGGGTCTTGTGATCTATCTCTACTATTGCCTGATCTTCCTGACCAGCCGTATTCACCATGTTGGCAAACCTGCCGCAGACCAGAATTACGTCTATTGCTTTTGGCATCAGCAGGTGTTGACGTTCCAGTCGCTGCAAATACGATACAAAAGGTTTTCGCTCTTCGTTCACCCGCTTTGGTATATGTACCCTCTGCAAGTGGCGGCGAGGGTTATGGGGGTAAACAATCTGGTGTTGGGCTCATCTGGCAATAAGGGGGTCGAGGCCGCGCAGATCATGGCCCAGATTGTTCGAGCTGGTGATAGCACTTATTTTAATCCTGACGGGCCCTACGGTCCGCCTGGAAAGGTTAGCAAAGGGGCCTTGCATGTAGCCATGCAAAGCGAGGTTCCCATCATGCCAATGGCTGTGGTTACTTCCCCCTGCATAACGCTTAGTGGATGGGACAACAAGCAGATACCCTTACCCTTTGGGAAAACTGTAGTTATGTATGGCGTACCAACGATGCCCATCGAAGAGCAGTTAGGTGATGATGCGGCTGAGCTGGCCAGACAAATGGATGCGCTGACTCTGGCTGCCGGCGAATATCACAGCTAGGCTGTTGATTTGCACTGAATATTGATCCAATTATGGCACATGGTTGCGCGGAGATCTGACCCACCTGAAAGGCCAGGGAAGCCATAGAGCTCAGCATCTTGGGGAAACCATGGTGGGTCAATTTTCAGTGCAAATCAACACACAGACCAACTTATGAAAAATCAGCGGGTCCGCATGGCGACAATCTACAGCTATCTGACTGAAAAATAAGAAAAAATGGAGCTGGCGAGAGGAGTCGAACCCCCGACCGGCTGATTACAAACACCTCTAAGTGGCACCTGCAAAACCTGCAACTCGTCGTTTTTTAATGTTTTTTATGGATTTTCATAGCTCGAAACTGCCACTCCGAACCATTTTCCAAACCGGCTGATTTCCGATCAGTCTGTATGTTGAAGAATTCTAAGCAGTGTTTCGGCCCGAACCAATTCCGAACTCCGAACCGAAACCGAACTGGCGACAGACAATCTCAAATAACCCCGGTTGGAATTGCCGAAACCGCCGAAACTACCGACTTACTCTTCGGGTTAAAGCTGTATGACGCTAGGCTCCTTTTCAAGGCCACAGAATTGAAAGTCGAAGAAGCTATACATGACTGAAAAATAGATATATTCTCTGACTCCGTCAAAACTACTAATAAGAATAAGAATAAGAATAAGAATAAGAACCAGTCATGATCATCTCGAATCTTCGCAAAATCCTAATACTTTTAGTTATCGTCGTTTTGTCTGGATGCAAAATAATAATTCAAGTGCCTGAAGGAGGCCAAGTTGTATCCAGAACTGATGAGAACAATTGTTCTTCGGGCCAAGAATGTGTAATTGATGTTATAAATGGTGATATTTTCAGTGATACATTCACAGCGATTCCCGATACAGGCTACGTATTTGCTGGATGGAAGAAAGATGACAAACATCTATGCGGCGGAAGTACAGCACCCTGTGCGCTTGAAAATGTTCCTGGAGTCCTTACAGAATATGATGTAGACCTACTACTCGTACCAATATTCGAAGAAGATCCAAATGCCGTTTTGGATTTTGATAACGACGGGATACTCGATACAGAAGATTCTGACGATGATAATGACGGTGTCGGAGACCTCGCAGATTCATGTCCTCTGGGTGAATTAAACTGGGTATCGGATCAAGACTCCGACAACGACTCTGATGGTTGCAGAGACGAATCAGAAGACGCTGATGATGACAATGATGGAGTAAATGACGAAGCTGATGATTTTCCACTCGATAGTACTGAAACTCTGGATTCGGATTCAGACACGATTGGAAACAATTCTGATAATTGTATCGATACTGAAAACACTGATCAGTTAGACACTGACCTCGATGGTCAAGGTGATGCTTGTGACTCTGATGATGACGGGGATGGTATCGAAGATAGTGTAGATCTGTTTCCCCTTACTCCCTGGACGGAAGAAGTCTGCGACCAGATTGATAATGATCAAGATGGCGAGATCGATGAGAATGTGTGTGAAGATGGAAGTGAAAGTGTCCATTACCCTTTGGATGCAGACATCTTAGACACAGGTTCTTTGTTCGCTGGGGCTGGTAGCAATGATATAATTTTCACAAATGATGGCGATCGTAGCTTTCTTACAATAGATGGGGACGATCTAGTCACACTGCCAATCACGTTGAATGAGGAAATATATTTCAAAAGTAGTTTTTCGTTATCATTTGATTTCAGAATACCAGACGTTACTCCTTCGCGGTACCAAATGCTTGTTTCTAGTAGAAAAGTAGATGATGAAGCAGGCGCAGGATTTGTTTTCCGTGTTCACCATGAGCCCTGGGGTGCTGAACTTATCTTTAACTACGGTGATGGACAGGGATCCGATACGTATCAATGGCTAGGGTTCTCTGATGCAGCCAAACCTGGCGAGTGGCATAGTGTTTCCATAAGTTTTTTAATGTCGCTTCAAAAATTTAGACTAACTGTCGATGGTAGTGAATACATTGTATCGCCACCAAATGGTTTTAGTGCCGAACTATTCTTATCAGAAATTCAAACATCGACAATCACATTAGGCGGTATTGACGGCAGAAAAACACACTACAAAGACAGCTTTGATATTGACGAACTTTCCTTCGTCTCGCCTGTTCCTTCTTACGCACCCATTATAAATACTGCTTACACTGCTCTAACTCGCGATATGCAAGGAATAAGCACCCTGACAGAGCTGGAAAGAGAAGCCTATGCTACCGCCATAATTGAAAACCTACAGTTTACAGAGTACGAATTGTTCAAGGACAAAATAAACGAGTTTATAGACGCCTATGAGTCATTAAAGCCTCCGCTGTATGAAGATCTTGTCCAGTTGACTTTCGAAGAATTGCCAGTGCACGATCGCGTACTGCAATTCTCTCAGGGCTATATATTCGAAACACTATTTGTTTCTGGGAATATCGAGATCCTCGAGGGCATGATCTTTGAGCACCACATTGTTGCACCCGGCGCCGTAGCCGACGACACCACTCGAGTCGAGGGCGCTGAGGTTGAAGTAAATGGCACCTATAACCGTGACATAGCTGCTATGCGAACCGATCAATCAAAGGTGCTTAGGCCGACAGGTTATTACTTAGCCTCGGGAGACATCGTTGACGTAAGCGTGCCAGAAGAGGCTGTCGGTCAAGGACTATCCATCGTTGTTGGACATCACATTAGAAACCTGGATTACGATTACATAGGAGTAATAAACCGGTTTCCTGATATATCTGTTGAATATCCCCTCGATGCAACTGAGATTAAGTTGGCAAACCCTTTTGGTGGAGGGATATACTTGAAGGTACCTGAAGGTACCAATGTCGGCAGATTCTCCATGACCATTGATAACGCGGTTCAGTCTCCGTTTTTTTCGTGGAAAGAGAGTTTCAAAACTAGTGTGTCTGACTGGCTCAGCGTCGCTGCTTCCAGCGGTGCACCCTGGGCAGATTTTGAATCAGACAAATTCATGTTCACCGTTCCCACTAACCAACTTGCAGGCGTAGAGCGTCCCGATCTGATTATGTCCAGATGGGATGAAATTATGGATGCGATTAATCTAGTAGGAGGGCGGCCATTTGATAGACCACGGGCTGAATACTACTCCTTTGACACACGCTTGGTTGACCCTGCATATGGAGCCCAGTACCCATTAATCATCCCTGTTTGGGAGGCGTACAGAGGAATGCCAGAGGAAGGATGGGATCCTTTACAGATCCTCCAATACCCACCGCATACAATTCTAATGCACGAGATGGGTCATAACGAGCTACACCCAACAATGGGCTACGGAGGGAATTTGGATCAGTGTCATTTCCTTGAGGCGGAATCAATCAATCATATGCTAGGAATGTCCGTGCTTGGCAATGTATACGGCTACTCAATTGAAGACGCATTTAAGTTTAGTGGTGTCGGTTTTCCTATGACTTTTAACCAAGCAGCATTCGACTGGATAGTGACTTCGAATTTCAGAAATAACCTGCGGATGTACGAAGATATAGATGCTCAACTGGACGATAATAATCAGTTACATTATCAGCCTCGCAGTTGGGCAAAGTATGGGGATATTGCCAGATTATTCGGCTGGTCGGGGTTGAGCAGTGTCAATGCAGTGTTTTATTCCGCGGGAGTGGAACAACAGTCAACAGTTTGTGACTGGCGCCCCTTTATAGTAGGTAGAGACGAATACATTCGCAAAGCTAGCGAAGCTCTTGGATTTAATATGACTCCATTATTCCATTTTTGGGGAATTAATCCGAATGAAGAAACAATCTCCACAATGCGGCAGTATCCGGAAAGTCAAAAAGTCTATGATCTGATTGTAAGCTACCGAGAAGAAGTCGCACCTAAAACACTTGAAGACTACATGATCTATTATAATCTGTTTAACCAAGATGATTATCAATGGCCACGTTACGAACTGTATCTTCAGGAATTTGACGATGCGTTTGCTGCGGCGATTGACGCACAATTTCAGTTTCTGCTTGACCTCTATTTTCCGAGTGGCAGGCCCGAGTAGTGTTCTGAATTAATGGATCGTCAGCTAGCTTGTTTTGCATGCCTGTCAGAATGACCGGAAGGTAAGCCGCTTAAACGGGCGGGTACTGACAAATAAACTTTTCTAGGTCATGTTAATCAGAAGTCTATGCTCAAGCAACTGCCTGACTCCACTCCCTAAACGCACTTTCCCTGAGATTCCGGTAGTGTTGAGCGAACACCAGGTGCCTACCTAGATTGAAAGATTCGAGACAGCCGCATGGGCATCCAGGAACCTCCGGGCCTGCCCAACAGACTTGAATCGCCGCATTACCTTTTCTCTTACCCTGGTAGCCTCATGCGACTGCTCTGCCCTGTTGTTCTCATATTGCTTTGTACTGTGTATCGCATCCGGTATCAGCTCACGATGAGCAACACCGTGTACGTCGTCAGCCAATTTGGGACCATTAGGCCCGATTTTTAAGAGACACTTTTCTGCCAGTTATTTCTCCAGTCTAGCCTGCAAATCGCAGGTTGTGTAATTTTCGCTGGTTCAGGGTGCGGGATTTGATTAGCGCAC
>CALJGI010000030.1 GCA_938074045.1 uncultured Halieaceae bacterium
ATCAAAAAGAAAGGTAGGCATAAAGGCTGGCTTCGGCTTCTCGATACCCATGGCATCGCAAACGTTTTCAGGCTGGCCCCAGGTAATCTTGTAGGGCAGGCGACGGTAGCGCAGCAGGGCCACCATCTTTTGGGTATAGGGCGAGCCTGTGCCACCTATCAAGCGTATCGATTCCGGTACTGTCATCGTTTAATCTCTCCCATTTCTTGTCAGCCGCCCAGTCGACACACCTGAGCAATAAATCATTTTGACATAGAAAATGTCAATATATAATCCTGACATTGAAATAAATTGGAAGGAAGCTGCCCCCGGGGGCATTACGGCCACCCACATCCCCCTGAGAAATGGGCACCCGGAGGAGCTAGTTGGGGATCAGGATAAATTCCGTTTGCCGGCCGTTCAGATAATGAACCCCGCGCTGGTCAAACCAGGCATCCTCTTCGAGCATGATCCGAATCTCTTTGCCCCACTCCTCAATAACCATCGCTGCATTCAACTCGATGGCGTAAGCCGTATTCAAATGAAGTGGCCGATCACCGCTGCCGGGTACGCCACCCTGGCTATCCCACATACCCAGCGTCGTGCCCGCCCCATGGCCATGATATCCCAATGGGTGCGTATAAATAGTGGGCGTCATGCCCTCGGCTATCGCCTGGGCTCGAGATGCAGCCAGCACATCGTTGCCTGTCAGACCTTCACGAAAGTTACTGGTCAAAATATCCTGTAACCGATTACCCCCGGCAAGGGCTTGCCTGAGGTATGCAGGCGCTTGATTTTCACCCGGGCGCAGCACATAAGCGTGTTGCTGGGTATCGGTGTTCAGTCGCAAATAGGTAATACCAAAATCGACATGCAGCAAATCACCCGGCTGAATCACTTTGCTCTCTTCGTCCTTGGAGAATGCGGCCATGTGATCAAAACCTTCTGCATCAGCCCGCTGAATGCTAACCGATGGGTGAAACCAGGTTGTCAATTTCAGATCCCGCACCCGCTCCCGCAGCCACCAGACCACGTCATCCGTCGTGGTGACACCCACCTCGATGACATCCGCAGAAAACCCCTGGGCAATTATCGCGTGGGCCAATTGTACAAGGTCAGGATATATCGCCATCTCTTTGCTCGTACGCGTCTCCAGCCAGGCAACGGCCAGGGATTCTGCCGACACTATTCGCTTTCGGTATTTTTCGGGCAGATGATTCCGCAGTAATTGCAGGTCGGTCGCCACGATTCCATCCGCAAGGCCCCAATGCTCGGACTGATTAACACCTATTGTGGCAGGATCGCGCTCCGCAATTATTTCAGCGAGGCGCGCCCACTGATCAGGCTGCTTTTCCTTATCCCAGGCTTGCTTGAACTGCTCACCGACCGCGTACCTCGCCACCGCCAGCGGCTCTATGAGTTTGTCTTCACCCGGGTTGTATATGACCAGGATGGTGCGTCGGCGCGCCGCCAGCCATGTGGCTGGCAACAACGTCTTGATGACTGGATCTTCGTTATACTCGCGGGAGATCATCAGCCACATATCGATCTCATTGTGGCGCATCAATCCAGGTAGCGTATTTTGAATTTTGTCGTTGAGTAGTTCGTCAATAACCCGCGCGCGTTGTTTCATGGAGAGGATGTTGATATCAGCCAGAGTAACTACGGAGAAGCAGGATAAAAAAAGTACTAAAGACAGTTTTCCCAGCCTGTCGCACGGTCGGGTGGGCATCAGATGGTTTTTAGTATTCATCAATTGTGCTCTTGATCTTTTGTTGTTTGTGATCCATAAAAAACCGAGATTTCATTACAACATTTAAGGACGTCGATGTTTGAACAGTATTTCCTGAAAGTCTACACTGCTATCAATAATATGTAGCTGTTTGTAAACGTTGGTCCTTTTAGATTCAGGTTCGGCATTCGCCGCTTCATCCCACCCACCAATACATCAACCTTCCCCTCACATGGAGAAACGCAATGCACCTGGCAAAGTTTCCACGTATCAAGCTCGCCCATCTGCCTACACCGCTGGAATTCCTGCCACGGCTAAGCGCACATCTTGGAGGCCCTGATATCTATATAAAACGCGATGATTGTACCGGCCTGGGATCGGGAGGAAACAAGACGCGAAAACTGGAATTTCTGATGGCAGATGCGATAGACCAGAACGCGGACATTGTTATTACTCAGGGGGCGGTGCAGTCCAATCATGCGCGCCAAACCGCCGCCGCGGCGGCGAAGCTTGGCCTGGAATGTAACCTGTTGTTTGAGAATCGTATCAGCGACCCCACAGGTGACTACCTAAATTCGGGGAACGTCCTGCTCGATCGCATTTATGGCTGCGAGCCCATGCACTACCCAGCCAAAACTGATATGAACGCGGCCATGGGTGAGCATGCTGAGAAACTTCGCAGCCAGGGTAAAAAGCCCTACGTCATACCGGGTGGTGGTTCCAACCCCATAGGCGCATTGGGCTACGTGAACTGTGCGCTGGAACTTGTGCATCAGGCCAACGAACAACAGCTTCGCATTGACCACGTGGTACACGCCACGGGTAGCGCCGGGACGCAGGCTGGGCTGGTGACAGGATTGAAGGCAATGAATGCTGGTATCCCAGTGCTGGGTATCGGCGTTAATGCAGCACAAGCCGATCAGGAACAGAAAGTCTTCGATCTCGCCGTGCAAACAGCTGACTATATAGGCGCACCAGGTTGCGTGGACCGCGCAGACGTTGTCGCCAACTGTGACTACGTTGGCGATGGTTATGGCATTCCCACCGAGGGCATGAAGGATGCGTTGTTACTGCTGGCCCGACTCGAAGGGATTTTGTTTGATCCGGTTTACAGTGGCAAGGGGCTGGCCGGCTTGCTTGATCTGGTTCGGCAAGGTCAGTTCAGCTCCGATGACAATATTGTGTTCCTCCACACCGGTGGCAGCATGGGATTGTTTGGCTATCTGGAGGAAATCCTATGAGTAACTGGAAATACCTGACGCTGGAGCGTACCGATCGCATACTCACTGTAGCGTTTGATTCCGGCACCAAGGTAAACAGCCTCAATAATGCCTTGATGCGCGAGCTGACACAGCTGGCCATAGAACTGCAGGACGACAGCGAGCTGAGCGCGATAATACTCACCGGCCGTCAGGATACCTTTACCGGTGGCATGGACTTAAAGGATGCGGAGAACGCAAAGGCCGGATCAATATCCGTTGCGGAACAACGCACCCTGCTGAAGACAGGACCCAAAATGTGCGCCGCCTGGGAGGCACTGGATCCAGTCACTATCGTCGCAATCGAGGGCTGGTGTATCGGTGGAGGTACAGCGCTGGCCGTCGCCTGCGACTGGCGCGTTATGGCCGCCGATGCACGGTTCTATGTGCCGGAGCTGAAACTGGGCATGAACATGAGCTGGCAAAGCGTGCCGCGATTTGTGAATTTGATTGGGCCAGCAAAGACCAAGCAACTATTGATACTCGCCGACCCCCAATCGGCCACCACCTGTGAGCAGTGGGGATTGGTGGATTTTACGGCCGAGCCCGGAAAGTCTGTGGAGCAAGCCATGCTACTGGCGAAACGCGTGGCAAACATGCCACCCATCCCTGTGCGCATGGCCAAACGAGGAGTTACCACGGCGGCCACAGCCCTTAACAACGCCGTCAGCTATATGGACGCCGACCAGTTTCTCGCCGCCCAAAATACTGAGGATGCGGTTGAAGGCGCCCGGGCATTTTTTGAGAAGCGCGCGCCAGACTTCACTGGCAACTAATTGAATGTCTAGTTGGGTGTGTACACGTACTCATCACCCTCGACATACTTTTCAGCCTTGGTTTTATCAACCAGCACTGCAGTCTGTAAGACCGCCGGGTACAGCGGACCCCGCGAGTTGGCCTGATGCTCAGCCAATAGTGCGCTGAGCTCATCCAGCTTGTCCGGACGGCTGGCCGCCAAATTGTTTTGCTCCGTCGGATCACTGGCCAGATCGTATAACCATTTCTTCAGGCCATCCGTGGGGCGGTCATTCACCTGTAACTTCCAGTCCCCATGGCGCACCACCTGATAGTGCCCGTTCTGCCAGAACAGGGTTTCGCGCTCCCAATTTTCTACTCCGTCGCCGGTTGCCAGGGTGAGAAGATTGACACCATCGATGGCGACACCATCAGGCTGGGGCGCACCCGCCGCCGCGGCCAGAGTTGGCATCATATCGATATGTGCCACGGGTGCATCTACTGACGTACCCGCGGGTATCCTGGCCGGCCATTTGACAAACATGGGCACGCGCAGCCCACCTTCGAACATGGTGATTTTAAACCCACGGAACGGGCTGTTCACGTTTGGAATACCGATGTAGCCCGCGCCACCATTGTCACTGGTAAACACGACCACGGTGTTGTCTGCAATTCCCTCCGCTTCCAGCGTATCGAGAATACGACCTACGCTGCGATCAACAGCACGAATCATCCCGGCGTAAACCCGCTTGCGGTGAGGTTTGATATGACTCAATGCATCGTAATCTTCTCTGGTTGCCTGCAAGGGGGTATGCGGCCCCCAGTGCGCAAGATAAAGAAAGAATGGACGCTGCTTGTTGGCTTTTATGACCTTGATGGATTCCTCCGTCCAGTAATCCGTCAGATATCCGCCCGGCTTGAACGGATCTTTGTCTCCGGAATTGTAACTGGCCGCATAAGCCATACCCGCCCACAGAAACTGGTCTATCGCGTCAAAGGACAACTTGGCATTAACGACATTGGGGTCATCTTCCGGCAGATACAAGCCGCTCTGCATCAACAGGCTATCTTCGAAGCCCTGCTGATGCGGGGCCATACCGTTTTCCCGACCCAGGTGCCATTTGCCTATATGAGCGGTGTAATAACCTGCCTCCTTGAGAATTTCCGCAATGGTCACCTCGGATGCGGGCAAGCCCTTTCGTTGATAAGGCGGCTGACTGAGCTCCATGGCTTCATCATAAAAAGAAGGCGGTCCGCCATCATCCATACCTTCAGTTACAGCCATAACCGTCTTGATCATACCGGGCGGCGTAGGCGTAAACTCAAACCCCGTCCGAGTTGGATATCGACCGGTCATCATCATGGCACGGGATGGCGCGCAGGTACTGGCCCCGGAATAGGATTGGTTAAAGACAGCGCCCTCTGTCGCCAATCGGTCGATACTGGGGGTTTCAAGGCCTTGCAACCCACCACCGAAGGTGGAGATATCGTTATAGCCGAGATCATCCGCCACAATCAGAATGATATTCGGTGGTTGATCACCCTCAGCAGAATTTGCCGCTGTCGGTCCTGACTGCCAGGGAATGTCCCGGGTGGCAGCAATATCGGCGTACTTTTGCTGGGTTTTGTTTATTGCCAGGGCCAGAATAATATCCACTCGCTGGGACCAGGCGATAGCCCCACCGATCGCAACCATAACGACAATAGAAATCAGTATCTTCTTCATGGGAATTTCTCCTCCAGCCAATTGCCGCTCTTTCCTAATTCAGTGAATATCGCTGACCTCTGGGCAAGGGAATTTTTTGATCAGCAGGCAGTTCGCAGATTCTGTTCATCCGGGTTGTACTACCGTCTGCGTACTCCCAGATCAATTGTTCTCCATCGAGATAGCGCTTTACCACCACAGGACCCCAGCCAAAGACGTGGAAATTCAGTATACCCTCCTCCCAGATCATGGCTGCAGACGAGCGCATACAGTACTCACTGTCACCCGCCGTAAAGAGCACAGACCCTTCGGTATCATCGGTATTGAGCCCGGCCGTACTATTGGGGCCGTAGTCGTGAATAACTCCACTGCTTGTGACCACAACGCGGCTGCCACATTGCTCGACTCTCTCTACGTGTCCCACATGCCCGCCCTCTACACCCAGCCACAGGCCACGGATATCATCGGCACTCTCAGACAATGGTTCGGTGCACTGGGCCAGGATAGGCAATGGAAAATGTGAATAGCCGCAGCCTGGCGTATTGCCCTTGGGAATCTCGGCCGCCATTTTGCCGCCACCATCAAGCGCCGGGAGTTCACAGTAGTTCAATACACTACCGTCGCCGGCCAGCGTGGCAGGATCGGTCGTCAATGGAGGTCTGGCAGATAGCAGGCCCAGCCAGAACAAAAAAAGTAACAGACACAGTGGTAGCACCACGAAGAATACGAGTAGCTTCCTGATCATGGATTCAACGCTTGCGATCGTCCGGTCAAATCCAACAGGGCTTGAACGCACTCCTCGGGCTGATCCTGCTGTACAAAGTGATGCGCATTCTCAATAGTCCGATGTGCAACACCCTGACAACCTGGCACCTCTTTCAGAAACTTCTTGTCCCCCCCTGCGGTCACAGGATCGTCATCAGCGAATGCGCACATAAAGGGTTTATCGAACTTTTTGAGTACTTCCCAGGCGGCTTTGTTTTCCTCAACCTCAGGTTCATCGTGGAATATTGGAACCAGGCTGGGAAAGCGGCGCGCTCCGGCCATATAGCTTTGATCGGGGAAAGGTGCATCGTAGGCCAGACGCGCATCATCCGATGTTGTCGAACTAATGGCCGCAAAAATATCACCAATGCGCAGGTCGGGGCTGGCGGCACAGAACTTGCGCCAGTATAGAAATCCGGGAATCCCTGATGTGTCCCGGAACCGCTCTCCCAGTTCCTCTGCTTTCACCACGGGCAGGGTTTTATACACTTCCCTAAGTGGCTCCGTGTACTCTGCAGGTACCATGCCGGTCGGCAATCCGCCATTGGACAACACCACACCCGCGAAGCGCTCATGAAAGGCCGTCACCAGACGCAGACCTATCAGGCTACCCCAGTCCTGCAGAAAAACCGTGATGCCAGTGAGATCCATCTGCGTCAACCAATCGCTCATCCAGGCGATATGACGAGCATAGGTGTAATCCTCAATCTCTGTCGGTTTGTCCGAGCGACCAAAGCCGACCAAATCCGGCGCTACTACGCGGAAGCCTGCCTCTACCAAGGGTGGAATCATGTGTCGGTACAGATAGCTCCAGGCGGGTTGACCATGTAGCAACAAGATCACATCGCCATCGGAATCACCCTCATCCAGGTAGTGTATGCGAAGCTCGCCGCCCTCGCCGTCGTCGACCTGGAGATAGTTGGGCTCATAGGGGTAATCTGTCAGATTGTTAAATCGGTCGTCAGGGGTGCGCTTGAACTTCATTGTAGCTCTCTTCTGTGTCTTACCTGTGAAAGGAAGGCCTTCCTCGCGCTCATCGGGAAGCATCATCATATTATGACACATATAATGTCATTACAAGGCTGGTTTGACAGTACCTGCATCAGGCAGCGCAGAGAGAATACCCCGCAGAAATGCTTGCTTATCAAAACTCTGGCCACCTCCACCGAAGGTCATACCCATTCTCACGACGACCAATTCCAGTGAAGGTATAACGATCACGTATTGTCCGAAGTGCCCCTGAAAGGCATAGGCGTCCGCTGGAGCGTCGGGAAAGAGTACGGTTGCTGCAGGACTGTTCAACCAGATTTGAGCACCGTAAGCCCGCTTTTTCAATGAGGCTTCAGAGGGTGTGGTCGCGTATGCCACCCAACCTTCCGGGAGAATACGCTCGCCCTGATGAATGCCGTCATTCAGGTACAGCAGGCCCAGTTTCATCCAGTCACGTCCCGACGCGTACATGGATGCGCCACCGATAAATGTTCCGGTGGCATCCGCCTGGAAGAAACTGTTATGCATATCGAGCTTGTCAAACAGCGCTTCTCGCGGAAATCGAAAATAGGCCTGGTCGTCGCCGATGGTATTGCGGACTACATCCTGGAGCAGCACAGAGTGAACGGTCTGATAGTCCCAACTATGACCCGGTTCACCGCGCAGCGGCGTTTGCGAGGCCAATCCCGCAGCATCCCCAACGGCGTACAACATGGTGCTGAGTAGATTGCGAGGGTCTGATTCCATCTCCTCCTGGTAATCAAACCCAGCGGTCATCTTCAACAGGTGATCCGTGGTAACCCTGCTGCGCGCATCATCCAGTTCAGACCAACCCCGGACAGGTGCTGCCTCATGAATGTTTAACCTGCCCTGTCCAACCAGTATGCCCACCAGTGTGGCCGACACACTTTTGGTCATGGACATTCCACGCAGCGGCGTATCGCCGTTGAATCCATCTCCGTATGCCTCGGCAATTAATTCACCCTTGTAATGCACCAGGACGGCGCGGGTATTTTTTGCCTGGTAGATACTCTCGTTTGTTTCGCTGAATGCCTCAGCTACCACCTGGTCGAGCTGCTGCTGGTCCACACCACCCACAGCGCGAACGCCCGGCCAGGCGTCATCCACGCCAGTGCTTTCTGCCTGCTGTGTCGGCCCAATTGATTCAAACGCTTCCAGGCTCATCCCCGCTATGTGAGAACAGCCGAGCCCTGGACGATACTGCGCTGTATGAGTGAAACCCAATGGACCCAGCCCGATACGCGTGTCCACCCTGTCACCCTGCACGGTCGATTGGGAAACCGAGTTCTGATCAGAAGACAGATCGTGCAACTCGACCTCATCCAGATCACGCCCAATCATTACTACATTGGTGCAGATGGTTTGCGACACATAGCCACCGGCCACCGCGGCAATATCCCGGGCAATGTTGTACCCATAACCCGCCACAACTAACACCAAAACCGCCGCTACAATCAGTGCATTTTTAATCATCAACTCAGCCAGGCGGAAACTATGCTTCCCACACCTCAAGATTTCCCGATCGCGTGATCGATCGATCCAGGCGAATAGTGAGTAAATCAGCCATGCCACAATTTTCGAGCATCGCCTCTATGTCTTGCTGCTGCGCTGCATCCAAACCGTCGTAAACAGCCTGTACTCGCTGCAGCAGATAGAACCGGTGCGGTTGCGCCAGAGCGGTAATGGTTTGACCACGTAGCTCAAATCCAACATTACCCAGGGGTTCTGCCAATCGTCCTACCGCCGCGGCTCCGGCTTCAGGCTGCCGCTCCGTCAGCCAGCGGTTGATACACTGCGCAGCCGCGCGCGTTTCAGGAATAAAATCCTCCGCCAGTACCCGCAGCACCGCCAGCAGCGAATCGGGGACATCATCACCGGGCAAAAAATCTGTTCCCGCGTCGAAATATTCAGGCACATCCTGATCGGCGCGGTTCATACGCTCCACCCAGCGATACACCCGTATTGCCCGCTGTTGCATCAATCGCGCCGGATAGGGATCTCTACCCAGGTGTGCATACATGGGTGCCAACAAACCGAAGTCACCCACACAGGGACGCCAGCCCAGCAAATAGGGGTGTTGCTCAAAATGATTATTCAGGGCGTCGAGATACTCCAAATACAACGCTTCTACCAATTCCCGGGAATGCTCGGTGACACCGAAAATCTGTGCGGCATGGCGCATGCGGTCCATCATGTAGTCCGTTTTTTCCTGCCGTTCAGGCATATCACGCTGCGAGTGATAAAAGTGATAAGCAACAAAATCGAGATTGTCTTCCGGAAAATTCCATCGGTAGTGCATGGCCGGACGCAACAGGCCATCTGTACCTATCACGTCAAACAGCGCGCTGATTACCTGTTGCCTGGGACCACCCGGCTGACAGGGCCGGCCATTAGCCGCCTCAAAGTGCTCAATGATCGCGGCACCGTCGCGAATCACCTCACCCTCAGGGGTTACCAATGTGGGAATGGTGGCTAATTTTCCCTGCGGTAGCACCTCGGCTTTGAAACTTTCATGTCCAGTGGAAAATTCCTGGAAAGGAATACCCTGCTTGATCAGATAGGCTCGCGCCCTTCCTGAATACAGCGAATGGGTGATTGCGTAGAGCCGATATACTTCGGTCATGTATCAGGTCGCCTCTGGTATGAATTGCCGATGATTCTTGCCGCCGTAATGCATTAGAACCGGTAGGTAACATCCAAAGCCAGCGTACGGGGTTCCTGGCGATTTTTAAACCACGACCCGGTGAAAAAGCCTACCCCCGCGCCGTTGCCAAATGTCGTCTCATCGGTGAGATTTTTGCCAATGAGTGCAATTGCCCAGGTGTGATCAGCGCTGGCCAGACCCAATCTGGCGTTAATCTTGTGATAGGCATCCTGGTAGTTTTGTGGATTGCTCAGCGCCACTTCATCTTCATACTGCAGGTCTACACTGGCCGTGAACAGCATGCTGTCGCCCACCGGCAGCACCAGGTTACTGATAAAAGTAGCGGAGTATTCAGGGGCGCGGCCGGCCACTTCCCCCTTCAGGTTGGTGGTGCCTGTCGCCGCCCCGGTATAACCTTCACAACCGGCACCGGCTACCGCTGCAATATCTTCAGCGCTACCACTGCCGTCCCCGCTTAACAATTGATCGGCGGTACATGGTGCGCCGGGGAAGTCATCATAAGTTGAGTCCAGATACGCCACAGACAAACTGAAATTCAAATAAGGAGTTGCCGCCCAACGGCCTTCAACTTCAATGCCCTGGCTGGTCGATTCGGCGGCATTACCCACCACGAACCCACTGTCGACAAAACTGCTCACCTGAAGATCTTTTAGTTGGGTATAGAAGGCCGCCACGTTCAGTTCGGCCGCCCCATCGAGAAATACCATCTTTGCACCCAGTTCAATGCTGTCGACCTGCTCGTCGTCATACTCGAAGTCATCTGGAACCTCTCCAGGTTCCAGGGGGTCAGCAACGGTGAGCGCCGCATTAAAGCCACCTGTTTTATAGCCGCGGGCAAAACGAAGATAAGCCATACTATCGTCATTGAAGTCCCAGGCGAGATTCGCCGAGTAGGACAGATTATCGGTACTTCTATCAGATTCAGTGACAAACTCCGCCCTGCCCAGCAAATTGCTCGCGACAAATCGGGTGAACGGGTCCTGTAAATCCTGCTTCGACATAAAATCCGTCAGACGCAGATCCCTATCCGCTTCTTTATCCTCGCTGGAATAGCGGGCTCCGGCGGTAAGCGTCAATCGATCCGTTATCTGCCAACTGACCTGCCCAAAAATGGCGGCAGTCTCGGATTCCTGCGTGTAAAGTTGCTCAATACCAAGCTGGACCGGAGGTACAGGGGACCCGGGAACATTCACCGCCGACAGCGCAATAAGATTCATATCGGTAGGGTTATCAGAATCTACTTCCTGCGATTCGAAATAAGCCCCAACGATGTAATCCACCACCTCCCCTCCCGGCGATGCAAAACGAAATTCCTGGCTGAATTGCTCAAAGTCCTCTAGAGGGCGCTGCTCAAGAAACAGCAGATCACTGAAATCGCCATCGAGTATTGTTTCAGTGTCATACTCACTGAAGTTCGTCAGCGATGTGAGAGTGTGGTCACCCAGGTCCCAATCAATCTGCAAGGTACTACTAAAGGACTCCAGCTTAGCGCCTTCAGGCATAAAGCTATTAGACGTGTTCTTCTGATCAAAGCGCGCGTCTTCCAGCGGCGACAAAGAGTCCCGGTGCTGAAGAATGCCGCGAAAATTACCATCAATGTTGGTCAACTGTCCGTTCGCACCGCTGCGATCAACCTCGGCGTACTCCAGTTTTCCATAGATCTGCAGTGTATCTGAGGCATCGAACAGCAAACTGCCACGCAAACCCATACTCTCTACCTCGGGCTCGTCAATGTTTCTCACGAGGTTGTCCATATAACCACCCTGATCTCGGTATCTACCAGCCAGTCGCGCACTCAAACGCTCGGTGAGTGAGCCAGACACCATGCCAGCGTACTCCTCGGTGCCATATTCAAACTCGTGTTGCGCACGTAGCTCGGCCTCGAACTCGTCGGTAGGTCTCGCGGAGTTGATAATCATCGCCCCAGCCACGGTATTCTTACCAAACAAAGCGCCCTGTGGGCCTTTCAGGACTTCGACAGAGGCGACATCCAGGAACGGCACCAGGTATTGCTGGGAGCGCCCGGTATAAACGCCATCTATAAACATACCCACCGATTGCTCAAAGGCCACGTTATTGCCCGAACCAATTCCTCGTATAAAAATTCGCGCCGGGCTGCCACCACCAGGGCTGATAAACAAATTGAAATTTGGCACGTAGGAGGAGAGATCCTCCATTCCCTGAATGCCCGCCTCAACAATTTTCTCACCACTGATAGCGGATACCGCAATCGGCACGTCCTGCAAGCTCTCTGTGCGTTTCTGGGCGGTGACAACAATCTCCTCCAATATCAGATTCTGCGAAACAGCCGGCACGGTGCCGATGGCCGCCATGGCATAGCAGGCCATCTTGATCGCGTGGGACAGGGTTCTTTTCTTCTCAGGGTGGCGAAACATAGGGCATACCTCGATTTGTGCTATTTCGATGCACGTGGGCGCATCGCAGCAGAGACATTTGAGTTCTTATATTGACACATATTATGCCATATAAAGCGGTTTTTCAATGTATATACATACTTTATGTCATTAATAATTCCGGCTGAGCTACTGAGCACTCTATCGGTGCCTGATCACATAGGGTGACTGGGTAAAGTAACCTGCACGCTGCTCCGGCGGTTGTATTGCCTCAACACGGCTGCCGGCGATGTTGTACCAAAGACGCAACATCAAACGGGATTTGGCTGGATCAGGGTCGTCAACAAAATGGGTGCGATTGTGCATGCACACAAAATTGTGCGTGAGGAGCATATCGCCGGGGCGCAATTTGAAGGTCAACTTAAATTCCGACCGCTCGGCAATTTCCTCCAGAGCATCCAGCGCTTCGCGTTCGGCGGCCGGCATGGATGTGCCCGAAGCCTCATAGGGCAGCTCCATCAGACGCAGATTAATGAACGCCAGCAGATGGTCACCACAATCAAAAAACAAGGGCCGACGTGGCATGGTCTTGCCCTCAAGGTCGCCCTCTGCGCGCATAAACAACTGCAAGCCGCGGTAGAGTGTAGCGAGGTGCTGCGGGCACTCAAGCGCCATGGCATCGTGAATAGCATGCATGCTGACCAGGGAATTCATGCCACCCTCAGGCGCCTGGCGAACACACAATAGACTGGCAACGTGCCCGCCGTCGCAGTGAAAACGCAACTTCGCACTGGACACATAACCCCTTGTATTCAGCCCGTTGTCATCGGCATCAACGACGGCCTGAACAGCACCTATAACTTCGCCGTTGGCGTTCTGTGCAATAACATCACCTAATGCCAGAGCCAGCACCCAGTTAACTCTATAGGCATAGTCGACATCCGTAGCAGGAATCTCCAGTCCACGCAGCAGAGCAAAGCCTCTCCCCTGTTCCAGTGCGGTGGTTACCTGTTCCAGGCGTGGGCCCAGCGTGGGCAGATCGAGATCCTGCCGAGTCATCGACAACCAATCGCTTTCATCGTCAGGAAGCGCTCGGGCTGCGCGTTCGACTTCTTGCCTTTGCACCGTATCCAATACGTCGATCCAGTCGCTGCCATCGAAGTCTTTTGAGTGCCATGCAGAGGCGCCGCCAAATTGTCTGATTTCTGAATTCATTGTCTTGCTCATCTCCTCAATGTTTGTCGGGTGCGCTCGTCTTATCAATGGGTGTATGGATAACTTCCTCACCCGTTGCACCACCTATAGCCTCTCTGGGGGCAACGATGCGCGCAAAGAGCTGCAACTCAGTATGAGCGCGAAAGTACTGGTAGTAGGCACGCAGCGCGGCCCCCAGACCGGATTCATGCCATAACTGCCTAAACACCAGCTCTGGCGGATAGTCTCCCGGTTGTGCCGTCAACGCCTCGGTGTAATAAGCCTTGGCATCCTCTATGGCATATTTGAACCATTTCAAATCCGGGAATGGCGACTCACGATCGTCCAGCCAGCTCGCCAACTTCTGCACAATCTCATCAATCGATGAATTACTGACACCAACCGTCGTGCGTCCCCGTCGCCGGCGGCCAAGGTCATACCAGGGCTTCATCTCCAGCAATTCGTTACGCAGCCTGGCTGTCCAACTGCCATCGTCTTGCATTGGCCGGGCGAATGAGATCGGACAGGCAGGCGCCTGCTCAACGGACACCGCGGGCGCATCCAGGGGGAAGTCCTCCAGTACCGGACCCTGATCCCGCTCTAGAAGGTCAAGCGCATGCTCTATTACTGCATGCTGAAACGCCGAATCCCCTGGCTTACCCAGAGGTCTGCCCAACGGAAAGGACACCCACAGCGTTCGCGGTGGACGTAGAGATTCTGCATTTTCGCGCACGAGACTGATACCCGTGGTCATGATCCCTTCGGCTTCAAGAAAGTGGCTGATCGCGCACACGGCGCGGGTACAGTTGGGTCAGACCGGCGTCAGAAAAACCGCGTCTACCCGATCTTTCTTGAGCATTCCCGCCAGACCACGCACCGAGCCCTCATACAGCTCTGGCAGGAGCCCAGCACCCATAAAGCTGTAATGTATGTCCGCCAATGAGCCGATGACGCCATCCGACGCCAGCTCCTTGAAGCGATCAAGCGGGAAAACCAGATTTACATCCTCCTGAAACCCGCTTCGATCAAAGTTGGCCGAACTGTGGGACATAACCAGATTGTCGGCATTTTCGTCGCCGGGGATCGCTCGAAATGAGGCGTCTGCAAACTCAAAAGCCTGATCATCACGAAAATGAAGCCCCGCCGTTGTAATCAGAGCAACGCGCTTCTCGCTCATCGGCTTGGTATTACTCACCCATTGCAGCGGTCCCAGCGGTGGCAGCTGCTTGGACAACAGATGCTCTCTCTCCCACTCCGGCAAATCAGCTAGGCGGACCATGGGAAACCCTTAATCAAAACAGCGTGGGAATGATGGCGTCGATCAGATGGGGTCCCGACCCCGCCATCGCCCTTGCCATTTGTTCATTAAATTCATCTGTACTGGTGGCCCGACTGGCGGTCACACCCATACCCTGTGCCACAGCAGCAAAATCCATATCCGGAGATCCAATATCCAGCGTGCTGCCAGCTTTGGGGCCTGGGGTGCCATCACGCGCTCCGGTTTGTGCGAATTCCATTTCAAGAATGCTGTATTTGCGGTTATTGAAAATCACCACCAGCACATCCAGATTTTCCCTCGCCATGGTCCACAGCGCCTGAATGGTATACATCGCACTTCCATCGCCCTCCAGGCAGACAACCTTGCGATCGGGACAGGCCACCGCCGCGCCCACCGCACCCGGCAATCCCCAACCGATACTACCCCCGGTAAGATTCAACCAGTCGTGCCGACGCGCTGTCACCGTAGCGGGGCCAATAGCCATACCGGTGGTGATGGCTTCATCGACAACGATGGCGTCCTCCGGCAGAAAATGTGCCAGTGCCTGTGCAACGCTCCCCGCATCAAGAGGACCGTCTGGTCGCTCCGGAATCTGTAATGGGTATACGTCAGCATCGACCGCGGCTGCATTAAAACTGTACAGCAAATAATCCAGCACTTGATCAATGTCGTCGTTGGGACCTGCGAGGGTAAATTGTTCGCAGGTTTCCGGTGCGATGGCACTGGGCGTATCCGGATAGGCAAAGAAGGCCACCGGTTCTGCGGCACCGACAAGGATCAGGCAATCAATATCTTTCAGGTAGTCGACGGCCATAGCGGCCAGGTAGGGCAGTCGATCCAGCATGGCCGTGCCGGCACCACGAGCAACGCGACCGGGAAATACCTCTGTGCACACCCGCACGCCCGCCGCCTTCCCAATCTTACTCAGTGCCACGCCTCGCTGCTGATCAATTTCGCGACCACCGATCATGATCATGCAGTTCTCGCTGGCCCGTATTTTTGCAACCGCGTTCTCGACTCGTTCCTCAGATACCGCTGCAGCTATTGGCTTTTCCAGCGCTGGCTCCGGGCCGTCCGGGTTGTCACTCCAGGAAACGTCAGCAGGCAACATCAGAGTCGCCACTTGCCCCGTGCCTGCCTGGCGCACCGCTTCATTCGCATCTCGTGCAATCTCTTGCGCACGGGTTGATGTGTGCACCCAATGCGAGACGGCAGAGGCAATGCTTTCGATATCGGAGGTCAACGGTGCGTTATATTCAAGGTGATACGTGGCGTGATCACCCACGATATTAATCATCGGCACATTGCCTTTCTTCGCGTTGTGCGTGTTGGCCAATGCATTGCCCAAACCAGGACCCAAATGTAAAAGCGTCGATGCTGGCTTGCGTGCCATGCGGGCATAACCATCTGCAGCGCCGCTGAGAACTCCTTCAAACAGACAGAGAACAGCCCGCATACCCTCGACCTCATCCAGCGCGCCGACAAAGTGCATTTCAGATGTGCCGGGGTTGCAAAAACAAACCTCCACGCCGTTGTTAACCAGCGTGGTAATTAAACTTTCTGCTCCGTTCATTGGGGGTCCTCAATCTCAAAGCCGTCAATAGAGCCTCGATATATTTCATAACCCATGCCAGCGGCATCCAACGTGTGACGCTGGTGGACTCACGGCCTGAACTACGAGACAGGCTCCTTCGATCTATACTTTCACGGATAATTACATTAATAGAGTTGACTCTATTATTTTATTAAACAATAGTACATAATTAGTGCCAATACAAGAGCCGAAAGCCAGGGCCTTTCACCTGATGCCAGAAATCAACCAATTACTTCCCAAAGAAGGTCTGGAGGGCCTCTCCCGCCGGGAGCGTAAAAAACAGGAGACCCGCTGGCGTATTTTTGATGCTGCCATGCTGCTCTTCACCAGACATGACTACGACTCAGTCAAAATTGAGGAGATATGCGAGCAGGCCGATGTGTCCAGCGCTGCGTTCTTCCAGCATTTTGCCAACAAAGGGGCGCTAATACGGGCGTACATCGAAAATCTGAAAGCTGATATCGGCCAGAAACTCGACTTGATAACGGACTCCAGTTACACAATGAAACTGGAATTGATCAGCAAAGAGGTGAAAGGTAGCGGTGCCAAAACGGCATCCTTTGGTGCCAGCGTATTCGCAGCCGTCACCCAGGGTGAAGCCGCACTGGATATGGAACATATTGATACTGGCATTACCGGCACGCTGACCGATATCATCCGCGCCGGGCAGGAGTGCGGGGAGTTCAACCCAGAGTGGAAAGCCGAGGTTATCGCCGCCAGCCTGGTAGGTTCCTGGTTGATACTACCCCTGGCCTCTAAGTCGCCCGATTTCCCGCCGGCGCCCCACGAAGAATTGATGCGACTGATACTGGCCGGCCTGAAGCGCTAGCACGACATGAAGCACATTGACATAATCTATGCCAATAATGCACTATCCCGTCAACTCCCCCTGTACAAATAGATGAGCCCATTATGAAAAAGCTATCCCTCCTGTTAGGCGTCCTCGCACTGGTTGCTGTGGTCGCCTATAGCCAGCGCGCCACCATTGCTGGCAAGCTGCTAGAAGTCGGTCTTGAAGCCCGCATGGGCAGCGACGCGGCGGCGGAACTGGAAGACGGCTTACACCTGGCTCTCTGTGGCGCGGGTGGACCTCTGCCAGCCCCCAATGCCTCGGGTCCTTGCGTTGCTGTGATCGCCGGCAAACAGTTGTTTGTGGTGGATGCGGGTACGGACGGTGTGCGCAATCTTGGACGCATGGGTTTTCAGTCTGGGTCCATTCAAGCTGTGTTTCTTACCCATTTCCACTCGGATCATATTGATGGTCTTGGCGAGATGGGCACTATCCGCTGGGCGGGTGGTGATAACCAAACTCCCCTGCCCGTTTACGGACCCGCCGGCGTGGAGCGCGTGGTCGATGGCTTCAATATGGCCTATGCGCAGGATTTTGATTTCCGACATGAGCACCACGGCGATCTGGTCGCGCCAATGAGTGCCGCAGGGTTGCAAGCCATGCCTTTCACCACACCCGCCATGGGTGAGCTCGAACTGGTATATCAGGCAGAAGGCATCAAAGTAGAAGCGCTGGCCGTAGATCACTCACCCGTTGCGCCCGCCGTGGGGTACCGGTTCAGCTATAAAGGTCGAACACTGTTGATTACTGGTGACACGACAAAACAGGACAATATCCAGAAATTTTCAGAAGGTATCGATCTACTGGTGCACGAGGCCCTGGCCCCCAACCTGGTCAATATGATGAACGCCACTGCAGACAAGTTGGGCAACGAGATCATGGCCAAGATTACCTATGATATTCTGGATTACCACGCCAGCCCGGTGGAAGCGGCAGAGACCGCACGTGACGCCGGAGTTGGTCACCTGCTGTATTACCATATCGTGCCACCGCTGATTATCCCCGGTCAGGATTTGCTCTACCTCAATGGTGCGGAGGATATTTTTCCAGACTACACCATCGGCGAAGATGGCGTGAGTTTTACCCTGCCGGCTAACAGCGACGAAATCAGGATGTTCCGCAGAAGTCTGTAATCCTGACGGCGGACGAAAAGGCGCTATCTACGACGCAGCGTTGGCGCGACGTTTTTCGAGCTGGCGCTGAATTTCGCGCGCAAACAACCAGAGTCGATCCTGACCCCAGAGGGCCAATATCTGCTCCCCCTGTTCATCCAGCAGCCGAAAACTGGGCACACCCCAGAGTCCAGCGTCATACATACTCTGGCGATTCTGTTCCACCAACTGCTCCCAGCCAGGCTCCCCGAGATGTTGCTTGGCTTCGCGCCAATCCAGCCCCGCCGACTCCACCACACGGCGCAAACCGCGATTATTGTTGGTGTTGATCCCTTCGGCAAAGGCAGCGCTGAGAAAACTTGACAGCAGTTGATTGCCGCGGCCCTGTTCACAGGCCCAGGGGTAGAGTGAATAACAGCGTCGAACCGGTTCGCCGATAGGATCATAAATATTTCCGTAGGGAACACCGGCCGCCAGCGCTTCACGCACGGTATCGGAAAAAATGTACAAACCTTTTTCCCGCGTGGCCGGCACACCGCGCATAACCATGGGGAGTACCGGTCGC
Source organism: uncultured Halieaceae bacterium (assembly GCA_938074045.1). Lineage (GTDB taxonomy): Bacteria > Pseudomonadota > Gammaproteobacteria > Pseudomonadales > Halieaceae > CALJGI01. The sequence continues at coordinate 18,800 of CALJGI010000030.1, forward strand.
ACCACCAACTTCACACCGGTTGCTTCCGCCAGCGCCAAGGCCCGATCAAACACAATCGATGTATAAGGGCTGCGAAGGGATGGATACATCTCAAATGTCAGACTGCCGCTATCCTGCAGCGGGCCCGCTTCCACCGCCAGCCTGGGCATTAAAAGCTCGGTTTCCGACCCGTGCGCGGCACGTAATTCCAGCAATCGTTTTTCCAGGTGATATAGACGGTCGACGCCCCAGTACCATTCATCACCGTAATGAAACATTGCGCCGGAATAATGTTTGAGCTCAGTTTGCCGTGCGGTTCCCGCATCCAGACGTGCTTCTGCTTCAGCGGAACTGGCCCGGCCCAACCCATCGGCAAGGCTCTCCAGTCGCGATTTATCTCCCGACCACAGTGCGCTACCAACGTCGGCGGCACAATCGATAAAACCCGCATTGTCCTGTGCCGCCAATACGCTAGCTGCGAGTTCCACCAACTCAGAGTCCAGGCCCTGTGGATGCTCGGGGAACTCCAAGCCATAGTCTGGTGCCACGTGGCAGGCGTCGTAGCGGGACAGTTGCAGCAACAATTCTGGCTCAGCCGAATTCTTACCCTGTGGACCGCGCACCAGGTGACATACCATTTCGATGTCGTAGCGCTGGCACAATCGCTGCAGCACTTGAGCAGCAAGGTGGCTGTAACCGTCATCGACTTGATGGAAATACTCGACCATGTGAGGGTCGCCGGATTTCAGTCGCTCCAGTTCAAACTTTTCGCGTTGACCCTGCAAGTGAGCAGGGTCACAAATGCGACGCATGAGTCTGGATCCAAGCCAACGATACAGGGCACTGGGGTCCATATTGGCGGCCCCACCCTGATTCTTGAATTGTTCAGCCACGATAGTCGGACTCCCCGATGCGTTCAGTCCGACAACACAGCATTCAACATGCCGACAACCACAGCGACCGCCGCCCGCTTGCTCAACCCCTGGTGGTAGCGCAGCCGGTGCCACATTTCAAAGGAGGCGACGGCATCGACCGCTTCGCGTTGCTCCTTCTCCAGTTGCTTCAATTCGGGCAACCAATCATCGAGGTCCTTACGCAGACCGCGCTGATAGCGAGCATAATTCTTGCGCAGAATCTCCCAGCGCCATAACTGCGCGGAGGTAGAAAGGATTCTGTTCCGCTCCTTCTCATATCCCTCGGTATAGCGCTCAATCGCATGCAGGATGCGCTCTTCCAGCGTACCGTCCCGGTCGCCCCCGAGGAACAAGGCTTCTGTCTGCTCGCGGTTCTGTTCATCGATGGTAGAGAACAGGGTTTCCATATCTTCAAAGTGACGGAAAAAGGAGCGAATACCCACCCCTGCCCTATCTGAAATCATCTGCGCTGTGGGGATAAGAACACCCTCTTCCATCAGCGCCAGGCTTGCATCGATGATGGCCTGCTTGCTGCGCTCACTGCGCGCACGGCGGCCATCAACTTCACCTTTTTTATTTGCTTGAGACATGACTGTTCTTTTCCATGGTATATAGAATTCTATTATTTACCGATACCGATATTACAGAATAGCGAGCTTTTTAATCCCATGGCCAGCATAATGTGTTGAGCTAATGCGGTGGTTGCGAACTTTCTGCCAATACCTGAAGCACCTAAGCTTACTTTTATGACATCTATTATGTCAATTTATAAATCCAATAACCGGCATTAAGCCCAGTACTTTATGGTGCCATACCACCAAGGTGCCACACCATAGTGCGCGACAAAAGCACAAATCTAACCGGAGACCTACCCAGTGATTGAGTGGACTGAACAACAGCAGATGATCCGCGGCATGATGCGCGACTTTATCGAAAAAGAAATACAACCCCATTTGGATGCGCTGGAATACGAAGGTCTGCCACCCTACGATCTGATGCGAAAGATGTTTGCAACCTTTGGCATTGACGACATGGCCGGTGCGAATTTTGACAAGCAAATAGCACGTCTGGAAGCCGGTGAAGATGGAGCGGACAAACCCTCGACCAGTGAACCTGTTGATGGAGACACACTGCTGCAACCGGAGAAACTAGACGCGGCGGCGATGCCGCTGCTACCAACTATTGAACTTAGTCGCGTTGCACCTGGGCTGGTTACCGCGATGGGAGTGTCCGTTGGACTTACCGGCGGTGCCATTATGAGTAAGGGTTCGCTGGACCAGAAAAAACGCTTCGCCCGCGACCTGCTCACCTTCAAGAAAGTGGGCGCATGGGCGATCACCGAGCCGAATTCCGGCTCGGATGCCTTCGGTGCCATGAAGTCTACCGCCAGGCGTGACGGCGAAGGGGGCTATATTCTCAACGGCAATAAAACCTTTATTACCAACGGCCCCCACGCAGATACCATCGTCTTCATCTGCCGTCTGGAGGAGGACAATCAGCATGCTGTCGACAAGAAAATTGTCTCTTTTATCCTGGATTCCGGGATGCCGGGGCTGGAACAGAGTGCGCCCTTCAAAAAGATGGGCATCGGTTCCTCTCCTACGGGAGAACTGTTCCTGTCAGATGTTAGAGTCAGCGCAGATCGATTGATGGGCGAGTCGGAGGACGGCTACGGACGCTCGGGAGCCAAAACCACCTTCAGCGCCGAGCGTTCCGGGGTCGCCGCCATGGCACTGGGTCTCGTAGAACGAGCGCTCGAAATGTCATTGGAGTACGCGGCACAGCGGGTTCAGTTCGGACAACCGATCAGCAGCTACCAATTGATCCAGCTCAAGCTGGCGAAAATGGAGGTCGCCCGGCTGAATATTGAGAACCTGGTATTCCGCTATATTGAAACCCGTGCCCGCGGTAAAGATCTGACCCTGGCCGAGGCCTCTGCAATGAAGCTCTACTCCGCGCAGGCGGCCATGGAAGTCACCAGTGAAGCTGTGCAAATATTCGGCGGCGCTGGCTATATGCGCGCTACCCGCGTCGAGCAACTCATGCGGGATGCAAAAATTCTGCAAATCTACGCGGGCACGGACGAAATGCAGATAGTGGCCATTGCCAAGGATTTGCTGGGACGCGCATAACCCTCAGCGCAGGACACGCTTCCCCCCTCCTCGGTTCGCAGCAACTCAATCCCGGAATCAGTGGGAAAGTGGTGCTGAAAATGCGCGTATAGGTTCGCATTGCCCGGCACAGTGGTCTCCTCAGCAATTACTATGACAGCTACCTCCGGAAAGAGATATTATGGAAGTTGAAGGCAGCTGACGCACTCGCTCGCCGCCAGCATAAACGCTCATCTGATTCCAAGGAAATCTTTCATGCAACTTGAATCCAAGGTTGTGGTTATAACCGGCGCAGCCCGGGGACTCGGCAGAGCCTACGCGGCTGCCATGGCCGCTGAAGGTGCGTCCATTTTTGTCAGTGACGTCAATGACTGCAGCGAAACCGTCGCAGAAGTAAGAGCGGCAGGTGGGCGGATAGCATCCACCACCACCGACATCACCGATATGGACAGCTGCCAGGCCATGGCAGATGCCGCTGTGCAGGCCTTTGGGAAAATCGATGTGTTGGTCAACAACGCAGCGCTGTATGCCTCGCTGGAGGGGGGACGTTTCGAGGACCTGGACGTCAATCAATGGGACGCGGTTATGAGCGTCAATGTCAAAGGCCTGTGGCAGAGTTGTAAGGCTGTGGTAAACCCCATGCGTAAAGCCGGAGGCGGTTCAATCATCAACATTTCATCCCTCGCCGCCATATACGGCCTGCCCTATGGTTGTGACTATGCGGCCTCCAAAGCCGCGGTCATCGGTATGACCCGTACCATGTCCCGGGAATTGGGTAGAGACAATATCCGTGTCAATGCTGTGGCCCCTTCAGCGGTGATGACTGAAGGAACCGAGGAATTTTTTGGCGAAAAGTTTGAAAAAGCCAAGTCGGTGATCGCCGCCGGCCAGGTCATTCAGCGAAATCTGGAGCCTGAGGATTTGACCGGAACGATAATCTACCTCGCCTCCGACGCCAGCAGCTTTGTTACCGGACAGACCCACATGGTGGATGGAGGATCCTGGTTTCTTTAGCCGCTCGATGAACCTGCCCCGATGACAACATCCAACCTTCATGAACTCAATATCGGCGCGGCCTGCCTGGCAACGCTACAAACTGAGCTCGACCACGCCCTCAGCTATCTGAATCAGTTGTGTACCATCGACGGGCAATTTTTGACGACGGAACTCGATGCACATCAGAAAGTCAGCTATGAGCTGGCATTTTGTGCCGCTGAGCTCAGTGCTGCCCGTGCCCTGCTGAAGTACGCGGCGCAGGTGGGGGATGAAGATACCGTGTGTATACCACTGGCCCTGGCCTTCTGTGCCGAAAATCTGCAAACCGTATGGCAGCGACTGCTGGCCTATGCCGCCGAGGCCGGCCTGGGTCGCCAGCATTTGCTGGAACTGATGGCGGATAAAACAATCACGGAGTTTCTGACCAGGCATGGCTGTGTTACCAACTATGCGCATATCGGTGCCGAATTGGCGGATCGCAACTCGACGTATCTCCCCAGCGGTCTGGGCGAAGAAAAAGACATGATTCGCGCGGCCTTCGCCGGCTTTGCCCAGAACGTGGTGATGCCGCTGGCTGAATCCATTCATCGACATGACAGCGATATTCCCGATGACATCATCAGCGGCGCCGCCGAAATGGGCTGCTTCGGAAGCTGCATCCCAGAACAATTCGGCGGTTTGATGCCAGACGACCAGGCAGACAGTATCGGCATGCTGGTGGTGACTGAGGAGCTGTCCCGCGGCTCTCTGGGTGCTGCTGGAAGCCTGATCACCCGCCCGGAAATTGCCGCCAGAGCCATCCTCACCGGCGGCACCGAGCAGCAAAAAAAAACCTGGCTGCCACCCATGGCGTCCGGTGACAAGCTCGTCGCCATCGCCATCACGGAACCTGATTATGGCTCCAACGTGGCGGCGTTATCCCTTAAAGCAGAGAGAACCGATGGCGGCTGGCTGCTCAATGGGGCTAAAACCTGGTGCACATTCGCGGGAAAGGCTGACCGTATTGTATTGATAGCACGCAGTGATCCAGACCGACAGCAGGGTCACCGGGGCCTCAGTATGTTTATGTTGGACAAGCCTCGGTTTGACGGACACTCCTTCCAATACAGCAATCCGTCAGGCGGAGAATTGCACGGTAAAGCCATAGCAACCATTGGTTATCGCGGCATGCATTCCTTCGACCTGGCATTTACCGATTACTTTGTGCCCGATACCAGCCTGGTCGGCGGACCGGAAGGTCTGGGTCGAGGCTTCTACCTGTCAATGGCCGGGTTATCCGGTGGACGAATACAGACATCGGCCAGGGCCTGCGGTGTGATGAACGCGGCACTTGAACGCGCGACCAGCTATGCCCGTGACCGTCGCGTGTTTGGTGCACCCGTCGGTGACTACCAACTCACCCGGGTTAAGTTGGGGCGTATGTGGGCCGCGCTGACCGCTTCCCGGCAGTTCAGCTACGCTGTGGCACAACTACTGGATACCGGTAGCGGCATCATGGAGGCTAGCCTGGTCAAACTGTTCAGTTGCCGTGCTGCAGAATGGGTAACCCGGGAGGCCATGCAGATTCATGGCGGTATGGGCTACGCCGAAGAAAGTGATGTCAGCCGTTACTTTGTCGATGCCCGGGTGCTGTCCATTTTTGAGGGCGCTGAGGAGACACTGGCCCTGAAGGTTATTGCCCGGGAATTGATCGCGACTGCCGGAGGAAAAAACTGATGCAAGACGTTTTATCGGGAATGCGGGTCATAGAGGGCAGCGCTTTCGTTGCAGCACCTTCCGGAGGCATGACCCTCGCGCAACTCGGTGCTGATGTCATCCGTTTCGATCCTATCGGTGGTGGCATAGATTATCGACGATGGCCCGTTACGGAAAACAACGACAGCATCTACTGGCACAGTCTGAACAAGGGTAAACGCTCGATTGCGGTGAATTTTCGTACCGAGGAAGGGCGCGAATTGTTGACTCAGTTAATCACAGCGCCGGGGCAGGACAGCGGTCTGTTTCTCACCAACTTCCCCGCACGTGGGTGGTTGGCCGATGAGGCCCTGCGTGCCCGCCGTCAGGACCTCATTTATCTCAATCTCACCGGTGACAGACATGGCGGCAGCGCGCTGGACTATACAGTCAACGCCAAAGTTGGATTCCCCTTTCTTACGGGGGATGCAGCCAGTAGCGAACCGATTAACGCCCCACTACCGGCCTGGGACGTGATAGCCGGGCAGCATATCGCCCTGGGACTGCTGGCGGCGGAGCGGCACAGGCTGCGCACCGGCGAGGGTCAGCATGTAAAGCTGGCCCTGGCCGATGTGGCACTGGCCACCGTGGGGAATCTGGGCTACATCGGCGAAATCATGATCAATAAAGAGGAGCGATCAGCGCTGGGAAATCATATTTACGGTACCTTCGGGCGTGATTTTGTGGGCCGGGATGGATCGCGTGTCATGGTCGTAGGCGTGAGCGACAACCAGTGGCGGGCGATTCTCAAAGCAACCGGGCAGGAACAAGCCATTGCCGAACTCGGCCGTTCCATGGGTCTGGACTTCAGTCAGGAAGGTGATCGCTACGCTGGCAGTGAAGCCATCTGTAGAGTGCTTGAACCCTGGTTTGCCGGGCGTGATTTCGATGCAATATCCCAAGCACTCGACGCCAACGACGTGTGCTGGGGGAAATACCAGACGCTGACAGAACTGGTGGAAAACGATTTGGATTGCTCCAGCGACAATCCGCTGTTCGAGCAGATTGAGCAACCCGGCATCGGTGAATATCTAATGCCCCAGAATCCGCTGAGCTTTACCAGCGCAGCGCGCAACCCAGTGTGCCCCGCCCCACGATTGGGGCAACACACCGATGAAGTGCTGACTGACATCCTGGGTTTAGCCAGCGGCGAAATTGGTCGGTTCCACGACAAGGGTATCGTGGCAGGGCCTGAGTAGAGTCTTATTTATTGCAGACGACGCTGCACAAAAACCACCGCCGTCGTAAAAGTGACACCACCAATAACCAATAGCGGCCAGACATTGTCCCACACCTCCACCGCAGACATGGACTTGAGAAAAGTCCCATGCACGACAACGAGCATGTACTTCAGTGGATTCGCCCCCGCCATAAACTGCAGAAATTCAGGCATGTTTTCAACGGGCGTGCTGAATCCGGAGGTCAGCATGATGGGCATCATCATGAAGAACAGGCCCAGAATGGCCTGCTGCTGGGTGTTGGCCAAAGAAGAAATCACCAGACCCACGCCGACCACAGAAAAAATAAACGGCAAAAGGGCAAGAACCAATATCCAAAGCTCGCCATAAACCGGTAAGTCAAATCCAAATATGGTCAGTGGCAGGCACAGACAGCCAACGAAACCAGCTCCGAGCAGTGCGGGCAATGTTTTGCTGACCAAGATCTCCAGCGGCGTACTGGGCGAGACCAGTAGCTGATCAAATGTGCCCAGCTCTCGCTCTCTGGCAATGGATAAGGCGCCCATCAACAAAGCGGTCATCATCGACACGATGGGTATCAGGGTTGGCACCATAAACCACCTGAATTCCAGATTCGGATTAAACCAGTAACGCACTTCCGCCTGTGCTGGTCTGACATAGTGTTCATTGGAGCTCATGATCTCCATATCAAGCCCACCGGCAATAGCACTGACATAGGAAAACGCAACCTGGCCCGAATTGGCTTTACGCCCATCTATGACCACCTGCACATCGGCGGTCTCTCCCAGAATAACCCGCCGGGAGAAATCTGCGGGGAACTGTAGCCCAAGCAGAATGTCGCCATTCTCAACGGCAATACTAAAATCCTCCGGGTTTTCGTAGTGAAGAACTTCGCCAACGAAACGGGCAGAACTCACTCTCTGAATCAGCTCTGCAGACCAACGCCCGCTATCCTGGTTAATGATCCCCACATCAACATTTTTCACATCCATGGTCGCTGCATGACTGAACAGAACAATCTGAATAAACGGCACGCCGAGCAGCATGCCCCGGCTTTTCGGGTCGCGCCAGAACATGATAAATTCCTTGACGATCGAGGCTGATAGTCGGCCAGTCATCAGTCCAATCTCTTCGTAAACTTGAGACGCGTAATGCCGAAAAACGTCAACCCGAGAATCAGCATCGCCACCAAATCGCGCACATAGACGTGCCAGATATCACCAGCGAGAAAAACCGTCTGTAAACTGGACACGTAATAGCGAGCAGGCAGGATGCGCGTCAATTGTTGTAGCACCCAGGGCATGCTGTTTATGTCGTACAAAAAACCCGACAAAAGAAGCGCCGGCAAAAACCCCGAGAACACGGCCATTTGTGAAGCGACCAATTGATTCCTCGCAACGGTTGATATCAACAAACCCTGTCCCAGCGCAGGGAAAAGATACACCATACTAATCAACAACAATGCCGGAAATGAGCCGCGCAGCGGTAGGCCCATGACCTGAACTGAGAGGAATGAGCACCCGATAGCCGCCATAGTCCCCAGCATAAAATAGGGCAATAGTTTGCTGATAATTATCTCTTCCACGCGTGCTGGGGTCGCCAACAGGGCTTCCATGGTACCTCTCTCCCACTCTCGGGATACCACCAGGGCGGTCAGCAGTGTGCCAATCAAGGTCATCACAATGGCTATCGATCCCGGCAATAACATATGCCGACTCTCCAGCGCTGGATTAAACCAGAACCGCTGCTGCAGGCTAATACCAGCCTCCGCCCTTCCGGGAGTCTGCTGCGCGAGCAACCAACGTGTAAAAGCTCCGCGTAAATAGCCCGCCGTGAAATTTGCCGTATTGGGATTGGACGCGTCAGCAATAATCTGAATGGCGGCTCGCCCATCGCCTGCCAACAACAGACTATCGAAGTCTGCAGGAATAACGGCGACAGCCTTTAAATCTCCGGTCACCAGCAAACGCTCGACCTCCCGGCGATGACGAACCGGGTGCGCCTGCAAGAAGGGCGTCGCGGCAAAAGCGGCGGCCAGGCTCTGTGCCTGCCGGCTGTCTGACTCCAGGACAATGCCAACCTCAACATCATCTACATCCAGGGACATGGCAAAGCCAAAGAGAAAGAGCAGGATCGGTGGTAAGACAAACGCAATCAGCAGGGCAGCGGGATCCCGTAGAACCTGCAAAGACTCCTTTTTAGTCATCGCCAGCATTCTTCTCATGCAGCGGCCTCTCTGGCATCCATCAATCTGTTTTGCTGCTCAACCAAGCGTATAAAAGCATCCTCCATAGTTGGTTCTGGATGATCTGCGTCGGTTACCAAAGCTTTCAGATTGTCTGGCGTATCGAGTGCAATGAGCTGGGACCGATTGACCAAGGCCACTCGATCACAGTACTCCGCCTCCTCCATAAAATGGGTAGTAACCATGACCGTCACCCCACGCGCTACCAACCCGGTGATATGCGTCCAGAACTCGCGCCGTGTAATGGGGTCCACCCCTGAAGTAGGCTCATCGAGAAACAATACTTTGGGGCGGTGCATCAGTGCACAGGCCAATGCCAGGCGCTGCTTAAAACCCAACGGAATATCATCAGGGGATCGTTCAAGAATAGGCGCCAGCTCGAACACCTCGATCATCTCTGCAATTCGCTGATGCCGTTGTGCCCGGGAAAGCCCATAAACACCCGCGAAAAAATCCAGGTTCTGGCCTACTGACAAGGTGCCATAAAGGGAAAACTTCTGCGCCATGTAGCCGAGCTGAAATTTAACGTCACTGGGCGATCGGCGGATATCCAGCCCCACCACTTCCGCCGCACCACTGCTGATCTTCAGCAGTCCACACAGCATTTTGAAGGTCGTTGATTTGCCGGCACCGTTCGGCCCCAACAACCCAAATATTTCTCCCTGATGGACATCAAAACTGATTCGATCCGTGGCCGTAAAATCGCCAAATTTTTTGGTCAACTCGACGCAGCGAACCATCGTCTCTTCGCTCTCTGGGATCACGTCCATACGCTCGGCAAGAGCGGACAAGCCACCCGGACCACCGCCCAGAAGATCAATAAAGGCGTCTTCGAAACGCGGCGCCGTATGCACCAGTGTTGCCTGGTAGGAACGGGCAAAGGCGTTAATGGGCGTATCATCACAGTCTTCCTTCAGCACCAGGCGCACTGAAGCGCCCTGGATAACGCCGTCGCAAACATCCGCTAGCTGCAACGCCTCGGTCAGCGCGCTGCGCCTGTTGCCGATAATATTCTGCATCAGGTAACTACGCCCATTCAGTCGCTCTGTAAGATCCCCTGGTGCACCGTGATAAAGTATCTGGCCGTGATCAAGCAGCAGCACATCCTGACAGCGCTCAGCTTCGTCCAGATAGGCGGTACACCAGACAACGGCCATGCCGTCATCCACCAGTGCTTGCACCATTTCCCACAAATCCTGCCGGCTCACCGGATCGACCCCAACGCTGGGTTCATCCAACAGTAGCACCTTGGGGCGCGCCATCAGGGCACATGCCAGTCCCAGTTTTTGCTTCATGCCCCCGGAAAGCGCTCCTGCCAGACGTCCAGTAAAAGGGGCTAGTGCAGTGAAGGTGAGAAGTTGATCAAACAGCGTACTGTCAGAGCGCGTATCCAGACCACGCAGATCGGCGTACAGGCGCATATTCTCGATAACGGTTAAATCTTCATAGAGACCAAAGCGCTGGGGCATATAGCCCGTAATACCGTGGATATCATCCGCCTGGGAGAGGGTGTCATAACCACAGACCGAAACAGCGCCGCTATCAGGCACATACAGGCCAGCCAGGGAGCGCATGAGGGTCGTCTTCCCTGCCCCGTCGGGGCCTACAATGCCGGTCAGCTGACCCGTCATGATCTGCGCTGTTACATCTTCCAGTGCCCTGGTTTCGCCGAAGCTTTTGTTCAAACCTTGAATATCAACGGCGGTATCCATACGCAGCTCAGCGTAAATCAGGCCGGATGGTGACCGGCATCCCCTGCCGTAAACCCTCGTCAGTATTCGCCATCACAATGCGCACGCGGTACACCAGATCGGTTCTGAGTTCCTGAGTTTCTACGGTTTTGGGTGTGAACTCAGCGCGTGGCGAAATAAAGCCTATATGACCGACGTAGCTATCATCGCTGGAATCTGTTGTGACATTAACCTCGGTACCCGGGGCGATACGGCCCAGATCCGGTTCTGCCACATAAGCCCGCACATACACCTTGTCTGTGAGTGATAAGGAATACACCGTAGCACCCGCGCCGACAATGGAGCCGGGTTCCAGCACCCGGGTCAGAATCACGCCGTTGCTCGGTGCGATCAATTTACCATCGTCCACCTGGGTCTTTGCCTGCTCCAGCTGGGCCTGGGCCGCTGCCAACGCCGCTTCACCTGCATCAACATCCTCGCTCCGTGCTCCTTCTACCGCCAGAGCGAGAGCCTCCCGGGAAGCTTCCAGCCTGGCCTGGGTCTGATCCAGCTGCGCTTTAGCCGCATCCAGCAGGCGCTGACTGCTGACACCACTGGTCACCAATTCTTTCTGTCGTCTGTAGTCCTGCTGCGCATTTTTACGGGCTGCGCTGGCCTCGGCCACACCAGCCTCGGCCTGTTGTATTTCCTGAGGTCTGGATCCGGTTCGCAGCGCCGCCACCCTGGCCTTTGCCTCCGCCACTCTGGCGGCCGCCAAAGCCACACCATCCTCATAGGGCTTGGTATCCAGTGTTGCCAGCAAATCGCCTTTGCGAATGGCCTGCCCCTCTTCGAAGTACATATTGTCCAGGCGTCCCCCAACCCTGAAACCCAGTCGAACATCACGGATATCCACATTGCCATAAAGAACCAGATCATCGTCCGGACTCTGTTGCGGCCAATACATCCACAATGCAACACCGACTATGCCGAGTAGCAAAAATACAGGCAGGATTTTTTTCATTGGAAAGCTGCTCCAGGTGCAAACTGCGCTTCGACGCTGAGTCGAAACTGTTCCTTCAGGGTATTGATGTTGTCGGGTGACAGGCCGGACCAGGACAAGTGCCTGGAGGTGGTGCCCCGTGCAATATGGAACAACAGCACTTGACCCACCAGCATATGGGTGCGAACCCGGCAGGCCTCTGAATCCTCAGGCAAATCCGATGCCAAGGAAACCAGCATGGTCATCATGTTCATCATACGGCCCATCATGCCTTCATAGAGAATCTCGAATGCATCGGTGGGGTCCTGCTGCTCCCGTACGATCAGACGAACCCAGGCCGCGGAATCGGCCCGACCAAACATTTCGATGAGACCATTGAATGCGACAATCAAGACTTCCAGCGCTTCCTGACGCCTCATCTCAACGTCCTCGGAGAATCCCTCGACACGGTCAGAGACCGTCACTATGACCGGTGCCATGTGCTCGGTGATCTGACTGAGAATATGGCCGAAGACGGCGAGATAGAGCCCGCGCTTACCCCCGAAGTGATAGCCAATCAGGGCCTGATTAACATTAGCCGCCTTGGAGATCGAGCGGGTACTGGCGGCATCAAATCCTGCCTGCCCAAAGACTTTCAGGGCAGCGTCAATCAGTGCATGCCGGGTTTGTTCGCCCCTGCTGGAGGTATCTGTGCTGTTCATGTTCCGCATTATTAATCAAACGATTAACTTAGTCAATTGATTAATTTAAAAAGACAGCGGCCCATAAAAAGCATAAAAAGGGTCAGACCCCTTTTTCTAGTTCAGTGCGGAGTAGCGCGGTTGGTCGATGGAGAGTTGACCTGCCACTGTTTGCCGCAGGTGTTGCGCCAGACCGGGTGTGTCCAGCGGCAGGTCGCTGCGCAGCCGGTTGACCAACTCCCAGCGCAAGGTGTCCAGATCAGCCGTCTGGTCTAGCAGGTTCTCAAGTCGTTGCTGTTCCCGATGGGCAAGCTCAGCCCCATATTGGAGTTCTCGCTGAGCGATGCCGAGTGAATTGGCCGCGACTCTGGCCAGAAATTTGTTGTGCCCGTCTACACTGGCGGCCACCTCTCCTTTCAGGAATTCCCCAACACCGGTGAGCAACTCAGCGGGCATGGGCAGACGGGTACCGTCTGAGACCGCTTGCTGCTGTGGTATGGTAAAAGGCCCAGGAATAAGCAGATTAACGCAATCCATCTGCGCTTCGGACGATCGTCTACCAATCACCGGGCGTTCCAGACTGGGAGTCTCTCCGGTCCGCCAGGCATTGGCCATCTGGAGCGTGGCCATTGACCACCAGAATGAACCAAAGACTTCCCAGAAAGCCAGCTCCTGATCGGTGACAGCCACCCCGGAACTCTCGGCATATCCGGCAAGCAGATCCTCCCGGCTGCCAAAGCCCCCGACCGGGAGCTCTCGAGCACCGAAACGCCAGGAGTTAACGCAGAGCCAGCCCAGGTCCCGCACCGGGTCACCTATATGCGCCAACTCCCAATCCAATACCGCATTGATCCCTTGCTTGCCCACCATCAGGTTGCCGTTGCGAAAATCTCCGTGCACCAGCGCCCTGCGTGCTTGTTGGGGAAGGTTTTCCCGTAACCAACGCCAGCAGTAGTCAATCATGGGAACCGGTACATTGAGGTCCCGGTAGCGGGACCAGGTCTCCTCCACGACTGCAGCGGGATCGGCGCATGGAATATCAACGTCAAGTTCCACCGCTTGCCAGTCCAGCTGATGAATACGCCCCAGGATTACGCCACACGCATGGGCCAACCCAGGGCGCACAGCCGCAAACTCCTCACCATGCACGATGCGGTGCCCCAACGTCTCCCCATCCAGCCACTGCATCAGAAACCCGCTACCAAGATCATCATCCGGAACTAATACGTGAACAACCGCTGGTCCTGGAATACCGGCATTGCTGGCCATTTGAAAAAGCTTAGCTTCGGTACTCAGACTGATACTGCCGATACTGGAATCCTCGGCCATTGCGGGCTGTGCCCGGCGCAGGGCCAGGTTTAATTCTCCGCTCCCGGTTGCCAGGCAAATTTTATAGGTTTCCTGACTGGCTCCCGCGGTCAGCTGTTCACAGGACAGCAACGACTGGTACTCCGGTATCACCCGGGATAACAGGCGGTCCAGCGCGGCAGAAAACTGGTCCAATCAGCTAACCCCTTTCGGTTTCTGCTGCTTCATGTAGCCGAACAGATACCCGGCGGCGCGGCGCAACTGGATTTCGTCGGCACCCTCGGTAATGCGGTAGCGGCGATGATGCCGGTAGATGTGTTCAAAAGGCTTGTAGCGGGAGTAACCCATGCCGCCGTGTACCTGCATGGCGAAATCCGCTGCTTCACAGCAGAGCCTGTTGGCCTGGTAGTTACAGATGGACACTTTGTCAGATACCGAGAATGCACCGTCCCTATCCATCAACCAGGCAGTTTTATGAATCAGGGCACGCAACATTTCGCAGCGTGCATTCAGTTCCACCAAAGGAAACTGGATACCCTGATTCGTTGAGAGCGCCTTGCCAAAGGGCTTACGTTGATTAGCATGCTCTACCGCCTCGTTCACGCAATACTGTGCCGCCCCCAGACTCGAGGCTGCCTGCCGGATGCGATTCTCATTAAAGAAATGCTGGATTACCATCAACCCCCTACCCTCGCCTCCAAAAATCGAAGCATCGGGTACGCGGACATCGGTAAATGAAACCCGGGCATGGTCCGAGGGCATATTGAAGGTCCACAGATACTCTTCAATCTTAACGCCCGGTGCCTGCATGGGAACCAGGAAGGCGGTGATACCTTTGGCATCGCCAGGGCTACCCGAGGTACGCGCCATCACCATATCAGCGTGGGCGACATGAACCCCGGTATTCCAGGTCTTTTCCCCGTTGATAATCCAGTCGTCACCGTCACGTACGGCGCCGGTCTCCATATAGGTGGCGTCTGAGCCGTGTTCAGGTTCTGTAATGCCGAAAGCGAAGCCCCGGGAGGCCGTGCGCATGCCTTCCAACCACTCTGCCTTCTGCTCCTCAGTACCGTATTCCAGCATCAGTAAAAGGCCGATACTGTTACCCACGACGGAGTGCTCGTTTTGGAGATCGTTGTGCAGCCCGAGGCCTTTGGCAGCCATGTGGTCACGAATAATGGCCATCCCCAGATTACCACCGCCACGGCCCCCATACTCAACCGGAAATGGGTAGTGAAAAATCCCCGCTTCTATGGCCAGGTCCTTGGCCTGACGCAGCAGAGCTTCCCATTCTTCGTTGGGTACGCCTTCGCGATCCCAGTCGGTGCGCGCATCCTCCCGACGGTGATCAAAAAATCGAATGTTATCGTCCTTCTGTTCCAGCGGTTTGATCTTGTCTTCAATAAATTGATCAACTTCAACCAGGAAGTCAGCTATATCTGCAGGAATATCAAAATCCATTATCCATCCTCTTTACAAAAAGGGGTCTGATCCCTTTTCTGTGTTCGCTAGTCTTCAAGAATACCGACCGCGCGGATCCAGCCAGCGGAAGCAGCTCTTATCTTCACCGGGAAACAGGAGACCACAAAGCCATGAGCTGGCAGAATCTCCAGGTTGTGTAGCTTTTCGATCTGGAAGTAGCCGATCTCGCGGCCCGCCTTGTGCCCCTCCCAGATGATGGAGGGATCTTTTTCCTCTGCCCATTTGACCGCGGTATGGGAGAAAGGGGCGTCCCACGACCACGCATCCGTGCCAACAATCTTGACGCCCTGCTCCGCCAATCGCAGTGTGGCTTCTCGCCCCATGCCACAACCGGCGTGTATAAAATCCTCGTGTCCATAGCGCTCACCGGCACGCGTATTAACTAACACAATGTCATAGGGTTGCAGGGTGTACCCAATGCGCTTCAGTTCGGCATCCACTTCCGCCGCGGTCACTACATGACCGTCGGGCTTATCCCTGAAATCCAGTTTTACACCGGGTTTTTGACACCATTCCAGGGGCAGCTCGTCGATGGTCATCGCAGGCTTCTTGCCACCCTCTAGAGCGCTGTCCTGAGTGGAATGGAAGTGCCAGGGCGCGTCCATATGCGTACCGTTGTGAGTGGAGAGCTCTATCAACTCCACCGCCCAGGCTTCACCCTCCGGCAGCTGATCCTGGGTCAGGCCCGGAAAGAATGGTGACATTTGCTCGAAGGTATCCTGATGTTTGAAATAGGTGACCTTGGGCAATAATGGATCGGGGTCAGATTTCACATCATTTTCAATGGGAATGGAGAGGTCAATATATCGAGGCATACGGCATCCCGGATGATGATTTGCGCTTGAGTGTAAACGAGATCGCGCCGCTATGGCCAACCAGGTTTGCCAGCAGCTCTGATGGTTGTAAGCAGGGCATCCATTGTGTAGGGTGCCTCGGAACTTTAACGGCATGCCGCGAAAGACAACATGCGATTATTAACCTTCGAATACGATGGAAAAGAGCACGCCGGTGTTCGCCGCGAAAACCGTGTTATTCCGGCAGAAGAACTTGATCCAGAATTGCCGGCCACACTTTTTGAGCTCCTTGCGAACAACCATCTGCCTGCTGTAGCAAGCAGGCTGGCCCACAGTCATGCACCGGGTATCGCTCTGGCAGACATCAACTACCGGCCGCTCCTTCCCAGACCGGGAAAAATAGCCTGCATAGGAAGAAACTACGCTGCCCACGCGGCGGAGAGTGGTGCGGAGGGGTCACCTTTCCCTGAGGTCTTCTTTCGTGGCGCAACCTCACTTGTGGCACACCAGAGTCCCATTATCCGTCCGCAATGCTCTGACATGCTGGATTTTGAAGGCGAGTTTGCACTGGTTATCGGCAAGACCTGTCGCCACGCCACCGAGGAAAATGCCCTGGAATATGTTGCCGGTTATACACTCTTCAACGATGCCACCATCCGCAACTACCAACGCTTTGCCAGCCAGTGGACGGTAGGCAAAAACTTTGACGGCACCGGTGCACTGGGACCTGAATTGGTCACTGTCGACGAGGTACCGGCGGGGCTTTCAGGCTGCACGCTGACGACCACCCTCAATGGTGTGTTAATGCAAACCGGACATGTTGACGACTTGATATTTCCAGTCAAGAAACTGATTCAAATTCTGAGCGAGTGCATGACACTGGAACCAGGAGATATAGTGGTAACCGGAACGCCGTCGGGAGTCGGCTTTGCCCGAATCCCACCTCTATGGATGAAGCCAGGCGACACCGTGGAAGTTGAGGTCACGGGGCTTGGCAAACTGGTCAACAATGTCATCGACGAAATGCGATAATACAGAGCTCCAGATATGGCAGTAAACAGAAAACTTTATACAAGGACTCCCCAAAGGTGATAGAGCAATATCAGGATATTCGTGACGCCGTAGCTAAACTCTGCCAGAGCTTCACTGGTCAGTACTGGCAGTCGTTGGATGCTGATAATGAGTACCCGACGGCCTTCGTGCAGGCGCTCACAGAATCCGGCTATCTATCGATACTGATACCCGAGGAGTACGGTGGCGCTGGCCTACCGCTTGCCGCCGCCTGTGCTGTACTGGAGGAAATTCAGCGCAGTGGTTGCAACGGTGGCGCTTGTCACGCCCAGATGTACACCATGGGAACGTTGCTGAGACACGGGAGCGACGCGCAAAAAGAACACTACCTTCCCGCCATTGCGAGCGGCGAGCTGCGCCTGCAGGCTTTCGGGGTAACGGAACCGGACAGTGGGACAGATACAACACGGATTCAGACCCGGGCGACACTGGTGGATGGCCACTATGTCATCTCAGGCAAGAAAGTCTTTATCTCGCGTACAGAGCATTCTGACCTGATGGTCTTACTGGTAAGAACCACCCCCAGGGACGAGTGCAAAAAGCCCACCGATGGCATGTCCGTGCTGCTAGTGGACATGCGGGAGTCGCTCGGCAATGGGCTGACCATAAAACCGATCAAAACCATGATGAATCATGCCAGCACCGAACTGTTTTTTGATGACCTCAAAGTACCGGCGAGCAATCTTATTGGCAAGGAAGGCAAAGGTTTTTCCTACATTGTCGATGGCATGAACGCCGAGCGCATACTAATCGCCGCCGAGTGTATCGGTGATGCACGCTTCTTTATTGATCGCGCCAGTGCCTATGCACGTGAGCGGGAGGTTTTCGGCCGTCCGATAGGGCTTAATCAGGGGGTACAGTTCCCAATTGCCCGTGCCCACGTACAGACGGAAGCCGCCGACGCTATCGTCAAACGAGCCGCCGCTTCCTACGACAGAGGGGAGCCCTGTGGCACCGATGCAAATATGGCGAAGCTGTTGGCGTCGGAAGCCTCCTGGCAGGCAGGTGACACCTGTATACAGACCTTTGGTGGTTACGGTTTCGCGACCGAATATGATATTGAACGAAAATTTCGCGAAACCCGGCTGTATCAGGTAGCGCCGGTATCTACCAACTTGATTCTTTCCCATGTGGCTACCCACGATCTGGGGATGCCCAAGTCTTTCTAACAGTCAGCAGTTCAAAACGAGACAGCGCATGCCTCAAGAAATAGACATCGAACATCTGCGCCGCTGGATCGGCAGGGAGCAGCGGTCCAGCGACATTATTACGCCAGAGTTTCTGCTACGCTTCTCCGCAACCCTGGACGGTTATACCGATTGCACCACGCACCCACCATTGGGCTATCAATGGTGTCTGGGACAACCCGCCGTCATCGCCAAAGATCTGGGACCGGACGGGCACCCTGCCAAGGGCGGATTTCTGCCCCCCGTTCCCTTACCCAGACGAATGTGGGCCTCCAGCCAAATTTCATTTTTTGCCCCACCAGACATCAGCCGGCCAGTTGACAAGACATCGTCGATTGCCGATGTCCTCCTGAAAAACAGCAAGACCTCCGAACCGCTGGTCTTTGTACATGTGGACCACCGTTACACTCAGGGTGAGCATGAAAAACATGTACTGATTCAGGAGCGGCAAGTCATTGTCTATAGGCAACCTTCGCCCTTCAAAAAAGCAGTTGCCCAGGAAAGTCCTGCCGCCGTGTCCCACGTGATGAGCATTATCCCCGACACCACGTTGTTATTTCGGTATTCCGCCGTTACCTTCAACGGCCACCGAATCCATTACGACCACAAATACGCGACTGCGGTGGAAGATTACCCTGGGCTTGTCGTTCACGGCCCTCTGATGGCAACAGTGCTGATGAATGTGGCGCAGTCTTTGCGACCAAACCAGACATTGTCTCACTTCGATTTCCGGGGTGTGGCGCCCGCCTTTGTCGACGAAGGACTGGAGCTTGTGATCACGAGTACGGGCACTACGGCGGGAAGTGAGGTGGATTCACTGGAAATCAGAAACCAGTTCGGCGCTCTCATCATGACCGCCACCGCCACATTTCCAACAAACTCTAGCGCGTGAAAAATTTGCCTCAGCTATCCTGATTAACTCTGTTTTCGCGCTCGATCTGCCATTTCTTGCGCCAGCATACTGAGCTCCGCTGCCTTGAAGGCGTGATCCTGAGTCATCGCGGTTTCAGTGCGATGCAAACAGTCCACTATCAACCGCCCAAAAAAAGGAAAACCTGTTTTTTGCAGACAATCTATTTCCTGCTCTCCGTTTTCATTGACCAGAAAAAGCTTTGACGCGGGGGCATCCCGGGCGACGTCCAGGTATTTCCGAATCTCCAGCGTGCCTTCACTTCCGGTAATAAAGGTGCGGCCATCTCCCCAGGTGCGCAGACCATCCGGTGTGTACCAATCCACGCGGCAGTAAAATGAAGCGCCGTTGTCACCCGTCATAGACATTTCGCCAAAATCTTCCAAACCGGGTTTATCGGGATGACTGAAATTTTCTACCCGCGCATAGTTTACCTGCGCAGTAGCGCAACCCGCATAGGTAAGAAACTGTTCCACTTGATGCGAACCAATGTCAGTGAGAATGCCGCCATAGCGCGCCTTATCAAAAAACCATTCTGGCCGGGTATCTTTCGCTAAACGGTGAGGAGCCAGGTTCAACACCTGAAGTACCCGCCCGATAGCACCCTGCTCTATCAGTTCACCCGCGCGCCAGGCGGCATCGTTATGTAAACGCTCGGCGTAATAAACGCTATACTTTCCGCCCGTTCGCGTGCAGGTATCCCGAACGGCCTGCAGTTGTTCAGGCGAGGTAAAAGGAGACTTGTCGGTAAAATAATCTTTATCGGCGTCGAGAATTTCAATACCCAATTGAGCCCGTTCACTGGGGATTGCCGCCGCTGCTACCAGCTTTATTGAAGGGTCGCGCAGAATCTGTTCCAGGCTGGTGGCTGCTTCAACTTCCGGATACGTGTCGACAAACTGTTGCACCCGCTGCGGGTCAGCATCGTATACGTATCTCAGCGTTGCTCCGGCATCTCTGAGCCCGTTTACCTGCCCATAGATATGACCGTGATCAAGTCCCGTCGCTGCAATGCAGAACTCCCCTGGGCCGACAACCTGTCGAGCCACCGCGGTCGGTGCATAATTTGCGCCATCACCTATTTCAGCCACAAAAACTTCCTTTACTAACGGGACATTGCACCCTTAAAACCATTCGAGATTGATGCCGGTGCTATAAGTCACACTGGCCAGCACAGTGGCGATACACAGCACCATCGCGGCATTATATAGCCAGCGGCGTCGACCCTCCGGGCGATCATCGCCGAGATAGGCGGTATTGTTGTTGAGAAACAGCCAGCCCAGGTAGGCGATGGGCAACAGGAAACCGCAGATAGCTGAGGTCGGCAGAATCACATAGGCACCCATGGTGGACCAGAGGAATACCCCCAGCACCGCAGGCGTTGGTAGTAGCAAGGCCAGGCGATAGTTTCTTGAATGAGGTTCCCAGTTGAACATCGCCCCCGCCGCCGCTCCACAACAGAGCATATGCATGACCAACGAGCCGATAGCCATACCGAGAATCCCGAAGGCAAAAATCAGGCGCCCGGTGACCGCTCCCAACCCCGCAGCGCTGAACATGGCGCCGGCCTGATTTGGACTGAGCTTGCCCTGTATGCTCATGTCACTGCCGTAAAATGCTCCGGCTGCGGCAATCGATATCAAGCCCGTCACCAAAAGATAGGGCAAGACCAAACCCATGACGATATCGTAGCGGGAAAGTTCGCGGTGCTCTTTACCCCAACCGCGATCCAGTAAGGTATAGCCGTAGACAAAGGTCATATTGATGCCAACGGCGGTTCCCAGGGCCGCCATAATCGTTATCACGCCTTCGCCATCCGTGGGTAAACGACCGGGTATATACCCCGCGATAACTGCTCCCCAGTCCACCTGTCCATTCATAGACGCGGTGATCACCACCCACATAAAGGCGAGTACAATCATGCCACTAAGTAACTTGATAGCAGTCTCAAACACGGTGACCGAGGTACCGCCCTTGCCATAATTCCAGGCGGTAAAGGCGCACAGGCACCAGACAGCTGTCGCCAGCACAAACAGGTACAGCTCCCGAGCCATTCCACCGCTGTCCTCGAGTGAAAATCCAGTGGAAACGACGATAATTTCCTCCAGCATTCCCGCACTCAGAGGGTAGTGGGAAAAACCCCAGATAATACTGGAGGCCAGGGCGGCAATGGCCCACAACCAGGCGACCGACGGGTGCACATGATCGCGCATGGCTGCAAAGGGTTTTATCCCGGTGCTGAGGGTCTGATGGGACAATGCAAAAAGCATAATGCAACCGATCAGCATGGACAGGGGCTGCACCCACAGCAGCTCATAGCCATACACCGCCCCAATGGTCAGTGACGTAATAGCGCTGCCACCCCCCAGCGTCATCGCTCCCTGCAACCAACCCGGCCCACTCAGTCGCAGGTAGCCAGGTATGCGCCGTAAAGCGGGCTTCGCGGCCAATGCGGACAGCTGGGCTCGTTCCTGTGCGAGGGTATCGGCCATCATAGATTCGTTCATCGGTAGGAGGCATCCATATCAATGTTGGCTTTGGCTGTAGATTTCTTTCTCAACGAAGAAGCATCAATGCGCTGCTGCAGTGCTCGCTGATAGTGCTCGCTGTCCAGCGGCAATGCTATACGCATGTCCTCCCAACTGGAGAGCAGCATGGCATTTGCCAGCGCCAGAGATTTCAAGCCCTCGCTGGCTGGTGCAATAAGCTGCCCACCCTGCAATATCGACCGGCAGAAATTACCTAACACAAGCGCATGCTGGTTAACCTCCCGGTCGGGCGTCACATCCGTGGTTTCCGTGGCAGGTTGCCCAAACATATCATGGGTAGTGCGGCTGTATTCACTGGTGCCACGTTCATTGAGGGTGAGTACCAGGCGTTGACCATCAAAGGCCAGGCTACCCTTATCACCTACCACGTCAAACCGATTCACACCGGGCGCTTCACCCGTGGACCCGACGAACAGACCCGACGCCCCATTGTCATATTCAAAATAGGCGGTCGCTTCGTCTTCCACGTCGATGTCGTGATACCGACCGAAACGACAATCGGCGCGCACGCTGCTGGGCATGCCACATAACCAGGTGAATATATCGAGGTTGTGTATGCACTGGTTTAGCAGCAAACCCCCACCCTCGCCTTTCCAGGTGGCTCGCCAATCGCTGACCTGAAAATATATGTCCGGTCTGAACCAGTTGGTCATGGTCCAGTGGGTTCGGCAAATCTCACCCAATTGGTCGGACTCGATGATATCGCGCATGGTTTGGAAAAGGGGATCGGTGCGCTGATTCAGCATCAGGGCAAACACCTGCTTTGGGCTGTGCAGATCAAGTAATGCCTGGCCTTCCTGCACCGATAGGCCAATGGGTTTCTCCATCATCACATGCAAACCCGCCTGCAATGCACAGGCGCCAATATCGAAATGCGTAAATGTGGGCGTTGCAATCAGAACAGCATCACAGGTTCCGCTGTCGATGAGTTCGCGATAGTCGGTGAAATGTGTAACACCGAGCTGGGCGGCCGCATCGGTTTGTTGTCGAGAACAGACTGCGGTAATAGCGCACTCCACCACGTGTCCGTCTCGAACATTCGCAATATGCTGCTGGGCAATATTGCCCAAACCGACGACGCCAAGCCGCACGGTGCCGGATTCAATCATCCAGGATTCCCGTTACCGAATTTCTCTACCAAGTTAATGACATTGTGGACAATTCAGTGGCTGGTCTCAACCACAGTGGTTCACACTGTTGCTATAGATCAGACTGACTCCTGTAGAGTGAACAGCTGCGTATTGCCCCCTTTGGCCACAATGTTATCGGTTCGGGTTTTCTCCGTGGCGAATCGCAACAAATAGTTCGGGCCACCGGCCTTTGGTCCAGTGCCTGACAGTCCCTGCCCGCCAAAGGGGTTCACCCCAACCACCGCACCCACCATATCGCGATTGATATAGGTGTTGCCGACGCGCGTGCCGTTAAACACATCGCTAGCAAAGCCATCAATGCGGCTGTGCACACCCAGCGTCAGACCAAACCCCGAGGCATTGATATCTTCAAGCACACTGGAAAATTCACTGACCTTATAGCGGATGATATGCAAAACAGGGCCGAACACTTCCTGCTCCAGCTGGGACAGGTGCTGTATCTCATACACCTGTGGCGCAACAAAATGTCCCTGTCGATGGGTTTCACCTAACTCGCAGGCGGCGAGCCGTACACCCTCCTCCAACATCCGCACCTCATGACGTTCCAGCATCTGCCGGGCGGTGAGATCAATGACGGGGCCGACGTCTGTACTGAGCGCCGCCGGTGCGCCCACATTCAGTTCCTGCATGGCTCCACGCAGCATATCTATGACACCGTCAGCGATTTCCTCCTGCAGATAAAGCACACGCAGAGCGCTGCAGCGTTGACCAGCGCTTTGAAATGCTGAGGTAATAACATCATCGACAACTTGCTCGGGTAGTGCTGTTCCGTCAACCAGCATCACGTTCAGGCCACCGGTTTCCGCTATCAGGGGGACGATTTCGCCCTCTCTTTGCGCCAGTTGCAGATTGATGGAGCGAGCTGTCTGGGTACTCCCAGTAAAGGCCACGCCGGCTATCCTGCTATCCCCGACCAGAGCGCTACCCACGGTTACACCGTCCCCGGTAAGCAGGTGAAGAACATCGCCGGGAACCCCGGACTGCAAAAGCAGTGTCACGGCCCGAGCTGCAATCAGCGGGGTTTGCTGAGCGGGCTTGGCGATAACGGCATTACCCGCCACCAGTGCTGCGCTTACCTGACCGATAAAAATGGCCAGTGGGAAGTTCCAGGGACTGATACACAGGAAGACACCGCGACCATGGAGCGAGAGTTCATTGAGTTCCCCGGTTGGGCCGGGCAGGACCGTGGGTTCCCCAAACCGGGCACGACCCTGCTGCGCGTAGTAACGGCAGAAATCCACCGCTTCTCGCACCTCTGACACGGCATCATCGATGGTGCGACCAGCCTCGGCAACGATTAAACCGACCAGATCGTGGGTGTGTAGCTCCAACAGTTCTGCCATACGGTCCAGGCAATCGGCCCGCACCTGGACACCCGCCGCTTCCCATCCCGACCGTGCCTTCGCAGCACGGGTCAGCGCCTCATCGATGTGAGCAGCGCTGGCCTCAACCACTTCACCCACTACATGCTCGCGAGAAGCCGGACTGTGTACGGACTTTGCGCTCCCGCTCTGTAATTCCCCACCGACAATGGGTGCCGCGGTATGGTGCTGCTCAGCTGCGCTGGCGACGCTTTGCAGCAGCGGCTTTATCGACACAGGATCAGCGAGGTCAACGCCAGTTGCGTTAAGCCAGGGTAGTTGCTCGTGCTGATAAAGGGCTCTTGGAACCGGGATTCCGGTGTGTCGAGCCACGCCGTGACTGCGAACTTCCTCTGTGGGATCCCGCATCAATGCCTCAGCGGGGGTACGGGCATCGAGAAAACGATTCACGAAAGAACTGTTGGCACCATTCTCCAACAGACGACGTACCAGATACGGTAGCAGGTCCCGATGATTACCCACCGGCGCGTAAACACGAATCGCCGTGTCGGGGTGTTCAGCCAGAACCTGGTCATACAGCAGATGTCCCATACCGTGTAATCGTTGAAACTCGAACGGCGCACCGCTGCCGGCCAACTCCCTAACAGTGGCGACCGTGTGCGCGTTATGGGTCGCAAATTGAGGGAAAATCGCCGCCGGGCTGGCCAACAAAATCTGAGCGCAAACCTGGTAAGACAAATCTGAGTGGCACTTGCGGGTAAAGACCGTGTAATCCGCCAGCCCCTGCTGCTGGGCGTGCTTTATTTCCCCATCCCAGTAGGCGCCTTTGACGAGCCGCACCATAAATCGCCGGCCACAATCCTGGGCCAGCGCCGCCAGCCAGTCCGCCACCCGGACGGCGCGCTTTTGATACGCCTGCAACACAAATCCCAGCCCGTCCCATTCGTCGAGTTCAACGTCGCGCGACAGCGCTTCAAAAATATCCAGCGACAATTCCAGTCGATCAGCCTCTTCGGCGTCGATCGTGAACCCAATGCCTCCTGCCCGCGCCAGCAGCGCCAGTTGTTTTACCCGGGGATACAATTCGTTCATCACGCGGCGCTTCTGCCGGTACTCATAGCGGGGATGCAGCGCTGACAGCTTCACTGAAATGCCATCAGATTCAACAACCTTATCGCGCATTCCCGCTGCACAAATGGCCCGAATGGCGCTGGCATAGGCATCAAAATAGGCCTGCGCATCACGTTCTGTACGAGCACCCTCCCCCAACATATCAAAAGAGAATCGGGTGCCCGGGGGATTGTCCGCCGTGCCCTTGCGCATCGCCTCGTCGATGGTACGGCCCAGCACATACTGACCACCCATGATACGCATGGCCTGCAGCACAGCGCGACGCACTACGGGTTCACCCAGAGAACTGACCAGCCGTTTCATCCATGACGCGGTATCGCCGGTTACCTCAGACTCCAGGTGCACCACCTTACCGGTCAACATCAGCCCCCACACCGATGCATTGACGAAGCGTGATTCAGAATGACCTTTGTGTGAAACCCAATCGCCGGACAGAATTTTTTCCGCAATCAGCCGATCAGCGGTTTCTTCATCCGGCACGCGCAGCAGGGACTCTGCCAGACACATCAGGGCGATTCCCTCTTTGTTGGACAGGCCAAATTCCTGCAGGAAGGCGTCCAGCGTGCCAGCCCTGTGTTTCAGTGCTCGACAGCTCTCGACCAGTGCCACGCCGTACAGACGTACCTGTTCTCGCCGGTCACTGTCTAGTTGTGACGCCTGCAGTAGCGCACCGACGACTTCCGGCTCATCCGCATGGGTGAGTTGGTGAATACGGGTTCTGAGTTCTGATAATGCGGCGGACACGGCAGATTCTCCATGAATTTACGCAACACTACAGCAATCATGGAATACACAAAAGAGGCGTCGACACCCCTACGCACCGCCTGAAAGGGCTAGGCTGTAGCCTGCTCACCGGGCAGAAGATACAGGGCTATTTGTTGAGCTGGCTCACCGGATAGCAGGCCTTCGGCAACCAGTTCCTGTCGCGTTGCCAGAAACGCATTTGTGCCCATATCATCCAGCGCGGCAAACGGCCCCTGTGGCACCGAAAAAGACACCCTCCAGGCGCGGTCGATTTCCGCCGTCTCGGCAACACCATTACTGGCAATTATTATGGCGCTGCTGATCAACGCGACCAGCAGGGCCGACTCCAGAAAAGGATTGGTTTCGGACTGATGCACTTCTGCATCGGTCACGTAGCCGGGTTCCGGATAGCTGTAAAAGCCTTTCCCACTTTTGACCCCCAGGGTTCCACTATCAATATACGGGTCGAGAAGTTCGATAACTTTCTGCTGCAATTCCTCGCGGCCGGGGTTCGGTTTCTGCCAGCTGTCATGGATGACGTTGATGCCGAACAAATCCATCAAACCAAAAGGTCCACAGGCCGCCCGCTGCGCCCGCATCCAGGCCCTATCAACCTCTTCGAAGGTGGCACGCTCCTCGATCACGAGAGCCAAACCCATAGCCAGCAGTGGCCCGATCAGGGCATTCAACACATAACCCGGATTCTCTTTTTTCAGTACCATCGGCACACCATTGATACTGTTGACGTAGCGCTCCAGCGTTTCTACCGCCGCGGGATCGGTTCGTGGTGCAGGGACTATATCGATGAGTGTAGAACCCAGATGTGAATGCAATGCAGCGAACCGTTCACCATGAGTGAAAACGTCTTCGATATCTGACACCAGCAAACTGGAGGTATTGGTGGTGATCAAGGTGCGTGCCGGGCAAAGCTCATCCAGGGAGCGATGCACCTGGCGTTTAATTTCCAGACGCTCGGACACAGACTCGCTGACCAGATCAGCCTCCGCCACCGCCGACGCCAGATCAGGGTTTACGGTTACCCGTGCAATCGCGGCCGGCATATCCTCCGCGGCGTACATGCCCTGATGCACCAGAAACCCCGCCATACCTTGCAATGTGGCTGGCACAGCATCCAGCACACGGGCATCTACGTCGTAGAGCACAGCCTTGTAACCCGCCACGGTCGCCATCAATGCGTTAAAGCAACCCATGGTTCCGGCACCCACAAAACAAACAGTGTCAATCTCTGCAATTTTCATCGTCACATTCAGCCCAGCGTCCGGGTCCACCGTTCCGGCAAGGTCAGGTTCGCGCTACCACGTGTCACGAGTGCTGGCAGGTATGACACAACAGGCAATGCCTGCAGCGCATTCACGATATGGTATTGGGTAGGGTTTTGTTCCCAGGTCAGGCTGGCCCACTCCAGCTCACCGTCCGCTATCCAGGCCTCGGTGATGTTATTGCGCGAGGGGAAAGTCACCATCTCATTCAAGGCAGGCTCACCAAAGCCTCCGATCGCCGGCATAAACCGCCAGGTCATAGGGTGGTCACTACTCTCATTGGCCTGCTGCGCAGCCGCTATATCGTCATCGGTTACCTGGGTGAGGTTGCTCAGTGACATATCAATAATTTTGTGACCGAAGTGACTCGCATTACATCGCCAGACGTCTGAGTTGATGTTGTGATCGGGTATGTCGGCATAGATTTTTGGAATGCCCTGGGCCTCCCGACCGACTAAAATTGGATCGGTCAGGTTTTCCCAAATAACCAGTGAGTAGGTGCCGGTCAGCTGCTCCTTTTCGCCCTGATATACCACCGACGCATTCACGCCAATCATGTTGTAACCATAGCCTGCCAGCCAATCCACCTGCTTGTTACAGGCGTAGTAGACCGTAATCACCGCTTCCTCGCCCACTGCAAAAGGTGCGGGTAGATGCGCTGCCAGCTTCTCCCGATCGGTGATATAAGAAATAGCCATGACTGTGACATCGCGATACACGCCACTGGATTTTTCCCCGATGTAGGTCGGTCCGAAATGAGCCGGCATGAAGTATCGCTGATTGGGTTCGAGGGTAAACATAGTCTTCCTAAAAATGAATGGTTGGCAAAGAATGCGAATTCAGTCTGGCAACAGACCTTTGGCCCGAAGATGATTCTGCAGTTGCCAATCATGGCGAGTTGAAGCAGTAAAATGACCCGCCTGTTCCGGCCAGGATCTCCATGGCAGTGGTTTCGTGGGGCGAACCTCATCACCCATCACGGTAACCCGCTGGATCAGTCTCTCCCCGACAAAGTCATTGAGCACAAAATGCTGAGTTGCTCGATTGTCCCACATGGCGATGGTGCCCGGCGTCCAGTGATAGCGAACCGTGAAGCGCGGATTCGTTACCCAGCGAGTCAGCATCGGCAGGAGCACCTCACTCTCTGTTGCCGTCATTTCCACAATACGACGCGTAAAATGCTCATTCACATAAAGCGTTTTACGGCCCGTCTCAGGGTGCAAGCGTACCACCGGATGAATGGCCATTTTTTCCGGCTGCCCATGGGCTTGAGCGTCGTGCAGCGCGCTCAACTCCTCACAGATTGCTCGCATGGGTTCGGAGAGCTCATCGTAGGCCGCGGCGAGATTTGACCACATGGTGTCGCCGCCGTTTTCCGGGCAGGTCACCATATGCAGAATAGACATAACGGCGGGATTATCCTGACAGGTCAGGTCCGTGTGCCACTCATCGGCAATGCCGCCGGCACTGGCCCGGAGTTCGAAAATTTCTGGTGGCAGTTCTGCGTTGCCACCCAAATGAGGGTGCCCCTCCAGGGGGCCAAATCGACCTCCGAATCTGACGTGCTCATCCGGCGTTGGTGTCTGATCGGGAAAAAACAAAACCATGTACTCGAGCAGAAGTTCCTTTATGTGAGCCAGCTCTGCATCGGAGACGTCACAAAGTCGTAAACCTCTGATCTCAGCACCCAGACTGCCACCCAGTTTTTTCAATTCCCATGTATTCGATATAGCTGACATCGTTATTCCTCCCCTCCGTTATCGAAGCGCCAATTGTTCTCTAACCCGCGCGTGGTCAGCGCGGCCAAGCCGCAGGCGGATGTAGAACGCAAAGGCAATAAGAGCAAGGCCACCGGTCATGGCCAAAGTAAACCAGCCCAGCGTTTGCAACACATTCAATTCAATCGTGCCCGGTAAAGCCCCCGGCATCAAACCGGCTATATCAATAACGATACCCGCCAAAAACGCCCCGGCTCCGGTCGTCGCTTTTTGGACAAAAGCGCCTGCCGCAAAGACGACGCCCTCCTGGCGCTTGCCCGATGCCACCTCGTGTTCGTCGAGAATATCGGCCGCCAGGGAGGCGCCAATAACCTGCATGCTGACAATACAAAACACGCCAATTCCCGTATTTACCAACAGCATCACATAAATGGCGGCGTGACCGTTTTCCGGGAAGAAACCAAGCAGGCGACCGCCGATAAACCAGAAAGCATTGATCGCCAGCGCAAAGCTCGCCGCCGCCAACAAATGCGGCTTGTCAAAACGTTGACCCAGTTTATTCAGCACCAGAAAGGCCGTCAGCGTCGCGGCAGCGGTAGGAACAACCATGCCCGCCAGTTGCTCCGCGCTGAATTCCCAGAAATAGGTACCAAGATACAAAGCCAGTGTGGAGTAAACTCCAGCGCTCAGCCCGAAGGCCAGATTGGCACCCGTCGCCACACGGAAATTTCGGTTCTGGAACGCCGACAACAAATCGCGCAGTGGATCCTTCCAGGAAAAACGCTCGGTGCCACTGACTTTTGGCAGACGCGGGATGACACCCCATGTACCGACGACACAGACCAGCGCAGTGACACCGGCAATCAGCGCCGACAACAGGCCATAGCCCTGATAATTTTCCGCCACCAGCCGACCGTCAACACCGTCTTCGGCGGCGAAAAAGAAGACAAAGCCGATGGCTGGCAGGGCCATTCCCGCCAACCAGGCCATGGTCACCCGCGCCTTGGCAATAACAGTCCGTTCATCGTAGTCAGTCGACAGTTCCGCGCCCATGGCTGAATAGGGCACAAAATAGATAGTGAGAAAAGTCCGCAGGAGCACGGAGATGCCTAGTAGCCAGAGAAACATGCCAGTTTCACCCATACCTGATGGCGGGTGAAACAGCAGCAAAAACAGCAATGCCGTGGGAACTCCGCCGGCCAGCAATAGCGGGTGACGTCGTCCCCAGCGAGAGCGAAAATTATCCGACCAACTGCCAATAATAGGATCCGAAATGGCGTCCCAGGATAAGGCAACAAACATCGCCAAACCCGCCAGCGTGCCGCTGACGCCATGAACCTGGGTGTAAAAGAAAACAACAAAATTGACGAAGGCGGCGTCCTTGACCGCGAAGGGCATATTGCCTACGGCGTAGGACCATTTCTCCGTGGCGGTCAAAGTGCTCATATACTGTTGTGCTCGTTTTGCCGCCGAAGGTTACGATGCGGAGCGCCACAAGGAACGCTCCACACCTGCCAGGAAGTGCTTCCTAGAAGAACATTACCGCTTCAATACCATAAGTGCGAGGACTGATGGGGCGGCCAGATCGGCGTACACCATCGACCAGAGCGCTGATAGAATAGTCATTGGCATAGCTGAGTTCATCTGTCAGATTCTGACCGAACAGTGACACTTCATACTTTTGACTGCTTGGACGCCAGCTGATGCGGGCATTGATCTGGTCATAGCTATCTACTGCCTCGGCGTCATTAAACACTGACATGTATTGTTCACCGATATAGCTGTAATTGGCTGTCATCACCAGATCTCCACCATCCAGCGGCTGCACATAATACGCGGCAAGATTGAACTTGTGATTCGGGGTACGGTTCAACTCGTTACCCTTTACATTCTTCACCTGGTTATCCTTGTTATCCTGCACAAAGAAGTCATCCTGGTACTCTGAATGGAGGTAGGAATAATTACCCAGCAGGGTCAACTTTTCCGTCGCCGCCCAGGTTGACTCTATTTCGAAACCGTATACATCCGTGCTGGACGCGTTGGCGAGCTTGGCGGTTACGATGCCGCTGTTGGCGTCGAGAATGCCGAGCTCTACCTGGATATCTTCGTAATCGTAGAGGAAAATTGCCGCGCTCACGGAAAGCGTGTCAGCAATGCTGCCTTTGTAACCCAATTCAAATGCCGTCAGCTCTTCGTTATCGACCACCGATTCGTTCTGCGGAGTATCGACGATATCCTGCATCGCGCCCAGTCTGAAACCACCTGGCTTATACCCCGTTGAGATCGTGGCATACACCATGCTGTCATCGTCGAGTTCGTAGTTGGCATTCAGGCGCCAATTTACCGCATCCCAGGTCTCTTCGTGGTCTGCGCTAAGATCACTGAACAATATTCCAAAGCGGACAAAACAACCGGCGGGAATAGCGTAGGGGTCGCCGCCCGCGATCAGCGCAGGCCAATGCGTGCCCTCACCATCGCCGATACAACTATCCATCACAGAATCGTAATATATTTGCTGCTCTTCCGACGCAATTTTTTCGTCTTCGCTATAGCGCAACCCGGCCGACAGCGACAATCGATCGGTTACCCGCCAGTCAACCTGACTGTAAATAGCCGTGGATGTAGCCTCCAGCACGCCGACCTGATGATAGAAGATACCATCGGGATTCGGAGCGCCTGATGCGTTATCAATCAGAAAGGGGTTGTTCGGGTCGGTCAAGGTATAGGGCTGAACATTCTCGTTTTTCAGGTAGAACAAACCCACAACCCAGTCGATGTCACCGTCTCCGCTGGAGATAAACTGAAGTTCATGCTGAGTATTGGTCTCCTCCTGCGCGATGATTTCCAGAAATGAAGCTGGGCCATTTACTCCTTCGAAGTCCTTGGCTGAATTCCAGGTGTAATCGGAATATCCGTTCAGCATGCGAAAAGTAAAGTTGTCGAAATCAATAGTGAGTGTGGACTGATACGCCGCGTGGTCATCAATAGCTACCTCGCCCTGAAAATCTGAACTGATTTTGAACGGGTCACTTGCACCAGGGCCGTTATCCAGCAGGGCGAAGGCCTCCGGGTTTATAACGATTTCACCGAGTCGCGAAGGCGCACCAGGTTCATTGCGATAGCCGTCCAGTTTGGCGCGCTCAAGAGTTTCATTTTCGAATTGGGCGCTGTAGTAGCGGAAATGCCAGTTGATGCTGTCGGTAAAGTTAACGTCCAGCTGGGCTTCAACCGTGTCGGCGTCTTCACCGATGGGATCCGGTCCTGACACATTTTCAAAAAAACTGTCCTGATCGAACTTGGTGTAGTGAATCAGATAACCTACGTTATCGGTAACAGGACCACTGGATGTCAGTTGCAGGCTGGTGATACCGTAATTGCCCGCCAGACCTCTGACGACGTGCTCGTATTCTTCGCCGGGCTTCTTGGCTACGACATTGATAGCACCACCCGTTGTATTCCTACCGTACAGGGTTCCCTGTGGCCCCCGCAGAATCTCGATTCGTTCGGTGCGGTCTACCGAGCCGCGCAGTACACCGGATTCATTGGTGTAAAAGCCATTGTCATAGACACCTACACCAGGCTCTGTACCGGCGCTTCCGGTCTCCCGGCCTATACCACGCAGATAGACCTTGTTCCCCTCACCACCGCCAGCTGATTCCTGGTAGGACATGCTGGGCGTGAAATTGGCTATATCCTGTTGTGTGTTCAGACCCAGTTCTTTCAGCTGATCAGCGGTAATAGCGGTGATGGCGATGGGTGTGTCGCTCAACGTTGCCTCGCGCTTTTGCGCTGTCACGATAACCTCTTCGAGTAGCGACTGCGCCAGCACCGAACTGGCCTGAATACTGGCAATGGCAGTAAACAGTACGGTACGCGTTTGATTATTAAGAGAAAACTTCATGGATTTAGCTCCCGGATAGCGGTAGACAAGCTGCAACCAGCCCAGCGTTTATTAAATTTAAACTTACATAGTGACAAGATTATGTGTACTATTCGTACATGTCAACAATTTTAATGAACAAGCATTGCGGTTGTAGCCCCTCGCTATACACTGGAAATCAAACAGGAAATCATCGAGAAACATGTCCCAGGCCGAATCACCCACTGCGAACAAACCGGTAAAACGCACACGGCGCACACAGGAGCGTGCGGAAATCACCCGTGCCAAACTGATTGATGCCGGAAAAATTCTGTTTTCGGAACGTGGCTACGATGCCGTGTCGGTACGTGATCTGGAAACCGCAGCGGGCGTGAAGCGTAATTTACTGGCCTATCACTTTGACGACAAAGACACGCTGTGGAAGGCCTGCGCGGATTCCATCGTGGGTTTGATGAGCAAGGAGTTCAATCAACGGCTGGACATCTTGCGAGAGATATCAGGCCGTGAGGCGCTGGCTTTTATTGTTCGGTTTTATGTGTACTTTCATGCCCATCATCCCGAACTGAGCCGTCTGATGAGCCGAGAAGCAACCCGGCACAGCTGGCGTTCACAATACCTCATCGATACCCACATACGGCCCTCTACCGTCGCCATGGAAAAACTGGTACACGAAACCAGAGGGCTGGACAGGAAAGCCTTTATCCATTGGTACTACATCATGGTCAGTAGCACCTCTACTATTTTCTCTTTTGCCGCCGAGTGCGAGGAACTGTTCGGTGTAGACCCCTGTGAGGAAAGCATGGTGGAAGCGCATGCGGAGATGCTGGTGTCCATGTTGCTGGAGGTCGGCAAGACCGAGTAGGTTTGTCGAGGACTACCGGCGAAGTTCAGCCTCCCGGCAAGCAGACCAACCACCCTGTTCGAATAAATCGCGGTCACAATGCATAGCCACTGGCACGTAGTCCACCAGGTCCGGTGAAACCGCTTCTCCCATAACGGCAGCGGCTATGGCCTGTACGATGGGATTCTCCCGATAGACGTAGCGGTAACTCAACTGACCATCGAGATAAGGTCCCCAATCGAGCCAGGTAGCCTGCTGCTGTTTGAGATTGTCGGGTTTGTTTTCACTGGCTGATATGACCAGCGTGTAAAAACCCTGCGCATCCCGCTGCAATTGGTTATCCAACAAGCAGTGGTTGGCGCTGCCGTTCCAGAAGTTGTAGGTACACATATTGTATAGGCGCACCTGATTGGCGCTGGCGGGGCTTTCTCCACCGCGCGTATCCGGCGCACTGAGGTATTTTCCCCGTACAACCAGGAGATCGGCAAAGCGCGAACTGTAGTAAGTTGACAGGTACTGAACATCTGCATTGGCCAACGTATCTGATGGCGCTTCAAAATTTGAAGACGTACTCCAGCCCGGTATTTGCTGCGCCCGATGGTCCAATACTGGCAATGCAGGAAAACGGCGATCGGAGCTCACCACGTCCGGCCCATCGGCAAACAATTCACACTCCGGGGCTGCAAATTGCTCGTTCCCCTGAGCATCATAAATGGTCACCGCGGGCAGCGGCACCGAACCGCTGCCTGGCATGTTGCCGGCGTCAATGTGATACATGCGTAACAGGTTCATCACAAAGCGGTTAGCACCGCCCTGTTTCTTTTCGCCCACATAGCTGGTGTTGGGACGCGGCTCACTGGGAGGTGCTGAAAACTCCAGGGTGGCGGTGTAGTACTGGCCAGCACCTGGCGCTGACTCATCCGTGAATGGATTTCTGAATTCTGGATCAGGATTCAATTCTCCGTCTCGTAGCGTGTCGAGGTTGTTGAGGTCCATATCGTTGGGATGAAAAGCAAAGTACCGGGCCTGGGGATACTGCCCCTGAAACTCGACACGCCCTCCCGGCTCAACTACAAATGCTCCCCGAAAGCTGTCCAGGCCGAATCGATGGGCCCAGGTAGATATAAAAAAGCTGTTGGAGAAATAATTGGAGCCAGCAATATCCGGCAGATTGGGAAAGAAATTGAAGGTCAATGGCGTTCCCACCCTGGGCCAGCCGGGGCATAGAGGCGCTTCCTCAATGGGAACATCTTCGTGCCAGGGTGCGCCGCCCAAATTCAATCCACACTGTGCAGCGATGTAATCGGTCAGTCGCCCCTCGCTGCCGACCAGACGGGGGTCACTGAGTTGCTGGAAGGTGTCGATCATGGGTCGATCGCCATCGACCGCTGACGCCCAATCATCTATCGTCGTATGCAGCCTCTCAAGATCGGGGTTAATGCTTGGAGGAGCCGCATCAAGCAGTGTTTTAACCACCAAAGCGTGACCAGCCAGCTCACTGAGGCTGGTGGTATCAACGCTGCCGTTATTAACCGCGGTCAGCGTTTCGCAGAAATGCGCTATTTGTTCTGGTCGATCTTCGCTGCTGCAGCCCTGTAGAGCAGCAAAAATCAGGATTGAAACGAGCAGTCCATAACATTTTTCGAATGAGAATCCAGTCATAGAGAAGTACGCACCTCAGCTAAGTTACGCCGGGCCAGGCTCAGGAAAATGGCCACGGATATGCCCGCCGAAGCAAAAATCATAGACATCACCACGATCTGGTAGCGTACCGCGATCAGAGGTGACACCCCTGCCAGTATCTGCCCGGTCATCATGCCCGGCAGGGAGACAAGACCGACGGCAAACAAGGAATTGATCACCGGAATAGTGGCCGCCTGGAATGCCGTATTTTTGGCGGCGTCCCAGCTCTCTTCATGACCCAATTCAGCCAGCAGCCGCTCCGCCGCCAGACTCACCGCGGTCATGGCATTGGCGAAGGCCATGCCGGCGAGGGGTATGACATATTGCGGCCGGAACCAGGGATCGAGATTCAAAACACCCTGGGTAATAACCAGCAACGTCAGCCCTCCTCCGCACAGGATTGCGACGAGTGCATACAGGAACAGGGACCTTCTGTGTTCCTTGACCGGTCCCAGAGCAATCCAGCTCGAAGCCAGAATCATGACAGTGAGCACGAGCAGAATTATCCAACTGCTCTCAGCGCCGAATATCGCTGTCAGCAGATAGCCTACCAACAACAGCTGTACCACCATGCGAAACACGGCCCAGGTTGCATTGCCCGCCGCCATGGACCAGCGCAGCAAGATCACCAGTGTTATCGCAACGGGAATAAAGGCCAGTGTCAGGCGTGTCAGGGAGATTTCAATCAAGGGTCTGATTCTTCGACTGTTAGATCAGGTCATCTGTGTGAACTCTAACACTAATATCGTGATATTTGTTATGAGCATGCAAAGAGGCCCGAGAGTGCGCCCAATAAATTCTTGCCAGCCAGCTAGCATTGGGGCGATTTTCAACAACAGTCGGGGAGAATCCTTGGAAGCACTCTACGTCCGCGTTGGCGTTGACTACTCCGACCTGCGCCGCACAGACCCCAGAATAGCCAGTCAGCTGTATGCGGAACTTGAGCGCGCGTCCGGTGCGATCAATATCGAAGCCGGTATCGTTCGCTTTTTTGGCAGCCTACTGGAAACGGTCGGAGGCTTATTTGAGCGAGCAGGTCAGGCAGTCAATTTCGTCATTATCGAAAATTGGCGACCCCCTGCAGCATTAGAACGGCTGCATGCCGATCTCACCAGTGGCCAGTGGGAACATTCGAATCAAGACATTCTTAATCGCACATCACTGGACTTTGGTTATAGAATAATCACCGCGAGAATACAAAAATAACAACGATCAGGATCGCAGCGGAAAGGCAGCCACGGACACTCTTATGAACACATCATCAAGTCGCGACCAGAATTTTAGGCCGATACGTCGAAGACGTGTGGATTTTATCCTGGTTGGGTTTTTCTCCATCTCTGTACTTTACGGCTTTTTGTTCAGCCTCCCGGAGGGCCTGGGTGTCCCGGTTTCTGCTGATAGCCCCTGGCCACCGCTGCGCGCCCTGCACGACTGGGCCGTGGCAGAGGAACCTGCACATCTGGATCCTCCTCCTAACCTCAGGGCAGCGCTATGGTTTGATGGCTTCTTTCAAGCGCCTGTGCTGCTGCTCATCATCGCCGGCCTGATACATCCTCGCCCCTGGCTTAAACCACTTGGCCTGTTCTACGCCGGGGCATCAGTCACCAATATGCTGTTTTATTTTACCCAGACATTTCTGGGCCCTCACCCGCCCCCTAACCTGGGCTACTATTTGATCTTCAATCTACCCTGGCTGTTCGCACCTATCATTCTTGCTCTGCGATTGCTTCTTTCGAAAGACTTTTCTGATCGAAAGTAAACTATATTCTCACTGCTAGCCTTGCCTGCTATGGCGTAGCCGGGTGAAAATGCACTTGCGACAAGCCCTCACTTTGGAAAAATCTGAACATGGCATCCAGCGTCTCCTCCCGCCAACTGGCCGCTGAATTTCTAGGTACCGCATTTTTGCTGGCTGTAGTAATCGGTTCGGGCATCATGGCAGAGCGCCTGGCGGGTGGTAACATGGCGCTGGCTTTATGGGGTAATACGGCGGCCACCGGTGCCATTCTGTGTGTTTTGATCCTGATCTTCGGGCCTATCTCTGGCGCTCACTTCAACCCGGCCGTGACCCTGGCATTTGTATTGCGCAGAGAAATAGAAAGCAGTTCCGCAGCACTATATATGGTTGCCCAGATTTTGGGTGGTCTGATGGGTATGCTGGTAGCGCATATGATGTTTGACGAATCTTGGATTCAATTATCGACTACCACCCGCCACGGCGTGGGTCAATGGACGGGCGAGTTTGTTGCTACCTCTGGACTATTGATGACTATACTGGGCTGTGTCCGATATCGCCCGGAGGCTGTGCCCTGGGCGGTGGGTTTGTTTATAACCGCCGGATACTGGTTTACCTCATCCACCTCGTTCGCCAACCCCGCGGTGACGATTGCTCGATCCTTTACCGACACTTTTTCAGGCATTAACCCCACCGACGTCCCGCTGTTTATGGCGGTTCAGTTTTCTGCAGCTATCATGACCACAGTTGTGTGTGACTGGTTGTTTGTCAATGACGCGGAGTCGCAGTAGATCAACCAACATTGTTGATTTGAGTTTAAAACTGACCCAGGATTTGCAGTTAATAATAACCCACCCCAAAATTATAGCGTAGATTCCGTTTACTGCTTTTCTTTTCTACCCGTCCATAGATCGTCGAATGCTTCAACATGGAGCTGTCGTTGCCTGTCTCCAGGATATAACAATGGTGCGCAGGCGATCGAGTAGGGTGAAAACGTTCTTTACGGCTTGTTTTTCGCAAGCAATTGATCACCCTCTTCGATCTCTTTTAATCCGTGCAGGATTTCTGGAATAGCCTTGGTAATTTGAATAATACCGAACACCACAATGCCATGGTGAGCGCCGATAGTCGACTCGCCAATGGTTTCCCAAGTCTCATAGCCGGCGGTGAACAGGAGAACAATGCCACTGATAAGATTGAGGTAGGGACTCTGAGTAATTTTTTTGAGCATTTTATATTTCCAAAGTGTTGATCTGGTATGTTTCCTCAAGAGTATGCCATAAGGTTTGCAGGTCCATCGATGATACTGTGATGTTTCACATCTTGCAGGAGAGTCTATCTTGAGTTACTGGCAAGCTAACTTTCTCAGGTCAGAGAAATACAGCCTCTCGCTTCAAGCTACTGCCCTACTGGATTCGCTGAACGCAATTACCCTAAACTCTCTGTAATGTTAAGCCCTCACGCGAGGCCTGCCAAGGTTGAATAAATGACTAACGACACCATGATCACCAAGAAATCTCTGAGCCTGACTAACTGATTTGAATCGCTGCATCACTCGCTTGCTGACCCTAGTCGCCTAATGCCACTGTTCGGCTTGCTTATTCTCATACTGCTCAGTGCTCTGAATCATGATAGGCATAACCTCACCCTGAGCCACCCGATAGCTTCGTACTTTGCCCGTCACAATCTTCCTCGACTCAGTGCAAATGGATCGCAACAGCGGTCTAAAGCAACCTTTAGCCGCAGTACCATCTCGGCTGACCTACAGAAATACATCAACCACCTCGCCATCCTGTTCCACAGCCCACCAGACGTAATACTGCTGCCCGCTGATTTTGACAAATACTTCATCGATCTAGAAGGTATCGCCATAGCCGCGGGACTTTCACGTCAGTCTTTGGGCAATGATTTCTGGGGGGGGAAGCTGCAGTGCTTGTAGGTATTTGTCTCCGGTTTATCCCATTTCCGGCATTTAATTTGTCAGTAAATTTTCTCGTATTCGATATGCTGATAGAGAAAAATAAGCAGTATCTTTGAGGCCGTCGCCTTGGCAGCATTATTGACAGCAATGGCGGTTGAACTATTTCGATTTTCATGCTGTCTAACATCTTAGATTGTTCATGCGGGGCTTATCCATGTCTATCGTAAATCGAGTACATTTCTTTGCGCAGCAAGTCGTTGACATCAGCGCTACAGCTACTAAAAAATATGAACTACTTTCCAGACCACGAAATCCGTGGGGTGGCACCAGCATTGAACAGTTCTTCTCTGGTCTGGAACCCGAGCAACATCTGTGCATCATTGAAGCTCAGTTGTCACTCGCGGAAAAACTGTTTGAAACTACTGGCGCGGAATGTGCGATCAATGTTGATAACATGATACTCAAGGACGAGTCTCATCAGGAATCGCTATGTAAAATGGCCGAAGCTCACCATTTCCCAGTAACTTTCGAATTTACCGAAGTTAACCCGATGCCGCCCGTAGATAAGGTTAATCCACTCTTGAACACGCTGAGATCCTTGGGCATCACACCTTCACTCGACGATTTCGGTACCGGTTTTAACGGTATGTCACTCTTTGTTGACTACGACTTTGATATTGTAAAAATCGATAGATCTCTGATTAGCGACCTCTCTGGCAGATCGAAAAAAGCCGAGGTACTGGGCCTACTGGCAAAAATGATCGACACACTTGATAAAGCACACGTTGTTGAAGGGGTTGAATCCATTGAGCAACTGGCGTTGCTGGCAGATCTTGGTTTTCACTGTTTTCAGGGCTTTTACTTTCACCAGCCAGAGCCCGTTCAATCAATTA
Source organism: uncultured Halieaceae bacterium (assembly GCA_938074045.1). GTDB lineage: Bacteria > Pseudomonadota > Gammaproteobacteria > Pseudomonadales > Halieaceae > CALJGI01. The sequence continues at coordinate 58,931 of CALJGI010000030.1, forward strand.
TGCCTCATAGTAATTTAGCGGCGGCCAGTTTTTAGGGAGTAATGCTGATGAAATATCCAGTTCCAGACAATGAAGTTGAGCGCATGACAATGTTACATTCGCTTCGAATCCTCGATACTGGCGATGACAAATCAATTTCCACGCTTTGCAAAGCGATAAAGAGTATTTTTGCCACCGAGATGGTTGTTGTATCGCTAGTCGATGAAAATCGCCAATGGTTCAAATGTCATCTTGGACTTGGTGCGTCACACACGGATAGAGAGGTAGCCTTCTGTAACTACACCATTTGTGGCACCGGAATATTTGAGGTTACGGATGCGAGAGAAAATGCAGTATTTTGTAAAAATCCCCTGGTAACCGGAGCGCCTTATGTTCGCTATTACTGCGGCGCTCCTATCAGTCTTAAAGAAAATAATATTGGAGCGTTGTGCCTGATCGACACAAATCCCAGGCCGGCTCTACCCGAGAATATGTGTGAGGCCCTTTTAGGCTTAGCAGACACAGTTGCTTATCTCATTTCGTCACGCAAGTTAATAAAGGATGCATCTGGCCTGGTTTCTCTGACGCTTGCCAAGGCCTCGTAGCGTTTTCAGGGACTATATACGGTGGCCAAGGCTTTGCAGCGACTCAAGCTATAATCTCTTATGCCATAGCCAATGATCCACCGCGCCCAGGTCGGTTCTGGTTCGGAGTTTGGTCTGGCTAGGCCCTTACGATTCTCCAGCTTGCTGTCACACGGGCGGTATACCGCACGAATCCAGTTCGGCATACGTTAGGTTTCGGTCCGAAGCTCCAGGACCCATCAGGGTTCTCACGAGCTAACTTATTGAAACCAAAGTAATCGGATGAGTGGTAGTCAAACAACCGCGCTACTGCATTCGCTGATCGCACTCACCCTGAGGTCACGGTGAGCGAATTCATAACTGCGTAGTTTATCGGTCCCGATCTTCCTGGGCTCTCCGCCATGAGTTCGCACTAGCCGCTTGAGCAAATGTTTGGCAGCAGCTCCATACCGCTTGGCCTGGAGATACACATCGATTACCTCTGCATCACGATCCAGAGCGCTCTAGAGGTAGTTCTGCTTGCCACTGATTTTCATAAAGACTTCATCGATGTAGCGGGTGTCACGAAAGCCTCGGTGCTTTCGTTTCAATCTTAGGGCATAGAGACGACCAAACTTGATACACTGAAAGGCGGGTTCATTCGCGACTGACTGTGATGACTCTTTCTGCGAGGAAATCTTCGATATCCCGATAACTGAAATTAAAGCGGCAGCATAAGCCAGACGGCATAACTAATGATTTCTGGAGCGATTCTGTGGCATTTGTAGGTATTCATCTCCGGATTATCCCATTCTCAGCATTTAATTTTTCAGTACAGTCAGTACCCGTGGGGAGGGCTCAAGTCTCTGCAGGTGCCGTAGTCTCAACAAGCCCATTAATAACTCATTAAGTAGCTTCCAGCACGTACATCTGCCAAAGATCCTTGCGACTGAAGTGAAGAAAGGGTTCAAGCATGATGACTCCTGCTCTACCGACACTCGTTTCCAAATATTTCAATTCTTCCAGCATTGCCGTGACTTCCTCATCGACGGGTGGATCAATGCCGTGCTCCCGCATCATCAGTATACCTTTAGCACGTAACGCGAGTTCCGTATACAAACGTAGGTAACAGAACATATCAACAACCACCGGACCGTCAAACATACCCTGAATCTCAGTCAGAAAACGCCCCATCTTAGACTCTGTAAATTCGCCTGAATTGAGCTGAGACAAAATCCTCGCATCCTCGTCAAAATCGAGATGTAACCACTCATGCAATGATGCCGCGCTTCGCTCAAAAACCAGGTACATGATCGGTGGGAGAACTACTATAACCAGCGCAGTATGAACCATCGGATTAAAAAAGAATTGATTAAACCCCGAGTGGAGAACGACTGCCGCAAAAAATCCTGCGAATAGATGCCTAGGCTTCATCTGCATCTCACGCTCGATAATTGCCTGGGACACAATGGCAAAGATGGCTGTGACCCCGCCGTGCATCAGGGACGTACCAAATCCCCTTACTACCCAGACAGCCGGATTCTGAACCAAGCCCTGTTGCAGGTAGTAAAAGTTCTCTACCAGCGCAAATCCAGCACCCACTGCAAAGCCGGCTATCGCTGCGTCAACCAGAAAACCGATTCGGTGACGGAAAAACAGATAAATAATGACAGAAGCCTTGAAAAATTCCTCAACGACTGGAGCGACATACTCAGTCAGCACCATGAAATCGATTGAGAATTGCTCGACCAAAAATGTATTAAGGAGGTAACTGAAACCTGCGGTACAACCACCGGCAACGATTAGCGAGATTACAAAGCGGACGCTAACCAGTTGGTAGCTGTCCATGTATCTTAGTACAAACAGGAAAATAATGACCGGCAGAAAACCGATTGGTGTACTCAGTAGTAAAGCTGCGTCCATCTAAGGTAGATGTTTCTCAAGGTTTTCATCTGACATCGATTTATAACACTTTGAGAGATATCATCCATTCTCTCTCAGTAGGTTCTCCCGATTCGAATCCTGCTGCGAATCCGGCCGAGAGCGTCATTGGAAGGCGATGTATAAGCGTAAAGTTGAGATCAAGCTGCAAGCCCAGAGAATTGACCCTGCGCTGACTGCCTTTGACAGGACGCGCCCAGAGCGTGCCGGCAAAAACAGCCGGGCGCACCCAGCTCAGGAATAAACCGGGCGTACCAGCCTCGCGAAAACGCAGGGGTGGCAGATTCCATTCGAGCATGGCCTTGCCGAAAGATTTGGCCGGAATTTCGTCAATCTCGAATCCGGGCATACTGAAATGGGTTCGGTAACGCTTTTCATCCCGGTTATCCACATAGTTATTGCCAAAGGACCCGAAGTAATAGCTGGTCAGAGGATTATTACTGTTGCCGTCACTAACCCCAAAGGAGCTGTAAAGCCAGACTGAAGAATGCTTCCAGTCCAGCGGGAACCCCAAATCAAACCCTCCTGAGAGTTTCTTGACGGTGTCGCCTTCAACATCGTATGTTTGCAGGGAGAGATCCCAGGCGTAGCCTTTCTCGTGATCCACCGCACCCAGCGACTTACGTGTATTCTCGAATGAAAGTGATGCTTCGGCGGAGAGTATGTCTTCGAAAGATACTGTAGCGACATTCTGGTTTGAAGGTAGGGTGTCCAGGCCGGTGAAATAATCCAGGTTCAGGTTTAGTGTCAGCTTCTTGGGCTCATCGTAGATCAGCGCTTTTTCGTAACCCACCATAAACGCATCGCCCCTGCGGGCGTACTTGGTTGGGCCGAACAAATCATAGAAATCTGCATCGTTATGCCAATAGCGCAGATCCCAGTTGAGCGTTGAATACTTAATGTTGAAGTGGAGGTCTTCACTTGAAGGAAGATCACCGGCCACCGTATGTGAAATGGTGCTTTCGATACGATGAAAGTTCGCCGGATCGGCAAAATTGAAATGCCAGCCGACTGCGACATCATCCCGATAGCCTTCTATCACGGGGTAGATTGAACCCAGCTCGATCTCCCGGGCTGGCCTGTATTTCCGCTTGCCTGTCACAAGATCATCATGATTGACCTCTCGCAATGAGGGGATCACCGAATAATCTTTCAGAACGGGATGCTTTTTGACCGTCTCATTCCCCAGAAAGGTAATAGCGCTCAGGTCCTGCAGCGGGACAGGATCAATACGTGTGGGCAAAAAGCCCTGCCCGGTATACTCAAACACTATTAGAGATCCATTGTTCATAGGCAAGGGCCGAAAGAATCCCGTTTCCGCGTTGGAAACGGCAACCAGTTCGCTGGTATCCAGATCAAACCGGAGTACGTTGCTGACTCCAGTGATGAAAGACGTCCCGTAAAGATAGTTGTCATCTTTCGAGAAAACAAAACCCTCGGGTATCGAGGGACCGAAATCGTATTGTTTTATGGGCTCCACGTGCCTCTCAAGTAGATCAGCCGTCCGGTAAACTTGCAGATGCTGGGTACCGTCAATTTCAGCCTTTGACAGGGACAACATCTCGCCGTTGTGAGAAACGTCAAGTTCGTAGGCGACCTGTCCGTATGGCCAGGTATACAGCTCGTTAAAATCGATATAAGGCGCCGGTATCCGAACAAGGCTGACATAGCCATTGAGGTGTCTCAGTCCCCAGATCGAATCGTCTGCAGCATTAAAAGCCAGGTCACCAATCCTGGCGTCTTCCATCAGCATACGCGTTTCACCAGTTTCCACGTCCACTGACATAATATCCCTGTAGGCATTGTTGTCGGCAGTGAAGTAAAAGGTGTTGCGCTTTGCATCGTATGCAGATGAGGTTACGGCATAGGCTTTAGGCCCTTTTACGTCGGAGAGGCGCTGCATATTACCAGATTCAAGATCCAGGGTACCCACGTGAGCCACTACACCTGGGTAGCGAAATGCCCCTAACAGCTTCGATCCATCGGGCGTTAAAAAACTACGCGAAATGGAGCCCAGTGCCTGAGGCACCAGCGGCTCTGTTGGCGTTAACGGCTTTTCACGGACCCGCTCCAAATTTGCATTTTGGAACTTCTTTTCGAAGGCTATCCAATCATTCCAGGCCTCCTCCAGCGGCAGCCCGTAAACAGTCTCAAACTGTGTTGAATAATATCGCTTGCTCTCGGCGTTGCGCCCCAACCATTCGATCAGCTGCTCTGGGGAATATTCATATGCAAGGTAGCTGATAAACCGCGTGCCGTAGAGGTAAGCATTAACTCCTACCTGAAAGTCCACACTGACGCCCTCGGAGACGATACCGAGGTTGCTATAGAAGTGAGCGTCATCGCGCACCATGGAGCGGAAAACCATCTCATCATAGGCACCCTGGGCGCGCCCGATGCCACCCGACATCCAGGTTTCGAGGAATACTGCAGATCCTTCCAGGTACCAGCGCGGCGCATTCATCCGGGGCGCGGTCAGGTAATTATAAAGGATAGACTCAGGATGCTCGTCAGATTGCCTAGGCTTGCCCATGAAGAATCGACGCCACCTGGCATCCTGCTCGTTCCAGCCATCCATGGTTGCCACATGAACTAGTTCGTGATTCATGAGCATGAAGGTACGTTCACTTCCTGGTAATGTTTCAAGTGTTCTGTTCGATGGCGCTATATATACCGTGACACCGTTTCGAGGTGATACTCCTGCACCCGCATTGCCATAGTCTGCAAGATCGGTCAGAACTACCGTGGATTTTTCCCAGGGCTCCCAATCAAAGATCTTTTTCTGAAAGTTGAGGGAGTTGTGAAAACTCCGAGACACGTGTGGTACGAGATAAGTCTGCACAGGATCAAGGTAAAGAACTTTGACATCTTCGGTTTCGACCATATCCATTTCGAATGGTGCTGCCTGCGCCCACGACAACATCCATCCCATCAGCAGCAATAGCACTCGATGAGCTGTTCGCATCAATTTTATATCCCCTGAACGCAAAAGCAGTAGCCTTCTTGAGAAGACGACTGCTTACAGCATAACCTCAAAAGCAGAAGTTTGGGAGATTAGTCAGCGCTAATTGCGGGCGCCACGAAAAGCATCAGCGGCCATCGCAGTGCGGAAGGCATCACTGGCCATCGCATTGCGGAAGGCATCGTTCGCCATCGCATTGCGGAACGCATCACTGGCCATCGCATTGCGGAAGGCATCGTTAGCCATCGCATTGCGGAAGGCATCGTTCGCCATCGCATTGCGGAAGGCATCGTTCGCCATCGCATTGCGGAAGGCGTCGTTCGCCATCGCATTGCGGAAGGCGTCGTTCGCCATCGCATTGCGGAAGGCGTCGTTAGCCATCGC
>CALJGI010000031.1 GCA_938074045.1 uncultured Halieaceae bacterium
TTTTTTAGGTAGCGGCGATTGAGCCATGCTAACCTGCGCGCCATGACTGACGGGCCTTTTTACTACCGCATATTTGATTTAACGCTGTCCTCCGCCATGAAGTTGCCGGAGCTGCCGGCGTGCGCCAGTGACGGCAATAATCATGTTGATGTGCAGTTTATGCTATGCCGCGAATCTATAAATCCCGATACGCTGCGCTGGTATCACGACTGGGAACTGGACGACGGTGAGATATGTCTGTCGGGTGCTTATAGCGGCGATGGCTACCTGCTGCGCTTTCCTGAGCTGGCTGATTTTCAGATAGACGGTATTACCGCTGATTCGAATGTCATATCGATCATCGCACATCCAGAGGAAGAACTGCCGACGGAAACGCTGCGTCATCTGCTGCTCGATCAAGTTATCCCCCGGGTTGCTGCTCAGCGCGGCGCGTTGGTGGTACACGGCTCGGCCAACCTGTTGGCTTCCGGTCAAGCGGTGGCCTTTCTGGGTGAAACCGGGTTTGGCAAATCCACGATGGCGGTGGCCATGCATCAACGCGGTTACGCACTGTTGGGTGATGACTGCCTGGCTATGGCGGCTCCAACGGACGAGGAGGTGAGTGTCACCGCCAGCTATGTTGGCGCGCGATTGATAGAAGATTCCCTGGAAGCGCTGTTTGAATCGGGGGATGCCGCCCCGGGTGATACCGCTCCGGTTGCTCACTATTCGGACAAAGCCCGCATTGTGTTGCCGCCCAGTAATGCCACTGATCCACACGCACTGGCCGCGATATTTTTGCTCAATGATCCGCAGAAAAACCCCCATGTAGGAGCGGTCGACATCGCCCGAGTAACAGGTGCGGATAGCGTGATGACACTGGTGGGCAACGCCTTTCAACTGGACGTGACAGATCAGCAGCACCTCACCTGGCAGTTTATGGCCTTCGGTTCGGATATCGTGTCCAAGGTGCCTGTGTTTCGATTGTCCTATGCCCGTGACTACGACGGCCTCGACGCCGTGTGTGAACGCGTTCTGGCGCAGCTAAAAAAGGGGTCTGACCCCTTTTTTGTTGGTAACATCGGTTCATGAGTAACACGATTTCTGCCAGCTGCTTCTGCGGCGCCCTCGCTGTCGAATGTGACCTGCCCAGTTTATGGGCGGGGCACTGCCATTGCAGCCAGTGTCAGCGTTATCACGGCGCGGCCTTTGTGACCTGGGTGGGGTTTGACGCCGACGGCTTTAACGTTACCGGCGATGCCGACGCCCTGACCTGGTTTCAGTCTTCTGCAAACGGGGAGCGGGGCTTTTGCAATCGCTGCGGTACTTCCATGTTGTTTCGTTCTTCACAGTGGCCGGGTGAGGTGCATGTTTGCCTGGCCAATCTGCAGGAAGAGCTGGATCGCGAGCCCGCGGGTCACGTGTTCACAGACACCCAGGTTCACTGGGTCACCCTCGGGGATAATCTGCCACGCAAGACCAGCGATCAGATTGGATGACTGGCCTGGTCCTGTACCTGGCCACGGTGTTGATCTGGGGTTCAACGTGGATAGCCATCACCTACCAACTCGGGGTTGTTGATCCCGCGGTCAGTATTGCCCACCGCTTTATGCTCGCCGCGCTGCTCATGTTTGCCTGGCTGTTGCTGCGCCGGGAGTCGGTGTATTTATCATCGCGCCAACTCATTTTCGTGGTGATTCAGGCGCTATGCCTGTTCTGCATCAACTACTTTTTTGTCTACCTGGCGGAAGGCTTGATCACCAGTGGGCTGGTGGCTCTGGTGTTCTCCAATATTGTTATATTCAATATTATTTTCAGCGCCATGTTTCTGCGCACGCCTATGGCGCCCATGGTGCTGTTCGGGGCCCTGCTGGGGCTCTGCGGCGTGGTCACCCTGTTCTGGCCTGAGCTGGGTGAACTGAGTCTTACGGATCAGGCCTTCGCAGGCTTGTTTTACTCCTTGATCGGCACCGTTCTGGCGAGTCTGGGCAATATGGCGGCTGCGATGAATGTGCGCGAGCAGGTGCCAGTGCTGGTGACCAATGCCTGGGGCATGTTTATCGGGGCCAGCTGCATGTATGGCTTTGCCCTGGTGCAGGGTGCCACGATTACCATTGATCCAACACTCGCTTATCTCGGGTCCCTGGCGTTTCTCTCCGTGTTCGGTTCCATCGCGGCCTTCTGGTGTTATATCACCCTGATCGGGCGCATCGGCGCCGATCGTGCGGGCTACGTTAACCTGCTGATTCCGGTTGTGGCGATATTGATTTCAACACTGCTGGAGGGCTATCAATGGACGGTGCTGTCGGTGGCGGGTCTGACGCTGATACTGGCAGGCAATTATCTCGTGATGCGCACCTCCCGGGCATAGGCTAAGCTAGTGCCGGTGACACTGAATCGCGGAGGCAGTCATGGGTCGATTTAAAATTACTCGAGAGCACAGCATGGACAAGGACGAGGTTCGCGCTGCGGCGGAGGATCTGGCGCAGGATCTCAAAAGCCGTTTTAACATCAACCCGCGATGGGATGGCGATACGGTGAGTCTGAAGGGCAGTGGTGTGAAGGGTGCGCTGACCATTGCAGACAATCATGTTGATGTGAAGGTAGAGTTGGGATTGCTCGCCTCAGCCTTTGAACGCCCGCTCAAGAAAGAGATCAATCGCTGTCTGGATGAGTACCTGGTCTAGGCAAACTCCGTCGGCAAAAACCGCACGTCCTCCAGCGGGTTTGATTTCTCCAATTGCGCGGCGAACAATTCTTGCAGTACCCGACTCTGCTCCATTGCGGCATACCAGGTTTTGACGCGCTCATCGGGTTCCAGTTTCTGAAAGTCGGTCCGGTCAGGCAGTTTGCCTCCCGGCAGGCTGGCGATGAACTCAGCGCTGGGGCAGATCAATACCAGTTTATCCGAGAGCCGGCTGCGGCCGCGCCGCCAGGGTAGTGATTTGTCGAACCAGCCCGGCGTGACCTCGCTGGAAAAATGCGGGTACAAAATCAAGCCATCCCCGCTGTAGAAATCCAGGTTGAAGTGGTAGTCGATAATACCGCCGTCCCAATACTGCCCCTGTGGCCCACCCTTGATATTGCGTTCACCCGCCAGCACGAAAGGGATGGAGCCGCTGGCCATCAGCGCCGCTTCGCTGTTGTTGGCGGTGAAGGGCACGTGCAGGGTGCCGAAGTCATTGAAGTTGATGTCTGAACTTATCTCACGGCGATTGGAAAACACCACGCGCTGAAAAAAGGGCGCTAGCAGGCGACGATGGACGCCATTGGCCAGCGCCGCCACACCCAGTGATGGCAGCAGCAAGGGCGTGTGCGGGCTGCCGGTAAAGTGGCCACCCCGGGCGGTGACCACGTGGCTGTGATAGCGCGGGTGACTCATCATATGTTGCAAGCCGGTGCGGGGATCGCCGTCTTCCCCGGCGCAGATCTCGTTCAGCATCTGATTGCACACCGCGGTGATTTCCAGCGGGGTGGGGCGCCTGGTGGAATAGGACTGTTCGCAATACCGTTTGGCCAGTATATCCAGCGCCTTAAGGGGATCTGCCTGGTTCAGGCAGAGGTGTTGCCAGCTGCCGATGGAGGAGCCAATGGTATTCAGCGGTTGGGTACCTCGCGCCAAAAAATCCCCGAACAGCAATTCATCCAGATACCTCAGCACGAACCACTTGGGCCCACCCGAGGCGCCAATTAACAGTGAAAACAAATCTGGCTGCCAGCCCTCCCGCTGGATTCGTTGCCGGGCTTCCTGGCCGGCGTAGATGGTCAGTGCGCTGCTCATGTCGTGCCTGTCTCTCTTGCTAGTCCGATATCTGATTGGTGGCCAGGATTTCCCCAGCCTTGGCCCGGCGACGCGCCTCTTTGGGGCTTATCCCCGTCCACTTGATAAACGCACGCCGGAAGTTGGAGGCGTCATTAAACCCCAGCATATAGGCGATGCTGGAGGTGGGCAGTCGTGTGTGGGTGAGGTGATGGATGGCGTGCTCGCTGCGTACCTGGTCCAGTAGTTCCTGATAGTGTTTGCCTTCAGATTTCAGCCGACGGCGATAGGTGCGGGGGCTGAAGTTCAGCAGTGCCGCCACCGAGTCCGCCTGAGGATACTGGCCTTCGAGCCGTCGCAACACTTCCAGCGTACGATCCGATACTGTGAAGCTTTCCTGCAGATCTGCCAGCAGCCTGGCGCATTCTTTTTCATACAGCTGCAGTAATACCGGGTTTGAGGTGGGCAGGGGTACATCCAGCAGGCCGATGTCCATCGACCCTCGACCTACCGGGCAGTTGAAATACACCTCGTCACCAAATACGGTGTGGTACTCATGCACATACTCCGGTGCGGGGTAGGGCAGCTCAAGGCGCAGCAAGTGGCCGCTGCGATTGAGTAGAAAACGCACGCTGGTAAGAATGCTGGCAAACAGAAATTCGTGGGAGAAGTGCGGATTGAAATCCAGCTGGCGCCATTCCGGGATGAGATACAGGCGCTGGTCCCGGGTTTCCACGGTCAGCTCCAAGTTGGGGGCAATGATGTGGTAGTACTTCAAAAACAGCTGCAGCGCTTGACGAAAGTCGACACAGTTCATCAGCGCATGTCCCAGCGTGGCGTGTGAACTGAGATTGAGTCGTTGACCAAAGTGTAGCCCCAGCGCCTGGTTGCCGGTGATGCGGTAGGCGTTGCTGACGATCTGGATAAAGTCGGAAAACTTGATACGGCGATCAAACCGGCCGAGGTCCTCCTGGCAAACATCGGTGCCCACAAACAGATCCGGTGTATCCAGCGAGGCGCGATGCTCGGAGGCACGGTGCTGCCGCACCATGTCGGCGAGTATGGCCACGTACTGTGTGGGAAACGATGTGTTAAGCATAGCGGAACCAGCTTGGCCAAATATGACTACATTTTGTCAATTGTGTACCTTGTCGTAAAGTCCTGTTAAGCGCATATTTAGAACATGCAAACTGGAGCGCTACCATGAAGTTGAAACTTATCAATGAAGATCCCCGCAAAATCCAGACCTTTGGCTGTGAAGACTACCCCAATGATCTGGAAGATGTGCTCACCAGCGAAGACGTTGATCACGTTGCCGAGATATTCCAGACACCGCTGACCGGTGCCTTCAACTGGAACTACACCTTACAGGATGATCGCATCCGCAAGCTGTATGAATTGGGCAAGCAACTCAACTGGGATCCCAGCATGGATATCAACTGGGATCAGGAATGGGATAACAAGGATCAGATCCCGGAGCTGATGAACCTGTCCGGCTACGAGCCCTATGAATCCCTCAGCGATGAACGAAAAGACGAGTTCTGGCGTCACTCCAACGCCTGGAGCCTGTCGCAGTTTTTACACGGTGAGCAGGGCGCGCTCTTGGTGGCGTCGCAATTGACCTCCTGTGCGCCGACGTATAATGCCAAGCTCTATGCCGCGTCACAGACCTTTGATGAAGCGCGTCACGTGGACGTGTTCAACCGCTACCTGCAAAAACGCGTCGGCATGATGTACCCCATCAATACCAGCCTGAAGAGCATACTCGACAAAATTCTCACTGACCCGCGCTGGGACCTGAAGTTTATCGGCATGCAAATCGTGATTGAAGGGCTGGCGCTGTCTGCCTTCCAGACTGCGCGGGAAACCACGCCCGACCCGGTACTGCGTGACATCGTGCACCTGGTTATTCGCGACGAAGCAAGACACGTGACCTTTGGCGTTAACTACCTGGAAGAATTCCTCAAGACGTTGACCGACGAAGAGCGGGAAGAGCGCGCCCAGTTCGCCTATGAGGCCTGCGTCATTTCCCGTGAGCGTTTGATCGCCACCGACGTCTATCGTCACTTCGGTTGGGATGTGGAAGCAACCCGCAAGCGCGTGTTGGAAGGCCATATCATGAGCATGTTCCGCAACCTGCTGTTCACCCGGGTTGTGCCCAACCTCAAGCGTATTGGTCTGATGACCGACGCGATTCGACCGAAGTTCGAAGAGCTGGGTATTCTGGAATATGAAGATATGCCTAATGACGGCGATATCGACTGGGCTGCTTTGGAGCGTCCGTTGTATGACGATCCTGAGGCCAGTAACGTTATTCCGGATGAGTTACATGTTAAGGCGGTGAATGCCTAACCGTTCTCGAGGTTGGCACGACACCAGCATTACAAGCGACTAAGCCCCTTTCAGGGACACGGTGTGAGCCCATTAATGTGGAATGGTGCTCTGTAGGCCGCATTTCAATCAACTAAGCCCCTTTCCAAGACACGCCGTAAACCCATCCATGGGGGCTCGATCGCGACATCCCTGTCGCTTACGGTCTTGGAAAGGGGCTTAGTCGCTTAAAATGCTATTTTCGGAGTGGCGTCATTCTCTTGCTTGGTTGACTTCGTATCCAGACTTAAGCAACAGCCGATCTTTTCTGGCCAGAGCCAAATCAGTTTCGACCATCTCGGCAATCATTTCGTCCAGGGTAATCTTGGGTGACCAGCCCAGCTTCTCCCGGGCATAGGTGGGGTCGCCCAGCAGGGTGTCGACTTCAGCCGGCCTGAAGTAATTTTCGGCTACTCTTACGACCACGTCGCCGACTGAAACGGCGATATCTTCTTCGGCCACGCTGGCATCAATGGCGGCGATGGTGGCGGTTTCTTCGATGCCTTCGCCGTTGAACTCGAGAGTCAGACCGAGCTCCCGGGCGGTGGAGACGATAAAGTCCCGCACGGAGCGCTGCTGGCCTGTGGCGATGACAAAATCCTCGGCCTGTTCCTGCTGCAGCATCAGCCATTGCATTTCAACGTAGTCCCGGGCGTGACCCCAGTCCCGGCGGGCATCCATGTTGCCGATATAGATACAGGGCTCCAGTCCCTGGGAGACGTTGCTCAAGCCCCGGGTGATTTTGCGGGTGACAAAACTGCCGCCCCGGCGGGGAGATTCGTGATTAAAGAGCAGGCCGTTGCAGGCATACATGCCGTAGGCTTCGCGGTAGTTGACGGTAATCCAGTAGGCGTAGAGTTTGGCGACGCCGTAGGGAGAGCGCGGATAAAAAGGCGTGGTTTCGGTCTGTGGTGTTTCCTGCACCAGGCCGTACAGCTCGGAGGTGGAGGCCTGGTAGAACCGGGTTTTTTCTTCCATGCCCAGCAGGCGTATCGCTTCGAGCAGCCGCAGGGTACCCAGACCATCGACATCGGCGGTGTATTCCGGCTGCTGAAAGGACACAGCAACGTGACTCTGGGCACCGAGGTTATAAATTTCGTCGGGCTGAACCTGCTGAATAACCCGGGTCAGATTCGAAGAATCGGTTAAATCTCCGTAATGTAAGATCAGGTCGGTGGGCCCGATATGGGGGTCCTGATACAGGTGATCGATGCGTTCGGTGTTGAAGGAAGACGCACGCCGCTTGAGCCCGTGAACCTGATAACCCTTCTCCAATAACAGCTCGGCCAGATAGGATCCATCCTGTCCGGTGATGCCGGTGACGAGGGCGACTTTCTTTGTCATCTGTTGAAATCCGTATCGGGGGTAGGGTGCGTAAGGCCCTGAAATATAGCATATTTCGTCGACCCAGCAGGAAATTATTTCGGGGTTTCGACGCTCTAACCCCAGAGTGGTATGTACTCGAGCGGTGCTGGCGTACATGCCCCTCCCGGGACCGTGAGCGCCATGGATGCGCCGGTCCGACGCCTCGGGCCGAGCCCAAATCGGTTTACGGCGTGTCCCGGGAGGGGCATGTATGTCGGCGCCGCGGGGATTTACCTAGGGGGTTCAACCGACCATTCCCCGATGGACTAACACCTATTAGGCCGTTGACAGCCATCAAGCGCCGGCGTAGTTTTGGCCGACTTGATTTTAGACCCCGTGTGCACCGGAGCCACTATGTCCATTTACGAAGCGATTGAAACCAGCGATTCCCGCCGTCACCTGCAACTACGCAGCCCCATAACACTGGAACCCAGCGGTGAACTGGTGTGCGCGAACGAGGAAGATGTGGCCGCGGCGGTTGCCAGGGCACGAGCGGCACAGCCGGCCTGGGCAGCACTCAGTTTTGATGAGCGCGCCAAGTATATGAATCGTGCCATTGAGGTGGTGCTGGAGAAGCAGGACGAGATTGTCGATCTGGTGGTGGCGGAAACCGGCAAGGCCCGCACCGATGCGCTGATGATGGAAATTTTCTCGGTGTGTGATTCGCTGTGTTACTACGCCAAGAACACGAAGAAGTTTTTGAAGCCGGAAAAGAAAAAGGTGCACGGCCTGCTGAGCTTCGCCAAGAAGCTGAAGATTCTCTACAAGCCACGGGGTGTGGTCGGCATCATCGTGCCCTGGAATGGTCCTTTTGTGCTGGCCATGAACCCGGGTATTCAGGCGCTGATGGCGGGTAACGCGGTGATTGTAAAAGCCTCAGAGGTCACGCCGTATTCAACCAAGCTGGCGGAAACGGTGTTTGCTGAAGCGGGTCTGCCGGATGGCTTGTTCCAGGTATTGCTGGGGGACGGTCAAACCGGCGCGGCACTGGTTGAGTCGGGGCTGGATAAAATCTCTTTTACCGGCAGCGTAGCCACCGGTCGCAAAGTGGCTGAAGCCTGTGGTCGGCAGTTGATTCCCTGCACCATGGAGTTGGGTGGAAATGACGCCATGGTGGTGTGTGGCGATGCCAATATCGAGCGCGCGGCAGCGGGAGCCCTGATCGGTGCCTGCATGAATACCGGGCACTACTGCTGCGGTACCGAACGTATTTACGTGGTGGAGTCGGTGTACGACCAGTTCGTCGAGCGGGTGGTAGAGCTGACCAAAACCCTGCGCCAGGGTAATGAACTGGGTTATGAAGAAGACGTGGGTGCTATTTTCTGGGATCGGCAGATGGAGATCATCGAGGCTCATGTGGAAGACGCCAGAGCCAAGGGCGCCAATATTATCGTCGGTGGTCGCCGCAACCCTGACCTGAAGGGCCTGTACTACGAGCCCACGGTGATGACCGATGTGAATCACGATATGGACATCATGATGCATGAAACCTTCGGCCCGATTCTCTGTATCCAGAAAGTTAAGGATGAAGATGAAGCGATCCGGCTGGCCAATGATTCCCAGTACGGATTGAACGGCAACGTCTGGACCGGCGACAAGGACAAGGGCTTTGAACTGGCCACCCGTATCGACACGGGTTCCGCGTCGGTGAACGACATGGCCTGTAGCTACGGTGTGCCCGCTGCGCCATTCGGCGGTCGCAAGGAAAGCGGCGTCGGCCAGGTCAACGGTGAGGTGGGGTTGAAGGGTTACTGCCACGCCATGCCGGTGGTTATCGATAAAACCACAGGCGACAAATTGGGTTCGGGCTTCCCCTACTCGAATGAAAAAGCCGAGACCATGAAGAAGCTGATGAACTTTATCTGGGTCAAAACCCCCATCGGCCGCTGGCTCTCTTAAAAAGGGGTCAGACCCCTTTTTTATTCCGCAGGCTCCAGGGCGAGCTTGCCGATCAGGTCTTTCATGTAGGCGGCTGTTTCCGGGTTACGAAAACTGCCTTCCGCGACACCACCGGGCACGGCGATGGCTGTTATACGTCCGGCCAGTGAGGGGAAGCGTCCCTCCTGCGTGGCCACCCATTCTTCACGGTACGTATCATTCACCCAGGCAGGTCCGGTGCCCCTGGAGTACACCAGAAATTTCGTGTGGGAATTGCTGTTGCCGACGGCGCCGAGAAAAGCGCCGAGTTTGTTGTCCGCAATATTGTAGAGGCGTTCGATCTGGTCGCCGCTTAATGGCTCAACATCCCCTTCAGTTACGAACCCCATATCCTGATACATGGAATGAAAAAACCCCGAGCGGTGGATAACCACCAGGGTGGGGTTGTGCAGTATCACCTGGTTTTCACGGTCCCAGGTGGAACCGATGGTTTCTTTCTGGGTGAGGATGGGTAGTGACTGCAGCACGTCGCTGAGTACATCGGCATTGGTGCCGCTGTTGCGACGGGTTTCGTCATCGTAAACCCCGCGGGCTGCGAAGGTGTCCATCAATATGACGATGGGTGTGCCGGTGGGTGCGGCGGCTCCGGCGGACGGGCCCCTGCTATCCTGCATGATCAACCAACCCAGGCCGATGATGACCAGCACCAACAATACTGTCTCAAAGTTACCCCGCCCGGGCCCGGCTACCACCTTGCCGCTTGTGGTGTGGGTGATACCTTCGGGATCCATATTGAAGGCCCAGCCCAATACCAGGGCGATGGGAAAGCCAATACCCAACAGCACAATGACGGCGGTGGCGAACCACTCAGGAAGGCCTAGCGGATCGCCAATAACATCAAGAACCTGCAGAATTCCCCAGGCGACGATGGCATAAACCGCCGCGACCCGGAAAACACGGCGTTCCTTCAGTTGGTCCAGGATGGACATAGTTATTCTCGTTATGCTCAGACCGTCACATCATAGCCGATAACAGTGATTGCCTGAAAAAAAGGGGTCTGACCCTTTTTTAGGCGGTAAAGGTGAGGGTGAACTCAGCGCCGCCGAGAGGGGATTCGTCGACCAGCAGTTCACCGCCGTAGGCCGCCACAATATCGATGACCACAGCCAGGCCGATGCCCTGTCCGTGACTGGCGGTGTCGGCCCGAGCCCCTCGATGCAGAATTTCTCCCCGTCGCTGTTCTGGTACACCCGGTCCGTTGTCACCCACAGAGAGTTCGAGAGAACCCTGCTCGATGCGGGCGCTGACTACTACACGACCGCCGCCGTATTTGCAGGCGTTGTCCAACAGGTTGCCCAGTATCTCCATCAGGTCACCTTCCTCGCCGCGGAACACGGCGCTGGTGGGAATTTCGATGTCCCACTGGATGTCTCCGGCGTATACCTTGTTCAGAGCACTGACCACGCGATCCGCAGCCGGACGAATGGCGATGGGTCGCAGCAGGTTGCTGCGTTGATTGACGGCACGTTTCAGTTGGTAGTCGACGATGTGTTGCATCACTGCGGTTTGTTCGTCGATCACCCCGGGTTTGTCGTGTCCGGAGCGCATCACCGCCAGCGGCGTCTTCAGGCTGTGGGCGAGGTCTGACATGGTGTTGCGGTAACGCTCCCGGCGATTGCGCTCGCTGTCCAGCAGGCGATTGAGGTTGTCGGTCACCGGCTGCACCTCGTCGGGGTAGTCTCCGGCCAGTTGCTCGCTGTCGCCGCGCTCGATGGCCGCCAGATCAGCGGCCAGGCGGCGCAGAGGTCTTAATCCCCACTGCACCACGGCCAACAGGGTGAGTACCAGCACCAACAGTAATAACGCGAGACTCATCCAGACATTGGTGCGATAGGTGGCGAGCTCTGCCCGCAGGGTGTCGTCGCTCACAATTACCTGCACGGTGAAAGCGCGCTCCAGCCCGTTTTCCATTTCCCAGATCACCGGGTAGGCGTAAAAATAGTGCCCGTTCCATTCCGCGAACCGACCCTCGCCGGTGTCGAGATTGTTGAGGCGGCGGGCGAAGCCAAGCAAATCCCTGGTGGCTGCGGATGCCGATTGCCACAGCAGGGTGGGTGCCGCATTCCCTGGTGTGGCCTCCATCACGCTGGCATAAAGGCCTGAGTTCAGTTGATTGAGCAGCGGGTTTTGTAAGTTGCTGGGCATGACCACGCCGTCGATGTAGTCCATCTCGGCGAGCAGGGCGTACACCTGCAATTTGAGTTGCTCCTCCTGTCCGACGATCTGATTGCGGTAAAAGGCGCGGTCCAGCAGCCAGCCGGTCAGGCTGAGGGCGAGGGGCAGCAGAACAATACTGGCGAGCAGCAGCCGACCGCGGATGGAGGCGGGCATCCGGCTAGTCATGGCCAGTTGCCTCGATCAGGTTCGCTCCAGATCGAAGCGGTAGCCGGCACCCCGGATGGTGGCGATGGGTTTAAGGTCACCACCGGGGTCGAGTTTTTTCCGCAGTCGCCCCACGAACACTTCCAGCACGTTGCTGTCGCGATCGTAGTCCTGGTCGTAGAGATGCTCGGTGAGTTCAGTTTTTGAAATCACCTTGCCGGCGTGGTGTACCAGGTACGCCAGGGTGTTGTATTCGTAGGTGGTGAGCTCCACCGCTTCGCCTTCCCGGCTGACGGTGCGGGCGCCGGTGTCTATGTTGATGGGTCCGTACTGCACCTGGGAACTGGCGTGTCCGGCTGCGCGGCGCATAAGCGCCGTGACCCGTGCCTGTACTTCCTCCAGGTGAAAGGGTTTGGTCACATAGTCGTCGGCGCCTGCTTCCAGCCCCTCCACCTTGTCCTGCCAGTTGCTGCGTGCGGTGAGAATCAGAATGGGAAACTCATGGCCAGCTTGCCGCCATTGGCGGATGACGTCGATGCCGGAAATCTCCGGCAGACCGAGATCGACGATGGCCAGATCGCAGGGAAACTCGCTACCCAGATACAGGGCATCGCGGCCATCGGCAGCTTCTTCCACCACCGTGCCGTTCACCGCAAAGTGTTCCACCAGCTGGGCGCGCAGCACGTCTTCATCTTCTACTATCAGCAGTCGCATGGGAGCATCCTGATCAGTTCCGGTTTTGAGCTACGACTTCTTGCTCTTCCGGGGGCTGTTGATCGCGACCGTTTTGATCCGTCCCGATTCCAGCAGCAGCCGCACCCGGTAGTTGCCCTTGGTTTCGGTGGGCTCCACCTTGAGTACTTTGCCGCCGTGGCGGGATGTGGCGAGGGCCGCGGCCTGAGATTTGCTAAGCAGGCGGGGTTCGGCGAAATTCTTTTTCTGGGCCAGTATTCGGGGGTTCTTGATGTAGTCGGGCGTCGCCGCAGTGGACAACACCGGGGCGAACGCCAGCAGGATGATCAAGATCATCGGTATGCCGAACCTGGTTGCAGACATGAATTTCTCCGTCAGTCCCGCCTGTGGGTCATCCGTTTATATGGCTGGTCGAACGTCGACCCGCACCGGAATGGTATCCCCTGGCTCTTCATCGAGGGTGGTATGATAGATATTACCTCCATACTCGTACGCAACGCGATAGCCCACCACTTTATCATGCTGGCTTTCCCGGTAGTGTACTTCGCACACCTCTTCTGTGGTTTTGCGCACCTTGGTCGAGCCGCTGTGGTGATTGTCGTGCTGAATATCCTTGGCGATGGATGAACCCAGTATAGCGCCAACCACGGCGCCTACTTTCTGGCTGGAGCTATGGTGCCCCAGTCCGTTGCCGATGGCTCCACCAATGATGGCGCCGATCAGCGAGGGGGTCTTAGAGCGGTAGTGACCGCCACCATGGCCTCCCCCACGATGTCCATAGTGACGATCTACTACCGAAACTTCTTCTTCCCAGCACTCCTCGTAAGGAGTACGGGTTGTAATCGTCTTGGTAACCGGTTCCACGCTTTGTACCTTTGCCTGCCCGTCAGCTGCCGCTTCGTGGTTGGCGAAAACGCTGGCGCTCACGAGCAGGCTGCCGATGCCGGCGATTAACAGGGGATGTTTCATGGTCGTAACTCCGTCTATAAGTCAGTGACGGACACAGAGTAAGCAACCGAGGCTGAACGCTTCCTGAACAACTCACAAAAAGAGGTCAGCCACCTTTTTTTAACGGGTGAGGGAGCTCAGCAGGGGTACCGCCATGGAGGGGTAGTCGGTGATCACGCTGTCGACTTTCATGCGGTAGAGGTTTTTGATGGTTGCGGGGTCATTCACCGTCCACACGCTGAGGTGCACGTCGCGCCGGCGCATGCTGCGGGCCAGCCAGGGGTTGCAGTGGCTCCAGTGGGTGGCGAGCATGCTGCACTCGTATTCGTCCAGCACCGGTCTGGGGTCCGGTATGGTGGACACGTAGCCGCGATTTATCCAGGGCACGATATTCCGAGCGGCCTCCAGCACTCTGGTGGAGGAGCAGGTTATTGTCATGCCCTTTGCCGCGCGCCCATTTGGAAATATCTCGCCCAATGATTCCAGTATGCCGTGGTTGTCGTGTCGGTTGGTGGCTTTGATTTCCAGCTGAATAGCGGTGAGTTCGGGCAGGGCTTTCAATAAGGCTTTCAGGGTAGGTACGCCGGTTTCGCGTTTATTGGGCCAGGTGGGTCCGCTGGCCCGGGCATCCAGCTTTTTGAGTTCAGTGCTCGTGAGGCGGTTCACCAAACCACGGGCACCAGTGGTGCGTCGCACATTGGTGTCGTGGATGATGACGATCTCATCGTCGGCGGCGAACTGTAAGTCGATTTCAATTTTTTTTACACCCCGGGCCAGGGCGTGGCGACAACTGGCGATGGTGTTTTCCGGGCATTCCCCGGCGGCACCCCGGTGTCCGTAAATAATCATCCTGACCTCCTCATCGTGTACTCTTCAGCAGTTGGTCTACCACGCGCTCCAGTTGTTTCAGACTGCCGCACTCCGCAGCGAAGTGACAAGCGGATTGATAGCGTCGCATTTCCGAATCCCCGGTACCCCACATGCGGCGGGATTCCGGGTTTAACCACAATACCTGTTTGGCGCGCTGGTAGATGGACTGCAGAACGTCCAGACGTGGGTCGCCATTATTGTTACGGGCATCCCCTAAAATAATCACCGTGGTGGAACTGTTGATGTCCTCCAGCGCCAGGGATGTGAAATCGGCAAACGCTGTGCCGTAATCCGTGGCGCCGCCGTACTGGCGGTTGACCATTTCCACCGCCTGTTCAACTGGGTATTTCTCAAATAATTCGCTGACCTCACCCAGATTACTGGAGAAGGCAAAACTGCGAACCCGGGGCAGTACTTCATTCAGGCTGTATAAAAACAGCAGCAGAAACTTGGCGTAGGCGGCCACCGAGCCGCTGACATCGCACACTGCCAGCAATTGGGGTTTGTCCTTGCGAGTTCGTTTCCAGAAGGTTTCAAACAGTGCGCCGTCGGTGGCGACACCCCGGCGGATCGTGCGGGTCATATTGAGCTGACCACGGCGGTAAACCTTGCGCTTGCGGCTGTGCTTGGCGGCCAGGCGTCTGGCCATCTTACGCACCAGATCCTGCACCCGGTGCATGTACTGGTGCTCGATATTGTTCAGCTTGGTGCGGCCGATAATATCTTCCATAAATTGCTGATTACGACCTTCCGCATGCAGCAGGTATTCACGCTCGACATAGTCCCGCACCAACTCCCGCAGTGCGTCGCGATACTGGCGCAGGGGTTGCAGCAGATTGCTGGCGGTTTGCTCAGCTTCAATCACGGCGTTGCGCAGCAAATCTTCTCCCATTTCATCGAGTATGCGGCGGGTGAAAATACCCTTCTGGGTGAACATGCGAATTTCGCCCAGGTCGCTGCGTTCTGCGGCACGGGCGATGTCCATGGTCAGGTGTTCGCGTTCGCCATCTCGCAGTTGTTGCATTAGCTGCGAGTCCAGTAGCTCCTGCAGGGCAGGTGAGTCCTCGCTGTCTACCTGGTCAAAGGGGTCGGACTGGCCACCGCTGCCGCTGCTGTCTCCGCCACTATCTCCGCCAGCAACAGCACCGCTGGCGCCGGGTTGCTGATTCTGTTCGCTCTGCTCAGCGGTTTCGCTGTTATCAGATGAGTCTTTATTGGCGGCTTGTTCTGATTCCGCGGTATCGGCGTCAAAGTTGTGGCTGAAGTAGCGCTCGAAACAGGCATCAAAAATCACTTTTTCCCGTGGAGTTTTCGCCAGGGTTGCCGCCAGCCCAATGCGCAGATGTTCGCGATCTTCATAACCGAGAATGCTCATGGCATGCATGGCATCCAGGGTTTCCGCCGGTGAGACGCGCACGTCGTGGCTGCGCAGCACATCTATAAAATTCACCAGAGGCGATTGCATGGTCGACTCATCTCACCGGCAGCAGGCCACGCAACTGTTCCGTGCTGGCTTCGATATCATCCTGGTATTTCAGCAACACGTTCAGCGTGTCGCGGATCAGATTTTCATCCAGTTGCTCGGCGTGCAGCAGCAACAGGCTTTTGGCCCAGTCGATGGTCTCGCTGATGGCGGGTGACTTTTTCAGGTCCAGTTCCCTGAGCGAGTGCACAAAGGCCACCAGTTGATGGCGCAGGTCGTCACTGATTTCCGGAACCCGGCTACTGACAATACGCTCTTCCAGATCAACGGTGGGGAAGGGTATGTACAGGTGCAGGCAGCGGCGCTTTAGTGCGTCGCTGATGTCCCGGGTGTTATTTGAGGTCAGAAAAACCATGGGCGAGGTGCGCGCCTTTACGGTGCCGATTTCGGGAATGGAAATCTGGTAGTCTGAGAGAATTTCCAGAAGCAGTGATTCAAACTCGTAGTCAGATTTATCCACCTCGTCTATCAATAGAATGGCACCACCTTCCTGCTGCATGGCTTTTAGCAGGGGGCGGGGTTCCAGAAAATCCGGCGAGTAAAAAATATCGCCGAACTGGTGCAGTTTCTCCATGGACTCCGCCAGCCCGCGAGCACCCTGCAAGACATCTCCGAGTTTTTCTTTCAGTACCTGGGTGTAAAGCAACTGCTTACCGTACTTCCACTCGTAAAGTGCCTTGGCCTCGTCCAGCCCCTCGTAGCACTGCAGTCGAATCAGGGGCAGATCCAGCAGGGTGGCGCTGGTTTTGGCAAGTTCTGTTTTGCCCACACCCGGTGGCCCTTCCACCAGGATGGGTTTGCGCAATTTGAATGCCAGAAACACGGCGGTGGCGATTTCTCGGCTGCAGATGTAGCCATGTTTTTCGAACTGCGCTTCGATGGTCTCGACGGAATCGAGTTGCGGAAAATCGAGATCGTGCAAGGGGCTCTCCAAAAAGTAGGCTGGAACTCAGCCTCCGGTCATATTCATAAAACGAACAATATCGGGTGCGGCGGATAAATCGAAATGATGGCGCTCGGGTTTTAAATCCATGGCCGCGACGATGGCGTGTTTCAGCGCATCGGTATCATCGGGGTTGCTGCGCAGCACCTGTTTCAGGTCCGCTGAGTGTTCGTTCCCGAGACACAGCAGTAACCGTCCTTCGGCGGTGAGACGCACCCTGTTACAGAGGTGGCAGAAGTTGTGGCTGTGGGGTGAGATAAAACCAATGCGACTGCCGCTGTCCGCCATGCCGTAGTAGCGCGCCGGACCGCCGGTGTCGGCGCCGCGGGTATCTTCCTCTGGCTGCAGGCTGTATTCCCCATGGACGATATCGTAAATCTCATCGCTGGAGCAGTAGGTCAGCGCCCGGTCGTGTTCATCAATTATCCCCAGAGGCATTTCCTCGATAAAGCACAGATCAACCCCGGTATTTCTCGCGTAGGCCACGAGGTCGATGATTTCATCTTCGTTGCGACCCTTGAGAATCACGGCGTTTATTTTTACTGAGTCAAAACCGGCGTCTACCGCCGACTCAATGCCGCTGAGAACCTTGCTCAGGTCGCCAGTGCGGGTGATACGGTGAAAGCGTGCGGGGTCCAGGCTGTCCAGGCTCACATTGATGCGATTGACACCGGCGTCCCGCAGGGGAGCAGCCATAGTGGTCAGTTGCGAGCCATTGGTGGTCAGCGCCAGTTGCTCCAGCCCGGGCAATTGGCCCAGGCGCTGAAACAGCGACATGATGTTGCGCCGAATCAGCGGTTCGCCGCCTGTGATGCGTATTTTGCGCACACCCAACTCGGTGAAGGCGCTGCCGACGCTGAATAATTCCTCGAGACTGAGCACCTGCTCACGAGGCAGGAAAGTCATGTCCTCTGCCATACAGTACACACAGCGAAAATCACAGCGGTCGGTGACGGACAGGCGCAGGTAGCTGACTTCTCGCTCGAAGCGGTCGACCAGGCGCGCAGGGGGAGTGGCAATGGCATCCATAAGACCCGGGAGTTTAACCGGTTTCGCTACGCCGAACCATGTAATCCAGTGGCCTTGACCCCGGTCCGGGAAACGGTTTCCATGTTGGTCAAATAGTGGGGCAATAACAAAAGAGAGATGGCCTGTGGCAAATGTGAAGCAAATATCCCTGTTCGCTGGGCCTTTAGTGGCGGCTGCCGTGGCTGGATTAATGGCCCTGCAGGGCGTGGATTCGCAAATTTGCTGGGTAGCGGCGGTGGCGATTACCTGTGTGGCATGGTGGGTATTCGAGCCGGTTCCCATCCCGGTGACTTCACTGCTACCACTGGCGAGCATGCCACTTTTGGGGGTGCTTACTGGAAGAGAGGTGGCGGAAGCCTATGGCAGCCCGCTGATTCTATTGCTGCTGGGGGGCTTTATTCTCTCCAAGGCGATGTCCAGCAGCGGCGCCCATCGCCGGCTGGCGCTGGGCATGGTGCAGTTGTGTGGGGGTAACAGCGACAAGCGGCTGGTGCTCGGGTTTATGCTGGCCGCCGCGGTGCTGAGTATGTGGATTTCCAACACCGCTACCAGCCTGATGTTGCTGCCGGTGGCCCTGGCGATTCTCGAGAGTCTGGATGAACGCGGTGATGGTGCATCGCAGCGCCTGGCGGCGCCGCTGTTACTGGGCATCGCTTACGCCGCCAGTGTGGGTGGTCTGGGTACTCCGATAGGCACTCCGCCGAATTTGATTTTTATGCAGGTCTATGAGCAGAACACCGGCATAGAAGTGAGTTTCAGCACATGGATGTCCTGGGGCTTACCGGTGGTAGTGGTGATGGTACCCCTGATCATGCTGTGGCTGACCCGGGGGCTGAAAGGATCCAGTGGGATAGAGTTGCCGGCGGTGGGCAAGTGGGCCACCGCTGAAAAGCGGGTGATGATCGTGTTCGCGTTTACCGCCCTTGCGTGGGTGACACGCAGCGAGCCTTTTGGTGGCTGGAGCACCTGGTTCGGCATGCCCAACGCCAACGACGCCTCGGTGGCCCTGCTGGCGGTGATAGCGATGTTTCTGGTGCCCGATGGCAAAGGTGAGCGTTTGCTGGACTGGGATACCGCGGTCAGCATCCCCTGGGGTGTGCTGCTGTTGTTCGCCGGTGGTATCTGTTTATCCAAGGGCTTTGCTGCCTCTGGTCTCAGCACCATGTTGGGTGAATCGCTGGCCAGCCTGGCGAGTCTGCAGACCTGGTTGTTGATCGGTCTTGTGTGTCTGGTGGTGACCTTTATGACGGAGACCACCAGCAATACTGCCAGCACCGCGCTCTTAATGCCCATTCTGGCCGCCACGGCACTGGCGGTTGATATGCCGCTGGAATTGCTGATGGTGCCGGCGGCGATGACGGCGAGTTGCGCCTTTATGCTGCCCGTGGCAACCGGACCCAACACAGTGATGTATTCTAGCGGGCGTTTCTCTACCTCGCGCATGGCGCGTGAAGGTGTGGTCCTCAATCTGGTGGGCGTGTTGGTGGTTACAGCGCTCTGCTATATGCAGTTTGCCTGAGAAGCTGATTCCGCGTTAGCGGCGGGATGAATCCCGAAGACGCGAGGGCATCTCCGGGGGCAGGGCTTACAAAAGCTCCATCATGGTTTCAGCGGAGCTGACGTCTACACCGGCACCTTCTTCGACATTCAGCGCGGTAACCACACCATTGTCGGCGATAAGCGCAAAACGCTGTGAGCGAGTGCCCAGACCAAAACCGCTGCCGTCCAGCTCAAGGCCCATTGCGGCGGTCAGCTCGCCATTGCCGTCCGCCAGCATCAGCAGTTCACTGGCGTTTTGTGCTTCGCCCCAGGCGCCCATAACAAAGGCATCGTTAACAGACATGCACACAATAGTGTCGACACCTGCCGCCTTGATCTTGTCGGCGTTGACGACGTAACCGGGTAGGTGGGTCATGGAGCAGCCCGGGGTGAATGCGCCGGGTACTGCAAACAGGACTACTTTTTTGCCTGCAAAAATATCGCCGGTGGAGATATCTGCGGGACCTTCTGCTGTCATTGTTTTGAGGGTGCAGGCGGGAATATTATCGCCAACTTGAATGCTCATGGGGTTCTTCCTGTGTTGTTGTTGAATTGCCGGAAAGGTGCCGGAGGGGCGATGTTAAGTCGCAGTCGTTATGACTGCAAGAGCCACAGCACCCCGCGCCCGATGATCTAATTGGGGTTGCGCATTGCTCGAATCGCCTCATCGTGGCAAGCTCGATCGCATCGGATGTGCTGGCTAACGCCTAGCAGAAGCAAATTGCGCGGAGCGGAAAGATGAAAAAACTGTTGTTATTGGTGGTTGTATTGATTGTCGCAGCGGGCGGCGGTGCCTACTGGTTTCTGTCCAGCGGGATCATTAATGATGTCGTCAAGGAACAGATTCAGGTGCAGGGCAGCTCGCTGACGCGGCAGAACGTGGGCGTTGCCAATGTTGATATCAAGTTGCTGGAAGGAGCGGGTCGCATCACAGGGCTGACAGTTTCCAATCCCGCGGGTTACAAACAACCCAATGTGTTTTCCCTGGGCGATATCGCGCTGAAAATCGATCCGGCCAGCCTTACCGAAGAACCCTATGTGATTGAGTCGCTGCTGATCAGCAATCCCGAGGTGTTTGTTGAAGTCACTCCGAGTGGCGCGAACCTGAAGGATTTATACGCCGCGATTGAAAAGAATATGCCCAAGGGCGACGCGGCTCCGGCAACTGATGGTGATGCTCCTGACCCGCATATCAAATTGAACAGCCTGGTGCTGGAGGGGGTATCCCTCAGTCTGGACCTGACCGGCCTGGGCAACAAGGTGCACGAGGAAACGCTGCCGCGCATTGATTTGGGTGGCATTGGCGGCGCTGATGGGCTGCCGGCCAGCCAACTTGGGGCGGAAATCACCAAGCAGATTACCGATGCGCTCTGGGACGAGGCCAAGGACAAACAAAAGGAAAAACTGAAGGGCAAGTTGAAGGAAAAAGCTGTCGAGGAACTGGGTAAATTTCTGGGCAAATTTGGTAAGGATTAATTGCGGCTCTCAATCTCTGGCGTCAGGCAGGTGTAGTTCCTGTAGCTTGCGGAAGCTCCGCACCCAGTAGTCGTCACGAAGTTTGTGTGGCAACTGGCGTGCGGCGAGCCGCGCCTGCGCCCGGTTCGGATAAATTCCATACACCACGATAAAACTGTCGCCGCTGTCCCGCGCGGAGGGGAAGAAGTGTGCGTGATGGCCGATGCCGTGTTTGCGGATAAAACGATTGATGGCCTCCGCATCGCTGGCGACCGCCAGTTGCAGGGTATGGAATTCCGGCAGCTGCGCGTTGAGCCAGGCGGGATTACGCTGCCAGCCGGAATCCGGTAAGGCGGTGGGTGCGGGACGGATCAAATCAGGGGCGAGGGAAGCCGGTGCATCACCGGGCAGATCCTCCGGCGGGGCCGGTGCTTTATCGATGATGGTGGGTCTGGATTCGGTGCGCAGGGTGAGTTCCGGGGCCAGCGTTTCAGCCGCGCTGGAGGGCTCATCGAAGCCACCTACAGCGGCTTCCACCTGAGCCGCCTTGATATCCTGCAAAAGAGTCTGGCTCTCTGTATTGCCCAGTGCCAGGCTCTGCTCGGCGTACTGGCGTGCCCGCTCCAGATCTCGGGGTACCTGAGCGCCGCGCAGAAAAATTACCGCCAGATTGTGCAGCGCAAAATAATTATCTTCGGCTGCGGCGCGCTCATACCAGGGAATGCCTTCTCCTCGTCCATCGCTGTCAAGTAGCAGGCCCAGGGTTAGCATGGCCTCCTCGTTGCCCGCCTCGGCGGCGCGTTCAATCCAGTCAAAGCCTTCTCGCTGGCTGCCGGCCACGCCCCTGCTGGCCAGATGCATAAGTCCGACCTTCAGTTGCGCATTGGCGAGACCACGCTCGGCGGCCTGTTGGTACCAGAAAAAGGCCAGGGTGTCGCTGCGCTCCACGCCGAGGCCATTTTCATAGTGTATGCCCAGATTGCGCTGGGCCTTCGCTGAGCCTTCATTCGCCGCCAGGCGGAACCATTTGGTGGCCAGTACGTCGTTTTGTTCAACGGCGTGCCCGTTCTGGTAGGCAACGCCCAGATTGTAGGCGGCCTCCACATGACCGCTGTCCGCAGCGCGCTCCAGCCAGTACACCGAGGCGGAAAAATCTCGTAGGCCCACTACTTCCAGTGCCAGCAGGCTCGCCATGATAAAGGCGGCGTTGGCGTCACCCGCCTCGGCTACTGGCTCACAATTTGTCAGGGCCGCTGAATAATTATTGCTCCGGTAGGACTGATAACAGAGGTTGACCACGCTGGGGTTGCCGTTCTGGGCCGATACCGGGGGCATACACAAAATACAGAGCAGGCAGGCGCCAAATAACGCGGACCAAACTGGTCGACTGTATTGAAGCTGGAGGCTTAAGAGGTTTCTATGATGTCGGCTGGGGAATTTTTTCGGCGGGGCGGGGTCAGAGTTAGTGAGACATGTGTGTTGTTTTGCAAAAGTGATCTGATGTGTCAATCCCCACGTGTTGAGCGTTGTGGAATGGCAACTGGTAGTTAAACCCTCTTCCAGCATCAGATTCACATTCAGGTCCCCATTTCCCCGGCTTCGTGCCGGGGTTTTTATTTTTAGCCGAATTCTTCCGTGGTATACCGGGCAAGTTTGACGTGATCGCTCCAACCATCCCGGGGCAGCCCTGCCTTGGCGCGCAGTTCCGCGACAAAGCGCGCGGGATCCGTCAGCGTCTCCCAGACTGAAGGCAGATAAGTGGCTCTGCGACCGTTCTCTTCCAGTACCAGACCGTCGACGCCCGGCCGCAGAGTGGCAATTAATTCTTCCCGCGAAGACACAGCGAAGGGCTCCGGCGGGCTCAATATGGAAACATGCAGATCCACCAGTGGGTATTCGGCGGCTGTCAGCGCACTGAAGCGGTGATCGCTAAAGGCGGCGGCCTGTGCATTGTGAGCCACGTCCACCGCCAGCGCCCGGTGGGCCTGCATGGAACCGATGCAGCCCCGCAGGCGGTTGTTGATTTTCAGGGTGACAAAGGTAGCCCGCTGTTCCCGCAGACAATGGGCCAGCGCGCCCTGGCGAAAACTGAAATCACCCTTGTCTTCAAGTTTGTGCAGGATGGCCGCCCGCGCCAGGTGCAACAACTGTTGTTTGTGCGCCAGTCCGAGACCGGGTTCCCCGGACACCACGTAGCTGCCATAGCCCACCACCCGGTTTTTGTCGCCAGCGGTGTCACCCGAGTTACGCAGATCAATGGTCTCGATTTGCAGGTTTTTCCTTTTCAACAAATGGAGCAGACCATTGATGGGGCGACAGCCACAGGCCTGTTCGCCGACCAGGTCAGTGTGCAGCGCCTCGATTTTTAATGTTGTAGCGCCGTCCTGGCGCCGGGCCTCGTCGTAATTCAGGTGGTGACTGAGGTCGGAGCTGATAACAATCAAGGTTTCATCACCGCCCCATTGTGATTCCAGTACTGCGGCTACCTGCTCGGCGCTGGCCTTGCCCACCACCAGTGGCAGCAGCACGAAGTTTCCCAGGGCGCGTTGCAGAAACGGCAGATGCACCTCCAGACTGTGCTCGCCGCTTTCATGCGCCTGGTCCAGAATGCCGGTGGTGGGTTGTTGGCATACGCTGGTGACGGCCTTCTTGTCGATGGGGATTTGCCCCAGCGGGGTGGCATAAAAATCTGCGCTGGTGGCGGCGATCCCTTCAAAGGCGACGCGATGTGAGGGGCCCATTAACACCACACGACTGATGCGATCGGCACCATTGTGTATGCGTGCGTAGGCGCTGGCGGCGATGGTGCCGGAGTAAATATGACCGGCGTGGGGAGCAATCACGGCTTTGGGGCAGGGTGCCCCGGTGTTGGCGGCGCCCAGCATGGCGTCTACTTCAGCTGCGAGCTGGCCGGGATCAGACGTGTAAAATTGGCCGGCGACGGCCGCTTCGCGAATGTTGCTCATGTATATTCCCCCGTGCGCTCTATTCTGCGCTTTGGAAACCGCCATGAAAAGGCCATACTGTGCAAATGCAAACTGATGTGGTTTCCACCGGCTACTGGCATGAATTGCAGGATGGTCGGATTCAATGCGATCTCTGTCCCCGAGCGTGTAAATTGCGCGAAGGGCAGCAGGGCCTGTGCTTTGTGCGCGCGCGGCAGGACGATGAAATCGTATTGACGACCTACGGCCGCTCCAGCGGGTTTTGCGTGGATCCGATTGAGAAAAAGCCGCTAAACCATTTTCTGCCCGGCACCCCGGTTCTGTCCTTTGGCACAGCCGGTTGTAATCTCGCTTGCAAGTTTTGCCAGAACTGGGATATGAGCAAATCCCGGGAGATGGATACCCTGGCGGCGTCGGCGTCGCCGGGTATGCTTGCCTCTGCAGCCGTGCAGACCGGTTGTCGCAGCGTGGCATACACCTATAACGACCCCATTATTTTTCACGAATATGCGCTGGATGTTGCGGCGGCCTGCCGTGACCAGGGGATCAAGTCGGTGGCGGTAACCGCGGGCTATGTCTGCGATGCACCCCGGCGTGAGTTTTTTGGCGCTATGGATGCCGCCAATATCGACCTGAAGGCGTTTACCGAATCCTTTTACTGGGAAATTTGTGGCGCGCATCTTCAGGACGTACTGGACACCATTCTCTATGTGCGCCATGAAACCAATGTGTGGATGGAACTCACCACGCTGTTGATCCCAGGCAAGAATGACTCGCAGCAGGAACTGGAAGCCATGTGTAGCTGGGTGGTGGAAAATCTGGGGCCCGATGTGCCGCATCATTTCTCTGCCTTTCATCCAGACTGGAAAATGCGCGATATCGGGCGCACCCCCATCGAAACCCTGACCATGGCTCGCAACATCGCCCGCAAAGCCGGTATCCGGCACGCTTATACGGGTAATGTTCACGATAGCCTTGGTGGCTCGACCTACTGTCACAACTGCGGTGAAACCCTGATCGAGCGGGACCACTACGTACTGGGACGCTGGAATCTGAATGATTACGGTCGTTGTACCCGCTGTACCATGCCACTTGCTGGTGTCTTTGATGCCACACCCGGTACCTGGGGCGCACGGCGTCAGCCTTTACGTTTCGTAGAACAGTAAGGCGCTTGGACCTCAAACTCCCGGCGGTTAAACTGCTGCCATCAGCCAGACATTGTCAGGAACCTAATGGAAAAAATTATTTGTTTTCTTACGCCCCCCGCTGGTGCCGATACTGCAGACCTGTCTGCCCGCTTACGTGGCGAAATCGTCAACTCCCTGCAGGATGACGGCGCACAATACGTTCGGGTATGTGTGGATGACGAACACGTTGCCCACACCGAGACCCTGCGCCAGGGATCGACATTGTCAGCATGCTGGGCGGTGGTCAGCCTGTGGCTGGATTCCCGCACTCGGTTGACAGGAATGATGGCAGCGCTGAACTCCGTGGCTGCTACAGCGCACGCTTACGCCGTCGCGGAATCCGAACAACTCAAATATGAATTCGATCGCAATGGCGCGCGTATGGAAGGCCTGAACGAAGTGGTGTGCTTCCGTAAACCCGCCCATCAGGACCGCGCTGAATGGCTGGATATCTGGTTGGGTTCCCACACCGCTGTCGCTCTGGACACGCAGTCGACCTTCGGCTATCGGCAGCACATTGTCGGCGACGTTCTAACTGCTGGCTCGCCTGTGTTCGATGCCATTATCGAGGAGAATTTTCCGTCCGCGGCGATGACCTCCCAGGAAGCTTTTTACGATTGCGTTGGGGATCCGGAGGAGTATCAGCGACGCCTCGGTATCATGATTGAGAGCTGTATCCGGTTCATTGATATGGAAACTCTGGAAGTTATGCCTACCACCGAATACAACTTCTGATCAGTCAACGCGAGATGTGTCGGACCAAATCTAACGCTTCCGAGTAAATTCGATAACAAAGTCCGTCTTATCAATGGGCGTGTCTGCATCTGCCCCTCTGAAGACCAATCGCTTGGCACTCTCCAGACAATACTGCATAACCGAGGGAACAGAGGCAGGGGTATCAACACCGGTGAGAGTGGCGCAGCGCCCATCCATCTCGGTCAAATGGTAAGTGTTGGCGGTTTTCTCCCAGGGCGTGATATCGGGGTCGAAGTGCTTGAAACGAAAGACAACGTGCTTGTCTTCCACCGTGGCTGTCAGAAGCTCGAGTACATAGCGCCCCCGCACTGAAGGCCAGCGAAAAAAGGCCGTCATTACACCATCGCGTGCAGGTAGCCAGATCTCTTCGGGGGAGCCCATTTCGCGACTGCCCTGCCAATGCCCCTTCAGAAAGGCGAGATCGCCGAGGGTAAACTGGCGGGGCTTTTGCGCCCAGGCCGAGGCGGAGAGGCTGAATAGCGTGATGCCCAGCAGGATGATACTTTTCTTTGTGTATTTCATAGGTTGAGTATAGCTCTTGTGGCGAGTGGGTCGAGACGTATTTCACCTGTGATCGCAGAAAGCGTACACTTGTCGCGCAATGTTAGTCGCATAATAACGGGGTAGTGAATGGCTAAGGACTGGGTCGCGCAAGGCAAGGATCGAATGGGCTTGATCGTGCTGCTGGGGAAAGTGGTCGTGTACTACTCCGTGTTTTTTTTACTGATATATCTCTTGGTCAAGCTGGTGCCCGGTGCCATGCATTACTTACCCGTTGGCGGAGTCGGGGAACTGTCTGCCGGCGCCGACGTGGAAATCAGCCAGCTGGAAGATGCATTGCTCAGTGGAGATTTTGACGAGGAAGTCGGCGATTCGTTCCGGGAGGCCACCGCCACACCTGTGTTTCTTTTCGCCGATGCGACCAACCTGTTTTTCTCCATGTTGGGAGCGCTGCTGCTGATGTTCCCGGTCTCCTGGGTGTACGGGGAAATTCATCGCGACGGCGAACACGATCATTCACTGGATGAAACCACATTGATTCTTCCGGGCGTGGTCGCAGGTATTGTCATTGTCGTGCAGCACAGCCTGGCGCTGGCCTTCAGTCTCGCGGGCATTGTTGCAGGGGTACAGTTCCGCCGCGCACTCAGCGATACCTTCGATACCTTGTTTATTTTTGTCAGCATTGCCGTGGGTATTGCGGCGGGAATCAACGCGCTGGATATTGCTGCGGTGATCACGGTATTTTTTACTTTGTCCACTCTGCTGGTCTGTATTTTCGGGGATGGGCTGGAATCCCAGCATCTCGCCGAGCGCAAGCGCGCCAAGGTGGCTGAAAAGGCGGCGCGTGACAATGGAGTTAAATCATGATGCGTACACTCTCGATGGTACTTTTTGTGTTGTTGTTTGGGTGCAGCACGGTGGGCCATGCCGAAGAGTTGGCCGCGCCGCGGATTATCGCGATTGGCGATATCCATGGTGATCATGATCAATTCGTTAAATTGCTCAAGGCAACCGGACTGATTGACAAGCGCCAGAAATGGATTGGCGGTGACACTCATCTGGTGCAACTCGGTGATATTCCTGATCGCGGACCAGATACGCGCAAGGTCATGGATTTGATGATGAAGCTGGAGAAGGCGGCGGCCAAGAAAGGTGGTGCGGTCACGGTGCTGTTGGGTAATCACGAGATGATGAACATGACCGACAATCTGTCTTATGTGCACCCCGGTGAATACGAAGCCTTCAAAGATCGCAATTCCAGAAAACGGCAGTCCGCCTACTACAAGCAGGTAGTGGCCCATCTTACCAAGGCATTACCTGAAGATGAGCGGCCGACCTTTGATGATGCGTGGCGTGAGGAGTGGGAAACTAAACATCCACTGGGCTATGTCGAACATCGCCTGGCCTGGGCGCCGACCGGCACCTACGGTGAATGGAATCTCAAGCATCCTACCGTGGTCGTGTTGGGCGATTCCCTGTTTGTGCATGGCGGTATTTCCGCCGCGTATCAGCATATGTCGGTGAGTGACATCAATACCCGGGTACGCACGGCGATCGTCAATCGCGAGCTTTCCGAAAAAGGCATTTTATACGACGAGGCAAGCCCGCTGTGGTATCGCGGCTGGAGTCGTTACCGGGAGACGCCGGAGGCCGATGCATCACTGGCCCAGGTGCTCGCCACCTATGGGGTCAAGCGTATGGTTGTGGCACACCATCCCATGTTACCGGTCGTACTCCCGCGCTACGGTGGCAAACTGCTGATGGTTGATGTCGGTATGGCGGCTCACTACGGACATGGTTTTTCAGCGCTGCGCATAGAAGGTGACAAGACCGCGGCTCTGGTGGGCGATGAGTGGTATGAGCTTCCCACAGGTGGAGATATTGAAGCGGTAGTGGCTTATCTGGATCGCGTCAAAGCAGTGTCCGCGAATCCAGGTCGTATTGAGCGCTATAAAGCGGCGATTACCGCGCCAGCTCCAGCCGTCGAACCGGAACAAACGCCCGACTTGGCAGGCGAAAAAGCCGCCACTCCGTGATAGGCGAGCGCTGTGTTAAACCGTGGGTGCGGGAATAAGATCCCCCCGGCAGCGTTCCAGAATCTTGCTCTTGACTTTATCTTCATCTTCGATGATGTCGTAGAACCTGTCGACAAATCTTATTTTGTTCTGCAAGGTCTTCTTATCGAGCATGCCTGAGTCAGAAATCTTGGTGTAAATATCGTCCTTGCGCGTTTTGAATATGTCGATGGCGCCACGATAGAAACGTTCCTCTTTGCACCAGCCACTGAAATAGCGCTGCGTGGTTTTCTTGATCGGGAACTGATTGGCAGGAGCCGCGTAGCGAGCGTTGACGAAGCCGGAAGCGTCGAAGTCGTAGGGTACAGGATACAGTGTGCTGCCCTCGCCCTTTTTGCCGATCAGGCGCACGTTGTGACAGCAGTCACTTTCACCGGGACCGCGCAGGGTAGAGTAGTCTGTGTTGCCAAGCAGCAGTTGAAACAATTCCAGCAGTGCTGTTTGTGCGTGGTCGAGTTTTTCCCGGTCCCCTTGTTTGATGGTCTTTTCCTTCATATCCACCCGGCCTGCCGCGTCAGCAATGTCCTCGATGACAAAGGCCTGTGCTTTCCAGGGTTCAGTTTCTTTATCTGAATCGACGTATCCCAAATCAAGCAGGCGGGTTTTGAAATGGTACTCGCTCAGCATTTCCCATAGCTGATAGGCGATGTACTCCAGGGCGATCAGCTTGCGGTAGGGGTCGCTGCGTTTGCACGGCGCAACCAGTTTGAGTTTATCCTGTCCTGCCAGGAGGTTACCCTCATTTTCTTTCTTCTTGAAATTGAGAATGAGTGGGGGATTGTAGCAATTCATGCGCCTGAAATTGCCCCGAGTCCTGACCTTGAGTGGTACCTGTACCGGTTCTGCTCCTTCAATGTCATAAACAAGGCGGCCGTCAAAGTACAGGCGCACGTCGTTCTTGCGCTGCTTGAATATGCTACTCAGTGGTGCAGTGAGGACGGCATTGATTGAGGACTTGTCTTCAAACAGCGTGGATGTAGCGAAGCTGCTTACGCAGACCATACACAAGGCCAAACCAGTTATTATTTTTTTGAGCATGGGACTCTCCAGCAATATCAGTTGCCATTGTACGTGGGCTGTGGATGAACTTGAACTGTTGTTGGCAGCCTGTTAGCTTGAATTGGCGGCTATGCGGTGGTTCCAGGGTGAAGTCGTGGAGACCGATCTCGATCGCGGCCACGCGAACAATTGGTGGGGGTCCTTGAACTGACTCTCAAGCTGGCACTGCCATTTGAGCTTGGGTCTATGCTGGAGCAAGTGCTGTCGGTGGGGCGAGAACTCCTTTCCGCAGAGGGTGGGTCGGTGTGGTTGTACGATCCGACGAGTGAAACCTTTCTGATGCGTCTACCTGCGCTGGTCCCCCTCGATATTGTCGGCGCGGGTCAGGGTCTGTTGGGTGAATGTCTCGTCAGCAACACGATCGCCTGGAGAGGGAAATTGACGCGGCCTGGGAGTTTTACTCGTTTTGAAAATGGTGGCTGTAATTAACTATGAGAACCACGACAGGGTGAGTACTATCAGGTTTGAAAAATATCCGGAGTGTAGTTGAGTGTTCACAATAGAAGTTTCATCACCGGGAATTGTTGCAATCAGCGGTCGCCTGGATGCAGCCGAAGCGGTGAATGCAGAGCAGTTTATCGATGCCTTAAAGGGCGTTTTCGTCTTCGATCTGGCTGGACTGGAGTACGTGTCTAGCGCCGGTTTGGGTGTATTGCTCATGGCACATAAGCGGCTACAGTCCGAGGGAGCGGTGCTACACCTGACTCAGGTGGGTCCACACATCGCAGACATCTTTCGTTACTCTGGGTTCGACAAGTTGTTCCGGGTCGACACGGCCTAGGTTGCAACTGTGTTGAAATATTTATCCAACTTTTCGGTTTTCCCTGCGTAGTTATGAGTAAGGATGATGACTGGGAGTCGATTAGAAGGTTCAAGGATGGGAACCTTGCGGCTTTCACAGAACTGGTGGAGCGATACGACGGAGTGGTATTCAATTGTGCCTTTCGTATCGTGGGGGACATGGAAGACGCAGCTGATGTTGCTCAGTCGGTTTTTCTCAAGCTCTACCAGCACCTGGAGTCGGTCGATTCCAGTCGCTCCTTTTTCAGCTGGTTGTACCGGGTAGCGGTTAATGAGGCCATCGATCACAAGCGTAAGAAAAGACCTCATGACACTCTCGACGAGGAAGTGCTTGAATCATCTACCGATAATCCCGACTCAATACTGGCGCAACAGGACCGGGAACAGGTTCTGATGCGCGCGTTGGATCGATTGAACGACGAGCAACGCAGCGTGGTGGTATTGCGGCATTTTGTTGAGTTGAGTTATCGCGAGGTCAGTGATGTCCTGGAGATCCCTGAATCCCGGGTCAAGTCGAGATTGTATGCCGCCCGGCAGCAACTGAAAGAGTTGCTGCTGCAAGCTGGGGGGGCTGATTGATATGATCTCTGAAGATCAGCAACAGTTAATCAATCGTGCCCTTGACGGCGAGTTGACCGATGCCGAAGAAAAGGCAGTGCAAACGCTTCTATCAGAGGACGCTGAGTTTTTTGCCGAGTATGAATCCCTGCGCCAAACCCTTGCCCTGTTCGACGAAATAAAGCCGGTGCGGCCGCCGGAAAACTTGGCCGCACGTATACAGGCGGCGTTACCCACCCAGGCAAAAGACACTCCTGCAACGGCTGCATCCGCCGGGGGGTCCGGGTCGGGTTTCTGGGGCTTGGCACTGGCTGCTGTATTGGTGCTTGGGGTGGGTATTTTCATTGTCGACAGCCAGTTTATGGACGACAGTGCTCTGAACGAGACCGAGTTGGTAGGAACATTGGCGTCGGCGGATAAAAGCAGCGCCGCAAACCTGCATCTTTCCGGCCTGGTGAGCATCAAAGTGTCCGCAGCCCAGCCCGCTACGCCGGGAACAGTTGTGCTGGAAGTGAAATCCAGGGAAAGCTATACGCTGTATCTGGAAGGCGTGCCCGGGACGTTGGTAGCTGCCGCTGCACCCGGGGAGGTAGTGCTGCACAGAGATGGCTCCCGTTTACGCATCAGTGGCTATGGCGGGCGCGAGGTTTTACTGCACTATAGTCAGGCGGAAGATGAAGAACTGATTCTTGATGCCCGTCTCCATACGGCTACCAAACAATTATCGGGAACTGTTAATCTGCGATTGGACTGACGACATCTGGTATTCGCTGCAGGAGGCCGGCATCGCGGTGTGGGTGGTCAGAGGCTTTGGAACCGCCATCATGCACGGCGGGGCCAGCGCCATTATGGCCATTCTCACGGTTGCCATTCATGAAAGTCGGGGACATAATTTTTTATTGGCATCGCCCCCGGGTTCATTGATTGCCACGCTGGTGCACTCCATTTTTAACCACTTGTTGCTTTCGCCGGTGCTATCTGCTCTGTTGGTTGTTGTCTGCTTGCACTGCAACCATTTCTGGATGTGAATCGGAGCGATCTCTGGCATTTGAATGTATTGGCTGACGATCAGCTCTGAGATCGACTTCGCAATACGTTATTGACTGGTTTAAGATTAATCCATGATTCGCCCTTATCTTCAGTATTTGCTGCCGCTTGCTCTACTCACCGTCGCGCACAATTCGGTGGCACAGGGGAAGGCTGAGTTCGGGCTGG
Source organism: uncultured Halieaceae bacterium (assembly GCA_938074045.1). Classification (GTDB taxonomy): domain Bacteria; phylum Pseudomonadota; class Gammaproteobacteria; order Pseudomonadales; family Halieaceae; genus CALJGI01. Next base: position 31,792 of record CALJGI010000031.1, read on the forward strand.
GGAGAGTCGTTTCCGAAGCTGAAATTGCCGCTTGGGACATCGATGTCATGCCTGATGGAAGAGGCCTGCCACCGGGCAGCGGAACCGTCGCCGAGGGAGCAGAGGTGTACGCACAGTCCTGTGAGCAATGCCATGGCGCCGGTGGTGTGGGTGGTCATTCAGGCAGTCTGGTGGGACGGCTTGAGGGCGATCAGTTTCCCTTTGCCAACGATCCCGGCATCAAAAAAACCATCGGCAATTACTGGCCTTACACCACAACTATTTTTGACTACATCAGACGTGCGATGCCGGCGGATGCTCCCGGCTCTCTGAGCAATGGTGAAGTTTATGGGCTGGTGGCGTGGCTGCTGTATCGCAACGAGATTGTTTCCTCTGATACCACGCTGTCAGCTGACAACCTGGCAGAAATTCGAATGCCCGCTCGCGATCGTTTCGTACCCGACGATCGCCGCGGCGGCGCAGTGGTGCGGTGATGGCAGGCAAGGATGTGGATTCCACCGAAGTACTCAAGGCCGGTTCGGCTGCACCATCGATCAAGAGAAGAGAGCTGGTGGCAGGTCTGGTTGGCCTCAGTGGTGCTGCCGTTGCCGGTAGCGCGCTTTCAGCTAGCACTGCACCACAGCGGATAAGCCTCGATCCCACACGAGCGCCCGGAGCATCAACATCGGCTCTGGGAAATCGCGCCGGGGGCGAGCAACCGAAACGAATTCCGCTGGGAATTATATCGCTGACGCCCCTGCAGGATTTGCACGGTACCATTACCCCAGCGGATCTTCATTTTGAGCGTCATCATGCCGGTATCCCCGCTATCGAGGCCGCGCAACATGAATTGCTTATCCACGGCATGGTCGAGCGCACCCTGAAGTTTTCTCTGGCAGATCTCAAGCGCTTTCCGTCGGTGACCCGCACTTGTTTCCTGGAGTGTTCCGGCAATCTTTTCACCAACGCACCGGAGCAGACCACGCCACAAATGTTGTGCGGTCTTACCAGTCAAAGCGAGTGGACCGGAGTGGCGCTGTCCACATTGTTGCGTGAGGTTGGGGTGCGGCCGGGGGCGAAGTGGCTTCTGGCTGAGGGCAGTGATGCTGCTGTGATGACCCGCAGTATTCCCATAGAAAAAGCCCGGGATGATGCCCTGGTGGTCTATGCCCAGAACGGCGAAGCGATAAGGCCGGAGCAGGGCTATCCACTGCGCTTGTTGTTACCGGGCTGGGAAGGTAATACCAGCATTAAATGGTTGCGTCGTATTGAGGTGGCCGATCAGTCCTTTATGACAAGGGAGGAGACCTCCAAGTACACCGATCCCTTACCCGATGGCACCGCCAGACAGTTCAGTGTGGTAATGGATGCCCGTTCGGTGATTACAACGCCTACCTATCCACAGCACATCGAAAAGGGCTGGCAGGAAATACGCGGATTGGCCTGGAGCGGGCGTGGTCGCATCACACAGGTTGACGTGAGTATCGACGCTGGCCGTTCCTGGCAGCCGGCGGTATTACAGGGCCCAGTGTTACCAAAGGCACACACGCGGTTTACGCAGCCCTGGCACTGGGACGGACAGGAAGCCGAGATTCAAAGTCGAGCGATTGACGAGACGGGCTATGTGCAACCCACGGCGAAACAACTGTTGGCGGTGCGCGGGCCAGGTTCCGTACCCTATCACCTGAATCCCATTACCGCCTGGCGGGTAGCGCCATCAGGTGAGATGTTCTATCGCGGGGATGCCTGGGAGTAAAACTTTATAAATAGTCATTCTGTGAAGCGTATTAGCCGAGCGAGCTGTGAGCAGCTGGATTGCGATGATCCACTGGTTGGCTTTCGCCGTAACTTCAAATTGGGTGAGAACCTCATCTATCTCGATGGGAATTCACTAGGCCCCTTACCCGCCGCCGCCGCTGCCAGGGCATTACAGGTGGTGGAAGAAGAGTGGGGCGTGGACCTTATCCGCAGTTGGAATAAAAACAACTGGTTTCAATTGCCCCATATTATGGGGGATAAGATTGCCCGCTTGATTGGTGCAGAACCGGGCGAGGTGGTGATGACCGATAGCACCGGCATCAATCTGCACAAGGTGTTGCACGCGGCACTGGGATTGCGCCCCGATCGTCGCATCATATTGATGGAAGATGGCAATTTCCCCACCAATAATTATGTGGGGCAAGGTGTTGCTGCCCTGCGCAGCGGTGGTTACCAAGTGCAGTTTGCCGACCCGGAAGATCTGCTGGATGCGCTGTCTGAAGATGTTGCCGTGCTTTGCCTGACCCATGTGCATTACCGGACCGGTCGTATACACGACATGGATAAGATCACGGCTGCCGCCCAGGCGCTGGGAATTATTGTGGTCTGGGATTTGTGCCACAGCGCCGGTGCGCTGCCGGTCAATCTGAATGATTGTCAGGTGGACTTTGCCGTGGGCTGTACCTACAAGTATCTCAATGGTGGTCCTGGCAGTCCCGCCTATCTGTTTGCCGCGCGACGTCATCACGGGCACGCACTGCAGCCTCTTGCAGGTTGGTGGGGTCATGACAACCCCTTTGCCTTGGAGCGGGACTACCGGGCAGCACCGGGTATTAAGCAAATGCTGACCGGCACCCAACCGGTATTGAGCCTGGCGGTTGCTGAAACAGGTATTGATATGTTTCTGGCGACGGATATGAATGCGGTGCGGCGCAAATCCATTGCCCTGTGTGACCTGTTTGTGCGCCTGGTAGAACAGCACTGTGCCGGGCAGGGCCTGCAATTGATCAGCCCGAGAGACAGCAATATGCGTGGCAGCCAGGTCTCCTTTGATCACGACAACGGTTACGCGATTATGCAGGCGCTGATCGATGCCGAGGTGATTGGTGACTTCAGAGCCCCCGCCACCCTGCGTTTTGGCTTTGCACCGTTGTACACACGCTATGTCGATGTCTGGGATGCGGTGATGCGGCTGCAGGACATTCTGCAGAGCGAATGTTGGCGTGAGGCCCGTTTTCAGATTCGCGAGACGGTGACCTGATTCGCCGGATTGGTTTAGCGATTTGATCTGATTCACTGCAGTCACACCTGAATCGACGGCTTACGGCCGCAAAGCGCGTTTCTATGTGTATGCTCGGCATCTCTTGAATTGGGGAGTAATTGATATGGCGTTTCATGGCAAGGTTGCAATCGTTACCGGTGGGGCAAGTGGCATGGGTAAAGAGGCGGCGCTGCAGTTGGCTGCCGCCGGCGCGAAAGTCGCGATTGTAGATATGAACGAGGCGGCACTGGCAGAAACCGCTGCCAGTCACGATGCCATCAGTGCCTACCGCTGCGACGTCAGCGACCTTGAGGCTGTAGCAGCGCTTATCACACAGGTGGAAAGCGAGCTTGGTCCCATCGACCGGCTGACCAATTGCGCCGCCATCATGCCCGCTATACCGCTTGTTGACAGCAATGCGGCGGATGTCAATCGCATGATGTCCATCAATTACGGTGGCACGGTGAATATGGTGCAGACCCTGTTACCGCGCATGCTGGAACGGGGGTCGGGGGATCTGATTATTTTCGGCTCCATGGCGGGCGACATCCCGGCGCTGACGCTGGCGGCCTACTGTGCCACCAAAGCGGCGACCAATATGTACACAGAGGTGCTCTATCACGAGAATCGAGACGGCCCACTGCGTATCGTACTTGTCTGCCCACCCATGGTGGATACGCCATTGATGGATCAGGCGGTGGAAAGAGGTCCTAAGAACCTGGCGGAAGATCGCGCAGCGGGGAAGATGGCTACCCCGAAGATGATTATTGATGCAGTGGAAGCCGGCATAGAAAAAGGTGACTGGGTGATACGCCCCGGACAGTCTGCGTTGTTTACCCGGTTTCGACGGTTCTTTCCCGGCCTGTTGTGGTCGCTGGTGCATAAGGCTACCTAGCAGAGCGGCTACCGGAAAGAATGGGGCGCAGTCGGCCGTTACCCGCTCAGAATCTGCCGCGACAAAAAGAGTGGGCCCTGCCTGGATAACCCTATACCAGCGCGAGGATGGCAACTTTCAGATTACGGCAGGGTGCACCAAAAATATTTAGCCCTGGCTTGGGTGGTCGAGCCTCAACCCCAGTGCGATGTTGTGGTCCGGTCTGGCGTCGGCCGATAACTATATTCAGCGGGTGGTGTTTACTGTGCCCGTCAAACAACTAGGTTCCCAACGCAACTACTCTGCGCTGTTCATTGCTGACAAACTTCAGCCATTGTCGCGCCCATTTCGCGTTGCGCTCATGTTTTTCGGCTTGCTGGAAAGCCCGACGGGCTTCCTTGAACCGCTCCTGGCGGGTCAGTGCCATGCCAAGTATCAAATCTCCGCCGCCCGGATCTCTGGGTGTGCCCATAGCGATCGCCAGCCGTGCTGCCTGCTCGGCACCGGTGTAGTCGTAAGTGTCCAGGTAGAGTCGAGCCGCCCTCAAGTACAAATGTCCATCCTCGTTCTCCCGGGCGGCAATTTCCAATGGTGTAATTGCCTGACGTTCTTCCCCGGCCTGGTACAGGGCCTGGGAAAGCAGTTCCAGCACCCGCTCCTCGTGTTTGATTTCTCCTGAGTCAAGTTTTTCACTGAGTACTGTCGCAGCTTTGTAGGGGCGACCATGGGCCAGTAACAGGTTCACCAGATTGAGTAGATGGTGGTGCTGGGATAGCCGGTGGTCATCCAGTAGTGACTCCACCACGGCGAGTTGTCGATCTGTCTCTCCGAGCTGGCCGTGAATCGCGGCCAGGTTTATCAGGTACTGCTCCCGTGGGTACTGACTGACCAATTCATAGAGAACGTCGCGCATCTCTTCATACTTTTCCAGGCTGTAGTAGACGGAGGAAAGGATGGCCAGCCAATTCTCCCTGGGTATGTGCCCCGCCTCGCGGTGTTGACCAATTGCGGTCTGCAGCGGTTCCAACGCATCCATAAAACGCTCTTGTCCAATGTAGGACTGGGCGAGAATGATGTAACTCTGGGATGGTGGCGGGATGATCAGCGCGGGGTCAAACATTTGTTGGGCAAATTTTTCTGCCTCCACATAGTCGCCAGCCACCAGGCAAACCTGGCTGACGGTATTGAGTAGATTGCGTATTTGTGAATCCGGCAGGCCTGTCTGTGTGAGGGCCTCACGATACTGCGCTATAGCTTGTTCAAGCAGGTTTTGCTGGAAGTAGATGTATCCTGTCAAACTCAGAACGTGGGATCTTTCATAGCCATTCAGACGGCCATCACCCAATGTGTTCAACGAGGTCAGCGCCGCGGGATAATTTTCTTCATCAATGAGTAACTGTACCGCGCTGATACCCTCATAAACATGTTTACTCATGCCGGTGACAATTTCTCGGGCGGTAACGTCAATGGTTGCGATCACGACAATGCAGAGGGAGGCAAAGCAGACACCATGGCGAATCCGCCTGCTGGCAAAGCCATTCTCTATAGCGGCTTTAATCTTCATGTTCCTCGGCCAGTTCGTAGTGAAACATATTGGGGACACCAACTACTTCCACCGGCTCGCCGTCGATTACCCTCGGCTTGTACTTGAAGCGCAGGGCTGCTTCCACCGAGGTGCGGTAGAACAGTTCACTGGTGCATTGATCTTTGACTACATTGACGTTCTTGACGGTGCCGAGCGTTGTCACCGTATAGGTGACGAGACATTTACCCGCAATGCGTCTGTTCTCTGCTCTTGGCGGGTAGATCGGTGCAACTTTGACGATAGGCATGTACTCCCCTTCGCCGGAGCTGAATCCGCCACTACGGGCGATTTCGAGTCCTGTTTCCAAGGGTGCCATGCTTACCGTGAGTGGCTGTGTATCGGCTGAGGCATTGTTGTCAGGGCTGGCAGGGATGTCTGGTGCCTGGTTCACCTGAGGACGTTCAGGCGTGCGGTCTTTCCGTTGGCTACTCTCATCTCTTGCCAAGCGCACAAAATCGAGCATCTGTACGCGTCGCGCATCAGACAACCCGGTTTCGGTGGAGGTGATCAGGTAGTGCATGAACCAGGCCATTCCCAGCGCCGCCATCGCACCGAAGACCGCCATCGACAATATCCTGAAGCAGCTCAGCCAAAAATATTTATCCGCCGATGCGAGTTTCATGAGCGCGCTCAGGGATTGTCCGCAGCCAGGGCGATGTCGTAGACGCCCGCGCGGCGACTGGCGTCCATCACCTGCACCAGCGCATCATTGCGAGACTCCCGATCTGCCTGAATGACGAGGGTTCCCTTGGGGTTTTCCGCGTGCAGCCGCTCGACAATCGACCGCACTGACCGCATATCGACCTGGCGCCGGTTAATCCAGATGTTGTCGTTGGCGTCGATGGCGATGAGAATGCTTGCTTTTTCCTGAACGATGGCGGTAGCTGCAGCAGGTTTGTCTACATCGATGCCCGCTTCCTTGATAAAGGTGGCTGTGACGATGAAAAAGATGAGCATAATAAACACTACGTCCAGCATCGGTGTTATGTCCACCGAACTTTCCTCGTCCATCTCGGCTGTTTTCATTATTTCACGCATGGCACTGACCTCGTCTAAGTAAAGCGGCCACTCACGGCGTCGCGTTCTGTCGCCGCGCGGCGTTCGGCAAATTTGCTCACCAGCAGGCCAAAAATTGCCACCACCATACCCGCCAGCGTCGACAGGGTGGCCTTGGATACGCCAGCTGCCATGGAGCGGGGATTATTGGAGCCGGTGGCTGCCAGGGCGTCGAACACTTCCAGCATGCCTGCAACGGTGCCCAGTAGCCCAAGTAGCGGACAGACCTTGATCAGTGTCGCAACCAGGGAAAAATTTTTGTTGAGTCCCACGGTTAGCCGGTGACAGAGGTACTCGCGCTTGCGCTGCGCATACCAAGAGTGCTTGTCTGTGCGGGCATCCCAGTGCCGTACAGAGTCGAGTAGTTGCCTGGGATACACCCGATAGAGGTGGTAGTAGCGTTCGCAGACAATAGCCCACATGACACAGGCGATAACCAGAATCAGTGCCAGGATGTCACCACCGAGGGCCAGCAGGTCTCCCAGCCAGGGTAGCCAGTGGTCGATAAACGTGTTCAATTGACCTGCCTTGACTCCGCCTGGCCGGCGACCACGGCTACGGCCTCATGCTGGAGAATGTCAGTCAGCGCTCTGGCCCGGCCCTGCACCACGTTGTGCATTAACAGTATAGGAATGGCCACGCTCAGCCCCAGTACCGTGGTAATCAAAGCCTGTGAAATTCCGCCGGCCATCAGCCTGGGGTCACCGGCGCCAAACAGCGTGATTGCCTGAAAGGTAATAATCATGCCTGTAACAGTGCCCAGCAGTCCCATAAGTGGAGCTACCGCAGCGATTATCTTGAGCAGGGGCAGGTGGCGACTGATTCGCGGCACCTCGCGCAGGAGTGACTCGCTGATTTTCAGCTCAAGGGTTTCGATATCTGCGTTATCCTTGTGCGGATAGGCGAGCAGAATCCGGCCTAGTGCATTGTCATCCGCGGGCTGCTCGATGTTATTCAACTGGCGCTTGATACCCCGGGATTCGATAAAGAGCACGATCAAGCGGTAGATGGCCAGCAACATACCGAAACACCCGAGGGTGATGATCAGGTAGCCAATGGCGCCACCCTGATCAATCCGCTCGCGCAAGTTGGGTGCCTGGGTCAGAATCGCCAGCAGTTGCCCCCGAACCGGGTCGACCGCCATTGGAAAAACACCGGTCTCGCCGCTGTTGAGTTCACGTGGTCCGCTGGTATAGCGCGAGTCGGGTTGTCGTGAGAATTCCACCAGACGTCCGGTTTCCGGGATATAGCGAAGATACTTACCGTTTGCTATGGCGTTAAAAAGACCGATCCGTGTGACCGCGGCCTCAACCTCGTTTCCCCCGGCGTCAACCACGGCCTGTCTGCGGGTAACAATGCGACCGGATTCCACCATTTCCCGCTGTAGTTCGAACCAGAGTCGCTCTATCTCTGCAAGATTCGGCAGGCGGTTGGCCTCGCCCATGCGACCGGCAAAATCGACCAGGTAGGGGGTGCGATCGGGAAATTCGAGTTCGGTCAGAGAGCCATGGAACTGCGCCTGGGTATCGCTGGACACCTGTTGCAGCACGCCAAAGAGTTCTTTCAGCGAACCCATCCGTTCTCTCAGTCGAGCTTCCAGCGTACCGATCCGGTTGTCGTTGGCTTCAAACGCTAACTCCATTTTTGCGCTGAGGGCCTCCAGGCGTTGTTCCTCCGCGATAATGTCATCGAGCATCTGTTGCCGCTGGGACTGGGCCTGCTCGAACTGGCGCAGGCGATCCAGATCAACCTGCCGGTCTGTAACGCGTCCCGCCTTTACGGCCTCAAGAAGGTTGTCCAGCGAGAGATCCCTGTGCTCCTCTGCACCGGCCCCTAATGTCAGGAGTCCGGCCAGGAGCAATAAAATTAGCTTGTTCATCGTTTTACCTGCTCCTGGGGGTTGAATGGGATGGAAATCAGTTCGGGGGCGATTTCCTGGTTGGCGACCTTGAGACCCTGATCGATATAGCGGCGGTAGGGGGTGTTGGCGAGCGGCTTCCAGTTTTTACTGGCGCGGTCCCAGTAACCGACTTCACCGTTACCCACGGTTCTGTAAAGCAGTCCTATGCGCCCGACACGAAGAAAGTCGGCATCGAAACTGGCTTCACCGAGTTGCAGCTTGTCCTTATATGACTCAATGGTGCGGCCGTAATCATTTTCGATTTGGTAGGCCTCGAGTACCCGCCGTGATTTCTCCGCCACAGTCACATCAGAACGCACCAGCAGTTCGCGCAACCGGGCAGTCCGTTCGCGGCGCTCTGTCATCAGAAAGGGTACATCCAGAACGAGAAATTCATCGAGGCCCTCGATCATACGCGCCAGCAGCGGCAGAATTTGTCGCTCAATTACCTGTACCTCCCCGATTGATTCTTGCAGGACGAGGATCTCCTGGGACTGGGCCAGCAATTGACTGTTCAACATCACGTTATAATGTTCCAGGCCCGCGACCAGTTTCAGCCGGGACTGGTATTCGTCGATGAGGCTGCGGGTTTCCTTGTGAACCTCATCAATTTGCCCCTGCATTTGCTGTCCCTCGCCCGTGCGGGCCAGGCCTTCGCTCTCGATGTCCTTAATCGTGTCTTGTGCGATCACGAAGCTGGTGAGCGGAATGAGCAATGCGGGTACAGCGATATGCTTCATATGCTGGTCTCCTGAGCTATGTGGTTTACCGGGTTATAGAGCCCCCTGTGATTACTTTAACCATAAACATGCTGCAGGAAACTGTGATGACTCAGATCAAAGCTCCCTTCAAGAATGGGAAGTTTTGTGGAGATGTCGAGAGGCGCTTTGTACCTCATATTGCCGGCGTAACCAGCCCGCTGTGACCTGTTGTAGGTTGCGAGGTAATCGCAAGTGGTCATGCAGTGAAGATTGGGGCCTCAGCGGGATATAGGTAACACTTTATGCCGGGCAACCTTACCAACCAGATTAAAAAACTCACCACACCCACGGGGCTCACCATAACCCCTGCTGGAGTAAGGTATTTGCGTGGATTCATTTTGTTGTTTTTATTGTGAACGCGCATACTTAAAGGCGTCAAAACCAAGAAAGTTAGCCCATGAAGGCCATCAAAATTCCATAATCAGGGACAGACATACCTATTTGAGGTGAACTGAAAAAAGGGGCCGTAGGAACTAATATTTAAGTCCATACGCCCCCTTTGCTAACCTTTCCCCTCTGTTCGATCTTACAGGCCTGCCTACTCTCCGCAATTCAGATCGCCAGCGACCCAGGCACTTTCATCGCATTGGGCAACTACTTGCTCAGTCGATGGATTTAAAAACAATCTGGATCCGCCGCCCTGGGACAGGCTGAGACTGCCGACTTCAAAGTTTTCTTGCAGCATGCCTAGTACGTCCAGCACGGCGTTCTGCTGCACTCGCACTGATGGGGCATTTAGCTGCAATGTGTCACCAGCCAGAACTGCCGCTGCGGTCCTTGACACAAATAGCGTGTCAGTCGTCAAGGATACGGGTCCATCGTTTGTTTGTGCCAGAAAATGCGAACCTGAGAAAACGCCCATGCTCCCATCCAGCACAATCGAGTCCACTGAGCTATCAGTCGCTAAAATTAGTGAACTACTGCGACTGATTGAGAATCCGCCAAGCAAGCCATTTGAAAATCTGATCTGAGCTGACTGCAAACCATCTGTGGTGTCGGTAATGTTGACTGCGCCAGCTAGTTGGACCAAAGAGCTGTTCACTGCAACGGACACTGAACCCTGAGCAGAGAAATCTCCATTGAGGAAGACTGAAGAGTTATTAGCTATCTTCAGTGCAGGGCACCAGTTGTCGCATGCATCCGCCGACTCCTCGCCCACGACACTGAGCCCAGAAAGCTGGATATTGCGGGAGGCATCAATCTGCAGTGAGCCGGAAACTCCGTTGCCAGCGCCGATATCACCACCATCAACCAGCAGGTTTGCCTTGCCTATGATTGCAGTCGATCCGCAACTGCCCTCAACATTGATAATTGCACCTGCCGCGGGAGCGGCATCCACAGCTGTCTGCAGAGCACCGGCATTGGCATTGCAATCGGCGATGACCGTAACCACGCCAAGGCCGGCAATGGACTCAGCTAGCGCCGCAACATCATATTGTAATAGGGCTATCTCCGCTTTTAGAGAGTTAGTATCATTTGCCACACCTCCATCGCTACTGTTGCCGTTGCCGTTGCCGTTGCCGTTGGCAGCAGCCAGCACCGATGTGGATGTCAATAAAAAGCTGCTGACAACTACCGTAGCTATTGAGAGAAATGTACGACCAATTAAATATTTCATGGACAACTCCTACTTATTTTTTTTGTTAAGAAATTGCATCTGATCTGGGAGTAAGATTCCGAGCTGGTGCAGTGAAGGGTGGCAGTCACAGGATCGGTACTTTAACGATCTTTCCAGGTCATTCAGGCACCGTGGAAAAAATACAAGAGACAGTATCAGCCCAGAGAGTGCGTGGTCAGATTATAGAGCAGTGATGTTATGTTTATAGTTTAAAATAGTGGACCGGAATATGAAATTTGGGGGTCCGCAAGACAATTCATATCGCCCAACCATTCCCTGCAAGCTTGTTCCTGGCAATTGCGCTGGCAGCTATGACAAGTCAGTCTCCCACCAGGCCAGCCAACCCCCGTCGTTATATTCAACCGATAGAAAGAGTTCGGTACTCGCGGTCTGGAAGACCGTGCCAGAATGCCTTATCGCCATTCGTGCCAGGTCGGGAAGGTCAACCTCATGATCAGGAAGGAGCATTGTAACTGGTGTGCTCCGAAGCAACAGTTCAATCCATACCGATAACCATGTACCTTTTTCATCGTCTCATGCCCTGTTCAGACTCAGCAAGCTGTCGATTGGTTGCTGCGGTATCGGTACTGCGTTGTTTTTTAAGTATCTTAACCCGGAAGTCTTGCTGCCCCTCAGGATTTGGCCCGCTCGAAGGAGTAAGCCTCTATCTTGTTCAGCTGGCTGCGAGCCATGATTTTGATGTTTTCCACCTGGATTTCTGTGCCGGGTACCGGCGCGCAGGATTCCAAATCTGATAACAGTTTGGTGTAGTAGCTATGGTTTTTATCCACGATGGTTATTTCCGCCTCATCGACCAGGCGCGAAACTTCTGAGCGGGTGCCGCCGTGATCCATGCGATTAATCCAGAAGGACAAAATGCGCCGCATGGCCCGCGGAGCATTTTTCGGAGGAATTCTAAGGCAACCCAGGGTGAGGCTGCGTTTGTCTTCGCTGAATTGGACTGGTGACAGGTATGCTGCCAGATCATTCAGAGCCGTGGGAAGTTGCTTGAAGTTGTGTTTGGCGCTGTAGTTGCGTAATAACTTGAGGGTGGCAGTATTTCCAATCGGCAGCTCCATGGGTATAGAGAGTACCGCAGGGCATCGGGTTTCCGTATATCCGTAACCAACGAGAATCTGATGGTCGTCTTGACGGCCGTAGCGTACGTAGCACTCCTCACCACCTTCGGGGTCTGAATAGCGAGTTACCTTTATCGCTTTAGCGCCGCCGGAAAACCCTGGCGCTAATGGATGGTGATTGAAGAAATCTACCAGAGGCATAAGTACGCTAACTTTTTCGTCACTGTTCTCAGCGACCTTTTTCTTGAGGTAGCGCGACTTCAAAAAGGACTGTAAAAGGAAGTTCTCTTTGCTCCAGGCGTCGTAATTTGAAACATATTGGGTGTTGGTCAGTCGAACCAGTAATTCCCGGTCCAGGTGGTAAAGGGTGTCAGTGCTGCAGGATTGGTAGCGGTGTACCTTGTCAGTGATATTGTAAATGGCAACCATACTCTCCAGCAGCTTCTGCTGAGTTGCCGAAAGCTCCCCGCTGATGGATGCAATACTGATTTCGGTATCCCTCAGTTCCAGCTCGAACGACGGAATGGGCAGTAGCACTGTCGGCGGCAGCTTGATCAGAGTCTCATTAGTCGGTAATTCCGCCGGTGCGGAAATTGAGAGGTCACCCTCGAAGCTTCTAATGTTGAGTCGGTCATTCAGCTCCGCACCGCCTTCCAGACACAGCTTTACCAGGATTTCGAGGTGATGCTCGATCTCGCTATTGTCAGTCTCCAGGTTGATAATACTGGTCCCCGCGCAGTCCAAAGAGGGCCGTATTATAGACTCAAACTGGCTTTTGGTGGCTACTGCTTAGCTGTTGATCAGACCAGACCAGAATAGGGTGAAGCCAGTGGGTGAGAACCCCTTTGCTCTGAAACTGTAACCTATGCGCCCGGAATAAAGTGTTACCACTCCTCCCGGAATAGACCTTGGGAAAATGGTGCCGGAAATAGGAATCGAACCTACGACCTTTTCATTACGAGTGAACTGCTCTACCGACTGAGCTATTCCGGCACAGACCAGAACTGATCTGGAGCGCGAGTCTACTGATTGGCCTGCGGGCTTGCAATACCCGCACCTCCCATTTACACACCCTGTCGCAAGGGGCATGATTGACCGCAGGTAAAGGGAGTGCGAACACCGTATGGATAAGTATCACCTGCTGTTTGCCGGTGAAGTTGCCAAGGGGCAAGATCCCGAGGTTGTCAAAACACGTATGTCCAGGCTGCTGGATATCGATCCAGGGCCGGAGCTTGATCGCCTGTTCGATGGCGAACCGCACATTCTTCACCACGATCTTGAAAGAGAACAGCTCAATGAAGCATTTCTGGCGTTGGCTCGTACCGGTGCCCGGCCGGTCATTGCCGAGGTGGTTAAAGTCGACACGCCGCCGCTACCGGTGGTCGAAGAAGTGGAAGATACAAAAGAGATAGTTGAACCGGCGTCAGAGGTGGCAGTTCCGCCCGGGATCAGTACACCCATCCCGGAGAAAGTAGCCGACTCCGCCGATGCTAACAGCATTGGAAAGCCAGAGGACGAAACCGCCTTCGACGCTGGCAGCAGCCCCAATCTTTTTGCGCTGCGCTTGTCTGATCGTGCCAAACCTGATTACTCCGTCGCCCATAAAGGGTTCCTGGAAATGCGAGGGTTGAAGTCATTACTCGCCGGCTTGTTAGGTGCCATCACTGTGTATCTATTGAGCGCACTGCTGGGAGGAGATCCGGACCAGCCTGACCTGGGAGGCCCGCGTGTATTGCAGGTAGATTTTGCAAAAAATCTCTATGTGGCGGTGGGTCCCTACGTGGTGAAGCACGATGCCAGCGGTGCTGTGACGGATGAATTTGATTTGCGTGAATTTGGCCTGCAGTCAGCTGACGGTGGCTTTGCAGTTTTTTCAAACGGCGATCTGCTGGTCGCTGGTGTTGGCGATCAGGGCAGGACGCTTCACCGCTGTGAGGTGACCAGCGAATCCTGTACGCCCCTCGCCATTGATTTACCCGCCGAGGCCGGGTTGGAGTTTGTCACCCTGGATGGCAACGATGCTTTTTATCTGACCTCCCCTGGCGGGCAGTTGATCTACAAATTCAGCGGTAGCGGACAGCAGCGCTATGAGAGCAAACCTCTTTATGATGACCCGTCCAATGTGGTGATGCATCGCGGTCTGATTTATGTGGCCAATAGAGGCGAGTCCAATATTGTTTCGGCTCTCCCGGACAATGTTGGTTTTGGTGCGGTATTGGAGCGTCAATCGCTGGCGAATCCAGAGGCAGAATCGCTTTCCCACACTCAGTTGCATACGATCAGTCGCGCGGGGGATTTTTGGTGGGCATTGCTGCGCAGTGCTGACGGGAACAGCTCCGGGTTATATCAATATGACAATCAATGGAACTATGTCGCTACCGCCGATCTGCCCGAGGGCGCAATCGCCGATTCCCTTGCGGTTTGGAACGAACAGTTGTTGGTGGTCGACGAAATCGGTCGGATTGTATATCGCTACTCTATCGGTGGAGAGCTGTTGTCACCGCTGGATTCTGCGGTGGTGAATGAGCTGAGTGCGGAACCGGGTGCTGGTTGGGAGTGGTTGCCCAACCTGCGTCGCATGATACTTGGCTTGATAATCCTGCAGGTGGCGGCCTTGCTTGCTGCCGTGGGTTACTGTCGACTTCGCTCCCAGATTTACACGCCACCCCATGACCCGGAAGAAGTTCTCTTCTCTCCAGACGATTCCAACATCCGTTGGCTGGGCGTTTCAGAGAAGGTCAGGGATCGTGTCAAACTCATGGGGTGTGGCGTAGTGGCAGGGTTTCTGTTGATCCTTGTGGCAGCCCGATTGGGCTTTTTACCCGAGGTATTAGCGCTGGGCCTGCTGGTGGTGTGCATGGTGTTGATTGCTGAGTTGGTAGGCCTGTACCAGGGAAGTTTTGCCTATCTGGGTATCCTTGGCGATCGTTTGATTCTGGTAGACCCGGACAGTACCTACCGGGTAGCACGAACTTCAAGGTTGCAGCATCGAGAAAGGCATCTGATGATTGATGACGTGATTGTGTGCCTCGGTAATCGCTTTCAGCATCTCTTTGAGCCGTCGGAATTGGAAGAGTTTGTGCAGCCTTTGATGATGCGTGGTATTCGCACAGATCGGCTGACGCTGCAGATTAAGATGATAGAAACCGGACACCCTCAGTTAGTGGCGAGGGTGGTGGCGGCGGTTGCTGCGGTGGTTGCGATTCTTTATTTGGGGGTGTGGTAGTCATAGTCCCAGTTTTGGAAATTATCATGTGGCTTTGACCGGAGCCTCTTGTGCCTGTTTTTTCTCCGCGCTTGGCCAGTGCCCGGGCCAGCGCTATCTGTACCGGAAAATAATTGGCATGGGATTTACGCACTGATTGTGCCCAGAACATGGACTTTTCCTCGTTACCCTGCAGCAACTGTCCAAAAGCTCAGCAGAGTGGACCACTGGGCGTGCCCGGGGTCGCTGGTGGTCTCGCCCATTGAACGAACAGTGCCCTCCAGCACATAAGGGGCATTAAAGTCATGGCCGATGACGCGGACATCGTGGCCACTTCCGTCGCCGCGATAAGTGAAGACAGTATTGCGTGCCGTGACAAAAAAGTCTGGAAAGTGCGGGAACTGACGCATCGGTTGTCAGTTCGGGAAATGTTTTTCGTATGACGCCCCGTGGGTCACTAGCTGACGTCTGATCAGAGCCCGCAATGGCATAAAAATCATTGCCGTGATCGCCAGCAGTACAGCCAGACCAGACATTTCAGATTCATTGGCGAAGACCCAGTCTTTTATTTGAGTGCTTATATCCACAGCGGATTCCCAGCCCTGATGTCTGTTGTGTTAATTATCCCAGACTCAAAATCGCCTTCTGAGAACGCAGACGCCGACTCAGAACAAGGCTCAGAATCAGGCAGATGGTCAGGGTCGCGAGCGCTGTGATCAGACTTTCCCCCAGGCCCACACCGCTTCCCTTGAAAACAGCTTCAAGCAGCAGATATTGCCCTGATATGGGCAGCCAGCTCAGGATATCTGGCCTGTCGTTTACAAAGGTCAGAGCCATGGGAGCTATCGCCGGTAACATCATGACCATGCTCACGGTGGATTGCGCTTCTTTGAAAGAGCGCGAGAAGAAAGCGACAAATAATTGCAGTGAAGCGGCGAAAACACTTAGCGGCAGGAGAATGGCTAACAAGGTCAGGGCCGTTGTGAAGTCCAGCGTAAAAGCGAGCCCAATACGCGCGAGATCGATCAAGGGTATGACGAGGGCGCTGAAAAACAGGGTGAGTGTTACACCCACCGCCGAGACCAGGCTGGCGACAGTCAGTTTGGCGAGCACTATTTGTCCCGTGCCAACCGGTTGGCACAGCAGCAGTTCGAGCACCTGTCGCTCACGTTCACCGGCACTTGAATCGACAGCAACAGGAAGTCCGGACAAGAATGCAGCAAGCATCAGGTACAGCACCAACAGAAGAGTAATAAACCCGGTGTTGTTGCCGGTGGGTGCAGTGTCCTGCTCGTGCAGTTCAATGACCCGCAGTAATTGCAGATCGATGCCTCGCATCACCAGTCGCTGTGTGCCCAGATTGCGGCTGTAATCTATCACCGCCTGCCGGACTCTGCGCAGCGGCGCCAGCAGGGCCTTCTCGGTATAGTCGGCGCGCAGGACGACATCGATGGTGCGACCGGACTGTATCAGCTCGGCGTAGTCCGTTGGAATAGTCAGCTGGATATCGCGATCTTGCCAGAGTGAAGCCTGTTCTTCCGGAGCCGCCGCCAACGGGTGGATACCCTGTTCCGCCAGCCAGGAAATCAGTCGTGGTGCTGATTCTTGTCCGTCAATTTTTATATAGATATCCGGACGATCCAGGGCCTCGTTAATGGCCGTCTGGGTGGCGGCGTATATCACTACTGGTGCCATTACCGCGATGGCCATCGCGGCTACCAGGGCGCGTCGATCACGCCAGGCTTCCCGCAGTTCTTTCTGCACCATGGTCAGCCACAGGGCAATCGCTGCCTTCATGCGGCGATCCCTTCGTCGGTACCTATGATGCGTACAAATGCTTCTTCAAGTTCGTTGGTTCCGGCCAGTTCACACAATTGCTGTGGGGTACCTTCCGCCGCGAGGCGACCATTGGCAAGCACAACGACGCGATCACACAGGGCCGCGACCTCCTGCATGACGTGACTGGAAAACAAAATGCAATGCCCTTCATCGCGCAGGCTGCGCAAACGGTCACGCATAATCCGTGTGCTCATCACATCCAGCCCACGGGTGGGCTCATCCAGTACCAGATTTCTGGGTCGATGCACCAGCGCCTGGGCCAGAGTCACTTTCATGCGTTCCCCCTGGGAGAAACCAGTGCTGCGGCGGTTGGATATCCCTTCGATCTGTAGTTCGGCGATGATGTCATCAACCGCCTTCGCCCTGTTTTTGCCCGTCAACCCGTGAAGCCCGGCGAAATACTCAATTTGTTCACGTGCGGTCAATCGATTGTACAAACCAAATTTGTCCGGGAAGATGCCCAGCTGACGACGCGCATTACGTGGTTGTTGTTCGACGATAATATCGTCTACCCGGGCATGGCCCTGATCCGGTTGCAGTAAACCATAGAGTAGCCGAAGGCATGTGGTCTTGCCGGCGCCGTTGGGTCCCAGAAGTCCGGTGATGGTGCCGTCAGCTGCACTAAATGATACGTCCTGCAGTGCCTTTATCTCACCAAAGCTTTTGCTCAGCTTGTCGACTGTGAGCATGTATTTTTAACCTCCGTCGTTGAGCGTGAGCATAAACCGGGTTGGGGGGGTATCTTCCAGGCAACTGATATCGAGGGTGTACAGTTTCTCGGGGGCATTCAGAAAATCGCTGACAATATCCCGCGCACAGCTGTGAAAAGTGACTGTATGTGCCCCGTTGGGTACTTCCAGATGCCGTCCGCGGCTCAAACCAGCCAGGGCTTTCTCGCCATTGGATGGTGGCGTCACAGGGTCCATTTCACCGGACAGCAGCAGTGAAGGTATGTTGCTGACAACGGGTTCGCCAAATTCGTCGGGCACGGCGTAGCGTGGCCAGTCCTTACATAGCAGTTGCCACGGCCGGTGACTGGCTGCACCGCCAAACAGATTGTCTGCATCTTGTGCCCAATCCGCTGCGCTTATTCTTGGAAAGTCTTCGTTGCAGATAATGTTCAGGTTTAAACCAACCGCAATTTGTTCCGATAGCTCGATGGTTTGTGCGATGACACCGACCAGCGGCGCGTAATTTCCCATGGCTGTTTGCTGGATGACCAAGGGCAGGATCTGACGCGTGTGGGGGCTGTATAGCAACATGCGCAGGTTGCCGACCAGCACGTCGAAGGTGAGATCGAAAGGCGTTGCTGTGCCCAGGGTAGGGTGAGTTACCTCTGTGGAGACCGGCGATTCCATCAGTCGATCGGCCAGGTTGGAGAATGTATTACGAAGCTGCGGAAAGGCGTCTCTGCAGCGCTGGTTGGCTTCACACTCGGCTAACAGAAGATCAAAGGAGCGCGCGCTGGATTGCCCGAATGGGCCGATGGGAATCTGAGTTGGCCCGAGAGAATCCAATACCGCTGCGCGAATAAACTGTGGATAGTGTTTCATGTAGACCAGGCCGAGACGAGAACCGTAGGAACCGCCATACAGATTGATCTGTTCATAGCCGAGCGCGATTCTCAGGCTCTCGAGATCGCGTACTGAATTGGCGGTGGAGAAATGTATGACATCCGCCCCGAGTTCATCCAGACACTCGCCTATAAGCTGCCTGGTATTGTCATCTGAGACCGATGCAAAGGGTGGCAGGTCGGGAGTTCCACAACGCAGGGCCGCCGATTGCCCGGTGCCGCGCTGATCTATGAGTACCAGGTCTCGTTGCTGGCGCACCTCACTGAAGGCACCTGTGATCATGCCGGCGACGTCAACAGCGGCCTGGCCCGGCCCCCCGGCCAGAAAAAACAGGGGATCTGCGGGACCATCAGAGCGCAGAGCGGGTATCACTGCGTAGTTGAGGCTCAGGGTGCCTGCGGCAGGATTTTCGTAGTTCAGGGGCACTGGCAATTTGCCGCACCGGACCTCGCTGCGCAGTCCATTCAGATGACACGCTTGTTCTACCGTCGACGCCTCTGCGCCCAGCGGAAACAAACACAGTACAGTGAGAGACAGAATCAGATGGTGGGCTGGCATGTCCTGTCAGTCCTGCGGATGCGGTTTGCGCCACATAAACCAGAGGGTAGCGCCATTGGGTTCAAAGCAGTGCTCACCGGTGATTTCAAAGCCGTGTCGCTCGTAAAGTGGAATATTGTGTTCGCTGGAACTTTCCAGATAAGCGGGGATATTTGCAGCATCACATATCGGCGTGACAGTTTTTAACAGTGCGGACCCTACACCTCGACCCTGGTGCGCCTGGCGTGCACCGATGGCTTGCAAATAGTAGTGCGGTTGCTTTGGATGGTGTTCGCTCATCACCGCCTGCAGGCTTTCGAGTCGCTTTGCCACGTGTAAACCGCTGGTTAGCATCAGCCGCAGAATCAACCAGATTTGGGTTGCCGATATTTTGATATCAAAGGGCACCCCCGGTGGCAGCCACATGGATGCGCCGCGGTTTTCGCTGTCTCTGTGCACCAGCTGATGAGGCAAAAAAAGTTGACGTGCCAGCATCTGAAAAAAACCGGCGTAGACCGTCGTGTTCGGCATCCCCCAGTTCATCACCGGGTCGTGCTCGAAGGCATCCCCGAGAATATCGCCCATTAGTTTGTATTCATTCATCGCAGCCGGGACGATACGGGTGGGTGCTTCCAGATCAGTCATCGAAATACTCTGCAGGCGCGGTGTAGTGGGCATCTGTGACAAGATAGCAGCATTGTACAGTTTTGACACGATGCCCCTCAGATCGAGCGAACACACTAAAATTGAGCAATATGCAGGATGGGGCGTTAGAATATCGGGATCAACACTTGTAGGGAGGTCTGCGTGAAAAAACTGCTTTTGGGTTTGGCGATTATTATAGTTCTGATACTGATGGTGCCGGTGGGTATGCTGGCGGGTGGGGTTATCAGTATGTCCAGTTTCACCATGGCGTGGAACACGATCACCGGTACAGGAGGTGACGCCGTGTCGGACACCCAGATCAAGAATCGCTATCTGACTCCAGCGGGGTTTTCTGTCAGCCTGTTCGAGGCGGACATACCCAAGGCCCGGATGTTGCGCTTCACCAGCACAGGCGATTTACTGGTGTCCCGTCCGAAGTCAGGCGATGTGGTATTGCTGCATAAAGATGCCGATGGGGACAATGTCGCCGATGGCAGGACCACATTGTTATCAAACCTGAATCTACCCCTGGGTATAGACCTGCACGATGGCTGGCTGTACATCGCGGAGCAAGAACAAGTGGGCAGGGTGGCCTACGACGCAGAGACCAGAACCCTGGTGGGTGAATACCAACCCATAGTGACTGGCCTGACCGGGGATGGAAACCATTGGCAGAAGGTGTTGCGGGTGGGGCCCGATGAGCGTCTGTATCTCACCCAAGGATCTACCTGCAATGTGTGTGTAGAAGAAGACCAAATGCGCGCCACGATGATGCGGTTCTCCCTGGATGGCAGCGATCCCGAGATGGTGGCCACCGGCCTGCGCAACAGCGTGGGCTTTGATTGGGCGCCCTGGAGCGGCGAACTCTATGCCACGGATAACGGGCGCGACCTGCTCGGTGATGACTACCCACCCTGCGAACTTAATCGCATAGAGGACAACGGCTTTTATGGGTGGCCGTACTATCATGCCGACAACCAGCCCGATCCGGATATGGGGTCTGACCCCTTTTCCAGCGAGCGATTACCCCTGGCGCCGGCGCACAGTTTTCGTGCCCACAATGCGCCACTGGGCATTCGATTTATCGATCCAACCGGTTTGCCTGACGAATTTGTGCGCAGTGCTCTGGTTGCACTACATGGGTCCTGGAATCGCAGTGAGCCAGACGGCTACAAGGTGGTTTCGCTGCACTGGACGGACAGCGGTATCGAGGAACGGCCATTCCTCGACGGCTTTAATGTGGATGGCGATATTATCGGCCGCCCAGTCGATGTAGAGCGCGGCCCGGATGGCGCAATCTATGTGTCTGACGATTACGCCGGCGCGATATATCGCGTGGCATATACGGGAGGCTAGGGTGATGGATGCTCGGGCGGTGCAAAGCGTCGCTGACGCCAGGCGTATTGTCGAGGAGCGCCAGCTCACGCACGTCAAGGTCGCTGTGTTTGATATGGATGGCGTTATGCGCGGCAAGTACATGAGCCGCGCCAAGTTTTTATCCGCGCTGGACAAAGGGTTTGGCTTTTGTGACGTGGTGCTGGGTTGGGACTCCAACGATCAGCTTTATGAAAAACCGGGAGTGGCCTACACCGGCTGGCACACGGGTTACCCGGATGCTGAGGTTCGCATTGTGCCGGAGAGTTGTCGCGAACTGCCCTATGAACCCGGCATGCTACTGTTTCTCGCCGAGTTTACTGGGGATGCCGCAGCCATTTGCCCGCGGCGCACGCTGGCACGGGTCATAGAGCGGGCCGCCGGGATGGGCTTTTCTGTCAACGCCGCGCTTGAATACGAGTTTTTCCTGTTTGAGGAAACACCAGACTCTGTGCGTGCCAAAGGTTATAGGGATCTGCAGCCAGCCACGCCGGGTTTTTTCGGGTATTCGATGTTGCGTAACTCCGTGCACGCGGATTGGTATCAGGAGTTGTTGGCGCTGGGTGAGAGCATGGACTTCCCCATCGAGGGTCTGCATACAGAAACAGGCCCTGGCGTGCTGGAGGCGGCCATTGCCGTCGATGATGTATCTGCAGCGGCAGACAAGGCGGCCCTGTTCAAAACCTTTTGCAAGGTGTGGGCGCAGCGGCGGGATATGATGGCCACATTTATGGCAAAGTGGTCTAACGATTATCCGGGACAGAGCGGCCACATCCATTTATCCCTGGTGGATACAGAACAGAATTCTGTGTTTTACGATGCCAGCGCCGAACACGGCATAAGTGATTTGCAGCGGTACTTTGTTGCGGGACAGCAGCGTCTTATGCCCGCATTTCTAGCCATGATTGCCCAGACCGTCAACGCGTATTCCAGATTGATTCCCGGCTATTGGGCGCCTACTCATGCCACCTGGGGTATTGAGAATCGGACCACAGCGCTGCGTGTTATTCCGGGGTCCGCGGCTTCCCAGCGGGTAGAACATAGACTGGCTTCCGCCGATGCCAATCCCTACCTGGCGCTGGCCGCTGCGCTGGCTTCAGGGCTACATGGCATTGAACACAGACTCGAGCCGCTGCCCGTGGTGACGGGTAATGCTTACGAACAGGAGCACCCCAAAGAACTGGTGTTGCCGGCCACGTTAAGCGCGGCGGCGGATCGCTTGCGCCAATCCAGCGAAGCGCGATCGTGGTTTGGCGATGCCTTGGTAGATCATTTCGCCGCAACGCGTGAGTGGGAGGAACAACAGTTTCGGGGTCATATTACCGACTGGGAGATGCAGCGCTATTTTGAAATCATTTGATCCGGGCTACTTTAAAGCTCGATGGAATTATCCAACCACCATGCGGGTGGGGCCTGGCATTGTGCGCGGTGTTGCGCGGGAGTGTGCGGAACTTGGTATCAATCGCCCCCTGATCGTTACCGACCCGGGTATAGCGGCGTTGCCCATGATAGAAGTGCTGCAGGACTCTCTAAAGACTGCTGATCTCGTTCCCGTTGTGTTTGCCGATATCAAAAGTAATCCCACTGGAGAAAACATTGCGGCCGGGGTAGAGGTGTTTTGTGCCGGTGATCACGACGGCGTGATAGCGCTTGGTGGTGGTTCGGCGGTGGATGCGGGCAAGGCTATCGCACTGGTGGCCAGGCAGACTCGATCGCTATTTGATTTTGTGGATGAGGGCGATAACTGGCGCCATGCGGACGAGGCGGCGATCGCCCCTGTTATCGCCATACCGACCACCGCAGGAACGGGGTCTGAGGTGGGTCGCGCATCGGTGATTACCGATACAGCCGAGCGCTGCAAGAAAGTGATTTTTCATCCCCTGATGATGCCTGCCCGGGTCATCATGGATCCAGAGCTCACCGTCGGTCTGCCCCGCAACCTGACCGCGGCGACGGGTATGGATGCCCTGTCCCACAATCTCGAAGCGCTGTGTGCACCAGGTTATCACCCAATGGCTGAGGGCATTGCCCTGGAAGGCATCAGACTGGTGCGCGAATTTTTGCCCCGGGTCTGCGCAGATGGTGCAGACCTGGAGGCCCGTACCCAGATGTTGGTGGCATCCAGTATGGGGGCTACGTCGTTTCAGCGTGGGCTTGGCGCTATGCACGCGTTATCACATTCTCTGGGCGCACTGTACGACAGTCACCATGGACTGCTTAACGCCATTGTTATGCCCTATGTTTTAAGCACCAATGCGGAGGTGATAGCTGAGCCGTTGACCCGGGTGGCGCGCTACCTTGATCTCCCCGGACAGTCCGCTGCGTCATTTCTGGAGTGGGTGCTGCAATTGCGCGCAGAACTGGATATCCCGCACACGCTCTCGGAGATTGGCATCGACACCGCTGAGGCGATTCTGGTTGGTGATATGGCTGTCGTAGATCCAACAGCGGCGACTAATCCGATTCCTTTTGAATCCTCAGAATACGCTGCACTGTTCAAACGAGCGGTCGAAGGCGTGTTGTGAGGGAGCGTGAAAACCCGGCGCCCAAGACGCTACTGAGTGAATTGTCCAAACCTTTCGCGCGCGCGCGGCGACGCTACATCAAACGGAAGTATCGCAATCAACCGCGCTTTCGTGCTTTTCCCGGCGTCGACGGGCAGGTGCTCGATGCCTGCATCGCACATAACCACTTCGGGGCCTACTGTGTGCCCTGGCACCTCAGAAAACGCCCGGCGGCGCGCAAAGTATTTGCTGGCACGGCGTATGAGGAGGCGACCATCAACCTGATGGTCGGAGAATGCAATGAAGGCGACATGGTGCACGCGGGTACCTTTTTTGGCGATTTCTTGCCGGCGCTGAGCCGGGGAGTGGAGAGCGGCGCTGCGATCTGGGCCTTCGAACCTAATCGCGAAAGTTTCCGCTGTGCTGATCTGACTTGTCGACTAAATAACCTGAACAACGTGCAACTAGAGCATGCTGGTCTTGGTGCGGAAATGAGCGAGCTTGCTATAAGGATCGCCGACGAAGGGGGGCGTCGATTGGGTGGTAAAAGCCATCTGCTGGCAGAATCATACGAGGATCAGGCCGCTGGCGTGGAACAGGTGCGGGTGGTGACCGTGGATGAGGCGGTGCCCGCTGAACGATCGGTGAGCGTAGTGCAGCTCGACGTTGAGGGTTTTGAAACGCAGGCTCTAGCGGGAGCCATGGGTACGATTACACGTTGCCGACCGCTGATCATTCTGGAAACGCTTCCACCCCAGAACTGGATAGACGAAAATCTGGTTCCCCTGGGTTATCACATGGCTGAAATGGTCGACCGAAACTTTGTCTTCAGAATTTAATCAGCGCAGCTCGGCGTTGCCGATAGTCTATGCCGTTCTTGGTATGGCTATATTGGGATATTTTGCGTTCTTCCTCTATGGGCGTGCACTTAATATGCCCTACCACGATGATATTCTGGATATTCTCAAGTTTGTACTTGCCATGCATGACAGTCAGTCCCTGGCGGATTCTCTGGCCGCTGTATTTGAGCAGTACAATGATCATCGGACTGGCGCTTCGCGGCTGGTTTATTACAGCTTATTTCTCATGCAGGGTGAAGTTGATTTCCGGACAATAACCTTTGTCGCCAACCTCGCCTTACCATTGCTAGCGCTGCTCTATGTCAGTTCCCTGGCAGCGGAGGCGCGGCGTTACCGCCTCTGGGTTTTGGTTATCGGTCTGTTTATCCTCTGTCAGCCCCGGGCTTACGGATTGGTACTGTGGGCGATGTCTTCATTCGCATTCTATTACGTGTGTTTCTATGCTTTTGTTACCTTGCATTTGCTGCATCGTCCAGGTCTGCTCCCGTTTGTCGGTGCCCTGGCAGCCGCGACGGCCTGCAGTTTTAGCCTGGCTTCCGGGCAGCTTATCTGGGTGCTGGGTCTGGTGAGCTTGATATGGCAGATCTTCGCACTGCGTAACCGGTCTGTGGCGGTGCTGCCGGTCTGGTTGTTGGTCTCTGTCGCTGTTTTAGCGCTTTATCGTTACCAGTTTTCCAGTCCGAACACGATCAGTGCCATGCTGATCTATTTCTGGCAGACGCCCTGTCACCATATTGGCTACTTCCTGGCCATTGTTGGCAGCGGCTTCGGTTTTGATCATTTGCCGATTTCCCTGGCCATTGGTGTTGCCGTGACCTCGTTTATTATTTGGGTCACTGGTCGCGACCTGCTTGATGGCCGGTTGACGGCATTACATTTCTTTACCGCCTTTATGCTGGCGGCGGTGCTGGTGATCGCCATGGGACGAGCGCCATATTCAAATCTGGACTATGCCCTGGTCGATCGTTACAGCTTTGCGTCACTCAATATTTTGTTGTGCGCACTGGTGCTGTGGTTAAACCGAGGCGTTGAGGTTAGCGTTACGAGACAGGCAGTCCTGCTTGGTCTGGCCATGACTTTCTCGTTGGCCAGCTATCGCCATTACACGCCGCTGATGGACGAGAATCGCGCGTTGCGAACAGAACAATTCGAACGGGGGATGTACTGGGTATTCGGTCACCCGTTCCACGATACGGCGAGCATTGTGCGCCGTGCCATCGAACTCGGTATTTATCGGCCGCCAGATTCCTCGACCAGTTCCTGAATTCGTCGGTCCAGCTTGGCGACCAGTCGCAGCAGATCCCGCTGTTCACCGCTGGTCAGACCATTCAGCAGTTCCTGCTCCCACGCCAGCACGCGCGGCACCAGTTTCCGGTACATCGCTGTGCCCGCTTTGGTCAGCGCCAGATCGCGGCTGCGGCTATCAAGCGCTGAGGGCTGTTGCCTGATCAATCCACGTTCCGTCAGTGAGTTCACGGCGCGTGACACCTTGGTTTTTTCCATACTGGTCAACGCCACGATAGTTCGGGCGTGAAGCGTTTCGTGCTCGGCGATATTTGCTATCACCCGCCACTCTGGAATAGTTAACCCGTAGTCTGTCGCATAGATCTGTGACAGATCCTGGCTGACTCGATCTGCCAGTCGATTGAGAACATAGGGAAGAAAGCCATCCAGTTGCAAGGTGTGTTGATCGGTGAGAGCCATAGTTTTCCCGTTTGTTTTCCCTGTTTGCCGCTCTGACAGTACGCGATTTACTTCACGTGTATGGCAGATTATGCGTTGACAATAGATGCAAATGCAACTAATATAGTTACATATGCAACTAATATTCTTGCGCTAGACCAAACAGAACGGCCCTGGGGATCATTGCGCAGGGCAGGGGTACAATCAATGAACAGTACTGAATATGAGGGGTTGAATACGAGAGACTTCCTCAGTGGATTCGGCAACGAGCATGAAACCGAGGCGCTGCCAGGGGCATTGCCGCAGGGACAATTCAGCCCGCAACAGGCGCCCTATGGTCTCTATTCGGAACAGTTTTCCTCTACCGCCTTTACCGCGCCGCGAGCACAAAATCGTCGCACCTGGTTTTATCGTATTCGTCCATCGGTTGTGCAGGGTGATTTCCAGCCCTGGTCGCAGCCGCGGGTACTGACCGCCCCCCACGTCGGCGCGCCCACTCCACCGGATATGATGCGCTGGGATCCGCTGGAATTACCCTCTACCCCGACAGATTTTGTTGAAGGCTTGGTGACGATAGCGGTAAACGGTGATGCCGCCGCCCAGCAGGGCATGGGCATTCATTTGTATGCGGCCAACCGATCCATGCAGCGGCGTTACTTTTACAGCGCTGATGGCGAACTGTTGATCGTTCCCCAGGTGGGAGGATTGCAGCTGCGGACCGAATGCGGGCATCTCTCCATCGCGCCTGGCCATATTGCGGTTATTCCCCGGGGCATGAAATTTTCTGTTGTTCTGGAAGACGATCAGGCACGTGGCTATATGGCTGAAAACTACGGTGCGCCGTTCACGCTGCCCGAACGCGGGCCGGTCGGCGCCAACGGCTATGCCAATGAGCGGGATTTTCAATACCCGGTAGCTGCCTTCGAAGATGAGGATGTTGCCTGCGAATTGCTGTGCAAGTTCGACGGGCAGTTGTATCGCGCCGATATGGATCACTCTCCCCTGGATGTGGTGGCGTGGACTGGCACCTCCGCTCCCTATCGTTACGATCTCTCACGCTTCAATGTCATGGGATCGGTCAGCTACGATCATCCTGATCCAAGTATCTATACCGTGCTGTCTTCGCCGTCAGATACGCCAGGTGTGGCCAATATCGATTTTGTGATCTTCCCGCCCCGCTGGATGGTTGCTGAGGACACATTCCGTCCGCCGTGGTACCACCGCAATGTGATGAGCGAGTTCATGGGGCTGATTGAGGGAGTCTATGATGCCAAGGAACACGGGTTTGTTCCCGGTGGTGCCAGTCTGCACAATACAATGAGTCCGCACGGCCCCGAGGCCAGTGTGTTCAAGCGGGCCAGCACTGTGGATCTGCAGCCGGAGCGGTATAGCGACACCATGGCGTTTATGCTGGAGTCACGCTACCTGATTCGACCCACGAAGTGGGCGCTGGAAACACCGCTGCGCCAAGCTGATTACGCGCGCTGCTGGGATGGTATTGAAAAACTCTTTACCGGTTCTTTATAGGAGATAGCCCGATTATGAAACTTGCCAGTCTGAAGTCCGGCCGAGATGGTCGTTTGCTTGTGGTCAGTCGAGATTTGACCCGTGCCGTCGCTGCCGATGACATAGCATCGACTATGCAGGAAGCACTGGATAACTGGTCGCAGTGTGCTCCCCGACTTACTGCATTGTTTGAGGAGTTGCAGGCGGGGCCGGTTGCGGGGGAGTTTGCCTTCGATACAGCTGCTGTTGCAGCGCCGCTGCCCCGTAGTTATCACTGGGCCGATGGTAGCGCCTATGTGACACACGTAGAGCTGGTACGTAAAGCGCGCGGTGCGGAACTGCCGGAGTCATTCTGGACCGATCCCCTTATGTACATGGGTGCCTCTGACGCGTTTATTGGTGCTGAAGATGATGTAGAAGTAGAGAGTGAAGATTGGGGAATTGATTTCGAAGCTGAAGTTGCTGTGTTTACCGATGACGTGCCCGCTGGAACCAGCGCGCAAGCCGCGGGGGACCACATCGTATTGTTTGCACTGGTCAATGATGTATCGCTGCGTAACCTGATTCCCGGTGAGTTGGCAAAGCAGTTTGGTTTTTATCAATCAAAACCTCAGACATCGTTTACCCCCGTGGCTGTGACTCCGGATGAGTTAGGCGAGGCCTGGGATGGTGCGCGACTGCACCTGCCGCTTATTGCCCGGCTCAATGACGAGCAGATTGGTGCACCTAATGCCGGCGTCGATATGACCTTTGACTTCGGTCAGCTTATTGCTCATGCGGCGAAGGCCCGGGGCCTTGTGGCGGGAACGGTGGTAGGTTCAGGTACGGTGTCGAATCAGGGTAGCCAAGATGGATCATGTTGCCTGGCTGAAGTCAGATGCCTGGAGACAATCGCCGACGGACAACCGTCCACACCCTTTATGTCCTTTGGTGACAGGGTCGAAATCGAAATGCTTGCTAGTGACGGTCAGTCTATTTTTGGCAAGATAGACCAGAAGGTTAAACAATACTGGCCGCCCCGGTAGACGCGATACCTGTGGGGTGCAGAGGAGGGCAGCATGAGACTATTTAGCTATTGGCGTTCGTCAGCGGCGTATCGGGTGCGGATTGCACTGAACCTGAAGGGCATCGAGTACGAGACTGTGGCATTGCATCTGCTGCAGGGCGAGCACAAGCGCGATGATTATCTGGCGCTGAATCCACTGGGCCTTGTGCCCGCCCTGGAGCTGGATGACGGGCGTGTGCTGACTCAGTCAACCGCTATTATTCAATGGCTGAACGACAGTTATCCGACACCTCCCTTTTTGCCGGAGGACAGCTTTGAGAGCGCGCGCATTATGAGCTGGGTACACACCGTCGCCTGCGATATACATCCGCTGAATAATGTAGGAGTGATGAACTTTCTCAAGGAGCCACTCGGTGTTGACCCTGAGCAGGTGCGCACCACCTGGTATCATAAATGGTTGCGGCGGGGATTTGATTCGCTGGAGACCCAGCTCACTGATGGGCCTTATTGCTATGGAGACAGCCTGACCATGGCCGATATTTACCTCGTTCCCCAGGTGTATAACGCACATCGTTTCAAATTGGATTTTTCCAACTTTCCGAGAATTCAATCGATCTGTGATCAGTGCAATAAGCTTGACGCCTTCAAGGCGGCACAGCCAGAGAATCAACCTGACGCCGAATAGCAGCAACGTGATCTGGCTGGCAGGTTTATGTCGCCAAACGTTGCTGTTGCAGCATTTATAGGCGGTGGGTGCTGGTATAGTGACCCGATGCAAACGCGCGATCGTACAGACCTGGTGCTACTGGCCTCCATATGGGGGGCGTCCTATCTTTTTATGCGCATGTCCAGCGCCGAGTTTGGCCCGGTTGCCCTGATTGCTGCGCGGGTTGTTATTGCGGCATTGGTATTGTTGCCATTTTTCCTGCGTCAAAGCAGGACTGCTGTCGCGCTCCAGCATTGGCGTCAACTGTTGGTGGTTGGCGCCATGAATTGCGCGCTGCCTTTTTGCCTGATTGCCTATTCGACTTTACACCTTAGCGCGGGTTTAGCAGGCGTTATTAATGCCAGTGCACCGCTGTTCGGGGCCATAATCGCGTCTGTCTGGCTGGGGGAACATCTCGATGGCAGTCGGCGGGTTGGCCTGTTTATCGGATTTCTCGGTGTGATGGTGCTGGCCTGGCCAACCGCCAATACAGCGCCTAACTCATCTACATTGGCGGTTCTGGCCGCTCTGTTGGCAGCGGCCTGCTATGGGTGGGGGGCCAGTTATACCCGGCGTCACGCCAGCCATATCGACACACTGACGGCGGTTACCGGCTCTATGCTGGGCGCCAGCCTGGTATTGTTGCCATTCGCTGTTTTTATGTGGCCCACCACCGCTATTTCTGTCAGTTCCTGGCTGGCGGTCATCGGTTTGGGCGCTGTGTGTACCGGGCTTGCGTATCTGCTGTACTTCAGACTTATTTCCCGAATAGGTCCCAGTGGTGCCATTAGTGTGACCTATCTGGTGCCGGCTTTCGCGGTGCTCTGGGGGATGTTGTTTCTGGGTGAGACGATAACCACTTCCATGGTGGTAGGAAGTGTGATTATTCTGAGTGGAACGGCGTTGGCCACGGGCGCCATGCGATTGCCTGCCACCAAGAGCAAAACCTGATGACACCAGCCCTCGAATCACTGTTACTCGTTCTCATACTAGCCACTATTTGCCTGCAGTTTCTCGCCGCTATACGAATAAGAGAGCTGGCTTATCAGGCTGTATTGCGAGCGAGTCGGCGCGATCAGTTTCAGGTGTTGGATCAATCTGTACACCTGCGACGGCTATCGTTAAGCCGTGATAAAAACGGTCAGTGGCGAGTGTGGCGTCAATATCGATTTGATTACAGCGTGAACGGTGTGGAGAGACAGCGGGGATTTGTCATCATGCTGGGTCGACAGTTGCAGGCGGTGATCGTATCAGATCAGGACCGTGTCATTCATTGATCTTGCTGTTTCAACTTGTCGCGAGCACGATTGAGATCTTCGCGATAATTTTCTGCATCACCGAACTCTGAGAACTCCATATAACGCTCGTGGGCGTCGCGCAGTTTTTGTGCGTGTTTTATCGGGCACCAATACTGTTCAGTGCGAGCCAAAACCTCTCTCGCATAGGCGACTACGCTATTGCCATAGCTGCAGTAGATACAATTGAATTTCTCCACAAGATTGAGATAGGAAAGCTGATTGCGGTCGACGATCATGTATTGCCAGCGCGGCACGATCGGCACGCCGTAGGCTCGAAAACAAATCTGCTGGTACAGAGCGAGGGTTATATCTAGCAGAGCCAGCGGTATCACCATGGCGTATATGACGGGTGCCGTAATAATGTGCATCAACCGCGCACTGGCGATGTATTGCAATAGGCTCACGCGTGAGCGGCGATGCTCCTGGGCAACCGCCTGGTCAAACTTTACCCGGCCGTTTTGAAACTGATATTTGAATTTATCGCTCAGATCATCGAGGTAATGTTCAAGCTGATCTTCCAGTTCTCTCATTTTCTTGTATATGGCATCTATGTCAGAGTGCATATCGGTCTCCAGATAATTGTGCGCTTACCGGTTTTCTGAACAGATAAGTATATTAGCTCTAATCTATGCCGGACCGCAGTGATTGTGTTGTTGTCTGGCCAGCTTATACTGAGGCGATGACAGAGCCCATGGCCAGACAAAAAATGCTTTTCGAGCGACTTCAGTTTCTTGGCGTCGCCGTTATTGTCTCTGTTTCATATACGGTACTTCGCGCACAGCTGAATATCGAGTACAAAGGGGCGACCTGGCAGCAGCTATACGACCTCGCGGCCGCAGTTCCCTTTGGTACCAGAGTGTTGGTGCCGCTGTTGTCCAGGCCGCTGGTCGGACTCGGATTCGATGTGATCGATGCATTTCTGGTTTGGGAGGCCGTCGCTGCATTAATGACGGTGCTCGGCATCAGACACATTGCGGCCTTGTATGCTGAGGAACGTTTTGCCCGTGTGTTGGCGCTGGCCTTTCTCTTGTTACTCCCCCTGGCTTATCTTTTGCGCTTTCGCTGGCCGATATTTTACCCCTACGACACGGCGGCATTGGCGCTGATGGTGTGGGGATTATACTGTGTGCTAAAGCATCAGTGGTGGGCGTTGTTGATTCTCACCGCATTGGGTGCGCTCAATCGCGAATCATTTGTCCTGGTGACGGCAGTGTTCTGTGTTTTGGGCATTGACCGCTTAACCCGCAGTCGCTACATCGCCCTCCTGCTCATGCAAGTTCTGGTGTATGGTGGAGTGCGAGCGCTGATCGCCCAGCTGACCATCGATAATCCCAGACCTTACGGTGGACAGCTAGCGCTGACCAACCGGGGCGAATGGAGGATGCAGGGTAATATCGATTGGTTGGCAAACGGCGAAAACTGGTTGGTGCTGCTGGCGACCCTGGGTTTTCTTCCGCTGTTTTATCTGGCGCTGCGCAGGCACATACCTCATTTTCTTCGTCGCTGGTGGTATGTAGTGTCGGCTTATCTGGTTATGTTATTTTTTGTGGGTAACTTATATGAGCCTAGAATCTTTGGTGAGGTTATGGTGCTTCTCTATGTTCCGGTTGGTCTCGCGCTTGCGTCCTATCTCGGTCTGGATCGGGGTGTCGCGGAAGGCACGCACCGATTCTGGGCACAGGGAGATGGCAGGGTGGTGACGCTGATGAGTAGCAGTCAGGTCGAAATGCTGGCACGAGTGGCTCCGCTGATCTTTATACTGGGGGCTTTTTTTGTGGCCTGGCTGCTCAATCAATTAGGTGTGGAGTACTTTTATCGATGACACAGCATGAGTATGTGTTTGTAGCGGTCTCAATCATCCTCGGCCTGGCGATGACGAGGTTATTGCATACCGTGGCGATGTTGATACGAGCGCACCTCCGGGTTGTGTTTCATTGGTCTTCGGCCGTCTGGGGTCTCTGCATCATGGCGTATATTCTGCAGCTGTGGTGGGTTGGTTGGGGCTTGAGGGAACTGACCGTATGGGATTTTTCCGACTTTCTGGTGCTGGTAGCTGGTTCCATCTGTGTTTACGGTGCGGCGGAAATGGCCTTGCCGGTGCCGGAAGAAGAGCAGTTGGATTTGCTCGCACACAGTCGTGGCCTGGGTCGTCTGTCAGCCGTCTCCATGGGGCTGTATTTTTTTATGGGCCCCTACTTCAACCTGGCTATGTACGATAATCCTATATTGCCAGCATTGATCATGCCTTCCATCGGGGTTCTTTTCGTGGCGGTTATCGTTATCCGGCCTGTCTTGTTTCCCGTCATCAGTCCCGTGTTTGGGGCTTACACCCTGGCTATTCTCTATCTGACTGCCTGATGTCGCACCCCACTTCAGGGGTGCTTTTAGTGGATATTTGACCCAGCGCCCATACTGTATATAGTAGGGCGCAGTAACTTGACCACTAGATGCAGGGATATGGTAAGTCAGGTACGAATACTACGGCTAAACAAATCCGGATTACCACAAATGTGGTTATCCCGCGAGGAAGCAGCGACGCTCTATGCTCGGGACCAGGTGGTCTGGAGCATCGGTGATGAGTTGCTGCGGATGCGTGGTGGTATCAATCGAGTAGGAATCCGCTCCGAAATTGTCATGGCACCGATCATTGCATGTGAGGGTGACTCCCAACGCTGGAATTTTGTACCGGCTCTCAGTAATCGCCTGTTATTCCGTCGCGATGGTCAGCTCTGTATGTATTGTGGTGAATCCTTCGATGATCGTCGGTTGACTCGAGATCATATCGTGCCGCGCATACAGGGCGGACGGGATCGTTGGACCAATGTGGTGGCAGCCTGTGCGCGTTGTAATCACCGCAAGGGTGGGCGCACGCCGGACCAGGCGGGCATGGAATTGCTGGCCATACCCTTCGAGCCCAATGTTTTCGAGTTTA
Organism: uncultured Halieaceae bacterium; assembly: GCA_938074045.1. Classification (GTDB taxonomy): domain Bacteria; phylum Pseudomonadota; class Gammaproteobacteria; order Pseudomonadales; family Halieaceae; genus CALJGI01. The sequence continues at coordinate 65,332 of CALJGI010000031.1, forward strand.
TGTACCTGGCAAACCGGCAGATTCGCGGCGATCAAATGGAGTATCTGCAGAGTCGGTTTTCGGGACAGCGAAGTTGGGCTACCTGAAGCCCAGCTAGTCCTTGCGGTTCCTATCAGCCCAGTACTTTGCTCACCAGATTTTCACTGGTTGACCACAGACGAGCGGCCAGTTCAGTGTCGTACATCAACGGGTTGGCCTGCGCCGGATTGCAGTCTGAAAAATATTGGCCCGATATGCCGGCGGGTATCGGGTGTGCCGCTACGTAGCATTGAGTAGCCGCACCCTGGGCGATATTTTTGTTGTACACGTCGTCATCCGCCTCTCGCTGGTTGTCCAGATGTCTTCCCAGATTGGTTCTGATCACGCCGGGATGAAGGGAATTGGCTGTTACACCCGTACCCGCCAGCCGTTTCGATAATTCCAGCGCAAACAGACCGTTGGCCAATTTTGAACGTCCATAAGCAGCCCACGCTTCATAGGACCTGGCGCCATCAAGGTTGTCAAAATCGATGCCCACCGGGGGCGCGGAAAAGTGAGCGCAGCTACTCAACATCACGATGCGTCCATTGCCGGCTGCTTTAACCTGATCAAGCAGACCGTTGACCAGTACAAAGTGTCCCAGGTGATTGACGACAAATTGTAGCTCCAGGCCATAGGCCTTGCGCAGATCTGGCAGCGCCATAATCCCGGCATTGCAGATCAGCATATCGATCGGTTTATTCAGCGCCTTGACCACTTCGGTGCAGCTGACCACAGAGTGAAAGTCGCTCAATTCGGCTACCACAGGGGTTGTTTTACCAGCAAAGTTGGCACAGGCTTTTTCCGCCTTTTCCATGGTGCGGGCGGAACCGATAACGTGGGCGCCACGCATCGTGAGTACGCGCATGGTTTCCATTCCCAAGCCAGAATTGCATCCTGTCACCAGTGCGGTTTTACCGCTCAGGTCCAGCCCCTCGGTGACTTCCTCGGCGGTAGATTTCTCGCCAAACTTACTGCGTGGCAAATCACCAGGTGGTGCGGGTTGTTCACCTCTGCATGGCCCGGCCGCCTGAATCGCACTGGGGTATAAAGCGCTTAGAACGGCGACTTGCAGCAGTTGGCGCCGCTGGATTTTTATGCTGGTCAATGTGCTCATAATGTCCTCGTGATTCGTTATGCTTGCTTATTCAATCGATAACAGTTTCTTTATTGCGGAAAAACTTTATCCCACTATAGGGTACTGTGGAGATACTGCAAGAAGAGAGAAGGGTAGAACCGATGCTGAAAATTGTGATGATTGATCATATAGTACTGCGTACCCAGAAGTTGCAGGACATGATTGGCTTTTATGTCGGGGTGCTCAACTGTACGGTGGAGCGGCAGCTGGATCCGGCCATCGGGTTAACGCAATTGCGGGCTGGTGATGCGCTGATTGATCTGGTCGACGTGGACAGCGACCTGGGGCGCAGCGGGGGCCGCGCTGCCGGCGCTGAGGGTCGTAACCTGGATCATTTGTGTCTGCGCGTCACGGGGATCGATGAGGCTGAACTCGCTGAGTATCTTCAGTCCCAGGCAATTGCGGTTGGAGAGTTCGCCGAACGCTATGGGGCGGATGGTTATGGGCGCTCTATCTACATCGCTGATCCCGATGGTAATACCGTGGAATTGCGTATCGCTCAGAAACGGTAGCGGATTTTTGCCACCAGACTCTCGTTGGCGACCGTGTCCCAGCCATCCCTCAGCAGGCGTGACGGTCCGCGATCGATGTCTTCATCTTCGATCAGCCCACCCCGACTGTACACCAGGAATATATCGGACAGAGGCGCGAGCTCATAGCGGTAACGGATTTGCAGTGCTGTGTCGCTCAGGCTGAAATCAGGAACTTCATCGGCATTGGGCCGTATTCTTCCGCCCGGTGACAACTCGAAACCGTTGATGCTGTCCGCCTCCAGCCCGATCCATTCAAACTTCAGTCGGATTTCCTGCTTTGTGCTGGGGTACCAATCAAGCTTGAATTCAATTCTGTAAAAATCTGCTGAGTAGGTCGCGAGTTGCTCGAGATCGCTCTCCCACAGTAGCCAGTCGTGGTGGTGTCGATGAATTAGTTTTCCGGACAGGGTAATTTTGTCGGTCAGATAATAGCTGGGTTCAAACTTTACAGAGTGTGTAAAGGAGTCGTCGCCATCATTGAACAGCGACACTTTGAACTCGTAATTGAAGTCTTGTCCACGTGGATTGCGATACACAAAATCAGCCCAGTACTGGGCTTTCTTGCGGAACAAGCCGTTACCGCGGGTGATCAGATTGTCGTAGCCCGTTGATTCTCCACCCAGCCCAATAACAACCTCAGCCGTGCTTTTCAGAATGGCCGACCTGTCTATTTCAAACCAGGTGGGATGGCGTTTGCCGTCGGCGGTTCGTGATGTTCCCCATTCCAGCTCGTCGGTGGTGGAGCGGATCCGTGAGGAGTCGTCGTAGCTGTTTATGCGATGCTCATGATTAACATAGATTTCCTCAAAATTGTTTCTTTTGAGAAAACCGAAATCGTTCATCTCGAACTCATTGCCATAGTGGATCAGCGCAAAGATGTGATTCCAGTCGTCGTTTGGTGAGTATTCCCATTGCATCCACGCACCGACGTCGCTGTTGTCTACATCTTCATAGTCGTTGTAGACGTTGGCGACCTGCTCGATATCGCTTTGCATCAGCAATGCATTGAATCTTAGCGCGCCGTTGATACGCCAGTCCATATTTAGCGCGTTGAGGGTGGCCTCGCGGCCCAGTGTGGGACGATCGGCGTAGGTAAAGGTATGACCGATGGTCGCCTCTCCCAACCGACCCTGTACTCTGGTGGCGAGATACCCACGCCCTTCACTGATGCGCGCATCATCCTCGGCGACGTAAAACACGCCGTAGTCTATGGTTTCACCATAGTTGGTGTATTTGAGTGCGAAATCAATGTCTGACACACCGGAATCTCCACCGTCGGCTGCATCACCAATGCGCCGGGTGTGGATCATTCTGTCGCCAGTGGGTATCTGAAAATCAAAAAGGCCCTGATTTTCGGTAAAGAAAGGACGTTATTCCGCGAGGAAGGTTTCGATGGCACTGAAGTTCACCACGAGATCGTCGCTCTCCACCTGGCCGAAATCTGGATTTAATGCGAGGGTCAGTTGCTGATTGCTATTGGGTCGCCAGACCATGTCCATGCCAACTTTAAAATCACTGTTGTCATTGTGCAGATCCTGGGTTGAGGTAGCGTAAGGAAAAAAATCCAGGGTTGATTTTTGCACGTTGTCAATTTCTACCTGGTGGAGATCAGACAGGAAGGTAGCACGACGCATGGATGCGGCCGGATAGGCAAAGCGAACCGATTCTGCCAGCACGACGCGGGAAAAATACACCGCCATAGTTTTTTGAGCGGCGTCGCTTTGCACCATTGGCGCGACTGTCCAGGGAATAAGCACTTCGCTGTACCAGGCCTCGTCGTCCGCACTTGTTTGTGAGTACCAGGTGCCATCCCAGTCACGGGAATATTGGTTCTCGTTACTAAGAACCCCATCCTGAACAGAATTGCTGGAGCTCACAGTGAAGTCGTACGCCGAAAGACCCGAACCGTCGAAGTCGATATTGATTATGTTGCGGTCTGCCTGTAGAAAACTGTCCCGGGCAAACTTTCTGTGAACCCGGGGCACGTTTGCCGGTTGGTAGTTGGTAAAGGCGACATGGATACCGCGGTCGTCTACGAACAGCCTGGCGATAGTTAGATAGTGGGCTGGCGCCAGGGTCAAAGGGTCCGTGGTCACGAAGTCCTTAAAAACCTCGGCTGTTTGCCACTCTGGTTCGTCGATCACACCGTCGATGGTAATGGCGCTTCGGGCGAGCGACGAATACAGCATCAGCATCAGGCAGTACAAAATTGTGGGGCGGTGGTGTGGGCGTAACCAGCGATTCATGGTGAAAGCTTACCGTTCGGACGTCGAGTTATAAAATGTATTGTAGGCGGCGATAAATCGTTGTTGGGGAAGATTGGCATGCCTTTCTATTCGGCCATGACCTGATCCAGCCGTTCCTGTTGTCGCCATATGCCGCTGCGGAGTCGCCACAGGTAGACCGCAGCGATAACAATAATTGAAATGACAAAGGCCACCCAGGAAGCGCGCGGACCATAGTCGAGCACCACAATCATGACTACCTGGACCAGCAGCATCAGCCAGTGTAGTGAAATAGAGGTGATCATCAGCCAGCGTGTGTCGCCCGCACCACGCAGGACTGCCCCCGTAATCAACATGAAAGCATCTGCCAGCATGTAACAACCGAGGCCGACCATCATGAAACTGCCGATCTCGAGAATGGCGGCGAAATCTTCGCCGGAGCCGGAAAACACGTTGAGCAGGTCGACGCGGAAGGTGACAAAGAATACGGCGAGAACCAGTGAGTATGACATGGCGATGGTGAACCCAGCCGTCATCACACCATTGGCGCGACTCATATCCCGGGCACCCACATAGCGACCAATCAAACTGATAACGCCAATGTGCAGTCCAATCAAGGGTATGAATGAAACCATATCCCAATTGAAAACGATGGCCGCCGCCGCACCATAGGTAATGCCAAAGGATTGAAACAGCAGGAGGAACAGGTTGAAGGTGGCGATATTCATGAACATTTCAAGCCCGGATGGAAAACCCAGTCGGGCATAGCGACGCATAATACCTCCGTCGAAGACAAAGGAATTTCCCACCGAGAATTTAATTCGGTTGCGCTTGGCGAGGTAGAAGCCTACATAAATCAGCAGGGCGAAAACTGACGCAATCACGGTACCCATCGCCGCCCCCTGGATCCCCATTTCAGGAAAGCCTGCTACCCCGAAGATAAGTGCATAGGACAGGGGGATATTGATCAGCACGCCAAAAACATCGGCCGCCATAACAACCCGGGTGCGACCTATACCTGTGAAGTAGGTGGCGAGGCAGACCTTTGCCAGACTGAATGGCGCAACCAGCATGATGATGCGGTAGTAGGATTGTTCCAGTTCAACCAGTACCGGCTCGTGGCCCATTGCCCCAAACAGTCTGTATACCGCCAGGGCTATCAGCACGATGATCGGCATGGACATCAGCGCCATGAGTACACCCTGGGTGACAACCTTGGGACATTTGTGGTGTTCGCCGGCGCCATAGTATTGGGCCACCATGGCATTGGCATAGGCCAGAGCGCCCTGGAACAGGGCGACGCTGAAAAAGGACGCAATGCCACCACCCATGGCTGCTGCCATGTGCGCCGGATCAATCATGGACAAAAAGAACCGATCAAAGAAGATCATGGCCGCAAAGGAGCCCTGTGACACCACCATCGGCAGTGAAATCACCGTCAACTCCCGCAGATCAGCGCGGTTGAAATGTAATCGGGTCTCAGACATCGCCGGCGACTATCCTCCCCCCTATCATCTAATGCAAGAAGGTAATACGGGAATATCACCAAGCAAGTCGGGTCTTGCTGTGAGGTGTTCCGCGTTATTATTCAAATATTGATGTAGTTAAATGTGAAACGAATGCCGGTCATTCGAATACCCATGGAGATGAAGTTGTTCCAGATGATTGGGCGAGTTGGGGTCAGCTTGCTGGTCGCGACTTTCTTTAATGCGTCGTTGGCCGCTGATGTGGATCCGGCGTCGCAACCCGTTCCACTACGGGATGTGTCCTGGCCCGCTTATGGGGCCACGCCTGGCGGGACACATTTTTCCCGTGCCAGTCAGATAACCCCAGCCAATGTAGGTGAGCTTGAAGTGCAGTGGATTCATCGCTCGGGAGATTATCGCGAAGCGAATGATGATGGTGAACAGCGGTTGGCGCAAAGTTCATTGCAGGTTACACCTATCGTCGTTGATGAACGACTCTACTACTGCTCACCCTTTGGCCGCGTCTTTGCTCTTGATGCCAGCAGCGGTGAGGAATTGTGGTCCTTTGATCCCGGGGTAGACACTGATGTGGAACCCTGGTTGTTGCACTGCCGGGGTGTCAGTAGCTGGCAGTCCGGGAAGACTGGATACTGTGAGCACCGAATCGTGTACGGCACGGCGGATGCACGGCTAATTGCGCTGGATGCCCAGACAGGTCGACCTTGCACTGATTTTGGTACCCTGGGCGAGGTGGATACCAGTCACGGATTGTCCAAACACCAACCGCTGGAATATGGCATTACTTCCCCGCCTGCGATTCTGGGTGACATGGTTATTACCGGTGGCATGGTGCTGGATAATCAGCGACTAGATGTGCCCGCCGGGGTGGTGCGCGCCTACGACATACGCACCGGGGCTTTGCGTTGGTCCTGGAATCCCGTGGCTCCGGGCGTCTCCCCACGCAATGAAGATGGTACCTGGGTAAGCGGCACAACCAATGTATGGTCGATGATATCCGTGGATGAGGCCCGGGATCTGGTTTTCCTGCCCACTGGAAATACCGCGGCGGATTACTATGGCGGCAATCGAAATGGTATGGATCACTACTCCAGTTCTCTGGTGGCCCTGCGCGGTTCCACGGGTGAGGTGGTGTGGCATTTTCAGTTCGTGCACCACGATATCTGGGATTACGATACGCCGGCACAACCCACGCTCATTGATCTGCCTCTCGGGGACGAGCTGATACCCGCTGTGGTACAGGTTACCAAAATGGGGCTGACCTTCGTTCTTAACCGCGAGACCGGCAAGCCACTGTGGCCCGTGGAGGAGAGGCCGGTGCCACAGAGTGGTGCCGTGGCGGGTGAAATACTGTCTCCCACCCAACCCTTTCCCACACACATTCCCGAGTTGCTGGCGCAACCCTTTGACCTGGAGCGGGCCTGGGGCCTGACACCTGTCGACAGGGGCAGCTGTGAATCGCGCCTGGCGACGTTGAAACACGGTGGTTTGTACACCCCGCCCTCGGAGCAGGGCACCTTGTATTTTCCCAGCAGTATGGGGGGCAATAATTGGGGATCGCCGGCGCTGGATCCGGATACCGGCGTAATGGTGGTATACACCTCCAGAGCCCCAGGGTTTATAAAACTGATCCCCCGGGAGGAATGTGGCCCGGAGGTGGGTGAGCAACAGCGGGGCTCTCCCTACTGCCTGCAACGGGGTCTGGTGATGTCACCCCTGGGTATTCCCTGCAGTGAACCGCCGTGGGGTACGCTGGATGCCATTGATCTCGTGCAGGGTCGGATCCTGTGGAGTGTACCCCTTGGAACTACCCGCAACTCGGCGCCATTCCCGTTTTGGTGGATTGATGGACTGCCCGGCATAGGGGCTCCCATGGTGACGGCGTCTGGGCTGGTGTTCTCGGGCATTTCCAATGATCATAAGCTCTATGCTTTTGATCTCGCTGATGGGCGGCAATTGTGGAGCGGAAAGCTTCCCACCGCAGGCAATGCGCTACCCATGACCTATCAGCTTGCCGGTGACGGACAACAGTACGTGGTAATTGCGGCGGGGGGGCACTGGTCTGGTGGTAGTCCTGCGGGCGATTACCTGATTGCCTTCGGTTTACCTCGTGAATAAGGTGCCCTAGAATTGGTCGCAAATCTACATCCATAGCCCTGCAACCCGCTCTTGTGAACAAGGACGCTCTTCTCTTATGAATCTACGCCACTGCTTGTTAGTCATCTTTGTCCTGCTGGTTTCCGCCTGTCGACACCCGCTGGCTATCCTGGGTGAGGGCGATATTGTCGACGTTAATAGTCACGTTCAGGGTTGCAGTTACGAGGATTTCCTGGCCGGGGCTTCCACTTGTGTCGACAACGATGTGCAGGGCGACTACAACGTCGCCTACCTGGGGGTAGCCAGGCCCGGTTTTCGCTTTACCGGCTGGGATGGACCCTGTGGACATTTGTCCACCGGCCCCTATTGCACGTTCCTGGTTGGCGGGTCATTGGTTGCGCTTTGGGATGCCGATTTCGGCCATATTCTCATCCCTGCTACCACAGCCCAGTTTGCAGCGCTGACTCAGGCTGATGCTGGTTTGGATAGCGTGGGTGCCTTTGCGATCAGTTCCGCCAGCGGGGCAGCGCCGACCGCCAGCTTCGTTGTAGGTCTGGATGGAGTTGTGTCCTGGTCCCGGGATTATTCAGCGATTGGACAGGGTACGGTGACGGCGAGTGGCCCGGTTGATACGTTTGGCCAATTCTCCTTCGACTACACAGACCCAACCCCGGAGATTGGTCAAGTGACGCTGCAGGGCAGTTTCATTGATCGCGATTACCTGGGCGGTCGCATTTTGGATAAGCAGACGGGAATGCCGGTGGCTTTTTTCAGCGGCACCAGAATAGATCAGTTTCCAGATGACCCAACCGAAGATACTGACAGCGATGGCGATGGTGTTGGCAACAACAGCGATCAATTTCCCGACGATCCCAGTCGCTCCGAAGATAATTCTGAAGCATTCTACCTGGAAAAAATTGCTGGACCGGTGGTTGGTTCCCGTTGTCTGACCTGCCACTTCACCGGAGGCCTGGCGGATCAGAACGGGGCGGATCTGTTGTTTGCCACGCCCGGTACACCGAACCAGGATGCCTTGAATCTACAAGTGTTCCGGGACTATGTGGCCACCTCTGCCGGTGCGAAAAACGTCATACTGAACAAGGCGCAAGGCCTGGCTGCCCACGGTGGCGGCGTGATTTTCAGAAGCAATACGCAGCAATTTATGGACTTATCGGAGTTTCTCGACCTGCTGTAACGGGGTTACGCGAGCAGTCCGCGCAGGGAAGCTCGGGCTGCAAAACGCTCGGTGGCCACTTCAATTTCAAAACTTGCCTGGGCCAGAGCGTCTGCCGAGAGCCCGGGTGAGTTTACATAGCCCATGCCGATGGCAGCACCCAGGCTGTGTCCGTACATCCCCGATGAGAGATAGCCCACCACATCTCCGTTCATAATGATGGGCTCATTGTGATAGAGCAGTGGCTCCGGGTTTTCCAGTTGGAACTGCACCATACGGCGATCGGGCAGCCCTGAGGCCTTGGCGGCCAGAAAGGCATCCCGGCCGATAAAATCGCTGGCATCGGGTTTGGCGGTGAATGACAAACCCGCTTGTACCAGATTGTCTTCGGCGGCGATATCATGACCCCAGTGTCTGAAGCCTTTTTCCAGTCGCAGGCTGTTCAGTGCATGCAGACCTACGTTGCATATCTCGAATTCGCGTCCAGCCTGAAACATGGCCTGGTGTACCCTGACGGCATCGGCCGCAGGAACAAATACTTCCCAGCCGACCTCGCCCACGTAGGACAAGCGCTGCATCCACACCCGACAGCCAGCCACCTCGGCGTAGCAGCCGCTGCTGAAAGCAAAGGCTTCCTCGGAGATGTCTGCCTCCGTGATTTTTTCCATCACATGGCGGGCATTGGGTCCCTGAATTGAGAGACAGGCCCAGGCTTGAGAAATATCTTCAATGTCCGTCTCTGTTGCGAGGTTTTTCTTCAGGCGCCACCAGTCACGGTTGAGGGAACCGATACCGGTGATGACCCAGAAGCGGTTGTGGTCAATTCTGGCGATGGTCAGATCTGATTCGATTCCACCGCGCTCATTAAGCCATTGGGTATAGACAACTTTCCCCACTGGCGCGTCGATATTGGCGCAACTGAGTCGCTGCAGTGTAGCCAGCGCTCCGGCCCCTGATACCTCAAATTTGCCGAAGGAGGAGATGTCGTAGACGCCGACTGACTGGCGCATGGAAAGATGCTCAGCCGCGTAAAAATCGAACCAGTTCTGACGTTTGTAACTGTATTTATATTGTGCGCTCGCACCGTTTCTGGCGAACCAGTTGGGGCGTTCATAGCCACCCACTTCACCAAAGCAGGCACCTTGCTGTTCGAGTTCTTCATGTAGTGGAGAACGCCACAGATTGCGGGCGGATTCATATTGGTAAAACGGCCAGTGCATGGCATAGGTGTGACCTAGTGCCTCGGGTATGCGCGCTTCCACATAATCCTGGGTTTTCTGTACGCTGTTATTGCGCTGCACGTCAGTTTCTGTGATTTCCCCGGAGGGGTGGCCGTCTACCACCCAGTCAGCGAAAATTTTCCCTAACCCACCGGCAGCGCCGATGCCTTTCGAGTTCATGCCACATGCGACATAGAAATTATTGACTTCGGGTGTCGGTCCCAGGAGGTGGAGATTGTCGTTGGTAAAGCTCTCCGGCCCATTGAAAAAGGTGCGTATCCCCGCTTCACCAAAGGCAGGCAACAAGTCCATGGCTGACATCAGGTGTGGTTCTATGTGCTCCATGTCGGTGGGGAATTCTCCGAAGCAGAAGTCCTCCTCAATCTGTGACATGGGACAACCTATAGCGTTCTTCTCGAACCAGCCGACCAGCATTTTCCCGGCGTCCTCCTTGAGGTAGAGGTGGCGCTCGAAATCCCGTAGCACTGGGCGCCGGGTCAGCCCCGGCATTTCTTCGGTGACTACGTAGGCGTGTTCACAGGCGTAGAGCGGAAGCTCGATACCAATTTGACTGGCAAGGTCCCTGGACCACAAGCCACCCGCCAGAATCACCTTGTTGGCTTTGACCGAGCCGCTGCTGGTACGCACACCGACGGCGCAGTCGTTATCCACCAGGATTTGTTCGACCCTTATGTTTTCCAGAATTTGCGCGCCGCCATTGCGCGCGCCCCTGGCCAGCGCCATGGTCGTATCAATCGGATTGGTCTGGCCGTCTTTTTCAATATAGAGACTGCCGATGATGCCCTCGGGGTTGATGCCGGGATACAGCTCCAGCAGGCGCTGGTTATCGATCAACTCTGATTCGACGCCGAACACCTTGGCCATGGAAGCATTGCGCTTCAATTCTTCCAGCCGGGCTTCATTGCGGGCCAGGGAGATACTACCAATGCGCCGGTACCCGGTAGCCTGGCCGGTTTCAGCTTCCAGGGAGTTGTAAAGCTCGTGTCCGTATTTTGCCAGCCGGGTCAGGGTGGGAGTGGGCCACAGCATGCTGACCAATCCGGCTGCATGCCAGGTGGTACCACAGGTCAGTTGTTTGCGCTCCAGCACAACTACGTCGCTGATACCGCGCTTGGTGAGGTGGTAGGCAATGGAGCAGCCGATAATGCCGCCACCGACGATAACAATATTGGCTTCGCTGGGTAATTCCCTGGCCATTAGCTTCTCAACTTCTCGTTAGTTGGATCGTAGACCGCATCGTCCTCCACATGGGCGACGCGCATACCCGCAGCGGTTTCAATGTGTAACACAGTGCCCGCGACTGCCACCTCGGGTTTCACATAGGCGAAGGCAAGACTATAACCCACCCGGTGACCGTAGGCGCCACCCGTAGTGAGACCCACCAACGCATCGTCATGGTAGACCGCTTCGTTGCCATAGCATTCACCGGCGATATCGTCGTCAAACGCCAGGTAGGCGAGTTGCATGCTGACGCCTTCAGCCTGCCTTTGGCGAATACTGTCGACACCGATAAATTCCCGACTGGTGTCGATAAAGCGTCCCATTCCTGCCTCAAGCCCGCTGATTTCTTCGGTGAATTCACTGCCCCACGCGCGATACATTTTCTCCATGCGCAAGCTGTTAAAGGCATAGCCGCCAAAGTCCCGCAAACCGTATTCCGTTCCCACGCGTTGCAGAGATTGGTAGATGGACAATAGCTGATAGACCGGCATGTGTAATTCGTAGCCCAGTTCTCCGGCGTAGGAGACGCGGATGACACGTATCGGTGCGCTATCAAGGGTGATGGTCTGGCAGCTCAACCAGGGAAAACCTTTGTTCGACAGATCCGCTTCTGTGAGTTGCTGCAGTATGTCCCGGGAGGCTGGTCCGGTGAGCAGCATACCGCCCATGTCGTCAGTGATGTTGTTGATCTGTACATCAAAGCCCTCGGCGTGCTGTTCCATCCAGTGCTGATCGCGGTATTCCGAGGCGAGGGGCCCTACCAGGTAGAAATGATCGTCTGCCAGGCGGGTGATGGATTGCTCGGTCATGATGCCGCCGTTTGGTGCGTGGAACAGCGTCAGTGACAGGCGTCCATCCCGCGCCGGCAATTTGTTGCAAGAGAGTTGGTCGAGAAACGCCGCCGCGTCAGGGCCGCTGATATCAAATTTTGCCGAGCCTGAAATATCGATTACGCCAGCCGCGTCTCTGACCGCGAAGCACTCCTCGGCGACGGCGGGGTGGGCAGCGCTGCGTGCCCATGTGGGTGACTCTTCACGTACCGATTCAGTGCGGAACCACAGGGGCTTTTCGTAACCCTGTACCACTCCGTGCACGGCACCTTTGTCGGCGAGTAGTGAATAGAGTGGGCTGGTACGCATAACCCTGCCGTGGTGGCGATTCTCGTTCGCACCAACCTCTGTGTACATCACTTCGTAGGATTCGATGGCCTTGGTGATGCAGTAGTTGCGGTCTGCCCAATCGCTGAAGCGACGGGAGTCGAGAGACGCCATATTGAGTTCGGTTTGGCCGTGCACCATCCATTGCGCCATGAACTTGCCGATACCACCCTGGGCGATGCCGATGCTTGATCCGCAAAGATTCCAGAAGTTGCGCAGTCCCGCCACGGGTCCCACCAGAGCATTATCGTCAGGTGTGTGGGTGATCGGACCATTGATGACCGTGCGAACTCCCACCTCTCCGAACACGGGCATGCGTTCCATGCAGCGATCCAGGAAGGGCATCAGTCGCTCCAGGTCGCCCTGGAACAATTCACGGTCAAAGGACCAGTCCATGCCGTTCAGTGCCCAGGGCTTGGAGCCAAATGTTTCGTAAGGGCCTATAAGCAATCCTTGTCCTTCCTGTCGCAAATACGAGGCGCAGTATGAATCCCTCACCACCGGTAATTCGGTGGTGAGTGCTTCAATCGCGGCGTGGCTTTCGGTAACAAGGTACTGGTGTTCAAGGTTTACGATGGGAATCCTGGCTCCCACCATCGCGCCAACCTCGGGGGCGAAGCATCCCCCGGCGTTGACCACGTGCTCAGCCAGTACGGTTCCCTCTTCTGTCACGACTTCCCACTCGCCATTGGCTGTGGCATTGATGGCGGTGACGCGATTAAAGCGGCTTATCTTAGCGCCGGCGGTACGGGCGAGCTGCGACAGTGGCATTGCCACCGAGGTGGGATCTACATGCCCATCATTGGGTGTGCTGACGATGATACGTGCGTCGTCAAAATTCATAAGAGGGTGCAGCTCGCGGGCCCTCTCCTTGCTGATGATGTCAAATTCGCAGGGCACGTTTTTGGCACGGCTGGCCAGGTGTCGAAACCATTCTTCTTCCAGCTTGCTATAGCCTACCCGCAGACTGCCTGTCTTGTGGAAAACAGACGGATCACCGGTTTCCTGGGGAAGTATTTCATCGTACAGCTTGATGGAATAATCATGTATTTTGGCGAGGGTCATGTTGCCGATAAAGTTGGAGCACAAACCGGCTGCGTGCCAGGTCGAGCCACTGGTCAACTCGCCCTTTTCAATCAGCAGGGTGTCCGTCCAGCCCTCTTTGGCCAGATGATAGAGAAGGCTGATGCCCAGCGAACCGCCGCCGATGATGACGACGCGCGCCTGCGATGTCATTGCCACAGTTTTATCCTCGTAGGATTCAGTCGCTGCGGCCCATAGCCGCGCGACTTAGAAAAATAGGAAATTCAGCGCGGATCTGTCGATCAATCTCATCGCTGACATGGTTGGGATAATGCGTCGCCAGAATTTCATTCTTCCGTTCAATGGCCAACTGCAGGGGATCAGGCCGGCCAGACTCCACCCACTCGTTGGGGCTCTGCCGGTTGTAAAAGTCGGGGTAAATGTACTCAGTCTGCATCACGCTGAGGGTCTGGTCAGCGCCCAGATAGTGACCCTTGTTGCCCAGGCAGACGTCTTTGAGCACGTCAAAAGCGAGCGTGGTTTCGTTCACGGCGACCCCTCGGGCCATGCGCAGCGCCGCACCCAGTGCATCGTTATCCAGCAGCAGACTCTCCGGGCAGGTTCCCAGCAGGCTGGCATACATGCCTGCGGATTCATAAATGATATTAGCGCCTGAAAGTGCTACCACAGCGGCGTTAGATGCATGCTCAGCTCCCGCCTGAAAATCAGGGACCTTGGAATCGGACATGCCGGCTCCAGTGCCGGTGGGGAGTCCGAGGTGCTGACCCACCTGGGCGCAGGCGGCGGATAGTATCCCCTGCTCGGGAGATCCGCCACTCATCGCACCGGTACGCAGATCCGAGACAAAGGGCCAGGTGCCCAGTATCGCCGGGGCACCCGGTTTGATGGCATTGACGTAAACCAGACCACCCAGGCACTCGGCCCAAGCCTGAGACACAGCTCCCGCGAGACAGGGTGGGGCGGTAGCTCCGGCCTGGCCCGCTGACAGCAGCAACACGGGCATGCCGCCTTCTACCGCGACCCGCAGGCATTCCAGTGATTCCTCGGCAAATTTCATGGGCGGTACGACGAAGCAGTTGGATTGACTGACAAAGGGTCGCGCGCGCCAGGCTTCCTCGCTGCCTGCCACCATGTGCAGTAGCCGCAGGGTTTCCTCAACGTGGTGAGCCTCGGTCCAGCTCGAGCCGACGTGTTTGGTTGTACCCATAATCCCGTTATAGGCGGTATTCAGATCAAGCGCGAGATTGTCTTCAATGTCCCGGGCGACACAGGTGCGCTGAAACATGTGTATGTGATCACAGGTATCGGTGATTCTCGCCATGTCATAGAGATCCTGGGCAAGGGAATCCCGATACTCACCGGTAAGGGGATCTACGATCATTACCGCGGCGCCCGCCGTGGCAAAGTGCACCCGGCTGCCACTGACCTGTAGATCGTTCGCAGGATCCTGTCCGTGTAGTACCAGATCACGTCGGCACTGAGAAAGGGCCTTGTCGACTACCTCTCTGGACATGCGCAGGCGACCATCATTGCCCATTTCTGCGCCGTAGGCAGTGCAGACCTCCGCGCAGTGTGGCGTAGCCTGGGCAAACCCCACTTCCTCGAGTATGCGGTAGCAGTTATCGACGACGGTCTGCACCTCGCTCCCACCCAGCGGTTTATAGTAACCGGCGCTCTCGCCGGGACGCACTGGACGCAGATCCTCAGCCAGAGGCGCGGAGCGAACCGCTACCCGCGATTTACGACCACCAGAACGACGTGACATGGCACTCTCCATCTGTATTTTATCATTATCCCGCGCTGATTCTGCTCCTCAGACGGCCCCTCAGACAACACAGAAATTCTTAGTCTATACAATAGAAAAAGTTAACTATATAGTGCCTATGTTTCACCGATAAACCTATGCGGCGAGTACCAGCATTTGGCCAGAAAACTCCCACCTCTCAATGGTTTGCGTGCATTTGAATGCGCCGCCAGACACTTGAGCTTTACTAGGGCATCGGTGGAACTGAATGTGACACCTGCGGCGATCAGCCAGCAGGTCAAGAATCTGGAATCCACACTGGGCTGCGCACTGTTCACCCGTCTCACGCGCAAACTGGTATTGACCGAGGCCGGTGCCAAGCTGTTGCCCGCGATATCCGCCGCCTTCGACGGCATATATGAAGCGGTGGCGGGCATAGACGGCAATGTCGCCAATGAGAGGCTGACTCTGCGTTTGGGGCCCTCCCTCGCAGCGCGTTGGCTGTCACCGCGTTTGCATGACTTCTGGGCTGAGCATCCCAAAATCGATCTGTGTCTGTATCACTCTAATTCACCGGTTGATTTCGGAGGTGAAGATCTCGATCTCGCTATCACCTATGGTCGCGGAGATTGGCCTGGCGTTGTGGCAGAGCGATTGCTGGAAATCGACTATTTCCCAATTTGCAGTCCCAAGCTGGTGGGGCATGAGCCCGCCACGCCTGATTTGACGTTATTGCTGAATCAAACGCTGCTGCACGATGCCAGCTACAGCGACTGGGAGGAGTGGCTGATCGCTGCTGGTATGCCACAGGTAAATGCCAGGCGCGGTGTCATTATTGACGATACCAATGTACTGATTCAGGCCGCCCTTGATGGCCAGGGGGTGGCATTGGGGTCCCGACTTTTTGTGGAGGAGCATCTACAGAGCGGACGTCTGGTGCAACCCTTTGATCTCAGTCTGGTGACAGATCGGGCATTTTATGTGGTCTGTCCGAAGTCACATATGCAACGTCCGGTTGTGCAGAAATTCCGCCACTGGTTGCTGAGCCAGGGACGGGAGAGTGATGCCTGATTATGCGTGCCGGGTGGAGTCGGCTATAGTAACCAGCGATTTTTTCACGAAATAGAGCGTTTGCAGGATGATGAAAAATATTGTGCCGGCCGTGGCCGGAATGTTGTTAGCGGGCGCTGTTCAGGCCAGCCCCGTCAGTTGTGAAGATCTCATTGATATGGCAGATGTGCTGGATGAGGTTGCCGAGGGATTCGTCGTGGCGATGGACAACATCATCGATGCGATGGATCGACTCTATTACAGAGATTGCGAGTAAATCATCCGTGAAGTTCGTTTTGTGCCGTGGCATGGCCGGGGCCATCTTGTTGGCGGGACTGGTAGCGTGCAGCGGGAAATCGCTGGAGCCGGGTGTGCCAGCAGTGGGCAGCGATGCAATAGTTGATACTGACACGGCTGCGCGACAACTATCCTGGTGGAGTCGCGTCGCCATAGATGCCTTGATGCGATTCGATGTGTGGCGAGGATCCCGTTCGGGTTACGTGGCGTTGTTTGCACTTGACGGACACGCTGTGTACGCCAATACCGCCGGCTGGGCGGATCTAGAACAGAAACGCCCCATGACGCTGGACACGCGTATGCGTTTTGCGTCCATGACCAAACCGTTGACAGCCGTCGCGGCGATGATACTAGTGGAGAGGGAGCAGCTATCACTGGATGATCCGGTCGCGCGATATATCCCAGCTTTCGCCGGCGCTCGGGTTGCTGTGGATCACTCGCCTGCGGCGGACGGGCATTACCGCACCACCGCTGCTGATCCACTGCTGGTCCGTCACTTGATCACATTTGCCTCCGGTATCGGACCCGGTCGGGAAGCACCCGGCAGTGAAAGTGAACTTTGGCGTGCCTGGATGCACGCTGATCCGCGGCAGGCAGACGCCAGCAGCCTGGATGAGGCCACGGCACAAATCGCTACGTTGCCACTGTTTGAGCAGCCGGGAACCCGCTGGCGCTATGGCTGGTCGGCGGATGTATTAGCCCGGGTAGTCGAAGTGGCCAGCGGTCAATCTTTTAGTCAGTTTCTGCAACGCGAGATTTTCGACCCCCTGGGTATGGTGGATACATCATTTCTGCCACCCGCGGATCGACGCCATGAGCTGGCGACGGTATATATCACCGGTCCGGATGGGGAGTTGATTCCCATCATCCCGGATAGCGATACTGACTATGCCGAGGGAGGCAGTGGTTTGATTTCCACCGCCCGGGACTATTTGCGGTTTGCGCTGATGTTGTGGAACGGCGGTGAGTATCTGGGTGCCCGTGTGCTCAACATCGCCACAGTGGCAGAAATGAGGAGTTTGCATGTGTCCTCCGGCGTGTTGAAAACCGATGGTATTGACGGTGTCGGGTGGGGTCTGGGCATGGCCGTTGTGGCGGATAGCGAGGCATCCCTGACACCGGATCGGGATGGGGATTTCTGGTGGAGCGGTTATCTGGGCACGACGTTTACCATCAGCCCGGAGGCCGGATTGGTCGGTGTTGTCCTTACCCAGCACGATCCAGGTCCCGCGGCTGAGCAACCAACCGTGCTCTACATTATTCAAGCACTCGCCTTTGCTGGATTGTGATGTACTGTTGCATCCGGGCGTATTTCATATCATTGAGGAAACACTATGACAGGTCAGGACAGGGAATTTGAAATAATTTTGTGGGGGGCTACCGGGTTTACCGGCAAGCTGGTAGCGGACTATCTGGTGCACCAATACGGGCAGGGCGATGTCAAATGGGCGCTGGCCGGTCGCAGTCAGGCGAAGCTGGAACAGTTGCGCGATGAGCTGGGCGTAGATGAGCTGCCTATTGTGACGGCGGATTCTGAAGACTGGCAGTCCATGTCGACCTTGGCTAGTCGCAGCAAGGTTATTTGTACCACCGTCGGACCGTACGCTCTTTATGGGACTCCACTGGTATCTGCCTGCGCGGAACAGGGCACGCACTACTGTGATCTGACGGGTGAGGTACAGTGGATGCAGAGGGTTATATCGCAGTACCAGAGCCACGCAGCGGCCAGCGGTGCGCGTATTGTACATACCTGTGGTTTTGACAGCATCCCGTCGGACCTGGGTGTCTGGTTTTTACAGCAGGAAATGTTGGCGCGGTACGGCGTTTATGCCAGCGAGGTTAAATACCGGGTCGGTAAGACCCGCGGTGGTGCCAGTGGCGGCACTATATACAGTATCCTCAATATGCTGGATGAAGCCGCTGATAACCCGGAGGTTCGGCGTGTGGTTGGAAATCCCTATGCCCTGTATCCAGACGGAGTGGAGCCGGGGCTGGATGGGGGCGACCAGGCCAATGTCCGCTACGACAAGGACTTCGCCAGCTGGACTGCGCCCTTTGTCATGGCGGCCATCAATACCCGGGTGGTGCGCCGCAGCAACGCGCTGCTGGATTTCCCCTGGGGTAAATCGTTTCGCTACGATGAAAGTGTGTTGTGTGGTGGGGGCGTCTCTGGTTGGGGTAAAGCTTCAGGCGCAGCGCTGGCATCGGGGGCTGGAATGGGTTTGCTGGGATTTCCTCCGACACGGCGATTGCTCGCCAAACGATTGCCGCAACCGGGTAGTGGCCCAACCCGCGAACAGCGGGAGAACGGGTACTATGAAATTTTTCTCCACGGCTGTCACCCGGATCATCCCGATGCTGAAGTCCGCGTGCGTGTCTATGGTGACCGTGACCCTGGCTACGGGTCGACATCGAAGATGCTGGCTGAGTCCGCGCTCTGTCTCGCGCGAGATGAGCTGGCTGTGGATGGTGGTTTCTGGACGCCGGCTTCGGCAATGGCAGAACCCCTGTTGGCTCGCCTGCAGGCAAGTGCAGGTCTTACCTTCGAGGTGTTGGATTAAGGAGTTGCTAGAGGGTACTTGTGTTAACTCACCCGTGCTTTCTGACTCAGAAATAGTCTGGACGCCTTAGCAGCACCAGGGGTATTTCAGGTTCTCCGGAGTTGCCGATTGCCTGCTCCGCGTCCCGTCTGAAGAACACGGCAAGTCCCGCGATGGGACGGCGCGCATAGGAGGGCAGGTAAAGGCGCTCCAGCGCGTACCTTCTTTTGAATTCAGGATCGGAAAACAGCGTTGCTTCGGTAATGCTGTAAAAATCGTTGTTGCGTAATCCAGACGCATATTCACCCGCCACCAGCTGAGGCATATGACCCAGGCGGAGAATGACCCCATCAACACCGCGGCGATGCAGGTCTTGTCCGATTACAATTTTTTCCAGCAGACCGCCAGGGCGTCGACCAATCTCGCGATCGGTGAGCCCGGCCAGGTCAAAAATATCGAATCCGCCATAGTAACCATAGGCGCCGATATCGACGAGTGCCAGGTGCTGAATGTTGGCGTCCATCAGCCATAGACGTACCTCTTCCGCTTCTCTTTTGACGGATACCAGCGCGGCGTCGGTGGCCCTGGTTTCTCGCTCCAGCACCTGGTAGTTGGCCCACCCCAGAGCCAGGGTTATTAGCAGTGCCAGGGCCAGTGATTTATTGGTGTCAGCGACCTTCAGTCGATGTAATAGTCCGCAGGCAGCCAACGCCAGAAGTGCCTGGCCGGGCAGGAGGAAGCGTCCCAGTGGCATCCAGTCGCCACCCTCCAGATAGACAGCCAGCATCCAGCTGATAGCGGCGCTAGCGTAGAAACGATGCCGCGGCGCTCCGGTGGCCGCACCCAGACCCCCGAGTACAAGCCATGGAGCGAACCACCAGGAAGTGACAGCGCTTGCGATGTAGTCCAGGGCTGTCCCGGACTGTGCTGATTTGGCGTAGTAGGTGTTGGGAAGCCAATCTGAGAAAATGATTTGCCGCCACAGCAGTAGCGCGATGAGGCTTACTATCAGAGCTGCGCCCGCGGCTACAATCATGCGTCGATGAGCGGGGCTGTGCTGTGACCAAAACCACGCCAACCCCAGTATCACCAGCAGCCATGGCGCCTCGGGACGCGTCCATCCCGCAATGGCAGCCGCAGAACACAAAATTATCAGCGAGGTACGTGGCTGATCACGGTGTTCCCCCGGTGCTACACAGAGAGTCACCAGCATGCATATGGCAGCGAAAAACACTGTCTCCAATCCCGTTGCCGCGTAATAAACTGCACTTGGGATTGTCCAGAGTAGTACCGCTGCCATCGCCGCCTCTGACCGGGGAAGGGTGACAGCAGCTCTGCAAGCGGGCAGCAGTCCCATTACCAGATAGCTGAGGAGACCGAGGATTGGACCGGTCCAATGGATGTTCTCAGCTCCCGCTAGCCAGCCGATGGCAGTTGCGCAAAACATCCAGATCGGGCTACTGAAGCCTTCAGTTGCCGATGCGCCGACATTGAAGGTAAAACCTGCGTCCAGCAGCAGGTGCTGAGCGTAACGATAGGTTATGAAGGCATCGTCCAGATGAAAGGGATACAATTCCAGGCACAGGGCAAGACCGAGAGTGAGTGCGACCCAGCGCAGGGCAAGTAAGGCCTCCGGCGTTGCCAACTGCCGGGATATGGCGGGCTGCTTCTGGTCGTCTTTCAAGAGGTTGATACTCAATTCCTCGTCGGTTACCGCATGGCACGGTGGGCAGCTTGAGGTGGTTTACATTGTGCCCTTTACATGGAACGCTGTGCAAACCACCGGGCGGTTACTGGATCAACCATTGTTTTCTCACAAGAGCGCATCCGGCGCATCCATGTCGAGGTGTAAACGCTACCGCTATGCCTTGTGGCGATGCTGGGATGAAACGCGACCAACCATTCTGTTCATTGGACTGAACCCCTCCACCGCAGACGCCGACAGAGATGACCCCACCAGCCGACGCTGCATTAACTTTGCGCGGGATTGGGGCTATGGGCGTCTTGTTATTGCCAATCTTTTCGCACTGCGAGCGACTCAGCCGGAAAAATTGCGGGAAGACGAACACCCGGTGGGACCTCGCAATGATCACTGGTTGCGCCGTCTGGCAGCGGAATCTGATCTGGTGGTGGCGGCCTGGGGTAATGACGGCAGCTTGTTACAGCGATCGCAGCGGGTACGGAACATGATACCGGGGATGCACTGTCTGGCGATCAATCGCAGTGGCGAGCCGGCACACCCACTGTATCAGCCAGGCAGTGCCTGGCCCCTGCTGTTGGAGCCGCTCAGCGCGTTTTAGCTAGTCCAGACGCGCTCGCTGAAATGGCGCCGACACATTGACTCGTATTTCTCGTTGCCACCAACATCGACCTGTGCTCCGGTGGTGACCGGATTTCCAGCGTCATCGGATCTGACCACGAAACTGGCCTTGCGACCGCAATAACAGACGGTTTTCAGTTCCACTAACTTATCGCTCCAGGCGAGCAGGTGATGACTACCCTCGAAGGTTTCCCCCAGAAAGTCGGTGCGAAGACCGTAGGCCAGTACAGGGATATCCAGCGTATCGACAATGACTGTTAGCTGTTTCACCTGTTCACGGGTCAGGAACTGGGCCTCATCGACTAGGATACAGTCGATACCCCGGTTTGCCAGCAGCTCCCGGGTCTCGGCCAGAAGATCTGATTCTGTGTCAAACAGGTGCGCCTCCGACTTCAAACCGATCCGTGAGGCTACCTGGCCTTCGCCGTAGCGATTGTCCAGTTTTGCGGTAAATATCTCGGTGTTCATACCGCGCTCGGCGTAGTTGTAGGCACTTTGCAGCAGCGAGGTGGATTTGCCTGCGTTCATGGCGGCGTAGTAAAAGTAGAGTTGGGCCATGGCGTTATGGATGTCTCCCGTAAATTTTTCAGGGCTCATGTGCGGTTATATGGGCCAACTCAGGGTTGCGATATGCCTGCCTGAACGAGCCCTGGGGTTGCTGTTAGCATCATATCACGGGTTGATAAAAGTTGACTAAATGGACAGGATATTTCATAATTTCGCGTCTATTTTCGGCGGCTGCTGTATCCGGATGAGGTGCGTGGTAGTGGCCTGGGAAGTCTCCGTCCGGGCGGTTCACCGCTCCGGTGCACTCTGCCTCAGCGGGTATTGGTAGCCATGCTTGTCCAGGATTTAATCAGAAAAAAGCGCGATGGCGCGGCCCTTAGCGAAAGCGAAATACAGTTTCTTGCCGCTGGTATTGCCGACGGTAGTCTTTCTGAGGGACAGGTGGCGAGTTTTGCCATGGCGGTTTTCTTTCGCGGAATGGGCGGTGCTGAATGCGCGACGCTAACCCGAGCCATGCGCGACTCCGGCGATGTCATTGAGTGGGCGTCCCTCAATTTGCCGGGGCCGGTGGTCGACAAGCATTCTACCGGTGGGGTGGGGGATAAGGTCAGCATTATGCTGGCTCCCATGTTGGCTGCCTGCGGCGCCTATGTGCCCATGATATCCGGCCGCGGTCTGGGCCACACCGGCGGAACCCTCGATAAACTGGATAGTATCCCGGGATATGAATCGCAACCGGACATTGCACGGCTGCGTACCGTTGTTCGCGACGTCGGCTGTGCCATTGTTGGGCAGACCCGTGAACTAGCTCCTGCGGACAAACGCTTTTACGCCATCAGGGACGTAACCGGGACAGTGGAGTCTATCCCGCTTATTACCGCTTCAATCCTCTCCAAGAAGCTCTCGGCCGGTCTGGATGCCCTGGTGATGGACATCAAGTGCGGCAGCGGTGCCTTCGCTGATAATCCGGTTATGGCCGGGGAGTTGGCGCAGAGTATTCTGGCGGTTGGTGAGGAATTGGGGCTGCCCACGACGGCGTTGATAACAGATATGACCCAGGTGCTGGGCAGGTCTGCAGGAAATTCCCTGGAAATTCTGGAATCACTGAATTATCTACGTGGCGACAACGTGGATCCGCGCCTGCATACGGTGGTCACTGAACTGGGAGCTGCATTATTGCGTCTGGCCGGATTGGTGGAGACTGAGGAAGAGGGCAGGACCAGGCTTCAAAAGGGTCTGGAAAGTGGTGCGGCCCTGGAAATATTAGGGCGCATGATCACTGCGCTGGGAGGGCCGGCAGATTTTGTGGATAAGCCGGAAAATTACATGCCCCCGGCACAGGTGATCGTACCCGTGTATCCAGAATCGGCAGGAATTGTGAATCGCATTGACGTGCGTGCAGTGGGCAACGCCGTAGTTGAACTGGGTGGTGGTCGCCGATTGGTGACGGACGAACTAGACTTCAGGGTAGGGTTTGACAATGTCGCCGAGCCAGGACAAAGCGTTGACCGGGAAACACCGCTCGCCATTCTGCATGCGGCGAGCGAGGTAGCGGCGGTACGAGCCAGTGAGCAGCTGCGGGCTGCATTTTCACTCGCGGATCAGGGCAGTGCCGCCGAGGTTATACTCGAGCGGGTGACTGCATTCCCGGATTGAGGCGTTATATGTCGCTACTGTTGTGGGCCTGAATGGCCGCAATAGCAAAAATATTAAAAAGGTGAGAGCGATGAACATAGAAAGTACGGCGACGAAGCGATCCCCAGTCGTCATGGCCGCGGCCCCAACGGTTCCGGAGTCAGTCAGCACTTTGGCTGAGGATCATATGTTGAATCCCGGGACTCCGTTGCATCTGGATTGGCTGGATACGATTCGAATCAATCAGAGCGCCGTGGAACGGCGAACAGAGTCGCTCAAGGCCAGACGTTCTCTCAAGAAGGCCTGGCAGGCTGCCTGGCTGCTTAAGGCGGTCTCCTGTATTGATCTCACAACCCTGCATGGCGATGACACTCCTGGTCGCGTCAGACGCTTATGCGCCAAGGCATTGCAACCGGTGCGCCGCGATATTCTGGTCGATCTGGGCTTAGCGGATATGAAGCTCACCACGGGTGCTGTGTGCGTTTATCATTCCATGGTCGAAACTGCCGTGGCCGCGCTGGAGGGGTCTGGTGTACCAGTAGCCGCCGTATCAACGGGATTTCCCGCTTGCATGTCACCACTGGACACGCGCCTGCAGGAAATCAGGGCGTCAGTCGCCGCCGGAGCCAGAGAGATCGATATTGTTGTAACCCGGCACTTCGTGTTGACGGGTAACTGGCCGGCGCTGTACGACGAGGTGTGTGCCTATCGGGAAGCCTGTGGAACCGCGCATATGAAAACCATCATCAGCACCGGGCAGTTGGGTACGCTTAACAACGTTGCCAGAGCCTCCATGGTGTGCATGATGGCGGGGGCGGATTTTATTAAGACCTCTACCGGCATGGAAGCGGTCAACGCCACCTTACCCTTCAGTCTGGTGATGATTCGGACCTTACGCGAGTACTGCGCTGAAACCGGCGCTGTGGTGGGCTTTAAGCCAGCCGGGGGAATCAGCACCGCGAAAGATGCCCTGCAGTATCTGGTGCTGATCAAGGAAGAGTTGGGCGATGCCTGGTTGGACCCCGACCGGTTCCGCTTTGGAGCATCCAGTTTGCTGGGTGACATTGAGCGCCAGCTTGAACACTACATCAGCGGCCAGTACTCGGCTGCCAACCGCCACCCGATGGGCTGACTATAAAAGGAATTCGTGCAATGGATGTCGCAGAAGCATTCAACAACATGAGCTATGGACCCGCGCCTGAGGCTGCAGATCGTGTCTCGACATGGCTGGAAGATCACCGGGACGCATCGAGTCTATTCATTGGCGGGGAGTGGGTGGCCCCTGCAAGTGGGAAACAGTTCGCCAGCAAAAACCCGGCTACCGGAGAGGTGCTGGGTCATATTGCCCAGGCCGATGAGGACGATATTGAGCAAGCGGTAGCGGCGGCCCGCGCTGCACAGCCAGGCTGGGCGGGCTTGACCGGACATCGTCGGGCGCGCTATTTGTATGCGATAGCGCGGCTGTTACAGAAACATTCCAGACGCTTCGCTGTGCTCGAATCCATGGATAACGGCAAGCCGATTCGGGAATCGCGTGATGTGGATATTCCCCTGGCCATCAGACATTTTTATCATCACGCGGGCTGGGCACAGTTGATTGCGACGGAGTTACCGGAGCAGCAACCTGTGGGCGTGGTGGGCCAGGTGATACCCTGGAATTTTCCGCTGCTGATGCTGGCGTGGAAGATCGCTCCTGCGCTGGCGGCTGGAAATTGTGTGGTGCTTAAACCAGCGGAGTACACCAGCCTGAGTGCCCTGATGTTTGCAGAATTGTGTCAGGAGGCCGCTTTACCTTCTGGAGTGGTAAACATTGTGACGGGTGATGGCACGACGGGTGCGGCCCTGGTGTCACATCCCGGCATAGATAAGGTGGCCTTTACCGGTTCCACCGATGTTGGCCGTACGATCCGCGAACAGACAGCGGGGAGTGGGAAAAAGCTGACTTTGGAGCTGGGTGGGAAATCCCCTTTCATCGTGTTCGATGATGCTGACCTGGACAGCGCCGTGGAAGGCGTTGTGGACGCGATCTGGTTCAACCAGGGGCAGGTCTGTTGTGGCGGCTCTCGACTGTTGGTACAGGAAGGCATCAGGGACAAGCTGGTTGAAAAGCTCAAGGTACGGATGGGTAGCCTGCGGGTTGGTGACCCGTTGGATAAGGGTATAGATATCGGCGCCATCGTTGACGAGCGTCAAAGGCAGCGTATCTCCCGGTTGGTTCAGCAGGGCGTGGATGAAGGTGCCACTCTCTGGCAGCCTGAAAACAGCTGTCCTGATGAAGGTTGCTTCTATCCACCGACATTACTCCTTGGCGTTGAGTCCAGTAATGTTGTGGCGCAGGAAGAGGTGTTTGGACCGGTACTTAGCGTGATGAGTTTTCGAACCCAGAAGGAGGCGATCGAGTTGGCGAACAACACGCGCTATGGTCTGGCAGCCAGTGTGTGGTCTGAGAGCATCAGTCGCGCTCTCGATGTCGCACCGCAACTGGTAGCGGGTGTGGTATGGGTCAATAGCACCAATCAGTTTGATGCTGCCTGCGGGTTTGGCGGATATCGCGAATCCGGAATGGGGCGTGAGGGCGGCAAGGAGGGATTGTATGAGTACCTCAAGCCCACGCTGAGCGACGATCAGGAACAGGATATTCCCATGCCGACCGGGACGATGACCGGTGCGGGGTACACCATCGACCGCACGGCCAAATTCTACGTGGGTGGTAAGCAGGCAAGACCCGATGGTGGCGGGAGCTACGCCGTATTCAATCCGGACGGGGACTACCAGGGACTGGCCGGTGAGGGAAATCGCAAAGATATTCGCAACGCTGTAGAGGCTGCTTTCAAAGCTTCCTCCTGGGCGCGTACCCCGGCGCATAACCGGGCGCAAATCCTCTATTACATTGCGGAAAACCTGGATTATAGATTTGATGAATTTACGCGTCGATTACAGTCGCTGACGGGGGTAACCCGCAGGAAGGCGAAGCGTGAGGTTGAGGCCACCGTTGAACGTCTCTTTTACTATGGAGCCTGGGCCGACAAATATGATGGGGCCGTACATCAACCGCCTATTCGCGGTGTGGCGCTGGCCATGAATGAACCGCTGGGTATTGTGGCGGCGGGTTGTCCCGACGATGCTCCGTTGTTGGCTTTTGTCTCCATGCTCGCGCCTCTGATGGCCATGGGGAATCGCAGCGTGATTGTGCCCTCCCAGAGGTTTCCACTGATAGCGACGGACTTTTATCAGGTGCTGGAAACCTCGGATGTGCCAGCCGGGGTGGTCAATATAGTCACCGGCGAGCGCGATGCGCTGCTGCAGGTTTGTGCTTCCCACAATCAGGTTGATGGTGTGTGGTACCACGGGGTTGCTGCCGGGTCTAAGTTAGTGGAGGCTGCTTCCGCGGGTAACCTGAAACGTACCTGGGTTAATCACGGCCGCAAGCGCGACTGGCTCAGCGAGGAGAGCGGGCAGGGTCGAGAGTTTATGCGGGAGGCTTGCCAGGTCAAGAATATCTGGATACCTTACGGGGACTCGGTGTAGGCCAACAGCTCGTCGTCGAGACGCAGAATATTTCCAATAAAAATGAATTGAGCGGGAGGCAGCATGCCTGACCAACTGATTGGCCTTGTGGGTGTGGCAACGCTACTGGGCATTGCCGTATTGTTTTCCACCAATCGCCGGGCGATTTCCCTGCGCATTGTTGGCAGTGCTTTTGCGTTACAGGTGGCGCTGGCGATTTTCGTGCTGCGGTTTCCTCTTGGTCGCAACCTGATTGAAGCGGCGTCAAGTGGAGTACAGTCCATCGTGGAATTTTCCGCTGCTGGAATCAACATGGTGTTCGGCACGCTTGCCGATACCAGTGCCGGTATCAGTTTCGCCGTGCACGTGTTGCCGATCATCGTCTTTTTCTCGGCCTTGATGGCCGTGCTGTATCACATCGGATTTATGCAGATCATTGTGCGTGTCGTTGGTGGTGCCATGCGCTTCATTATTGGCACCCGAAAAGTTGAATCACTGAATGCCGCGGCAAATATATTTGTTGGCCAGACCGAATCGCCTCTTGTTGTTAAACCCTTCCTCAAGAATGTCACTGACGCTCAGTTATTTGCCATCATGGTGTCTGGCGTTGCATCGGTTGCGGGGACAGTATTGGCAGCCTATGCGCAAATGGGTGTGCGCCTTGACTACCTGTTGGCGGCGTCTTTTATGGCGGCACCCGGCGGGCTCTTAATGGCTAAAATAATTATGCCGGATGAACCTGCATCAGCGGAGGATGAAGAGCGTGAGGCCGCCATCAGCACCGGTGCCAGTGAACATGAGAATATTATTTTGGCCGCCGCTTCTGGCGCTGCCGATGGTGTCAAACTGGCGGTGAATATTGGCGCTATGTTGATCGCTTTTGTATCACTGATTGCACTGTTTAATGGGCTGGTGGGAGGTTTGGGCGGTCTGGTCGGCGTTGAGGGCTTAACACTGGAGCGCATTCTCGGTGTGATTTTTGCCCCGCTCATGTTTTTGCTGTCAGTACCCTGGGCTGAAGCGCAGACGGTGGGCGCCCTGTTTGGTGAAAAGCTGGTTCTTAATGAATTTGTAGCCTTCCTTCATCTGGGCCCTATTGTCGACACCTTAAGCCCACGTGCCGAGATCATCGCTACGATCTCCCTGTGTGGATTCGCCAATTTGAGTTCCATCGCCATGCTGCTTGGCGGACTGGGAAGCCTGATACCAGAGAAGCGAGAATTGATAGGGCGGTTTGGTTTGCGTGCCGTCGCTGCGGGTTCCCTGTCGAACCTGATGAGTGCGACACTCGCCGGTTTGTTGCTGAACGTCTGACCCGTAGCAAAGGGAATCTAATAGAGAGTACTACTCCGCGCTCTTCTCTGGCCACTGGAAGGCGGCTGGCAAAAGTTCATCCATGGTAAAAACTTTCACCGTGCCGTTCGCGGCGAGCACATGAATTTCTGTTTGTTTGTAGGCGAACTCCGCGATGCGCTGACGACACCCGCCACAGGGTGTGCAGTCCTCAGGTGCATCTCTCCCTCCGACAATGGCGATGCGATCAATCCGTGTGCCACCGCCGGCCACCATCGCTCCAATAGCGTTGCCCTCGGCACAGGCGCCCAGTGGGAATGATGCATTCTCGGTATTGGTGCCACAGAACACATTGCCGTTGTCGTCCAGGATTGCAGCGCCGACCTTGTAACCGGAGTAGGGCGCATACGCACGCTCACGCACACTGCGCGCCGCGTCGAATAATGCATTGCATGCATCGGTCATCAGGTTATCTCCCAACCTAGATCATTTGTCCCAGTCTAAAGGGTTTCCAGATCGGTGAGTACATCGTAGGTTTCTGGACGGCGGTCACGCAGGAACTGCCAGCCATCGCGCACTTCGCGCACCAATTCCCTGTCGATCTCGTGCACAAGTAGTTCATCTGTATTGCGACTGGCGATGGCTTCGATATCTCCGCGTGGATTAACGACGTAGCTCTGGCCATAAAACTCACCAATATTCCACGGTGCCTCGTGGCCGATGCGATTTATGGCGCCAATGTACACGCCGTTTGCCGCTGCTGAGGCGGGTTGCTCCAGTTTCCACAGATACTCTGAAAGCCCTGCGACGGTGGCGGACGGGTTTACAATATATTCGGCACCGCGCAAAGCGAGTGCCCGCCAGCCTTCGGGAAAGTGTCGGTCATAGCATATGTAGACACCCAGATTCAGATACGCGGTACGAAACACCGGCCAATTTGAGGCGCCGGGTTTGAAAAAGAATTTTTCCCAGAAACCCGCCACCTGGGGAATGTGTGTTTTACGGTATTTGCCCATGTAGGTGCCATCCGCATCGATGACCGCCGCCGTGTTGTAATACACCCCCGGCATGGCCTCCTCATAGATGGGTACAACGATCACCATATTGTGGCTACGGGCATACTCCTGCATTAAACGGGTAGTATGACCATCCGGTATAGCCTCCGCAGCGGCGTACCATTTTTTATCCTGGCTGGGGCAAAAGTAAGGCTGAGTAAACACCTCCTGAAAACACAGTACCTGCACACCCTGAGCAGCAGCTTCTGCAATATAGGACTCATGTGCGCTGAGCATGGTGTCCCGAATGGCATTGGGATGCTCTTCCGTCGATGTTTTCAGCGCCATTTGAATCAGACCTACTTTGACTTTTGACATCTCGGTCCCCTTGGAATTTGACCTGTTTAGTAATTGCTTCGGTGTATGTTATGCCGGGCTCGGCAATTGTTTACGCATGCCCACGTAGTAGCACAGTGCTGATACGATGGCGCCGACGAACCAGGCGTTGTCGTAAATTCGGCTGAGTACCATTGGTACACTTTCCAGCAAACCCGCTGCGGCGAGAAAGCCCGGAATATTGGGCACTATCCCCAGCATCAGGGCTACCAGTGCCACTGGATTCCAGCCACCATTGAACTCGTAACTGTCGGCACGACGATACAGCGCCGGCAGGTCCAGTTGGCTGGAGCGAACGATGAAGTAATCGGTGATAAGGATGCCCGCGATGGGGCCCAGTAACGAGGAGTACCCCACCAGCCATACGAACAGGTAGGCTCCCGCTGAATCCAGTAATTTCCAGGGCATCATGGCGATACCCAGTCCCGCGGTAATCAGACCGCCCATTTTGAAGGAGATTTTGTTCGGGGCCAGATTGCAAAAGCCGTTGGCCGGAGCGACGACGTTGGCTGCGAGATTGGTTGTCAGTGTCGCGACCACCAGCATCGCCAGACCCACCAGCGCCGATGCTCCACCGAGCTTGCCGGCCAGTGCTACAGGGTCCCATATCTCCTCACCGTAAACGGCCACTGTTGCGGTAGTTACGGCGACGCTAATAAAAGCAAGTAACGCCATTGGTATCGGCAGCCCTATGGCCTGGCCCAGGAATTGGTCTTTCTGGCTGCGTGCATAGCGGGTAAAATCTGGAATGTTCAGACACAACGTTGACCAGAAGCCCACCATCGCCGTGATACTGGGCAGAAAGACACGCCAGAATTGACCTTCCTTGGCGCCGCCTTCAATAAAGGCTGAAGGTTTGGCGAACATCGCAGAAAACCCATTGGCACTGGAGTAGGCCCACCACAACATCCCCAGGCATATGGCTAAAAGTACCGGCGCGGCCAATGTTTCCAGCCAGCGGATGGATTCCATCCCGCGCAGAATAAAAAAGACCTGCATGCTCCAGAAACCTAAAAAGCAGATCAATTGCGCGATATCGATGCCCAGTACTGGTATGGCGGTGCCGACAAAGGCGGCGCCGGTCAATCCATTCAAAATCTGGTAGATAGCTGAACCGCCCACCCATGTTTGTATTCCAAACCAGCCACAGGCGACCAGACCACGAAGAATACCGGGCAGACGAGCGCCCATGGTGCCGAAAGACGCCCGCAACAATACCGGGAACGGGATGCCGAATTTAGCGCCGGCGTGGCCGATGAGCAGCATCGGTACCAGTACAATGAAGTTGCCGAGGAATACAGTGAGTATGGCCTGCCACCAGTTCATCCCCTGTGCGATCAGTCCGGATGCCAGCATGTATGAGGGCACGCAAATCACCATGCCCACCCATAATGCGGCTATATTGATCCAGCCCCAGGTCCGCTGAGCATTGGTGGTGGGAGCGAGATCCTCGTTCCATAAATAGTCCACGGCACCATCGGGCATGGAGGCGGCTTGATTGTTTGCTGACATGGGCAACGCCTTTACTGTTCGCAGGTGAATCCGACCGCCCTTGACTCAAGCGGAGCGCTGACCTAGCATAACTATACTGACCAAATAGTCAAGTTTTTGAGACCCGCTCATCCGCCGGCCAAAGACCATAAAGATCAGTAAAAACAATGGTATAGGGAGAGTGTGACAATCTCTCTCCAAGATGGAGGAATCGGTATGGCCGTACTCGTTCGAGGGGGGACCCTGGTCACCCATGACCGTAGTTTCCGCGGTGATATTCTGTGTGACGATGGTCTTATCGTCGCCGTCGGTGATGGCCTCGAAGTCCCGGCCGGGGCAGATGTCATCGATGCCACCGGTCAATACGTCATGCCCGGCGGAATTGATCCTCATACACATATGCAACTGCCGTTCATGGGTACGGTTGCCTGCGATGACTTTTTTACCGGAACATCAGCCGCTCTGGCGGGTGGTACCACCAGCATTATCGATTTTGTCATCCCGGACCCGGGTGAAAACCTGATTTCAGCCTATGAAAAGTGGCGTGGTTGGGCGGAACCCTCCGCCGCCGATTATGGATTTCATGTCGCTGTGACCTGGTGGGATGATTCGGTGCATCAGGACATGGAAACCCTGGTGAAGAAATTTGGCGTCAACAGCTTCAAACATTTTATGGCGTATAAGGGCGCGATCATGGCGCCCGATGATGTGTTGGTGCCGAGTTTTGCCCGCTGCGTGGAGCTTGGCGCAATTCCAACGGTGCACGCAGAGAACGGTGAGCTGGTTTACTACCTCCAACAAAAATTGTTGGAAATGGGCATTACCGGCCCGGAGGCGCACCCGCTATCCCGACCACCCGGAGTTGAGGGGGAAGCGGCGAGTCGCGCCATTCGTATAGCAGAAGCCATTGGCTCACCCCTATATCTGGTGCATGTCTCGACCCGGGATGCACTGGATGAAATAACCTATGCCCGCAGCAAAGGTCAGCGGGTATTTGGTGAGTGTCTCGCCGGTCATTTGCTGTTGGATGACAGCGTATATCAAGACCCGAATTGGGACAGCGCCGCCGCGCATGTGATGAGCCCTCCTTTCAGGCCGGCGGGTCATCAGGATGCACTGTGGCGGGGACTGCAAACCGGCAATCTGCAAACCACTGCCACAGATCACTGCGTATTCTGCGCCGATCAGAAAGCCATGGGCAAAGACAACTTTACCCAGATTCCAAATGGGACAGCCGGCGTTGAAGATCGCATGTCTGTTATGTGGGAAGAGGGTGTTAATCAGGGGCGCTTGTCCATGAATGAATTTGTTGCGGTGACCTCCACCAATGCCGCCAAAATATTCAATATATTTCCCCGCAAAGGGTCTCTGGAAGTAGGCGCTGATGCAGACATCGTGGTTTGGGATGCCGATGGCAAAAGAACTATTTCAGCCGCGACCCACCACTCCAATGTGGACTTCAATATTTTCGAAGGTAAAACAGTGACAGGCATTCCATCGCACACCATTGCCAATGGCAAGGTGGTCTGGCGGGATGGCGAGCTGAATGTAGAGGCTGGTGCAGGACGCTACCTGGAACGACCCGCCTATCCCGCTGTATACGAAGTGCTGACAAAACGTGCTGAACTGAACACGCCAATGGCGGTGGACCGCTGATTGGTATCGAGGAGCGGGTACATGGATTTTGCCATATGTTTCAAAGGAGTCGCCAGGCCTGAGCGCTTGCGTAGTCTAGTGCAGCAGGCGGAGCAGGGTGGTTTTAAATACTGCTGGTTTTATGATTCCCATATCCTGTGGCGCGAGTGCTACCCCTCCATGGCCATGTGCATGGAGCACACCAGCTCCATGCGGTTTGGCCCCTGTGTCACCAATCCCCTGGCCAGGGACTGGTCGTTGGCGGCTAGCCTCTTTGGATCTCTGGCTGCCCAGAGCGGCGGGCGCATCGATATGGGAGTAGGTAGGGGCGATTCCTCGGTGCGTGTGATGGGGCGCAAGCCCGCAACTCTGGCGACGCTGGTGGAATTTACCGACAAAGTGAAGGCCATGATCCGTGGCGAGGAAGTGACCTATGACGGTAGCGCCAATCCTGTGGAATTTCCCTGGGCTGAGGGATATGAATTACCGATCTGGATTGCCGCTTATGGCCCCAAGGCGCTGAAGACCGCCGGAGAATGCGGAGACGGCGTTATTCTGCAGATAGCCGATCCATCGCTCTGTCAATGGTTTGGTGATCAGGCCACCAATGCCGGCCTGGCAGCCGGCCGCAACATGTCCAACTACCAGGTGATGGCTGCGGCACCGGCTTACTTTGGTGACATGGAAGACTGTATCGAACAGACGCGCTGGTTTCCGGCGATGGTGGGTAATCATGTGGCCGACATTGTTGAGAAATACGGCACAAACAGTGGTCTGGTGCCGGAGAGTTTGACGGCATATATCGAAAACCGTCGGGGCTACGACTATTCAAAGCACGGTCAGAGCAGCAATCCCTACCTGGATTTCATCACACCCGATATTGTGGAAAGTTTCTGTGTGCTGGGGACCGTCGACGATCATATCAACAAGCTGCGCGCACTGCAGGAATCTGGTGTTACCCAGTTCAATATCTACCTCGATAATGGGTGTGAGGATGAGATCATAGCGCAATACAGCGAGCATATTATTCCCGCCTTTGCTTGATAAAGGATACTTGCGATGAAATCAGTTGGTCGGTTCCAGGCCGATGCCGCGAAGAATGATGGCAATGACGCTTTCAGTGGCGCGGATTTGTTGTGCCCGGGATAAGGATTTGTTGCCATTGAGGACTTTGATCTGGTGTTCGAAATCCGCGTAGTGTTGCGTGGTCGCCCAGATCAGGAACAACAGATGGTGTGGGTCCACCGGCAGGATATCCCCCTCGTCTATCCAGCGTTTGATTTGCAGGGTCTTGCGCTTTTCCCAGGCAGACAAAAAGGCTCCCAGTTTTTCGTCTCCCAGAACCGGGGCACCGTGCAGTATTTCATTGGCCCACACCTTTGAACCAAACGGTCGCGTAAAGGAATGGTGCATCTTGCTTTTGATGTACTCAGTCAGTGCAATGGTCGGATTAGGTGAGGTATCAAAAGCTTCCGCATCGTCTTTCCAGACTACGACAATATCTTCCAGTACCGCGTTGTAGAGGTCTTTTTTGGTTTTGAAGTAGTAGTGAACGTTGGCCTTGGGCAAGCCGGCAAGATCGGCGATTGCCTGGGTGGTGGCACCCTTGAATCCCTTCAGCGCAAACACTTCCTCCGCCGCCGCAATAATACGCTCGGTGTGAACTTCGCGGATTTTTACTTTTTTATTTGATATGGTTCGGCGCTCCCGGGTCTGCGCAATTCAAGGGACCCTGCTGATCTGTTCACCACCTGCTTCAGTATACCCGCCTGGGCACTGCAGCACGAGCGGGACTGTAATCAGCGGCGCAGTACTGCTGCCAACTCAGATTGATGTAAGTCTACCAGTCGACGCAGGTGGGCTTCGGCCCGATCATGAGTCGCTCTGTAGTCTCCTTCACCGCAGTGTTCTACCACTTCGTAATAGCATTTGAGTTTAGGTTCAGTGCCCGAGGGCCGGACAATAACCCGTGCATCGCCAGCCAAGTGGTAGATCAGCACATCGCTGTGGGGAAGGCCCAGCGACTCTTCAGCCGCGCCGGTGTTATGCCTGGTCCCGGTGGCAAGATCATCCCGGGTTACAACATTCTGTCCGGCTATGGCAATGGGAGGTTGATGGCGCAGCTTGTCTCCCAGCGCGGGCGCTCCCGGGGACAGCTGCAGACTTACCTGGGCTGACAGGTGGATACCATGGCGTCGATAGATGTCTTCCAGTCTATGCAGCAGAGACCGCCCCTCGGCTGCCAGCTCAGCTGCGAGGTGTGCGATAGCCAGCAGCGCCGACAGTCCGTCCTTGTCCAGCACATTGCGACCACAGGCGTAGCCCAGTGCTTCTTCGTAGGCAAACAGGAATTTATGGTTTGCATCTTCGGCTGAGAGGGCAGTATTGGCCAACCATTTGAAGCCGGTCAGTGTTTCATGGTGCTGCGCTCCGGCAGCTGCTGCAAGCTTCCCAAGCAGACGGGAAGAAACTATGGTGGTGCAGGTAATCGGCGTAAAATCCCGCTTTTGGCGCAGCAGGTAGTCTCCCAGAAGGGCGCCCACCATATCACCAGTCAACTGCTGGTAGGCACCCTGTTCGTCGCGCACGGCGACGGCCAGGCGATCGGCGTCCGGGTCATTGGCGCAGGCCAGCGTTGCTTGCCGCGACTCGGCGAGTGCCAGAACGGCATCCATGGCGCCGTGTTCTTCGGGATTAGGAAATTCGACGGTGGGAAACAGGCCATCGGGTTCGCGCTGGGACGGCTCGCTGAAGGTGGTATACCCGGCACGCCCCAGCAGGCTTTCGGCGAGTTTCGCGCCCACGCCGTGAAGCGGTGTATAAGCAATGCTGATTCCCTCAGCGACTGCCGGGTTTTGGAACAAGGGGTCGCTGGCGATTGTGTCCAGGTATATGCTTTCGAAATCATCCTCCAGTATTTTCAGATGACCAGAAGTCAGGGCTTCCTGTGGCTCTATCCAGGGTAGCTCGCCGGTTGTCGTCTCGTCGATTGCCGCTGCAATTCCAGCATCCATCGGCGGTATGATTTGCGCGCCGTTTTCCCAATATACCTTGTAGCCGTTGTATGCCGGCGGGTTGTGGCTGGCGGTTATCACGACCCCCGCCGCACAGCGGAGGTGACGAACGGCGAAAGCGCCAATCGGGGTGGGTTGTGCGGATGCTGTGAGCCAGGTGGTAAATCCCATGGCGGCAAGTGTGCACGCGGTATCACTTGCGAATGCTTCGGAGTCGGGTCGCGCGTCGTAGGTGATGACCACGCCGCGTTGCCTGGCGTTGGATACGGTATCCAAAAGATATCGTCCCAAACCCGCCGTGGTTTCCCTGACGACCAGTTTGTTCATGCAGGCAGGGCCTACTCCCACCAGTCCTCGCAATCCTGCGGTACCGAATGCCATGCGAGCTGAGAAGCTGCGCTCGAGTTCCGTGGTATTTTCTGTCGCCAGAAAATACCGCAGTTTTTCCTGCGTGCCCGGATCGGGATCGCGCCGCAACCATGCCGAGGCGGTCTCGATAAGATCGCTCATCGCAGCTTATACAGCAGAGAGTGCGAGGGTGATCATCTCGTCCAGAGACGACTGCCTGTCTTCTGATGACAGCGCCGCGCCCGTGGGTATATGATCGGTAACCGTACAGATCGCCAGGGCCCTAGCCCCCATTTCCGCCGCCACCGCATAGACACCGGCCGCTTCCATTTCCACTCCGAGCACGCCGTATTCCGCCATGGTTTTGAACATATCGGTATCGGGGGTGTAGAACAGATCAGCTGAAAACAAGTTGCCTACTTTCAGAGACAGGTTCATTTCCCGGCCCGCCTTGACTGCACGTTCCAGTAAATCAAAATCTGCAATGGCTGCGTAATCGTAGCCACCAAAGCGGATGCGGTTCACATTTGAGTCCGTGCAGGCACCTTGACCAATAAGTACATCGCGCAATTGAACATCATCGCGAACCGCACCACAGGTGCCCACCCGAATAATTTCCTTGACGCCGTACTCCCTGATCAACTCGGTGCAATATATTGAAGCTGAAGGGATGCCCATTCCGCTCGCCATGACGGAGATGGATTTGCCATTCCAGGTACCGGTGTACCCGAGGACATTGCGAACATCTGTCACCAACTCAGCTTGCGTGAGGAACTTGTCTGCTATGTAACGTGCGCGCAAAGGGTCGCCTGGCAGGAGTACTGTTTCCGCGAAAGCGCCAGGTGCTGCATTGATGTGTATTGAGGCCATGTTAGTTTTTTCCTGGATGTAGTCTCTTGTCAGCGAGGAGGCAAGGCATGTTGCGTCGCTGCGTATTACAGATTCGACCGTCCTGTACCGGGGCGATTCCCACTGTTCCCGCGTCGCGTATCGCCTGCTCAAACAGTTTGTCCAAGCCGGGCAATGTTTCTGGGGTGTCTACTATCCGGTTCGGATCAAACATGTGATAGCCGTCCTGGCCAAATTTGGGGTTCAGTAGATAGTCGCTCGTTACGGCGAGTATTTCGTCGTCAGGCGCGATGGGAATACGTTGATCTCCCTTTACCAGGGTCGGCTGTAGTGCCCGGGCTGTGATCGGGTCGTGGATATAGCTCAGACCGGCGATTTGTAGCCACCAGCCATTCCCGGTCCAGTCTTCCACGGAATGGTCCAGCGCCGCCTGCAATTCCCGCCCAGTTATCCTGAACAGCTTAAGCTCCGCGGGATAGGGGAACAGCTCTACCAGGTGTCGCCTGGTCAGGGTTGTACCTGCAGCTATATCCTGATTGATACGCATACTGCCGGAATTCAGTAAGGCAATGTCAGCGCCCAGGGGTGCGAATTGCTCAAGCGCGAGACCAGCCAGAAAATTACCCAGATTGGTTTCGAAGCGGCGGATATAGTCTTCCTCTGCGATCAGATTGACGGCGGTTTTTCCTATTGTAATGTCCAGACAATCTGCCGCTTGTTGCGCTGCGGTACAGAAAACATGCTTGAATTTCTGATGCCAGTTCGCGGCTCGCGCTGCGAGTTCTGCATCGGGCGCGATAGAAGAATCCAGGGACTGGAATCGGTGACTGAATTCAAAGCTGTCTGCGGCAGAGCGGCTAAAACGGGCGACGACGGCAGAGCGGGCATCGGCGTCAGCCTTCAATACATACTTGCCATTGACTTCAATTGCGTATCGATGATGGTCGTGACCACCCAAAATAAGGTCCGGTCCCGCTGGTCCGAGATCGCGTAGAATGCTGGCGTCTTCTTTTGCCTTCAGGTGGGTGATCGCCACTACCAGCTCCGCGCCCTGCTCGCGAAGTTCACGGGTCCTGGTCGCCGCCACCCGGGTGTAATCGGAGTTGATCTCTGCATATTCTGGTACCACTTTCTTGGTAGTGATTCCGAACAGGCCGACCTTTATGCCACCCATATCCAGGAGGTGGGTGGAAAGTGTTCCCGCATCAATGTAGGGCGTCTCATTGTCGTCCCGCAGCCAGGTGATATTCGAGTCAAGCCAGTGAAATTCTGATTCATCCAGTCGTCGCTGAAGCATACCGGCTTGATCCAGTCGCCCCTTGTCGAATTCGTGGTTACCAAACACCGCAAACATATAAGGGTCAGCTTTATCGGGTGCGCCATCGAGCTGATTCATCATATCGATCATTTGTGCACCATCAAATTCCCGGCTGAGCAAAGAGGGAAAGAGAAAATCACCGCCGTGAGTTAACAGGACTGGACCATGCAGACGCTCCAATTGTGTGCGCAGTGTGCGCAGGCGTGCGAGACTACCGTCTCGTCCATCGTTGACTCCATCAATCCGATACACGTCGTTGATATGCAGAATCGTGAAACCCCTGACATCTGATGCAGTGGAATCATTCAGATGCGGTGACATGGAACTGCACGTGGCCAGGAGTAGAGTTAGACACAGGGTGGTAAGAAGTCGCCACGTGCCTGAACGTGGCTTGGTGATGTTAGCACTCATTCCAGCACCTATTTACCCGGGTCCAGTATGCGATTGAGTACACCGGCCAGCCTGATGCCGGCCTGTAACAAGCGCTCCTTGGCGACAGGCATATAGGTGTAGATGTAACCGTAGCCATAGTCACTATTACCCAGCTTATAGATTTGATCCCGGTAGACGATAGATTCGTCAATCCAGTCCATAACATTGCTGTCTTGCAATTTTTCGATCAACTCAGGGTCATCGGTGTCCAGCCAGTTGCTTAGTTCGGTATAGGAAAGGTTCAGGGATTCGATCAGATGGGTATCCCAGACCGCGTGAAGATTGGTATTGTCGCCAAACCACTTTACTCGCACGCGATTGCCGCCGCGATCCTCAGCATAGGCATTGTGCATGGGTTGGTGTATGTCTCCCACCAGGTGAACCAGCCAACGTAATGCCGTGGCGCGTTCCTGCTTGCTCGCACCGGTATCTGCCAGGATGGCCATAAAGCGATGACTGGCCTCATAGGCGTCACCCTTGGGGTTTTTTTTGCTCTCTCGATAACTCTTACCCTTTTCGGTGTTGATGTAATGCCAGCTGCTGCCGACTTGCTCTTGCCAAAAGGGTTCAGGGCTTGATCTCATTTCATCAGCCCAGGTGGACACAATGGCCAGAGAACTGCCTTCAAGAAGGTTGTCGACGGCGGCCAACGCGGCGGGCGACAGGTGATTTTCTGCGATCTGGCCGACGACACGGTGGCCATTTTGTCCGAAAGCGAGAAGTAACTGCGGCGTCAAAATAAGACCGAAGGCGAGCAGCAGTGACAGCTTTGAATGAGTACCTGTGCGGTTCATGTTAAGTCGTTCTCCCGTCGCTCGATAGTAATAATGCTGATGGTCTGCGATCTCGCTTGTGCTCATATGCAGAAGCTTTCCATTCAAGTTTAATTTGACCTTTTGGTCAATATTTTTATGGCTTCTGTCGCTGATCAATTGCTCGTTGCCAGGCTTGTTGTTTTTGTTCTTCTGGCAGAAAACTCTGTCTCACAGCCGTTTCGTTACAGTCGTTGAAATCCTGCAGAGAAAAACCGTGCTCTCGGTGTAACAACATATATTCGTGGCAAAGATCGATGCCAAACAGACCGGGATCGTCGGAGTTGATGGTCACAGGTAATCCTGCCTCGATTAAGCGCCGAACAGGGTGTTCAGATGTTGCGCTCACAGAGCCTGTCAACCAATTGCTGGTAGGGCATATTTCCAGTGCGATTTTCTTCTCTCGTGCCAGTTCTACAACGGTCTCATCACCCAGGATGTGCAAGCCGTGGCCGATACGTTCTGCCTGCAGTATTTCGATTGCATCCCTGATTTCCTGAGGTGCTCCTGCGGTAGGCTCCTCTCCAGCGTGCACCGTGATATTAAGTCCCGCGGCCCGGGCCTCGTCTACCAGGTCCCTATAGGTCGTGAGCGGCATGGTTTCCCGGTCCGCAAAATCCAGCCCGATGAACGTATCGGCGTTGGCGGTGATAAATTTCATGGTCGCAGCGGCCGCCGGCATTGGCAAAGTCTTTTGTACGATACCGATCAAGCCCACTGCAAAATCCTCTCGCCGCCCGGCCTCAATTCCCCGGACAATAGCGCTGTGCACCGCCTCAAATTTCAGGCCTGGTTTGCCGGCGGTAATGAAATCCGGCGAGTAGCGGAATTCCATGACCCGGATGCCTTGAGTTCGTGCATCTTCGCAGGCCTCCAGAGCCATCCGCTCGATGACTGCAGGATCAGTCCAGATTTTTTGGATGTTGTCGAACCTTTTGAGGGCATCCGCGAGATTGCGCATGGGCGCTTGCAGCAACCACTCACGTTCATACTCTTCTTTTGTGGTGGGCATTTGTAGACCCAGCTGATGACCTGCTTCCATAACGGTTTCGTAACGCAGGCAGGCCTCCAGATGGCAGTGCAGCTCAACCTTGGGAATCGACTTGATGTCTGCGGCACTCAGCTCTGGGTTTTTATTCACGGTGTCCTCACTGGAGATGATGGCATGGTTCTGCACTTTCATGATGATACCGGGTTAGAATGTTGCAATCACGGCTGCAGGGACTTTTCCCGGGGTGTATCAGATAGATCATGACTGACTTTGCAATTTCATTCAGGCGTCGAGCTGTGGGACTGGTGGTCCTGCTCGGGTTTTTGTCATCTTGTAGCGGAGTCACGACTGATTCGTCACGCATTGATGAGCGACAAAGAGTGGATTTGATCGTCGAGGCCGATCACCTGGTCACCATGGATGCCAGTGGCACATTGCTCAAGGATGCGGCGGTTGCGGTGCGAGACGGAGAGATTATTGCCATTGATTCAAAAGCAGCAATTTTAGGTGCCTACCGCGCGCTGGATTCTCTGGATGGAAAGAACAGGGTGCTGTTACCTGGTCTGGTTAATGGTCACTCCCACGCGGCCATGACTCTGTTGCGTGGTGTCGCCGATGACCTGTCCCTGATGGACTGGCTGAACAACTATATATTTCCGGCGGAGATTGAGTTTGTTGATGCAGAGTTTGTGCGAATTGGTACTGAGCTCGCCTGTTGGGAAATGATTCGAGGTGGTACGACCACGTTTGTCGATATGTACTACTTTCCCGAGATTATCGCCGAGGTTGTGGATCGCTGCGGAATGCGGGCCATGATTTCACACACCGTTATAGACCAGCAGAGCCCCGATTCTGCTGATGCAGTGGATTCTTTGAACAATGCACGGGCTTTTGTACAGCGTTGGCAGGGCAAGCACCCGCGGATAACGCCAATATATGGACCCCATTCAAACTACACGCTCAATGGGGAACAACTGGCTGCTACGCGTGAGGC
Source organism: uncultured Halieaceae bacterium (assembly GCA_938074045.1). GTDB lineage: Bacteria > Pseudomonadota > Gammaproteobacteria > Pseudomonadales > Halieaceae > CALJGI01. Next base: position 106,832 of record CALJGI010000031.1, read on the forward strand.
TGCGATGGAGACGGCTTCGCCTATTTCCATTCATATGTCTGAATCACCTTTCGAACTCGGTTATTCCCGTGACACCTACGGCAAAACGAGTATTGAGTTTTATGATGATATTGGTTTTTTTGCCGGCCCCACCATAGCCGCGCATGTGGTGTGGCCTACTGACGGTGAGATTCCCATATTGGCGGATCGTAAAGTCGGTGTGATTCACAATCCCACGTCGAATATGAAGATCGCATCGGGTATCGCCCCGGTTACAGGATTGCTGGAAGGTGGGGTGAAGGTCGGCCTCGGCACCGATGGAGCAGCCAGTAATAATGACCTCGATATGTGGGAGGAAATGAGGCTGGCCGCGTTTCTACAGAAGGTGAGCCTTATGGATCCGGAGGCGCTGGGTGCTGAAACGGTGCTTAACATGGCGACGCTCATGGGCGCTGAGGCAATAGGACTGGGGGATAAGATCGGTTCCATTGAGGTTGGAAAGCGCGCCGATTTTATCCAGGTCTCACTGAACGATGTGCACTTTGTTCCCACCTATGACGTCATGTCTCATCTGGTCTATGTGGCCGACGAGCAGGATGTAGTATCAACAGTTGTTGATGGCCAGGTGTTGATGAGAAATGGCGAGGTGTTGTCTCTGGATACCTCGCGTGTCAAGCGCGAAGCGGCGGCACTGGCGGCGAAGATTCAGGCGGCGCTGGCACAACGAAACAGCGCTGGACAATAAACGGCGGATTGAGGGTTAAGGCATGGCGGTTCACGAGATAGATCATCCACTGCTCCGGCACAAGGTAGGACTGATGCGGGAAGCGGGTGTAAGCACCAAAAAATTCCGGGAATTGGCCGCAGAGGTGGGCAATCTGCTCACCTATGAGGCTGCTCGCGAACTGCAAACCGAAGAAGTGGACATAGAGGGGTGGACCGGCGAAACACTGCAGGTACAGCGAATCAAGGGCAAAAAGCTGACTGTGGTGCCTATTCTCAGGGCCGGGCTCGGTATGCTGGATGGTGTGATGCAGTTGATTCCCACCGCGAAGATCAGTGTGGTGGGTCTTTATCGCGATGAGGAAACACTGCAGCCGGTACCTTACTTCGACAAGGTGGTAAAAGATGTTTCCGAGCGCACTGCGTTGATAGTTGACCCAATGCTGGCTACCGGCGGCACTTTAATTGCCACCATTGATCTACTGAAATCCAAGGGCTGTGAGCGAATCCTGGGATTGTTTCTGGTGGCATCTCCTGAGGGAATTGCTGCTGTGACTGCTGCTCATCCCGATGTTGATATTTATACCGCTGCTGTTGATGAGCGTCTTAATGAACAGGGCTATATTCTTCCTGGCCTGGGAGATGCTGGAGACAAGATTTTCGGAACTCGTTAATCAATCACATAGCCACACCCATCCGCTTCCTCATTCACATCCGATATTAAGCAGGCAAAAAAAAAGCCGCGACAGTGTCGCGGCTTGCTCAGATCAAGATTAGATTTAGAAGTTGAACTCTACTCCGAATCGAACTTCCCACAATGATCTGTCTTCGAGCAGGTCGTTGATGGAGCCACCGCTGAACTCATCGAAAACATACTGACCATCATCGTTAACAGAAGAGTCTACTGCCTGCACAGAGAAGAACTCTGCGTCATTGACATGACCCCACTCATCATTGATCAAGTTGCCCAGGTTGTAGATCTTCATGTAGGCTTTGCCGCTGGTGCCTTCAATGAAGGTCGGTAGTTCCTGGTCAAAGCGCAGATCCCAACGAGTACTCCAGGTAGCCTGGTTTTCATTCCGGCGCTGATAGCCTGAACTCAGATCATGACGATCGGCCCACTGGAAGAATGCATCGATATCAAAATCCGGACCGAACACAACATTCGGATCATCAATGCCTGTTGGGATGTAGAGGAGGTGGCGACCGAAGAATCCGTCACCTTCAAGATCGCCACTACCCATCACAAAACTTTGCGCTTGACCTTGCTTCGAGTAACCCTGCAGTGTTATTCGCGTGGTAAGTCCGTCAAAGAACTCCTTCTCGTAGCTGGCACTGAAGGTAAAACGGTGTGGGGTAACATAGTTGGAGTCACCAACGCCAACGTTGTTGGGGTCGTTGGTAGCGACGTTGTCCCAGTTGGAACCAGCCGTTGAGCTACCCATATGGTTGACGTCTTCCGCACTGACATAAGCATAACCAGCCGTCACATGCAGACCCCAGTCAAAGTTTTTCCGCAGTACGACCGAGAAAGCGTCGGAAGTGGGAGACTTGCTGCTATTGGTGAGCATGTAATTGTCACGGCCATTGGTGTAACCGTAGATGGGCATGCCATCTATGGTCTGTCCGATGATGGACTGTGACAGATCGACATATATCGCCGGGTCATTCATTTCTGAATGGAGGTAATCTACGTCCGCCTGGATGTCGAACCAGGGCATTTGCCAGGTTGCACCGATGGCGAATTTCCACTCTGATGGCTGATCATAACCGGGGTCAAGAATGACCAGACGGCTGTCAGAAGCGTTGTCGACGGTGGTGGCTAGCACCTCGTCAACCATGCTCTGTGGTACGTCATAACCCGGACGTCCTGATCCTGAAAGGGGCAGGTCAAAGATTGAGTCACCGAAGCTGCGGCGAAGCTGCACATTGGTAAATCCATCGTTGCTGTATGCATTTGACAGCCATACGTTGGGGTTACCGCCAGAGTACAGGCCGATGCCGCCGCGCAGGGTAATATCTTCACGAGCTTCCCAGGTAAAGCCTATACGTGGCATCAGCAGGTCAACGCCGTCGATGTTGTGGTCGTTGCGAACACCGTTGGCCTGGGTGAAAGCATCGTTGTAAGTCGGGCTGTCGCTACTCTCGAAACGCTCGTAGCGCAATCCGGCGGTTACCGTCAGCTCGTAGTCTTCGAAATAGATTTCGTCCTGTATATACAAGCTGTGCTGTGTGTTGGTGAACTGGGCACCAGCGTCTGCTGCTACGTTTGTTCCACCACCACTACCGTAGTAAATACGGCTGGGTAGACCAAGCTCGAACTTGTCTATGCCTGAGGTACCACAATCAGGATCATCTTCACGACCTTGTGCAGACAGAGCTGCGCAACTAGATGGATTTCTGGTTGAGGAGTCAAAGTAATCGTACTCACCACCATTGGAGTGCTGCACAAACAGGTTGAATACGGTTAGTTCGTCTTGCTCGTAGCCAGCGGTGATAACGTGATTACCCCACAGGTACTGCAGACTGAATTTGAACAGATCGGAGTCCCAGTTCAACTGGTTTCCCTGACGGGAATCATCTGCACCCAGGTAAACAGTGCCGGTTCGGCCGCCGACGCTTATTTGCATATCGGCAAAGTCTTTGGGGCCAACTGTGACCTGGGAATCGTTCATCTCGGTCTGGCTGAGGAACAATTCAGTGGAGAGGGCATCTGTCCACTGCGAGTTGAGCCTGAAGGTATAAGTCTCTGATTCAGCACCCTTGGTGTAGAAGTGATTGGCAAATTCGAACTCGTTTGAGTCGCCGTCTGAATCACGATCCTGGAAGCCGTCGTAGTAGTTGTAAATCAATGTCGCGTCGTGCTCGTCATTGATGTTCCAGTCTACGCGCACCATATATTTCTCGTCTTCCTGTGCGCCGTTGCCTGGCTGACCGCCTGGGTCATAGTTGTACTTCGTCTGCGCGATGTTGACGATTCGGTTGTAGTCAGACTCGCTCAACCAGTCGCGCTCTACGCCGTTGCCTGAACCCGCATAGCCGCGAGACAGAAACCGTGGACGCTCAGATTCTTCGTAGGCGGCAAAGATGAACAGCTTGTCTTCGATCAGCGGGCCGCCGATGTGGAAACCTTTGCGGCTTTCAGTGTAGTCCTCACCGCCGAGGTCTTGGGCATCTTCACCCAGTGAATCGCCTTTCCAGTCGTCGCTGCTCCAGTCGTAGAAGACACCACCGTCCCACTCGTTGGTGCCGCTCTTGGTTACCGCGTTGATGTTACAGGCAGAAAACCCACCGAAGGTGACATCAAAGGGAGCGAGAGATACAGAAATCTGCTGTACGCCGTCGTAGGGAAATGGCATACCGGTTGCGGTGGAGTAACTGTTGTCGTTCAGACCGAAGCGGTCCCCATGACCAACACCGTCGAGCGTGGTGCTGTTGAAACGAGGGTGTTTGCCGATACAGTTGACCGCGTAGCCATCGTCGGTGTTGTCCAGGTTCATACGTGGGTCAATGGCATACACTTCCGCGATATCACGGCTGATAGCAGTATAGGATTCCAGATCCAGCAGGCCAAAGCTTGCCGAAGGACCAGGCGCAACCTCCATGTTCTGCATCGTACCGGTAACCACAACTTCCTCTATGGCAGACATGTCTATTGACAGGTTGTAGGTATCGCCCAGGGTAATAGACGGGATAGTAACCTTGCTCGCGCCGTTGACGGTTACGTCATAGGGCCCACCAACCGGCAGGCGTGCGGCAAAAAATGTACCGGATTCATTGGTAGAATAGTTGCGAGTAGAACCGGTCCGGGTGTCGGTTACTGCTATGCTGGCGCCGGACATTGGTGTCCCATCGCCACCGATTACTCTGCCGCGTATTGCTGATGTCGTTTCCTGCGCGAAGGACGCGACAGGTGCGAACAACAGCATTACCAGCGCCAGGCCGGTGACCGAAATGGCTTTGCCGAATTTCATGCTTGCCTCCAAGTATGTGTTTGATTTGCCACGGGTGCTAAGTTGACTCCGCTGTCGCCTGCTTTGAGGGGCGTTGTTCCTTTACTCTGACCGACCGCCCAGTGAAGCTGCGTGTATCGGTCCGCCCCGCGTTTTTTGGCTGACAAATCGCTGTGTCGTTGTCATTGGTGATCAATTAACTCACTGCCCCCAGTTGCCCGGAGTGGCTAAACCTTAACATAATATGTGGACTAAACCGTCAAGTTAATCGTTTCATTTTTTTATTACAAATAATGATATAAAAATATGTTTATTATTCATTTTTATTCTTTACAAATGAGGAATAGTTACAAAAAAGAGGGGTTTACAGTGTTGTTTGTCCGCGCATTGCAGCATAGTGATGCGAATTCCGTGGATTCAGCAGTATCAGTGGCGTATTCTAAAGTGAATCGATTAAGTCAATTTGTTGCCCAAGGCCATGAAGTTTGAATTTCTGCCCGAATTTATGCTTGCGCCATGGCGACGCTAAAGGACGTTGCCAGCGCCGTTGGAGTGTCCGTGACGACGGTGTCCTACGCGATGACAGGGCGTGGCTCCGTCAGCGCACCGACGCGGCGCAGGGTGCGTCTGGCGGCACAGAAGCTCGGCTATTCGCCAAATCGTGCGGCTCAAGCGATACGAACCGGACGCACCGGCAGTATTGGACTGATTTTGCACGATTTTACGCAACCAGCGAGTGCATTGATAGCGCAACGGATAGAGCGCGCGGCCCGGGCACGGTCTTGTCTCACCATCATGATAGATGCGGTTCAACACAGTGAAGATACAGGAGGCTTGCTGGAGCTCCTGTTGAAACAGGGCGTTGATGGGGTGGTGTGGGCACTGGGATCGCGGCCCGTAAAGGTGCCGGAGCACTTGCACCTGGTGGTAATGGGCCAGGCTGTTGATGGTATGGATAGTATTCATTGGAACCCGCAGCACGTGAAGAAGCAGGGTGAGGCAGCACTTCCTCATGATTTGATGGCGACAGAGGCGGTTGAACTGCTGCTGGAGCGAATTGATGCGCCGGATCGAGCCACGCGCTCTATTGTCCTGGGTATAGACAGACTCAAGGCACTCAAGGCATAGGAGAGGCATCCTGGCCTGGACTATAGAGATCCGTTTGCCACGTTGCGGGCGCAGAGTTTATGTCCGGTGGTCTATAACTGATATTCGATGCTTACCACTGTACCCGCCGCAGAATTGCTGTCAGGATTTACCCGATTCCACAACATTGCGGAGAAGCACATGTCGATAAAATATTTTGCCAGGCATGCCATATTGCTGGGGTTTGTGGTGAGTCTGCTGGCTTGTGAAGCTGAGAAGAAGAATGTCGAAGAACATATCCCTTACGTGAAGTACGAGGTTGCCACACCATCAACTGCCAGTGAACAGCGCAGCTTCTCCGGAGTGGTGCAAAGTAATGTGTCTTCCTCTCTGAGCTTTCGGGTGCCAGGTAAGGTTTCCTCTGTGCTTGTTGACAGGGGCGATCTGGTAAAGAAAGGACAGCTGCTGGCAGAGCTCGATGCGGAGGATCATAAGCGCAGTCTGGCCAAGGCTGAGGCAGATCGTGCATCGCGCATGGCAGAACATGCGGAACAGCAACGGGTGGTCAAGCGCAATGTTGAGCTACTCAGGGCGGGAACCATCAGCCGGGTTCAAGCTGATACCGACCAGACGCGGCTGAAAGCGACCGCCAGTGGCTTGCAGATAGCGGAGCTCAATGTGGATAACTCGCGCCGGGATCTTGAGAATACCCAATTGATTGCTCCTTTTGACGGGGTGGTCATCAGCCGTGACATCGAGCCATTTCAGGAGGTAGGCGGCGGGAAACAGGCCTTTATGCTTAATTCTCCCACCAGCCTGCAGGTGAAGGTTCTCGTACCAGAAACGCTCATCCGCCATGTTTTCTATGGCCAGGATGTAGAGGTAGGCTTTCCTACCCTGCCCGGGCTGAGTATAGCCGGCACGGTTTCCCAGATTGGCGGTGAGGTCGAGGTGGGCAATGCCTTTTCGGTGCTGGTCACGCTGGCGGCTACCGATCTCGATCTGCGCATTGGCATGAGTGCTTCTACGAATTTTGTACTGCGCAAGCGTGAAGACAGTGCATTTCTGTTGCCTATGAGTGCATTTATGCGTGGCGATCTTAAAGAACTGGGCAATGCTGACGAAATCGGTCATGAGCTGTTTGTCATCGATCCGGATAAGGGCGTGTTGCTTGGTCGCAAGGTGACCCTCGGTGGGGTGGTAGGATCTCGGGTGCGGGTGATCGAGGGTTTAGAGCCCGGTGATCTCTATGCGGTGGCTGGCGTGGCGTTTCTGCGAGAAGGTATGCGGGTAAGACTGTGGGAGCCTGCCAGATGAGGGCGTTCACTGCGGCAGCGCTGAACAATTCCCGATTTACACTTGCCACATGTCTGCTACTGGTACTGACCGGTACGGCCACCTATTTTTCACTTCCCAGCCGGGAAGATCCCGAGATTATCATTCGTACCGCCGCCGTGACTGTGCAGTTTCCTGGTATGTCACCCGAACGTGTGGAGCAGTTGTTAGCCGAACCACTGGAGACTGCCATCAAGGAGATGCCGGAGGTCGAGGACATTACTACGGTTGTGCAAACCGGGTTGGCCATTGTTCGCCCCGAGGTGAGTGACCGCTACAGCGATCTTGCTCCGATCTGGCAGGAACTGCGAAATAAAATGGATGATGTCAGTAAGCAATTGCCAGCGGGAACCTATGGACCCTATGTTGACGATGATGTGGGCAGCGTTGCGGCGGCTACGCTGGTGCTCCAGGGAGACGAGTACTCTGATGCTGAACTCGGTCACCTGGCTGAAGATATTGCAGATTCGATTGCGACCTTGCCCCTGGTGGCCAGTACGGATCGCTATGGAGTGCAGGACGAAAGAATCTGGTTGGATATTAACCAGGACCTGATCGCTCAGTACGGCCTTAATCCCAATCAGTTGATGTCCTTGCTGCAAACCCAGAATGTTGTCTCTCCAGGAGGCAGGTTTTCCGTCGAGGGGCAATCTTTTACCCTGGAGCCCTCTGGTAGCTTTGAATCACTCGAGGATATTCGACACCTGCCCATAGAAATTCCGGGGCACACCGGGTTGCTCTATCTACAGGATGTGGCCACTATCTACCGAGGTTACGTTGATCCAGTCACCGCGCCTGTGCTCTATAACGGACGGCGAGCTATTGCCATAGCCGTTGAGGCTATCTCGCACACCAATACCCAGATGTTCGGCCGACAACTGACCGCTGAATTAAATCGGCTGCGGTTAACGCTACCGGTAGGGGTTAATCTGGATGTTGCCACTTATCAGCCGAGACTGGTGGCGGAGGCTGTCAACAATGCAACCTCAAATTTATTGCAGACGGTTGCAATCGTGCTGGTGGTTGTTATGTTGTTCCTGGGTATGCGCACTGGAATGATCGTCGGGGCTATTGTGCCCATGACCATGATGATGGCCATGTTGGGCATGGCTGTCTGGGGTATTGAGTTACACCGGACTTCGATCGCGGCCATTATTATTTCACTGGGCTTGTTGGTTGATAACGGCATAGTGGTCGCCGAGGAAATTTCCCGTCGTTTCAGGCAAGGACAGGACAGGCGAGAGGCTGTTCTCGACGCCGTTTCCGAGTTGGCCTGGCCACTGCTGTCTTCATCTTTGACAACTATTCTGGCGTTTGTTCCTCTAATTTTGGCTCAGAATACATCCGGGGAATTTTTACGCTCACTTGCCCAGGTCATCATTATTGCTCTGCTCTCCTCCTGGTTGTTGGCGACCATTGTAATACCATGCTTCTGTATGTGGCTGCTGAAGGATGAACTGGAAGATGAAAGTGGACAGGCTGCTGCAGGAAAACTGCAATCGGTCTACAAGGGTTTGCTGCAATGGGTTATCAGGCAGCGGCTTCTTTTCGTTGGGTCGATGGTTGCGTTGCTGATGGTGGCAGTCTTTGCCTTCCAGTATGTGCCGAAGCAATTTATGTCTGCCTCAGATCGTCCCCAGTTTATGGTTTATCTCGACCTTCCTGCGGGAACACGTATCGAAGAAACTCTCGCGGCAACTCAGCAGCTGTCCCGCTGGTTGTCTGACTCTGAAGCCAACCCCGATGTTACCGGTAACATCGCCTATGTTGATAGCGGCGGGCCACGTTTCTACCTGGCGCTGTCTCCACCGGACCCAGCCAGCTATCGCAGCTATCTGGTGGTTAATACCGACAGTTTTGAGAACGTTGAGGCGGTGATGCGTCGCGTCGATGAGTACCTGCGGGAGGAATTGCCCTGGGTAAGAGGGCGCAGCGATCAGCTGTATATGGGCCCTTCCTCAATCGGAACGGTTGAATTGCGTATCAGCGGCCCCGAACTTGAGCCGCTGAAAAACCTGTCCTTGCAGCTGCAGGATATTTTCAGAACAGTGCCTGGTACTCGAGATATACGTGATGACTGGGATAACCCGATTCTCAAATTCAAGGTCGAGATTGATCAGGAGCTCGCACGTCGCGCAGGAGTCAGCAGCGATGCCATTGCGAGCTCTCTCAGTAGCCTGATTGATGGGGTACAAGTGACGGATTATCGAGAGGGAGAGGATGTCATTCCTGTGATGCTTCGCGCCGATGATCAGGCCAGCGATCGAATTGACAAGCTGGGCACACTCAATGTGATGTCCAGCGAATCCAGCGTGCCTATTCCGCTTTTGCAGGTGGCCAGAATCGTTGGCGAAGTTGAGCTACCACAGATTCGACGTCGAAATCAGGTCCGCACGGTGACGGTTTATGCCCGGCATCCCGCGATGCAGGCAGCGGAATTGTACAGCCAGGCTGAAGCTGATTTGACGGTGTTGGATTTACCTGAGGGCTACCATCTGACACTTGGGGGAGAGTTGGAATCTTCATCACAGGCCAATTCGGCGCTATTCGAATACCTGCCTCATTGTTTGTTGTTGATAGTGCTCTTGCTGATATTACAGTTCAACTCAGTACGACGGCCTGTAATTATCCTTGCAACCATCCCGCTAATACTGATAGGTGCAGTAGGTGGCTTGTTGATTTCAGGGGTCAATTTCTCCTTTACTGGCATGCTGGGTCTGTTCAGCCTCGCGGGAATTATTGTTAACAACGGTATTGTGCTGACCAACAAGGTAGATGCTGAGCGCGAAGCTGGCGCCGATGTTGGCACCGCGCTAGTGACTGCATGTTTAACCCGGTTTCGTCCGATTCTGATGACTACCCTCACCACTATTTTGGGTCTGATTCCTCTTATACTGTTTGGCGGTGAATTCTGGATTGCAATGGGAGTTGTGATTGTTGCCGGGCTGGCTGTTGGTTCGCTGCTGACGCTGTTGTTCGTGCCGGCTCTATACAGTTTGCTGTTTGATACTGCGCTAGCGCGGTGGTTTGACGGTCGGTTCGATGGTCCTGAGCCCGAAGTCAGTCGTTGAAGTCGAGAATATGTTGCTGGCCCTTGATGTTGACGGCGCGCAAGCTTGAGATTATCCCTGCACGGACTACACTAGTCCGCTAATGCTATGCGGTGTCTATGCGCATTTTACATTGGGTTAAAACATGAGAATTTTACGGTGTGCAGCAGTGCTCCTCAGTTGTTGCTGTTTCCAGGTTCTAGCACAGACTCCCATTGTTGTTGTCTCGGATTTTGATGATCGTAGTCGCAAAGGCCTCAATCTGGGTCACAAGGTGCGGGAAGAGATTACCGATATTCTTGTGCAGCTACCGCATGTTCAGATTGTTGAACGCATGCGCATGGACAAAATCATCGAGGAGATGAATTTCTCGCAGTCTGCATATGTGGACGCATCAACGGCGGCTGAATTCGGGAAGAAAGCGGGGGCCAGTCTGGTCATTTTCGGCAGTGTTGCCAATGCGAGTTACAGCGCGCAACAACGGGATTCCTTTTCTTTGACCGAGGGGAAAACCAAGGTCAAACGCGGTGTATCCAAGGTCAATATCAATGTACAGGTTGTCGATGTCGAGACCAACGAAACTATTTTCTCCAAAAGCGTTCAGGGCAGCGCGACAGGGGATGCCACTGAAGCGGCAGTAATTCCACTCGCGGTATCTGATGCGGTAGAAAATATCGCACCGGATCTGGAAGGACAGTTTCCCATCAAGGGCTATGTCATCAAGAAAGAACGGCAGGATAAGGCCTATGTAGTTTATCTGGATGCGGGTGCCAACTTCGGTCTGGAAGCCGGTCGGGAAGTATTGATATATGGTGAGGGCGAGACGCTGGTGCATCCGGTTACCAACGAGATACTCAGCTCCAGCAAGGGCAAGTTACTCGGCAAGGCCAAAGTTCTCGAGGTGAGCGAAAAGTATTCCACTGCAACAATGCGCAAGAATGATTTTAGAAAGGTCGAGATCGCCATGACTTTCGAAATTGCCCCCAGAAAAAAGAATGATAGCGTCAAGGCCGTAAAAGGACTGCTGGATACGCTGGGTTTCAACTAGCGCTATGAGTTTTGCTGCTCGGCAGGTTTTTCTTGTGAAAAAGCGCTCCCTGGCGCTGCTCTGGACGCTGTTGTTCGCCAGCCTGGTAAGCACCAAACCACTGTCCATGACTGCACAAGTCGTTGCAACCGGTGAAGGAGATAGTCGCCGACTGGCCGTGCGTGATGCGCAACGATCGGCCATCGAAGAGGGCTTGGGCGTGGCGCTTCACTCGGAGAGTTACCTGAAGGACTTTATGTTGCAGAGTGATCGCGTGCGGGCCATATCCAGCGGCGTGGTCACCGAGTTTGACGTGCTGGAGGAAAGTCAGCAGGAAGACTGGTGGACGGTGCGTATTAGAGCAGCAGTAGACAGCGATCGCCTGGAGGGAAACATCCGACTGCTGCTCGAGCAGTTGGATAACCCTGTGAGTATGGTCATCGTTGATCCCTACGGCAAAAATAACTCAGACTTTACCCGCAGTATTCACAGACAGTTGAACCAGCACCTGGTGAATAACGGATTCAAGGTAGTGAACCCCGATGTCAGTCAACAATTGCGACAAGAAATCTCACGGATGATGGCTGATGAGGGGCCGGTGTCCGCGGCATCTCGCCTGGGGGCTATGCACAACGCAGACGTAACCTGGATGGTGGAGGTGAGCGAACGTCAGGGGTCAGAGAGCTACGGATTGCGTGATGTCATTATTGATGCCGCCTGTCAGGTGGTGGCGGCCACATCGGGAGAAATATTCGCCGATACAATCGTTACAGCACGGGGTGTGAACGCAGCTTCAGCCGCTAAAAAAGCGGGGGAAAAGCTGTCCGGTGAATTGATTAATCTGGTCAAAATTCAGTTTGCGGATATAGCACAGCAGGGCAGTGAGTACGCCCTGCGCTTGTGGGGACTTGAATCCTATCGCCAGGCGCGTGACTTCAAGAAAGCGCTGCAGGGGGTTGCCGGCATCGAAAAGATCAAACAGAACAGTATTGTGCTGGATGGTAGTCCCAACACAAATTTTGTCGAACTCAGTCTCACCTTTAAAGGCAGCGCAAACGACCTGATTGACCTGGTGTTTGATGGCGTCGACGCTGAAAGTCTGAACGATCTGGATCTGCGCCTGCAGCGCGCCGATCAGATTGAATTTGAGTTACGCTGAGGTATCAGGGTTTCTTGAGTGTGCTGGGTAGTAGTGCTTCAACCCGCTCCATAATGTCGAGACAATCCATCATGTCGTTGATGTAGTCCAGTTTGTCAGTGTCCAGCACCAGCACCTCGCCGAGGCTGTAGCCCGCAATCCACTCTTCGTATAAGCGGTCAAGATGTTTGAGGTAGGAAAGCGGAATATCCTGCTCCATCGCGCGACCACGTAATTTAATCCGCTTCCTCAGTGTGCGCATGGAACAGCGCAGGTAAATCATAAGATCGGGTGGTCTGATCGCCTGTAGAATACTCTCGTACAAGCCCCAGTAGGTATGCCACTCGCGACCGTTAAGTTTTCGCATTCGATGTAAGGCTGTGGCAAATATTTCAGCATCTTCAAAGATGGTGCGATCCAGTACCACTACGTCACTCATGCGGTCCAGTTCCTGGTGCATACGAAATTTATTGCTCAAAAAGTACAGTTGCGAGTGGAAGGCCCAACGCTTCATGTCGCCGTAGAAATCGGGCAGGTAGGGATTCTCATCATTGGGCTCGTAAAAGGGGACGATGCCATAAGTCCGGGACAGAAAGTCGACCAGGGTGGACTTGCCAGCACCCATATTACCTGCGATTGCGATTGTTCTACCCTGTGTCATCGTTAGTGTGCTGCCTCGATCAACTTGTAAATATCGTTACATTGCAGATACTGTCATAATAGCTGTTCCTGGCATCTGTGTAATACGAGTCGCGTTAATCAATAGAGGTAAATTCTATGCAAATGCTCAGATCGTTGGTCCTCGGTCTCACTTTCTTTGTCAGCGCTGGCATGGCAAATGACGATGCTGCTCTCTGGGTTGATGTCCGCACGGCCAGTGAATATCAACGCGGTCATGTCGAGGGAGCACTGAATATCGAATTTGGTGACATTGTGGCCGGCCTGGCACAGCGGGGCGTCAGCAAAGACACAGAGATATTACTGTACTGTGGCAGCGGTCGACGAGCGGGTATTGCCAAGGAGTCGCTGCAGTCCGAGGGCTACCAGAGTGTACAAAATGTGGGCGGAATCGAAGAAGCGCTGCGGCGGGCTGATTCGGACTCAACGGCGGCGCCCTGAACGTAGCTGGCGGCTAACTGGCTATCCAGTCGGGGTAGGGTAGTTTGCGCTTCCACAGGTATTCGACATTGTACAGCTTGCTCTGGTAACGATCGCCGGCATCACAGAGGATGGTCACAATGGTGTGTCCGGGGCCGAGTTCTTGAGCAAGGGCAACTGCTCCAGCAATGTTGATGCCCGATGATCCGCCGACAGATATTCCTTCATGTTTGAGCAGATTGTATACCAGTGGGAGGGCTGTATCGTCGTCCACTTGATAGGCGAAATCGACATCCAGGTCTCCCAGGTTTCCCGGGACAAAAGAAACGCCAATGCCCTCGGCTATTGATTCCCCGCTGGCGGCCAGCTGACCATTGACGTAGTGGTTATATAATGAGGAACCCATGGGATCTGCCAGTGCAATCTTGATATTGGCATTCTTCTCGCGCAGTGAGTGTGCGACTCCGCTTAAAGTGCCACCGGTACCTACGGCGCATACGAATCCGTCCACAGTGCCCGCGGTTTGATCCCAGATTTCAGGTCCGGTGGTCGTATAGTGAACCTGGCGATTCGCTGGATTATCGAACTGCCTGGCCCAGATGGCTCCGTTGTGTTCTGACTGGGCACGGCCAGCCGCAATTTTTTCTGCCATTTTAATGTAGTGATGCGGGCTTGAGTACGGGACAGAGGGTGCCATGACCAGTTCAGCGCCGAGCATCTCCAGGATATCGATCTTTTCCTTGCTGGCGTTCATTGGCACAACAATGACCGACTGATAACCCAGAGCGTTGGCTACCAGAGTCAGGCCAATGCCGGTGTTACCCGCCGTACCTTCCAGTATCACACCGCCGGGCTGCAGTTCACCCGCATTTTCAGCCGCCTCGATAATACCCAGGGCGGTGCGATCCTTGACCGAACCCCCGGGATTCATAAACTCAGCCTTGCCGTAGATGTCACAGCCGGTCAGCTGTGATACCTCCTGCAGATAAAGCAGTGGCGTATTCCCAATCAGGTGGCTGAGGACCCGCTTTTCTGGCAGAGCTGTGTGCACTATGACTGGTAGGTCTCAAAAATCCATGCGGAAGTCGATGCCCCACATACTCGGATCATTCACAAAGCCTGTATTGTTGTTGAAGTCGATCTGGCCTTTTACATTGTCCTCGTCAGTGATATTGCGGCCAAATACAGCCACTTCATAACCGTTTTCATGATTGATGTAACCTACGCGCAAACCACCTTCATATTGGTCGTCTGTATTCAGCTCAACTGATTCATACAGCGCGAGGTTGGTTGCGCCCTGAAAGGCCCAATCGGTAAAAATATAGATCTCGCCTGAATCGATCGGGATGGCATAGCGTGCAGTAAAACTCAGCGTTGAATCCGGTGCAGCCTGGAACGGGTTTCCGTCAATCAGAGCCAACCCATTGCTGTCCAGAGGGTCTGTCACGGTGCAGCCTGCGCCGGTGAACCTTGAGCCGCAGGGTGCGGTGGTCAAGCCGGCATCTTTGAGCTCGGTGTCTGCATAGCCGTAGCCGGCTGTTATCAGGAGATTGTCCGTCGGTGCGTACTCGAGATCGATTTCGAATCCACGCCCCTCACCTTCTTCGGCGTTCAGCAGGCTGTTGCCGTTGTTTGCCCCACCAATAGCAGAGAGTTGGATGTCATCAATGCGGTAGTAAAACAAACCGACATTCAGTCGTGCACGACCGTCCATAAGATCTGCTTTATATCCGGCTTCGAAAGAAGTGATCGTTTCTGAATCCGCTATGGACGGCAGTCCTTCGAAAGCGAGATCCCTTGCCTGAATACTCTGGGCCCTGAAACCGTTTGCCATTCTTACAAAAATACTGGAATCGTCATCCACGGTGTAGTTGGCGCTGAGTTCCCAGCTGACTTGATCATCATTGACGCTGACCGGATCGTAGTCTTGTATGGCTGCTTCACCAATTACTACTGCAAACCCATCAACATTCTGTGCGCCTACCTTCAGATCCTTTTCGTCATCGGTGTAGCGTATCCCGCCGGTAATGGTCAGGTCTTCCGTGATGTCATAGCTGGACTGAGCAAACAGCGCCCATGTGGTGTTTTCATGGATAACGGTGGTGGCGCCGAAAAAGCCGTCGATGGTGGTTACGGCAAGCTCTGAGTCAAAGTAGAATGCGCCCGCCTGCCAATTCCAGGGACCGCCATATTCACTGGCAATGCGAAGCTCCTGGGTCATTTGCTCGGCTTCCGCTTGATCTTCCGTGACCGCTGAAAACAGGATGGGTCCGGGTATTGCGCTGCCATCTTCCAGTGCTGCGGCGCCGTCAATATCACCCAGGCTGCGACTGTCGGCTTCCTGATACGAAGTGATAGAGGTAACAGTCATATCTTCCAGAGTCCATTCCAGCTTCAAGGTTGTACCCGATGCCTCGATCTCTTGCGGATTATTATCGCCGTCGTCAAAGTAGACTTTGTCTCTATCGTAGTTGCCGTTCAGGCCATTCTTGCCGGTGGTGAACACGTTGGCGCGAAATATTGAAGAAGTTCCATCCAGATCGCGATCCTGGTGACTGAACAGGGCTGTGAATTTATCAGTGGGTGTCCACATCAATTGCGCGCGGTAGGCCAATTCTTCGAAGCCACCCATGGCGTCGCTCTTGCCGGTGAAACCATTATCAATCCAGTCGTCACGATTTTGAGACAGCAGCGAAAAACGTCCCGAGAGAGTGTTCGCTACCAGTGAGCCGCCGATAGCGCCTTCGAAATTCTTGGTTCCATAGTTGCCTGCGGTGACCTTGAAATACGCCTCGCTTTCATCTGTAGGTTTGCGGGTATCAAATTTGACAATGCCGGCGATGGTGTTGCGGCCAAAGAGGGTGCCCTGCGGACCCCTGATCACCTCTACCTGACTGACGTCAAACAATGGAAAACTTTTCAGCGTGACGGCTTCCATGACTACGTCGTCCATGACAATGGAGACTGGTTGCGAGGCCGCCAGGTCGAAGTCAACGTTACCCAGTCCGCGAATGTAGAAACGCGGAGATATACGCCCGTTGGAAGATTCTGCGTAAAGGCCCGGCACCCGGGTGCCAAGGGCCAGAATATCGGAGCCATCGCTGAAAATGGCCTCCATTCGGTCGCCGGACATGGTGGCTACGGAGATGGGCACCTCTTGCAGGCTCTGTTCGCGTTTCTGCGCAGTGATCAGTACCTCTTCAAGTGCGCCTCCCTGGGCGTGAGAGAAACCGGATAACGTCATAGTGGCGGCAGCGACTGCTGCGGCCATTATGGATGGTGCAGGATAAGTCTTGCTACTGAAATTCTTCATGGTGAAATCAACCTGATAGGTAGTGGTGAAGGCGTGACTCAGTCTAGCCCGGAAGTAGTGTTTTGTGTACTCATAGGGGGGTGCAAATGATGTGAAAATCACCAATTGCGTTATGTGGAATCAGTTGAATTGCTGTCTGGCCTCAGTTTCGAGTTGGTCACGCAGGTAGCGGAGTCGATCGCGGCGTTCTTTTTCCCGCTCCTGATCTACTAAAGAAGAGAAATGAGCCTTTTCTTCCGCTGAGAGTTCCACTGTCATCAGGTTGTTCTGCTCACGCAGGATGAAACTCGCCAGTTCCTCGAGAAACCCGTCATTGATCTGTGCAGGTTCAAGTTCGGATTTAACGCTATCGAGGTTGTAGTAATTGCGTATGGATAGCTGGATGGTGGCAGTTTCTTCCAGCCCCCTGAAAACTATGGAAACAGGTATATGGCCGTTGACGGTAACGTGGCCCCCATACCCCTGGTTATCTCCTTCAAGACGTTTTCTGCTGTCAAAAGTAAGCCCGGCCCGATCCAGTCTATCAACTGCCGAAGCCATCTTCCTGTTGTCGTCAAACTCCTTTCTGAGCACCTCGGGAGAATCGCAGGAAAAGTGAAAAGGCACTCTACTCAGAATTTTCTTGCGGCCCTTGTCGATTTGATAGTTGCCCTGCACAAGCCTGCGCAGTTCA
The DNA here is from genome assembly GCA_938074045.1 of uncultured Halieaceae bacterium. Classification (GTDB taxonomy): domain Bacteria; phylum Pseudomonadota; class Gammaproteobacteria; order Pseudomonadales; family Halieaceae; genus CALJGI01. Next base: position 124,207 of record CALJGI010000031.1, read on the forward strand.
CCGAAACCGGGAATCTCGTACACCGGCCGTATGTCAGGCTGCAGATAATTGAGGTTTTCTTCCATTTCGACAAAGAAGGCAAACAGGCGCTCCAGGGCAGGGCTGACCTCTTCCTCGTATTTCTGGCGCAATGTCTCTCGACTTGCCTTGGCTTCTTCTTCGGCAATTCTGGCCTCGTCGGCCATCTGGCGGATTTTATCGCGTACACTCATGGTGATGTTGTGGGGCCAATCTCAGGTCTCTCGGAGACGTCTAATTTAAGGCGAAAGGCGCGCACTTGTCCAGCCGGAACATGCTGGCATATCTGCGACCGCCGGCTATGGCATTGGTAGAAAAGCTGGTTGATCCGTGAGAACCGCAGCGGTCTGTCGATGTGTATCCAGTTGTCGGCAGAGTTCACTTGCGCCCTCGATGATCCGGGCCGTAGGTCTCTGCAAAAGATCGGGGTGCACAAAGTACAATGCCTGGCTCTGCACAGCTTGCAGGGCAGGAAACAAACGCCAATCGTCCAGCCATTCAGGCCTTGCGGCATCCATCCCACTGGCGACGATGACTTCCGGATCGCGATTTAACACAGCCTGGATGTCGATTTTGGGAGCGAGATCGACAGCGTCGCCGAAAATATTGCGGCCCCCGCAGAGCTCGATGACACGGCTGATTATGTGATCGTCGTTCAGGGTCTGCAATGGCTCATCCCATAACTGATAAAACACTGACACAACAGGCTCCGAAGCGTACTCCGCCCGCAGACGCCGCAGTTCACGTTCGACTCGAGCCGCCTCGAGTTCACCGACGGACATGGTGCCCGCCAGCGAGCCGATGTCTCGAATAGTTTTGACGATGTCATCTAGTACTCTAGGCTCACTTACATAGATCGTGAAGCCCAGGTTTTTCAACACCTGTAACCGATTCAGCTTGTCGTCGGATCCCCGCATAAGGATCAGATCAGGCTCCAGCGCGACGATGCTTTCCATGCTCCAGGCCTGATGACTGCCTACGACAGGCACCTTCTGCGCCTGAGCGGGAAAGTCACTGTAGCTCACAGCACCGACCAGCTTGGCGCCAGCCCCTGCACTGTAGGTGTTTTCAACGATATGGGGGGCCAGTGCCACAATTCTTTCCGCCGGTGCCGGCAAAAATACCGGTCGATCAAGAGTGTCGTAAACCTTCACCCCCGATGCAGCAGCGAGAGGGGAAACGAATAGGCCAAGAACAAAGAACAGTGTCGCGTATAGGCTGTTGTGGGCTGTCATAGGGGTGCTGCCGCTGGTGTACCTGTATGTTAGTCGGGGGAAATACGTATCCGCGCCTGAAAAGTTGGTATTAAAGAGCGCTGTGGATGCGGCGCAAAGTCGCTGCAGGGCAATTGTATCTCGATTATACATTCAGACGAATAGCTACGTGCACGCCCGCGGGTGCTGCGCGAATTGATCGTCGAGGAGTTCGCCGAGATTTGGTATCAACTGGATACGTGTTGACCCGGTCTAAAAATGAATCGATTGATAGCAAACACGGATATTCTGGACAAATATAGATCGCATTAGGCGGTCCTTGTAGTGAGATAAAAGCAGGCGCAGGACAATAAAACCATCAACGTTAGCAGTATCTGGTTTGGCACTCACACCTCTGGCATCCCTCGCAATGGCGGCTTCCCTCGACCGGGAACAACTCTGGTGTTGCGCGCTCCTTCAGTATCACCGATAAGGTGACCCTCGTCGATTGATCGTGTAGCCCTTGCGTGAATTGTTTTCACTGGGACTGAGGTGAATTGTTTGATTCATCTTGCTAGGTTAGAGTGTGGTAATCCGGATAGTGCCGGAGTGAGTAGCCTCTAACCTGCCTTGATGGAGAAGAAAGTGCCGTCCAAATCTGTTTTTGCCCCACTCTTGGTGGCGTCAGCGTCCTTACCTACTGCCGGGTGGGCGGATAATCACACCGAGATAAGGAGTTTTGCCGGACTGGAGGTGGGATATGGAACCTTCTCCTTCGAGCAGAAAATCGACAAGGAGGTCGTCTTTCCAGTGGCCAATCTGACAGCCGGGATGGCCTACGAAAGGTTTAATCTGGCGTTGAATGTGTCGGGCTCAATGTCTGACGCCGATGTGTCGGAGGAGGATTTCACCGGTGATGCCAGTCGTCGCGATTATGACCTAACCGTTGGCTACCAACTAAACGAAAATATCAGCGTTTTTTTAGGTTACAAGAGTGGCAAGACCGATCTCGATGTCCTGGGGCGCGACGAGGACGAGCCTTACTCAGACAGTGAATACTATGAGCAAAGCGGACCTTTTGTAGGGATAAATTTTGGCTGGCGGCCTACCGAAAATGGGAAGCTGGATGTGTCACTGGCCTACGCTGACCTCGATGCAGAGAATCGCTTCTTCGCTGACAATGACGGTCAGGATGAAGATGAAGAGGCACCCGAATTTGATGATATCAGCGGTCGAAACAGTGGCTCCAGCGATGGTTATTCACTTAGTATCAGCTGGACCATGCCGCTGACCGGAAATCTGTTGTTTAGAACCAAGTTTCGTCACAATTCCTATGAACAGGATATTCGCGTCGACGGCCAGACATTCAACGGCATTACTGAGGAATCATCGATGCTGTTGGTGGGAATTCTAGGCGTTTTCTGAGTTATGACCTAGAAGGCTACGAAGTTTGGCACTTCGCGGTTCTTCGGCGGGGCGAAATAAAAAGTATCGATCAGGGATGAATGTTCCCAGGGCGTTTGTTGGCGTTTCGTCGTGCGTAGTACTTCCCTGCGCACTTTTTTAAACAGGGCTTCAGCCGTCTCTGACTTGTCAATATGCTTAAGCAGTGCCTGGGTGTACGTGCCGTTTCTGCCACTACCGTCGGCGGCCACGTTACCCGGTTCCGTCGCATAGGCGACCAGGGTGCCGGGGGGCGCCTCGACCGGCGCCAGTCCATGTGCCAGCGTTTCCAGATCTGAGGGCCCAGTCGTCGAAATCGTCAGTCCTCTGTTAGTTGTGGCTTGCGGGGCACTGTCGAAAGGATTATTGCGGCAGGCATCCAGAATAATAATATTCTGTTCGCTCATCGCATCACTGAGTTCTAGCAACAGGCTGTTCATGGAATACGCGTTGTTGCGAATGTCCTGCTTGTCGTTGAACTGTGCGCCCACCGGTAGCAGATAGTTACTGTTGTCGATCTGCACAGCATGTCCGGCGTAGTAGAAAAGGCTGACCGCATTGTCTTCTTGGATAGACGCGTAAAACTCTTTGACTGTTTCACGAAGTTGCAGCGGATTCTGATCCAGGGCCAGGCTGACTCGATAGCGAAGCTTGCGCAGTTTCTTGGCCATATCCCGGGCATCGTTGGTTGGATTGTCCAATGGGGCCGCCGCATATGCTGCGTTGCCTACAATAAGGGCATAGCGCGGGAGTGCCTCTTCATAGGCGGATGCGCCGCTGCACATTGCCAGACAGCAGCAAAGCAGAATGCTGTGCTGTACAAAAAACATCAGGCGACAGAGTGGTGGGCTGGCCGCCGGCGGCGAGCGGCTGCCAGCGCTGAACCGCTGATTCTTGCTGTCCTGAGATCTCCAAAGGGAGATCCTATGCCGCTATTCACGATCAGTGCTACGGCGAGTTGGCTATCGGGGTCAGCCCAGGCACCGGAGCCGCCAAAACCAAAATGACCGAACCCCTGGCGAGGCAGCCCACGGGTAGTGGCGACACCGTGGTATCCCAGGCGCCAGCGCATATCGAAGGGAATGACAGATTGGCGACCCGTTGGAGTTTGCAGAGTGGTGGCTTTGGCCACGGTATCTTCAGACAGCAGTCTTACATTGTCGAATTTTCCGCCATTAGCCAGCAATGCATACATCTTTGCCAGCGAGCGAGCGGTGAATAATCCGTTGCCGGCGGGTATCGCGACACGCAGGGATTCCGGGGAACCAAAATCAAAATTACTGATACCCCGTGGGGCAAGGGCGTCAAAAATGCTCGAGAGATCGGAATCGATACCCAGCAAGCCGAGGACTTTGCTGAGTCGGGCCGCCGAGGTTTCCGCATAGCGCCCAAACGAGGATTGCGACAGCTTGCGCGTGGTATCCGGAAAAATCAAAGTTGCGGCGCGTGGAATTTCCCGTTTGGGGGTACCGATGTACAGGCCATCCAGCTGCAGGGGCTTGGCAATTTCACTCTGCACCAGGCGGGAAAACTTTTTGCCGGTGACACGCTGAATGATTTCGCCCACCAGAAAACCAAAGGTCAGACCGTGGTAGCCGGTTCTTGTACCCGGCTTGTGAATAGGAGCGGTTTGCTCAATGGCAGTCACCATGTGGTCCCAGTCCAGCATGCGGTCTGCGTGGTCGATCATCTGCCTGATGTGATATAGACCGGACTGGTGCGCCAGAATCTGGCGTACTGTTATCTTGTCTTTGCCATGCTGACCAAACTCCGGCCAGTAGCGGGTAACCGGAGCATCATAATGCACCAATCCACGGTCGGCCATGATGTGCAGCAGTGTCGATGCCACGCCTTTGGTGGTGGAAAAACTGGGTGCCATGGTGTTTTCTGACCACAGGGTGCCCTCTGCATCCCGATATCCTCCCCACAGATCTGCGACGCATTGGCCACGGTGGTACACGCAGACTGCTGCTCCTCCCGAGTCGCGCCGGAGTTGCTCGCGCAGTGTTTCTTCGACACCGATAAAATCGGGATGAATCCAGCCGTCCAGATGGATTTCTCGTTGTTGCCGATTCGTCGAGGAAAGGGTCATATACGTAGCTCCATTGCGCGTTGCGACCATCATAGACCTCTGGTCATCGATACGCACGTAAACTTGCGCCGTCAGTTGTGGCGGGTTTTCGTGAGGAGGAACCAACGGCTTTAATTTTTTGCGGTATCGGCAACTGTGGTCCTGTGCAGCAAGCGGTGGTGCCCCTCATAACCGCCAGTGGCCCGATGCAGGACCGCCCGATTGTCCCAGGCCACCAGCATATTGGTCTGCCACTGATGTCGGTACTGGAACTGTTCACTGGTCTGCCACGCCAGGGTATCCATAAGAAGCTGCAATGCATCTTCGTCACTCATTCCCTCGATGCCTATGATGTATCCCAAACAGCCGTATAGACCAAGTCGACCCGTTTCGGGGTGAGGGCGAAGAAGGGGGTGGGTGCGCACTTCGTTCGCCTCCTCCGAAGGCAGGATTACCATGCTGCGATCAGTTGCCTGATCCTCCTGCCCGTACATTCCATCAGGTGCGTATGCGGCTTTTGCTGAGTGCACAGCCATTTTTCCTTCCAGCCGCCGTCTCAGTTCATCCGGCATTTCATCCAGAGCTGCGTGCTGATTGGCGAACCATGTGTCGCCCCCAATGGGTGGAATCTTGATTCCATAGAGGCAAGTACCAGCCGGCGGCACCGCCTGAAAACTCCAGTCCGTGTGCCAGTTCTCTGCGAACAGCGGGGCGGTCTCGTTGGCCGTTCTCTCTACCGCAATAATATGTTCCCGTCCGTTGATGGGAGCGATAAAAGGATCCTCACCAAAGCCACCAAAATAAAGCGTAAAGCGCTCCAGGTCATCGTCGGTGAGAGCCTGATCGGGGAAGGACAGAACCAGATGCTGAAGCCACGCCTGCCGGAGGTTCGCTACCACTTCGGGTGATAATTCCTCGCGAAGATCTATGCCTCTGACCGCGGCGCCACAAGCCTGACCGCTGGGAATGATGGATATTGTCATGCCAGGTAGTCCATTATTTGCTGCGAATAAGTTAAGTTACTACTTGTGTGTCAGCAAGTCATGTCGGGTTTTGTGTGCCTTATTTGACAGAGCACCCTGGTGGAGCATTGAACATGAAATTTTGGCGACGGAATGAGCTGTGGAAGATTGGAATTATTCTGTTTTCGATCTTTTTACTATGGGCATGTTCTGAGCCGGTTGACGATTATCAGACTCTCCCTCAGGGATCGGTTGTGCTTGCCTTTGGCGACAGCGTTACCCATGGGACGGGTGCCAGGGTAGGGGAAGACTATCCTGAAAAACTTGCCGAAATATCAGGTTGGCAGGTAATCAATGCGGGTATTCCAGGCGACACCGCACTGGCGGCACGGGAAAGACTGGGCGATTTGTTGCTGCTGCACCGGCCGGATCTCGTGCTTGTAGAGTTGGGTGGCAATGACTTTTTGCGGCGGCGCCGGGCTGCCGACGTGAAGGTAGATCTCGCTTACATTCTCAATGCCTGCCAGACAGCGGGTGCGGTTACCGTCCTGGTCGGGGTCCCGGAGGTGTCATTGTTGCGCGCTACCATGGGGTCTCTGGAAGACAATATAATCTATAGCGAATTGGCGGATGAAACCGGTGCGCTGCTTGTTCCCGGTGTCTTGTCGTCTGTCCTTTCTGATGACGAGTTAAGAGCAGATCGGATTCACCCCAACGCGCAGGGCTACTTTCATCTCGCCCGGGGAATTGCAGCGCGGCTGAGGGAAGTCGGGTTGCTGAACTGATGCCGCCTAGATGTAGGCGAGAAAGTCTGCTGCACGCGCCAGTTGGAAAAAATTGTCATGTTCGATTTTTGCATGCACTTGCTCATGTTCCCAGGTGGTGTGGTATGGGACGTGAAATCCATAGCCACCGATGTTCAGTACGGGCAGGACGTCAGAACGCAGCGAATTGCCAATCATGGCAAATTCCCCGGGGGTTATGTCCAGGTGACGCATCAGTTTGAGGTATTCGTGATCGTTCTTTTCAGACACTATCTCAATATGATGAAAGCGATCCTCCAGCCCTGATTTCACCAGCTTTCGCTCCTGATCGAGCAGATCACCTTTGGTAACAACTACCAGTTTGTATCTGCCATCAAGTGCCGTCAGAACATCTTCGATGCCGTCGATCAATTCGACGGGCTTGTCCAGCATATCCTTGCCGAAGTTTACAATTTGCTCGATGCCACTACTGGTAATAGTGCCCTCGGATATGCGGATCGCGGTCTCGATCATCGAGAGTATGAAAGCCTTGATCCCGTAGCCGTATAGCGCGATGTTTTGCATCTCGGTTTTCATCAGTTCTCGAGCAGAGGTGTGCTGGGGCAAAAAGTCTTCCATCAATTCCCAGAATTTTTTCTCGGCTTCCAGAAAGTAGTGCTCGTTGTGCCATAGGGTGTCGTCCGCGTCGAAACCGATCACACGTACGTCCTGCATAATTTTCTCCCGATGATGTATAGAGCCGGGCTGGAAACCTGATCCCTGCCGCGGTCTTCAATGCTGTGTCGCTGCGATATACCAGTGAGTGAGGTAGTATAGATATGGACAACAAAAAACAATAATACGGGATTGGCCGAGATGAACCTAATGTTCCGCCTGATAACTTTGATTGTATTGACCCTGTGCTCAACCTGGCTCGCCGCGGGAGAGGTCGAGATTCAGACCCCACGTGTTTTTCTAACTGGCGTCGGTGCAGAGGTTGTCATTGATAATGTGCCACCCGGTGGCGGTGTGCTGTTACTCAATGGCGATGAGATTGCCGTATTAGGGCCTGGGTCCACCGCGCTGGATGTGACAGCCAGAGAATCGGGGGCAGTAAGTCTGCAACTAACTAAGGCGAACAGCACCCTGGGGGAGGCGTCCGCACCAGCCGTTCCGGGCTGGGTGTCGGTGCTGCCACCGCTGCTTGCTATCTTACTGTCCTTTATTTTGCGCTCGGTGGTGCCCAGTCTTTTCGCTGGTTTGATCATAGGTGCCTGGGCTATTAACGGGCTGACCTTCGAAGGCGCCGTGATTGGTGTCTTCGACACCATGACTATATATGTACTCGGCGCTATGGTTGATCCCGATCACGGAGCGATCATGCTTTTTTCGTTGCTGATTGGAGGAATGGTAGGTGTGATTTCCCGGAATGGCGGCATGATCGGAGTCGTGAACAGGGTGATACCGATTGCTCGAACCCCCAAACGCGGACAAGCCGTTATTGCCAGCCTGGGTTTGGCTATATTTTTTGACGATTACGCAAATACGATGATCGTGGGTAATGCCACGCGACCTGTCAGTGACCATCTGAAGATCTCGCGGGAGAAGTTGGCATATCTGGTGGATTCAACAGCAGCACCTGTGGCGACGATTGCCGTCATCACCACCTGGATCGGGTTCCAGGTGGGGCTGATTGAAGAGGCTGTATCGAGTATCGATGGCATCTCCGAATCCGCCTACGCTCTCTTTCTCAACTCTATTGCCTACAGTTTTTATCCCTTTCTTGCCATATTCTTTGTCTATGTCATTGTTCTGACTGGCCGCGACTTTGGCCCCATGCACAAGGCTGAGTTGCGGGCGCGTACCACCGGAGCGGTGATGCGCTCGGGGGCGAGGCAGAGTGATGATAAGCAGATGGATGATTTTTATACCAAGGAGGGTGTGCAGGCACGAGCAATGAACGCGTTGATTCCCATAGGGTGTCTGGTAGGTGGTGTGATCGGTGGGATGTACATTAGTGGTGAGGGCGACAGCCTTCAGGAAATTGTGGGCAGTGCAGATGCCTATAAGGTATTGATATGGGCGTCGCTCTTGTCCTGCATGGCCGCATTTGCTCTCTCCTTAGGGCAACGGCTGCTTACGCTGGAGGAATTGATGGACGCCTGGGTGGTGGGCGCGAGATTTATGCTCACCGGATTGTTGCTTCTGGTGATGGCCTGGGCCATTGCCGATGTCACCAATGTATTGCAAACCGCCCCCTATCTGATCTCAGTTCTGGGCGATTCATTGTCGCCTTACTCACTCCCGGCGATAGTGTTCCTGTTGGCCGCAGGAGCCGGTTTCGCCTCTGGTTCAAGCTGGGGTGTTATGGCTATTCTGATGCCCCTTGTCATTCCACTGTGCTGGGCAGTGCTGGAGAGCAACGGCATCGCCGATGCTCAACATATGCATATCTTGTACTCATGCATTGCATGCGTCTTATGCGGTGCGGTCTGGTCAGATCACTGCTCTCCCATTTCGGACACCACTGTACTGTCTTCGCTGGCAACCGGTTGCGACCACATGGATCATGTGGCGACACAGTTACCATATGCGGCGCTGGGTGGAGCAGTGGCGCTATTAGTGTGTACTTTACCTGCTGGCTATGGTCTGCCTTGGTGGTTGCTCATGCCGACAGCGGCGGTGGTTTTGTTTTCTGTGCATCGTTTCCTGGCACAAGACCCGGTCGATGTTTCAGACAACCCGGTGGTGCCGCAGTAAGAAAATTGTTTAACGGATTGCCCTGCCGTGGAGACTTACTGACTATCTATATCGGCGATTTCTCTGGGTATTCCATGACCCTGCAGGTTTAGCTGTAACTGCATGTGAAAGGTGGTGCCCAGCTCGATATCTGACGTGACCGCCATTTCACCATGATGCTGGTCGGTAATGATGAAATGTGAGAACGACAGACGCTTGCTGATATCGTAGTCGGACTCAGCGGCAGAGTCGTCAAAAAACGGTTCGAAAATGCTCTGCTGATCTTCGTAGCTCAAACCGCGGCCGTTGTGGCTGACCTTCACCCAGAGCGAGTCGTAGAATTCATTGACCTCTATGGTGATTCGCGGGTGGTGATCGGGCTCGTCGACCTCACCCAGGGCGTGGCAGGCGTGTCTGAACAGGCTTAGAAACACTTGCTGTAACTCTGCTACGTAGCATGGCGTTTGCGGTAAATCATCGGCGTAACGTCGATCGACCTGAATGTCTCCAAACCTGAGACCCGTTGGTTCTGCAATAACCTCGTGGGCGATTGAAAGGGCGTGGTCGATTATTCCCGTTACGCTGGCAAGTCGCTTTTCAGCCGAGCGATTGCTGGCAAACTCCAACAGGTTACCGATCACTGCTGCGGCATGCTGGCCCTGGATCAATGCGTTGCGCAACTGTTGCTCGGGCAGGGAGTCTGGCTGGATGTCAGCGTCCTCAATATTGCCCAGGACAACTTCGATATCCTGCATGATTACCTGCAGGGGTGAATTGATATCGTGTGCCATGGTGGCTGCCAGCTCACCCATGGAGCTCATCTTGTCCCGCTGGATAAGCTTGTTTTCCGCCTGTATGCGCTGTGTTACGTCGTTGATCAGAATGACAACGCCAGTTTCGATCTGTTCTGTGAGCGGATAGATGGTGACATCAAAATGGTAGTGACCCCGCTGACTTTGCTTCAAGTTGAGTTGCGTCTGTTGATCAAGCACCTGTTTTATCTGCTGTGGCAGTACGGTGATTACCGGGTAGGCTTCCCATAAATCCTGGCCCAGAGCAACGTCAGAAGGTATGCCGGTAATCTCTTCTGCGCCGCGGTTCCATTGGGTAATTTGCATCTGTGTGTTCAAGCCGATGAGCATCAGTGGCATGGAGCGCAAAATATTGTTGATGTAGGCTTCCGAAGAGCGCAGCAGATTGGTTGTTTCGCGGTGCTGACTGATTTCTCCCTCCAGTAATGAATTACTTTCCAGCAGCAGGCGATTGGATTCATTGAGGGTGGCGGTGCGTTCGCGAACGCGTTCCTCCAATTGATTTCTGATTTCCTCGAGCTTGTGATTGTAGCGTTTCACCTCGCGCCGACTTAAAAAAAGCCGCAACACGGTGAAGGACAGGGCAAGAATAAACACGCCGCTGGAGAAGTTGGCTACGTACTGCCAGTTGGTATGACCATCCTCTTGACGGAACACGTCGAGGACGCCGGCACTGACCAGCTGGCTCTGTATGATCAGCAGCAGACCTGTAATGCGCTGTAGCATGGGATCTATCCCGCTCCTCGTTTGGGCGCTCCGGCGTTGGTGCGCTCTGCTGGTTCACAGCAAAAATTAGGCGTTAAGTATACCTGCCGCGCACGTCCGGGGCTAAAGCTATTGAGTACTGTTGGTGTCCAGGATGACAGATTAACTCAGTTGTTCATTGCCCGATGATAGAGCTCGGCGTAGCGTATGCTGTCCAGGTTATCAATCAATGTTCCATTAGGTAATTCGCTTGTTCTTGAGCTTATTTCCAGCATGGCGCGGCCCAGTTCAATGGACGGGATTACCAGCCCACCCGGAGTCAGCAATAGCTCGGCCAGATGTGTGAGGGCATTGCCACGTTCAGTGGTCGGCCTGATGTACCACGAGCGGTAACTGAAAGTTCGCAATCCGGTACCCACCGCCAGGGCGGCCATCTCCCGTTCGGTTCTTCCCTTTTCCCGCGCCCAGTGATCATCGCCCTCAGGGTCCGTGCCTACGCCGGTGACAAAGTGGAAAGCCATGGGTGCATGCTGCCTGGCAGTCAGCCAGGCCTTGATAAAAGCAATTGGGAAATCGACATGAATCAGGGTGTAGGTGGCATCATCGACGTTGAGAGAGGAGGTGCCCAGTCCCCAGAGTACGGTGTTGACCTCTGCCAACTCGGCTGCAAGAGCTGCATAGTCGGTAAAGTCCTGCTGCATGATCAGATTGATCTTGCCGGAGGCGACACCGGCATCTATGCGATCGGAAGACCGTCGTGTCACGACGTGCAGGCTTTCCACAGTCGGATCCTCCATGGCCGCTTTCAACAGGCCGTCCCCGGCGGAACCGGTAGCGCCGAACACCATGACCACTTTATTGGCATCGAGGTTTCGCTCAGCGTCGACGATCGGAGTGATAGTCCCAAGGGTTGCATAGCCCCAGATATTGAAGATGATCAGTGACACCGCGAATATAACCAGGAATCCCAACCCGAACCGACCTAACAATTTCACCGTAGTTATCTCCCATAATCAGATTCTGTGAGATTAACCAATACTGGTCGCGGCGGCAAAGAAGTTCTGACTTGCCTTAGGTACCGAATGAGCCAGAGTTCAGGAAATAGCGAGGCTTTCCAGTTGCGCCTGTCGGAATACCTCGATCGCCGCTGTCAGACTGAGCGTTGCTAGGGCGGCTGCGACAGCGAGATCGGGCCAACGTGAAGCGGTCGTCATCACGCCACCGGCGGCCATTATCACCGCAAGGTTTGCAATGGCATCGTTGCGGCTGCATAACCAGATGGAGCGCATATTGCTATCGCCACGGCGATAGTGGAATAGCATTACGGCGACCTAAACATTGGCCAGAAGTGCCGTCAGCGCTATGACACCCATGATGCCGGGTTCTGGCGTGCTGCCAAAAATGGCGTTGCGGATAGCGCTTGCAATCACCCACAGACGGAACATTGCCATGGTAGCAGCCTTGATCATCGCTGCCCTTGCCCGCATTGCCAATGGCATTCCCAGTACGAACAGGCTGATAGCGTAGTTTGCGTCATCCCCTATAAAGTCGAGTGCATCAGCCTGTAAGGACAGAGAGTCACCCAGGTGACTCGCTACCATTTCTACGATAAACATGCCGGCATTGATAAGCAGTACGATCCACAGGATGCGACGAAATACCGGATCGCTGCCGAGATCTGGAGTGACGCAGCTGGCGCAATTTAACAAGGTGATTACTCCTCTTGCACCACGGACTCCGTGATATGTATCGCCATGTCTTCGATGACACACTGGATGTGCTCGTCCTCCGCGACGTAGAACACGTGCTTGCCGCGTCGCTCAGAACGTACGATGCGGGCTGCCCGGAGCAACCTCAAATGGTGGCTGACCAGCGGCTGGGATAATCCTGTACTACTGACGATTCCGGAAACATTCACCGGCTCATGCAGACAGCAGAGCACGATGGAAAGTCGACTGGGGTCTCCCATGAGGCGAAACAGGTCGGCCAGCTGGGAGACCATGTCATCATTGTATCGGGCTGGCTGGGGTAACGTGGCTATAATCATTGCAAATTCATATATATAAACATATGTATATATATTTGTAGAGGGGTGCTGTGATGTCAACCAAAAATAATCGGTTGACAGTCACAATTTGCTCTCAGCAGTTCTGGAAAAGGTCTGCAAATATGAGAGTATGTGCTGCGACAGGTTGAGTATATCTGCCTGCAGCACCTGTCGAAGCTTCCAGAATCTGTTTCCAAACCCGGTCAAGAGGTCATATGTAAACATGCCCCGGCTCATTCATACAACGGGCATCCACCTGCTGTCAGCGGGTCTGGCGCTGATGGTGATCTTTGTGGACGGGGATCTGCTCTTTCCTTATGTAGTCAGCAAGCATCTGTATTTGCGGGTGCTGATCCTGTGTGGAGTTGTTCTGCTTGTCAGCGAAGTAGCGTTGGGACGGCGCTTGCCACGATTGAATCGCGGCTTGCTGATAATTATTGGGGTATTGATGCTCTGGAATCTGGCCGTGGCTTTGACAGGTGTCGGATTCTCTCACAGCTTCTGGTCCGGTTTGGAGCGGATGGAAGGGGTTGTCGGCCTGGGCTACTGGATGTCGTTGGCGATGGTTCTGGGATGGAATTTGCGTGGACGGGCAGACTGGCTGATATTGCTGCGCTGGCAGCTGTCAGTAGCGTCTCTTGTCGCACTGGTGGCGATTTCCAGCAGTCACTTGCATCTGCCCTGGCAGAATTTTTTTTACAGTCCTGATCCTCTGAGAGTCAGTGCAGGGTGGGGAAACCCTGGGTATACCGGTATGTATGCCGGTTTTCATGCGCTTCTTGCGATCGGGCTTTGCCAGTGGAGAACGCTGAGGAGCTGTTGGTGGAATGATGGATTATGGACCCGATTGCTACCCGTGTTGGCACTGTTTGCCAATATAGGTCTTCTGTGGATAAGTGATTCACGAGCACCGGTACTTGGGGTTTTGGGTGCTCTTGGCGTACTGGCAATCTATAGGATTGTGCCGGGCCTATTCGCGCAGCATAAACATCAGCTCACAGGTGTTTCTCCGCTACCGGTATTGCTATTCATTGGCATGCTGGTTACTGCCTGCGCTTTCCTGATGTTTCTATCGTTGGGTGAAGGTGCTGTCAATCAGTGGTTGGCCGAGCAGATTGGCGGCAGGGCAGACACGGTTCTGATTCGGTTCAAGGTATGGGCTATCGCCTTCGAGGCATTTACCCAGCGCCCCTTTCTCGGCTGGGGTCCGGATCAGTTTTTCCGTATTTTTGCTTTGCTCGAGCCCGACAACGCCTCGATACCCACGCCCTTTGACCGGGTCCACAATATCTACTTCGAGGCATTGGTGGCGGGTGGGATTCCCGGTCTGGTTTTTCTGCTTAGCTTGTTCGGATTGGCCTTGCGTCGCTTGATGGATACAGGTGTTGCTGATTCCGCAATTGATCAGGATCTTCGATTTGCCTGTACGGCGGCCATGCTGTGCTACCTCCTGATGGGGTTATTTTGGCCGGACACCCTGGTAAGTCAATACATCGTAGCAATCGCCCTGGCATGGGCCCTGCAGACGAAGACCGGGACGGATAACAACACCGAGACTCTGGAGCTGGAACAGACCCCGACTCGGGTACTGCGTTTCACCATTTTTTTTATTGGAGCAGTATTGGTAGTTATTGTTTTTGTGCAAACTGTTCAAGCACCGTATCGCGCGGGGATTCTTGGCAGCAGTTTACTTGGCGAACAGAAATTGGTCCGGAGTATAGAGGCTGTGGAAGTGTGGCTTGATAAGACCTATAAGCCGGCTGAGCTGCAGGGAGTGGTTTTACAGAGTTATGGCGAGCAATTTGTTCAGCTTGATCGCACGCAGCAACGACGAGCCAAATCGATCCTGACGAAACTGTCTGCCATCAATTTGTCTCAGGAACTGCCTGACTGGAAGCGTATCGCATTGG
>CALJGI010000032.1 GCA_938074045.1 uncultured Halieaceae bacterium
AGGTCATCGCCAGGCTTTTAAATAAAACACCCTCAGTCCTTACGGACTGGGGGTTTTTTATTTATGGGCTGAAGTAGTGTGGACCTACTCTCGAGTAGGGTGAGAGGCGGTTGCCGCAGGCAACTCGGAGCATGCTCCGAGAGCCTCGAACGCCTGCCAGCTGTGCTGGCGGGCTGGACCATCGCCATCTTCCAGCCAACTCCCTGCCTCGAACATGTTTCCCAGCCAGAGTAGGTCAAACCAATCCCGAGTATTCCAAGCGCCGTCCGGCATTTGCAGTAGCGAGCGCCTCGTGGTTGTATGGCGACCCTTGGCATCATCCTCGCGAATAGCACCGGTGTCCTGGACCTCACTCCCCATCAGCCCATTGGTCAGGCTGGACTTGCCCGAACCGGACGAGCCCAACATCACGACGGTTTCACCCCGGCGTACCCAGGGCAGAAGGCCGCTCAATGTGTCGCGATCCAGGCAATTCACCGCATCCACGCAAAGCAGTGGGTCTAGTGCCTGAACCTGTGCGCAAAGAGCCTCGGACTTGTCACAAAGGTCCATCTTGCTCATTACCGCCACCGCTGCGACATCGGCCTCTTTGACCAGAGCCAGGTAGCGTTCGATTCGGTTTAAATTAAAATCATCGTTCAGCGAACAAACAATGAAGGCTGTATCAATATTGGCGGCTATAAGTTGTTCAGCTACTTGCGAGCCAGCTGATTTGCGGCTGAAGCAACTTTTGCGTTCCAGCAGGCGGGTAAACCTTGCCTCGGCGTCGATAAGAATCCAGTCACCGACGGTCATGGGTGGCATGCCGGGCGTGACGGAAAGTTTTATGATCGTATCGGCGGTAGCCACTTCCAGAATGCTGCGGTGTTGTTCCACCACCCGAGCGGGTGTGAGGGTTTCCAGCTCATCCAGACTGAGTTGTTGTTGAAAAAAGGGCTGCCAACCGAGGTTGGCCAATGAGTACGTGTTAGTCACGGTAATCCCCAAGCGCACAAGTGCTGCTATATAAATAGTTGAGGGCTATATGCCCCGGTTATGTACCGGGCGTGATTAACAGGGAGGTTTATTACCTCAGTGTTTTTTGCCCGGTCAGCGTTGTAACAATCATGAATTGTTCTCCTGACCTACAAATGTGATGAAAGAAATACTACACCCCTAGCCATATGTGAAACAGTTGAATAGGTCACATACTGCGTTTTGCCATATTCACTTGAAGAAGCTTTGATAACCCATACGTGATTTGATTTGACCCACCAGACCACCCATATACACTACGGTCAAGATCAACTTATATTGGATTTGAATATGAAAGACGAAACTCTGGCGATCCATCACGGATACGAAACCGACCCCACGACCAAGGCGGTGGCAACCCCTATCTTCCAGACCGTGGCCTACGAATTTGATAACGCTCAGCACGGTGCGGATTTATTCAATCTGGCGGTCCCCGGCAATATCTACAGCCGTATTATGAACCCCACCAATGACGTGCTCGAGCAGCGTATCGCCGCACTTGAGGGTGGAGTGGGTGCGTTGGCACTGAGCGCCGGTAGTGCAGCTATTAACTACGCCATACTTACTATCGCCGAGGCCGGCGACAACATTGTGTCTACGCCGCAGCTCTATGGTGGCACCTATACTTTGTTTGCCCACATGTTGCCCAAGCAGGGTATCGAGGTGCGCTTTGCTGAAGATGATAGCGCCGAGAGTCTGGCCGCACTGATCGATGACAAAACCAAAGCCGTGTTCTGTGAGTCAATCGGTAATCCCGCTGGCAACATTGTTGATCTGGCCGCGGTATCTGCGGCCGCGCATGCCAAGGGTGTGCCGGTGATCGTGGATAACACTGTGGCGACGCCGGTGCTGTGTAAGCCTTTCGAACACGGCGTCGATATTGTCGTGCACTCGCTCACCAAGTACATCGGCGGTCACGGCACAACGCTGGGCGGCATGATTGTAGATTCCGGTCAGTTTCCTTGGGCCGAACACGCAGAACGCTTCCCGGTGTTGAACCAACCGGAACCCGCCTACCATGGTGTGGTGTACACGGAGGCCCTCGGTCCAGCGGCTTACGTCGGTCGTGCCCGCACTGTTCCGCTGCGCAACACGGGTAGTTGTTTATCACCTATGAATGCCTTCCAGATATTGCAGGGTTTGGAAACGTTATCCCTACGCATGGAACGGCACACGGAGAACGCCCTAAAAGTAGCGCAGTATCTTGCAGGCCACGATAAAGTCTCCTGGGTGAACTACGCGGGTCTCGAGTCTTCGGCGCATCACGAGTTGGCGCAGAAATACATGGGCGGTAAGCCCGCTGCTATTTTGTCCTTTGGTGTGAAGGGTGGCTTCGATGAAGGCGTTAAGTTCTACGATGCGCTGGGGCTGTTCAAGCGCCTGGTGAATATCGGTGACGCCAAGTCTCTCGCCTGTCACCCGTCCTCAACCACGCACCGGCAGATGACCGAAGAAGAACAGGCGCAAGCCGGTGTTTCGCCTGAGATGATCAGGCTATCTGTGGGGATCGAACATATTGA
This sequence comes from uncultured Halieaceae bacterium, assembly GCA_938074045.1. GTDB lineage: Bacteria > Pseudomonadota > Gammaproteobacteria > Pseudomonadales > Halieaceae > CALJGI01. Next base: position 2,535 of record CALJGI010000032.1, read on the forward strand.
CGATATTATTGCGGATCTTGAGCAGGCGCTCGCTGCTGCCGGTTAGTTGTTGAATAGGCCCGTCGTGTTGCAGGCAGCGCGGCGGGTCAGTTTTTGTTAGCTTTCTCGCCCAGCATTTCAATAACCAACTCATAGCCCTTAATCCCCAGACCAGCTATTACAGCATCGGCGGCCGGGGATACAAAAGATACATGTCTGAAGGCTTCACGGTTATGTGGGTTGGAAATATGAAGTTCCACGGTATAACCATTATAGGCCCGCAGGGCATCGTGAATGGCAATCGATGTATGGGTGTAGGCGCCGGCATTGATGACCAGCGCATTGGTACCATCCTCGATTGCGTCCTGTATCCAGGTAACGATTTCGCCCTCATGATTTGATTGCTTGAATCCAACCTGTAATCCGCACTTGGCTCCACGTTTAATGCAGCGCCCGGCGATATCGGCCAGCGTATCTGAACCGTAAATTTCAGGTTCCCGGGTGCCCAGCAAGTTCAGGTTGGGCCCGTTGATGACGACGACATTCATGATGTCACCGCCGCTGACATTTCAAGTTTGCTGGCAATGCTTTTAATAGCCAGCCTGTAACCCTCGGCCCCCAGTCCGCAAATAAATCCTGTCTTTCCAGTTGCGACTTTGAGCGGATGTTGGTCGCCATCAACAAAAATATTGCTGATGCGTACGTCGACGATTGGTTTGCCAGAGTTGTTTCCGGCTGATAGCGCAGCTTCCAATTTTTCCTGGTCGTCGTCGGCCGCCATTTTCCCCGTAGGGTTAACGATTATAGCGCTGTGAGTGTCTCCAGCCTGCTGCGCCCAATCGAGCAGCTCATTCAAGCTGGCGGCGATGCGGAATTCCATGTCCAGGCCTTGTTGTTCACATGCCTGCGCACAAAGCGCCTGTACTTCCTCTGCCGAAACATTGCCCCCGGCACTGAAAGATCCGGGGCCGTTCAGAATGATTAAAGATTTGCTGGTCATGTTAGATGCCGCGGTGAAGTTATCCGCTATTGTGCTCACGTGGTGTCGAAGTATACACGATAGTCATGTTAGACCGATCAGACCTGGACCACGCCGACTACGGCCTGGCGCACAATATTTGTACCCAGCGCGAGGTGTTTCCCGCCAACCCCCGACCTGCGCCCACCTTCGACAATACGGTTTTAAAGTCCCTCGCCCTGAGGTAGTCCTCAAGCTCCATCTCGGTGTAGTAGGTGTACTTGCGACCAATGCTGTCGCGTTCACTGCCTGTGCCCAGTTTCATGCCGATTTGAAAAACACCATTGGGTTTTAGTGCGCGATGGAGTGATTCCAGAAGTTTCGGGAATTCCTTGCGACTGACATGTAGCAAGCTGAAATTTGCCCAGATACCGTCGTAGACCGCCAGCGCGCTGAAGTCTTCGAAAAGTTGTACCCGCGCATCGATATCGTAGTTCTCATTGGTCAGACGCACCATTTCCATAGACCCATCAATAGCATCTACCTGCAAACCGCATTCCTGCATAACGCCGGCGGCCAGGCCCGGTCCACAGCCAAAGTCCAGCACACGACCTCCGGGTGCGACCCGGTCAATAAAAGTGTCAAGCATGGTGTCGCGTCCGTGGGCGGCGACCATTTTCTGATAGTCCTCGAACTGGGCGTTGTACACATCCAGTGTTTTTTGGTCGGTCATGACCGGTTACCTGTTTTCTTCGACTGCCGTTATCATGCTTCCAGTGTACTCAAGAAATACGACGATAAGCGAACAGGAATAATCTATGGATGCGGCAATACCAACCGGGCGCTACCGGCATTACAAGGGGATGGACTACATTGTGCTCGGAACCGCGCGTCACTCTGAAACTGAAGAGGTGTTGGTCATCTATAACACCGATTACGGCGACCACAGTTCCTGGGCGCGGCCACTGTCCATGTTTACAGAAGATGTTGAGGTCGATGGCAAGCGAGTTCCCCGTTTCCAACTTGTCAGCTAGAACTGGAAGATAGCATCCCCGAAACTTATACCGACGGCGACACACCAGATGCTGATGGAGTCAAAGTCATCCAGGGACATATCCGCCGGCAGTGATAGTCGGAACGTGACATAGTTGAAGTTGGTTATTTCAATGGTGCAGTTGTCCACCAGGGTGGCTGTGCCGGTCACATTGTGGAAGCGGGTTATCAGCTCCGCGGTCTGCCCCACCCTGGGGTGATCGCTGGCACATTCGCCATTTGATGTGCCGGTTTTAATTTTCCCCGATACCACAGCGAGTTCGACCTCTCCCAACTCAAGCATGGCGACCAGATCCAGCAGGTCTTCATCGCTCAGCCTGTTTGCACCCCAGAACGGCATGATGCCGCCCGTGAGGCCATCATAAGTATTGCTGTTGCCGCGACCGCTGGTCCGCACGCGATTGGCGACGTAGCTTGGGTCAAGCCCCAGGGCACCGATGGCGGGAGCCTGTACGCTGCCGGTGCCATTTCTGCGGTGGCAGATAGCGCAACTCTCATTAAACGTCTGCAGCCCTTTATCTGCATTACCCCCGGTCAGGTCGGCGGGAATCGCCGCGATCTGAACAGCAACTGGCGGTGCCGCCCCTGCTGTCGACAGGGTGTCCAGCCAGTCCTCCAGAGCAATCCAGTCTGGGTTGGATTCAATCCACGTGTCGGCATTCATCCATTCATCAAGACAACTGTTTACTGCCTCGAGCACAGAGGTGGTCTGGCCGTCTTTGTAGCTGGCTCGGCGGGTAGCGTCGCCCAGGGGATGACTCGGCCGGCTGAGGCCGTTCTCGGCAGGTTCCTGCAGCGCGTCAAAATGGGTCACCGAGCCGTCGCGGTTGACGTCGCCCACTACTCGCCGAGCGATCAGCTCCAGCTGGCGCGAGAGATCATGGGCCTGCAGGTTGTCCAGATTAGGTGAAACATACTGATACATGGCCTCGGTCAGTGCCGATACCTTGCCGCCACCGCGTTTGATATTTGCGCCAGTCGCCAGCGCCCGCCAGCAGCCCGCTGTATCCGTTCCATGTTGGATCTCCAACCAGGGAGATGGCGTTGTTTCGGTTCCAGGTGGTTGCGCTTTGCAGGGTGGTATCGCTACCCATTTCCTGCAGCGACACTGTGCTGTTTACTGCTGGACCGTTAAGCTGCACCTGGAAGCAGCCGCCGAGCAGGACGGCAAAATCCGTGGTTGTTATTGTCTGTATCCACCGCATGGATCGTATTCCTTCGCTGTGTCTGGCTTGAACACACTATGCTGATGCAGGATCCTTGGTGATTATTTGAACCCCACTATCCGGCGAAGTTCACTGGCTGGACTGATCTTGTGCAATCGGTGATTATGGAGATTGTTACCCCTTGTGGAGAGTTCGTGATGCGCATATTTTTTCTGGGTTTGGTCGTTTTGGTGGGCGTCGCCTGTACACCTGTTCCGGCAGATGCCGAAAGCCAGAACAGCACTTTGTCGGTGAGCGGGAATGGTGCCGCTGTGCTGGCGCCAGATATGGCCATTCTTGACCTCGCCGTGGTGAGTGAGGCCAAGACGGCTCGTGCTGCACTGAGCGAAAACTCCACTGCGATGACCCGGGTGTTGGACTCGCTACAGACCGAAGGTATAGCCGAGCGTGATATTCAAACCTCCGGATTCGCTATTCAGCCGCGCTACGAAAATCGACGTAACAACAGCAGCCCGCAGCCTGTTATCCTTGGCTATTCGGTACGCAATTCGCTGACCGTGCGGGTGCGTGACCTCGACCGCGTTGGCGCTATCTTGGATACCTCGGTGTCTCTGGGCATCAACCAGGGTGGCAATATCCGCTTCAGCAATGAAGATCCGGCTGCGGCCCTGGAATCGGCTCGCATAGCCGCGGTTAAGAATGCGGAAAAGAAGGCCAGAACACTGGCAGAAGCGGCGGGGGTACCCCTGGGCAAAATGCTGAGTCTGTCAGAACAATCCCACGCGGCCATGCCCATGCCCATGGCGCGTGCCTCGATGGCGATGGAATCCTTTGCTGTTCCGGTAATGGGTGGTGAAAACACCTACCAGGTAAACGTCAGCGTCACCTATTTGTTAGCTGATTAACGTAATGAAAGCCTCCGGGGTTTACATCATTTTGCCTATGGTGTTATAGTTCAATATATCACTATATGACCATATCTAAATTAGACATAATGAACTTAATGAGGGCGTGATAAACGGCCCTCTAACTGGAGGCAAAATGAATCGTAAAACAATGGCGCTTGGCGCTGCAGTATTGGTTGCGTCACTGACTGGCTGTGTGATTGTGGATGGAGACAGCGACTTTGATTTTGAAGACTGGCGCCATGAGCAGCGGGAAAACCAGGTGCAGATCAGCGAGCTGGACCTGGGTATGAGCCGGGCCAGCGTCGTTGATCAATTGGGTACGCCGAATTTTTCTGAGGCATTTACCGAGGATGGACACGAGTACCGGATTCTGTTTTACCGCACTCACCACCGCCATGCGGACGGTGAGACCTCAGAAGACGAAACCACACCATTGGTGTTTCAGGACGGTGAGCTGATTGGTTGGGGACCATCCCTTCTCAACGATGTGCGTCCATGAGGCGCATCAGCTCCAGGGAAATGGGCTATTTGATACCGGGTGCAGCTCGCCTTTCTCAAATCGGCTTAGCCTGAAGGGCTCCAGCAATGGCTGAGGCTCACCCAGCAGCTCCTGCGCCACCAGCTCGCCGATTCCAATCATTTTGTAACCATGATTGGAATCGGCCAGCACGGTGCAGTTGCCGTAAAAGTTATCAAAAATCGGAAAACTGTCCGGGGTGAAACAGCCAATCCCGCCAGAGGGTTCCTGTTTGAATTCCGGTAGCTTGCCGCTGAAGCGCGACTGACAGTGCGCCAGCGCTGAGACCCACATCTCGGCGAACCGCTCACCTACAATAAATTCTTTGGAGGCGGGCCCATAGGGGTCAACGGCGACCTCATCAGCGGGTTTGTCCACGATAAAGGGCGCCGCGCCACCCTGTATCCCACCAAAGTTAAAATCTGGTTTGTAGTAAATACCCCACATGTTATCGGTGATCAGCTCACCGCTTGCATCGGAATACAGCGGTGCGTCCGAGTCGACATGAATAACAGGGGGTGGTTTGCCGGCGTTGGTTTGTTGTAAATCTGGATCAACACCCAACGTTCCCTCCTGCAGCGACCAGTAGGTCCACATGGGTATTTCGCGGGCGACCTCGCCGGTCTCCCGATTCAGAATATCGACTGTTGGTGGCAGTTCAAGCATTTGCCAGAAATGCCGCACCCAGGGTCCGGCGGCGACAACCACGTGGTCCACGGTAATACTTCCGGCATCGGTTATGACGTTCATTACCTGACCGTCCTTGCCACGAATCAGGTCGGTGACGGTGACGCCCTCGGCAATCTGAACTCCCAGCGTCCGCGCCTTGTCCGCCAGGCCCAGCATCGCCTGGCGATTATTGGCGTAGCCACCGCGCTTTTCGTGCAGTACCGAGGTGATGCCCTCGGCCCGCCAGTCTGCGAACAGACCGCGCATATAAGCGGTACAATCCGTCTCACCCTCAATCAGCACAGACTCGTAACCGATGGCTTGCTGTTGCGCGTAAATCGACTGGATATCCTTGCGCATGGATTCTGGGCTCAACTGCATGTAGCCCACGGAGTGATAGCTGTAGGCTGCGGGGTCGCTCTCCCAGATGGCAACGCTGTGGGCCATCAGCTCGCGCATGGCCGGCTGAAAGTAATTGTTGCGAACCACGCCGCAGGCGATGCCCGTGGCTCCTGCGCAGATGCCGGTTTTGTCCAGTACCAGAATGTCGGCGCCAGACCCTTGGCTGGATGCCTCCAGTGCCTTTGCCAGATGGTAGGCTGTACTGAGCCCGTGAATGCCTGCGCCGATGATGAGATAAGGGATGCGTTCGGGAAGTGTCATGCTAGGGCGCTCCGCCATGGCGCAGATAGTGCCGCGCCACCCAGTTGTGGAAATGGTGAGTGGGTACCTCCATCGCCGAGGAGAACACGCCACCGCTGTAGGCAGGAGAGGTACGCCCTGTCTGCATACCCTCCACAGCGGCTATATCCTCGCTGAACACTACGCGCCAGCTCTCCTTCACAGCAGCGCGTGCATCCTCGAACCGGGCATCCCGCACTTCCATCGAGGGGTAGCGCAGCTCCAGTTTTTCACGGGTTTGTCCCGCTGTTTGAGGCTGTACCAACAGGGCGAAGACGTGATCAGCCTGAATGCCCAGCAGCACATTGGGATACAGCGACAGGTATTCGGCGTAATCGAGCCGCTCCCGGGGCCAGACGTCAAAACGCGGCAACTGAATGCCTGCGGTTTCGGCCAGGGTGTAGCTGTGGCTGATCTGGCCGGAGCCGATATCTTGCAACGTGAATCCGGCGTGCTCCTCCAGTGGAGAATAGCTGTTCAGATCCGGATGAATCCAGGGCAGGTGATAGGCCTCGCAGTAGTTGTCGATCGCCAGCTTCCAGTTGCAGGCTATCTCGTAGGAGAGGCCGTCATCGCCTGGTACATCCAACACTTCGTTCAGCGCCTGCGAGCCCGCTAATTTTTCCCACCGAGCCACTACTGGGGCGATAAAATCGGCGAAGGGACCGGCCTGCCCATTTATGTTAATGAAGATTACCCCCATCCAGACGGCGGAGGAGATTTCCTTGAGGCCGTGGCAACCGGGATCAAAATGATCCAGTGTGTGAACCCCGATGCCGCCAATATGGGGTGTGCCCCGCAGCTTGCCGGCGAGGTCATAAGTCCAGGAGTGATACGGGCAGCGAATACTGCCGGTCAGGCGCGATGCTTCCGGCACCAGCTTCATGCCGCGATGACTGCACACGTTGTGGAATACCCGGATGAGGCCCTCTTCTGTGTCACGGGTAATCAGTAGTGGTAGACCCATAAAATCAATGGGTTTTACACACCCCGTTGCAGCCAGTGCGGAACTAAATTCAAGCCCGGCCCAGCTGCTGGCGAGCACCGCTTCGCGCTCGAATTCAAAACAAGTCTGGCTGGTATAGCAGGCGTTGGGTAGGCCCGTGGCATGCTGGATGTCCGCGAGCACTGCACGCAGATCCTGTGGGGAGACACTATCGGGTAGTGCTTTCATAGTCGGGTCTCTTGCAAACTCTACAGTCGCCAGGCTCAGGCGACGTTGGCCGTCACGCCAGAGCCGAGTTCGGCAGAAATTACACCGGCGCATTCGAGCAATGCCGCCTGCAGGTGCTGGTTTATGTCATCGCCCGTCATATATACGTCGGCACCGGACAGGTTGATCGCGGCCACGACTTCGTTGGCATAGTTGCGGACCGGAACCGCCATCGCCGTGGCGTAGTCTGACTGATTAACCGAAATACCCTGATCCCGTTCGGCTGCCAGGGTGCGACTCAATTCCGGTAGGGTGGCCGGGCCCGCCGTGGCGAAGGCATCCAGTTGCGCGCCACCATACATCAGAGCCAGCTCCTCGCTGGAAACATCCTGTAGCAGTGCACGCCCGATAGCACAGAGATGGCAGGGTAGGCGTGTGCCGATGGGAACGTTCACCGACAGTCGTTGGGAGGCGATCGCGCGGTAGACATAAATGGCGTCCAGTCCGTCCCGCAGGGCCAGGTGCGCCGAAAGTGATGTTTGATCGCGCAATTTACGCAGCGGGCCCGCTGCCACATCCACAACCTCCCTGGTTGCGAGGTAGGCGAAGCCGTTGGCTACCATCGCGGCGCCCAATCCGTAGCGGTCCCGTTCCAGTTTTTCCAGATGCCCGGTTTCGGTCAGGGTCTGCAGCAGGCGGTAGATCGAGGCTTTGCTGACGCCTATGGCATCGGCGATACCCGCAGTTGAATACGTCCGTCGATCAGGACCAAATAACGAAATTATCTTGAGCCCGCGGAAGAGGGCGGGGGCGGTGTATTCACTCTCTTTGCTCGTAGTCACGTGTTCGTCCTGTGGTAAGAGTGGGTGCTGCCAACCGGTTCAGGAAAATATAGCCAGCCGGCACCGATTTGGCAACTAAAGTTTTATCACCAAAAATATCTATTGCATGAGACACTATTTCTAGTATATTGCCGCAAATCGACTAATATAAATTTATATATAAATCAAATTAACGCATATGATAATTAGTGGTTTATAAGATGGCTTTCGGCCTTTCCTCATTGGGTGGTCCCCCGTGCCTCTTACCCTTATAAAAGCGGCATTCGATAGGGCCATTGGCAAGGCAGTTGCCGCGGACTTGCCCACCACGCCAGAACTGAAGAGTCACTACGATGTGGTTATTGTCGGTGGTGGTGGTCATGGCCTGGCGACGGCCTACTATCTGGCCAATTACCACGGTATCACCAATGTGGCGGTGCTGGAGAAGGCTTATCTGGGCAGCGGCAACACCGCGCGTAATACCGCCGTTATCCGCTCCAACTATCTGACCCCTGAGGGGGTTGAGTTCTATCGAGCGTCTGTCGACCTGTTCCAGGATCTGTCCTACGAACTCGACTTCAATATGATGTATTCCGAGCGGGGCCAGCTGACGCTGGCGCACACCGACGCCAACCTGCGGAGTTTTAGGCAACGCTGCGCGGTAAATCAGCATTTTGGCGGGCGCACGGAAATGATTTCTCCAGATGAAATCCGTCACCTGGTGCCATCGCTCAATATGCATCCCGGACACTATCCTGTGCTGGGTGGTCTGTGGCATATAGAGGGCGCTACCGCGCGTCACGATGCCGTCGCCTGGGGCTATGCCAGGGGTGCAAGTCGGGCTGGCGTGGAGTTACACCAGCTGACCGAAGTGCGCGATGTGCTGGTCGAGAGTGGTCGCGTTGTTGGGGTGGCCACCGATCGCGGTCGGGTTGGCGCTGGCTGTGTTATCCAGGCCGTGGCCGGCCACAGCTCGGTGCTGGCAGGGTATGCCGGATTCAAACTGCCGATAACCACCTACCCGCTGCAGGCCATGGTGACCCAGCCGGTTAAACCCTTTCTCGATCCCCTGGTCAGTTCACCTTCATTGCACTGCTATGTGCAGCAAACCAGTCGGGGGGAGATCGTGATCGGCGGTGGCTCCGACCCCTATCCCCTGTACAACACCCGGGCGACGCTGGGCCTGAAAGAACAACTGGTCGCCAATGCAGTAGAACTGTTTCCACGCATGGGTGAACTGCGAACGCTGAGGCAGTGGGCCGGGCTGACCGACATGACCCCTGACTACAGTCCGGTTATGGGCCTGTCCCCGGTGGAGAACTATTACCTGGATGCGGGGTGGGGAACCTGGGGTTTCAAGGCGACACCGATCGCCGGCAAGTTGATGGCGGAATTGGTCGCGGGCGACGGTGGTGTGCCCCGCTTGATGCAACCCTTTTCCCTTGAGCGGTTCAGGTCGCTTAATCTGGTCAACGAAATGGGCGCTACGGCGGCCAGTCACTGACGGGGTATGCGATGAAACAGATTCTATGCCCCATGAACGGATTGCGCGACATAGACGAGTTTGTGTACGGGGGTGTGGTGCGCGACATGCCCGATACTGCCCACTGCAGCGATGAAGACTGGTCCGAATATTTGTTCCTGATGGATAACACCGCCGGGCTGGTGCGTGAGTGGTGGCTGCACAGCCCTTCGGGTTACTGGTTTATTGCCGAACGGGACACGGTCTCCGACGTTATCTCCGCCACCTTTGATCCGTCGCTATTCTTTACCTGGGCCGCAGCGGAACATACTCAGGCAAACTCCGATGACTGATTCCCTGGATCGTCTGTCCGCTCCCGCTGGTCTGCTTATCGATCGGAGTCGAACCGTCAATTTCGATTTTGAGGGTCGCCGTCATCAAGGGCTGAGTGGCGATAGTCTCGCCAGTGCATTGTATGCCAGTGGCGAGAGAGCGTTGTCCCGCTCCTTTAAATACCACCGCCGCCGCGGCGCTCTGTCCATGGCGGGGCAGGACGCCAACACCCTGGTCAGCGTCAATGGCGAGCCCAACGTATTGGCTGACATGATTCCGCTGTCCGAGGGGTTGTCGGCGCGAGCACAGAATACCTGGGGCGGCTTGCGTTTTGACGCCCTGGCCGTGATGAACTTACTGGGTGGCTTGTTGCCGGCTGGTTTTTACTATCGAGCCTTTTATCGGCCCCGGGGTATATGGCAGTTTTGGGAGCCTGTGATCAGGGCGATGGCCGGTCTCGGCGTACTGCCAAATCGTGCTCCCCATGCATTGTCAGAAAAGCGGCATCTTCATGCCGATGTCGTGGTGGTGGGCGCAGGTCCCGCCGGCATCAGCGCTGCACTTACCGCGGCGCGACACGGCGCTTCCGTCATATTGATCGATGAAAACCGGCGTGTCGGTGGCTCGCTGACCTATGATAACGCGCATCTGAAGGATCCTGCCCAGCGGATTGCAGAACTGGAGGAGACTCTCCGGTCAGAGCCCGGTATCACGCTGCTGGTGGATTCCGTTTGTACGGGTTGGTTTGCCGATCATCTGCTGTCAGTCATCAGCGCAGGTTCGCTGATCAAGATTCGTGCACGTCGCTGCATTCTGGCTACGGGAAGCTTTCAGCAGCACCTTGTGTTTCGCAACAATGATTTGCCGGGTGTGATACTGGCAAGTGCAGCGCAACGGCTGATCAGTCTCTACGGTATACGTCCCGGTCGCCGCGCCGTTGTCGCGACCGTCAATGACGAGGGACTGCAATGTGCGTTGGATCTGCAGCGCGCAGGGACAGAAGTTCAGGTGGTGGTGGATTTGCGTACCGTCGGTCTGGCGGACAGTGCGCTGCAGGAAAAACTGTTCCAAGCGGGAATTCGCTACGAAGCCGAGAGCGCCATCAACGAAGCACGAGCAGGATCTCGCAGCGGGGAACTGATTGCGGTGGATATTCGGCGAATAATTGCGGCGGGTGAATTGGCGGCCGCGGGGGAGATCATCTACTGTGACCTGTTGTGTATGGCCGGCGGCACCATGCCGGCCTATCAACTCGCCTGCCAGGGTGGTGCCCGGCTGAGATACGCTGAAGAGAGTGCTGAGTTCAGTATCGAGAATCTGCCGCTTGGCATGTACCTCGTTGGAGCGGTTCGCGGCGTCCGGGGAGAGCGGGTTAGTGGTGAGTGGTCAGGGATAGGGTTGGAACAGGATGCAGCACATGTGGCCAGTCTGGCTCTGCAGTCGCTGGGTTTAATAGACGAACCCAGTGTGGCTGTGTCGGCAGCCAGTGCGCCGGTAAATCATGCCTGGCCTATTTTTGCCCACGGCGGTGGCAAGGAATTTGTCGATCTCGATGAAGACCTGCAGGTTGCCGATATTCAGGGCAGCGTTGATCTGGGCTATCGTGATGTGCAGCTGGTAAAGCGATTTTCAACCGTGGGCATGGGTCCTTCCCAGGGCCGCCATGCCTCCTTGCCCACCGCGTTGCTGGTCGCGCGGGCCACGGATCGCCTCGTCGATGAGACCGGAGTGACAACCGCGCGACCACCCTTTGCCGCGGAAAAACTGTCAGTCCTGGCGGGTCCCCCACGACACCCGGTTCGGCACACCAGCCTCCACCAGCGGCATCTGAACATGGGTGCGACCATGATGCCAGCCGGTGCCTGGCAACGACCGGCCTTTTACGGCAGCCCAGATCGTCGCACCGCGTTGATTCAGAGCGAAGTCGCGCAGGTGCGCACTGGGGTGGGGGCGATTGATATCAGTACCCTGGGTGGATTGGAAATAAGAGGCCCGGACAGTTGTGAACTGCTGGCCCATATATACGCCAATCCCCTGCGGTCACTGGCGGTCGGGCGAGCCCGCTATGTGATAGCCCTGAATGAAATGGGTTTTGTTATCGATGACGGGGTCGCCTGCCGAACGGCGGAAAACAACTATTACGTCACGGCCACCACGACCGGGGTGGATCGACTTTACCGGGAGATAACCCGCTGGAATGCCCAGTGGCGTCTTGACGTTGATGTGGTGAATGTGTCCTCCGCATTCAGTGCGGTGAATGTGGCTGGTCCGGCCAGCCGACGGGTGATGGCAGCGCTTTGTCCAGATCTGGCGCTTGATCGCAATGACTTTCCCTTTATGGCCTGTGTGAATGCGCCGGTGGCGGGAATAGCAGCCCGAATTGTACGCGTTGGCTTTGTGGGTGAATTGGGTTTTGAGATTCATATACCTTCGAGCCGTGGTGCTGAACTGTGGGATAGCGTGTTCAAGGCGGGACGCGATCACGGAATTGTGCCTTTTGGGGTGGAAGCTCAGCGCCTTCTGCGACTGGAGAAAGGGCATGTCATTGTGGGTCAGGACACCGACGGTGCGACGCACCCCGACGAGGTGGGCTTGTCATGGGCCGCCAAACCGGAGCGCGGATTCTTTGTCGGCGGGCGCAGTGTGGCCATGCATCGTGCCAAAGGTATTGGTAGAAAACTGGTGGGATTTCGCCTTAAACCCGGCGCGGGGCAGATTGCTGAGGGTGATCTGGTGATGTCAGGCGGTGATATCGTCGGCCATGTCACCTCCTGTGGCGCACCCCTGGCGGGTGGCGACACCATCGGCCTGGCCTACACGGCCGATACCCAGGCTATGGCGGGGGATCTGCTCAGATTGCGAGCGCTGGATGGGACCTTATTGACGGCCACTATTGCAGACACACCTTTTTATGACCACGCCGGCGAGCGACAGGAGGTTTAGCCCGTGGTGATGAACAAGAAAACTGGTAGCTCTGATTTTTGCGTGATCAATCTATCCCATCGACCCCGTTTCGGTGTGCGGGGTCGCGGCGTTTCAGCTGCGTTGTCCGATCGCCGGGTCCCGTTGCCGAATCACGTGAATACCTGGTTGCGCTTGTCCAGCGGGGGCATAACCCTGCGGACCGGCAATCATGAATACTGGTGGTTGAGTGATGCAGAGCAGTCCGGGGGTGATTCGACAGCCTGGCGAAACCTGAGCGAACCCGACTGCTACCCGCTGTTCTGTCGCGACAGCCATTGCTGGTGGAGGTGTTCGGGGGCGGCCAGTCTCGATGTGTTTGGTCAATTGTTCACCATTGATCCTCAACGGGCGGGGTTGTTTGCCAACGGCTTTGCCCAGACACAGGTGGCCCATATCAACGCCATAGTAGTGCCGGCGGAAGGTGGTCTGGCGATGGGCTTTGATATCCTGTGTGACTCATCCTACGAAGAATATATTGGCGGCGTACTCAACGAAATGGCTGCGGAACGCTAGTTTTCGAAACAGTGGTCAGGGTTTTAGGCCACGAAAGGTCGCCGCGAACAGCTGCTCAATCGACTTTTTAGCGACGCGTATCTCCTTGTCTGCCATGCCGGTTACGATGGCGTGCTGCACCAACCACTGCGACCCCACCAGCACCCCCTTGAAGCAGCCCCGGGTGGGGGAGCTGCCGTAGTTGTCCAGACACCAGGTCTGCATCAGCCGGGCTACGTGGTCGAAAGCGGCGTCGATAACTTCATAGGCTCTGGAGTTGGGGTTGGTGGACTCTACGAACACAAATTGCGCCACCTTGTGCTGTGCAAGAATCGCATCAACCGTGGCTTCCACTACCTCATGTATCCACTCTGGATTATCGTAATGTAGATCTGACGAGCCCAGTCCAGTAAGCATGTGCTCACTAACCGTAGTTTGGTAGAGGTGCTCGATCAGCGTATCTTTGTTGGCAAAGCAGCGGTAATAGGTATCCCGGGACACGCCGGCGCGCTTGCAGATGGCCGAAATAGAAACCGCTGCCGTACCATCGGCGCTGAATAATTCCACGGCGGCTTCCAGCACCTTGGCGCGTTGTTGCTCAATACCAGGACGGGTGCTTTTAGTGGCAATTGTTTCTGTCTGCATGGGTTCCACGGGGTAGGTTTGGCTGATGTCTCTTTGGTACATAACAGTGACCAAGATACTCTATTGAATCTAATCGTACAATAATGTCATATTATAAACAGACACTATTGTATGATTAGATAAATGTGAGCCTGGATGAATATGAAACAGCCCCGGTTTCACACGCTTAAATGGAGACAGCTATCATGAACCACCAGCCATGAACACATCGAGCAGACTCGGAGTCGATCTGCCTGATTGGAAGGCTGCACCCTACACGGGGCCGGGATTGAATAAACGGCGCACCGCGTACATCGCCCCAGCCATCATGATTCCTGGAGTGTTTGTTTCAGCCTGGACACTGATTGCTCTGCGGGTAATCAATTCCATGCCGGTGATCAGGCTGTTCACCCGGCAGTGACCGCTGAAGATTCTGGCCGAGATCGGCGACCCGGAGAAGATATTGTAGTCTAGAGGGACATTACCTTTCAGAGCTCACCGTATACCAACTCACCTTCCAGCAGGGTGGCGGTAACCTTGGTATCGGAAATTTGTGCTGGCGGTATATCGAACAAGTTGTTGCTCAAAATAACCAGGTCCGCGAATTTGCCGACCTCAATTGAGCCCGTGTCCTGATCCAGAAAATTGGCGTAGGCGGCATCGATGGTATAGCCGGCGATCGCCTGGTCCAGTGTGAGGCGCTCCCCAGGTATAAACACCGGGACTATTTCTTCATCATGCGCACTCTCCCGCGTGACCGCCGTTTCTATGCCCAGTAATGGATCAGCGCTGGTCACAGACCAGTCGCTGCCGAAGGCAATACGGCCACCCGATGTACCAATGCTTTTTATGGGATACATACTGGCCATACGCTCAGGACCCAATTGAGCGGGGTTGATCAGCCTCACATACTCATCGTTGTAGGCCCAGTAGGGCGAAAACCCGGCGATGACACCGAGCTCACCAAAACGGGTAACGTCGTCGGGGTGGACCAATTGTGTATGCGCCGTCAGATGCCGGCTGTCGCGAACCCCGTTGGTGGCCTGAGCCTGTTCCAGAGCGTCCAGCGCTGAACGCACTGTGCCGTCGCCGATGGCATGGATATGCAGCTGGAAACCGGCGGCATCCAATGCCATGGTACCTGCCTGTATTTCATCCATCGGTATCATCAACAGACCGCGGGAATCCGGATTATCCGTGTATGGTTCCAGCATGTAGGCGGTGTGTGTCTCGACAATCCCGTCTGCCCAGAATTTTATGGCGGTCGCTTGTAGTCGGCCGCCAGAGTATTTTTCTCTCGTGGCTATGAGTTGAGGTACTTGATCCAGCCCAACCCCCGGCTCCCAGTTGAGTGCAGCCACGACGCGCATATCAAGCTCACCGCGATCCCGTACGGCGGCGTAGGTATCAATGGTGGCGTAAATATCTTCCAGTCCCACGCGCACCATGGCGTCATGCATGGCGGTGATACCAATCGAGTGCAGGTAGTCCTGTGCGTAATGGTAAGCCGCCACCTTCTGTTCCAGTGTGTAAGGAGGCAGGGCATTTAACATCATGTCCATGGCCGGACCTTCGCGCAGGATGCCATCGGGTTCTCCGTTTTCATCCTGGCCAATTTCACCGCCATCGGGTTGCGGTGTGTTGCTATCGATACCGGCGAGATCCAGGGCGGTGGAATTGACCCACAGCGTATGACCATCCGAGTCCCCGGTGACAATAGGACCTGCGAAATCGAACTGATCCAACAGGTTTTTGTGAGGCGACTTGTTGCCGACAAAATTACCCCAGTTCCAGCCATAGGCCACTAATGCGCTGGCATCCGGGTCCTCGGCAACACAGGTCCGCAGTTTTGCCATGACATCGTCGAGGGTGGGTAGCTCGAAGAGTGGGCAGCCAGTAAAGGCCAACCCGCCCTGGACAGGGTGAATATGTACATCCTGAAACGACGGCAGCAGCATTCTCCCTTTGAGATCGACAGAGCGTGTAACTGCGCCGATGTATTTGTCCGCAGCAGTTTTGGCACCGACAAATACAATGCGTCCGTCGCGCACAGCCACCGCTTCCGCCGTTGATCGGTCGGCGTCCATGGTATAAATCGTGCCATTGTAAAACAGCAGTTCAGCGGGTTTTTGCGCTGAACCCGTTTCCGTGAGGGAGCAGGCGGTCAGCGCGCCTAGCAGCAAAAGTTGGGGGATATACCTGCCGCTTTGAAGCCAGGTTTTGCACATATTGTTCATTGTCTTCCTCCCTGCGCTGCTCATAATGGTGACCTTGTTCTGCAACAGTTTAGCCTTACCTGGTAGCGTTTTCAGTCTCCTGCCTGGCATGCAGCTGAATGCCGCCACTGGGGCGGATAAACAGTCCCTCACACTCAGCCGTTACCGTGTCGCCGTCGCGAATCTCTGCCTTGATCACGGTTTTTCGTCCCTCAACCCTGAGTAACCAGGCTTCCAGTTTCAGCTCACGATTCAGGGGCGTCGGTTTCAAGTAACGTGTTTTGAGGGTGCCGGTCATGCCGGGCTGTTTGCCGATGATCTGCGCCATGCCCATAAACTGATCGAATATCGCAGCCACGTAGCCGCCGTGGATGTGGTAAGGCGGGCCTTCGTAGGCCCAGCCACAGGTCACGGTTCCATAGGCCCTCTCGCCCTCAAACCACATATTGAGATTGGGAGCCAGTGGATTACTGGAACCTGCCAGGGCGTTCAGTTCGTGGTTTACCTCACCCATGGCGCCGTGCATGCCGTCCTCCTGAAATGCGAGCACGCCATACAGTCGCGGTGCTTTGGCCAGCTGTCTGGCCTGCAATTCCAGGCGTTCGGAGATTTCGTTCATGTCTTCAATTTCCGGGGTGGACGTCACCACCACCTCGATCAGATCGCGCATAGCCTGGGCGAGCCGACGTTTGGCATCCCAATGATCAGAAAAGGGGGGCGTGATTTCTTCAGACTCGAAGGGGTTGAATACTGGGTCGCTCATGCCGGGTTCACCGCTGTTGGAGTGTCTAACATTGTAACGCAGGGGCCGGGCTATAACGGTTGCCAGCCCCTGATTCCGGCTTTTGGTATCTCTATTCAACCGCTGGCTGGTTTTTACCGTTACGCTATCTGTTTTTCAGTCCTGTATCATAGTCAGAATCATCACTCATTATTTTGCTGACATTATGCAGAAGTTGATCTTTGCCGCTTTCCTCTCGGCTACCCTGTTAGCATGTTCTGACAGCGCCGAGCAGACTGCTCCCACGGCTGACCCGATTCCCGAACCGCTTTGGACCAATACGGCTCTGGTCGAAACCCTAGCGGGTGAGGTGAATGGTCACGAAAGCGCCGCGGCAACCTGGTCCTGGAAGGGTATTCCCTTCGCCGCACCGCCGTTGGGCGAGTTGCGGTTTCAGGCACCACAGTCGGTGGAGGCTTACAGTGAAACACTGGAGGCCAGCGATTTTGGAGCCCGTTGTGTGCAGATCGATTTCACCACCGAGGCGGTGGCCGGTGATGAGGACTGCCTGACCTTGAATGTGTGGCGGCCGCAAACGGGCGAGGAGGGGTTACCGGTTTACGTTTGGATACACGGGGGCGGAAACACTTCGGGCTCTGCCGATCAACCGGATTACGACGGCGCAAATCTCGCTGCTGAGAGCAACGTGGTATTTGTCTCTCTGCAGTACCGGCTTGGCCCCTTTGGATGGCTGGTCGACCCGGCATTGCGCACTGGTGATGCCAACACGGACTCAGGTAACTTCGGCACGCTTGATCTCATCGCAGGACTGGAGTGGATCCAAAGCAATATTGCGCAGTTTGGCGGTGATCCCGATAACGTCATCATCACCGGTGAATCTGCCGGTGGTATCAATGTGTTGTCGCTGTTGTTATCACCGCAGGCAGAGGGCTTGTTTCACAAAGCTGTTTCCCAGAGCGGTTTTTTGGTAGTGAGCACGGAGCAGGATGGGCTCGATTTCACGGCCGAGATCAAGCCGAAGCTTGTCGTGGCAGAGGGTCTTGCCGCGACGGAAAGCGAGGCGGTTGACCTGTTGGCCGGCATGCATCCCGATGAGCAGCGGTCATTGTTAATCAACGCCGACCCCGCCAGTATTATCAATGTGGTGCCGCGCATAGGAGCGGGCCTGTTGAGCATGCCTTTTATTTACGCTGATGGCCATGTCATCAGCGGTGAGGGTGAAGCAGCATTCAGCAGCGGGTCATACCCTAACAAGGTGCCGCTGATAATGGGTACCAATACCGGCGATGTTCGTCTGTTCCTGTTTCTCCTGTCGGGGCATTTGCTGGCGGATCCGCCGCTTTACAACACGGTGGCTGATATCGGTGGCAAGCTGTGGAAAGCAGTAGGGGCAGATCAGCTGGCGAACACCATGCTGCAGCACAGCGATCAGCCGCCGATCTTTGTCTATCAATTTGGCTGGGGCCACCATGAGCCCGATGGCAGCGGCATCACACCGCAACCCTGGAACTACTATATGGGTGCGTCGCATGCGCTGGACATACCCTTCTTTCTCAATAATCTGGATAAGTCCGGATTCTTCGCCGACTTCAATTTCACCGCAGAAAATCGACCCGGACGAGAGGCTTTGGGTGCAGCAATAGTGGAATATTTACAGGGTTTTGTTACTACCGGAGAGCCAGCAGGAACGGACCTGCCAGCCTGGCAGGCGTGGTCCAGTAACCCTGGTGATGGTACTTATCTGTTGTTGGACGGTACCCTGGATGAAGCGATCATCGCCATGCAGACCGATTCGTTTACCGTCGAATCGGTGCTGCAAGAGCTGGATGCGATTCCTGATCCAGAGCTCCAGGCCCGCGTTCGTGCAGCGCTACTGGATCTGGCGGTGACCTGCTTTGTTGTGTCAGATGATCCGGTCAATGAATGCGATGTTGAGTAATACCTAGTCGTTTTTTAGGCAGAAACCCAGCGACCACCACTCCGGTTCACAGTCATAAACCAGCCGTCCACGCTCACCGTGGTCGCGGTCCAATATCCTCAGAATGGTCTCTGTAGGTGCCATGCCGGTGTTGGTTTCTGGTTGCAGCTCATCAATCGGTTGCGGGTAAGTGGCCCAGTCCCTGGGTGCACGCCAGCCCGGTGGTGGCACCAATTTGGAGCGCGTGCCATTCACGGGATAAAGCGCCCGCCAATCCCTGATTTCTTCTGACAATGCAGCGACCACCTCGGGATGCTTGCCCGCCAGGTTGTTGTGTTCGTAGGGGTCATCCTTGATGCGGAACAGATAATTCGTGACGGTTATATTGAGCTGATCCTGGTCGACTTCCTGCATCAACTTCCACTCGTCATTAAATACCGTGAAATTGAAACTGCCGTAGATTGGCACCTCCGAACCAAAAAACACAAAGTCATTTCGCGGCTGCCTTATTCCTTCGCTGATGGAGGGCCACATGCTGCGACCGTCCAGCTTAAAGGTGTTTTGTGGCTCAATACCCGCGGCTTCGGCCAGTGTGGGAAACACATCCATGGCCGTCATAATATCAGTCATTTTTTCACCGCCAGACAACTTGTCCGGATAGCGCATCACCGAGACCACGCGTATGCCGCCTTCAAAGGTTTCGCCTTTACCGCCGCGCAGCGGTACGTTGTCAGCACCACCCACAGAGTAGGCGGCACCGCCATTGTCACTGAAGAACAACACAATGGTGTTGTCAGCAATACCTTCATCATCCAGCGTGTCCAGCACCTGCCCTATGGCCTGATCCATGCCGTCTACCACTGCCGCATACATGGGACGCGCGCTAGGCATCATCATCATTTTCGACATGCGTCGGGTGTGGTCGGTTTGTTTGGAGCGCGCGGGTTCCAGATCGGTGTTTATATCCTTGTACTTGTCCTGCAATTCCTTTGGTGCATCCAGTGGTGTGTGGGGCGCAATGAAAGGCATATACACAAAAAAGGGTTTCGATTCATCGCGCTCGCGTATGTAGCGCGAAACCTCGTCGGCGAGCAGGTAGGTTTCATAGCCCTGCTCGTCAATCGATACACCATTTTCCTGAAAATCTCTGCCGCCCAGATTACCGAAGGGAGGGTAGAAACCAACCTCGGTATGCAGGTGACCATAGAAATGCTCAAACCCGCGATTGTTAGGGTGGTAGGTCATCTGTGCGTGACCGAGATGCCACTTGCCCACCATAGCGGTTTGATAACCGGCCGCCTGAAAGGACTCGGGCATAAAGTGTTCGTCGGGATGCACGCCGTTGTTGTCCCAGGGCAGGATCACACCCAGTGCCACACCCAGACGCATGGGGTTGCGACCGGTCATCAGGGCAGCCCGGGTAGGTGAGCAAATAGGTGTGGTGTAGAAACGATTCAACTCCATACCTTCCGCCGCTAGTCGATCTAGTGACGGGGTATCGATATCGCCACCGTGAAAGCCGACGTCGTTCCAGCCGAGGTCATCGGCCACCATCACGATAATATTGGGCTTTTCCGCCGCATGAATCTGGGGCGCGATCACGATGAATGCTACAAGACTGAGTAGCCGGATTAGACGCGACATGGGTTTCTCCTGACGTAAGTTACGCTGCATGCTAGCAGGAGGGCCAGTGTAGCAATAGTTACATTGTTGTCAGGTTGCCATTCTGAACCAATTGCGAGAGAGTCGGCGTTTTCAAAACTACATTAAGTGAGACACAACACATGATTACATTGCACGGATTCGCCTACAGCAACTACTACAACATCCTGAAGCATGTGCTGCTGTACAAGGATATTCCCTTTGAGGAGGAGCTGAACTGGGGTGGCACCACTGAATATCTGAAGCTCAGCCCCGCCGGTAAGATTCCTTCCATGACGACGGCAGAGGGCGGCCACCTGTCGGAGTCCAGCGTCTGCTGTGATTATCTCGAGGACCAGTACCCGACCCCCGCGCTGTATCCGGCCGATACATTCGAGCGCGCTCGGGTCAGACAGGTGATGAAGATCAGTGAGTTGTATCTGGAACTGCAGGCCCGGCGCACCATTGGCTACATGCTGAGTCAAACTGAAGCACCGGAAGACCTGAAGAAGCAGGTGCGCGAGATCATGCAGCGCGGCATCAAGGCCATTAACAGCCTGTGCTCCTTCGAGCCCTATGCACTGGGCAGTGAACTGACCATGGCGGATATCTATCTGCGCTATGTGATAGTGCTGGTTGATATGGCGGGGGAAGGACCGATGGACTGGGATATAGGTGCAGAAATGCCGGGGCTCAGAGCCTGGCAGGCACGTATGGCGGATTCGGATATTTCACGCCGGGTCGATGCCGATCACAAAGAGAACACGGCGCCCTTCTTCGACTATATTCAAAAACATTTTGGCAAGTAGGGCGGTACCGGAGGTAAAAGACCTGGCCGTCTATTGCGGCCCCGGAAGGTTCACGCGCTTGCCTCTACGATTGCGTTGCTCCCAGTCGTGCACCTTCTTCAGCTCTTCGGGCGGTAGATTGGCGATGCACTCAGTACGATTGCCACCGTTTCTCAAACAATTGTCGACGAGAGGGACCCATGTAGGAGTTGCAGGATGATAACGTTCACCCGCACTGTTGGTGAGGACTGGTGGCCGGTTAGGGTCAGGCTTTTCTTCCCAGGGGAACCGAGACTTAAACCAGGGGTGCGTCATACAACTGGCCACTAGTGTCAAGAAAGCGCCGACCACCAGCATTGCAGTTCCCTTGAAAACGCTCACCTATAGCCTCGTTCAGTGTGGGACTCTGTGTTTGAGACAGTTTAATCTCGCGGTTGTTCCAGTGAAATTCTTGACTTCCCAGTGTTTGCCATACACCTAATGTCCAGATGAAAAAGTGACGATTACGTATGCCTCATCG
>CALJGI010000033.1 GCA_938074045.1 uncultured Halieaceae bacterium
AGAAAGGCACGGGCACCTTCGATGTATCCATCGATACCTTCGCCGCGTTGAATGGCTTCAATCTCAATTTCTGTGGTTGCAGGCGCACTCGATTGAACGCCATCAGACACCTGCCATTCTATGCTGCGGGTTCCAGTTTCCGGTGCGTCTGAGGCATTACTGAAGCGTATACTTTGCAACACAGCCTGATACGCTGCCACCGGTGCGACACCCGAAAGGGTCAGGACGCCGGTTTCGCCGTCGAAATTTCCGGTCACTTCCTCTACGGCGTCAAACGATAGCTGATCGACACCGGGCTCAAAATTGGCAGCCACTCGCACGGTGGCGCCACTCAAATTACCACTGTCATCACCGACCGAGACGGCACCATCCAGTACTGTGCTGTCATCCCCCTCCGTGAATACCTGCACCCCAGAGGCAGCGACCACAGGTGCCAGGTTTATTGGAATCTCGATAGGGCCAGCACTGTTTGAAAGCACGCTCTCCAGGGTGCCACGTCCATCCGTATATTGAGCACGGGCCGTTATCACAGCGCCCGCCAAATCGTCGCCCAATACAAGCGTATCGCCGGCTTCGCCAGATAAATCTGTGCCATCCGCCTGCCATTGATAGGACACAGGGCCAAGACCATCTTCATCAAAGAGATCATTTGCCGCCGTCAGCACCTCGCCAATCAGCGGATTACCACTGATAGTGACGCTGCCCTGCGGGTCAGCGTTGGGTTGTGGCTCTGGATCAGACGGGTCATCACGAATTACTCCATCGCGATAATCCTTGATACTGGCTAAAAAGCTGGGTTCATCACCCGGGCCCTGCTGCGGTGGAGGCGTGTTCGGAGTGTCAACATTATCATCGGCTACGACGGGATCATCAGGGCGCTCGAAGGAACGCAGTATGCGATCCAGTGCTTCATTGCGGGACTCGTCTGCGATGGGATTATCATAAAACACCAGATCAATGACAGTTGAAGTATTTGGTGCAGCGGGGGCATTCTCAACCTCCGCCTGCAACTGCCGCAAATAGACTTCAGCATCAACATCGAGATTGATATCGCCATCGATAAGACGCTGCACGACGTCAATGGGTGCAACCCGCAGTGCATCGAGAAAGACGCTGATAATACTTGGCGCGGACCACCCTTCCTGCAGATCAGGAGGATTCTCCGGCAGGGTGACTATGGCAACCTGTCCTTCCGTGTCCAGAGTAACAGTGCCCCCCGAGGTTGAGATAACGATAATACCATCAGCCCGAAAGAACATACTGGGCTGACCCGGTTCAGCGACGTTACCACCACCCTCGGTACCCCGTATCCCCACGGTCGTGTCAATTGCAGGGGCATCGATGCGCATATCGTCATAGTCGTTCTGCGCCACCTCACCGCTGATAAATACAAACATACCTTTCAGTACGTCAATTTCGACCTTGCCGTCCTTGGTTGCAGGGTCAAAAACATACTCGTCGATAAATAAGCGCGAATCTTCCCCTAGAGAGAAACTGGTCTTATCCACAAAGCGCAGAGAAACGGCCGCTCCCTCGCCAGTTTCTATCTGGTCTTCAGGCCAGATATTGGAATTCAGCGACAAGATGGTTTCACTACCATCTTCATGAATGGCTGTTACCTCGCCATCCAGCGCTTCAACGATTCCTATTGCATCTTGCGGATCCATAGCCATGATAGCCCGGGCCCCCTATAGTTATTTATCTATAACTGATCTAAATGACACCCAATTCCAGGCGACCCATTGCCCGTAATATGCCGAATGCCGCTATCGATACGTCCACACGGGCCTGCGCCCTCGAGGTCTGTGCACTGAGTCGGATCAGTTCCCCACTCAAAATATCTTGCAGGGTTCTTTTACCCATCTCCCTTTCTTTTTCCGCCAGTTCCAAAAACTGAGTAGCCTTGGACACCTGCTCACCTGCCACAGATTCCCGTTCTACCGCAGTTTGATAGGTTTCCCACGCATTCTGCACGCTCTCGCGGGTAACCCGTTCGAGATGCGCACTATTAAAGGTCGCTGCCGTTTGCCGCGCCCGGGCCGCCGCTACCACATTCTTTTTGCTATAGGCAAAGTCAAAGTCGTAGTTCATACGGATCAGAATTCGGTTTTCCTTGATACGCCCTTCTATTCCATCGCTGTCATTGCGGTATTCACTCTCAGCGGCAAGCTCAAACTGCGGGTAGTAAGATGCCTTGGCCGCAGTAATATTACTCGCTGCCGCATCACTGGCCAGGCGCGCGGCCGCCAAAGCGGGCGAAGATTCCAATGCGATTTCAACAGCCGTTTCAGCGCTACCCGGTAATGCTGAGCGTGGCACCAGTTGCTTATCCATGCTGGCGTAATCAGGCGCTACCTTGCCGATTACTTGCATATAGGTATTTCTCGCCTCAGCCAGGTCACCCTGAGCCATAACTACCCGAGCGTGTGCGCCGAGCTGCTGTGTTTCCGCCTGCAATACATCAGCCTGCGATCCACGGCCGGCCTCCATTTTGCGTTGTTCTATATCTCGCTTGGCTATAACACGATTTTCAGATTCGACGGCCAGGCTGAGTTGTTCCTCTGCGAGCACCAGATTGAAGTAGGCCTGTACCCCTGCCAGCAATAAGTCCTGCTCCACCCCGTCTCCACTCGCTGCAGCTTGTTCAGCCAGATATCGGCTGGAGTCGACTGCACCGCTGGTGGCGCCGAAATCCCACAATAGCTGTCGCAGCCGGATAATCGCTGAATCGGGGTTGAGATCTTCATTTACTCCATTGGGTCGCTCCTGGTCTTCCCAACCTGCCTCTGCACCCACTGATACGGATGGCAGATAACCCGCCCTGGCCACCTCACTATCTTGGTTAGCGGATTCAGCACGCGCCCGGGCGGACTGTATCAAGGGGTGATTTTCCAGCATGTACTTCAGCTCGATCTGCAGCGGGCTTGCCCAGCTGATCGAGCTCGCTACTCCCAGAGAAAAACACGCCACTCCAACTAGCAATTTCGTATTCATTACCATGGTTACCTTGTTTTATGTGAGGCACAACCGGCGGCTCGGCCGGCCGAGTATATTTGACCAACCAATAATAGTCACTTTGACTCAAAGTTAAAGTTTTTTGTGTGTAGCGGCCATGACGTAAAGCATCTCACCGAATTGAGCATAGTTTGTGCAAAGATGGATAGTTGTGATCTGGTGCACAAAAAAACCGGCCGTAGCCGGGTAGAATGGACCTGAATGGGGATTTAGTGAGTCGCCGCAAGCCCGCTTTTCTCATCATCCTGACTGAGCTGGATGGTTACTACCCGTTCCAGGGCATAGCCATCCAGATCACCCTGGGTTGACTGACTTTGGGATTTACCGTGGGCGAAGGCAGCTATTCGTGATGCAGGAATTCCTTCATCGATCAATTGCTTACGGACGAAAGCCACGCGCGCTTCCGAGAGCTGCTGGTTGAAATTGTCATCGCCCCGGGGGTCTGCGTAACCATCCAATCTTATGCCCACGTCGGGATTATCCTTCAAAAATCCCGAGAGCATTTGCAACCTGTGCTGGCCGCCCGGCGTCAATCCACTGGCTCCGGTTTTAAATAACATCGCCAGCTCTAACCGATCCATCACAATCTGTGCGTAGTGCAGGTTTTGACTACGGGCACTGTTCAGCGCCTTCCCAAGGACAGCGATCTGGGTATCAGATTCGGCCAGCTGCAATTGTGATTGTGCCAGTTCCGCCTTGAGGGATGGCACCTCCTCTGCCTCATACACGCGCTCACCCAGCCACGCCCCGCCAACCGTGCCAGCGATAAACCCGATAGGGCCTGCAAGGGCGGTGCCTGCCAGTATGGAGCCTACAATGACCCCATCTCGCTTGCCTGCAGCACCGATATCGGCCTGAACGCCATTACCCCATGCTGTAAACACCCCCAATGTTACTATCAACATAGCTTTTTTCATCATATGACTCCTCGATTCAAATTTAACTGTGCGACACACTCACACGGTTCCATTCAACCGAATCGATATGTATAGACGCTGACGGAATATGGAAGTCCGAGGGTCAATTGTGGTGAATTATGACGGGGCCATGTGCGCCGTGGCGATAACCAGAAAACGTTCTGGCCCACCGCTGAGTTCGCCGGTAAATGGATAACAGGTGACCAACACCAGGGTGGAAACGCCTTCGTCCAGGCCGAGGCTATCGATGGGCTGCCAGCGGCTGTCGACGACTAGCGTCTCCTCGACCCGATAACTGATAGGGCTTCCTGCTGGCTGTTCTATCACCAGTTCATCATGGCGCTTCAGTTTCCCGAGGTGACGAAAATGGGTGTCTCGATGGCCCCCTATCACGCTGATCCCGTTGTCACCCGGCCTACGGGACTCTGATACGTGACCAGGACCAAAGGCCAGCGACTGGCCGTGGGCACCAGACATGACATAAAATTCTTCTGCAGTGCTGGGTACCGTCAGTTTTGCCACTGGGACAATGTCCGCCCAGGGCCAGGGCTTTTGTGGCTCAGTACCCGCCTGCCAGGCCCTCGCAATCAGCATCTGCGCCACCACTGCCTTGGCCTGAATAAAACCTGCATCCACCAAGAGCAACACGCCACAACACACCAACCCCAGTGTCGCCTTACGTCGAGAACACACGACTATTTCGCCTTCGAGAGATCAGGAGCAGAGCAACCAACAGCAGAGCAATACCGAGACTCGCTGACAGAGGCCCGCGAGTAGCCGTGCGTGGGTAGGCATAAGCCTGACTGGACTGCCCCGCGGGCCGCACATTGGGCACTGACCGGGTCTTCAGGCCCTTTTCCAGAGGTCGTATAGGTTCCTCTTCGACCGCTACAAAGCTGGTGTATGGGCTCAATAGTTTATGCTGAAGCGCCAGCTGCAGGATTTGTGGCCGAGATTCAGTGGCATTTCCTCCGCGCCTCTGTTCATCCAGCAGATGGGCAATCTTACCCCGGGCCCATAAACTGGCAATACCGCTTGATTCCCCACTCGTGTCAGTGATCCGGGGATATACAATCTGTCGTTGCCACTCTTTGCCACCCGCAACTTTCCCGGTCGCTGTGATATCCCGACGTTCGATTGCTGTGTCTGCAGTCAATCGGGCAACGACTAATAGCGGTTGTCCTGCGTATAAATCGGGTACTTTCTGGGGAAACATGTCTGGTGGTGCCGTATTGGGCCAGGACAATTGGATATCGGCACTCACTGTGCTGCCCATGACATCAAAGAGCTCCCGCAGTTCGACTTCAACTTCCTCTACCGATCCAATATGCCGGTGTACTCCCCTGCCCAGCTCACTGGCCTTTCGCACGAACCAGGAATTGGGTGCAGACCCTATGCCAACAGCGAAGAAACGGCTTTCATCTAATTTTTGCTCTATGAGCTTGAAAAGGTTTTGTTCATTACCGACTGCCCCATCGGTCACAAATAAGACCTGGCGCAACCAGGGACTCAACTCTTGCCCATCAGGCCTGTGGTTCGACTGCAGCAACGCCAGCTGTAACGCAGCCCGCATCTCTGTTCCACCTCCCGCCTGCAGGTCATCGACGAACCGATGAGCCCGGCGGATGTTGTGTTGCGAAACAGGCAGGGCTTGATCAAATAACGTCGTCGGCACCGTATTGAATGCGACAACATTGAATTCATCTCCCGGACGCAGCTGGTTGAGCGCGTATTTCAAACTTTGCCTGGCTTGTCTAATCGATGCACCCCCCATGGATCCCGATGTATCGATGACCAATAACAAACGACGGGGCAAGACAGCCTGTGACTCTACAGCGGGCGGCAGTACCATCAGCATCGCGTATTCATGGCCAGCAACAAATTCACGGAAAACTGCTGCCTGGGGTTCTTTTGCGGCGGGAACGCGCCAGCTCAGCACAAAATCCCTGTCCATCAGCCCGGTATTGCCTGCCAGTGAGAACCGGTACGCCTGTGCCTCTCGCTCGACATTCAACTCATGTGAGAATGCCTGCAACCGAACCAACGGCATGCCCATATCAATGGTTCCGGAAATAGCGACCCTGTTTGATCCCGCTCTTGCAGGAGCAGTCCCCGAATATAAATACGGTGAAATCTTATCCGCATCTGGAACCTGATCCGTAGGCTGTGCCCAGCCATCGGAGGTTGAGTGATAGGTCTTGTTTGATTCCCCGGGCGGCAAGATGTTGCCGGGCATATATCTTGGGGTAATAGTCATGGGATAGCGCAGCGAAAACTTTCCGCGGTCATAGGCGACTCTCTGGTGGTAATGCAGCTGGACCTCCACCTCCTGGCCGGGACCCACATTGGCTATCCGGGTGGTGAACATATTGGGGCGTTGTTGCGACATCAGGGCCGCTCGTTTTCCCGCTTTCTTTGCCGACTCGTAAATGCGTTTTGCTTTTCCTTGATCTGACCGACAATACGTCTGTCACCTACATGGATCTCCATATGGTTCACTGCCGCTGTATCAGGCAGAGGAAACAGGTAGATCGCTTCGACCCATTCCTGGCTCTCATTGCGGAAGCGTTGCGTGACCCGCACACTGGCAAGCAGCCCGGTTACACTGAACTGAGCGCTACCAGTCAGCGTGGTGGCCTGAAACCAGGCTCCCGAGACGCCATCCCGATACATCAGTGTCCCCGCCTCTATCTCGGCATCTACCAGCGACTTATCAGAACCATTCTGAGTGTCCGCCACCACCAGTGCGGCTGCACCGAATATCCCGAGCAAGATGACAACCAGTAACAGGACGAAGGTTCTAAACCAACTGAGATGTCTTGTACGCTGGTTTCGGCTGGGTGTTTCAACAAAAATATTGTCGCGGTTGCGCAGTCCGATCACTAGCCCACCTCCTGGAGTGAATATGCAACTATTCAACCTCCGCTAGCTGGCAGACAGATAGACAAGAAGTGATCAAAGCTGCGCCAAATGTGATCAATTCTGGCAGCGTGTTGTAGTGGCCTGCTATTTCTGAAAACATCTGCACTCAAATGTGCATTGAATCCAGCCGACTATGCCAAAACAAATTGCCTTGATAGAGGATGATGTAGCCCTGGCCGCCAACTACCGGGATGCTCTCAGTCGGCAGGGATACGTGGTAAAGGTGTACTCTGATCGCGCCAGCGCACTGACTGCGTTCCATGAAGCACTCCCCGACCTCGCCATTATTGATATCGGTCTGCGCGACGACTATGAAGGTGGCTTCGAACTCTGCCGTGAGCTGCGCTCACTGTCTGACAATATACCGATCATGTTTCTGACAGCCAGGGACAGCGAGCTGGATATCATCTCTGGGCTGAGACTGGGCGCTGATGACTATCTGACCAAAGATATCAGCCAGGCCCATATGTCGGCTCGAATAGCTGCGTTGTTCCGGCGTATAGCCGCGCAAACCAGACCTGAGCAAAGCGAGGATATTCTGGACCGCGGAGATCTGGTGATCAATCTCTTGCGCATGACCGTGCATTGGAAACGTCAATTGGTTGAACTTACAGTTACAGAATTCTGGATACTGCATGCCCTGGTCAACCGCCCTGGCCATGTCAAGAACCGCCAGCAATTGATGGATGCGGCCAGTGTTGTTCTCGACGACAACACCATTACCTCGCACATCAAACGGCTGCGCCGAAAATTCGCCAGTCTTGATCCCGACTTTGCTGCCATCGAAACTGCCTACGGCCTGGGCTATCGCTGGAAAGCTGAATGAGTCTTAGACAGCAGCTTCTTATGGTCAGCCTGTTGCTGCTGTCTATACCCTGGGCAGGGTGCCAGTTTCTCCGAGAAATCGAACAATCACTGCGAGAAGGTCGTGAAAACACCGCCGCCGCAACTGGCGCTGCGGTAGCAGCCGTTATCACCGCAAACCCGGACTGGTTGCATCGAGCGACCAGTACGCCCGCAGAACCTGCATCGCTATTCGCCTTCCCTGGAGCCGGGGCGATTGAGCTGGACGGCTATGACGACGAATGGCCTGAGACAGCACCGGTTGTTACATTACCGGCTACTGATAAAGCACCCAAGGTGACCTACAAGGCTCGTCTCATCCACGCGGATCAGGGCAGTGAACTACATATTCACTACAAGGTCTATGATGACGAGCTTATCTACCACAATCCTCGGGTTTCCTGGCTGGGCAGCGGAGATCGACTCGTCCTGGCCACTCAAATGGGATCGCAGCATCGAGAGGTAGTGTTGTCTACCAGCGTTCCAGGTGTGCTGCAGGCAAAGTACCTGAATGATGCCGGGGGCGTCTTTTACGAGCCGCGACTGCAAGCCTACTGGCAGGAATTTGCATCTGGCTACATGGTAGAACTGCATCTACCTGTCGAGCTAGCTGTCAGTGGCTTCGGATTTTATTTTATCAACCAGGACCGCGCGGCCACAGCTGATTCCGCTGTCACAACAGGTAACATCGAACCTGATCATCGCGGGCCATTGCCGCTGCCGGTCATTTCTGATCCCGTCCTGAATGAAATTCTGGCGATTTTTCCGGAACATCCGAGCATTTCCATATTGGACCATCAATCCCGCTTATTGGCTGGTCGCGCTGTTTACCCGGCTGCTGGAGATAATCGATATAAAACATTTCCAGGCTACGAGAGCGCAAAATCACAGACGAGCGGGCTTGGAAAACTCTTTTATCGCAGCATATTACGCGACGATGAACTACCCGCTCTACCGGATATCCCGGCCACAGGTATTATCCATCGTCATGAAGTTCAAGCTGCTTTGCGCGCAAACTTCAGCAGACTGAATCATCAGCAATACGCCACGCAATGGTATAGACAACCCGCGAGTAATTCCGGTTCGCTACTGGCCGTCGCTGTACCCATAATGATCGCCGGAGAAGCAAAAGCCGTGGTGCTGGTGGAGCAGGATAGCGAACAGTATTTATCACTCACAGACGATGCATTTGGTGATTTGTTGTTCTACAGCTTGTTCACTATGCTGACCTGCAGCGCTGGGCTGCTGCTTTACGCCAGTGCATTGTCTTTTCGAATTAGGCGGCTATCCAGAGCCGCACGCGAGATTATCCATGCGGACGGCAGGCTTAGAGATAACTTTCCAAGATCCGGTGCAAAGGACGAAATTGGCGATCTTACCCGCAGCTACGGTGAGTTACTCAGCCAGTTACGGGGCTACACCGAATACCTGCGAACACTGTCAGGTAAGTTGTCTCACGAATTACGAACACCGATTGCGGTGGTTGCGTCCTCTCTGGAAAACTTGGAAGAGGTGCAATGCACACCGATTGAAGAGGACTACCTGAAACGCGCCCGTGATGGTCTGAATCGTCTCCGCCATATCCTCACCGCCATGACGGAGGCCAGTAATCTTGCAGAAAGTATTGAGAAGAATCCGACCAGCCCATTGGATCTCGCCATCATTGTGCGGGAGCTGACCCATGTTCACGCCAGTCTGAACCCCGCCACTCACTACCTCAATCACGATCTGGACAGTACTGCGATGATTAATGGTAATGCCGACCTGCTGCAGCAACTACTCGACAAACTGCTGGATAACGCCGTCGATTTTTGTCCGGTGGGTGGTGCTATTGTTGTCTCAATAAACCGCGCTGAAGCGTTCATTACGCTGGAAGTCTGCAATGATGGCCCGCTATTGCCAAGTGGCATGGAGCGTCAGATCTTTGATTCGATGGTGTCAATGCGGGCGGGTTCGGGCGGTCCGCCACATCTCGGTCTGGGGCTACACATTGTGCAACTGATTGCTACTTTTCTGAACGCCACGGTACAGGCCATCAATCGCAGCGACAAAAGCGGAGTATGCTTCAGAATAATTTTCCCACGAACCCCGTCTACATATTGATCAGGACTGGCCTGTCACGTGCCTTGCTGCCAGATAGCCGAATACCATGGCTGGTCCCAGGGTAGAACCTGGTCCAGGATAACGTGGTAATAGCGCGCTGGTTACATTGCCGCAGGCATAAAGGCCCGGAATGGGCGCTTTCTCCTCATTCAGCACCTGTCCATTGGCATCTATCACCAGCCCGCCTGCGGTGCCCATTTCGCCGGGGTAAAGCGCCATGCAATAAAACGGCGGCTTGTTGATCTGACCGAGACAGGGATTGGGCTTGTTTTCAGGATCAGCGTAGTAGCGATCATAGCTGGATTCACCGCGGTGAAAATCCTGATCTTCGCCAGCCCGCGCAAACTCATTAAACCTTGCCTGCGTTGCTTCCAGACCATCGGGGTCGATACCCGCCTTTTCAGCCAGTTCTCGAATAGAATCTGCCCGGGTGAGAAAACTTGGCGTCCACCAGGATTTTGGCACTAACCAGTCTGGCATAAATTTGCTTTGCAACAACGCTCCCACCACCGGACGTTTGTAACGAAAATCCGCATCAAACACCATGTAACATGGAATACAGGGATTGCCAGCCTGATATTCTCGCAATTGATCTTCGACAAAGGTCACATAATTCTGGGATTCATTACTGAATCGTTCACCGTTACTATTGACCGTCATACTGCCCGGCAAACCCTTTTCCACCTGGCTCATGTGGGCTTTGTTGCGACCGGGAATCACAGCGGTGGTAAACCACCACGCCCAATCCATCTGGTGCAGTGCCGGCGAGAATTTCTCTGTCGCTGTCAGTGCATCGCCTGTGTTGTGCAAGTTCCCTGCCGTCCAGGACGCCTCGGTCGGATTTGGAAGGTGTTTTTCCCTTAGAGCCTGATTACGTTCGAACCCGCCACAAGCCAAAATTATGCCCTTGTTGGCTTTAATACGGATGCTCTGTCCATCCTTTTTTACAACCAGGCCAGCAGCGCGACCACCCTCCTCAACAACGTCTTGCATCGGGGTGTTCAGCCAAAGTGGAATATTCCGGTCTTTCAGCGCCAGGCGCAGTCTTGCCACCCCGGCTGAACCCATGGTGAGCCTGCCATCGCGCATGGTTTTGAGACGGGTTGGAAAATCGAACAGGTAATTAAGTACCAACCTGATTGCCATAGTGATCCAGCCCGGCAATGCCGCCAATATGAACTGCCCCTCAACCTGGGTGAAATTGATACCACCAGGCATGGCTGTGGCCAAATGCTGTTCGCCTAATGTGGCGAAGTCTTCACCCAGCTCACTGGCATGAACGGGCTCGGGCTCCATGGAACGATGACCTACCTTGCCGCCTGGCGCTTCCGTAAAGTAGTCCGGGTAATGCTCCAGATTTAGATAACGCACCCAATCTGTATTCTCATGCAAATAGTCAATCATAGCCGGGCCGTGCTCGACATAAGCCTCCATCAACTCGGGATCAATTTTGCCTTCGGGTGAAACAGCTTTCAGATAGGCTCGCGCATCCTCGGGAGAGTCATCAGCACCTGCCGCTTTGGCATACCGATTATTGGGAATCCAGACGCCACCGCCAGAGCTCGCACTGGTGCCGCCAAAGCGCTCCGCCTTTTCAATCACCAGCACGCTTGCACCGCCATCATGAGCTACGACAGCCGATGTCAACGCACCATTGCCGCTACCGACGACGACAACATCGTACTCGTGATGCCACTCATTACTTTCAGTGGTCATTTCTGTTCTCCAAGATTTAAATATCGCCGCGCATTATAGCTAATCGCCGCCCGCGTGCGGTTCGCTATTCTGTACCTGATTGGCGCTTACCGGCTATAGCAGCTAAAAATGGTTCAGCCTTCTTCGACTGCCAATCCAACCGGGCAGGCCACACCAGTTCCGCCCAGTCCACAATAGCCGCCGGGGTTCTTGGCCAGATACTGCTGATGATAGGGTTCAGCGTAGTAGAAAGTGCCAGCCGTCTGGATTTCTGTTGTGATATCTCCATATCCAGCAGCTTGTAAAGCCCTTTGGAATTGCGCTTTGGATTGCTCGGCTGTCATCTGCTGATCATCGTT
This sequence comes from uncultured Halieaceae bacterium, assembly GCA_938074045.1. Taxonomy (GTDB): domain Bacteria; phylum Pseudomonadota; class Gammaproteobacteria; order Pseudomonadales; family Halieaceae; genus CALJGI01. The sequence continues at coordinate 11,855 of CALJGI010000033.1, forward strand.
GACGGTATAAATACCCGATCGGTACTGGGTACCCCTGTCATTGCCCTGACGCATTCCCTGGGTGGGGTTGTGGCTGTCCCAAAACAGTTGCAGCAGTTCGAGATAAGTCACAACACTAGGGTCAAACACAACCAGTACGACTTCATTATGACCGGTGAGCCCGGAACACACTTCCTCATAGGTCGGATTGGGCGTATACCCGGCCGAGTATCCCACGGCGGTGCTGTAAACGCCGGCTCGCTCCCAGAACTTCCTTTCCGCACCCCAGAAACACCCCATGCCAAACATCGCCATCTGCATGTGCGCTGGAAATGGCTTACGCAAGGGGTTGCCGTTTACATAGTGCGATTCCGGCACTTCCATCTCCTGGTGGCGCCCTGCAAGCGCATCCTGCTCTGCCGGCATGTGCTGCTTATCTATTGCGCTAAATAAACCCATTTCAAACTACTCTCTCAGGATAATTGGCAATGGTACATCAGGTAAGCGCTCAGAGCAGCCCTGCCATGATCGGTAGCTGGTTCATCACAACTGACTCCCGCATAATGTAAGCCTAGCTCGCCCGCGCCTGAGCCCAGAGTGCCACATCTAAACAACCCCGGTATTTTCGACGAGGATTCAATCATGAGTACTATAGCCGTCTCTGGTTCTGCTTCTGGCATAGGTGCCGCTACGATGTCGCTTTTGGCATCCCGCGACTACAAGATTATTGGCATCGACATCAATCAGACCGATATTGTAGCCGATCTGGGGACTGCCACGGGCCGAGAGCAGGCCATAGAAAAGACACTGGAGAAATGCAACGGACGACTTGATGGTCTGGTTGCTGCGGCGGGACTCGGGCCTTACTGCTGCCCGACAGATATTATCGCTGTAAATTTTTTCGGCACAGTAGGACTTCTGCAAGGTTTGTTCCCCGCGCTTTCTGCGGCTGATCATGCCAGTGCCGTCGCCATCGCATCTGTGGCGGCACAAGTGCCTGACTTTATATCTGGAATGGGATTGGAAGCCTGTATTCAGGCTTGCCTGGACGCAGATGAACCAGCAGCGCTTCTGCATGCCAGGGAACTGAACGGACTTTCTGCTTATATTGCTGCCAAGCGTGCAGTGGCTATCAAATCACGATCTCTGGCAGCAGACTGGGGAGCGTCTCAGGTGCGCCTGAACGTGGTCTGTCCCGGTGCTATTAAAACGCCTATGCTGGATGGCGTATTAGATATGGAGGGTGCTGGCGCTCAAACTGCCTCTCAGCCCATCCCCCTGGGACGGTATGCTGAACCGGAAGAGATAGCAGAGCCGATAGCGTTTTTATTGAGTAAGAAAGCCAGTTATGTCAATGGCGTCTCCATGATTATCGATGGCGGTTGTGACGTTATGATGCGGCCGAATGCCGTCTGACCCAATAGCTATAAAACAAACATTCCTAACAAGCAGACCGAGATGAGTAACAATTCAAATCTCGACTATAATTATACAATTGTCGCCCAAACCTCAATCTTCCGAAGATATACTCCCGCCCCGGAGTTAACCCCATTCAATTTCACGGCGCATAAAATTGAAACTGCGCCAACTATCCAAGGAAGACCACACTGCCGGTCTTGTCATGCTGGCAACAAATGAATCAGACCCCTAATGCGTCTGCAGAGCATTAATCTGGAGGCAGAGAATGCCAAGCCTGAGGCCCAAGGGCCAAACAAAGACCAGGGTAAAAACGGTGAAAAAGCCAGCGGCTTCGTCACGCCCCAAGGCGAAGTAGCGTGAGAGCCATTAGCTAAAAAATGGAAAAAACTCAGGGATAAGGAATATGACGGTCGCTGAATAGGCTATCGACATCGGCAGCCCAGCCCTGAAATAGTCGCGGAACTGATATCCACCAAGGTTCTGCACCATAAGATTGGTCGTATAACCATAGGGTGTTAAGAAGCTGGCTGAAGCGCCATATGCAACAGCCATAACAAAGGGCATGTGATTCAGCCCATAGCTTTCTGCCAGCGCGAACGCCAGGGGAAAACTTAGTGCCGCGGCGGCATTATTGGTCATGATTTCAGTCAAAAACAGGGTGAGTAAAAATATACCCAGCAATGCCATATGTGGACCCAAATCCTGCAAGTTGCTGTGCATATATTGGGTAATTTCCGCTACCAGACCAGAGTTGGTCAGCGCTTGAGCCAGCGTGAGGGCTGAAGCAATAATCAGCCAGAGTTCGAAAGGAAACCGGCGGCGTAATTCAGCGCCCTTTACCACTCCGGAAACCAGCATTCCCAGTAGCAGCAGTGCAAGCCCTTTGACCAGGGAAAGCTGCCCAAGACCGGCCAGAGTAACAACGGCGACCAAGGCGGTGGTGAGCAAGAAATTCTCCAACGGAGACACCCTGGCCCCTATGACCTCATCATCGATGATGGCAAAGTTTTTGCCGAGATTTGTACGCTCATAAAAATCCGGACCGACTGCGAGCATGAGGCTATCACCAGCCTGCAGCGTAATACTTCCCAGCTTACCGGAAAGCCGTTTACCACCGCGGCGTATGCCAAGTACCGCCGCATCAAACAGAGAGCGGAATCCTGCACTTTTCAGGGTCTGGCCTTCCAAAGTGGCATTGGGAAGAATTACCGCCTCAATGACATTTTCATTCAGCAGGCCCTCCTGAACGGCGAAAATACGCAAGCCCGAAATTTCCTCCAGCGCAGACAGTTGCTTTACATTGCCTGAGAAAATCAGTTTATCTCCCGCCTCAATATGTTCGAACGGTGAAACAGGCGATATCAGATGCTCTCCGCGCACTAACTCAACCAGAAATAACTCCTGCAGATCACGCAAGCCGTTCTCAAGAATCGTATTTCCCACCAGAGTCGATTCTGAGCTCACCTCCGCCTCAATCAGATACTCATTGACATCCACCGGTTCTATGGGGTGAGTTGGTAACAGACGCGTACTCAGCATTAACACAACCACTCCAACCACCGCTGCGGGTGCGCCGACATAGAAAAAGTCGAAAAAGGCCAGACCAGTACCCGTGGCATCCTCCAGAAAGCTGCTGACGACCAGATTTGTGGACGTACCGATCAAAGTGAGCGTGCCACCAAGAATGGCGGCGTATGAGAGTGGTATAAGCAGCTTGGATCCTGGGTGATGAGGGTTGCTGCGCACCGAGTTCGCCAGAGTTGCCACAACGGCTGTGTTGTTAACAAAGGCAGAAAAGACTGCAGTTACGGCGCTGATCCTGAATATCGATGAGTAATATCCCGCCGTCACCAGGCGACCCGATAATCGTGTCAACCAGGTCAACTTCTCCAGGCCAACCGAGACCAGGATAAGCAAAATCAGGGTTACCAATCCAGTGTTGGTGGCTTTGTCTAGTACCTCATGGGTGCTGACGAGATTCATGAAATAGGCAGCCAGCATCGCCACAGTAAATACCCAGGTCGGGGGCCTGTCTGTGAAAACAAGATGGTAGATCAAGACCAGAAAAATGCCGCTGATAATTACCTGATCCATGTGTTGATATCCACAATCATGGGTGTAAACCGGAAACAAATTCCGCGCTGGACAACTCACGCTTTACAACGATGGCATACTGTGAAGACAATTTCTTAGCGCTCAGGCAATTCGGTTACCGACAGGGCTATTTCGCCACCACCATGAACCTCCAGCGCGGACCCTGAAACATAAGCGGCATCGGGACTGGCAAGATACAAACATGCTCGAGCGACATCTGCGGGAGACGCAAAGCGCTTCATGCCAATGGTATCCGCTATGGCTTGCTGGTCATCCGCAGTTCCATAGTGCCCTGCCGTCAGCTCAGTCACAACCATACCAGCTATAATTGAATTCACTCTGACCTGGGGGCCCCATTCCTGCGCCAGAGATTCAGCGGCATTTATCAAGCCAGTTTTAGCGGCTCCGTAGGCAACCGTCCTGGGAGTCGGGCGCAGCGCGCTTATTGAACCGATATTTACAATGGAACCTCCACGCTCACGTAACAGTGGATATGCTTGCTGTGACAGAACAAGTGGCGCAACCAGATTTAGTTCGATAATCCTGCGTGTGAAATTAGACGAGGCATCAGCACTATTGACGGCGGGAGACCCACCGGCGTTATTAATTAGGATATCCAAACCACCGTGTCTTGCGGCGATATCATCGAGCCAAATCTGGGTCATTTCCGCATCACGAACATCGACTTCACTGCACCGAATATTGTCAGTACTAAATTCCACTTCCAGCGCGCGCCTGCCGCAGGTTTCCACCATGGCTCCGCTGGTCGCGAACTGCTCACATATTTCCCGGCCGATACCTCGAGACCCGCCTGTAACAGCGACGACAGCGCCGGAAAAGTCATAGCTGACAGAAAACTTATTGTTCAATTTATCACTCCGCTAAAAGCTGTTACCACGAGCTGCAGTTCACCAGAGTCTCATGCGGGCAGGTTCCGCACCGGAATAACAGAATGACTGGCACCAGTGGAGCCGAGATCCAGACCCAGGTTGTTTCTTTCAAGGATACGGTCGGCCCGATAACTTGAGCGCACGAGCGGGCCAGAGGCAACTTCAGTAAAGCCCATTTCCAGTCCAGCCTTTCGATACGCTGCAAACTCATCTGGATGAATCCACTCCGCAACTGGCAGATGATGCTTTGTAGGGCGCAAATATTGCCCCAAGGTGAGAATATCGACCCCTTGCCCTCGCAATGCCTGCATCGCCTCTCCCACCTCATCAGCTGTTTCACCAAGGCCCAACATGAGACTGGATTTGGTCAGTATGTCCGGCTGCCTCTCTTTTGCGTATCCAAGTACAGACAAGGTCTGCTCATAACCGGCTCGCGGATCACGAACGCGCTGAGTCAAGCGCTCCACCGTTTCCAGATTTTGTGCGAATACCTGTAGTCCGGAATCTACCACCGTCGCAACCGCCGGTTTCGAACCACTGAAATCTGGTGTCAACGCCTCAACCGCTGTCTGCGGATTGCGGGCCCGAATCTCCCGTACACAGGCCGCATAATGAGCCGCGCCACCATCTTCCAGATCATCCCGGTCGACAGAGGTCAGTACCACGTAACGCAGATTCATCAGTTCCACAGATCGCGCCGCATTGGCCGGCTCCTCCTCATCGAGCCAGCCCTTTGGATTACCGGTATCAACTGCGCAAAAACGACATGCGCGAGTACATACCGAACCCATCAACATGATAGTCGCAGTACCATTGCTCCAGCACTCACTCATGTTAGGACAATGACTCTCTTCACAAACCGTGGCCAGACGATGGGTATCCACGGTCTCCTTGACCGCGTCAAAGGCACTGGATCTGGTCAGTTTCATTCGTAACCAGGGCGGTTTTCGACCACTCTCGACGCAGGAATCCGGATTTGCACGAATACCGTCTTTGATAGCTCGAATACCGACTGGGTTACTGAATTTTGCGCCACTCAGGTGGCGTTCTTTGTCACTGCTCACAAGCATGCCCTGATTTAAATTCACATATACCCATCTATTCCACCACTGCCTCGCCAAACTCAGTGACGGGACCAAACATATCCCGGTGTGACGGGGGTACCTTTCCGTCTATATCAATAACACCGTACTCCGCCGCCAATTCCGCTCCTATCCAGACCCGCCCACTCTTCTCCATGCGCTTCGGATCACGCGCCAGCGCATCAATGATACGGCCGGAAAATTCCGGGTGTTCTGCGGTGGCCAGCAAAGCGGCATATTTCTCCGGTTCATCAGCTACAACCCGCTGTGTGCGCTCAGTCAATAACAAGCCCATCCAGAGACTTATCACAGCGACCCCATAGGGTTTAAAATCCACCGCCATGTCATGTGCCATCTTATCCACCGCAGCTTTTCCTGCGCCATACGCGGGTCCGTGCATGTAGATTCTGCCGCCGAAGGACGACGTATTTACTAGCAACGGATTATCACCCCGCAAGAGCAGCGGCGCCGCATAGTACGCGGTGACGTAATGTGATCGTAAGCCGACGTCAAGCAGTTCGTTCAAAGCCAACGGCTTTTCCCAAAAAGGACCTATATCTGTCAACCCCTCTGGCAGAGCCGTAGCATTATTTACGACAATATCGATTTTTCCACTATCGGATTCAATGCGCTCAAACAATTGACGAACCTGCTCATCATCACTGTGGTCACAGGCAATGTCTATGCCGAGTCCACCGACCGCTGTGATCGTGCGGGCTGTTTCAGTGATGGATCCGGGGAGGTCCGCGCTACCAGACTGGACGGTACGGCCTGTGACATAGACCGTAGCACCGGTCTGGCCCAGGGCCAGTGCAATGCCACGCCCGGCGCCACGGCTGGCGCCAGTCACAAGCACCGTGCGTTTGGCTGACAAGTCCAATTCAGACATCCTGATCCAGGCTGTCTATAAAGGCTGCCATATATACATCTCGGCGGCTTAAGCCATCGACATCATGGCTGGTCAACGTGATTTCCACACGATTGTATACATTTGACCATTCAGGATGGTGGTCCTGCCGTTCCGCCTCCATCGCGATTCTGCTCATAAAACCGAAGGCCTGATTAAAATTATCAAACACAAAAGTTTTCCTGATGGCGTCGCGATCTGCCAATTGTTCCCAGCTGCCAAGTGCTGCCAGAGCCTGATCTCTATCAGCAGTGGATAGTTTGTCACTCATGCGCTGTCTCCCCGCGGTTGGTGCCACTTAAGCACATCCAGAATTTCGTTGCGCAGGTCGACAGGGTCGATAACCTTGTCGAAGGCCATGGCATCCGCCGGCACCCAGGCTCCAGATTGCAACTCTTGCATCTGTTGCGCCTCCTCTTGCGAAGCCCGCGCTGCTTCCGCACCGCCGATCGCCGGCACACCACCCAGTGTAACAGATGGCAGCGCCAGGCTGATCGCCTGCCGGTCCCAGGGATTCATCCCCATCACCGAACTGCCGAAACCAAAGGCCTTGCGAAGTGTGACCACAATCTTGGTACCCTTGAATCTGCGTTGCGCAGCAAACATCTGGCCTGCAGCCCGGAGCACGCCAGAGCGCTCTGCATCGGGTCCTGGCATAACACCCGGATTATCAACCAGACTGATTAGTGGCAGGCGGAAGGCGTTCGCCACGTCAATAAAGTGACTGGCCTTGAGTGCCGCCTCAGTCGTAATGGCCCCCGCCATGTGCTGTGGTTGATTAGCCATCAGCATACAAGACTGTCCTCCCATTCTGGCGATCGCAGTGATCAGGGAAGCGCCATAGTCAGGTTGCAACTCGAACATTGTCTCCCTATCGACCACGGCATTAAGTACCCGCCTCATGTCATAGGCTTGCTGCGTGACAGGAGGAATCAAATCCAGCAGTTCTTCGACGCTCCGTGGTGCTGCGGTCGACAGCCCCGCCTGTTGAACGCTGGGCACTCTGGAATTCGAAACCATAGAGATGAAGTAGCGCACCATAGCGAGAGCTTCCTGCTCTGAATCTGCGAAGTTATGCGCCACACCACTTTCGGAGGTATGCATAACAGCCCCTCCCAATTCCTCGGGGTCAGCCTTGATGCCAAGCGCAGCCTCAACCAGTGGCGGTCCCGCCGTAAACATGGACGAGCCTTTACTCATGACAATCAAATCAGCAAACATGCCGGTGAGGGCACCATGCCCGGCGGACACGCCCAAGACCGCAGTCACTACAGGAATCCTGCCCTTGGCGTCTGCCACCAGTTGTAAATCACCCGGCGCGTTTGGGTAACGCTCGCTACCATTCCCGGCCCGTTCACCCGCACCATCCAGAAGCAGGACCAATGGCAGACCCTGCTCCAGGGCAAGTCTTACCATTCGGGCCCTCTTGGCGGCATTGGCATGTCCGATTGAACCTCCCTTGACGGTAAAATCCTCGGCTATAACAGCGGTTGATTGCCCCGCCAGGCGCCCGATACCAGCAACCAGCCCATCTCCAGCCAACGCAGCTGCCCCGGCTGGGTGATTGCCACCAGCCAACGCGCCGATTTCGTTGAAAGATCCCGCATCAAACAGGCTCTCAATACGCTCACGGACATGCAACCGCCCACGCTGATGCTGTTTTGCTACATTCTCGGCTCCACCCATAGCTTGGGCATGCTGTGTTCGGCGGGTCAACTCATCCAAAAGCACCTGCCAACCTTCTCTGTATGAAATCGTCTTACCCTCACAGCCGTTTTTCACAGAGTAAACGCCAACACAAGGCGGATACAAGCTTCGTCCAGCCATACCGCCTGCGGTATAACTGCTTCAACCAATGTCGATGTATACCGCGCACACTCTTTGCGGCTACTGGCGTTCGAGTGGGAATCTCATTAACTTTGCCGCCTTGCATACACTCGCATCAATTCAATGCCTAAGGAATACCGAATCCATGAGTACCATAAACTTCAAGGATGAGTCCGCACTACAAGGTCTGATCTCAGAAACTTTTGGCGATTGGAGCGACCCGCTGCTTATCGATCAGGACCTGATCGATCGCTTTGCAGATCTGTCCGGCGACAATATGTGGATGCATGTTGATCGCGAGCGTGCCGCCACCGAGAGCCCTTTTGGCTGCACCATTGCACACGGATTCTTGATCCTGGTGCTGCAAAGCAAGATGAAAGGCGGCACAAATCTGATTGGCGATATCGGTGGCTACCACACCATCATGAACTATGGCTCGGACAAACTTCGCTTTACGGGCCCCGTGCTGGTCAATTCTGAAATTTCTCAGCGCTCGCGTGTCAAAGCGGTCAAGGTTGCGGAGCATAAAACCACCGTAACGCTGGAGACGCATATTCATGTCGTCGGTCAGGAGGAGCGGCCAGCGGTAGTTTACGAACTGATGATGGTTTTTATGTAACCCCGAATGCGGGACAAGGAGTAAGGCATGAGTGAAGCGGTAATTGTCGATGTAGTACGCACCCCTATTGCCCGGGGTAAACCGATCGTAGGGGAACTGAGTGGTGTTCATCCAGTAACCTTACTCGCACATTGCTACCGCGCGCTGGTAGACCGAAACGGACTTGATTTTGCCGACGTTGAAGAAGTCTACGCTGGGTGTGTTACCCAAGCGGGCGAACAATCCAACAATATTGCCAAGAACGCCTGGTTATCTCTCGGGGAAAGTTATACCGCAGGATGCTCTACCATCGATACTCAATGCGGCTCAGCACAGGCAGCGAATCATCTGATAGCCGGGCTGATCAATTCCGGTCAGGTTGATATAGGTATCGCCGGCGGTGTGGAAGCTATGAGTCGGGTCGGGTTGGGTGCAAACGCATTCAACGGCCCGGGCTATTTCATCACTGAAAATTGGCCCTGGGACCAGGCCATGACTCAGTTCGAATCAGTGGAAAGAATCGCCCACAAGCGCGGAATTACCCGGGAGGACGCCGACGCATTTGGCGTGGAATCACAACGCCGGGCCCAGGCAGCCTGGGATGCAGGCTGGTTTCCCCAGATCATCGAAATAGAGGCTCCAGTGCTGGGTGAGGACGGACAACCCAGCGGAGAAACTCGCACAGTAACCCGCGATCAGGGCATGCGGGCAACTACCATGGAATCACTCGGCGGACTGAAACCAATAATCGAAGGCGGGATTCACACCCCAGGCACAAGTTCACAGGTCTCTGATGGTGCCGCAGCCGTTCTGTGGATGAGCGCTGAAGAAGCCAGTGCCCGTGGTTTAAAACCACGCGCAAAAATAGTACAGGGTGTGGTCGCTGGAACTGATCCCTACTACCTGCTTGACGGTCCCGTCGATGCCACTCACCGGTTGTTCAAGAAAACCGGCATGACGATGAACGATATCGATGTCGTGGAAATCAATGAGGCATTTGCTGCGGTTCCACTGTCCTGGCAGAGAGAATTTGATGCTGATATGAGCAAGGTGAACCGCAAGGGGGGCGCCATTGCCCTTGGACACCCCGTGGGATCAACGGGAGCCAGACTGATAGGCGAGGCGCTTCTCGAACTGGAACGCCTGGACAAGAACGTCGCATTGATCACCATGTGCTGTGGTGCTGCCAACGGTACTGGAACCATCATAGAGCGACTCTAACAGTTAACTTTTAACGGAATAAAAAACATGGGAAACATCGAAGGAAAAGTCGCCCTCATAACCGGTGCAGGACGTGGTCTGGGGCGGGAAGAAGCACTGCAGTTGGCACAACAGGGTGCGCGCATTGTCATCGGCGACATCGATCTGCCAGACGCCAGTGAAGCCGCACACACCACAGCCGAAGACATTCGCGCGGCAGGCGGTGAAGCCATAGTCGCGCTGGGTGACGCGGGCGATTCAAACGACGCCAACAGCGTATTCAAAGCGGCACTTGATGCCTTCGGCGACGTTAACATCATGATTAATAATGCGGGATTCTGTCGCGACCAGACAGTATTCAATATGGATGACGATCAATTTGACTCTGTCGTTCGCGTCCATCTGCGTGGGCATTTCGTCAATATGCGAAATGCCACCCGCTATTGGCGTGAGAAGGCCAAGGCCGGCGAAACCGTCTACGGCCGCCTGATCAGCACTTCTTCTGAAGCTGCAATATTCGGCTCAGCCGGCCAGCCCAACTACGCCGCGGCCAAGGCGGGTATTGTCAGCATGACCATGGGTGCGGCGCAGCTACTGCTAAAGTACGGGATCACAGCCAACGTCATCATGCCGAGAGCCAGAACCGATATGACCAACTCTGGGACTACAGCGGCACTTTTCGCCGCACCCGACAACGGTTTTGATGCCTTCAATCCCGAAAATGTGGCACCACTGGTCGGCTACCTGGCATCGCCGGAGGCAGGTCATATCTCCGGTGAAGTCATGATCGTATGGGGAAATCAGGTGAACGTGGTAAAGCGGCCCGTCATCGGGGAAGCTCACATCAATCCCGCAGGTCACGAGAAGTGGACTGTAGACGGCCTTCACTCCAGCCTTTCCAGCTACTTCGATGCCGAGCATGTCCCCGTACTGGACGGCTTCTCAGTACCACCCCAGTAAGATGATCGGGTGGTTTGATTGACTACTTTGCGCCCTGAATACGGGCGCATATTTCTTTATATATCAGTTATATATAGATTAAACTTCAAGTCCTTTAAAGCCCTGGGAATCATCAGCGGCGAGTAAAGCACCCAGTTTTTCAAGCTGCAGGCTGGCATTTCCCAGGGAGTAACTGATCTGCTTGGCCCACAAGAAAAAGCGGTGTATGGGGTACTCCACATCGGCACCCATACCACCGTGTAAGTGTTGTGCTGTCTGTACAACGCGATGCGCACCATCACAGGCCCACCATTTGGCTGTTCGAATTTCTGCGGCAGACTCTATGCCAGAATCAAGGCGCCACAGAGCCAGCCAATAGGTAGATCTCATGGCCTCAATATCGATAAAACTATCAGCCATACGCATCGCTAACGCCTGAAAGCTCCCCAAAGGCACGCCAAACTGCTCGCGCTCACTGATATAGGTAGCGGTTCGTTTCATGGCCTCCTCGCTGACGCCCACCTGTTGTGCGCAATGTCCCAGGTTTGCCCTTTCTTCCAGCCATACTAGGATATCTTCGCCCTGCCCTCTCTGACCGATAAGGCTGTCCTGCGCCACATGAACATCACCGAATCGGATTTGCGCCGCCTTCTCGCCCAGCAAACCGACCTCCTGGCCACTGATATTCACACCCTCGGCCGTCGTGCTTACCGCCACAACAGATCGACCCCCATCCTCGTGGGTCACAGGCACCAGCACCAGATCTGCGATCGCGCCATCCGGCACCATGGATACCGTCCCGGACAGAGTCCAACCGTCAGCTTCTTCCAGGGCTTGAACCGCTGAATAGATTGCTTCATGCATACCGAGTTCCGCAATCGCAGCGGTCAATTTGAGTTGTCCTGCGGCATAAGGAGCTAGCCAACGCTGATGCTGCTCCGCCGAACCATACTGGAGAATGGGAAGCGCTCCCAGTACAAGATTAGCAAATAGCGGCACAGGTGCAACATGCCTGCCCTGCTCCTCCAATAGCAGACACATTTCCGTCAGCCCCAAATCAATACCGCCATATTCCTCGGGCAAACATATGGCCAACAGCCCCTGCTCAGACAGTGTTTGCCATAACTCCTCGTTATAGATTTCACCGCGACGTGCCATGGCCAGGAGGCTTTCATCATTGGACGCGTCAGCAAATATTTGCGCCGCCAGTTCCCTGATGGCCTTTTGTTCATCTGAAAACTCAAAATTCATGCTTTTTTACTCATCTGTATCTTGGTCATTGTGGAAAGGTTTCGCGTATACGAAAGTTCTTTATCTGCCGGGTGTTCGAGGAATAGAGACCGGTAAAACATAGTGCTCAACAACTCGGTAATATCCTCAGTTGAGAGCTTTGCTGCGGTTAAAGCTGGATTGGCATTGACGAAATACTCCTTCAAGAGCGTTTCACCAGCACCTGCCAGGGAATAAGCGATCATTAGTGCCTGGTGCCTGGCAAACTTGGTATCAGGAAACAGGCCTGGCATGAGTTTAACCAGCCAGTTCATCTGCTCGAGGAAGCTTTCCCTTAGCATGCGGGCGAACTCTTCCTCCTCATCAGCCAGCTGAAACAGACAGCGCATTAATCCCGGCCGCTGTGCATAGCTGGCAACGACCAAATAATTATGGGCGTATATCAGCTGGTACCAGTTCCCAGGCTCAGCATTTTCTTCAATCTTCTCCACCCTGCCCGCCTGGGCCACGTATTCGCCGAGGACTTCCAGCGTCATCGTTTTCAGGTCCGCAAAGTAATGGTAAAACAGCCCCTGAGCCACGCCGGCTTCCATTGCTACATCGGCAATGCGCATCCGGTGGTAACCCACCCGCTCCAGCACCACCAGAGCCGCTCGCTTTATACGTGCTCTAGCCTGAGCCCCCTTGGGGCTGCGGGTATTCGCCGTATCAATTTCGGTAGCAATCTCTGTCATATCGGAATAAGTTGAAGCGAATTGCACAAAATAGTTGAATTTGAATTCAAAATCAATAAAATCAGCTAAGCATTTCCGCATCGCTTGCTAAATACACCGAATCAGGGTACTTCCATGTTTGTAGACTACACCGACAGTCAAAAGAAACTGCGCGCCGATTTGCGCGAGTATTTCACCGGATTGATAAAGCCGGAATACAGGGAGGTGTTGCGTAATGCCGAAGGTGGAGACCTGTACAAGCAGCTGATCCGACAACAGGGAAAGGATGGCATGCTCGCCATGGGCTGGCCCGAAGAGTATGGCGGCCGTGGACTCAGTCAAAGTGACCAGCTAATACGCTATGAAGAGGCGTTGTTGGCCGGCGTCCCAACCCCGTTTGTAACATTGAATACTGTAGGCCCAGCTATTATGGCCCATGGCACTGAGGAGCAGAAACAACGGTTTCTGCCAGGTATTGCCGCCGGAGAAACACATTTCTGTATCGGTTACACAGAACCCTCTGCCGGTACCGATCTCGCATCACTGAAAACCAAAGCTGAAAAGAATGGCGATGAATACCTTGTGAACGGCAGCAAAATATTTACCAGTTCGGCGGAGGCGGCGGACTACGTATTTCTGGCCGCTCGGACAGACCCGGACGCACCCAAGCATAAGGGAATCTCAATTCTGGTTGTCGACACCAAAGATCCCGGTTTTTCATACTCCCCTCTGGAAACCGTGGGCTCTGTCATGACCAATGTTTCGCACTATGAGAACGTGAAAGTGCCTACAGATATGATCATCGGGCACGAAAACGGAGGCTGGAGATTGATTACAAGCCAGCTGAATCATGAACGGGTTGGCCTGGCAGCCTGGGGAATTCAGTGCTGGAAAATATACCAATTGGCGCTGCAGTGGGCCCGGGAAACACGCGGTGCGGACGGCGCGAGAGTCATTGACAGTATCACGGTGCAACGTAACCTGGCTGAGGTTCACTCACACCTGGAGGCAATGCGCATCATGAATTCGCGAATGGCCTGGCAATTGGACCAGGGCGAACCCAGTCCGGTTTTTCCCTCAGCTATCAAAGTGTATTCCACAGAAATCCTTCTTGAAATCTGCCGTATGATCATGGATGTGGTAGGCCCGACTGCACTGGTGAAGGCTGGAAGTCCTGACGCAGCTCTCATGGGTGACCTTGAACATGAGTACCGTCGCGGCCTTATCAACACCTTTGGTGGTGGTGTGGTAGAAGTATTGCGTGGACTTGTGGCGACCCACGGCCTGGGGCTGCCCCAACACCGCTAGCCGCACAGAACCCAGAGTATGACCTAGGGAAAATATCGGGATATAGTATCGACGACACAGGCGGGGCGGTCATTACCCTCTATTTCGATGGTGATGCGAACGACAGATTGAATACCGCCCTTCTGCTCCTCGGCAGATATTAACTCTCCACCGCCGCGAATCCTCGAGCCCACGGGAACTGGGGCCGGAAACCGCACTCTATCGCTGCCGACATTGACGCCCATTGAAATACCCTGCACGTCTATGATTTGGGGGAGAAAGAGATTGGCTAGCGACAGAGTCAAATAGCCATGGGCTATGCACGCGCCGAAGGGGCCGCTGCTGGCTCGCTCAGGATCGACGTGAATCCACTGATGGTCCCCGGTCGCATCGGCGAAACAATTGATTCGTTCCTGGTCAATCATAAGCCAGTCGCTAAATCCCAGATGTTCCCCAACGCGTTCCAGTAGTTCCTTGGGGTGCTTAAATACGGTTGTCATAAATCAATCTCCAAATGTACTAGCTCAGTAGATACTTCGAAACGGTCTCACAGATTCCACGTTGATTGGGACCTGTATTCAGGGCTGAGCTATCTTCTCTACCTGTGCCCAGACTCGCAGCAGGTTTTCGCCCAGTATCATGCGGATATCTGACGCTGAATAGCGCCGGTCAAGTAAGCCTTGTACCAGGAAGGGGTAACTCGTTACGTCCTTCAAGCCAACTGGTAGCGTGTCCCCCACGCCTTCGTAATCCGACCCGATACCTACATGTTTCACGCCGACCAGTTGCACTATGTGGTCAATGTGATCCAGCACATCGTCTATAGTGGCAAAGGGATGGGGGTTCGCTGCCAGGTAATCAGCTCTATAGCGTCGATGTCCCTCACCGTACTTTGGATCACCGCTTTCGGCGAGATAGGCAGCTTCGCGTGCCATGTAGGTCCGTCGCCAATTCAGCGCGTCCAGTGTCAGGAAGTAGGAACCATAATTTACACTGATGACGCCACCACCTTTGGCAAGGCGACGAATCATGTCATCGGACATATTGCGTTCGAATTCAGGCGTAAAATGTCGTGCTGAAGAATGGGAGGCAATGACCGGAGCGCGACTGAGCTCCAGAACCTGAGTGAATGCCTGGTCCGAGATATGTGAGACGTCGATCATCATGCCGATATCATTCATCGCCTGAATCAGCTCCACCCCGAACGGACTCAGGCCCTTCCAGGGCCTCTCTTCATCGTATGATGAATCACAGATGTGATTACTTTTGTTCTGTGACAGCGTGATATATCTCACCCCTCGTTCGTAAAATGCTGTCAGCGCATCCAGGTCTCCGTGCAGAGGCGTGCCATTTTCGAGCCCCAGCGCGAGGGAAAGTTTGCCCGCACCAAACTGTGATCGGACATCATCCACACTCCGTGCAATGCCTACGTCGGGAGAACGATAGGCCAGCGCCTCCATACTATCGATCAAGCCATGGGCAAACTGGTCTCCGCCGCCGTCGCTTTCGTAACGTGGCGGCACAAAGATTGACATAAAGGGTACGTTCAGATGACCCGCCTGCGCCCTGGGCAGATCAAATTGACCCCGGGCTGTGGATTCCGTGACATCTTCCCAGTTGAATTCTAGACGAATAGGCAGATCAACATGGGCATCAATGATAATCGCGGATTTCGCCAGCGCTAGCGCTTCCTCCGTGACTTGAGTTGTTGCCTGGCTGGAAAATATTGTTGTGTAGCTCAGCAGCAGCACAGAAAGTAAGCGCACCGTTCCAGCGAGATTATTGTTCAAAATTTACGAATCCTTATGAATACCGGTGGGTTGGCCGTCAATAGTCTGCTCATTTTTTTCAGTCCAGTAGGAACGAATTCCATCTCGACCCTTTTTGTCTGCGTAGTTTAATAACGTCTTCCGCTCGCCTGCATAGTCATAGAGAGGGACGCCATATCCGCAAGAAGTCTGCACCGTATCGACTGAGAGAATGAAGTATTGTCGTGCACCGGTATGCTGTGAAAAGTGAGCTGCGTACTCATCCCATTCTCCATCATATTCGTGAACGGCTCGCGCTTCCCCGTACAAACGCAGAATCAGAGGTTGCTTTTCAAATGAACAGAACATGATGGTCATACGGCCGTTTTCAAGAACATGCCCGGCCGTCTCGTTGCCGCTGCCGGTCAAATTCAGCCACAGCACAGTAGTGGGGTCCAGAATGCGGAAACTATCTATGCCCTTGGGGGAAACATTTACCCTGCCGCTGACGCCCGCTGTACCCACAAAAAACAGCTGTTGCGCGTCGATAAAATCACGATGCTTCTGCTCAAGCGCCGGAAAAAAATCAGCCATAACTCACACCCCCTGAGCAGAGTCTATCACTTCCCCGGGGCTACAGTTTTCCGAGAATCGCCCCCCCTGTCGGGATTCCAACACCTGAGGTCACCAGGGCGTGATCAATTTGCTTCGCCGGTTGATTTACCGAGGTACCACGCACCAGTTTGGTAGCCTCAACTATGCCATTGACCCCGTGTATATAAGCCTCACTCAACTGACCGCCATGGGTGTTACAGGGCAATCGACCGTCGGGACGCAGCGCACCATCCAGGACAAAATCTCCCGACTCTCCGAATCCGCAAAAGCCCCAGGCCTCGAGCTGCCACAGTACAATGGGACTGAATGCATCATAAATAACCGCCGCGTCGATGTCCCCCGCCTGCATTCCGGACATGGCATAAACGTCCGTCGCCGCAAATTCCATTTCCGGAATGCCGGCAAACTCCTCGCGATAGAAGGATGTCATCTGCTCCTGGTCCTTGGCTGCGCATTGTGCCACGCCGCGAATGGCGACACCGGGCTGTGCCAGATCCCGCGCCCGCTCGGGTGTCGTGACGATAACGGCAGATCCACCATCGCTTTCCTGGCAGCAGTCAAACAGTTGCAGAGGATCACAAATAGAACGCTGGGCATCATATTCTGTGCGATCAAAGGTCTGACCATAAAAGAAAGCGGCGGGATTGTTTGCGCCATAATCCCTGGTGGTTTTAGCCACTTCATACAGAGCGTCTTTTGTAACTCCGGTGATGTGCATCCAACGCTGGGTAAACATCCCCACCCAACTTGCGGGCGTCATCAAGCCAAATGGCGTATACCAGCCCCAATGAATGGCATCGGCGGTTGTAATCGCGCCAGCCACACCACCACTGAAGCGATGACCGGAACGGCCGTTCAATGCCCTGAAACAGACCACTGTCTCTGCCATTCCCGTCGCAACTGCCATAGTAGCCTGATGCAGCGTACCCGTGGCCGCACCACCCCCATAATGGGAGCGACCGAAGAAACTTAGCTCGCCGACACCCAGTGCTCTTGCAACCTCAATTTCGTCGTTGGTATCCATGGTGAAAGTCGCCATGCCATCGATATCAGAGGGCTTCAGACCAGCGTCGTCCAATGCAACTTTTATGGCCTGCACAGCGAGGGACAATTCGGACACCCCGGAGTTCTTGCTGAACTCAGTATTACCTATGCCGACGATTACAGCTTTATCTTTAACGTTCGCCACCATGATCAATCCTCCCCGGGTAATTTGAGCTGCACTGTGCCGTGCATATGCATACCCCAGATGTTGTTCTCGCCATTAATGGCAATATCAACAATCCCGGTTTTGCTGTCGACCGCCGTAATCTCGCCCGTAACCGTCATAACCATACCCGGCAGATTGGGCGCTCCCAGTTGCAGATCAATGGATCGAACACTGGCCTCGGGACCACTCCAATCCGTGGCAAAGCGGGTCATTAACGCCTGGCTGGTCAATATATTCATAAACACATCAGGCAAGCCCGCCGCCTGTGCCGCTGCCTTGTTGTGGTGCACCGGTTCATAATCTCGCGTGGCTATTGCGCCTCCGACCACCAGAGCAGTCGTCACCTCGATATCCAGTGCCGCAAGAGCGTCCCCGACGCTCACCTCGTCTATCCGGATCGTTTTAAAGTCAGTCATCTTCATGCCTCCTGGGTCGCTGGATAGAACTGAGGCAACATGGTTTTATCGTCCACCTGTTCCATAACACCGCTGACCCGCATACCTATACTCGCGTCCCTGGCCTCACAGCCGCGCAGATTGGACACAAAGTTGGTGCCTTCGTCCATTTTGATAACCGCGCATATCAGCGGACTGGGATAGCCCGGGACTTTTGGGTGATGAATTTCGGTAAAGCTCAACACCTCACCCTGCATGGTAGATTCAATTGAGTCCCAATCCATCGACTGACATTCGCCACACATGGGGCGCGGCGGATGGCGCAATGTCTGGCAAGCTGTGCAGCGTTGGATAAGCATGCGCCCTTCATCCGCAGCCTCCCACCACCAGCCATTATCATGCCCCCGGGGAGAGGCTATTCGCGTCGGCGTTTCTAACGCTTCCTCATCGCTGGATACAGTAGAATTGGCTCCCTCAGCAGGAATGAATTTCAGTACGCGAAAGCGTTGCGTACCGATCTTCTCACCGTGCTGGTCACTAAAGGTCGCGAGACTCTCAAAAAAGTATCCGATGCCGCGAGCGGTGGCTTTTTGCTCCGAAATCGTGTCGATGATCATGTCTACAAAGACCTGATCACCCATGCCCGCCTCCTTGAAGTACTCCTGTTTTACATTGGTACCCAGGACACCGGAATAACCGTGTTGATCAAATAGATCACACATATCTGTAAGCGCATCCGATGATCGCTTGGTGGCGGCCGTGATGCCCTCCTGATTCCAGCAGTACATCATAGCCGGCGGGCCGATAAGCCTCCCACGCATCGATTGTTCCGCCCATTCGGCGTCCTGATAGGCCGGGTTTTTGTCACCCATTGCCTCAGCCCAATGCCGGATCATAGCTTCATTGATCCGATCTGGGGCGGGCTGGGAAGAAAACACCTCCCTCCCGACGTAGGCGTAAATTTTTTGCTCAAAAAGCTGGTGTTCTTCGGGTGTCATGTTTCCTTACCTGTTGGAAAAAGGGCTGTGGAGGGTGGCATCTAAACAAGGCCTACCCACCCAAATACGCGGCTGTCTAATCTTCCACTTCCTGATTCATGATGCAAGCGTCGAAAGATCAGACCGGTTTAGGCTGTTAATCCGCCGACGGATAAGCACTGTGGTTTTTAAACGAAGGCCATGCTCAACTGTACCTTTCACTTTAAACGGGGAGATAGGTGTCGTTATGGCTCGTACATTAATTACAGGCGCTACTGGATTTATCGGCAATCATGTCACACGCCAGGTCGTTGCCAGCGGCGAGCACGTCCGTGTGATGGTTATGCCCGGTGAGGATTTAGCTCCACTCGCCGACCTGGATATCGAAATTGTAGAAGGTAACCTTCTCGACCCTCCATCACTGGAGCGTGCCGTGGCCGGCTGCGAGCGTATGTATCATCTGGCTGCGCTGTTTGCGATCTGGACTCGAGATCCAAATCTTCACTACAAAATCAACGTACAAGGAGCTGAGTCGCTTTTGCGCGCTGCCATGAAGGTAGGCATGGAGAAAGTGGTCTTCACCAGTAGCGTTGCCGCCATCGGCATTGCACAGGATGGCGGCTGGGCCAATGAGGAAACGGCCTTCAATGGCTGGGAATTTGCCAGCGACTACATCTTTTCAAAGTACGTGAGCCATCTCATGGTGAAGGGTCTGGTGCTGGAAGGACTGCCAGCTACCATGGTGTTGCCGGGCTTACCATTCGGACCCGGTGACAGAATGCCCACACCCACCGGTTCACTCATGGTTTCCGCCATGCAGGGTAAGATGAAAAAGTATTGGCGTGGTGGAGTATGTGCCGTGGACGTACGCGACGTGGCCACTGGCCACGTGCTGGCCATGGAAAAGGGCAGAGTCGGTGAGTCTTATATCCTGGCAAATAAGGAAGGAAACATGACCCACCGTGAGTTTTTACACCTAATAGGACGTGTGGGAGGCATCGATAATGTCG
Organism: uncultured Halieaceae bacterium; assembly: GCA_938074045.1. Classification (GTDB taxonomy): domain Bacteria; phylum Pseudomonadota; class Gammaproteobacteria; order Pseudomonadales; family Halieaceae; genus CALJGI01. The sequence continues at coordinate 31,975 of CALJGI010000033.1, forward strand.
GTACTCAAGAAGTTTCTGGCACCACCATGCTCAGAGTAGCCCGTGTCATGGAAGCCTGGTCCAGGCTGACCGGGCGAGCCCCCTTAACCACCTACAAAAATACGCTGTTCGCCTTACAGGAGTGTTTTGCGGACCCGAGCAAGGCTATTCAGGAACTGGGCTTACCCCAGACCCCGATAGACACCGCTGTGGCAGATTCCATTGCATGGTTTAGGGAACACGGCTATGCCTAGAGCCAAGCATCAATTGTCGGATTTCGCGATATGAAATTCTGGCTTATCGCGCCCTGGGTTCCCGCCGAAGAGCTTATGCAATTGGCCATTATGGCCGAAGAGTATGGATTTACCGGAATCATGGGTGCAGATCATGGTTTTGTTCCCAAGCATATGGAGGCTTCCTACCTCTACTCCGAGGACGGTAAGCCCCCAATCAGCGGCGATATGCCCTACCCCGATGTCTGGACCAGTCTTGCTGCGATGGCGGCCGTAACCAAATCCATCAAGTTGTCCACGGCTGTCTACGTTCTTCCCCTGCGCCACCCCATTGAAATCGCAAAGGCCACTGGCACCATCGCCCGTATAAGCAATAATCGCCTGGTGCTGGGCGCGGGAGCTGGCTGGATGAAAGAGGAATTCGATGTCTACGGGGTTGATTTTCACAGCCGTGGTCGTCGCATGGATGAAACCATTGACCTGTTGAGAAAGCTCTGGCAAGGGGGCTATGTTGCCCACGAAGGGGAGTTTTTTAAATTTCCGGAGTTGGCCATCGAACCTGCCCCCACCCGCCCTATTCCCATCTATATTGGCGGTGAAAGTGAGCCAGCTTTTCAGCGAGCAGCCCGCAGTTGCCAGGGTTGGATTGGTGCCGGCAACAAAATTGCCGAAGTCGCACCTATTCTGGAGAGACTACAACATTACCGCAGAGAAGCCGGCACGCTGGAGCAGGAATTTGAGACCGTTATCGCCATAGAAGAACTGCACGAAACTGAGAGACTCAAGGAACTTGAGGAACAAGGTTTGACATCAGTGGTGTTCGGTTATGCGAGAAATTACGATGCCAGCCTGGGTGAAAAGCGCACTCAGATGGAACGGTTTGCGAATGTCATCATGTCCCGATTCACATCCTAGCTCAATAATCGTTGTTCAGCAGGCGCATCCAATCGCAGGGGAAACAGTACCAGCGCACCTACCAGGACAACGACTGAGAATACCTGAAAACACAGTGTGTAGGATCCACTCATATCGACCAGTCTGCCGACAACTGGAAAGCCCGGCAGCACACATATGGTGACGAGTGGGCCCATAATACCCATTGCCCGCCCATAACTGACAAGCCCGAACACCCTGGCCACCATCGCGCCCCAGACCGGCAACATTCCACCGGCCGCCAATCCCAGAGCTGCAAAAGCCAGAGCGATAATCAAATAACCGGGCTCGCCAGCCAACAGTACGAAGCTGACGCAGACCAATGCCTGCGCAATCCAGAGGCCGTTTTTTGGCGACGTCCGATCTGCCACAACACCAAGTACCACCTTTCCGACCAATCCTGATACTGCCACTATCATAATAAACGTGCTTGCATCAGCAGCTGTCAGACCTTGTGTTAGTGCATAGGGTGTAATGTTGGCCATTGCAGCTGAATACACACTGAATAAAAGTCCCAGACTGAGCCCCATATACCAGTATCCCGGCCGGCGTAAAATATCACCCAATGACAATGCCTTATCCATGTCAGGTATTTCGCCTGATACAGCCGTCTCGGCGTTGTCATTACCGACGCCGGCTTCCTGTGGAGAACTACTGATGGAAAACAGAACGATGGGGAGCAAAATGGCCAAATAGAGTAAGGACATATACTGCAATGACATACGCCAACCGACCGCTTCCAGGGACGCTGCAAAAGCGGCGGGAATAACAATGCCTCCAACCGAGGTGCCGATCGCAGAGATGCCCAATGCCCGGCCCCGGGATTTATTGAACCAGCGAGATATGACGGTTGAGCAGCTGGTGGAGCCGACAAACGCATTGGTAACAGACATCGCTATGGAAAAAAGAATCACATAACCCGCAATGCTAGTGGCTTGAGACAGACCATAAAGCGCTGCCGCACCAAATGCGGCGCCAGCACCCATAACATAGCGTGCGGGATAGCGGTCAATGGCAATCCCGCCCAAGGGCATCATGACAAACCCTGCCAGCGTTGCCCCTGTCATGGCATACATCACCTGCTCCAGAGTTGCACCGAATTCTGCCCGCACCGGCTCGACCAGCAGACTTCCTGCATAGATAAAGAAACCGATCACCATCATCTGAGCGAAAAATGTACCGGCTACGACCCGCCAACCTGCATACATGACATTTTCCCGCAAAAAAGGGGCAACTCTACAGACTTATGTGGCGCGAGAATACCCAGCGACAAAAATATTTACGAATTTGTAATGTTGTCTGCAGGCCAGTAAATATGCGGACTTCAGATCACTTTAAGAGGAATAATATTTGATTGAGCCAAGCAGCAAAAAGTTAGGCAGTAAATTCTAATTTATCGGCGTATCTTTTCCCTCAATCGCTGCATAACTGCAGCAATGATGTGAATGCAATCCAGTGAGAGGAAATCACCATGGCCGCTACCAAGAAAGCTACCGCTAAGAAAGCTCCAGCGAGAAAAGCTCCAGCGAGAAAAGCTCCTGCCAAGAAAGCTGCAGCCAAGAAAGCTGCTCCCAAGAAGCAAAGCACCGAAGTCAGCTTCCGTGAAACTGCGGAAAAAGCACTGAATGTTTATCTGGGCGTTATCGGACAGGGCATTGATGCTATCCGGGAAAACGTTGAAAACGCTCGCAAGGACAATGATAAGCGCGTTAAGGATCTGGAAAAGCGTGGCGCCAAGCTTCGTGCAGAACTCAATAGCCGTATTGACAATATTGACCTTCCCGAAATCCCTGAGATCGACGAAGTCGTAGACGACGTCAAGGCTCAGATCAGCAAGATTCAGGACCAGGTAGAGGACGCTGTAGACAACGTTCGTGAGAAGCTGACTCCAGTCAAGAAAGCTGCCTGATACGCGCTACACCTGTCGCACTGGGATCTACCCCGGTGCCACACCCATTCAGTCTCAGTTCTACTCGGCGAAAACCGAATTTGAAAGCCCTCCAATCGTGAGGGCTTTTTTTTTGTTGAGCCAACAAAGTATCGATTGAGTTCCATTGCCTCACGAGGAACCAATTGTAAAGCTTCCAGCCCATTACATTTACCCACATTCATTACACCCACATTCATTACATCGGTGAGTGAATTTCCAGTTTTCAAGCAGTGTGGAGGGCCGGTCAGGACATTGCCGTACTCACTGGATGAGCCTTTGACGACATAGAAAACCACCATAATCTGACAACCGTATGTACTCAGAAGCAGGTCTTCCAACGGGTCTGGTCCACCGTTTTCAATACTCGCTGTCATCGCTATCTCAAGGATTACTTTGCGACGGCGGTGAACCAGATTGGCAAGCTGATACGAGAGTGCCAGGGTGGAAGAATTGCCGAAGCAGGGAAAACTGTCAGCCAGTCTTGAGCATCAGGACACGTCGACATTATCCAGTGCTGTAATATCGAAGTCTGGTATATGCATTTGTGGCGTTTTCCCCCCGTCCACGGGAAGAATGACGCCGGTGATAAATGAGGCTTGATCGGAGGCAAGAAAACAGATTGCCTCTGCCATTTCCTCAGAGGACCCATGTCTTTTCATGGGTATGGATCCGGCAATTTTATCCTGCAACAACTGATCCTTTTGCGTAGCGGCCTCCATGCCCGGTGTTAGCGTTGAGCCGGGGGCGACAACGTTGAGACGCACATTGTAGGGGGCGGCTTCCATCGCGGCACAGGCGGTAAACTGGTTTACAGCAGCCTTGGATGCCGAGTATGCACCCGCTGCCATGCCGGCCCTGAGGCTACTGACGGAGGACACATTGATAATGGAACCTGATCCCTGCCCTTGCATCAGTCGCATGGCCTCACGACAACCAACAAAAACTGAGTCCACTGATGCGGTAAAGTTCGAGCGCCAGTCCTGAATCGTTTGATCCAGTACCATACCTCCCCGTACCGAAGGCGCATTATTTACCAGCACATCAAGACGACCAAACTCGTCAAAGGTCTCCTGAATCAGCGTGGCAAATCCATCAAGGTCGTTCACATCAAGACCCACACCTTTGAACCGGCCGTCGAGTGCCGCAACCTGCTCGGCAAGTTCATCCAACTTCGGTTTCCTGCGTGCACAGGCAACAACAGTTGCGCCTTCCCGTGCAAACTGCAGCACACAACTGCGGCCGATGCCTAGACTACCGCCAGTTACAATAACCACCTTTCCCTCAAATCTTCTTGTCATCTCAAATCCTGTTTTAACTGCTTTTTTTCACTCCGGGACTCCGAGAACCGCTTCTCCTACTACGTGCTGACCCAGCGAGTTGTCACCCTGGAAGCCGATTGCTATCTCAACCCCACGCTCCCCATGCATGACCTCGTTGACAAGCCCGGAAAAGATCATCGTGTCACCTGGACAATTTTGTGCGAGCAGTCGTAACTTCAAACGACGCAACCGACTTTCCGGCCCCGCCCAATCGGAGAGATATCTTGCTGACAATCCGGTCGTGGTCAGGATGCTCATAAAAATATCCTTTGCACCCGCAGCCCTCGCCGCCTCCACATTGTGGTGTACCGGCGTAAAATCCTGCGTGGCTATCGCGCCCCCGACGATCAACTCGTGGGTAATGGGTATAGTGAGCCCAGGCAGTGCCTGACCCACAGTTGCCACGGTTGGGGAGTAACTATCAGCTGGTGCAATGGCGGCACCCGCCCGTGGGAAATTCTCTCGGGTCACAGGTGCTGGCTGAGTGTGATCGCCGGATGTTCTTGGCCGAAACTGAAAATAGGTCACCAGTGCCTCGGCAAACAGTGCACCAGACTGATCAAAGTACTGCTCTCTATCGGTAAAGAAATAGCCATCCCCAAGAGTCGTCTGCTTTAAATCGCTGATCGAAGCGACCTCCTTGTAATGATGCGCCTGATCACCATCGACCAAATAATGATGAAACGTAATTTCGTAGGATACCGCCACATTGCCGACATACCCCAAATCTTCAAGTGCATAAATAATCTGGAATGGTTCGTCCTCTGTAGACCCCTCACAATACTTCATGTTGATGTCACGCATGGTCCACATTTGCATCATTGCCGGCGGTGCGACGACAGCAGTACCGGAAAATTCAGTTGTCGCACGATAGTCATCGTCTAGAAATAGCGGGTTGCGATCCCCCATTGCAGAGCACCACTGCCAGACCTGAGTACGACTAACCGGGTTGTAGCTGAGGTATGGGCCCAGGCGGACACCTACCAGCTTATTCAGTGTCGTTCGAACAGAGTCTTGCGAAGGATTTGCTTTCATTAGTTCCGTTGCTTCATGAGATTGATGATAATCATCGGGTATTGGCCACCGTGAGGCCAGTGTACGACTATTGGGCGTCACTAAGAATGACCAATACGGTCAAGTTCATAGACCGTTGCTATCGCTGAGGCAGATCATGGAAACCGCAACTCCTGCCTGCTACAGTTCGCATACCTTATTCTTATCGGGACAATGCTATTTTTCGAAGCTTAATCAGTATTTCGCTTTTTCTAACGCTGATAACCGTGATTCTCAGCGCTTACATCCGCCTGGCAGAATCTGGCATTGGCTGCCCTGACTGGCCCCATTGCTATGCCATGGTTGAGGCTGACGAACCGCGCCAGGGTATTGCTGTAATGACAGCGGCGGGAAGGGATATGTCTCACAGAACACTGCGGTTGATTCATCGGTATACCGCCAGTATTTTGGGTATTCTTGTGCTAACCGTATTTGTTTCAACCTTTCGCCGCAAGCCTGCAAGTGCAACATCCATGCTGGTGCCTTCCAGTATTCTAGTGGTTACATGCCTATTGTCGGTGATCGGATACTACACACCCGACCGGCTTTATCCTTTGATTTCACAAATAAACATACTCGGGGGTATCAGCCTTGCCGCTATGTTCTGGTGGCTGATGCAGAGGAACAGCGAGCAAATCACGGATGGTGACGCCGGGGCCTATCGGATACCTGTGATAGGTGCGATAGCGTTGATTGTCATGCAGATATATCTGGGGGGATGGAGCAGCGCCAACTTTTCCTCAACATCCTGTGCGGGACTGAT
>CALJGI010000034.1 GCA_938074045.1 uncultured Halieaceae bacterium
CACGCCAACAACAAAAACCAGTATCGTCGCGGAAAGCAACTTCAAGATACTTTTAAACATATGGTGAAACCTGTATCGCCAGCCCTACCAGCGATAGCTGGCAGTCACGCCAATGCGGCGACCGTTGATTGGAAAGCGCCAGCCGTAGCCGGTGGGTTGTCGGCGCACCAGCGGAGCGGACTCAGTGCCACCACCGCCACGCAGCGCCTCTTCATCTAATACGTTGGTGGAGAACAACTCAACGTTCCAATTATCTCCACGGACACCCAGGTACAGATTCACAACATTGTAGGGATCAACACCGTCCAGGTCGGTTTCTCTTTCCCCCGTATAGGTATAAAGAATACGGCCATATCCCTCAAAACCATCCATGGGAATGCTGTACTCGCTGTTGAGACTGGCCGACCATTCGGGCACCGCTCCGATGGCGTCACCACCCACAGCGCAGGTCGCCACAAACTGTCCATCGGGGATCAGCGGGCTGCCGTTGTCATCAAACTCGTTGCAGGGACGTTCTGTACCATCAGCAAACTCACTGTTGTTATAGCTGAGCGTGCCACCCAAGGACCAGTTTTCACTGAGTAAGGCCGTCAAATCCAGTTCCGCGCCCCAGGCTTCCGCATCCCCGTTCACCGTTAATCCACTGGTTGCAATAGCACCGTCCAGGTCACGGATACTCGTTGCGTTTACCCGTGAAACATAGTCTTCAAAATCCTGGAAGTAGACTGAACCGTTGAGCCGCATGGCGCCTTCCATAAAGGTGCCCTTGAAGCCGAGTTCGTAAGAGATGCTCTCTTCAGAGTTAAACAACAACACCTCTTCGGGTATGACGGAACCGGTAACCGTCACACCACCGGGACGCCAACCAGTACCCACCAGGGCGTACAGGTTCAGGTCATCATTCACCGCGTACTGCAAGGTGACCTGACCGGTGACAGAGTCATCCTCGTATTTCTTGTTTCCCTCAGTCAGCACTTGTTCGATAAGACTGCCCGCGGGGAGAATGCTGATACCGTTAGATCCTGCGACAACGAATAGATCCCGGTCAACCTCGATTTCCTGGTAACGCAGCCCCACCTGCAGGGTAAGCTGTTCACTGATGTGGAACTGGTTGTGGGTAAACAGCCCCAGCCGCTCGGCCTGTGCTGGGAACTCCAGCACAAAGCTGCCCCCAGCCAGCGGGCTGATAGGAATCTGATGGTTTTCCTGACTGAAAAAGATATCAGAGTCTTCGTAATAGGCGCCGAACATGTATTCCCAGGTGTCGCTACTATTGCTGGCAATGCGTAACTCCTGAGAGAAGTCATCGCGTTCGTCTATGGCAACACGCCGGGCCACATTGTCGGGGTTGGAGCTTCCCGTTGACTGGTCATATTCCCGGACAGACTCGGTTTCGTGGTAGCCCGTTACGGAAGTAATGGTGTGAGACTCCAACTCCCATTGCAGCACCAATGAACTATTCAGGAAGTCGGCATCGGTATTGTCTTCAATACCCCCCAGACCCACCACAGCACCACGTCGATCATAGACGTCCAGAGCGCGCAAAACACCGTCTGGATCCAGCCGGGCATCGCTGGTGGGAACACCTTCCAAGACAACAACATCATCGAACTCCCGCTCCAGGTATTGCACGGTGAAGTCCACACTCAAACTATCTGTCGGCAACCAACTGAGACTGAACCGGCTGGCACTGGTTTCGTCAGCACTGACCGCCCCGGTGACGTCATTCTCGATCTCATCGAGATCACTCTCATCATAGACGCCGGCTACTCGCACCCCCAATTGTCCTGGTATCAGCGGAAAGCTGGCTGCCAACTGTGTATTGATGCCCTCGTTATCCGTCAACGTTGCGCGGATCTCGCTTTCAAATTCCTCAAGGTTGGGCCGCGCCGTATGGATGTTAATAGCACCAGCGGGTGACGTACGCCCCGCCAGGGTACCCTGTGGACCACGCAACACCTCGATGCGCTCAATATCGAACATCTGCTGGAACACGGCGTTGGAATCCACAATAGCCTGATTCCAATAGGTGGTAACCGTGGCCTCCGCGGCGGAATTCGGATTGAAATCGATACCGCGCATACTCATGCGTCCGCTGCGGCCATTGAAGCTGGTAATCTCCAGGCCCGCCGTCAATGCGCCCAGATCGGTGAACCTAAAAACACTGAAATCTTTCAGGGATTCGCCATCGATTGTGTTCACCGTGGCTGGAATGTCCTGTACGGATTCAGAGCGCTTCTGGGCTGTTACAATGATTTCTTCAAGCCTGCGTTCGTTAGCTGTTGCATGTAGGCCACCTGCTAACAACGGCAGTGTCAGTGCAGCTGCCAGCGCATTCAGTTTCATATGGTGCGTAGGTCTCGCTATCACGGCGTTTACTCCCTTTGACTTGTCATTATTCTTCGATAAGTCGAATTATTATTGAGGGGAGCTCAATGACAGGAATCATATTCGGCCAATCGCTCGGGGGTTACATACGTTTGGCTTGGTGCCTTCCTGGCTGAGACCGCACAATGGGCACATTGAAGGAAGCCTCTGCTTTTAAACGACGGTGCTTGAAGCTGAACACTAAAATAGCAGGCCGCGCCTGGTCAGGGAGATAAAAAAATGAAAGTTTGGATATGCAGGATTTCTATATTACTCAATTTGCTTGTGATCGCCGCGGTACTAACGGGATTGTTCTTTCGAGCTGACATCATAAGTGGCTTTCTCAAAGATCACCGGGAGCATCGTATCAGCATGTTTGAGCAGTACCCTCTCAAACAAGGTGAGTTGGTCGTGGTTGGTGACAGCATTACTGAGCAAGGCCCCTGGGAAGATATGTTTCCCGACCATGCCATCCGCAACCGGGGAATTGGCGGCGAGACCACAACGGGATTACTGAGGAGACTGGACGAGATCGTCAGTTCGAATCCCAGGGCACTCTTCCTGAAGATTGGCACCAATGATCTGACCCACGGTCCGGGCATAGCGATGAGCTACACACAGTATCGAGAAATTGTCTCAAGTATCAGAACCGAATCGCCAGGCACCCGTCTGTACCTGCAAAGCCTGCTACCGCGCGGTGTGGAGTACCGGGAGTCGGTGGAGGATTTCAATCGGGAAATTCGTGAAATTGCTGGAGAGTTTGATGCCACTTACCTTGATCTCTATCCCGGTTTTCTGGCC
>CALJGI010000035.1 GCA_938074045.1 uncultured Halieaceae bacterium
GATCGCTCCTGGGAAGGTGGCCTGCACCAGATGATTGAAATCAAGGAGGGTTGTGATCTGACCGAGCCACAGCGCACGCTCTCAAAAATCAGCTATCAGCAGTTTTTCAGAAAATATTTTTTCCTCGCCGGGATGACGGGAACGGCTCAGGAAGTAAACGACGAATTCTACGGTGTGTATGGTCTTCTCGTATGTAAAATTCCGCTACTCAAGCGCAGTCAGCGGCGTCGAACTGGATACCGCGTACTACCCTCGTTGGAACAGAAAGAGGAGGCGATAGTAGATGCTGCTCTGGACTGCTCTCGCAAGGGGCGTGCTGTACTGGTTGGAACGGCCTCGGTCGGCTTGTCAGAGCGACTTGCGGAAAGATTGAGTGCGCAAGGTGTTAGTTATGAGCTGTTAACCGCCAAGCAGGATGCAGAAGAAGCTGACATAGTTGCCCGAGCCGGCGAATCTGGGCGGATTACCATCGCCACCTCTATGGCTGGGCGAGGTACGGATATTAAACTGTCCCCGGAGTGTCGCGATGCGGGAGGGTTACATGTCATCATCAGCGAGCTTCAGGATGCCAGACGCATCGACCGGCAACTGGAAGGGCGATGTGCGCGGCAGGGGGATCCCGGTAGCGTGGAATATTTACTGTCTTTTGAAGATCCGCTGGTGGTAACGTTCGGGCAACATTTTTATAAATCGCTTTTCCCACTTTTTAGTATGCCGGTGCTCGGCAGTGCTCTGGGGAATGCATTACAACGCTACTGTCAGCGGCGACTTGAGCGCAAGCATCGGACTGAGCGGAATTTTACGCAGAAGAATGATGATCGTGAGCGCAGTATGATGGCTTTTCTGGGAGAGGGTAGATGGACTTGAGTTCAGGTGCAAAACACTGGAAGGCAACCGTTAGTAACAGGGCCCGTGAAAGTCCTGTCGTGCAAACTGTACTGGTGCTTTTTATTCTCAGCGCACATGTGGTAACAGCGCGCAGCGAAAATGTTTTGGCCTCTGTGGGCTGTATTATCGAACCCAGCGTTCACATCGATGTCAGTAGCCCGGTAGAGGGTGTCGTGGCTCGCCGGCCGGTAAAATTGGGTGACAGGGTGAAACGTGGCCAGCTGTTGTTCTCGTTGCGTTCCGAAGTTGAACAGGCAACTGTTGAGCTATCCAAGACGCGCACGGAATTTTCTTTGCGTCATTACGAGCGCAATGAAGGACTATATCAGGACGAATTGATTTCGGTTCACGAGCGGGATGAGTTCCACACAGAGTATCAGTTGTCCCTGCAGGAGTTGGCTCAGGCCGAAGCCATGCTTGCACGTCGCTCCGTAACCAGTCCAATAAATGGCGTTGTTATAGATCATTATCTCGAGCCAGGAGAGTTTGTTGAATCCCAGCCAGTACTTGCTCTGGCCGCACTGGATCCGCTGAAGGTACAGGTCGTGATGCCCTATGAGTCACTGGGCTCGGTTGCTGAATCCGATACCCTGATTGTGCTCCCGGTTGAACCCGTTGGTGGCCGCTATACGGCAGATATCACCACTATTGATCCGATCATCGATGCCGCCAGTGGTACATACCGGATTCACGGTATGATTGACAACCCTGATGGAGCGCTGCCCGCAGGTGTAGAGTGCAGCGCCTTACTTCAGTAGCACGACATGCCGACCGGCACTGATTGGGATTATGAGGCGCCACATCTTTGTGTAGTAGATGTGCGAAGTGACCAAATAGATGGCCTGGGTCACGCCAATAATGCGGCTTACGTGGGCTGGTGCGAACACGTGGCCTGGTTACATTCCGAAGGGCTCGGTCTGTCGGTCGCCGACTATCAGAAAATCGGTCGCGGTATGGCAATCAGTACAGCGCATTACGAATACATAGCCGCCACTTTTGAGGGAGATACGCTGGAGCTGGCCACCTGGTTAACTGGCAGTGACAACCGGGTGCGGATGGAACGCAGATTCCAGTTCCGCCGGGTAGCCGACGGGACAACGGTATTCAGGGGCTGCTGGCAGTTAATTTGTTTGAACCTGGCCAGCGGGAAGCCAGCGCGGATACCCAGAGATTTTATCGAAGTTTATGGACCAGCGGTAATCAATCCGCAGTATACTGGCTAGCCTATTTTCCTGGTAACCCCTTCCCAATAGGGGGCGCGCAGAACTTTCTTGAGTATTTTTCCGGATGGATTCCTGGGCATCTCATCGATGATTTGCAATTGCCGTGGAATTTTGTAGCCGGCAATTTTGTCCCGGCAAAATTGCACCATCTCCTCAGGTTCCAGAGACGTCCCGCTGCTGAGAACGACAAACGCAAGCAGTGCTTCCCCGTACTTCTCATTCGGAACGCCAATGACTGCCACATCTTGTATCGCAGGGTGCTTGGCCAGTGCATTTTCCACCTCGACCGGATAGATATTTTCGCCACCGGAAACCACCATATCCTTCATCCTGTCCTTCAGGTAGATATAGCCCTCCTTGTCCATGTAACCGGCGTCGCCTGTGTGCACCCAGCCATCCGTCAGGTTCTTCTCTGTTTCCTCTGGCAGGTTGTAGTATTCAAGCATATTGGTATCTGAGTTGACCCAGAGCTCACCAATCTCTCCGCGAGGTACCTCCTGCCCCTGCTCATCGACCACTTTGATATTTGCACCTACTGAAGGGCGGCCGCAGGACTGCAACAACTCTGGCTGTCCGGCGAGAGCCTTCGTGTGATCTGCGGCGGTAAGGTTTACCACGGTTCCCGTGGTTTCCGTCATACCGTACATCTGGATGAAATCCGTGCCAAAAACAGCCATTGCCTTCTCCAGTACAATTTCGGAAATGGGCGAAGCACCGTAATAGATCTGCTTTAGATTGGAGAAGTCCCGTTGCTCTATGTCAGGGAGAGACAGCACGGCCATTATCATTGCCGGAACCATGAAGATACCGTTCACCGGATATTGTTCAATATCTCGAACTACAGCCTCCGGGTCGAAGGCGCGATGCAGAATAATTTCTGTGCCAGCGTACAGTGAAATAAGCGCCGAACCTGCGCCGCCGATATGAAAAAACGGTGCGCATATCAAGTCGGATGAGCCGGGTGCCGGCCGTGTCGGCATCAGTGTTGTATTCATTACACACTCGGCCAGAACATTTTGATGTGAGCTGACGACCCCTTTTGGATTTCCTGTTGTTCCGCTGGTATACAGCTGCAGAAACGGATCCTGAGAATGGATCTCAACCTGAGGCTGCATATGGCTCTGTGCTGATAACCACTCGCTCCATGAGGATTCCCCTCCGGCCCAGCAAACCTGAATCAGTATGTCGCCTCTGAGTTCTTCACGCAGGGTATCGAGAGTGTCCTGCATAGATTCATTCACCACTATCAGGGCTCGCGCTTTACTGTCACTCAGAATAAATGTCAGTTCGGCCGGAGCGAGGCGGTAATTCAGTGAGACCGCCACCGCGCCCAGTTTTCCCGCCGCCAGAAAAACCAAAAGATGCTCAACACTGTTTTCTCCGAGCACAGCTATGCGGTCGCCGTGACCGATCCCATGTGCGGCCAGTCCATTGGCCAGTAGATTAGCGCGAACATTCAATTCGCCGTAGGTGGTGGTCTGACCATCTGTGGTCACGCAAGGATTATCGGGAAAGTTTCGCGCGTAGTATTCTGTAAATTGATGGACGAGCATGAAAATTGGTTCCTGTAGTTTTTGCAGCCTCGCAATAACAAGATGTGGGTGTGGCTACGTTAAAGAGGAAATATACCGTATCTCGAATAAGGCGTCAGCGGGCACAGTCATTGCTCGGGTTTACATTTACGCTGAAGCGCGTACTCGGTGCGGTAGCTGATACAGCAAAGCTAAAGGGTTCCGCTTCATCGAAAGGTCGCGCAATGAATTCCAGTGCATTGCCACCACTGGAAACCAGGCTTCCACTGCGCAGGCTTAGTGCGCCTCCGGATATCCAGAACGCGCTAATAGTGTGACATCCGCCAACTATGGTTTGTCCACGAAAAAACACCCGGTTGAGCCACTTATTGCCACCTGCATTGGTTGTGGATATAGGCCCGAATGTATCCTTGGTCTCCAGGGGCAAATTCATGTCGTCGCGACGCACCAGGGTGCCGTCAGCTGGCACCTCTACATAATAGGCCTGGTCCAACCCCTCATACTCGTTCCCTGCAGAGATGTTTTGTAGTGCGGCCAGCTCGTCAATTTGTGAGGCATGCTCAGGCGCCGCCAGTTTCAAATGGTGTAGAAAAGAGTGGATACTGGTTACAGCCGGTGTGTCCTTGTGACCCCCGAGCAGGGTTTGAAAGATAATTTCCAGATCTATCTCCAGATCTTCATCGCCGGGTGTATCGCTGTCGATCAAATCGAAAATCAGTTCGCCCACTGCGGTCTCTGAGTAGGGGCCATCCAGTGGGGTCAGCTGATCTTCTGCCGCTATGTCGGCTGGCCCAAACCGATCTGATTCAAGGTTTTCATAGGCCTTTACCTCGCCCTGTCCGGGGCCTGCTGTATCGACAAAGTCAGACTTGCCCGTTATAAGTGCGGCCAGGGCATTACTGAGACCCTCTGAA
>CALJGI010000036.1 GCA_938074045.1 uncultured Halieaceae bacterium
AACTCGGCTCAGAAACTTGAATTACATGAATTATCATGAGTTTCTTGTTTCTGATGATTCCTAGGAATATCACAAACAAGCACCCACACATATGTCTTCGTTTCTATTGTTAAATAACCCCAAAATCGCCAGGATTTTGGATGTGGTCCGAATTCACCCTCGAACCGGGGAACGTATTATACTGCTACCCCTGTTTAAGGCAACCAAAAATGTTAACTATTTAGTCAACCATCTCTCTCGTTGCCTCCACCCGCGCGCCGGTAAATTGCTGAATTTTCAGCATTTTAGGCTCGGTTTCGGGTTTCTCGTCAGTGCTGTTACCCTCGACGAGCCGCGCACTATACGCATGGACATGGGCACTGGCAAGCAAGTATTTCAATTTTTTTAAAATTGGTGAAATTACCACCCCGATCGGCATCGAAAACCGCCTGCCAGATGCCGCTATCCCAGCCCCGGCAAGCCCTATTCAGTCTATTTCGAAGAGGTGGTACTTTTTCTTGCCGACGCGGGTGACGTAGTAACGACCACACAGGGCGGCTTCCGCGGGGAAGCAAGCAGCGAGTTCTTTATTCGCCTCGAGCCCCAATGTCATGTTATTGACGGTGACAGCCTGCCGGCCGAGTGCATCCTTGATTTGCTTACCCGAACCCGCCAACCCGACATCAGCCAGCAACTGGGTCAGCGTACCGTCATGCAACTCATGACGCTTGAGCACAGTGGTGGGCAGCCCATCCAACGATAGCTGTTGCAGATCAGATTCCGACATCTTGTCCAATGTACCCTGAAACAGCGAATCAGTAATCCGGCGCGCCGCCGCCAACCCCTCATCACCATGAATAAAACGGGTCACTTGCTCGGCCAACACACCCTGCGCCTCAGGCCGCCCCTGTCTCTCATTGTCAGCCTGCTGAAGATCATCGATATCTGTCACCGACAGGAAGGTAAAAAACTTGAGGTAAGAATAAACATCGGTATCTGCTGCATTCAACCAGAACTGGTAAAAGGCATAGGGCGAAGTCCGCCCCGGGTCCAGCCAGATGGTACCACTCTCGGTTTTACCAAACTTGGTGCCATCTGATTTTGTCACCAGCGGCATGGTCATGGCCTGTACCTGCTTACCGTACATGCGCCGGCTAAGGTCCACGCCCCCGACTATATTCCCCCACTGATCCGAGCCACCAATTTGCAGGGTGCAATCGTAGCGATTAGCCAATTCGGCAAAGTCGTAGGCCTGCAGAATCATGTAGGTAAACTCGGTGAAGCTGATGCCACTGCCCTCACGCTCAATTCGCTGCCGCACTGATTCCCGCTGAATCATATTATTGACGGAGAAATGTTTGCCGACGTCCCGGAGGAAGCTGAGCACGTCGACGTCCTGGGTCCAATCCAGGTTATTAACCACCAGCGCCGACTGTGCACCGCAATCAAAATCCAGATATTCACCCATCTGTAACCGTATCTTGGCCACCCAGCTATCAATGATGTCACGGCTTTTGAGGTCGCGCTCCTGGGCCTTGAAGCTGGGGTCTCCCACCAGCCCGGTAGCGCCGCCAACCAGCGCTATAGGTCGGTGTCCAGCCAGTTGAAAACGCCTGAGTGTCAGCAGTGGCACCAGGCTCCCGATATGCAAACTGTCCGCTGTGGGGTCAAAACCACAATACAAGGTACGCGAACCGCTGCTGAGGTGTTCAGCCAATGCCTCTTCGCCTGTGGTCTGGAAAACCAGGCCTCTGGCGGTGAGATCCGCTATGGGGTCACGTACGTCTATCATGTCTATTCAAGTTATACGGGAATTGAACGAGGAGCGGGAACGATACCCGAACACCCCGCAAATGCAAGCCTCGTGCGGCCTGTAGGCCATCCTCAGGCATCGACACAGCAGTATTTTTCCGTATACTGCACGCAAACTATCGAGTAAGACCATTAGATACAGTTAATAGATGCCAGCAGAGATGCCCAGGCGCGGCGCGACAAAGCTGTCGGAGAGCACCGCGTATCCAAAAAAGAACCTACTTATCGCAGGCGCACTGCTGCTACCTCTTTTGTTGCTGTTGCTGCCCGGTGAGCAAGCTACCGATGAGGCTGCGGCTGATGTTACGCAACCAGCTGTAGCCATGGTAGAACAGGCGCTGCCTGTAATTATCGAGTCTAAGGCCCCCGAACCCCAGCTCGAGGTGATCCCTGTGCCAGAGTGGCAGGATACCCAGGTCAGAAACGGCGACAATCTATCCCTTATTTTCCAGCGCATGGGGCTGAACGACGGCGACGTTTACAAAGTGGTGAACTCAAGCAAGGAGGCCGGCAAACTAACCCAGATATTCCCAGGCCAGACCATGAGCTTCCTCTTTGAAAACGGCGAATTCCTGGCCCTGAAACATGTCAAATCACCATTGGAATCAGTTGTTTATCAGCGCGACGGTGGTCACTTTAACGTTGAGAAACTAATCCGGGAGCCCGAGGTTCAACGCACCTTCGCTGGGGCGGAGATCAAATCATCGCTGTTCCTGGCAGGCCAGGAGGCGGGACTGTCGCATTCCACCATTATGGAGCTGGCAAATATCTTTGGCGGAGTCATTGATTTCGTACTTGATCCGCGAGTGGGCGACACGTTCAATGTGCTGTACGAGGACCTGTATCTGGACGGCGAAAAATTCGAAGACGGCAATATCCTGGCGGTCGCATTCACCAACCAGGACAAGCTGTACACTGCCTACCGCTATGTAGATAGCAATAACAAGGTGGGCTACTACAACCCTGAAGGGGTGAGTATGCGCAAGGCATTCCTGCGCGCACCGCTGGATTTCACACGGGTGAGCTCAAACTTCAATATGCGACGACTGCACCCCGTCCTGAAACACACTCGACCACACCGGGGTACTGATTATGCGGCACCTACGGGTACTCCGGTATACGCCGCGGGGGATGGCCGCGTGGTCGAAGCCGGTTACACCAGCGCCAATGGCAACTATGTGTTTATCCAGCACGGTCAGCAGTACACCACCAAATACCTGCACTTGAACAAGCGCGCGGTGAAAACGAATCAAAAAGTTACCCAGCAGCAAGTCATCGGCTGGGTAGGCTCCACCGGCCTCGCCAGCGGGCCACATCTGCACTATGAATTTCTGGTAAATGGCGTACACCGCAATCCGCGCACTATTCTGCAGAAACTGCCCCAGGCAAAGAGCCTGGACAAGAAGGAAATGCCGCGTTTCCTGGAGCACACCTCACCACTGGGGACGCAGCTCGCCTCGCTGTCGCAACAGCGCCTCGCCAGCAATAACAGCGTCAGCGACAGCGCCACCCTCTGAGTATGGCAAGGGAATTGCTGATTGGCCTGATGTCAGGCACCAGCATGGATTCCATCGACGCAGCACTCATCAGTTTCGATGCTGACACCGTTAATCTGGAAGCCACACACGAACACCCTATTCCCGCAGAGTTGCGTGAAACCATGCTGCGTCTTTGCGCTTCCGGCGCCGATGAGATAGAAGTGATGGGGGTTGCCGACCGGCAGTTGGGCGAACTCTTCGCCGCTGCCGCAAATGAATTACTTGCCGCCACGGGCAATGCAGCCAGCCAAATAACCGCCATCGGCAGCCACGGCCAGACCGTACGTCATCGACCCCCCACTACTACCAACCCCGCAGCCAGCGCCTTTACACTACAAATTGGCGACCCAAACACCATCGCCGCGCTGACGGGTATCACCACGGTTGCTGATTTCAGACGCCGGGATGTGGCTCTGGGAGGTCAGGGTGCGCCCTTGGCTCCCGCTTTTCATCGCGCCGTATTCGGGAGGCCAGGGGAATCCTGCGCCGTAGTTAACGTGGGTGGCATGGCCAACATTACCGTCCTTTACCCTGACGGAAATATGCTGGGCTTTGATTGTGGTCCGGGTAATGTGTTGATGGATGCCTGGATCGCCCGGCACCGCGGTCGTCCCTTCGATGACGATGGCCAGTGGGCCGCTAGCGGCGAGGTTCATACCGCATTGCTGAAAAGGCTGCTATCGGAACCCTTCATCAAACTACCCGCTCCTAAAAGTACCGGGCGCGAGCTGTTCAATAAAGTGTGGTTAGGCGCGTATCTGGACCAACTGCTGGAGCCTGTACCGGCAGAAAATGTACAGGCCACGCTACTGGAATACACAGCCCAAACCATACGCCTGGGGTTGGAACAGATAGCATTCGAACCGTCCACACTTTATCTCTGTGGCGGAGGTGCTCGCAACGGCCGGCTGCTGAAACGACTCGCCGCCCTGATTCATCCCTGCAAGGTGACGACCACCTCTGATCTTGGGCTAGCGCCCGAGTGGGTGGAGGCCGCCGCATTCGCCTGGCTGGCGCGCCAGACACTGGCAGGCCTACCGGGAAATGCCTGTGCTGTAACCGGTGCCAGCACAGAGTCTGTACTTGGTGCTGTTTACGCCGCCTAGTATTCCGCCAACGTCATAGTACAAAGCGCGCCCGCCCTTGTTTCCCTCGAACATTGCTCGGGATAGCAATCATTGCGAAAATGCCGCACATCCGGGACAGCAACCGGAGGAGAGATTATGGCTTCGGTTTCAGTAGAACGGTTACAAGAACTTATCGAGGAACATGCGCATCGCGAGGGCGCGTTGCTTCCCCTGCTGCATGCCATTCAGTCAGAGTGGTCCTACATTCCGGCCGAGGTGGTACCCCCGATAACCCGAGCCCTGAAAATTTCACGGGCTGAGATCCAGGGCGTCATCAGCTTCTATCACGATTTTCGCGAACAGGCCCCAGCCGGTCATCGCATAGCAATCTGTCGTGCCGAATCCTGCCAGGCCGTCGGCGCCAGGGAGCTGGAGCAGCAGTTGACCAGCAGACTCGGGGTTGGCCCCGGCGCAACGACGTCCGACGGGCGTATTACGGTGGACCCGATATATTGTTTTGGCAACTGTGCCTGCTCACCTGCCGTTCGCATTAACGACCAGTTGCATGGCCGGGTAACCAGCGAGCGACTCGATGAGTTGCTGGACAGTCTGGTCTGAACCCCGCGTCCACTTTGAGTAAATCCATGACTACACGCCTATACATCGCCAACGATTCCGCCGCAGATTCCGTCGGTGCCGAAGCCGTTGCCGGCGCCGTCAACGCCGAGCTGGAAGCACGGGGCCTGGATGTTGAGCTGGTGCGAACCGGCTCCAGGGGGCTGTATTACCTTGAACCCATGATCGAAGTGGACTGGGGCAGTGGTCGCCACGCCTTCGGTCCTGTTGCAAGCCATGAGGTTCCGGCTCTGTTTGACGCCGGATTCCATGAGGGCGGAGAGCATGCGCTGGGCCTGGGTCTCACTGAGGACATACCCTACTTGGCAAAGCAGCAGCGACTGACGCTGGCACGCAACGGACTCACAGACCCCTTGTCGCTGGACGCCTACCGTGAACATGGCGGCCTGAACGGGCTCGCCACTGCCGTCGCGGCCAGCCCCCAGGATATTGTGGATGCTGTACGTGAGTCCGGGTTGCGGGGAAGAGGCGGCGCCGCATTCCCCACTGGTATCAAATGGCAAACGGTGTTGGACCAGACTGACGAGGAGAAATATATTGTCTGCAACGCAGACGAAGGCGACTCCGGTACATTCGCTGACCGCATGCTGATGGAGGGAGATCCTTTTTGCCTGCTGGAAGGTATGACCATCGCCGGCATCGCCGTAGGAGCTGAAACAGGCTACATCTACCTGCGGTCTGAATATCCCGATGCACATGAGACGCTGAACCAGGCAATCGACATCGCGCGCACAGACGGCTGGCTGGGCAATGACATCATGGGTAGCGGGCATCGTTTCGACATAGAGGTGCGACTGGGTGCAGGTGCCTACATATGCGGCGAAGAAACCGCCCTGCTGGACAGCCTTGAGGGTAAGCGTGGCATGGTCCGCTTCAAGCCCCCCCTCCCCGCCATAGCCGGCCTGTTTGCTAAGCCCACGGTCATTAACAATGTTATTACCCTCGCCAGTGTGCCGGTCATTCTGGCTCGTGGCGCCGCCTGGTATCAGGATTTTGGTCAGGGCAGGTCCAGGGGTACTATCACTCTGCAACTGGCAGGTAATCTCAAGCAGCCAGGACTGGTGGAAATCGCATTCGGCGTCACCCTGCGGGAAATCCTGGAAGATTTCGGCGGCGGCTCGGCGAGCGGGCGTCCACTGCGTGCGGTGCAGCTGGGTGGCCCGTTGGGCGCCTATGTCGCTGCTGATCAGTTTGATACGGAGATGGACTACGAGGAGTTGGCAAAACTGGGCGCGATGCTTGGTCACGGCGGGATCGTCGCGTTTGACGACACCGTGGATATGTCCGCTCAGGCACGCTTCGCGATGGAGTTTTGCGCCATTGAGTCATGCGGCAAGTGCACGCCCTGCCGAATCGGGTCGACCCGGGGGGTCGAGGTCATAGATCGCATACGTGCCGGCACCGATGTCAGCGCTAATCTGTCCCTGTTGACCGATCTCTGCGAAACGATGGAGCAAGGATCCCTGTGCGCCATGGGTGGCCTGACTCCCGCACCGGTCATGAGCGCTTTGAAACGGTTTCCAGAAGACTTTGCAAGTGATTTACTACCGGTTTCGCTGGTCGATCATGAATGAAATAATGGGTCAGCCCACCAACAACGGGCTATCCGGTTAAGCACCGGCAGGAGTTACCAACATGTTGCAGTACTACGATCCCAAAAAGGACTACGGCACACCCCGCCAACCCGGGGCAGCCACAGTAAATCTGTTTATTGATGGCCAGACGGTTTCCGTCCCTGAAGGCACCTCTGTGATGCACGCGGCGGGCTTGCTTGACATTAATATTCCCCGCCTGTGCGCCACAGATTCCGTCGATGCCTTCGGCTCCTGTCGCCTCTGTCTGGTCACTATTGAGGGAATGAAGGGCTACCCCTCCAGTTGCACCACACCTGTGGCTGAAGGTATGGAGGTCACCACGCAAACCTCCCATCTATCGAAGCTCAGACGCAATATCATGGAGCTGTACATCTCAGATCACCCGCTGGATTGCCTGACCTGTAGTGTAAATGGCAACTGTGAACTGCAGGATGCCGCCGGGCAGGTTGGACTGCGCGAAGTGCGCTACGGATATGAAGGTGAGAATCACCTGAGCGCAGAGAAAGACACCTCCAACCCCTACTTTACCTTCGATCCGTCAAAGTGCATTGTCTGCAGCCGCTGCGTCAGGGCTTGCGATGAAGTGCAGGGAACCTTTGCCCTCACCGTTACCGGTCGCGGCTTCGAATCGAAGATAACCGCTGGACAAAACGAAGACTTTCTCGACTCCGATTGCGTTTCCTGTGGTGCCTGTGTCCAGGCCTGCCCCACCGCCACTCTGACCGAAAACTCGGTACTGGAATTTGGTCAGGCAGATCACAAAGTTGAGACCACCTGCGCCTACTGCGGTGTGGGATGCTCCTTTGTCGCCGAAATGCAGGGTTCCCGGGTTGTGAATATGGTCCCCAGTAAAAACGGTGGCGCCAATGAAGGTCACTCCTGCGTTAAGGGTCGTTTTGCCTTTGGTTATGCCACGCATCCAGACAGAATCACCAGCCCCATGATTCGTGAACGCATTGACCAGCCCTGGCGGGAAGTCAGCTGGGAGGAAGCCTTCTCCTTTGCGGCGGATCGCATCCATGGCATTCAGGAAAAATACGGTCGCAATGCAGTTGGCGGGATCACTTCTTCGCGCTGCACCAACGAAGAAACTTACCTGGTACAAAAGCTGATTCGGGCGGGCTTCTCAAACAACAACGTGGATACCTGTGCACGGGTCTGCCACTCACCGACAGGCTATGGCCTCAAGACCACTATGGGTGAATCAGCAGGTACGCAGGATTTTGCCTCGGTCATGGATGCGGACGCGGTGCTGGTGATCGGCGCCAACCCAACCGACGCGCACCCGGTGTTTGCGTCGCAACTGCGACGACGCTTACGACAGGGCGCTGATTTGATCGTCGCCGACCCACGTGAAATCGATCTGCTTTTCACACCTCGTTCCGGCGGTGCCAGCCACCTCAAGCTGATGCCGGGCAGCAACGTGGCTTTTATCAATTCGATGGCCCATACGATTATCAGCGAGGGTCTCGAAGATACGTCCTTTATCGAAAGCCGCTGTGAGCAAACCGCCTATCAGCGCTGGCGGGAATTTGTGGGTCGCCCGGAAAATTCCCCAGAGAGTATGGCCTCAGCAACCGGCATTCCCGCCGCCGAACTCCGCGCCGCGGCACGTGTCTACGCCAATGCACGCAACGGCGCTATTTACTATGGCCTGGGTGTCACCGAGCACAGCCAGGGTTCGACCATGGTGATGGGTATCGCCAACCTCGCCATGTGCACGGGTAACATCGGCCGTCGCGGTGTGGGTGTCAATCCATTGCGCGGTCAGAACAATGTCCAGGGAAGCTGCGACATGGGCTCCTTCCCGCATGAATTTCCGGGCTATCGTCACGTTTCGGATGACGAGGTGCGCTCAAGCTTCGAGGCAGCCTGGGGTGTAGAACTCGATTCAGAGCCGGGGCTACGCATCCCCAACATGTTTGATGCGGCGGTCAATGGCACCTTTCGTGGGCTGTATTGCCAGGGCGAGGACATCGCGCAATCTGACCCAAATACGCTGCACGTGGAAGCAGCACTCTCCGCTCTGGACTGCCTGATTGTGCAGGACATTTTCCTCAATGAAACCGCGCAGTTCGCGCACGTGTTCCTGCCCGGCTCCTCGTTCCTTGAGAAAAGTGGCACCTTTACCAACGCGGAGCGGCGTATCTCCATGGTGCGCCAGGTCATGCCACCGCTGGGTGGCTTGCAGGATTGGGAAGTGACCGTGGGTCTGGCCAAGGCGCTCGGCTACGAGATGAACTACAGCCATCCCTCGGAGATCATGGATGAGATCGCCTCACTGACGCCAACCTTCACCGGCGTCAGTTACGACAAGATTAATCAACAGGGGAGCATTCAGTGGCCCTGCAACGATGCTGCCCCACAGGGCACCCCCATCATGCACGAGGAAGAATTTGTGCGGGGTCTGGGTAACTTCGTCGTCACAGAATATATTGCCACCGACGAGCGGGCGAACAACCGTTTCCCATTATTGCTGACCACCGGAAGAATTCTCAGCCAGTACAACGTGGGCGCCCAGACCAGGCGCACCTCCAATTCCACCTGGCACGACGAAGACAAGCTGGAGCTTCATCCACACGATGCCGAAGACCGCGGGATTGCAGCTGGGGACTGGGTCGGCATAAGCAGTCGAGCGGGTCAAACCGTATTGCGTGCCACCATTACCGAGAAAGTCCAGCCCGGCGTGGTCTACACAACCTTCCATCACCCGGGATCGGGCGCAAATGTGGTGACGACGGACAACTCCGACTGGGCAACCAACTGCCCTGAGTACAAGGTTACTGCCGTACAAGTGGAGAAAGTGACGGGCATCGCCAACTGGCAGAAAAATCACCAGCGCAAGACGAAGGAGCAGATCAACCTCCTCCCGGATCGCTATCGCCCGACGGCACCGGTCGACTAGGGAATACTGCTCGTGTCAGACACACACCTCACCAAGATGGCCAATCAGATCGCCCGCAACCAGGCGCTGATCGGCGACCCGGAATCAACGGCGGAACGCGTAGCCGATCACCTGCGTCGATTCTGGGCACCGAGTATGCGCGCGGAATTATCCCGGACAGCCGCCGAGGACGATGCAGGTCAGGTGAATGCTGTGGTAAAAACGGCGTTAAAGCTGCTGGATGCCGGCTAGAAGTAAACGTAATCGTCTGACATCAAGCGCTGGGTCTCTTCTACCCCATAGGGCACCGTCCCGATAAAGGGCGGTAAATCGGCAGCATCGATACTGTTGCCACCCAGCCAGCGACGACACACCTTGAGATCAATATACTTCAATGCACTGAGGCGCGCGGCAAGATCGACCAGTGGTCGGTTACTGTCGTAGTTGGGTGTCAACAGAGAAATAACTTCAGGACCGTGCAAAACAAATGCGATGGGCTCAAGCTCGTGGCCACCGGCTCTGGCCTCAAGGTGAATATGCTCCGCTCGCTGCATGGCTTCAGTCAATTCTTCTGCGGTATGCAGTTCTATCGACGCCAGATAGCGCGTCGCGGCAGATTGCTCACCTTGCGCCCAACAGCTCAGCGCCAACAAAAAGCTTAGCGGGACGATTAAAAGCCGAAAAGGCAATGTCACGGGAAATCGCCAATCAGACAGAAAAGGAAGATCCACAGCCACAGGTCGCCGTGGCATTGGGATTAGTAATGACGAACCGGGAACCTTCGAGTCCCTCGGTATAGTCTACTTCGGACCCGACCAGATACTGATAGCTCATGGGATCAACCAGCAGCGTCACGCCATCATTTTCGATCGCCGTGTCGTCCTCGGCCACCAGCTCATCAAATGTGAAGCCATACTGAAAGCCGGAACATCCGCCACCAGTGACAAAAACGCGCAACTTGAGTTCCTGATTGCCTTCTTCCTCAATCAGGTTGTGCACCTTCTGCACGGCTCGTGTGGTCAGCTCCAACTGACTGGGTGTATGTGTCTCAGCGACGGTCATAGTTCTATCAACTTTCTATCAACTTTCTATGAGTTCCCATTGGGCGGCAGACAACCGTTGCTGCGGGCTGCCCGAATGAGCGAAATTATCTTTTAAACCTAGTAAATTAGTCAAGTATTACTATTGGTACTAAGCGGCTAATCTGAGGCCTCAATATCGGCGTTTGCGGCGGTTGCCAGCCGTGGAACCTGCTCATGTACGCTGCTACCTCTACCCCCGGAGCCGGTTGTGTCTTTGCCAACTATACTGGTAGCGCCCTCAGGTATGTGTTCAAGGCTGCCGTTAACCTGGGCGCCGATGGCCATTTCAACCAGTTTGTAATGTACTTTGCCTTCCACCCGGGCTTTAGAGGCGAGTTCGAGGTGCTCACTGGCATAGACATTCCCCACAATGGCACCGTTGATAACGATATGGGGCGCATGTATGTCGCCCTCCACCAGGCCCTTGTCAATAATTCTCACCAGGGCGTGTGTGCCAGCCTTAGCCTTGATGCTGCCGCGCACGGTGCCTTCAATATCCAGCGTTCCGCTGAACAAGACATCCCCTATAAGTTCGGTATCGCGAGAGACGAGCGTGGTTCCACCCCCTCCGCCACTTTTTGCTTTGTCACCGAGCATAATTCACTCCGTTAGTGTTCGACGTGCCAGGGCACCTGATGTTTCAAGGTGAGCTGTTTCGGCTTTTTGATCGCAACAGACAAGTTGACCCCGGTAATCACTAGGCCAGCCGGGACCTCTATCTCTCCCTCTATAGACTGAAAATACTTGAATTGCAAAGGAATATCGTTGCCAACCGCCCCTGCCTGCAAGTCACTTAACCCCAGGGTGACAGGCTCCTCCGCATGCAGGCCGTCAAAATGAATAGTCAGGGTGCCACGCAGTTCCGAGTGTTTTTCCGCTGTCTGTTGCACCACAATCCGAAAGATAAATCTGCCCGGCAAAGCGCCCTGTGTAAACTCCACGGCACCGATACTGACGGCCTTATTCACGTCATCCGGTGCCATCAAATTGCGGTAAAAGCCGACAGCCTGTTCCAGCTCTGCCATTTCCCCGTGCCGCTGCGCCATTTCCACACGCAGGGTCTCCAGCGCTTTGCGGTCTATTTCCGAGGCTGTCTGGGCATTGATCAAGCGCTGATCGAGGGAGATACCCCCCATCTCATGGACCCCCTGAGCTTCCTCGACAACATCCACGGAAGTGGATGACGGTGCCAGCCGGTAGCCCAGAAGGACACCAATCGACAGCGCTACTAGCAAGCCCGCCAGGATTATCAATTTGCGTTGCAATTCCTGTCGGGGGTTGTATTCCACGACCACCGAGCGGGCTATGGGTTTGTGTTTTATCTTCGCCAAAACGCATCAGGGCAGCAGAGCTACGCTGTCCAGCCCCTGGCTTTCGTCCAGATCGAACATGATATTCATACACTGCACCGCCTGACCGGAAGCCCCCTTAACCAGATTATCGATAACGGATATCACCACGGCCGTGTCACCCACTTTTTCCACCGACAGGCGACACATATTCGCGCCTTTCACAGATCGAGTTTGCGGGTAATCGCCCCGGCGCATGACATCGACAAACGGTTCACTTTGATAACTCGTTTCAAACAAGTCCTGTAGATCTGCATCGCCATCAACCAACGGGGCGTACAGGGTCGCGTGAATGCCGCGAATCATGGGCAGCAGGTGCGGAACAAAGGTAAGACCCACCCTTCCACCAGCGATACTAGTCAAGCCCTGCTCAATCTCGGGCAGGTGCCTGTGCCCCGAAACGGCGTAAGCCTTGAAACTATCACTGACCTCGCTAAGCAGATTGTCTACTTTGGCCTGGCGTCCCGCGCCACTCACACCCGAGGCTGCATTGGCGATGAGACGACTGCGGTCTACCACACCAGCACGTAACAGGGGCAGAAACCCCAGCTGCACAGAGGTGGGATAACACCCGGGACAGGCGAGCAATTGGGCATCCTTGATGGCATCGCGATTTGTTTCCGGCAGGCCATAGACGGCGGCATCCAGTCGTTCAGGACAGGCGTGGGGTTCGCCGTACCAGGAGGACCAGAGTTCGTGATCTCGAATCCTGAAATCAGCGGACAGATCAATAACCCGGGTGCCCCGGTCGAGTAAGTCCGGCACCAGGTTCATGGCTACGTTGTGCGGGGTCGCAAAAAACACCACGTCACATTGAGATAGCGCGGTAACATCAGGTTCGGTAAAGCACAGGCTGTAATGACCGCGCAGATTTGGAAACAGGGTATCCACTCGCCGACCAGCTTCGGCGCGAGATGTAATCATGGCGACTTCAACTTCCCGGTGTGCTGCCAATATGCGCAACAGTTCAACACCTGTATAGCCAGTGCCGCCCACTATCCCTGCCCTGATCAACTCTATTCCCCTCTCCAGGCGTCCTTAGCTGCAGCCGGTCTGCAGCGCGAGCCACTATACTATAGAATCCCCAGGCTGGACTCGACGTAAATATGACCGCCAGCCCCGGACACACCGCATGTTCCAAGCAGCATTCCAGCGCCTTCGTCTCGCCCTTGGCGATTACCGATCACTTCTCCCCTACGCGTTACTGGGCGTGGTGGCCGGTGTATTGGCGGCAACCGTGGTGCTGGCATTCGAATTCATGCTGCGTGCCGTGGCCTCCCTTTGGCTGGGTGATTTCAGCGCAGAAAGCTTCGAGAGACTGTCCCCGGTCTGGCACTTTCTTTTGCCTTTGGGGGGCGCACTCCTACTGGGGTTGGTGATGCACCTGTTACCACCGCAATGGACCGGCGTCGGTGTGGTGCACGTCATCGGTCAATTACATAACTCTCATGGGCGGCTGCCGCTGCCCAACGCCGTGGTGCAATTTTTTGCCGGATCCCTGGCACTCGCTACCGGACAGTCGGGGGGACGAGAAGGACCGGGGATTCATCTCGGCGCCGCTATTAATTCCCTGCTGGGAAGACATCTGAAATTGCCCAATAACAGCTTGCGCGTGCTTATCGCCTGCGGCACCGCCGCCGCAATCGCAGCCGCCTTCAACACACCAATCGCCGGCGTAATCTTTGCCATGGAAGTGATTGTGGCCGAGTACACCGTCGCTGGCTTTATCCCTGTGATACTGGCCGCCGTTACGGCCACCACGCTGACCCGGGTGGTTACCGGCAGCGCTCTGCTGTTCAGCATACCTGCAGTCGAAATGACGTCGATGTGGGAATTACCATTTATCGGTCTCCTGGGACTGGTGGCAGGCGCGGCAGCGGCGCTGTTCGTCATCTCCATGCGCAGAAGTCTGCAGTTTCAACACCACCCAATTTGGTTGCGCTACGTGGTGGCCGGATTAATCACTGGCACCCTTGCGCTGCTCGCTCCGCAGATTCTAGGTATGGGTTACGACACACTGGAGCTGGCGTTGCATGGAAACATCAGCCTTTACGTGCTCATCACTATAGCGGTAGCCAAGCTACTGGCCACAGCCATTGCCTGTGGTCTGGGCTTGCCGATGGGCATCATAGGCCCGAACTTCGTGATTGGCGCCTGCATTGGCGGCGCCATGGGCGCGCTCGGCGCATTGGTAATGCCAGAAATGGCATCGGACCCCGCGTTTTATGTGCTGCTGGGCATGAGTTCGACACTGGCCGCTGTGCTTAATGCGCCGCTGGCCGCACTTCTGGCGGTGGTTGAGTTGAGTCGCAGCGTTGGTGTTATCTATCCCGCCATGCTGGCCATCATCACTGCAACACTGACGGCGAGAGTTGTGTTCCGGCAACCGGCTGTCCACCAGATGGTGCTGCAACATCAACGCATGGCCGTGCGCGAGAACCCCCTTAATCAGCTGCTACAAAGCACCAGCGTGACCGTCGTCATGGACTCGTCTGTGCTGCAGGTTCCATCGTTGCTCGATACTGAAACAGCGGCCGGTATTAAAGAGACCCCCCCCAACTGGTGTCTGGTGGGTGAGGACGACTCCCGACAACTGTTCTCTGGTGAACAGCTGGCTGAATGCATCGCCGCCATCGAAGAGGAGGCACTGACAATCGATATACTGCAGCTGCCGCTCACCCCTGTCGAAATGCTGCTCATGCCGATACAGGCGACGCTGCGGGAAGCGTTGGACATATTGGACGGCAAGCCAGACACAGCCATCCATGTGAGTGGGCATTATCAATCTATTGGCATTACAATCAGCGGCATTGTCACGTTGGAACACATTGAGCGCTTTTATCGCAACCAGGTTTAAATGCGCCCTCTAACCAGGAGATCGTGAAGCCCCATGCTGTGGCTTAAAGCACTACACATAATAGCCGTCATCTGCTGGTTTGCAGGTATTTTCTACCTGCCACGCATACTGGTGTACTACGCTTCCAGCGAGCACCCCGAAACACGGCATCAACTCGCGATTATGGCGCGCAAGCTGTTCCGCTTTATGACGCCGATTGCAGCCATCGCGGTCGCTCTGGGTCTGGCATTGATGTGGACCAACCTCAGCGCCTATTTGAGCCAACTCTGGCTGCAGCTGAAATTGCTCTGCGTGTTGTGTTTGATCATTTACCACGGCGTTTGTGGCGTGTATGTCGGGCGCATTCAGCGTGGCGAAAACGATAAAACCCATGTCTTTTATCGCGTATTCAACGAGATACCGGTCATTTTTCTGCTACTGATTGTGTGCCTGGCCGTGCTGCGCCCCCTCTAAACATTGCTGTTGCGGTTTGCAACGCTCCCGGTCAGGCTGGATAATCCCTGCTGTTCACTATTACCCACAAGATCCCACGTATGCCAACGTCACAATCGCTGTTTGAACTCGCTAACCGACATATCCCCGGCGGCGTCAATTCGCCGGTACGCGCATTCCGCGCCGTGGGCGGCACTCCTGTTTTTGTAGAACGCAGCGAGGGCGCCTATCTTTACGATGTCGAGGGCCGACAACTTATCGACTACGTGCTGTCCTGGGGTCCTATGGTTATGGGACACAATCACCCCGCCGTACTGGAGGCGGTAACGGCAACCGCCGCGAAGGGCCTGAGTTTCGGCACCCCCACGGAATTGGAAACCACCCTGGCGGACCGCATCTGCGACATCATGCCCGGCATGGATATGGTGCGCATGGTCAACTCAGGAACTGAAGCGACCATGAGCGCCATAAGACTGGCGCGAGCGGCAACAGGTCGCGATCGTATTGTGAAGTTTGAGGGCTGTTATCACGGGCACTCTGATTCGCTCCTGGTCAAGGCAGGTTCTGGCGCCCTGACCCTTGGTGTTCCCAGCTCGCCGGGTGTACCCGCATCCTTGGCCGATCACACCATCACCCTGAACTACAACGACAGCGCCCAGGTTGTCGAAACCTTTGCCCAAATGGGCAGCGACATAGCCTGCATAATTGTCGAACCCGTCGCGGGCAATATGAACTGTATTCCGCCCGTCCCCGGATTTCTGGAGACTCTCAGGGAACAATGTGATCAATCGGGAGCGTTGCTGATCCTGGATGAGGTGATGACGGGATTCAGATTGGGTTTGACGGGGGCGCAGGGTTATTACGGGATTCAGCCGGATTTAACGACGCTGGGCAAGGTGATCGGAGGTGGCATGCCGGTGGGGGCATTTGGTGGCCGGGGTGACATCATGGAACAGATTGCACCCCTTGGGCCGGTGTACCAGGCGGGCACATTGTCCGGCAATCCCGTGGCTATGGCCGCCGGGCTGGCAGCGATGGATATTATCTCCGCCGAGGGCTTTTACGAGCCCCTGTTCCGGCGGACCGCAACCTTGGCCAATGGCTTGGTGGCAGCCGCCAGCGCTGCCGGCATACCGGCCACTCAGAATCACGTGGGCACAATGTTTGGCTTGTTTATGACTGACGCTCCCACCGTGAGCAATTATCAGCAAGTTATGGCTTGTAACACAGACCGCTTTAATCAGTTTTTCCATCATATGCTGGATGGTGGTGTATATCTGGCTCCGGCATCTTATGAAACCGGTTTTATGTCCAGCGCGCACAGCGATGCTGACATAGACCAAACGCTTGCCTGCGCGGCAGACGCCTTCGCGGCACTATAGGAAACTTTCCCGGAGATACGCCCATGGCAGCACACACTCGGCGCGGCGATTTCCCCGCGACCCGCATGAGAAGAATCCGGTCACAGCGGTTCTCGCGACGACTCTGTGGTGAGTCAACGCTTTCTGTGGACGACCTCATCCTGCCAGTCTTTGTATTGGACGGCGTACAGCAGCGTGTGGCTGTACCTTCGATGCCGGGGGTGGATCGCCTGAGCGTAGACCTCTTGGTCGAACTGGGCACAGAGTTGGTTGATCTGGGTATTCCCGCCGTCGCCCTCTTCCCGGTCATCGATCAGGCACAGAAATCTAAAGAAGCAGAAGAGGCCTGGAACCCAGAGGGCCTGGTACAACGCGCCGTCAGAGCCCTGAAAGAAAGCTGTCCCGCTCTGGGTGTTATCACCGATGTGGCGCTGGACCCTTACACCATCCACGGACAGGACGGCATCATCAGTGATAATGGCTACGTGCTGAATGACACTACCATCTCTGCTCTGGTGCGCCAGGCGCTGAGTCACGCTGAGGCCGGGGCAGACATGGTTGCGCCCTCGGACATGATGGATGGCCGGGTTGGCGCCATCCGCGAGAAACTGGAGACCCTGGGACATGTCAATACGATGATACTGGCCTATTCCGCCAAGTATGCGTCCAGCTATTACGGACCTTTTCGCGATGCGGTGGGTTCCTCGGACAATATCGCCGACGGTGACAAATACAGCTATCAAATGAATATAGCTAACAGTGACGAAGCCATACACGAGTGCGCCCTGGACCTTGCCGAAGGGGCAGATATTGTCATGGTCAAACCCGGCATGCCCTATCTCGACGTGGTGCGACGGGTCAAAGACGAATTGGGAGTGCCGACATTTGTCTATCAGGTCAGCGGAGAATACGCGATGCATGTGGCCGCCTTTGAGCGCGGCTGGCTCAATCGCGAGCAAGTAGTGATAGAGTCGCTACTGGCGTTCAAACGGGCCGGCGCTGATGCCATTCTCACTTATTTCGCCCGTGAAGCGGCCACCTACCTTCGCGCGGACCGCTGAGAGCTGAATTCGATGAGGGGATTGATCGCCGCCACTATACTGATGCTGGCAGGTCTATTTTCTACACAGACACTGGCCTGCGAATGTTTGTGGCAGGGATCGTTTACCGACGTACAGGGCGATACCGATCTCGTGGTCAGTACCACGGTCGTGAGCCATAAGGGCAATTCGATTGACCTGGAGGTAGAACAGGTACTACGCGGCACCGAATACAATCCCGATATTCGTATCTGGCTGAAAATGGCACAACTGTGTCGACCAAAAGTCGGCACCTTTCCGCCCGGCAGCCGCTGGGTCATGGCTCTGCACCGCATCAGCGAGGACGACCCGGACGGATTCGATCCCAGCACGCCTAACTTCAGCTACGGCAGAATCGGCGACTACGCACTGTCCAGCTGCGGCGGTTACTATTTATCCCTCACCGAGAACCTGGTCAGTGGCAATCTTGCCGCCGGCACGCGCTGGGAAATGGATCCGGAAATGACACCCGTGATTCTGGATCTTGTCGCCAGCTTTGTACGCGGCCAGGTCGATGCCAACGCTCTGCTGGACGCAAGTCGGGAAGACCCCGCGTTGCGGCAGATGATGCTGAACACCAAACACTTTATCCGTGAGGAACGTTACGGCGTAAATCGCGAGCCAGAGCAGGCAGAAAAGACAGGGGCATCTCCATGAAACTGCACACCAACCCGATGGCACCCAATCCGCGCCGGGTAAATCAATTTATCCAGTACAAAGGCATAGAGATTGAGACCATCGACGTGGACACCATGAAGGGTGAACAGTTCGAACCCGTGTTCACAGCCATGAATCCAAATTGCACCGTGCCGGCACTGGAGCTGGACGACGGCAGCAGTCTGAGCGAGGTGGTTGGCATTTGTTTTTACCTGGAATCCCTGTACCCGGAAAAACCGTTACTGGGCAACGCAGGAGAAATGCAGGCTCGAGTCATCAGCGCTATGCACTACAACCATATTAATGGATTCATGGCGATTGCCGAAGTGTTTCGAAATACCTCAGACCGGTTTGTCGATCGCGCCCTCCCCGGACCACTAAACCTGAAACAGATTCCCGCGCTGGAAGATCGCGGTCGGAAGCGACTGGCCTACTATTATGAGCGAATGGATCAAGCGCTGAATGGTCGCGACTTCCTGGTGGGCGATTCGATCACACAAGCCGATATTGATCTCAGAGTCACGTGTGACTTTGCAGCCATCATCCGTCAGAAAGTCCCCGAGGATTGCGCCCATCTCGCCGCCCATCAACAGCGTATCTCCGAGCTGATACCGGTTTAGGGCAAGGCGGAGCTATACGGGTTTATCGAAAACACGCATCAACTCGTCGATCATTAACAGGGACAAACCCCAGACCCGATAACCCTCATAAAAATAACACGGGAGATCAATTTTCACGCCGCGCTTGTTCCACTGCATCTGCTCCCGGTTTTCCGGCATCTGAAAATGTGACACAGGAATCCATACGGTATCGGCCACTTCATAATTGAGCGTGAACTCCGGATCCGTTTCCAGCCTGAACACATAAGGCGAGACGATCATCGGGCGCGGCATTTTAGGACGCGCCATAATATCCGAAAGTCGCCCTATACAGGGCGAATCCTGATTCAGCTGCAGCCCGATTTCCTCGGCGGTTTCCCTGGTCGCTGCATCGCGTCCGTGCCGGTCCACCGGTTCCAGGTGTCCACCAGGAAAAGCCATATGACCAGACCAGGGATCACCTTCACGCTCGGCACGCTGAATCATCAAAACGTGGGTTTGCTGTTGGCGCTGTTGTAGAATCAGCGCTACCGCCGAGCGACGTGCCAACGGTCTCAGTAGTGACTTTCGCGGTCGGTGCTGTGCCAACTGCCTTTCAAGCTCTTCCATTAGCGCATTTTACTCCCTGTGATAAGAACAGCACCATGACCGTATTGACCATACAGGATATCAGCTTCAGCTACCGAGCACGTCAATCTCTACACGCCATTGACTGGCATTGGCAGGATGGCGAGCAATGGGCGTTGCTTGGCCCCAATGGTGCCGGCAAGACGACGCTTGCCAAGCTGCTCACCAAACAGCTGACACCCTCCAGTGGCCAGATCAAATTTGGACCCGATATCGATCCTTCAACCATCGCATTCGTCGGCTTCGAAGAGCAAAAAGCTTTGCAGGATCATGATCGACGTTTTGACGACTCAGAAACCCGCGCATCTGCATTCGATGAGGGCACACTGGCACGGGATGCCATTCTCCGTGGCGCAGATCCGGACGAGACTTTTAACCTGTGGGTGGAAAGGCTGGGTATGGAACATTTTCTCACCCGGGGTATCCGCTTCACGTCCACCGGTGAAATGCGCAAGATTCTGCTGCTGCGGGCATTGATGACGAAACCGCAGATGGTGGTACTGGACAGCCCACTGGATGGTCTTGATGCGCGCAGCCAGCAGGAACTTCATCAAATGCTGGATACCCTGCTGCAATCGGAGTTGCGGGTATTGTTGCTGTGCCGGGATTTGCGCGACCTGCCCGCCGCCATCAGTCATGTGCTGGTACTGGACGCCGGGGTGGTGAGCGCGGACGGGCCCCGAGAAGAAATAGTCTCTGACGACGCCGTGCGCGCGCTGATGGAACCTGAACTGCCGGCACTGGCTGAATTACCCGCCCCGGCAGAGCGATCCTACAGTCTGGAACCCGGCGTCCCCCTGGTTGAATTGCGCGACGTCTCCGCGGCCTACCATGGCAATCAGGTACTGGAGTCGGTCAGCTGGGTATTTGAGCCCGGTCAGCACTGTGCGATCGCAGGCCCCAACGGTTGTGGCAAGACCACCCTGCTCAGCCTTATCAACGGCGATAATCACAAAGCCTATGGCCAGGATATCACCCTGTTTGGCACGCGCCGGGGCAGCGGTGAAAGCGTGTGGGATATCAAACAGAAATTCGGTGGCATAGATACCCAGCTCCAGCTCAATCACGTAAGAGGGATGAAAGTCATAGAGGTGGTCGTTTCCGGCTTCTTTGACACCATCGGTTTGTATGACGACTGGGGTGACCAACAACGGGCAACGGCACGCGCCTGGCTGGCGGCCCTGGGATTGCCCGAACTGGAAGCGGCGCCCTTTGACGATTTGTCCTTCGGCATGCAACGCATGGTTCTTCTGGCCAGGGCCATGGTGAAATCGCCCGCCATTCTGATTTTGGACGAACCCTGCCTGGGGCTTGATAGCTTTCATCGACGGCTTATTTTGCAGGCTGCAGACCATATCGCGCGCTCCAGTGATACCCAACTCCTTTTCGTCAGTCACTCCCAGGGAGAAACACCTGCCTGTATCAATCAGTGGCTGAATTTTGAGCCTGGGGAGCAAGGCTATCGGGTGGTCTGTGTACGTCGTCAGCTAACTTGGCACCATTCGACTCAATTTTTAAGAGACACTTTTCTGCCGGTTGCTTCTCCAGTTTAACCTGCCAGTTGCAGGTTGTGTAATTTCCGCTGGCTCAACGTGCGGGATTTGATAATCGCCCGTTGATCCAGAATATCGTTTCTCCTGC
>CALJGI010000037.1 GCA_938074045.1 uncultured Halieaceae bacterium
GCAACCCCGGCATGTATATCCCAGGGATAGGGCCAGCCGGAGAAGCGGCTACCCAACGTCTCTGCCGGTGCAGTGAATTCCAGTTCATCGCTGTCGAATTCGGCACGGCCGGATCCCGTTTGCAGGTCATGCTCAACGCGCAGAGTCAACAGTGCTGAACCAGAGTCGCTGGCCAAATTACCATTCACAGTCACATCACCCTGACGTAGTTCAACATCACCCGCCACTGCCAGCACGGGCAGCCAGGATGTCTCCGCCTGAATGTCCAGATAACTCGATCGAAAATCGACAGCCGCGGTAACATCACCGTTCCAGGTCGCGTTCTCCCACTCAATAATGGCGCTGGCCGCTATATCCTCACGTGATACACGTGGCAGCTCCAGCGTCCCGGCAACGGGTTCCTTAAGCGATGATCCTGCTCCAGGCGACACGCCAAAAAGAACCACCGATGAGGTCTTCAGCGTCGGGGACAATAACTGTAATACACCCTGCTCCAGGGTATCAGCAGAGACCTGGGCACCGGAGTCTATCTCAAATATAAGCGCACGCTCTGCCAGGGCGGCGTGCGCTCGCAGGTTTAGTGCCACGCCATTCACCGCTATATCTTCCCACTGCATGGACGTGATGTTACCTGCTATATCGAATTCCGCAGCGCATACTTGTTCCATCACACTACAGCTACCTTTGATAACCTGCAGCACCACTTCAAGCGGCAACGCTGAATTGGTCACGGCGAGGGTCATGCCGGGATCCAGTATGGACACCACCGGATTCAAGCCTACATCCAGTCCCAAGCTAGCGCTTAAACTGATGAGGGGCTTAAGCTCCAGCGTGTCGATTATTACCGGCTCAGTGACCTGGATCTCTGCCACCAGATTCAACACAGCATGGTGTTCGCCTGCGAGCAGCGCGGCGAGATCGTCCGCCACCGTCAGTTGCAAATCCGCTGCAAGGGATATCGTTGTGGCAGGCACACTTTCACCCATCCAATCCGCGTTTACGCGCGCTCGGTCATCACTGGAAACAACGCCGCTTAGACTTGTCTGTATATTGATGCGCTGAGCGGATGTATCGATACCTCCAAGCAGCGAGAGCCCGGGTAGATCATCCCAGGCAGCGTTGAAACTCAGAGAAGAGTCCGGGAACAGTTGCAACGCGAGAGTGGCATCGCGGGTGTGCTCCCGCAGAGTGATGTCGATATGCTTCGGCTGTCGTGACCAGGTAGCGGCAACGGTAACGTCGCTTACATCGGTGCCGATCATGTCGATCCGGGCGTCCACAACTGGCAATTCATAGATAAGTCCCAGCAGTTCGCCCAGCGACAAGGTGGATTCATCATCTGAATCGGCGCTTCCCGGCGTTAGATTCACCTCTGTAACATGCAGGCTCACCAGGGTGCGCGTGTTTACATCAAACTGTGCCTGAAGGTCAGACACGGTTAACCGCGCGCCTCCAGAGGAGGCCTCTAACACCAGTTCAGATACGCCCAGCGTGCTCGGCGAAAGCTCCAATCCATCAAGGCTCTGCAGAGAGAATCCATTGCTGCGACCAAGGATCGCATTGAACAGCGGGGGCATCACCTTATCGCGAGCAGTCCAGGCTATCAATAAAGCAACGGCGGACAATGCCAACAGGGCAAAAAAGCCCCAGAGCAGGCGTCGAGCACTTCCAACTGCTGTCATTTATCCACCCATGGGGCTATATCAGCCCGGTGTATACCAGATGGGGGAACTCCAGGCCCGCTCCTGAATCACTGGTTGGTGGTCCGCCGCACAACACCCTTCCAGACCCTCTCCAATTGTAGCGGGATCGGCACAATCTACCCCGGAGTCATTACAAATGTACTGACTCCAGCGACAACTGGGGTTTTCGAGCACCCGGGTGTAGTAGAAAGCCGGCGCATCTGCATTGAAATCGTGGTCCTGCCAGACTGCACACAAATTGCGATGGCCGTCACCGTGCTGCTCACAGGTAGCCAAATCCACGGTGGCATCATTGACACCCCCCGCCACATCCAGAACCTGTTCGAACAACTCACCATCCTCATACCAACCTTTGATCATTTGCACTCGCTGAAGTGGGGTTCCAGGTACTCCGAGGTCGCCCACATCCTGCTGCGCTGAAATCAAAAACTTTGGACTCAGCTGCTCCGCGCTTTCCCGCGGCGGCAGGTCACCGCCCATGGGCACGCCGCCCGCATAGCCGGAGGCCACGAGATCCGGGGAATCGCAGATCTCCGCCGGGTAATTCCAACCCCCAAACACACGCACAATGGGTCGCGTACCGCTGGTGGCGTAAACTTCCTTGCGCCGCATGGCGGCAAAAATCGAGTCACGAGTATTTTCCTCTGCCCACACAACGGCGAGGCCTCCAGGACTATACTCCCGTTCGTCAGGTAAGCCCTTGGGAACACCGTCCCCGGAACCCATGCCTGCGCCACCGTGGCCGGGGTGATTTTTCTCACTGGTTAGACCCGGCGCAGCAATATGGGTATCGGTCGCTGACGTCATGCCGAACTTCAAACTGTTTACACCCAGTTCGGCCTGCTGACGCAAGCCCTCTTTCAAGGCCCAGCGGATGTAATTATTGGGGTCGGGAAGCTTTGTTTCCGGTAACGGTTGGTCAAACACCCAGGCCAGCCAATCAAGTGCCCCGCCCTCTGCCATACCCGTGTTCTTGCCTCCAAAACTGTCATAACCGAGTTTTTCGAAGCCGCAGAATTCATCCTCCGTCCAGCCATTGCGGATATCACATTCGGATGAACCCTTATGCTGCATAACCTCGATGATGGGTTCCCAGTGTGCTCGCCTCGCTGCCTCACTGGCGGTTAGAGGCCCATCCGGGACCTGGTCCGCGGATACCCGCCCAGATTCAAACATGAAGCCACCGCTCAGGTTTGAATTGTGTGGGATAGAGATGGCGTCACAACCTGGGGTATCTTCCACGCAATCCTGTTCCAGATAGTCCCACAGTTCCAGCGAGGAATTCGATTCAACCCAGCTCTTGGCATAAGCAGGTACCTTTGCATTCTTGAACACAACATTGTGATGCAGATTGTCGCCCTGCCCCACTGTTCCGGTCCATTCGTAGGCGACAAAGCTGGTGAAGTCACAGGCTTCACTGCGATCATAGGCCTCTTCTGCGGCCACCTGAACATCGGCCCAGATACTTTTCGCGCGGTCCAGACACTTTTGCCCGCCATCACCACAAAACCCCCAACGTTTTTTCGCCATCAACCCATACGCAGCCACCACGGCGTAGCTTTGTTCCGGCAGGTATCGATACGCCATACAAATGGGGGACCAGTAGCCATCGGACCCTGGGGTCATACACATGCTGACCTCACCCATAAATTCAGCGTGGTCGGTCACGGCGGTAAAGTCGAGGGAGCGTCCGAGCTGAATAGATCGCAACGCCTTGTCCCCTTCATAGGGCTGAATGCCCATGCGTTCACCCCTGGCAAAACGGTAGGCGGCGGCGGGATCATTGCGGGTGTCCTGTGCCCGGGCGTCAAAACTCAACGAGGTATGGACGTGGGTATCTCCAAAGTGAGGACGACGCAGCGGATCGTAGTCTCGACAAGGCTCTCGCACCTCACTGATAGAGTAGGGTCGCAGCACCTCTTGAACGCTCACTGACCTCTCGATGGAAGCCGGCTCGTCGTCCTGAGAAAGAACAGCTGCACTGAAGCCAATCAGCAGTATAGCGGGGAGCATGATTGTGTGTCGCATTACGTCACTCCGATAGTTTCGCGGCAAAGACTCTACTATAGCGAGTGAAGGCACATTCAGATATCCCGGAAGGTATAGTCAGGCAGTACACTCCTGAAAGTCATAATGCCCGCCGCCAACTCCCAATTGATATTCAGCAGGTCTGATTAAAATACCCGGGTCAAGATAAGACAAGCCAAATCCCGGCTCTGCGATTATACTTCTGGAAAAACAACCCGATGTAATCTGGAAATCAAGACATGCATGCACCTCCGGAAGAACGGCTGAGCGAACCGGTCAAAGAGTCACCAAAATCAGTTCTACCACTCATCATAGGCGGTGCAGTCCTCGTGATCGCCGGACTTCTGGTCTGGTTATTGTTACCAGATTCCGCGCCAGAACCGGCGGCAGCTCAGGCTCCTGTGGTCGCCGCCCCCGTGTTACCAGTAGCACCTGATATTCCCATGGTGGAGGCGCCCGTGGAAACACCGGAAACCCTTCCGGAGGAAGAACCCGCAATTACGGTGCCGCCACCCGCACCGGAAGAACTGAATGCCAAACTGAGTGAGGCAGTGATCGCTGCCGCCGACAGCCCGCTGTTCTCGCAGCTACTGCAGTCAACCGGTCTGGCGGAGCGTGCTACGGCGCTGATAGATGCCCTCAGCAATGGCACCGTCCTACGAAAATTACTGCCACTGACGCCGCCCAAAGGCAAGTTCCCTGTGGTTGAACAGAACGGAACCATAGTATTGAGTCCGACGGGATATGCA
Source organism: uncultured Halieaceae bacterium (assembly GCA_938074045.1). Taxonomy (GTDB): domain Bacteria; phylum Pseudomonadota; class Gammaproteobacteria; order Pseudomonadales; family Halieaceae; genus CALJGI01. Next base: position 4,481 of record CALJGI010000037.1, read on the forward strand.
CGTTACGACAAGATTGCGGAGGCCGTTTCCAGATTGGACGCCCAGGCCCTGGCTGCAGCATTCCACCGTTATCGCGCGCATCTTGAAGGCGCATACGCAGCTCTGGGATTACCAGCAGAGGACTTTGACAACGTACTGATACGCGCGCTGGATCAAATCCTGCTGACACCGGAAATAAGCGAAGAGATCGTACTGGAGCAGAAGTCGGTCATGTACACCTATGCTGATCCGCGCCTGGAAGCCTTGGACGACGTGCAGAAACAGCTACTGCGGATGGGCCCGGAAAATATTCGAAAAATAAAAGCGAAAGCACGGGAAGTACGGGGCGCCCTACTTCAGCCGGCACCCGAGTAGATTCGTGGAGTGCGATCCGGCATTCGCGTTAGCAGTTCATAGCCGATCGTGCCGGCGTGGGTCGCGATCTCGTTAACCGGTAGTTCGGCACCCCAAAGGACCACCTCACTGCCCTGACGCACATTGTGCAGGTCAGTGACGTCCACGGTAATCATATCCATGGACACCCTGCCCGCCAGGGATGCCCGCTGCCCCTGCACAATTACTGGAGTTCCATCCGGTGCGTGCCGCGGATAGCCATCTCCGTAACCTATGGCAATGGTAGCAATGACACTCTCCCGCTCAGCCCGCCAACGGCCACCATACCCCACCGACTCACCCGCTGGGATATGGCGCAGTGAAATCACCTTTGATGCCAACTCCATGACAGATCGTAATTTATCCGCCTCGGGGTGGGGCTCGCTGAAGGGTGAGGCACCGTAAAGCATAATGCCGGGACGATTCCAATCGCCACTGGCCTCTGGCCACCCCAGAATGCCAGCGGAATTTGCCATGCTGCGCCCGACCGGAATCCCCTCGCAGGCATGTTCAAACAGCGCTATCTGCTCAGCCGTGCGTCCATTGTCCAACTCGTCAGCAGCAGCGAAGTGAGTTGCCATGAGGATGGACGCGACATTTTCGCATTCGACCAACTGCTGGTAGGCAGCGCCTGCTTGCAGCGGTGGTAGGCCAAGGCGATGCATCCCGCTATCGATCTTTAGCCACACATGTATGGGCTCGGCCAGAGAGGCATCGGCTAACCACTGCAATTGAGCTGCATTATCCAGCATCATCCAGCAATTCAACCGCGCTGCCTCCACCACCTCATCAGCCTCAAATGGCCCTTCCAGCAACAGGATAGGCACTTCTATTCCGCCATCCCGGAGACTGATTGCTTCCTCCAGGCAAGCAACACCCAGTGCGGGAGCGAGTGGTTCCAGAGCTCGCGCCACTGCCAACGCGCCATGTCCATAAGCATTGGCTTTGACCACAGCCAGATTGCAGCTGCCAGGGGTACATGATTGGGCCAGCGCATAATTGTGACGCAGGGCGTCCAGATCAACCCTGGCGGCCGCAGGACGCGCCATCAGTATTCGAACTTGCGGGCGGAATACAATGTTTGAGCCGCCTGCCAGATCGGGCCCACCTCGCCATTGCCTACGGGTTCGCCATCAACAGCGACGACCGGCGCAATTTCTTTGCTAGAAGATGTGAGCCAGACCTCGTCGGCGGATTTTAGCTCCTGCAAGGTGACGACCCGCTCCTCAACCGGCAGGCTACCGTCGTCCTGCAATATATTGAGCAGAATAAATCGGGTAATTCCCGGCAGTATCTGATTATCAAGAGGTGGCGTGGCGATTACCCCGTCCGTGATGACATAGACGTTGCAGGCCGCAGCCTCGGTGAGCTCGCCCTTTTTATTATAGAGAACCGTTTCATCGCCACCCCTGGCATGACCGTATTGGTAGTGCATAACGTTACCAAGCAGCGCCGTCGATTTAATGTTGCAACGCTGCCAGCGCAAATCCTGGGTTGTGGATACACGGTATCGTTTTACCGCTTGTGGGTCAGGCTTTGCTTCCGGCGGTATTTCGAATGCGAAGGCAAAAACAGTGGGGCTGATATCCGCCGGGTAGGCGTGGTAGCGCTGGCTATCAGCACCACGACTCACATGCAGGTAAATACCCAGGTTGCCACGGCCGTTTTCCTCTACCAAACACTGGATGATAGCGTTCCAGGCAGCATCATCCAGTCCCAGTTCGATATCCAGTTCAGCAAGACCATCACGCATACGTGACAGATGGGGTGCTGCACCCACTAGTCGGCCATCATAGGAGGGAATAACTTCGTAAATCCCATCCCCAAACAGAAAACCACGATCCATGGGAGAGATCTTCGCCTCTTCCATGGGCATATACTCACCGTTTAAATACACCACACTCATGTCTTATTCCTGTTCTCGATGTTGATCGACCAGCGCTCTCAGTTCTGCGATCAAGCGTTCACCATTTTCCGCCTCTAGCCCGTCCTCGGTAAGCGAGTTCTCCCTGCTCACTCCGTCAACACTCCCACGGGACGACAGAAAAGCCAATATCTTTGTCGGATTGATTCGATGCAGCAGATCCTGTTGACTCCAGTGGGACAGCATCGCTATCAACCCATAGGCGCCCCAATTGGAGACGTCTGCAATGAGCAGCTCATCACAGCCTGTCTCCGCAGGTATGATGTCAAGCTGCTCAATGGCTGAGCGCACATTCCCCATGCCTATCTCATTACCCCCGTCACCGATAGCGATGGTGGGGCAGCTGGCGTGGATTAACATGTAGTCAAAAAACGCACACCTCGGCGTGATGTCCTCACCGCGCATATTAAAGTAGCGCCCCGCCGCTGACAGCCCTGGGCGCTCAATAGATACGACCAGATGGGGTTGCATACGCGACAGAATGGCTATCGCCTCGGTCTCACCCTGTGCGGCATTTCCAATACTGAGTTCCACCACAGGATAGGCATCGCTCAGCTGGCTGGCCAGGGGTTCGCCACAGGCAATCCAAGGGTCAGCACCCAGTGCCCGCAGTGTGTCATGTAAGGCAATAGCCCCTACCGGACCATCGGTTTCAAAGGTGTCGATGACAGGAAATCCGGTACCAATAATCACCGGGCCGGTGCAGTCGCGCATCAGGCCGGCCGCTCGCTCGTAGTAACCAGGCTGCATGGCATCACGCACCTGGGCCATTCCCCGAAGATTTCGGGCTACCAGCAACTGCTCAATTTCAAGCCCAAGGTTCGATGGAATCATGCCAGCACCCGTTCCAGCTCGACTTGATTGAAGTGCACAGCCGCCAGATGCAATTGATTGTGAGCCTCATCCATACTTATCGGGGTGAACTCAACCCGCCCCCCGGGGCGCAGCTGCCCCAGGCGATAACAATCCAGTGACAGCACAGCACCCAATTTGGGGTAGCCACCAATGGTCTGGCGATCCTGCAGGAGTACGATGGGTTGTCCGTCGGCGGGTATCTGAATGGCCCCCAGACAGATGCCTTCAGACAACATTGCTTGTATTGGTGATGCCACAGCAGGGCCGTCCAGACGATAACCCATGCGATCGGAGGCCTCGCTCACCACATACTCAGAGCCGAAAAAGAGGCGCTTTTTAACGGTGGAAAAATGCTCATACTGGTAGCCGGGTACCACCCGGGCCACTAGATGATCCGGATACTCCGGATGCAATGATTCTGGCAACCTCAGCATTTGATTCCAAGTGGTTTCCCCGCAGGGAAGAAGTTGGCCGCTGCGCAATTTACCGCCATCCAGACCTCCCAGATTCTCGCGCATCACCGTAGCACTGCTGCCAAAAACCGGATCGATGTCAAACCCCTGCGCCACGGCCACATAGTTTCGACATCCAGCATCACAAAAATCAAGGCGCAGACGATCACCCGGTTGCAGTACCAGTCCCTGCCATAGTTTCCGGGTTTCTCCGTTGACCGTGACAACGTTGTTTGCGCCGGTTATCGCCACGCAGGTTGCAAGCTCAGCCTCCAGTTCCAAACCGCCGAAACTTACCTCCAGGGCTGTACTGCCCGGTTTGTTACCCAGCAAACGATTCGCCCAATCAAAGGCGTAACGATCAATCGGTCCACCCGTGGTCAGCCCCAGCGCGTGGTGTCCAATACGCCCGCCGTCCTGCAGCAAGCTCAGCAGACCTGGGTTAATGACGCGCAAACCGCTCACGAACCCGCCACCGCGTCGGTTATCAGTTCACCACCCAGTTCCAGGAAAGTGCCGCGGTCAATCGCCTCAAAACGCACACTGTCGCCCACGTTCACCGGCATTGGTGGATTACCATCCGGGTCGAACATGGCCACCGGGCACATACCGATTAAATTCCAACCACCGGGTGATGTAGCCGGATAGACCGCAGTTTGTCGGTCGGCTATTGCAATCGCACCCCGGGGGACCTTTAGCCTGGGTGTGGCCAGTCGTGGTGCGGCAATGCGTTCATCGACCTCACCCAGGTAGGCAAAGCCAGGCGCAAACCCGATGGCATAGACGCGATATTCCATTCCTGTGTGGAGGCGGATCACCTCTTCCACACTCAGGCCAGCGGTGGCGGCCAGCGAACCCAGATCGGGACCGCTGTCTTCCCCGTAGTAAGCGGGCAAAGTAACCAACTTGCCGGCGGTGCTGGAGGACGTGACACTATTGTTAGCCGCTGTCCTCAGCACATCACCAACACGGTGATGGTCGGTCTGGAGTGGATCGTAAACAACCAGCAAAGATGCATAGGAGGGGATCAGGTCCACCAGCTCACCGCCCAGTTCCCGGCGGACCTGCTGCGCTACGGCATGAATAGCAGCACTTACCTCCGGCGAGCTGGAGGTGCCAAAGTAGGCGATGACAGCGCTTTCTCCCGCCCTATCGATGGAAAATGTCGCGGTCATGCAGAACCTGAGACAATAGCCCGAATATCCGCGATGGCGCGAACACCCTCGGGGTTATCCCCATGCACGCACAGGGTATCGACAGCCAGGGGAAGTGATTCACCATCTATAGTAGTCACGGTCCCCTGCTCAACTAATTGACGCACCTGCACGAGCATGGCCTCCTTATCGAGAACCGCTCCCTCCCTGGCCCGGGACAGCAGCTTGCCATCGCCGTCATAGCGGCGATCAGCAAATGCTTCAAAATAAAGAGTCAGGCCGCGCTTCTGCGCCTGCTCCCGATGCGCTTGCGCCAACCCCGTCGCCTGCAACATCAGCGCTACAGGTCGGTGGTATCGAGCTATCGAATCCATCACCGTACGGAGAATATCCGCATCGGCCATCATGTCATTATAGAGTGCACCGTGGGGCTTTACGTAGGCCATCTGTGCACCAGCAATCGCCGCCATGCCATCCAGAGCCGCAATCTGATACTGAAGGGTAGCGCGCAACTCCTGCTCACTCATCTTCATGCTGCGCCGCCCAAAACCGACCAGATCGGGATAGCTGGGATGGGCACCCACCACCACCCCGTGCTCAACCGCTAGTGCCAGGGTTCGACTGATCACCACGGGGTCGCCACCGTGAAAACCACAGGCCACATTAGCCTGGTCAATAAAAGGCATAACGGCTTCATCCAGACCCATAGTCCAGCTGCCAAAGCTCTCGCCAAGATCGCAGTTAAGTAACATAGTCAGACTGTCCCCAAGAAGTTCACATTACCGCCAATTTGCTGTTACGCAGATCGGTAACCAGCATCATACCCGGAGAATGAGTTATACAAACTGAGGGTTTGGCGCGCTCCAGCGCAACCTGAGGCGTCACACCGCAGGCCCAAAAAACCGGCATTTCCCCCGGCTTTAACGTCACGGCATCGCCGTAATCAGGTTTATCCAGATCCAATATACCAATCTCGGCAGGGTCGCCGAGGTGCACCGGGGCACCATGTACCGACGGAAAACGTGTGCAAATTTGAATGGCCCTGATGGCGTCAGCCGCCGCGAAAGGCCGCATGCTCACCACCATATCACCGCCAAATGGGCCCGCCTGGGCACAGGGTAGCGTGGTTCGATACATGGGAACATTGCCGCCCTCGGTCACATTACGAACTTCGAGACCGTCCGCTATCAGTGCTTCTTCGAAGGAAAAAGAACAGCCCAAGGCAAAGGTGACCAGGTCTTCCGTCCACAGATCACTGATATCAGCACACTCCTGCTCGAGCACGCCATCACGAAACACCCGGTATCCGGGCACGTCGGTGCGTATGTCAATCTCGCCAAGACCGGGCAGCCCGGTTTGCCCCGCTGCTCCAGCGGAGGCAACAAGTGGACAGGGTTTTGGATTGAGCTGACAAAACCGCATAAAGTCCGCCGCATATGAGGACGGCAGGATAACGATGTTGCACTGCACAAACCCGGGTGCCAGCCCCGACGTATTGCCGACAAAACTGCCGTCGCGAATTCGGGCCCGCAGTTCTGCCGGTGATTCTGTAGCTGACATTGCTGACCTCACGTTAACCTTGATGCGCGATAATAAGCGCAACGCCACGGCCGGGTCGAGCCCATATGGTCAAGTGCCTTGTCTCTGCTAAACTTGCTGCCACGCTGATTGGAAGTCACCTATGAAACGGTTTGGGCCAGGACTGTTGGTCATGGCTGCCTTTATCGGGCCAGGAACAGTTACCACCGCTAGCAATGCTGGTGCACAGTATGGCTATGCCTTGCTCTGGACAATACTGTTTTCCGTGATCGCGACGGTGGTGCTACAGGAGATGTCCGCGCGCCTCGGTCTCGTTACGCGCCGGGGCCTGGCTGAAGCTCTGCGAGACACCTTCTCCAATGCCTTGTTCCGGCGAGCCGCCATTATCAGCGTTCTGATAGCCATTGGTCTGGGCAATGCCGCCTATGAATCCGGCAACATTGCCGGGGCGGCACTGGGTCTGGCCGCCATCTCTCCGCTGTCAGCCAACCTGTGGGCGGTTGTTGTCGGGGGTATTGCCTTCGCCTTACTCGGCAGTGGCCAGTACAAAATCATAGAACGCGGGCTGGTGATTCTGGTCGCTCTTATGAGCATGGTATTTCTCGCGACCATGGTTATGGTGAGCCCTGACTGGTCAGCCATCGCCAGAGGACTGTTCAACCCAAACTTACCCTCCGGCTCCAGCCTGGCTATCATGGCGCTGGTGGGTACGACGGTAGTTCCCTACAACCTGTTCCTGCACGCTAGCTCTGTGAGCGAAAAATGGCCGGCCGATATTCCGGTCAGAGAGGCCCTAAAGGAATCACGCCGGGAAAGCGCTATCGCAATCGGACTGGGTGGGTTGATTACACTCGCCATCGTCTCCACTTCGGCAACCGCCTTCTTTGGTGGCGACACGGTTTTTTCCGCCGCCACTATGTCCGCTCAACTTGAGCCCCTATTGGGGCCTGCAGCAAAGTACTTTTTTGCGATTGGCTTACTCGCCGCAGGATTGACCAGCGCAATCACCTCGCCTCTGGCGGCTGCCTACGCAGTCAGCGGCGCCATGGGCTGGACACCGGACCTGTCCAGCCGTCGATTTCAATCCATATGGGGATTGGTACTGCTCCTGGGCATGCTGGCGGCAGCGCTGGGCACAAGACCGATCAGCGCCATTATGCTGGCGCAGGCGGCGAACGGTTTCCTCCTGCCCGTGGTCGCTGTGTTTCTATTGGCTGTCATGAACCACAGGGGTGTTTTGGGTGATTTCCGCAACGGACTATGGGCCAACCTACTCGGTGTGAGTGTGGTGCTGGTGGTTTCAGGACTCGGTATCTTCAAGCTGGTACGGGTGTTCACAAGCTAAACACCGATATGTGCTTGCCGGGTTCAATCTAACGTACCGCAGCTGACCGGTATCGGATCAGCCCCATCAATACCGCTGTTTCAAGTCGATAAACTGGTGCTGCTACACGGCACGCTCCGCAGTGCGCTGACCAACTGGCATCAGTGTTTTCACCATCTCGCGCCCCATTTTCACATCATTGCACCAGACCTGAGAGGACACGGCCGCACCTTCCGCACTGCCCGCAGCTTTCGACTCCGGTCCTGTGCCAAAGACATTTATGCGCTGTTAAATATGCTTGATGTCAATGAAGCCATTCTGGTTGGCTCGACTGATTGGCGTGGTCGAGAGGACTTTTTGTTCAAGATCAGCTGCCCACAGCGGAATATCTGATCGGAATTTCTTCCAGCCCGCGCAACAGAATATTGGGCATATACTCCAGATCGTCCAGCGAAACCGCCAGTTCAAAGTTTTCCAGGCCCTCGAACAACTCCTCCCAGGCGATGATCATTTCCAACTTCGACAAGTGCTGACCAATACAAACATGCGTGCCAAAACCAAAGGCTATATGGCGTCGCAAGTTCGGACGTTGCACATCAAATTTCATCGGCTCCTCGAACATGCTGGCATCGTGGTTGGAGGAAAAATACTTGAGTAACACGATACTGCCCTGAGGAATGGTCACGCCACCCAGCTCGTATTCCGACAGCGCGATACGCCACATATTGGAAGTGGGGCTGGCCAGCCTCAATGATTCCTCCACCAGATTTGGAATGAGGCTATGATCAGCGCGAATCAATGCTTCCTGCTCCGGGTTCATGATGAGCTGACGCATCCCTTCAGCCAGCGTCGCCGTAGTGGTCTCGTTACCAGCAACCAGAAACTGCGTGCAATAGGACAACTTTTCCTCGACAGTAAGATCACGATCCCCCAACTTCAATTGACTGATCTTGGTCAGGATATCGTCTTTGGGATTCTCCTGCCGTTCCTCCATCGCCTGAACAAACCAGTCGTACTCATCCTTAAGCCCTTTATTCGCCTCCAGCAAACGCTCCTTGTCCGCCACCTGTGACAGTACGACCACGTTATCTACCGTCCACTTAAAGGCGCGATCAAACTGATCCAGTGGAATACCCAGCACATGCATGATCACAGACAGTGGTAGCGGTCGGGTAAATTCTTCGATGAAGTTGCATTCCTGCTTGGTCGCCAATTTTTGCACCAGTTCTTTGGCCAGGTTTCGGATCCAGGGCGCGTACCCGGCGATCACATCAGCCGTGAACAAGTCCTTGACGGCGTTCCGATACTCGGTATGCTCGGGCTCATCAACCGTCAGCAGCGTGCCCTTGCCCAGATTATAGGTATCACGCATCGCCGACATCACATCGGGATCAATATCGCGGCTCGAGCCCAGGGCAAGGGTGAATTCATTGGAAAACACCTGCTTGGCCCGGTGAGCTTCCCGCACCAATTCATAGGTCGACACCACGAACACGCCTGAATCAGGGTCCTGGTATACCGGTGCCTGCTCGCGCAGACTCTTGTCGTAGTGATAGGGACACTTCAGATTCTCGGTATCAAACAGTTTCAGTTCGTCCAGTGTCCGGGCATCAGCCTGGTTGTCCATGTTGTTATCTCCTGAGTTTCAATTCTATTGCGGCACGGCGACTTGCAAGCTAGTCGAAACGCGTCAAAACCTTACATTGATGACTGGGGTTTCTGAGTGCCTCAAAGGCGGCGGGCATTTCATCCAGGCTGACGACATCTGTCACCATCGCGCGGGCATCAATTCGACCCTGCGCCATCATGGCGATCACGGTTTCAAAATCATCCCGGGTATAGGCTATCGCAAACTGAATTCGCAATTCCTTGACCAGTGCCAGGAAGGGCATGAAATTATCGGGTTGTTCACAAACCCCGACGGGTATGATGCGACCGCGCCTCGGCGCAAGATCAATACATTCCTGAATCAACCCCGGTGCCCCCACGCATTCAAATATCACGTCCGGCGGCGCGCCACTGTCGTCCAGAAACGCCTCGCCCAGGGTTTCCCCGGGCGTCAGTGTGCCGGTGGCACCCAATTGCGTGGCGAGCGCGACGCGCTGCTCAGCCAATTCGGATACCAACACATCGCGTGCACCAAAAAATCTTGCCCACAGGGCTACCGCCAGACCCACAGGGCCACCACCGATCACCAGCGCCCGATCACCCGCTTTCAACTCCGCCACCCGCACCGCGTGCAGCCCGACGGCCAGCGGTTCAATAAGTGCGGCGTCTTCCATCAGCAACTCATCGGGCAGTTTGAGTGTCTCGCTGTCTCCAGTCTTGACGTACTCGGCAAAACCTCCCGGTACTTCCAAGCCCGTGACCTTGAGCTGCAGACATTCAAATGGTCGTCCTTCTACACACAGGGCACATTTACCACAGGCAATAAAGGGCAGTGAGGTTACCCTGTCCCCAATCTGCCATTTGGTCTTCAAAGCGGAGCCGGTCTCGACCACTTCACCACAAAATTCATGTCCCAGAATGGAATCACAGGGAACGGTTGCTGCGCCTTCTCTGGTCGAGTGCAAATCCGTACCACAGATGCCGCAGTAGCCGACTTTAACCACCAATTCATTGGCCTCGGGAGTTGGATCAGCAACTGTCTCAACCACCATTGGCTGTCCGACTTCTTTAAATACTGCAGCTCTCATAAACCATTCTCCTACTGTTTTATCTTCGCTTGGCGCTGGTCACCTGATGCCGCGCACGCGCCCATTCATGGGCCTGTTCACTGGCCACCCAGTCTACGGCATTGCGCAGCAACTGCCGGTAAAACCGGCTGTTCCATGCACTGGCATCATCGCCCCCCTGCAGGTACACAATGGGGCTATTGAGATAATGCTTTGCCCAGCCCACCAGGTTACTGCCTCGTGGATGCGTCCATCCCTCTCTGCTGAACATCTCTCCAGCCACCGCCCGGCTGGCCGAGTAAAAATTTTCAGACTCATAGATATAGTCACTGCGCAGCAGCGGTTCAACATCCTCCTCAAACACCGGACAGAGATACAATTCGTCGGTCACTTCAAACTGTTCGGGTAGCCCGGCTGTTACCGGATGATCACCTACCACGCGAATATTATGGGTGACCGCATGACGATACCCGGAGTCAGGATACCCGGTGCCACGTAATTCCCCGGCACGATAATGGAATCGCCCCCCCACCACTTCGGCATACTCCGGCCATGCCGGCCAAGCGGCAATCGAGTGATGCAGGAAAACCATACCCAGGCCACGCTCGAGCATCGCCAGATAGTTATCAATCTCCTGTTTCCCGGGTGCTACCCATCCAGCCAGCTCTCCCCCATTGGTGAAATTCACCCCCGGCATGTCGTAGCAAACGCAGGCAGCATAGCTGTCAGCCAACCCAGGTCCCAACAGGGCCTGTGCTGCGGGCTGCTCCACCAACGACCAGTTATAAGCGTCAAAGGTGTCAAACACCGCTGCGATGGTATCCCGCTCGTAGGGATGCCCTCGTGCGGTTACCAGCAGATTTGCTTGAGCTGCATAATTGATCACACTCATGACCTGGATTCGCTTTATATACAGGGACTTGCGATCAAGGAAGCAGTAACACTAACCCATCAAAAAAATACAGTCAATTCTGTTTGTTTTTTGAAAATGCTTCTGCTAACTTTGTCTGTCTTTCCCGTGATTTAACGGGTTTTCCTTCACAATAATACTGGCAAAAAACTGGGAGCACGGTATGGATCTTGGACTTCAAGGCAAAAAAGCTGTCATCACGGGTGGTAGTAAAGGAATCGGTCGCGCCATCGCGAATCTGATGGTTGCGGAAGGCGCTGACGTCGCAATATGCGCCCGCAATGGCGAGGAAGTAGCTGCGGCCGTGGCTGAGCTGAGCAAAGCGGGCACCAAGGTTATCGGCAGTAGTGTGGATGTGGCCGACAAAGAAGCGCTGCAGGGTTTTGTCACGGACGCCGCCGAACAACTGGGAGGAATTGATATTCTGGTCCCCAATGTCTCAGCCGGCGGTGGTGTGATGGGTGAAAAGGGCTGGAATGCAAACATCAGCGTCGACCTGTTGGGAACAACTCGCGCGATTGAAGCGGCGACGCCGGCTTTGAAAGCCTCAGAAGCTGGCTCAATTGTCATCATCAGCACCACAGCCGCCGTTGAGGACTTCATGGGACCGCAACCTTACAACGCCATCAAGGCGGCGCTAATTGTGCACGGCCAACAACTGAGCCAGGCCATGGCACCCGCTGGCGTAAGAGTCAACAGTGTATCTCCGGGCCCGATCTTCATCGATGGCGGCGCCTGGGACTTCATCAAGAACAACATGGAAGATTTCTACAATGCCACTATGGCTGGACAGCCCAGCGGACGCATGGGGACGGCTGAAGAAGTGGCCAATGCTGTGTGCTTCCTGGCCAGTCCAGCGGCGAGCTGGGTCACCGGAACCAATCTGGTGGTTGATGGCGGCTTCACCAAACGCATACAGCTATAAAACTGCCATGAGTGAAGAAATCATTGATCGCAGCGATCGGCTGGACGTCTATCTGGTCGCGGGTGGCCTTTACCACAACATAGACTACGCGCGGCTGGAACTGTTAAAGCTTATCGCCGAGCAACCTCGCCTGAAGGTGAAAGTGGGCGCAGACTACAGTGCAATTGATGAAATCTGCGCCGCAGATTTCATTATTTCCTATACCTGCGATGTGATGCCCACACCCGAGCAGACGGAAAGACTGTGTGAACGGGTGCGCAGTGGAGGTATCTGGTTTGCGCTGCACGGCACCAATTCTATTCTGCGTTTTCTGGAGGACGGCAGGGTTAACAGCCCCCGGGACAACCCACCCTTCATGGAGCTCATGGGCAGTCAGTTTATTTCTCATCCGCCCATCGAACCCTACGACGTTGAAGTCAGTGACCCGGAACACCCGCTGGTCCAGGGTATTGAGACCTTTTCTGTTGATGACGAGCTATACCTGTCTGAAATGCACGGCGAGCATCACATGTTGTTGCACACGCATTTCAACGGGATCACAGAGAATTTCGCGGACAGTGATTGGCAGAGCGACGAGGCCAGGGCCTGCATGTACCTGCACCCTTATGGGGATGGCCAGGTGCTGTATCTGACCCTTGGGCACTGCCGTGGCAAGTACGATATGCAGCCAATGATGGCGGAATATCCCGAGCCCGAATTTGGTGCATGGAAAACCGATGAGTACTACGAGCTATTGCGACGTGGCATCCGTTGGGCCATGGGTACGCTATAGCATGTGCGCCCTGTAAACAGTGGATAAACATGGATCTTGAGTTCAGCGCAGAAGACCTTGCTTTTCAGCGGGAAGTAAGAGACTTCCTCGATACGCACCTGCCGGATGATATTCGGGAGGCAACCGCCCGCACGCCAACCGTGTTTGTCGACAAGGATATTGCCATGCGCTGGCAGGCAATCCTGGTGGAAAAGGGCTGGGCTGTACCCAACTGGCCCGAGGAATGGGGCGGCACCAACTGGACCACCACCCAGCGCTATATATTCACCACCGAGTGTAATCGCGCGGGTGCTCCCATGCTGATTCCCCTGGGAATCGCCATGCTGGCTCCGGTCATTCTGGCCTTTGGCTCAGAGGAACAAAAACAGCACTACCTGCCGAAAATGCTGAGTGGTGAACATTACTGGTGCCAGGGCTATTCAGAACCCGGTTCCGGATCTGATCTGGCCAGCTTGAAACTCAAAGCCGAGAACAAGGGCAATCACTACTTGGTTAACGGCAGTAAGATCTGGCAAACCCACGCGCATTTCGCCGACCATATATTCTGTCTCGTGCGCACGGACAACAGCGGTAAACCACAGCAGGGCATCAGCTTTTTGCTGATCGAAATAGACACCCCCGGGGTGACCGTTGAACCCATCATTACCATGGCGGGTGATCACGAGGTGAACCAGGTGTTCTTTGAGGATGTAAAAGTCCCCGTGGACAATCTGGTGGGCGAAGAGGGTAAAGGCTGGACCTACGCCAAGTACCTGCTTGAATTTGAGCGCGGCGGCGGCATGTCGGCACAGAAAAGGCAGCAGGATCTGGAACATCTCAAGGCGATCGTGAGCGAGATGGAGCAGAACAATCCCGATTTCAATGCCCAGGGAGAATACACGCGGGAAATCGCACACATCGAAATCGACCTCAAAGCACTGGAGATGACCGAATTGCGGCTATTGTCTCTACTCGCCAGTGGCGGTAACCCGGGAGCTGAGTCTTCAGTACTGAAACTGACCACAGTGGGTATCGAACAGCGCACCCATCAGCTGGCGATGGACGTTATCGGCTATCACGGGCTGGCGGCAGAACCAGTCGCATTGCTGGCCGCAAATCAGAATGCCGTGGGACCGGATTACGCCGCTCCTGTGGTGCCCACTTATCTCAATAGTCGGGCCGCATCCATCTTTGGCGGCTCGCAGGAAGTACAGCGCAACATTTTGGCCAAGGCGGTCCTGGGCCTTTAGCATGCAGCCACACCAGTTGAACGACGAAATCAAAACCCTGCTGGATCTGGTTTCCCGCAAGACCACCAGCCTGACCGAAAGCATCATGGAGATGCCGGTCGCCAACTACAGTGATCCGCAGATTTTCGAGCAGGAGCGTCACGAGTTGTTTCGCAACCAGCCTCAATTCGTGGGACCGAGCTGCCTGCTGCCCGAGCCGGGTGACTACTATGCCTTTGCCGATACGGGGATTCCCGTGCTGGTGGTACGAAAAGCAGATGGCAGCCTGGGTGCCTACCTGAACGCCTGTTCTCACCGGGGCGCACCGCTGGGCGATGGCTGGGGCCAGGCAACCAATCAACGCCTGCTGACATGCCCTTATCACGCCTGGGCCTATGATCTCGATGGTAACCTCGCGGCGGTTCCCTTCGGCGATGAGGGTTTTACCGGACTGGACCGCAGCACAGCCGGCTTGCGACCACTACAGGTAGAGGAAAAACACGGCCTTATTTATGTTATGCCCAACCCCGAGCTCCGATTTGATATCAATGAGGTTCTCGGTGAGATTGGTCCCGCATTCAGCGGATTTGGCCTGGATAATCACCACTATCTGGGCGTAAAGCGAGTCGAAACCCAGATCAGTTGGAAGCTGAACATGGATACCTTCCATGAGTTTTACCACTTTGATGCGCTGCACCCGGAAACCATTGCCCAAATGAGCTATAGCAATGTGTGTCACTACCAGCAATTCGGGCGCAATCATTTGATGAGTTCGCCGGCGCGTTCGATCCACGAGCTGGAACAACAGGCTGAGCAGGACTGGGAGCCGAGAAACCACATGTCCTTTGTGTCCTACCTGTTCCCGAACACCGTTATTTTTGTAGTCGCCGATCACTTCCAGACCTGGCGGGTTTACCCTGTAAACCGGGACAAATCCGTGGTGTACCACAGTATGTATATACCGCAGCCGCCTGCCAATGCCGAGGAGCAGGCGTCTTACGAAGACTATTTTCAGATGATTAATGACGTCGCTGTCAACGAAGACTACACGCTGGTAGAGAAGATGCAGCGTGGTATCAACAGCGGCATCGAACGCAACGTCATCATTGGCCGAAACGAACCGGGTGTGCAGAACATGCACCGCCAGATCAAAGAATGTCTTGCTAGCACAGCCTAGACACCAAAACACTTGAAACAGGGAGAAGCACAGTGAGCCTGGACAAAGAAAGTCTGCTGCGGGCCTACCGCCAGATGAAAACCATTCGCGAGTTTGAAGATCGCGCCAATGCCGAAATCATGAACGGACAGATTCCGGGATTCACCCACCTATATGCGGGGCAGGAGGCCAATGCTGTCGGAGTTTGCGAGCATCTCTCCGGTCGGGACAGTATTGTCAGCACGCACAGAGGACACGGCCACTGTATCGCTCGGGGTGCCGATGTCATCGGCATGATGAAAGAGCTGTTTGGCTGCGCCGATGGCTTGTGTAAGGGCAAGGGTGGCAGCATGCACGTAGCTGACCTGGACAAAGGCATTCTCGGCGCCAATGGCATTGTGGCCGGCGGCCCTCCCATCTCGGTTGGTGCAGCACTGGCAAGCAAAATTCGTGGCTCCGGCGAAGTCGCCGTGTCGTTCTCCGGGGACGGATCAGTAAACCAGGGTACCTGCTTCGAGGCCATGAATCTGGCTGTCGTTCTGAAGGTGCCCGCCGTATTCGTGATTGAGAATAACTACTACTCCGAACACACCAGCATCAGCTATGCGGTGGGGACGGATGATCTGAAGGCGCGTACCGAGGCCTTTGGCTTTCCTGTTTTTGTCGCTGATGGTTCTGACTTTTTCGCTGTCTATGAAGCAGCGGGGAAAGCCGTTGAGCACGCGAGGAGCGGCAACGGTCCCGCCGGTGTGTTCTGCGAGATGGGTCGCTACTACGGCCACTTTGTGGGGGATCCGCAGGGTTACCGGGCACCCGGAGAAGTGAAAGCGCTGCGCCAGGATTCCTGCTGTTTGAAAAATTTTCGCGCGTCCATGGAAGAAATGGGCGATCTGAACTCAGCTGAATTGGACGCCATCGACGATGAAGTCATGGCACTCATTGAAGAGTCGGTTGTAGCAGCAAAATCAGCACCAAGACCCACCCCAGCGGATGTCGCCACCGACGTCTACGTCAACTATCAGGCCTAGGAGAACGATCATGCCAGTAAAAACTATGCGTGAGGCCCTGACCGAGGCCATACATCAGGAAATGGAACGGGATGAAACCGTCTTCTGCATCGGCGAGGACGTCGCAGGCTGTAACGGAAGCGCAGGCAAGGTAGGTAGCGTGGGTGGCGTATTCGGCGTTACCACCGGTGTCTACGATGCCTTCGGCCCTCTGCGCTGCATTGATACACCCATATCTGAATCCGCTATCGTCGGCGCCGCAGCGGGGGCTGCCCTGAGTGGCATGCGACCAGTCGCCGAAATTATGTTTGCCGATTTTATCGGCGTATGCATGGACCAGATCTTTAACCAGATGGGCAAGTTCCGCTATATGTTCGGCGGTAAAAACGTCTGTCCTGCCGTTATTCGTTTTGCCACCGGCGCGGGTTTCAGTGCGGCGGCACAGCACTCTCAAACCATGTATCAGGTGATGACCGCCTTTCCCGGCCTTAAAATTGTCGTGCCCTCCAATGCCTATGATGCCAAGGGTTTGTTGATACAGGCCATCCGGGACGATGATCCGGTATTGTTTTTCGAACCCAAGGCCCTATACCAGGAAGCCTGTGAGGTGCCTGACGAGCCCTATGCCATTCGTTTCGGCGAAGCATCCATGCCGCGCGAGGGCGATGATGTCACCGTGGTAGCTTTTGGTCAGATGGTCGGCAAGGCCGCCGCCGCAATCGACTCTCTGGAAGCGGAAGGTATTACCTGTGATCTGATCGACCCGCGTACCACGTCGCCCCTGGACGCTGAGACTATTCTCGAAAGCGTAGAGGCCACTGGTCGTCTGGTGGTAGTTGATGAGTCTCCACCCCGCTGTGGTCTGACAGCAGATATCGCTGGACTGGCTGCAGACAGGGCTTTCCATTCGCTGAAGGCACCCATCAAACAGGTATGTGCACCCCACTGTCCGGTCCCCTTTTCGCCGGAACTGGAGGCCGAGTACATACCCTCCCCCGAAAAAATTGTGGCCGCTATAAGGGCGACACTGGCATGAGCAAGATTTATCCAGTTGCCGTCCCTAAATGGGGCATCGAGATGGTTGAGGGCACCGTGACCAGCTGGAACAAAGCCGTTGGTGAAGCTGTCAGCAAGGGTGATGAGGTCTTCGAAATGGAATCAGACAAAATCGTCAATGTCTGGGAAGCTCCCGCTGATGGCACTTTGCGAAGAATTCTGGCCGAAGAAGGCGAAGCACGCGCGGTGGGCGAATTACTCGGCATCATTGCCGCGGATAACGTGGACGATGCGGCCATTGATGAATTTATCAGTAGCTATGGCGGCGCTGAGACGTCCTCCGCTGATACCGCAAGCGAGACTGCGGCTGCGCCGGCTGCAGCAGCGGCACCAGCACCGACGGCGGCGGTTTCATCGGTTGCACCGAGCGCCGATGGTGGCCGACGCGTCAATCCGGTGGTACGTCGACTGGCAGAAGAACTCGGCGTTGATCTGGATACAGTGGAAGGCAGTGGTAGAAACGGTCGTATCACGAAAGAAGATATCGTCGCAGCGGCAGAAGCCGGGCCCGCTACAACTGAATCAAGTGCCGATGCCGACGCGGCAGTGGATTATCAAGTTATTCCCCTGAGCGCTACTCGAAAAACCATTGCCCGCCGCCTGAGTGAGGCCAAGCGTGATATTCCCCACTTCTATCTCAGCGTCGATTTGAACCTGGAACCATTACTGGCCCACCGAAAAAAACTGAACGCTAACGGCGACACCGAGGTTTCCATCAATGATTTGCTGGTCTGGTGCGTCGCCCGAGCGCTGATGGAAGAGCCGCGTATCAACGTGAACCTGGTTGGAGATGACATCCATCAATTCAACAACGCTCATGTCTCCGTTGCCGTGGCGACGGACGATGGCCTATATCCAGTGACTGTACGCAATGCCGACAACATGACACCTCAGGAGATTGCCACCGCTACCGGCGAGCTCGCAGAGAAAGCGAAGGCTGGATCCCTGGCTCACGCTGACATCAGCGGTGGTTCATTTACGGTATCTAATCTCGGCATGTTTGGCGTGGACAACTTTACTGCGATCATCAACCCACCCATGGCCGCAATACTCGCGGTTGGGCGTGGTCAACAGCGAGTAGTTGTTAAAGATGGAGAAACCGTAGTGGTCAATATGCTAAGCGCCACTCTCTCCTGTGATCACCGCGCCGTTGACGGCGCCGTAGGCGCCCAGTTTCTGATGAAACTACAGGCGCAACTGGCCGCGCTTTAGGTCCTACTCAGAAACCCTGACGAGCTGTTTACCGATGTTATCACCGGTAAACAGACTCATCAGCGCGTTTGGCATGTTTTCAAAGCCGTCGGTGATTGTCTCCCGGTGGCATAAACGCCCTTCCCGCAGATGCTCCAGTAAAATGGCTGACGCCTCACCAAAACGCGATGCGAAATCCGTGACAATAAACCCTTCCATTCGAGAGCGGCGAAAGACCAGATTGAAATAGTTTTTCGGCCCAGGTATTTCACCGGTGAGGTTATAGCGTGAAATCCCACCGCAGATAACAACGCGCGCGTAGTCGGCGAGATTGTTTAATGCAATATCCAGTATCTCCCCACCGACATTGTCATAGTAGATGTTGATACCACCTTTGCAGGTCTCCCGCACCCGGGCCGCTACATCCTCGATTTTGTAGTTGATCGCAGCATCCAGACCCAGTTCACCCGTGAGCCAGTCGCATTTCTCAGCACTTCCAGCCATACCGATCACCCGACAACCCGCTATTTTTGCCAGTTGCGCGGCGATGGAACCAGTGGCACCAGCAGCCCCTGAGATCAACACGGTATCGCCTTCTATTGGCTTGCCGATTTCCATCAAACCAAAATAGGCCGTCAAACCAGTGACACCTAATACACCCATAGAGGCGGGAATATCGACTCCTTCAGGCAGCACCTGAATAGGTACCGATTTACCATCGGTCACCAGATATTCCTGCCAACCGAGGCCACCGCTAACCACTGACCCAACGGGAAACCGGTCATTGTTTGATTCGGTTACACGCGCCGTCCCATAGCCGCGCATCACGTCACCAATGGCCAACGGGGCCACATAATCCGCGCGGTTTTCCATCCAGCCTTTCATAGCTGGTTCCAGTGCGAGGTACATGGTCTGCAACAGCACCTCGCCTTCCCCAGGCGTAGGCATGGGCGCTTCGACCAGCTTAAAGTCGCTGTGCTTAAGATCCCCAACGGGATGTGCGTTCAGTAGTATTTGTCGATTGACAGTGGACATGCTTCAAGCCTCTCGGAGTTGATTGCGCAGAATATCTTTCTTTACTTTGCCACTCGGTGTACGCGGCAAATCATCCACCTGGATCACCCGCTCTGGAAATTTCTGCCGCGCCAACCCTCGCTCGTTCGCAAAAGCAGCGACGTCGGCCTGGGACAGCGATACATCCGGAGTATTCATGATCAAAAAGGCACAAACCCCCTCGCCCAGCCGTTCGTGGGGCATGGCGACGATGGCTGCTTCACGAATATCCGGATGGTGGTGCAGGCAATCTTCAATCTCCTTAGCGCTCAGGTTTTCACCGCCGCGAATGATGATATCTTTTTTGCGATCTGTAATCAGAATCGCACCCTCGGGTGTGCGCCTGCCAATATCACCCGTCAGAAAAAACCCATCCTCCGTGTGCGCCTCGGCATGTTGTTCCGGATCGGCATAACCCAGGAACATACCGGGGCCTCGGGCCGCAATTTCACCGTCAACGCCATCCGCGACTTCTACACCGTCATCGTCCAGAATTCTGACTTCATAGCCATAGGGTTGACCATCTGTTGTTGCAGCCAACGTCGAATTTTCGCGCCACCCCAGGGTGATGATGGGGGCTTCCGTGCTGCCGTACACCCGCACGGTGCGACAATTTTCCAGCACATCATACGCGCGCAAAACCAATTGCGGCGGCACGGCCGCTCCACCACAGGAAAACTGTCGCATAGTAGGCAGACGCTCACCTCGCTGCTCAGCCGCGTCCAGCAATTCCTGCAGGAAAGGCGTCGCACCCACCGTCATGGTCCCGCCTATTTTATTGATCAGGTCGATACAGGCATTGGCATCCCAGCGCTCCATCAGTGCGCTGCGGGCGCGACCGACAAAGGGAGCATTGATGCCGCTGCCATATCCCGTTATATGGGTAATCGGCGAGGGCATAATCATCACATCATCCGTCGTGATATCGCCGTGTTCCGCCGAGTTATCCATGATCCGTATAAGTGTATTGTGGGAATGCAGCACCGCCTTGGGAAAACCGGTTGTCCCGGAGGTATACAGTCGGCATTTAACGGCATTGGGGTCAACTGCCGGCAGCATCGTTTCATCCACCGGTTCGCGATCAACCAGAGATTCATACCGCAACACGTCCGGCACGTCTTTATCACTGCGCAGCGTCACCACATAATCCAGACCAGGCAGATCGGGGCGCAGGGATTGCAGCATGCTGAGGTAGTCGATACTGCGATAGGCGTCCGGGATAAACATCAAGCGGGTAGCAGCATCATCAAGAATAAAACTCAATTCTGCGTCGCGATAGATCGGGACTATGGGGTTGACCACCAGGCCAAGGGCGGCGCAGGCAATATCAATCGCTGCACCCTCGCGCCAGTTGGGAATCTGGAAACTGACCACATCACCGGAATTCAGACCTAGATCCTGCAGTGCTCCGATCAGACAACGGGCTTCCGCCGCGATGGACCCGTAAGTGGCATCCGGTTCTGACTCAAGAAAAATAGCCGTGTCGTTGGGACGAGTGCGAGCCCGTTCGAAGGCTTCAATCGCGATAGTTGTATTCCGCCAGGTTGGGCCGTCGCGCTCCAGCCTGGCGGGGGATAAAGGACTGTGGTTCAAGCGTTCAGATACTTATCCAGCGTTTGATGGAAATGGCGAATACGAACCTCCTGGTAATTCGCCAGTGTCACTCCACGCTTCTTGGCTGCTTTCAT
This sequence comes from uncultured Halieaceae bacterium, assembly GCA_938074045.1. Lineage (GTDB taxonomy): Bacteria > Pseudomonadota > Gammaproteobacteria > Pseudomonadales > Halieaceae > CALJGI01. The sequence continues at coordinate 25,742 of CALJGI010000037.1, forward strand.
GCCACGTTGCACCTGGGGTAGGTTCGCGCCATCCTGATCAAACACCTTTGCCAGGGGAACACCCATCACGTCCGCCGCATCCGAAAATGGTTGATCCGCGCTCAGCCGCACTGTCGCGGCGTCCGCTGGCCTTTCCTCACCCACGGGAAACGGATTCAACAAAAAGATATCCATTATGCAGCTCTCATGATCATCACCATTTGGACGGTGGCGATAGGTAATAGCTGTATGGAAGCCGGCCCAGGGCGCAAAATTCGGAAACAACAAATACAGGATGGAGTCCATCATCTCGGCTTCAGTCGCAAACGATTCCAGATCCTTACCACTCATTTCACCGTAAATTTCATAATTGAGTTCGGCATAGCGACGACGGGCGGCGAACTCACCCTCGACCCGGTTCTTTTCCTCAGGTTCTCCTTCTACCGCCAACATCCCATCCAAAGCATCCTGTTCCGTATATTGATCTTCATGACTGGGATTGATCGTGCCATAGGTTGTTATGGTGCGACTTACGTGGTCTCCCCATACATCGTACTGTGAGTTATCGATGCCCTGATATGGCATAAGCTGCGGATGTGTATGAATCGCATGGTATGACTCGATAAATGCCTCCACCACGGCCTTCCAATTCGCATTGATCACCTTTTCAACGTGCATGGCGATGTAGCGTTGCTCGGCGGGATATCGCTCAAAATGTTTGGGCAGGACCTCCATGTATTCCTCTAAGGAAACACAGTCCTCGTCCAGGTTGACAAATATCCAGCCGCCCCACATATCCAGCTTCACTTCCGGCAGAGAGAACTCTTCCTTTTCAACGTGCTGAAAATCCCATTCACAGGGCATACCACGAAACTCACCGTTCAGCTCCCAGGTAAATCCGTGATAGGGACAGCGAAGTTCGGTAGCGTTTTTGCCCTGGCCACGCTTGAGCGAACGACCGCGGTGCAGGCAGCTATTGTGGTAAGCCTTTAACTCGCCCTCTTCGGTACGGGTTATGAGTATCGAAAAATTGACAATATCGTAAACAAAATAGTCTCCCGGCTTGGCCACCTGTGATTCACGACAGGCCATCTGCCAGGTCTTGCTCCACATTTTTTCGACCTCGAGGTCGAAAAATTCTCTGGACGTCCACCGATCAAGCGGCAGGTCGTCTGATCCGAGATAGACAGCTGTATCTTCCCGCAGTGTGGCCGGCGCTTCATTCTTCTCCTTATCCAGTAAATCCTGATAGGAGTATGAGGGATTGCGTGCCGCAATCTGCTCGGGCGTTAACGTGACCTCTTTGTTCATATTTTTATCCCCGGAGGTTCTTGTCTTAGAAACCTAGCGTTGAAGAATGGTGACGGCGCTGATGCCCGGCGCCCCGTATACGTGGGTGTATCCCACCTTGGGTTCACCGGGCACCTGTCGGCTTCCGGCAATCCCTCTCAATTGCACGACATTTTCGTGTATCTGACGTAGTCCCGAGGCACCAATGGGCTCTCCGTTGGCAAGACAACCACCGTCAGTATTAACGGGCAGTCGTCCGTTGATCCGGGTTGCCCCTTCCGCCAGCATCTGTTCCTGCTCGCCGTGCTCACAAAATCCATTTTCAGCCATGTGCATGATTTCCGCACCCGACTCCGTGTCTTGCAGCTGCGCCACATCCACATCTTCCGGACCGATACCGGCCTGCTCGAAGGCAGCTTTGGAGGCGTCTACCGTGGGCCCATCGATATGCTCCAGCGCCTGGGACGGTGCGAAAACCTCAAACGATCCGTAGCGACGCGAACGCAACACGCCCGACGAGATGTACACCGGCCGCGAACAGTAGCGCTCGGCGTGATCAGCTCGGCATACGACAAGGGCAACACCGCCTTCGGATGGCGAACAAAACATAAACTTGGTGAGCGGGTCGTTAACCATCAACGAATTCTGTATCTCCTCCAGTTCAATAGGGGTCTGACGCCACGCGTTCGGATTCAGCGATCCGTTGATAAACGCCTTTTCGGATACCCGCGCCAATGCGGTCGAAGTTATCCCATAATCATGCATGTACTTTTGAATTTTCATGGCAAAGAACTGGGTGGTCATCATCATGCCCATTTCGCCGTACCACATGCCCAGACCGAGACCCTTGGGGTCCGCATTGAATGCGCCGCGTGCGTGTTTATCAAAACCTGCCACCATACCAATATCAGCAGCGCCTGATTTAATCATCTGCACCGCAGACATCAGCGAACTACCGCCAGTGGCACAGCCATTCGCAACATTGGTGAAGGGCAAACCGGTCAAGCCAAGCTCATTGACCAGCGCATCGGCGCTGCCGGCGCTGTGGCTGCCGCCGTAGGCGAACTCCATGTCTTTCCATTCAACACCCGCGTCCTTCAGAGCTTCACGTGCGGCATAGGCACCCTGCTCCAGGCCGCTGCGCTCCGGCGTACGACCAAAGGGATGCATGCCTATTCCAACGATAGCTACGTCCACGGTGCCTCCTTATTCCACGGGCCTGAAAGAAAAACCGATGACGTCGGTGCCATCTTCGTCCTTCCGGTATGGTTCAAATACCACTTCCATCTCCATACCGATGCTCAATTTCTTCGGGTCATTTTCTGTCAGCCGACCCTCCACACGAACGCCCCCGGGTAACTCCACGTAACCAACGCCATAAGGCGTGAAGGATTCCTGGGTTTCGCCGCTGTTATACGGAGACTTCGGCATAAAGCGCTGCACTGTCCAGGTCCACAATGTACCCTGATTCGGCAGCTTTTCCACCGCTGTCTCCCGACTGCCACAGGCATTGCAGCTACCCTGTGCCGGAAACGCCGCTCGCCCGCAATCCTGACAACGCGAGCACAAGAGTGCCGGCTTGGTATCAGGCCATGAAAACAGGCCTTCGGCTATGGGACGAGCATTTTCCATCATAAGATGTTCACTATCTTCGCATGAGGAGCGGGAGCCTTAAATCTTAGCAGGCTCAGAGCCTAAAAAACAGTCTGGTTTGTTTCTTTTAAATGCAACTGAAGGTAAGCTTGGGCTACAAAAACTGATGTGGGATAACTGACATGACGGAAACACAAGCCCTTGCCGACGACCGCGCCATCCGTGACCTGTGCGCTCGCTATATTGATGCTGTAAACCGCACCGACGGCGCTGCCTGGCAGGACACCTGGGCAGAGAACGGAACCTGGAATCTGATGGGCACTGAAGTGACCGGGCGTGAGCCCTTGCTGGGGTTTTGGCAGGCGGCCATGTCGGGCTTCAAGTTCGCTCTGATGGTGTTGAATTCAGGCGCTATCGACATTTCAGGTGATACGGCCAGTGGCAGATGGTACGTGACCGAACATTTACTCGGACAGGATGGCAACGGCATCCATGTGGAAGGCGCCTATGATGACGAATACGTGCGTGAAAATGGTCGATGGCTTTTTGCAAGACGCAATTACCAGGCCTTGTATCAGGGCCCGCAGGACTTGTCCGGCACCTATACGCCCTACTCGGCTCCACAGAGCCAAGCAGAGTAATGTGTCAGGCGCGAATAATCGCGCCGCCATCTACGGCCAGGCCATGACCGGTAATAAAGCTTGAGTTTGGTGATGCGAGAAACAGAATCGCGTTAGCAATATCCTCGGGCAGTCCCCAGCGCCCCACCGCACTCTTGTTTTCCCAGTACGCTTTAAAGTCAGCATCCAACTCAATCAATTCTCGGGTAATACCGGTCACAATGGCACCGGGCAACACATAATTCACGGTAATGCCGTCGCATCCAACTTCTATCGCCAGGTTTTTACTGAATCCAGCCACGCCGTGCTTGGCCGCGGTATAAGCCCCCATAGCCTCGTTCCCCAGTAAAGCGTTGACCGACGCTGTATTGATGATGCGGCCGGCCCCGCTCTCTCTCAGCATGGGAATGGCAGCCCGACTCAGACGAAACATGGAGCGCAAGTTAACTGACATCACCCTGTCCCAGGTTTCATCGTCGGTTTGTTCAAGCAGCGCCACGGGTGCAATACCCGCATTGTTCACCAGTACATCCAACCCACCCATATGTGTGGTAACCGCATCCAGAATCAGGGCAGGTGCAGTATCGGTCGAGACGTCCTGTATCAGGGTGTGTAACCCAATAGCTTCCAACGTGCCCAGCGCATCGCCATTGATGTCCACCGCCAACACCCTCGCCCCGGCATTATGAAATGCCAGCGCCGTGGCACGGCCGATGCCATCGGCGGCCCCGGTAACTACCACCCGGTAAGTGCTGAAATCAGTCATCGAAATCACCGATATTCACAATGAGCTTGCCGGTGTTACGACCATCAAACAGCATGTGAAAAGCATCGAGTGCATTGTCCAGGTCATCTACCACCTGCTCATTGAAATGAATTTTGCCTTCCATGAGCCACTGTCCCATGGCCGCTATCCCTTCGGGAAACTGAGCGACATAACTGCTGACCAGAAAGCCTTCCATGCGTGCGCTCTTGGCCAGAATTTGCCACATGTTCTTAGGTCCAGGGCGTTTCTCGACATCGTTGTAAGTCGAGATCCAGCCGCAAAAAACAATCCGGGCCCGCTCTGCCAGATTCATCAGTACCGCATCAAGCATCTCGCCACCCACGTTTTCCCAGTAAATATCGACCCCATCGGGACATTTTTCCGCGATGGCAGCGGTCAAATCATCACAGGCTTTATAGTCAATAACGTCATCGAAACCGCATTCATCTACCACCCATCGACACTTGTCCTCGCCCCCAGCGATACCCACGACCCGACAACCCAGTATCTTGCCAATCTGTCCTGAAACAGAGCCGACAGCTCCCGCAGCCCCACTCACCAACAATGTCTCTCCCGCCCGGGGCTTGCCCACATCGACCATACCGAAGTAGGAAGTCATTCCGGTAGCTCCGAGAATGCTGAGAAAATTGGTTAGAGGAAGACCCATGGTGTCCTCCAGCCTCGTCGCGGCCTCCGCGGAACTGACGCTGTAGTCTTCCCAACCATTCAAGCCCAGCGCAATATCGCCCACAGAAAAATCGGGGCTGTTGCTGGCGACTACACGGCCAATCGTTGTCGCCCAGACTGGACTACCCAGCGGTATTGGCGGCAGATAGCTGGGCTCATCGCTCATCCATCCCCTGATCGCCGGATCCAGAGACATATACAGATTACGAATAACGATCTCCCCCTCACCCGGTTCAGGTATGGGGGTCTCTCGCCGGACGACGTCTTCAGGGGTAGGCAGACCTGCGGGGCGACGGGTGAGAATAAATTGGCGGTTAACTGAATCAGACACTGGTGTCTCCAGATATTGTGGGCGGGCCGCAATCGACATCCCGATTGAAAGATCGACCAACATACTGCTCTCCAAAAAAGCAGTCAACCCTGATTGTTTTGTATAACGGCCTTTGCTACCGTACCCACTCGCCCACTGCAGGGAAGTTCCAATCATGACTGTATTGATTAATGGCTGGGTTGAATTCAGCCCTGAAAATGCCGAGAAAGCTGTCTCAGCGGCAGCACAACTCATGGCCGACACCCGCAGCCAAAAAGGTTGCCGGGAATATATCTGGAGTCTGGATCCCACTATACCAGGACGTGTTTATGTCTATGAAAACTGGGAATCCAGCGAAGATCTGAATGCACACCTTGCAGGCCGATTCTACGCCGAAATGCTAGGCTTACTAGGTCAGTACGAGATGCTTGGCACAGATATTCTGAAGTATCGAATCGACCACTCAGAGCCGGTTTATGATCCCGATGGTGTACCGCGAGGGGATTTTTTTACCGGCTAGCTCTGGGTGATCGAAGGACCAGACTCCCACCTCCAGCGCTCGCCGGAGGTGGTCCGGGTCCAGGGCTTTAGAAGTTACCCGAGATCTGTACCCCGAAGTGCTTGCCACCGGTGACCGCACCAAAGGTGAACAGCGGTGGTACAACAACCGCTGAATTGAATCCCTGCTCATCGCCGAGATCACGTCCATAGGCGCTGACTTTCACGGTGCGCCCGCTATCCCACTCCCACTCATAGGACAGTGAGGCATCCACAACAGCACGGCTGTCCAACAATCCCTGTGGTGCATTGCCGACATCCACCTGGTACTCGTCGGTATAGCGATAACCCACAAAGGCGCTGAGCGTACCAGAACCTATCCGGCGGGAATAATTACCGTTGATACCGCCAGTCCACTCCGGAACCCGACGCAGTTCCAGGGAGCTGTTATCCGTCACCACCCCGTCACCGGTCAAATCTGCCTTGTAGTCATCGTATTCCGCATCCAGATAGCCGAAATTGGCATTGAGCACGAAGTGATCTGTCATGACCCAGGTTAGTTCACCTTCCAACCCCCAGATATTCACCGATGACGCGTTCTCAACCACCGTCAATGTGGCGCCAAAGGGATCGGGCTGTATGACCTCTTCCTGCTTGTCTTCATAGTCGGTCATGAAGGCAGCCAGATTCAGTCTGACTTTGCCATCGGCGTAATCACCCTTCATACCAAATTCAAACTGATTAACGAATTCCGGATCGAAGGGGCCAATATCGGCCGGCGTATAGTTACGACCATTAAAGCCACCGGAGCGGAAGCCCTCGGAGTAGGAACCATAGATCAGGATGTCATCACTCACCTTGTAGTCCAGGCCAATCTTTGGCGTGAACTCGCTCCAGTCTTCATCCGCTTCGACAAAACCTGCAGGAAAAAAGTTTTGACGTAGCCCGAAAGCCACAAAATTTCCCGCGGCAATTTCCTTTTCTTCCCGGGTATAACGACCACCGACCGTCAGATTCAGCTGATCCGACAGGCTGAAGTGTGCTTCACCAAATACTGACATGGTTTCACGCTCATGATCAGTGAAGGGGTCCTGATAGATCGCGCCATTACCCGTGAGATCAGGTCCGAACACCTCAATCACCGCCGTTTTCTGGTCGAGATAGTACTCGTCCTCCAACCAATAAAACCCGGCGACGAAATCCCAGCTTTCACTGAAGGCCTCATTAGAGGCGAAACGCAACTCGGTGCTTGTCTGCTCAGAATCCTGGGCGCGGGTCACGTGCAGAAAAGACAACGGCGTGCCATCAAAGTCGGTGGGTACAAACTCATCGGTCTCTCGATAACCGCTGACAGAGGTCAGTGTTCCCATCTCAAACTGCCAGCTCATTTCCAGCGTGTAAGCTTCCAAATCAAACTCGATGGGGGAGAGGAAATCCTGGTTGACCTCGTCTATGGGCCCACCACCACATTGTGCGAACAGAGCACAGACCAATTCCGGTACCTGTGAGCGATTGGCCAGCGGGATGCCATCATTTTCGTCGGTGTAGTCGGTGTAAATAAATTGTGCTTCGAAGCTATCAGAGGGAGTCCACAGCAAGGTGGCTGTGATTTCAGTATTATCTCGATCCCCTACCTGCTCACCATTGAATTTATTGGTCAGCTGACCGCCGTCCTGTTGCGTCGCATAGGCTAGCTTACCAGCCAATGTCCCTTCAGCAATCGGAAAATTCAGCACGGCTTTGACATCGGTGCGATCGTTATCACCTGCGGTTAATTCGTAGCGTAATCCCAACTCACCTGTTGGCCGGGTATGACGCACATTGATGACACCACCGGTCGTGTTCCTACCAAACAAGGTGCCCTGGGGTCCCCGCAGTACCTCGATGCTAGCAAAGTCGAAGGTATTGGCCATCGAGCCATTCACAAAGGAGAGTGAGACGCCGTCAACGACAAACCCAACGGCGGGATCAAAGCTGCGCTCAACCTCCTGGGTGCCGACACCGCGAACATAAAGTGACGCCGCCCCGGGAGCAACACTGACTGAGTCAATGACCACATTGGGAATAAATCCTTCCAATTCCCGGATATCACGCATAATCAGGTCGTCTACAGCATCACCGCTGAAAGCCGACACAGCGACGGGAACATCCTGCGCCGATTCCAACACCTTTCGCGCTGTCACCAGCACCTCTTCGAGCAACATCACATCTTCCTGGCCAAAAAGCTGGGGGCTTGCCACACCGGCACATACGGCAGCGACCGCGGCCGCAAGATGACGACGAATGGACGTGTATTCTGATACTTTCATAGGACTCTCCATCGTTATGTTTTTATGTGAGAACTACTGCTATAGTTAATCCTAATACAATCAGGATTGCCTGTTTTTTTAGTATCAATATTGTTCTGCGGAATTTCAAGACCCTTAAAAGGTATTTTTAGACAAACAGGCAGACAGGTAATTGCTTGAAATATATTTAGAGCGGGAAAGGTGCTCCTCATAATATGAACAAAGTCACGCATAAAACATTCTGTCGTTACTGCCACGCCTACTGTCCCATGGAAGCCGATGTTGAGGAAGGTAAGGTTACCGCGGTAAGGCCTGACACCAGCAACGAAGTATACGGCGGCTATACCTGTATAAAGGGTCGCCAACTCGTGGAACAGATGTATCAGGACGCCAGACTGACCAAGTCCCTGACCCGGGGAGACACAGGCGAGTTCGAAGAAATATCCAGTGAGCATGCCATCGCCGAAATCGCCCAGCGGGTGCAGGACATTGTGGCCGAACATGGCCCCCGCGCCATCGCAACCTACAACGGCACCGTGGCGTTCCAGAATTCTGCCCAGCTGGCCTACAGCCGGGCCTTTCATTACGCGCTGAATTCGCCATCCTATTACACCAGTGTCACTATCGATCAACCTGCCAAAGTCTTTGTCGGCTCGCGTATGGGTTACTGGGGGGCCGGTGGACATTTTTTCCATGACTCAGACGTGGCCATGGTGATTGGCAACAATACGCCCGTCTCACACTTTGCAGCGCCCGGTGGCGTTCCATCGGTCAGCCCATTCGATCAGATTCGAACAGCACGCAAGCGCGGACTCAAGCTTATTGCCATTGATCCCAGGGTCACCGAATTGGCGCGCCGCGCCGACGTTCACCTGCAAATCAAACCGGGTCAGGATTCCACACTACTCGCAGGGATGATCAGACTTATTCTGGCCGAGGATTTACACGACCGCGACTTTTGCGAACAGTACGTCGAGGGACTGGAAGAGCTACGTAAAGAAGTCGAACATTTTGATCTGGAAACGGTGGCCAGGCTGACGGATATTCCAGCAGCAGACATTGCCTCAACGGCACGACTCTTCGCAGCGGGCCCCAGAGGTGGCGTAGTAACCGGCACCGGCCCGGAAATGGGCGCACACCCCAATCTGACCCAGCAGATGGTGGGTTCTCTTAATGCGATATGTGGACGCTTTTATCGCGCTGGGGACACACTGCCCAATCCCGGTGTGCTGTCACCTGCATCGCCAAGGCGCGCACAAGTGCTCGAGGTTCCTGTCGCCTGGGGCCAGGGCATTAGCTGCCGTACCCGGGATGACCTGGGCGAACTGACAACCGTGGGCATGATGGGCCCCATCTCGGAAATGCCTACCTCGCAACTGGCGGACGAAATCCTGCTTGAAGGCGACGGTCAGATAAAAGCATTGATTGTCGTGGCGGGCAATCCTCTGCTGGCGTGGCCGGACCAGATCAAAGCACATGAAGCACTCAAACAACTGGATTTGCTTATTTGCATAGACCCCTATATCTCGGCCACCGCCGAGATGGCTGACTATGTGCTGGCCCCTAAACTCACCCTCGAGCGGGAAGATGTAACGCTGCTCAGTGACCCCTGGTATGAAACACCCTACAGCCAGTACAGCAAAACTGTTCTGGCCAGTGATCACGATGTGATCGAAGAATGGGAGCTCTACTGGGGTATCGCCAGGCATCTAGGGCTAAAGGTGAAAATAGGTGGCACGGTGGTTCCCAATGAGCCGAAACCTACCAAGCATGACCTGCTGAAAATAATCACCGCTGGCTCCAGAGTAGATATCGATTATTTGCGCGACAATCCCGGCGGCCATGTGTTTGAAGAGCATAAAGTCACTGTTGAGCCAGCCCAGGAATCCGCCCAGGGAACCCTCAAGCTCTATCCTGAAGGGGTGAAGGAAGAATTTGCCGCCTTGCGGGCTGACAATGAAGGAGTGGATTCGCGCAGTCATTTGTTGATCTGCTCGCGCAACAAATACGTCCTCAATTCCTTCGGCCTCAACCTGCCGGCCATCAAGGCTAAAGCCGGCACCACCAATCCGGCCTACGTCCACCCTGATGATCTGAAGCAACTCAATATCGAGGATGACAGCGAAGTCACTATTGCCTCCGGACATGGCAGTATTACGGCGGTGGTCCGGGCCAATGACAACATCAAGCCGGGCGTCATCGCCATGAATCATAGCTGGGGCACAGCCCCGGGCAAGGACCTTCCCGTGCGGGAAGTCGGCGCCAACACCAACCGCCTTGTGAACGGACAGGATGGCCTGCAAAAATTTACCGGCATGACCCGTCAAAGTGCGATTCCGGTGAGCATCACCGCGTTGGCAGCGAACTAGGAGCGACGGAATGAGTAAACCTTTTCGATTCGGACTTCAGAGCTTTAACACCCAGTCAGCCGCGGATTGGCGTGACCGGATTCGCAAAACCGAAGAACTGGGCTATTCCGCATTTCACCTGGCGGATCACATACTGGGGCCAGGGCCAGCTATTGAGGCAGCGGCACACCCACCGCAGTTTCTGGCAGCCGTTCCGGCTATGGCGATGGCTCTGGAAATGACCAGCACGCTCAGGGTGGGCTGTCGGGTGTTCTGTATGGATTACCAGCTCCCGGTGGTGCTCGCCAAGCAGGCCGCCACTATGGACTATTTATCCGATGGTCGGCTTGAATTCGGTCTGGGCGCCGGCTGGGTACAATCCGAATACGAAGCACTGAATATAACCTTTGACGACTTCCCCACGCGCAAGCAACGCTTTGCAGAGATTGTCACCGCTGTCAAAGCGTTTATGACTGGAGAGCCGCTGGAGATTGACGGCGAGTGGGTGCAGTGGAGTGGGTTCTCCGGCACACCCCCGCGACCCAACTGTCCGCCAATTATGATTGGTGGTGGCAGCAAGGGCATTCTCAGTATCGCGGGCCGGGAAGCGGACATCGTCAGCTTCAATTACAACAATCGCGCCGGTGCGCTGGGCCGCGAAGGTGCAATGTCCGGATTCGCTGAAGAGACCATGAAAAAGCGCCAGTGGATCAAAGATGCCGCCGGTGATCGCTTCGATGATATAGAACTTGAGGTCGGCGCTTACCTGACGATTATTACCGACCATCAACAGGCAACAGCCGACATGATTGCCGGCGCCATGGAAATTGACGCGGCTTCCCTTCTGGCCAGCCCGCACACACTTATTGGCAGCGTGGATTATATCTGCGAAGAACTACAGGCTCGCCGGGAAACCTATGGTATTTCCTATGTGACTGTGTTGGACGACGGTGAGAACAATATGGTGGAGCAGTTTGCTCCGGTTGTCGCGCGCCTGGCCGGCACATAAAATCGATAGTAACAACGAGTATACTCAAAACTATGAGCCCAAAATCTAGTACGGACGACCCCAAAAAAACTGGCTGGCAAGCTCAGAAAAGCGCAATGACACGGGATTCAATACTGGATGCGGCAGTGGCCTGCTACATCGAAATTGGTTACGCAGAAACCACTACCGCAAAAATAGCCGACCGGGCAAAGGTATCCAGGGGAGCCATGCTGCACCACTTCCCCTCCAAGACAGATTTGATTCGTGCCTCTGTCGAACACCTGCACCACAAAATGGTTGCGCTTTATAAGAACAACATCAAGAAGGTCACCCGTGATCTGGACCTCGATGAACGAAATCGACGCGGCCTGGAAGGCTACTGGAATTACCTCAGCTCAGATCTTTATACGGCGCACCACGAATTGTGCGTGGCCGGTCGCACGGATTCTGAACTCCGCGGAATTCTCAGCACCGCCATCACAGAATTTGATCGGGCCCAGTGGGAAGCCAACAAGGAGTTGTTTCCTGAGTGGAGCGCCCGCGGGGAACTATATGAACTCGCCCTGGATATATCCCGTTTCATGATGGAAGGCATGGCGATCGCGGCGATGGTTAGAAACGATGACGCCCACTCCAAGCGCATGCTGGACTATCTGGGCGATCGCCTGGAGGAAATTTTCCATCAGGGAGATGGCGCAGCCATACATAAGCACGTGGGCAAACGGAAATAGAAAACAACACACCCGCTTTCACTGAACGTCTGCTGTCGGTGATTCTACCTAGTCCATTCACAACATGAGGATAATGATGACGACTGCACGAAAAATTGTATTAGCCAAAAGGCCCGATGTGCGCCCCGTTGAATCGGATTTCGAACTGATTGAATCCGAGCTGCCACCGCTGAATGATGGCGAGGTGCTACTCGAGGTCGAGTATCTGTCTATTGACGCCTTTATCCGTACAACGCTGGACGGCCCCGACGGTGTGCACGGCACCATGAAAGTTGCCTCTGCGGTCCCGGCCCTGGGTGTGGGTCGTGTCGTTGAGAGTCGATCTGACGATCTGATACAAGGTGATGCGGTATTTGGACCGATGGGGGCCCAATCCCATGTCATCTGGCCGGCACAACAGCTGAGAAAGCTGGATGAATCAAGTTTCCCCGCCAAAACTTATCTCGGCGCACTGGGATTGACCACAGGACTTACCGCCTACGCCGGTATGATCGCTTGCGGTGATGTGCAGGCTGGCGACACCGTCGTGGTCTCTGCCGCAGGCGGCGCGGTGGGTTCAGTTGCCTGTCAGCTGGCCAAAATTGCGGGGGCAACCGTCATTGGAATTGCCGGGGGTCCGGACAAATGTGCATTCCTGAAAGACATTATTGGCTGTGATGCAGCGGTCGACTACAAGGCAGGCAATGTCAACGAGCAGCTGCGAGCCGCAGCACCGGATGGCATCAATGTGTTTTTCGATAATGTCGGTGGCGATGTCCTGGACGCGGCGCTCGATAACATCACGCAGGGAGCCAGAGTCGTAATATGCGGTGCCATATCACAGTATGACGATCTGGAGAATGTCACCGGGCCCAAACTGTACCTGCGTATCGCTGAGCGCAACGCCACCATGCACGGCTTCACCGTCGACCGGTTTACCGACCAGTTCCCGCAATGGGAGCAGGCACTGTCAGGGTGGATTACAGATGGCAGATTATCCATGCCGGAACACATCATCGAGGGTATCGAAAACTTTCCCGCGGCTCTCATAACGCTGTTGTCGGGCGGTCATATGGGCAAGTTGCTGGTTAAAGCTTGAGCCATCAGGAACGTATGAACCAGCGCCAGCAAGCTGTCCAGTAATGGCGAGGAGATGAACGGCTACTATCGCTACTACGTGCTGGGCATTCTGACCCTCACCTCTCTGCTGAGTATTGCCGATCGCTTGATTATGTCCATTCTGCTGGAGGACATAAAAGCAGAGTTCACGATGAGCGATACCCAGCTAGGATTGCTCGCCGGGCTGGCTTTCACGCTTTTCTACGCCACCATGGGCATTCCCATAGCCCGACTGGCGGACCGCAAGAATCGAAAAAATATCGTCGGTATTGCACTGATGGTGTGGAGCGCCATGACCGCACTGTGCGGGGCTGCGACGGGATTTGTCAGCCTGTTTCTCGCCCGCCTGGGGGTGGGTGTCGGCGAAGCCGGTGGCAGTCCGCCCTCTTACTCCCTGATTGCGGATTACTTCAAGAGTCACGAACTTGCCAGAGCGATGGGCATCTACACGGTGGGTGCCGTACTGGGCACCGGTGGTGGCCTGATGGTGGGTGGGCTGTTAGCGGAGGCAATTGGCTGGCGCATGACCTTTCTGGCGCTCGGAATTCCGGGCATCCTCCTGGGCCTGGTGCTGTTGTATACCGTCAAAGAGCCGGAACGAGGACGCTATGACACCCGACCGGATAAGGGTGAACAAGAGGCGAGTATCCGCGAGACCCTGATCTCTCTGGCAGCTAACAAAACCTACGTCGGGGTGAGCATTTCCTTCGCGCTACTGACCACCGTCGGCTATGCGATGGCGATCTGGATGGCGCCGATCATGATGCGAAACTTCGACGTGTCAGTCGGACAGGTCGGCCTCTATCTGGGAGCAGCATACTTTATCGGCGGCATACCCGGCCCCATCATCGGGGGTTATCTAACCGATTACCTGGTGAAGTTTGATGAGCGTTGGCGCGCATGGTTGCCTGCCATTGCCATTATCTTCGTAGTCATTGCTTTCTGGTTTTCGCTGAACGCTGACAGTTTCTGGGGCTTTCTCGGGTTTTTCGCATTAGCCTACGCCATATTTATGCTGCCCCAGGCACCCTCAATGTCGCTGCTACAATCTTCGGTTCATTCCGGTCAACGAGCACTGGGAGTGGCCTTTGCCATGTTCATCAACAATATGCTGGGGCAGGCGCTGGGACCGTTTTTGATCGGTGTAATGAGTGATGCCTTGGCGCCGGAATACGGCAGCAAAGCTCTCAACTATGCGGTGATGAGTCTATGTGGTTGCGTTGCGATTATTGCCGCATGCTGCTACGTGTGGACAGCAAAAACCATGCATGCATCACCACAGCACAAACCTGCAGCCAGCTGATATCTGCTCCTCATACAGATTTTGCACTCGTGATCGCCTCGGCGGCTAATCGCCGCATGGGAGAACGCGCACCACCGTTGGTGACCAGGGCGAAGGAGAGATTGAGCTTTGGATTAGCCCAGGCACCGGAGCCGCCCACACCGAAGTGACCAAAGGCATCAGGCTCGAAGCCCGACGGCGTAAACACGCCGTGGTATCCAAGCCGCCACTGCAAATCCATTGCAATAACCGCATGCCTGCCGGGAGCGGGTTCACGCTCAGCGATGCGTTGCACCGTTGCACCCGACAACAACCTCACCCCGTCGATTTCTCCCCCCGCGGCGAGCATAGCGTAAAGTCTGGCCAGCGATCTTGCAGTGAACAATCCATTTCCGGCGGGAATGGGCTCTTGCAAGGTACTGGCACTCCCGAGATCAAATTCCAACATACCCCTTGGCACCATGGCATCGTGAAAACTGCGCAGATGCGAAGTCACGCCCAGCGCTTGCAGAATGCCATCCGCCAGATAAACCTGCCGCTGTAGTAAATTACCTAATACCTGCTGGGCCGCCCGACGAGCGGGTGACGCTTTGGTCAACTCCGCCGCCCGGTGAAGCTCCTCTCGCGGCGCACCGATGTAAAGACCATCCAGCCCAAGGGGTTCCGCCAGTTCCGACTGCAGAAATTGTGAGAATGGTTCACCGCTAACGCGCTGAATTATCTCGCCGACGATGAAGCCATAGGTCAATGCATGGTAACCAGTTCGCGTGCCTGGAGTGTGATCAGGCACCGCACGCTCAATCGCCTTGATCATGTGAGGCCAGTCGAGCATACGGCCGGCATCATCAATCATTCTCCGAATATGGTATAGACCCGCCTGGTGAGTTAGCACCTGGCGCACAGTAATGTTGCCCTTTCCTCCCTGCGCAAACTCGGGCCAGTAAGTCGCCACCTTTTCATTGTAGTCAACCAGACCGCGATCGGCACAGATATGCAACAGGGTTGAGCACACGCCTTTGGTCGTGGAAAAACTGGGAGCCATGGTGTCCTGCAACCACGGGTTTCCACGGGAGTCACGAACGCCTCCCCACATATCCACCACGCACTGCCCACGGTGAAAGACACTGACCGCCGCTCCACCGGGGTGACTTCTCATCTGACGCCGCAGTACGTCTTCCACTCGACGGAAGGCGGGGTCACAGAAACCGCTGATGCGGGAGGTTGCGAAGGGGGTTCGTGTTATGGCCCGGCTGCGCTCCGTGGGCAATTTCATTGCAAGTGCTTGTTCAACCATTCAGGGCAGCCTCCGCCAGTTCGTCAAAGGATTCTTGCAGACAAGTTGCATAAAACGCGGGGTCCGGCAGCATTTCGCGACAGGCTGTAATACTGATGGAGATAAACCCTTTCTTGTTTTGCACATTGCTGTAAACAATATGGAACAGGCCAACATTGGGCATAAGCGGGCCGAAACTCATACAGTCAACCTGCAGGGCGCCACAAAAGTACAGTTGCACAGCGGGGCCCGGGACGTTGGTCACATAGGTGTTCTGCATAATGGAGGCTTCCGTGAGGCCCGTGGAAGCCGCGGTTTTCAATGCCACAGCCAGGATACCCCCCGGCACAAGATCCGTGATATCCATCATCAAACGCGGACCCAGTGCCTGAGCGTAAGCCTTGGCGTTCTCTGACTCGTCGTGAATCGCTACCAACCTTGCCACGGGATCCTCAATTTCCGTCCGTATGGCAACATTCATCATGCCCACCATATTGCCTCCCGCCGCTTTCTCCTCGGGAGTTCGCACGTCGATGGGGCAGCCGGCGACCAGCGTTTCTTCGGGCAATTCATCTTTGCTGGCCAGGTATTTGCGCATGGCACCGGCCACAATGGTCAACATCACATCATTGATAGTGGCACCCGGCACTGTCCCCTTGATGGCACGCACCTGGTGGAAGTCGAATTTGCGGCACTCGACTACCCGGTGACGGGATATCTTGCCCTGAAATCGGGTCTTTTCCTTGTGATCAATCGTCCGCAGGGATTGATCTTCCGTTCTTTCGCGCAACCTGGAAAGTACTGGCGCTGTCTCTTTAACAAAACGATAGAATTCCATCGGCTTCTTCCACGCATCGATATAGGCCTTGCCCAGCATGCGCGTCTTTGACACAAAATCTGGTTGCCACACCAGGTCGGTCTCAAAATGTTCTACCTCAGGTGTAAGGTCGTGCATGATGGAGGTAAATTGTGCACCGGTGGCACCGTCCATCGCAGCGTGATGGATTTTCAACAGGACGGCGAAGCAGTTTTTTGGCAGACCCTCGACTTTGTTCAGTCCTTCAATGACGTACATTTCCCACAGCGGTTTATCCCGGGAAAGGGGCCGCGAATGCAATCTGGACACCAGAATGAACAACTGTCGCCAATCACCCGGTTTAGGCAAGGCAATATGGCGGACGTGGTATTCCATATTGAAGCCGGCGTCTTCTGCCCAATAGGGCTGTCCCAGACCAAATGGCACTGCAACGAGCTTGCGCCGGAAAATAGGCGACAGATGAACCCTGTTCTCCAGCAGCGCCAGTATGTCCTTGAAGCGAACCTTCCCGCCTGGTGCGGTGGACTGATCGTAAATGGTCACGCCGCCGATATGCTGTGGCAGACTATCCAGTTCGGAGTGAATGAACATGGCGTCCTGCCCACTGAGCTGCTGCATGTCTACGTACCTCCCCCTTTGAGGATGTCGGGACCCGGCACACGGGTACCATGCACTGCCACCCTAGCACTATGCGTTAAAAACCGTCAATACTGTTTTTTTTGATAGCGTATCGCAAATCCAGTAAGATCAACGTGACGACTTTTCAGGGCAATTAAAATCCTCGGAATCCATCAACCCAGTTCGGTTTACACCGACAGGCAACAATAACAATGGAGCAATGGCCGTGAGCGAACAGGCAACCAATTACGACGACGTCAAGCAATATCGGCTGGATCCCGAACGAGAGCAGGAATTGCTCAAAACTGCCGGTGAATGCACCTTTATCTGGGCCAACAAAGCGGGGCACCCTATCGGGGTTATCACGGCCTATGTCCCGGTAAAAGGCAAAATATGGATGACAGCGACCCGCGAACGAGTCCGCATAAAGGCCATTGCCCGGGACGGGCGTTCGTCTGTTGTGCTGTCAAGCAAGGGAACCCCCATGGGTGGCGGCAAGACCGTGACCTACAAGGGTCACACAGTGATACATGATGATCAAGAAACCAAGCAGTGGATGTATCGTCTCCTGGCAGATGGCATGAAGGCAGCCACCAGGGAAGATGAAGACAACCAGTTTACAGCTGGACTAGACCCGGAGATGTTCATCCGTTTTCTGGACACCCCGGAGCGCATAGTGCTCGAGTTTACGCCGCAAATGTCCATCCCATTTGACGGCGATAAAATGGCAGCTGGCACAGCTCAGGCCTATGCAGAATTTGCCGCGGAGGATGCACGCAATGCGGCTGATTGATAATCAGCTGGAGAGCTTATCGAACTGGTCCGCCGCAAATTCCATAACAAAGGGATAATTGGCTTTCCCATTGGCAGCGCGCTGCAGCGATTCCGCCACAAATAAATGCTTGGGTATTTTGTAATCAGCGAGCTGTTTTCGGCAGAACTCTTGTACCTCAGATTCGTTCCAAGCGCCGGATGATTGTTTTGACAATTCAACAACGGCGACAACCATTTTTCCGAAACGGGGATGAGGTAGCCCGACGACCAGGACGTCAGCAATCGCCGGAAATTCAGTCAAAACCAGTTCCACCTCCACGGTAAATACCTTTTCACCACCGGTATTAATAACGCTGCTGTCGCGACCCAACAAGACCAGCATGCCATCTTCCCGCACGGTACACCTGTCGCCGGTTTTGACATGGCGCACACCATCAATGTCGACAAATGTCTCGGCACTTTTTTCGGGTTCGTTGTAGTAACCGATGGGGGAATAACCGGTGGAGTACGCCATACCTACGGTATCACTACCTGGCACCACCGACTGCAGATTGTCATCCAGCACCCGGGTGGTCGGCATAGGGGAAAACACGCCGGATTCCTCCGTCGCCAGACCGAAGCCGATGGCTTCAGATGACCCCAAGGTATCCCGCAAAATTAGCGCCGGCTGATGCCGCCGCAAACCGGCCTTGTTGTTATCACTGAGAATTGATCCGGAAGAAATAATCGCCTGCACCGTGGAGAAGGGCTTCTCTTCTTCCCGTCTATCCAACACCTCCAACAGCGGTATCGCAAAGGCGTCTCCCACGATCACCAGGCTGCCAACGCCGTGACGGAGCACGGTGTCCACGGTACGCTCGGCATCAAACTTTTTATCAGATGTTGTTATCAGCGCGCTGCCCTGGGCCAGGACCATCAAGGCCACAATCAGTCCCGTGCCATGCATCAGTGGACACAGGGGAAACATCGGATTAGGTGTCGGCAGGGAACAAACATTGCTGACATGCTGTTCCATGGTGGGCGGCCCTTCGGTTAACTGCAAAGGAGCCATGGCACCGCCGCGCATCACATCGGTTTTAAACCACATGTCCTCGTGACGCCATTGCGTTCCCTTGGGCAGCCCCGTGGTGCCGCCAGTAGCAATCAGGATAAGGTCATCTGGCGAAGTCTGGCGCGAAAAATCGACCGTCGAATGGGCGTAGAGTGAGGACATGGAAACGGCAAAATCGTTTATCGCCGTTGCTATGCCTACTTCCACGAATACCCGCGTTTCAGTCAACCTGTCTTTTATCTCGGCAACACGCGAGGCGAACTCGGCATCATAAACCAACACCCGAATATCCAGACCGTTGCACAAGTCCAGCAACTCCTGATCCAGGTAGCGGTAGTTCACATTGACGTGTGACATACCCACCAACCCAGCGCCAAACAGGGTTTCCATGTAGGCATTGGAGTTGCGCATGTAGTGACCCACGTGACTACCCGCAGGCAAATCCAGGGACTGCAGCCAACTGCCAATAGCACAGCAGCGTTGACTCAATTCTGCATAGCTGATCGCTACATCATCGTGGATCAAGGCGGGGCGGTCTGCGATGGCGCTGTGACCGAGCTGCCAAATGGCTTCACTGTAATTCCAGTTCATAACGTTCCTCTTACTGGTTGGTGCTGAGATAATGTATGGCAAGGGTTGATAGCAATTCCACACCGCTGATCAAGGCGGTTTCATTCACGGTAAAATACGGTGAATGATTGGGTGCCGCCTTCTCCATCGGCACACCATCGGGTAGTACCCCCAGGCTCAAAAACAGACCAGGAATCTGCTGCTGATAAAAGGAAAAGTCTTCAGCACCCATGGTAAAACCGGGCGCATACACAAAGTGTTCGAAGGTATCCCGCAACATGGGCAACATTTTATGTGTCAAGACCGGATCATTGATGGTCGCCGGGTAACCGGTTTGGATATCAACCTCGGCGGTGGCTCCCGCCGACTCTGCGATACCTGTAGTCACGGCGCGCATTTTATCGTGCAGCGCCCGTTGCACCTCGGGATGGAAGGTCCGGATAGTGCCGTTCAACACAACCTCCCCCGGAATGATATTGCCTCGCACACCACCATTGATGGACCCCACCGAGATGACCGCCGCTGATTTGGTAATGTCCAGATAACGCGAGGGGATGGTCTGTAGCGCCAGTACAACCTGACTAGCGATGGTGATGGGGTCCACCCCCATCCACGGCATAGCACCATGCGTCTGTCTACCCTTGATGCGTATGGAGAACTTATCTGAGGCAGCCATAATGGCACCGCTACCTGTCGCGATCATGCCCGCCGGTACCGGCCCCACATGCAAACCAAAGATCGCTTGTGGCGCATCCGGGCCGGCCAGTGCACCTTCCCTGATCATCAGTTCAGCACCACCCTCCTCCCCGGCGGGAGCACCCTCCTCCGCCGGCTGAAAGATAAACCGGATTGTTCCGGGAATCTGCTCGCGCATACCCGCCAATACCTCGGCCGCTCCCATCAGGATCGCGGTGTGGGCATCATGTCCACAGGCGTGCATGACCGGGACCTCTTTGCCGTTGTACATTGCGGTCACTTTGGACGCGAAGGGCAGATCCACCATTTCCTTTACCGGTAAAGCGTCCATATCGGCGCGCAGCGCCACGGCAGGTCCAGGCAGGCCTCCTTTCAAAATTCCCACAACACCAGTATGCGCGACCCCTGTTCGAACCTCATCAAACCCCAGTGCCCGCAGGTGCTCGGCGACCGCCGCTGCCGTACGGAATTCGCGATTCGATAACTCAGGGTGTTCATGAAAGTCACGGCGCCAACCGATAACCCTGTCCTCGACTTCCATCGCTACCTGTCGAATTTGCACTTGCGTCGAGGTGGTCTCGGACAATGCCAATGACCCCAGGCAGAGGGCAAGAAGTCCAGCCACTGAACTGCATATATGTCTACTGATGGAAACACCCTCCGTTACAAGACAAAAAAAAGGCAGGACCATAATGGGCCTGCCTGATTTTACTACTCTCCCCATCAGCCTGCGCAAGCGCAGGTACAGATACGAGCAAGCGCGGGTTTGCTAACTTACAAACTGACCGCGAACTCTACACCGTAGGTAGCGGGCGCGTTCCAGGTGAACCAGCCAACGAGCTGCGCAATTTCCGCATAACCCGCTTCTCTCTCATCGGTGATATTCCGACCAAATGCTGACACCCGATAGCGTCCATCTTCGCCAAAGGTATAGCTGATCGTGGCATCCAGATTCGACAACCCGTCACGAAGACTTCGAGGCTTGTTGTCCAGCAACGTATAGACGTCGTCCCGATACCGGTAGGAAGCCATGGCCGTCAGTTCGCCATTACCCACAGGGACCGAATACGTAGAGGTTATCCCATAGGAATTTTCTGGTGTATTTCGAGGGGTCAGGTGGTCGTTGTTGGTTTCGAAGGTATCGCCATTGATATCTGCTACGAAGTCATTGTACTCAGCATCAATATAGCCGTAGGAAGCACGCAAATTCCACTCAGGTGTGACCTGGAACAAAATTTCCAGCTCGGCTCCAAAAATATCCATGGTGGATGCATTTTTGACAATGGTCGCGACATTGGTGACGTCGATGCCCACCAGCAGAGTCTCCTGCTTGTCGTCATAAGCATTCAGGAAGATCGTAGGATTGACAATCAGACGACCATCCAGCCACTCACTCTTGAGGCCGAGCTCCCAGGATTCAACATACTCTGGCTCATACTTCACATCCACATCGGTGAAGTTTGCCTGACGTCCGAAAAAGCCACCGCTCTTGAAACCCTCGGTGTAAGAGCCGAATACCATAATGTCATCATTGGGTTGGTAGCGAAATCCAATCTTGGGACTGGTCTCGCTCCACTTATCATCGAAGTTTTTGTACAGGACTGCTATGTCTGGACGGGATTCGGTGTTGGGATCATAAGGAAGGCTACCATCGCCACCGCTGAAGTCTTTTTCTTCCTCGGTCCAGCGAATGCCCGCCGTAATGGTCCACTGGTCATTGATCTGCCAATCTCCCGAAAAGAAAGCAGCCACCGAAGTAGTTTCCTGTTGCTGGCCATTAGTCAAAAGTGTATCAGGATTGCCGGCCCAGGCGCCGCCGGCTATTCCAAGTAACGCATCCAGGCTGTAATGCAGTCTTCCTACGTCCCAGAATTGTTCGTATTCAACGTCCCAGTAATAGAGACCGGCGATAAACTGGAAGTCGCCATCAAACTGACTGGTCAAACGAAGTTCCTGACTCGTCTGTTCCCACAGGTTGAAATACTCCAGGTACAGGAAATCTGCCGGGGATGGATCAAAGTTGTTAAAGTACTGTTCATCCCTGTCGTTGTAGCCGGTAATTGACGTCACCAGGTAATCACCCAGATCCCAATTGGCCGTCAGAATATACAAATCGGACTCGCTGTCACTCTTACCTTGTCGAGCCTGGCTTGTCGTATCTTTATCCACAAGCTGGTCACTGTCCTGACAACCCACCTGCCAGAGAGCACCCTCAAAAATACAGGCCAGCGCTCCCTGTGCAACCCATGGACCATTGCCATTCCAATAGGTACCAACATCGCTGTCGTCCTGGAAATTTTCATAATGAAACTTCAAACTGAACTCTTCACTGGGTGTCCACAGCGCAGCGAATCCGAGTGACTGAAGATCTTCAGCTCCCACGTCTTTGTCGAGGGTCGCATTTCTGAAGTGTCCGTCCATCTCGTTACTGCTGGCCATCACCTTAACGCCAAGGGTGTCTTCAATGAGGGGAATATTGCCGACGAACTTGATATCCTGGCGTCCGTCTTCGCCGAGAGTCACGCTGGCATCCAGACCCCACTCCTGAGTGACATCGCCACGAATCACGTTGATCACACCACCGGTCGTGTTCTTACCAAACAACGTCCCCTGGGGACCACGCAGCACCTCGATCTGTTTGGTGTCAAAATTTTGCAGCATACTTCCGCTGGCTGTACCCAGCACCATGCCGTCCATGATGACGCCGATAGAGGGGTCAAAGCTCTTGTCGTACTCATCCGAAGAGATACCACGGATTGCAACCGTCAACCCACCCGGGGATGAGGGATGGCTTCTCAGGTACACATTGGGTGTAAACGACTGAATATCATCCAGCCGGCGCAGACTGGCTTCTTTCAGTTCTTTGCCGAGGGAAGTCACAGACACTGGTACGTCCTGAATAGACTCACTCCGTCTGGTGGCTGTAACCAGTACTTCCTCCAGGGCAAAACCATCGTCCTGTGCGACAACGGGCACGCTACAGGCGGCGGCAATGGTGAGCGCCATAGCGCTGACTGGAAACTGGGACAAACGGGTACGAGGGTTGAGAGGGCCTTTGCTCATTATGTATTGCTCCGCTAGTTATAGATTAGATATGTAGGAGTCAAGCACCCTCGATACTACAGCGGTAAAATAAAACCGTCAATCCGGTCTTTTTTGGAAAACTTGGGTAAAAGTACCAAAGCAAGCAGAGTCTGTCGGCACATCGATCCGGCCTGTTCGACGTGCGCCAGGAACTGAATATTTTCTGGACATCGGTCCGCCATGGGCACAATGTATTGATGTTGACACACGTAACAATCCGGGGAGATCAAGATGAGTTCATCCACATTCGACACAATCTACCGGCAGGATCTATTCCGGGATCGCGTGATTCTGATAACCGGCGGTGGCAGCGGTATCGGACGCTGCATCGCGCATGAACTGGCGGCCCTGGGTGCCAGCGTAGTCTTGGCCGGCCGGCGCAGCGAGGTTGTGGAAGAAACAGCGGCAGAAATTTGTGGGGATGGCGGTCAGGCACATCCGATGGTAATGGATATTCGGGACCCGGAGGCTGTGGATCAGTGCATTGAAAAGCTGGTCGAGGAAATGGGCCGCCTCGATGGTCTGGTCAACAACGCCGGAGGACAGTTTCCCGGCCCCGCCGAAGACCTGAAACCCAAGGGCTGGACCGCGGTGGTGGACACCAATCTGAATGGCACCTGGTGGACGACCCAGGCCGCTTTCAAACATGGGCTGAGTAGATCTGGTGGCGCTATCGTCAACATTGTTGCCGACGTCTGGAATGGTATGCCGGGGATGGCTCACACAGGTGCTGCCCGCGCCGGCGTGATCAACCTGACCCGCAGCCTTGCCAGTGAATGGGCCGAGCATGCCATTCGCGTCAATGCGGTCGCTCCCGGTGCAATTTTAACCAGTGGCCTGGCCACTTATCCGGAAAAATTCCAGCAGCGCATGGTGGATGAGATGAACGTTACACCCCCAAGTCGGTTGGGCACAGAAAGCGAAGTCTCGGCCGCGGTCACCTTTCTGCTCTCCCCCGCCGCCACCTATATCAGCGGAGAAATAATGCGCGTGGATGGCGCCAGCTCATATTTCAAGAACCCGGTCATCCCGGTCGGACACCACGGGGCTACACCTCGCTTTGACGGTTTTCACCGCCGACCACAGCTGGCTGGTGTTTTCGCAGAGGATGAGTAAGGCCGCGCACTATGCCCGTTTACGATATGGCCTCTCTGGCCTACCATGGAATCTCCCTCACAAGGATTGAATACGCTATGACTGACATACCCAATTTCGGCGAACTGCTGGCGCCCCATCTGAGTGCGGTGCCACCGGAGGCCTTCCCCTTCCTGCTCTCGCAGCTGGAAAGAACGGCGGCTGCACGCTATCGGGGCTGGGCGGAGGATGTGCCAGATCACCGGGATGGCCTAATGGCGTGCGCGGCCCGAGAGGATGATATTGCGGATCGGGTGGAGGCCCTGTTCCCACCGTCGCCCGAACACAGGGCATTGGTGATGGCCACAATACCAGCGGCGAAAGCCACCTATTACGAGGTCTTCGAAGGGCTTACCCCGATCGAGCAGATGACCATTCAGGCGAATGCCGAGCGTCAGGGTGCCAATGCCTGGCAAAACCTGATTGACGCCTACCCTGAACACACTGACGCACTAAACGCACTGTCAGCCACGGAGGTAGAAAGCGCCGACTATCTGGACCAACTTCTGCCAACACTGTAGGGCCGCTCCATTCCGCTCGCCGGTCAATCAGCTGGTGTATACCAGATGGGGGAGGTATAGGCCCGCTCCCGCGTACTCTTGGGAATTTGCGGATCGAGTTCCACACCAAAATAGGCGGCGTCGTGCGTACTCCAGCGGGGGATGGGAATTTCAATAACACGCACGTAGTAGACCGCCGGCAGGCGAGCATCAAATTCCGGGTCTTCCCAGACCTTGGCCAATTGCGGCGACCCATACTCGTTACTGTACGCAGGTCTGCCCTCGATAGTCATCAGCACTTCCAACTCCGGAGCGGGTCGAGGGGACACCTCGATATCAAATACCTTCTCTCGTCGCTGCCCTTGCGCATCCAGCCAACCCTTAACCACCTGGAGCTTCTCGAGATTGGCGCCCTCCGGATCCCGGGTGGCCGCGACCATAAATCGGGGAGAGGTTCCAGACCGCGCCTCGCCCAACACGCCACCCATGGGCACACCCCGGTTGTAGCCGATATCTGTCATATCTGAACGCGATTCATCACCGGCCTTGTAGTCCCAGCCACCAAAAAAGCGTACCGTCATCCGCGACCCCGTAGTGGCATAGGTTTCACGGCGCTTCATCGCAGCAAACAGCGACTCCCGGGTATTTTCCTGGGCCCAGATTGCGGCGTAGCCAGAGGCCGCCAGTCGCCAGTTGGGCCACAGTGCACCCGCCATGCGATTGCTGGTGCGTTCATCACTGGGTTCTGAATCAGGAAACTTGCCGAAAAAATTCGCTTCATCAGGGTCCACAAACCCCGTGTGTATATCAGTGCCGCCAATGAAACCGAACTGGAAGGGGTTAAAGCCCGTGCTCTGCTCATGGGTCAATCCCCACTGCAGCGCTGATCGCGCATATTCAAACTGCAGCATCTCGGGTTTTTTGTCGACGGTACGAGCAACATTGGTTTTGTCCCAGGTCTCGTAATCCGCATAGGGATCGTCGGGGGATAACCAGGCGTGAGCTTCACCATCTCCCTTGACCTGGGTGACCTCATACAAAGGTTCCCAACGCATCCGACGCCGTGCGTAGTCAGCATCCAGTGGGTCACCGGATAGGGTTTCGCTGGCAAACATGACCCCATTACTGAGATTGCCGTTGTGTGCTATCGACATGACCTCGCCCCCGGTTTTGTCCTCGTAGTCTGCCAGGTAGGACCAGAGATCTTCCGGGTCATCGGAATCCAGCGCTGAAAACGGGACTACCTGACTTACCTTGTCGTGATCATCTTTAAAGATGACCACGCGATGCAGGTTATTGCCCTCCGGCATGGAGGTCCACTCGTAGGAGTTGAACGCGGTAAACACCCCGGGGCGATTGTAGTAATCCCCCATTCTGGCAACGTCGGCCCAGATATCAGCCCGCACCTCATTGGGAACGCGTGGGGGCACTTCCGCACTCAGGCTGGCGACGAAGTCAGCCGCCAGATTGGCAAAATCCCCCGCTTGATAGAATTTCGCCCAACGTCCGCCCAATTCCGTCGCCGTAACCATGGGGTCCTCATCTACGATACGCGCAAACATGCCGATGTATTCGGCATGATCGCTAAGCACGAGAAAATCCAGCGGCCTGCCGATGCGGGTTTTCATACCGTTATGGGCATCCATTGTTTCACCCAGGGCATAGCGGTACACGAGATCTGGGGACTGACTGAGATTACCAAAACTGAAGGAGTCTGGAGAATTGTTACTGTGTGCGTGGGTGTCACCAAAAAACACCTGTTGGGGATGGCTCTGCGTCACCGGTTTGGAGTAGACAGTTTCGTTACCACCTGCAAACACCGATGCAGCCTGCAGCGGCGCGAACAGTGCAACGCTGAACAAGGTCGTACAATAGATTATGCGCATCATAAGTTAGCCCCCTGAGGCTTCCACGTAACGACCAAGACTGTGCTCGGCGTCACCAAACAACGTGTTGAGCAGCAGGAGCCGCTTGAAATAATGTCCCACGCCCAGTTCATCCGTCATGCCAATGCCGCCGTGTAATTGCACAGCTTGCTGTGAAACAAGGCGCCCGGATTCACCGAGTTTTACTTTCAATCCCCAGGCAGCCTGTCGCATATCCTCTCTGCCCTCGTCCCGTGCAATCGCCGCGTAATAGAGTAGCGAGCGGAAATTTTCGCAGTGCACGTACATATCGGCCATACGATGTTGCAGCGCCTGAAAACGACCGATGGGCTGTCCGAATTGTTCCCGGGTTTTGGTATAGGCCACGGTTTCCGCCAACAGCGCTTCCATCGCTCCCAGGGCTTCCGCCCCCATGGCGACAATGGCTTCGGTGACAACATCCTCGACCAGATCGTAGGCATCGCCTATTGATCCAATACAGTCATCTGCGGACACCCGAACCGCGTCGAAGTGAAGGTTAGCGCCTTTACTGCCATCGATCAGCGGGAAGCCGCGTCGGCGGATACCCGGACTGTCACCGGCCACTCGAAACAGGATGAGGCCCGCTCTGTCTTTTTGCTCCCCGGAGGTGCGGGCGAGCACCAGCAGTTCAGTGGCAATATGTCCATTAAGGACCGCATATTTGTCACCATTGAGCAGATAATCATTCCCGTCTGCTTCAGCCCGCAGGCTGACATCTGACAGATCATAACGGCCGTGCTCCTCCGCGAAGGCGAAGGCCCACTGGCTGGCGCCACCAATAAGATCGGGAAGGTAGCGCGTGCGTGTTTCCGCTGCGGCACGGCGCAGCAAACCACCGCAAATAACGACATTGACCAGATAGGGCTCTACCACCAGCCCGCGACCCAGTTCTTCCATCAACACCATGGTATCGATAGCCGAGCCACCAAAGCCGTCATCTTCATCGGAGAAAGGCAAAGCGAGCCAACCCAACTCCGCAAACTGCTGCCAATAGTCACTGTCATATCCGGCCTCGGTATCACGCAGTGAGCGGCGTTTTTCAACGCTGTACTGATCCTTCACAAATCGAGCGACGCTCTCTTTCAGCAGTATCTGTTCGTCGTTCAGGGAGAGATCCATAGTCAGGCCTTTTGCATTTGCTGTTCAGCATAGCTGGTTATAAAGGGATAGTCTGGTTTGCCATTGGCTGCTCGCTGCAGGTCATCAATAACAAAAATCTTTCGGGGCAGTTTGTAGTCGGCCAGCGCAAGACCCGCGTGCTTCAACACGTCGTCGACATCAAGGTTGTCAGCCGTCAGACCGGGGCCTTGCACGACGGCGGTCACCATGCGCCCGAAGCGAGGATGGGGAAGTCCGACCACGAGTGCGTCAGTCACAGCGGGATAACTCAGCAGCACCCGCTCGACCTCGACGGTATAGACCTTCTCACCACCAGTATTGATCACTGTGCTGTCACGCCCCAGCAGAATCAGCATGCCGTCCTCCCGCACCATACACCTGTCACCCGTGTTCACATAGCGGACGCCATCTATCAGTGGGAAGGTAATCGCCGATTTTTCGGGACTTTTAAAATACCCCTGGGGTACATGCCCGGTGGTATAGGCGATGCCTATCTCATCACTACCCGGCACAACGTCGTTAAGATCTTCATCAAGAATTCTGGTGCCGGGAAGCGGCCTGAAAACCCCCGCCTCCGGCGTCGAAACCGCCATCGCCATCGCTTCTGATGAACCCAGGGTATCTGATATGTGGAGGCCCGGATGATGGCTTAAAAATGCGGCTTTACAGTCGTCACTTAACGACGCGCCGGTGGAGATCAACAATCTCAGACTGGCGAGCAATTCCTCATCCCGCCGTCGCTCCAAAGCCTCCAGCAGCGGCAGCGCAAAGGCATCGCCGACCAGAGTAAGGCAACCAACCCGATGCTTTTTCAGCAAGTCCAGCGTCGTGTCAGCCTCAAACACAGCACCCGGCACGGTAACCAGAGTCGCACCCTGAGCAATAGAGGACAGCGCCGTGAACAATCCCGCGCCGTGCATCAATGGGCTCAAGGGCATTAGCGCGGGCGGTTCACCTCTGCGCACACAGTTGGCGACATGCTCAGCCATGTCCTGAGGAGGATGCTCCAGTTTGAGTTTCCCCAGCGTATTGCCCGTCGAAATTTTCAGCTTGTGCCACAAATCTTCGTGTTTCCACATGACCCCTTTGGGGCTCCCTGTGGTGCCACCCGTGGCTATCAGGACAATATCATCCCCGGTAGTCGAGGGTTGAAAGTCGTCGCCCGCACAGTCGTACAGATTCTCCAGCAATTCGTATGGATGAGGGGCGTTGCTCTCGCCGACCTGGACAAACAGCATGTCCTCGCCGAGGGCCTCGGCAACCAGTGATACCCGGTCGGAAAACTCGGCATCGTAGACCAGCACCGCCACCTCAAGGCTGTGACAGATATCGATCAGCTCCTGCTCCCGGTAGCGGTAGTTAATATTCAAATGCCGCATACCGGCCAGGCCGGTTCCAAAAAAGGCTTCCATATAGGCGTTGGAATTGCGCAGGAGATGACCCACATGTGATCCCTGCGGCAAACCATTATCGGTTAACCAGGCTGCCACACCCAGACTGCGTCGCCGCAACTCGGCGAAGCTGATGACAAGTTCACCGTGCACCAACGCAGGCCGTTCAGCCAGCGGTGATTCACCCAGTTGGTAAATCGCCGCTGCGAGATTCCAATTGGTTTCGACCAAACCTATATCACCTCGGCAACCGTGCGCAGAGCCTCCACATTAGGTGACGCGATCAGCAAGGTGGTGACGCGCGAATCACGCCAGGCCTGCAGGCGATCCCGAATTCGGTCCCTGGGGCCAAGTAAGGCAATAGAATCGGCCAGATCGTCCGGCACTACCGCAACCGCCTCTTGCTTGCGTCCGCTCAAATACAATTCCTGGATCTTGTCGGCCTCTTCTTCATACCCCATGCGTACAAAGAGGTCCTTATGGAAGTTGTGCCCGGTACCCCCCTTCGCGCCCATGCCACCCACGTAAAGCGCAATGAAACTCTTCACCCCAAACAGGGCTGACTCGATATCGTCCGTGACATTCACCGGCACCATCTGTGCTATTTCAAAATCCGGCGACGCATGCTTGAGAGATTCGGCATATACCCTCTCGTCGTAGGGGTTGTAAAACAGCGGTAGCCAGCCGGCGCCAATTTCCGCTGCCAGGGCTACGTTTTTTGGCCCCTCGGCACCAAGATAAATGGGAATATCTGATCGCAGTGGATGCACAATCGATTTCAGCGGTTTGCCAATACCCATCCCGTCATCGCCATCATAGGGCAGCGGATAGTGGGGACCGGCGCTGGTCACCGGATTTTCCCGAGCAAGGACCTGCCGCACGATGTCTATATACTCGCGAGTCCTGGCCAAAGGCTTGGGAAATGGTCGGCCGTACCAACCCTCCACCACCTGTGGCCCGGACACACCCAGGCCGAGAATCATGCGACCCTTGGACATATGATCGATGGCCAGTGCATGCATGGCTGTGGATACCGGCGTTCGCGCAGACATTTGCACGATAGCGGTACCCAGTTTTATTTTCTCGGTATGCGCGCCCATCCAGCACAGCGGAGTAAAGGCATCGTTGCCGTAGGCTTCCGCCGTCCACACCGAATCAAATCCGAGTTTCTCCGCTTCCTGAGCCATTTCCACCAGATTCGAGGGTGGCGCACCACCCCAATAACCGGTTGCCAATCCATATTTCAATTCAGCCATGATTTATCCATCCCTTAAATGATTTGCGCCTCTGACGCTTTATCCCATGCACAGAGTGCCATCCACCAGCATCTCCGCACCATTAATGAAACGGGCATCTTCCGATACCAGAAAAGCTACCATAGCGGCCACGTCCTCGGGTTTCCCCATACCTGCCACAATGGCGTTTTCGATGTCATCCCCGCCCTCTATTCGTATGCCACGAGTCATGGGCGTGTCTATTGCACCGGGATGCACGGAATTGCAGCGCACGGGGATACCGCCATCGCGGCAGGCAGCCGCAATACTCTTGGTGAGTGAACGCACAGCACCCTTGCTCGCGGAGTAAGCCGGATAAGGCGCCAAACCCGCCATCGCCGCTATCGATGAGATATTGACGATCGCTCCCCCCTGTTCACGCATGGCTTCAAGGCCAAATCGGCACCCCAGAAAACACCCGGTAGCATTGACGCGCATGATATTTTCCCAATCGCTCAATGACGTGGAAAAGATATCGGCGAGTAGCGCAATGCCGGCATTATTGACCAGAATATCCAGCCCGTTTTGAGCGGCACAGGTGTCGGCCACGCATTGCGCCCAATCCTCCTCCGAGCCCACATCAAGGTGCTGGTAACGCGCCTGCGCTCCCAACTCAGCTGCCAGTTCCCGGCCCGTCTGGTCGGCGATATCAGCCATGGTTACCCGGGCACCCGCCGCTGCCAGGCGACGGGCGATAGCCGCGCCGATACCGCTGGCAGCCCCAGTTACCAGGGCACTCTTTCCATCCAGGTTTTCCACAAGAATCTCCGTCCCACCGACCGATCGTATCGGACACTAGCAGAGGGTCAGTAATAAAACAAACCGTATTGACTGCTTTTGTTTGGCGGGCCAACAGGTGGCCGCTATCGCCAATTTGGGGGCATCACTGGTGGGTTTTACTAAAGCTTACTGTGACAACTGCCCGGGTTGATCGACATCGCGCAGGACACCCGTATCCCCGGTTTCAATAATAGATACGCGGTCGGGATATTTGCCAAGCAGAGCCCGTGCCCCCTGGTCACCTTGGCATTCCTCCAGGGCGGGGTAAAAACCCCGCCCAAAACAGACGGGGTTACCACGTTGTCCGGCATATGCCGGCACACATATTCCAGCGGAGCTCGCATGCACCGCCAGCTCTCTGTAGGTGCCGGGCTTCACCCAGGGCATATCGGCCAGGGCGACAATGCAGGCATCCCAATCCGGCAGGTCCGCAACACCTTTTGAAACACCTTCCGCCAGCGTGGCACCCATGCCCTCGTCAGACCGAGTACATAGCATCAGAGGCACATTTCTCGCGCGGTATTGCTCACTCAACACACCATCGCGCTGCCCCAGGCACAACAGCACCGGTAAACCTGCCAGCTCAATATTTTCCAGCGTGACATCCAGTAGCACCCTGCCATCAGCCATGCTGGCACGGCGCTTATCGCTACCAAACCGTCGACCCCGTCCCGCCGCCAGCAGTAATACTCCGGTGGTCATAGTTGTTGCTCAGCCAGACCGTGGCAACACAGCGCTCAGGCTGTGTGCAGAGGTGTCATACAGAGCGGCATGACACTCAGCCAGTATGGATAGAGCCACACTTTCCGGCAGATCTCCACCCAGGTATAAACCGGCGGGGCCTGCCAGTGGTACGCGAAGATCATTTTCGACAATTCCCGCCATTTCCAGCACTCGTATACGGCGCGAGACTGGACCCAAAAGTGCCAGATAACGCGGACTATGGTGCACCATTCTGGCGAGTACGGCGGCATCCAGACTGAGCTTATGACTCATTATCACCATGACGTCGATCTCGGCCAGGTCAGCCAACGCAGTAACATCGCAACTGAGCAGTCTATCCGCTGATGGAAAATGTTCAGCACGCGCATTGGCGGGGCGAGGATCCCACACGGTGACATGCCAACCCAGGGTAGACGACAACTGCGCCAGTGGTTCTGCATCTACACCACCTCCAGCAATAAATAGAGCCGGCGCCGGCCGTATAGGATTCAAAAACCAATCTTGCCCTGCTAAATGATATTTCTGAGGGGATTTGACTGCGGCGGCGGGAAAACCATCGGGGGGTACCGAGCCATTGGCAATCACCACTGTTGGGGGGCTGTCATCCGTGGCAGATATCGCCTGACAGAAAAGTGCTGCCCGTCGCTCCCCCAGTAAGCTGAAAAGCGTGGCAAGCCCACAGTACTCGTTGGCAGAATTAGCAACTCGCAAAAGAATATCGATGCTGCCACCGCACCCGATACCGAGTTGGTAGGCAATATCATCCTCGTCGCTACCATCATAGGTGATAACGCGACTACCGGTTCCTGTTGCCACTTTCCGTGCATTGATCGCGATATCGGCTTCGAGACAGCCACCGCTCAGTAGCCCCAATTGTTGTCCTTTATCACCGAACAGCATAAGAGCGCCGGCTTTGCGATACACCGGACCCCGGGTATCGATCACCGTACCCAGCACCCAGTCGCCATCGTCACGTTGCGGATACCATCGCGCCAACAGATCCAACACTTGCAGGCTCAAACTCTGCTACCCCCTTTGCCAACCCTGTCTTGAGCGGCACCCAGCGTACACGGCGATGAGCTCAGGTTCCAGAAATGTGGCAACCCGATTCTGCACAGGCATCCACAATCCAGCGTGCAACATAGTCGATGAAACTGCGTCGTACGATAAGCTCGAAGTGCTCTTCCCCAACGCAACGAACCAAGGCGGTTGCCTTGGCAAAGGTGGTTTGTGCACAGCGACCCGGCCCAAACTCCCGCGGATGAAAATCGTAAACTGACGCTTTTTGCAATAGCTCAGCGACGCCAGCTCCCTGCACGGCAAGCAAGGATTGTGCGCTGCTTACATCCACAATGGAAACATGACCCTGTATTGCCCCCCGCAATGCGGCCACCGGCTCGGCCAAAGTCGCTTGATCAACGACGGCCAGCCACTCATCGGGACCCAACCAGTAAATACTCGCCAGCTCGCTGTCAGCTGAGCGGCCTACCTCTGGAAGTTCGACATGCAGTACCGCTCGAACGCTCTCCCGAAAGGGTTCATTTTCCGGACTCCCGCGCAGGTTTAGGAGGATGCAGGCGCTGCGCTCGCTCAGCGTGACCGCGGCCGCGGCAGGATTGCGGTGCCGGGCACGCACATAGTGCAGTGGGGATTCCAGCACCGGAGCAAACCTCTGACCCATTTCTGCTGACTCAGACATGTTGCCTCTCCCCATCAGGGTCATAAAAAACCGTCTGGCAGATCACCGCTGCAACATTGCGCCCATCGGCCAGTGGGCAGAAAACCTTCTCTCCCAGGCGGTTGCGCCCGCCCTTAACCACGGCCAAGGCGATCGAGCGGCCAAGTGATGGACTGAAATAACTGGAGGTCACGTGTCCCTGCATGGCCATGGGAACCGCCTGATCGGGCGTGTTAACAATTTGTGCGCCCTCTGGCAAAACCTCGTTTGGCTCGACAGTCCGCAGGCCAACCAGTTGTTTGCGGTTTGTGCGTCTCGTGTCACTGCGTTCCAGAGAGCGTTTACCCAGAAAACTGAAGGATTTGTTTTTGCCGACAATCCAGTCCATTCCCATATCGTCAGGGGTCATTGATCCATCGGTATCCTGCCCTACGATGATAAAGCCTTTTTCTGCGCGCAATACGTGCATGGCCTCGGTACCGTAGGGCGTTATATTGAACTCTTTCCCCGCCTCCATGAGTCGTTCCCAGACATGACGGCCGAAATTCGCCGGTACGTTTACTTCGAAACTGAGCTCCCCGGTGAAACTGATACGGAAAATACGGGCTGGAACACCGGCGACTGTGGCGCTGTTCCAGTCCATAAATGCAAAAGCCTCGTCGGACAAATCAACATCGTGACAAACCCTGGCCAACACCTTGCGTGCATTGGGGCCGCTCAGTGTAGCCGTTGCCCAGTGATCAGTTACCGAGGTGAAGTACACCTGCAGTTCCGGCCACTCGGTTTGCCGCCACAACTCCAACCAGCCCAGCACGCCTGCCGCACCACCCGTGGTGGTGTGCATCAAATAGTGACTTTCACCCAGGCAGGCTGTCACGCCATCGTCGAAAATCATGCCATCTTCGTGCAGCATCAGACCATACCGGCATTTGCCCGGCGCCAATTTCAAATAGGAATTGGTATATACGCGGGTGAGAAACTCCGCCGCATCCGGCCCCTGAATATCGATCTTGCCAAGCGTCGACGCATCCAGTATGCCAACACTGTTGCGCACCGCCAGGCACTCCCGCTGCACGGCCTCTTCCATGGATTCACCGGCCACAGGGAAGTACCAGGGTCGCTTCCATTGGCCCACGTTTTCCCATGCTGCGCCTTGTTCGCTATGCCAGCGATGCATGGCGGTGTAGCGTTCCGGGTCGAACAGATCACCGACCTCACCTCCAGCCATGGCACCGAAGGTAACCGGTGTGTACGCAGGGCGAAACATGGTGGTACCGGTATCTGCAATAGACTGATTTAACGTGTCGGCGAGAATGGCGACGCCATTAATATTACCCAGCTTGCCCTGATCAGTGCCAAAACCCAGTGCCGTATAGCGTTTGACGTGCTCAACGGATTCATAGCCCTCGCGAGCAGCTAATTCGATAGCGGCTGCCGTCACATCCAGTTGAAAATCCACGAATTGAGAGGGCGCGCGACTGGTTGTTTTGGTATGGGGTACCAGAAAAAGCGCCTGGGCAGGCTCTTCCAAAGCGGCGATGATGTCTGGCGATGGGGAGGAGCTCTCCCCCGCTCCTTGCCCTGCACGCAGTGCAGCGGCCGCACCCTCGGTCCGAGCTTGCTCAACACAAGCCAGAGGACAATAAATGCCCTGTGCCGAACCCACAGCAACCGGACCATCCGCATGGGGACCGGGCACAAAGCCTATAGCCTCATCATCCCAGATCGGTCTAATCCCCGTATGTGAACTCAGGTGCACCACGGGGCTCCAGCCACCGGATGTTGCGATAAGGTCGCATTCCACCGGTGTCGCTGGTCCGGTCAGCGACTTGCCGCCGGCATGGATAGGTGCGAGCAGCGCGCCACTAACGCATTTTCTTCCGCTCGCCTCGATAATCGCCGTTCCGGTGCGCACGTCGATTCCGCGTTCTCTGGCCAGACGCGGCAGTACTCCTTCGGCTTCCGGACGGGTGTCCGCGATGACAGCTATATCGCACCCGGCTTCCTGCCAATCGAGAGCCAGCTGGTAGGCGTTGTCATTGGTTGTGCACAACGCCAGTCGCTGACCGGGAATCACGGCATATCTGTTGATGTACGTCCGTACCGAGGAGGCGAGCATCACGCCGGGTAAATCATTGTTGGCAAACACCAGGGGACGCTCCTGTGCACCGGTGGCCATGATGATCTGCCGGGCTCGCACACGGTGCAAACGCTGCCGTGGCCGCCCCGGTGACGTCAGACCGCGATGATCTTCCAGCCGCTCCAGGATGCCCACAAAGTTATGGTCGTAGTAGCCAAAAGCGGTGCTACGAGGAAGCAGCAGCACATCGACGGAGGCCTCCAGTTCGGCCAGTGTCTGGTCGCGCCACTGCAGTTGTGCTGCGTCAGCTTCGCTGCCGCCCAGCGAGAGCAAACTTCCACCCATCTCTGACTGTTCATCAACCAGAATAACCCGGCTACCCTGTCGCGTCGCCTCCCGTGCCGCCGCCAGACCGGCAGGACCGCCACCAATCACCAGAACATCGCAGTGCCGATTTATCTTGTCGTATCTGTCTGGATCCGGGTTCTGCGGAGCCCGACCCAGCCCTGCCGCTTTGCGTATAAAGTGCTCATAGGTCATCCACAGCCGGGCCGGCGCCATGAAGGTCTTGTAGTAGAACCCTGGTGGCAGGAAGCGGGCAAATACTCCCAGCAAGGCTATGACATCTACATCAAGATTGGGCCAGCCGCTGACACTGCGTGCTTCCAACCCCTCGTACAGCTCCACCTGGGTAGCTTTCAAATTAGGTACCGTCGCAGCGCCGCTACCCAACTGCACAATCGCGTTCGGTTCTTCTGAGCCGTGGCCCACAATACCGCGCCGGCGCCCGTACTTGAAGCTGCGTGCTACAGTCTCAACGCCATTGGCCAGCAGCGCAGAAGCGAGCGTGTCTCCAGCAAGCCCCCACATGGGACGACCGTCAAATGTGAAACTTACTTTCTGCTTGCGGTCCAATCGGCCACCAGCTGGCAGTCTGCGCTGGCTATCACTCATGGTCATGGCCCTCCACCATCGCACCAGCGGGGTCTTCACCGATAGGATAGCTTCTGGCAATAACATAGCTGACCGTATCTCGCTCTACATTGAAGTAGCGCCGGCATCCGGCTGAGTGATGCCACATTTCCCGATGCAGGCCGCGCGGATTCTTGCGGAAGAAGAGATAGTCACCCCACTGCTCATCTGACAGTGATTCAGGATCCCGGGGTCGGGCAATGTGTGCCTCTCCAGAGGGAGAGAACTCCTCTTCCTCGCGGAGTTCCTGGCAATAAGGGCAGTATATTTGCAGCATGCTAGATCTTCCCCCTAGTGCGCAACGCCGGCGGCGCCGTGCTCGTCAATCAGCGCGCCGCTGTGGAACCGATCGACGGTAAAGGGCGCAGCGAGAGAATGTAGTTTCCCTTTCGCCAGGGTATCGGCAAACACAAAGCCGGAACCGGGAGTGGCCTTGAACCCGCCGGTGCCCCAACCGCAATTGAAATAAAGTCCCGGTACGCTGGTGGCACTGATAATGGGGCAGGCATCCGGGCAGGTATCAACTATGCCACCCCACTGACGATTCATTCGCACCCTGCTGAAAGCGGGAAACAGCTCACAGATGGCCTGTAAGGTGTGTTCAACCACATGCAGAGAACCACGCTGCCCATAGCCATTGTAGCGATCGATACCCGCACCAATCACCAGATCTCCCTTGTCAGACTGGCTGACATAACCATGTACCGCATTGGACATCACAACGGTGTCCAAACAGGGTTTCAGGGGCTCGGATACCAGCGCTTGCAACGGATGAGACTCCAGTGGGAGTCGCAGGCCAGCCATACCAGCCAATACGCCAGAGTTACCGGCTGTGACACAACCGATACGAGCGGCGCCAATAAACCCTCGATTGGTCTCCACGCCTACCGCAACGCCATTTTGCCGGCGAATACCGGTGACCTCAGTCTGTTGAATCAGATCAACACCGAGTGCATCGGCGCCCCGGGCATAACCCCAGGCCACCGCGTCGTGTCTTGCGGTTCCACCACGGGGTTGCCAGGAGGCACCCAGAATTGGATAGCGGGAATCGGGAGAACAATTGAGCAGTGGTATTTTCGTCTGAATCTCAGCCGTGCTCAGCACCTCTCCATCAATGCCATTGAGTCGATTCGCGTTAACCCTGCGCTCGATGTCGCGCATATCCTGTAGTGTATGGCCGAGGTTCATCACGCCACGCTGGCTGAACATCACATTGAAGTTGAGTTCCTGGGTCAGACCCTCCCAGAGCTTCATAGACAACTCATACAAATGAGCCGCTTCGTCCCAGAGATAATTTGAGCGAATAATAGTTGTGTTACGACCGGTGTTACCACCACCGAGATAGCCCTTTTCCACCACGGCCACATTGGTGATGCCGTGCACTTTGGCCAGGTAATAGGCCGTTGCCAGCCCATGGCCACCGCCACCTACTATGACAACATCGTAGGATTGCTTGGGCGTGGGATTGCGCCAGGCACGCTGCCAGTTCTCATGGTGGCTGAGACCATGTTTGAGCAGGCTTAAGGCCGAATAACGATTACGGGACCTCGTGGGCATTGGGAGCACCAAACCGGGTTTAAAATGAGCGGCTATTGGACCAGACAAGAGTGGTCAAAACCAGTAATCCTGGTGCCGCGGCGGGGACAGCGGACGGCAAAAGACGCGAAAATGTCGCATTTATTGCATCCATTGCGCCTCATTCAACACTCAACGATATTAACCGGCACTTCAACGACATTCAGGGCCAGACCGCCGCGAGCCGTTTCCTTGTATTTCACTTTCATATCGCGCCCGGTATCGCGCATGGTCTTGATCACCTTATCCAGTGAAACAAAGTGCGTACCGTCACCACGCAATGCCATACGCGCTGCACTGATGGCCTTGATCGCGGCCATAGCGTTGCGTTCAATGCAGGGTACCTGTACCAGCCCCCCAATCGGGTCACAAGTCAAGCCAAGATTGTGTTCCATGGCGATTTCCGCCGCGTTCTCAACTTGCAATGGCGTGCCCCCGAGCACCTCAACCAGTGCCCCCGCTGCCATGGAGCAAGCCGACCCGACTTCACCCTGACAGCCAACCTCCGCCCCACTGATTGACGCATTTTTTTTGTAGAGCGTACCGATGGCCGCCGCAACCAGTAGGAATCGTACGACGCCCTCGTCACTGGCTCCTGGACAGAATTTCCAGTAGTAGTGCAGTACAGCCGGAATAATACCAGCAGCACCGTTGGTAGGCGCAGTCACCAACCTGCCACCGGCGGCGTTCTCCTCGTTCACAGCCAGGGCATACAAGGTCACCCAGTCCAGAATAGTCAGAGGATCGGTCAGGCCAGCGTGGGGTTGCGACAACAATTGTCTATGCAGACCAGCCGCCCTGCGCTCCACTTTTAATCCGCCCGGCAGGATCCCCTCCTGCTGACAACCGCGTTCAACGCAACTTTGCATCACTTCCCAAAGCTGAAGTAACCCGCTCTTGACGTCATTTTCCGACTGCCAGCAGGTTTCATTCACGAGCATAAGGGCACTGATGGACAGCTTGTGCTCGGCACATTGTTGCAACAATTCGGCCCCGGAATCGAAGGGGTACGGCAGGGGGGTGCTGTCTTCGAGGATGAGGTCTTCCGCCGCCATGGTCTCATCAACCACAAAGCCCCCACCCACGGAGAAATACACCCGCACGCACAATTCAGTTCCCACGTTGTCAAAACAGGCGAACCGCATGCCGTTGCTGTGGAATTTCAGTGATTTCCGTTTATGCAAAATAATATCGCGGCCCTCATCAAAGTCTATTGGACATCGCCCCCCCAATCGCAACGTGCCGCCGCCGCGAACCTTTGCCAGGCGAGTTGCTATCATGTCAACTTCTACTGATTCAGGGGCATCTCCCTCAAGACCAAGAATGACAGCCTTGAGACTGCCGTGTCCCCGCCCCGTTAGTCCCAGCGATCCGAACAGTTCAACCTGCACCCGGCAAACATTTTCCAACAGTCCATCAGTCTCGAGCTGAGCAACAAAGGAACCCGCCGCCTTCATGGGACCGACGGTATGCGAGCTGGAGGGACCGATGCCAATCTTGAATAAATCGAAGGCGCTGATACTCATGGTGTATCCACCAAGGTCAAAAGTGGGCAGTGTAATGCGGAGGAAGGCATTGTAATAATTAATATTGAATATCAAACCATTTGTAATCGTTATCCGGCCAAGTGACCATGACGTGTCATGTTTTGTAAAGCTGGAATGAATAAAGCGAGGAGATGTTACACTGCCGCCATGTCGGCCCGTCCCTCCC
Source organism: uncultured Halieaceae bacterium (assembly GCA_938074045.1). GTDB lineage: Bacteria > Pseudomonadota > Gammaproteobacteria > Pseudomonadales > Halieaceae > CALJGI01. Next base: position 65,949 of record CALJGI010000037.1, read on the forward strand.
ATTTACCATCATTTACACCTGTTTTTGGGTTTCTCGCTGTGCTGTTTGTCACTGCATGCACCTCATCAGTGCAGGACTACCCTACATCCCCTGTCACGCAGGCGCCGGTTGATCTCAGCGGTCACTGGGAACTGAATTATGGCCGCAGTGATCAGGTGAACGACCGTCTTCAGAGCCTGGCTCGTGAATACCGCCGGGAACAGGAGCGACAACAGCGTCGTACCGAACTGGATCGACGCCGGGGTGGTCCGGTATTTGGTTCGACGCCAGGCAGATCCTTTAACAGCGTGCTCGCGACAGCACGCTTGGCAGACATGATCACCAGGTCCCAGACTATCGAGATCGCCCAACAAAACCCGCTGGTTACCGTACACCGCGAAGACGATTTCAGCCTGGTGTGCGATTTCACCGAGGCGGGAGAGGAACTCGTTGAAGATTCACTGGGTACCGAGAGTTGCCACTGGGTTGGGGATGACCTGGTTTATCTGACCAGGCTCCCTGATGGATTACACATCAATTATCGCTTCACGCTGGCTCCCGACACCGAACAGTTACGTATAGCGACCACGGTCAATGCAGCAGGCGTGGCTCCCTTTAGGCTGAACAAATTCTATTATCGATATAAACCCCTGCCGCAAAATTTCTCCTGTAAATTTACTCTCAGTCGCGGCCAGGTGTGCAGTAAGGTAGGTAACAAGTGACGCTTGCGTCGCGTTTACTTCCGCTTTTGCTCTGTCTGGCCACAGGATGGGTCTTGATTACTGTGAGCAGCGCTGACGAATCAACCCGACTGGATGTCAGCATCGTAGTCTTCAGGTCGGAATCCCACCAGCCGACCGCCTACGATCCATCGGATCTGAATCGAATTCGCGGAGCCGAAACCGGTTACATGCCGTACGTGCTGCGACACCACCTGGAGCAGAGCGACGTCTGGGGCGCGATCAGGGTGATACCGGAACATGATGAGAGTGCCGAGTTATTGCTTGCAGCAACCATCGTCGAGGCTTCGGGCTTATCCCTGGTGCTCGATGTGAAGGCCACTGATGCCACCGGCAAACGCTGGATAGACCAGCGTTACACCTCCACTACTACCGACGATGCCTACCGACTGGCTGCCAAGGGCAGCCTGTTGTTCGGAGATCTTTACACGGCAATTGGCACAGACCTCGCAGCGATACTGGCTACCACTTCAACAAGAGATCGGGACAGAATCAGGGATACCTCCTGGCTGCGCTATGCGGGCGCACTGATCCCCGATGCCTTTGCATCCCATTTGTCCCGCACAGCCGATGGCCAATACCAATTGCTGCGCTTGCCGGCGCTGGACGACCCCATGGTTGCCCGCATCAATCGCGTCAGGGCCTATGAGTATTTGTTCATAGACACCGTGGACGAACAATATGCGAATCTTTACGGGGAAATGACGCCGGCTTACAACAGCTGGCGTAAATACGATCGCGAACAAAAACTGTATCTGGATAATTACCGGGAGCGCATCGAGCAACGGGAAAAGCCAAAGCGCGGCACGTTTCAGGCGCTGCAGGCCACATACAACAACTACAAATGGTCAAAGGTTCAGGAGCAGGAGGCGGCCATGATGGCCAATACTCTGGCTTCAGAACTCGAACCCACCGTTCTCGACGTTGAAGGCTCCATCGTGGAACTGAGTGGCAGCCTTGACCAACGCTACGCACAATGGCGAGAAATTTTGCGGGAACTACACCTTCTGGAAAGCGGATGAACTATTTTCGGCAAGCACGTCGTCGGCAGGTTCGAAGCCGAGTTTTACTTTCATATCATCCACAATCACATAAAGACAGGGTACCAACAGCAGCGTAATAACCGTTGCAAAAAGAATACCAAAGGCCAGAGATATAGCCATTGGGATAATCATCTGCGCCTGCGCACTGCGCTCGAGAAGTATCGGCATAAGGCCACAAAAAGTCGTTAATGATGTCAGCACAATGGCACGGAATCTCCGCATGCCAGCGAGCACCACAGCCTCCGCTCGAGCAACCCCGGCCGCACACTGACGGTTGGTATACTCAACCATAATCAGACTGTCGTTAACAACCACACCGGACAACGCTATGATTCCCATTAGGGAGAGCATACTTACTGCATACCCAAACAGCATGTGCCCGAGTACAGCACCAATAATGCCGAAGGGAATGACCCCCATAATGATCAGGGGTTGCATGTAGGACCGGGTCGGAATTGCCAGCAAGGCATAAACTGAAAACAGCGCCAGCACCAGACCTATTGCCATGCTTCTGGCCATCAACTGTTCCTCGCGACTCATACCTGAGAGGTTGTAATCCAGGCCCGGATATTTCTCTATCAGCGATGGGATAAACTCGGCCTCGAGATCGGCCACCACTCGCGACGGTTCCACCACCTCTGTATCGACATCCGCCGTGATTTCCGCCGCCCTGCGAAAATCAATATGGGTGATGCGATTAAAACCGGGCCTGATTTCCAGATTTGCGACGGTATTGAAGGGAATAGCCTCACCGAGATCGCTGCGGACATACATATTTTCCAGCGTCGTTGCAATGCGCCTCTCGCTCTCGGGAAACCGCACGATAACTTTTATCTCCTCGCGGTCTCGCTGAATACGCTGCGCCTCGGCCCCGTAGAATGCATGTCGTACCTGAGACCCCAATCCCAGGCGTGAAACACCAAGAATTTCCGCCTCTGTTTTCAATTCCACGTGGTATTCATCGGATACCGCACTGACCGTGCTCTCAACGTCATAGAGGCCACTGTAGTCCCGCAGTCTGTCTTCCAACTCGCCGGAGGCAAGTTTAAGGGTGTTCCAATCCGTATGGGTAAAATCAAAACTCAGATCCGCGCCCATATCCGGTCCCTCATCAGCGCTGAAGGTGAGCAAATCCGCGTCCGGTATATCAGCCAGGCTTTCCCTCCAGCGCTGCAGAATATCCGGGGTCCGCGTGGAGCGATTCTCACTGACAACAAGTTCAGCAACCATATTCCCCTCGGTCATGCCGGAACCCCAGGCAAAGAGATTTCTGACCAACCCTTGCGGATCCCCCGAACCCGCGCGCGCATCTTCATCAATCTGGCCGAGAGATTCCGCTAATTGTGACATAACCTCAAGGGTTCGCTCCCGCGGTGTACCATCGACCATCCTCAGTTCCACCACTATCGCCTCAGCTTCCATTTCCGGTGGGAAAACCACCCTCACCTGCCCTCCGGCAACAAACCCTACTATCAGTATCAATAAGCCTACAAAGAAGGCCACTGTCGTATAGCGATTCGCCACCGCAATTCGGACCACAACTTGATATTTTTCCTCCACAAATCGCTGCAACGCTCGATTAACCCGCTGCTGAATCAAATCAATCTTAAAAAGCCAACCACGGGTAGCGGGTTTGCTATGCGCCAGATGCGCGGGGAGAATCCATTTCGACTCAATCAATGAAAAAGCCAGACAGAAGATAACCACGAACCCGATGGTTTGCCCAAAGGGTCGAAAAACACCGTCAATAAACAACGTGGGAGCAAAAGCAGCTATGGTGGTCAGTACACCAAAGGTCGCTGGGACGGCTACCTCATGCGCGCCGGCCACGATGCTTTTTACACTGTGTCCATTTATCTCCCGATGGTGATAAGCCGACTCACCAATGATGATCGCGTCATCCACCACAATACCCAGCACCAAAATAAACGCGAATGCACTCATCAAATTGAGGGTTCCATCGACGGCCGAGGAGCCAAACAGCGCCATCGAGCCCAAAAAACAAATGGGAATACCCACCATCACCCACATGGCAAGCTTGATTTCAAGAAACAGTGCGAGGACCAGGAACACCACCACCGCACCCATGCTGAGGTTTTTTATCATCATGGATAGGCGCTGATCCAGATAGTGGCTGAAATCGGACCACACCACCAGGCGAACGCCATCGGGAAGATCAGCATTTTTACGCTCGACATATTGTTTAGCCGCCTTTGCAGCGGCCATGACATCGTGTTCGCCCAGCGCACCAATGGAAACACCCACGGAGTAACGACCATTGAATATGGAGTAGCCGCTACCCTCCACAAAGCCATCCCGAACAGTCGCAACGTCGGCCAGCAAGAGCCGCTCTCCATTCTCCTCTGCACGCAACACAATGGCGGCAAAGTCTGCCTCGCGATAGGACTGCCCACGGGTTCGCAGAAGAATATCCCCATTCTCGGTCTGCACCGATCCACCGGGTAGATCTAACGAGGAACGAGCAATCGTTTTAGCCACGTCATCCAGGGTTAACTGGTATTCGCGCAGCGTGGCCTCCGATATCTCGATCGCAATTTCGTAGTCTCGGGTTCCGCGCAAATCGACAGTAGAAATCTGTGGCAGTGTCAGTAACTCACGGCGAATCTCTTCAGCGAGATGTTTCATTGAGCGCTCATCCAGTGCGCCGGTTATTTGAATCAGAAGCGCTTCCAACGGGATCTCAAATCGACCAATAACAGGTTTTTCAGCGCTTTCAGGAAATTGATGAATGGCATCAACCCGGTTTCTCACATCATTGATCAGTTCGTTGACATCGATCCCCTCTGCCGGCTCGATCGTCATCCGGGCAAGGGATTCCATGGAATCAGATTCAACCCGTTCGATTCCATCCAAATCGGAAATTGCCTCTTCAATGCGATAGATGATGCCCTGCTCCACCTCTTCCGGCGCAGCGCCGGGATACACCATGGAAATAACGATAAAGTCCAATTCGAACTCGGGCATCATGGTTTTTTTAATGCTGAATGTACTGAGCAGTCCTACGGCGATAATAAACAGCATCAGCAGGTTGGCCGCTACCGGGTTATTGGCCCACCAGGCAATGAGGCCACCCTGTTCGGGTGCGTCACCATGCAATGACGTCGAGTCACTCATCTGTGTGTGCCTAAGAGGCTCTGCATATGCAGTTATTCCCATGGAGGATGATGGAAGTAGCCGTACCGCCCCTCACCCAGGATATCGATAATGCGGTATTCTACTATGCGTCCATGCAGGCTGGCACAATGTGAGGTAAATATGCAAAACAAACACTTCCCGCTGATCTTCTCCGCTCTGGTTCTGCACACCAATGCCGCCATGGCTCAGTACACGCCATGGGTGGATGAAGACTATCCAATGAACCTCTATTGGGGCGACACCCATGTGCACAGTGCCTACAGCATGGATGCCAACACCATGGGTAATACCGCCCTCACGCCCGATCAGGCCTACCGTTTTGCCCGTGGCGAAGCGGTGCGGGCCAGTACGGGAATGACGGCACGCCTGCGCGTGCCACTGGATTTTCTGGTGGTCTCCGATCATGCAGAACAGTTGGGCATCATGTTCAAGCTGCGTGAGGGAGACCCGCGCCTGCTGGCAGACCCTGTGGGCAGAAAAATCTATGATGCCCTCGTCGGCACCAATGACGATGCGGCGGCGGCACAGGTGATGCAGGACTTCTTATCCCAGATGGGTAAGCAAGAGGCACTGCTGGATAATCCTGAAGTTTCCAGAAGTGTCTGGCAGGAGTCCATAGCAACAGCTGATAAGTACAATGATCCAGGAAAATTCACCTCCCTTATCGGCTACGAATGGACCTCTATGCCAGCGGGCAGCAATCTACACCGCGTGGTGGTCTACGCTGACGATGCCAGCCGGGCAGGACAGCGCCTGCCTCTGTCCTCGACCCTGGAGGGCCAGGACACGCCGGAAGCGCTGTGGGATTACCTGGCCAGTTATGAAGAAGAAACCGGGGGTCGCGCCCTGGCCATTCCCCACAACGGCAATTTGAGCAATGGGCTGATGTTTCAGCCCACCGACTCTCAAGGGAGGGCCATTGATTCGAACTATGCCGAGCGACGAATGCGTTGGGAGCCTGTGGTTGAGATGACCCAGATAAAGGGCGATGGCGAAACACATCCACTGCTTTCACCCGACGACGAGTTTGCGGATTTCGAAACCTGGGACGCGGGTAATTTTGCCGCCATCCACAAAGCAAACAAAAAACCGGACATGCTGAAATACGAGTACGCTCGCTCTGCGCTGAAACTGGGCCTCAAGTTGCAGGTGCAAAATGGCGGCAATCCCTACCGGTTCGGCATGATTGGCAGCACCGATGCACACACGGCTCTCGCCACCGCCGCCGAGGACAATTTCTGGGGCAAGGCCACAATTACCGAGCCCGGTACAGAGCGCACCATACCCTCCGATCTCTTCGGCGAGGCGGATGCGGACACCAATCTGACCATTCCCTGGCGCTTTACCGCATCCGGCTACGCCGCAGTCTGGGCCGAAGAGAACACACGAGAAGCGATATTTAACGCCCTGCAACGCAAAGAGGTTTATGCAACTACGGGATCCAGGATTGGCCTGAGATTCTTTGGCGGCTGGGATTTCTCAATGCAGGACGCACAAAGTCCGAACCTCGCACGTCGGGGCTACCAGTCCGGGGTACCCATGGGTGGTGATCTGGGGAAAGCTGGCGGAGCAGCCCCGGGATTTATGGTGCTGGCCATTAAGGACCCTCACGCCGCCAACCTGGATCGCATTCAGATCGTCAAAGGCTGGCTGGATAAGCGTGGAAACACTCAGGAAAAAGTCTATAACGTGGCTGTGTCCGACGACAGACGCATAGATCGGCGTGGCAAGGTCAAATCAATGCAGTCGACCATTCAGGAAGATGGCGCAAGCTATCTCAACAACAGGGGCGCGGCACAGCTGGCCACCTACTGGGAAGACCCCGACTTTGAACAAGAGCAACACGCCTTCTACTACGCCCGGGTTCTGGAAATAACTACGCCCAGATGGTCTGAGTACGATCGCAGCCGACTGGATGCTCCCCTCGCTCCGGAGACCCCACGTACCGTTCAGGACAGGGCCTACAGCTCTCCCATCTGGTATACACCGGACAACTGAAGTTTTGCATCAAACAGGAATCAGGAGGATTGCTCAACGGCAACCCCAATCTTGCCACTTACCTCGCTGCGGCCAACCCGGCCCACGGCCGCAGGTAAATCGGCAAAGCTCACGATCTCTGTGGGCACCGGCCTGATCAGGTCCCGTTGATATAGGGCCAGCAGCTCCTGCTGCGCACCCCGGCGCTGCTCCGGTGAATACGCACCTACGTAGACACCCAGCACGGAGGCATTGCGCATGGTCAACAACCCCGTGTCAATACTGGCCCAATCGCCACTGGCGAAGCCAATCAGCAGCAATCGACCATGGCTGGCCAACGCAGCGACCAGGCTCCCGGCGAATTCGCCACCGACGGGATCGTAGATCACATCAGCACCCCGGCCTTCCGTCAATTCAAGAATGCGGGCGGCCACATCAGATTTGCGGTAATTGATCACCTCCTGGGCGCCCTGTTCCATACAGGTAACCAGCTTCTCGTCATTGCCGGCGACAGCGATAACGCGCGCCCCCAGCGCAGTGCCCAATTGCACCGCTGCGCATCCGGAGCCGCCGGCCGCGCCGAGCACAACCATTATTTCACCGGCGAGCAGGCCACCGCGATCGACCAATCCCAGCCAGGCGGTGTGGAAGGGAATAGCGAAACCTGCGGCGTCAGCATCGCTCATGGCCGCGGGGGTGGGAAACACCATGTCAGTGTGGGTCATGCATTCCTGCGCAAACCCACCGTGACCGGCGTAAAAGGCTGTCACACCCATGACCCTCTGTCCCGGCTGGTAGCTGGCCCCTTCTCCGGCAGCCAACACCGTTCCAGCAACTTCCTGGCCGGGAGAAAATGGCGGCTCAGGCTTGAAGGCGTATTCCCCCCGACACATCAGGGCGTCGGGAAGACCGATAGCGGCGACGCCAACCGACAATCTTATTTCTCCCGCACCGGGCTCCGGCAATTCACATTCCTGCAAGGCCAAAACCTGTTCAGGCTCACCCAATTCTGTCACCCGCCACGCTTTCATGTTTCACCCTCCGCCCGCTGTCCCACCGTCCATCCAAGCATCGCCCAGACCGCGGCGACACAGGCACCGACAAAAGCAACACCCGCCACGCCCAGCCCAACCACCGCTGTCAACAGCGTGAACGCCCAGCTCCAGAATACATCCCCACCTCGATAGACCACGACATCGATGATCTGCTTGGCTTTGAATCGGGTTTCCTGATCAACGTAAGTAAACAACATTTCCCGCGCTGGACGCGTGATAGCGTAATTACCACCGCGCCGAAAAACCTGAAGTATGATGACAATGGTCAACGCCGGCACCATAGCCACCGACAGCAATCCCATCATGACTATCAGTGGAATCAAGGCAAGTGTGAGCCCCAGACCCAATCGGGTAGCGAGACGTGAGGTAACAAATAGACCGCCGACAATCGTTAGCGTATTGGTCGCCAGATCAATCATTGCCCAGTACTCCGTGCGTTCAGCACGCGAGTAGTCAGCCATCAGGTTTTTGAGCTCGAAGTAAATGAATGAGCCTATGCCGGTGTAACAAAACAGAAACAAGGCGATGCCGATCAGCATGGGGTTGCTCAATAACAACTTGAACCCCGCCAGAGGGTTCCCACCCAGACTCCGCTCGGGTTCGGCAAATCCCGAGGCGGCTGCATTCCCCAATTGGGTCACCTTGAGACGCTCTATATAAAAAATCATGGGCACCGTCAGCAGTAGCACTGCGGCTGCAACCAACATCAAGTTATAGGTGCCAAGCAAATCGGAGAACAGCAAGGGGATTGACGGTCCAACCATGGCACCCAAGCTGGCACCGGTGGTTATGACACCGAATAAGCGCTTGGACTGCTCGCGTGAATAGACATCAGCCATAAGGCTCCAGAAAACCGATACCGGGAACAAACTGAAAACACTGACCCACACGTAGAAAGCCTTGTCGATGATCACAGTAGTCGTCAGCGCGCGTGACACCAGATAAAAAGCGACAAAGGTGAGCGCAAAAAATCCGTACACTGTCGGCACAAGATTTTTCAGTCTTATTCTGGAAACCGCCGCTCCGTAGGCTGCCACGACGGCAAAGCTGAAAAAGAAGTTTATCGTCCAGAGCACGCTCAATTCCGCGTCGCTCCAGTCACTGGACATGGCGTCACGAACCGGCCGCAGTATGTAGTAAGCCGCCATCAGAATCAGCACCAGTGCGAAGGAGGCAAAGGTCGCTTTGATTTCATGTGGGCGTACCTGCGACAAAACGTTTATCAGGCGTGCCAGAGGTCCTTCGTTTTGGTCGTTCACAATAGATCCCGCGTAGGCTTCGACCCGCCATCTTACTGGCCGCCGTCAGATAACTCAAAAGCCGGAGGAACTGCGCTGGAGTTTCTATTAAAATGCGCCTCGCGCAACCAAACTCACATTCCCGCGCAGCAGCAGAGAAAGACGTATGACGGCAGCAGCATTCACCATACCCGACAACACTCCTATCATTATAGCGACGGGGCAGATCATAGACCGACTACATGCCAACTCTGGGCCACCGTATCATCCACCTGTGGAACTGGCGGCGCAGGCAACCGAGGTTGCGCTGGCGGATGCGAACACACCAGCGCTGCGTGGCCTGATAGATACTATCGCCGTACTCAGACTCTTTTCTGATTCCGTGGGGGCCTGGGCCGCTCCCCTGGGGCGCAGCGACAATCCACCAGCTTCAGTGGCCAATCGTATTGGCGCTAAAACAGGGCGACGAATCTACACCAATACCGGGGGCACCCAACCCCTGCAATTGCTTATGGAGCTCGCGCTGGACATCGCCCGTGGCGAAAGTGAGGTTGCGTTGCTGACGGGCGCTGAAGCCATCGGCAGCGAGAAACATGCGCGTCGGGGAGGACATCAGGATGACTGGAATGAACATTTTGACACGCCATATGAGGATCGTGAATACCTGCGTCGCTTTGCCTGCGAGGAGGAACGCAACAGCGGCATGACGTTACCCGCTCACTACTACTCGCTGATTGAGAACGCACAGGCACACGCCATGGGTTACTCAACCGAACAACACCGCCAGTTTATGGCCAGAATACTGGCTCCCATGAGCGAAGTGGCCGCCCATGAACCCGTGGCACTGCATCAAAAAGCCTACTCCGTGGAACAACTAGCCTCCAATGACCCGGGTAATTACCCCATCACTCTACCGCTCACCAAGATGCTGGTATCCCAGGATGCGGTCAATCAAGGGGCTTCGATTTTGTTAACCAGCACCGGTAAGGCGCGCGAACTGGGCATTCCTCCGAGTCAGTGGGTTTTCCTGCAGGGGTATGCACAGGGTCTGGAACGCCACCTGATGCGCCGGATCGATCCGGGGCAATCGACGGCCATGAAGGGCGTCTTCGATGCCGCATTATCCATGGCGGGAGCCCAGATTGAGAACATCGATATGCTCGACATCTACAGCTGCTTCCCCAGTGCTGTAAACGCCGCCTGTCACGCACTGAACATTGCTGCAGATGACCCACGCCCACTGACCATCATCGGCGGATTGCCCTTTTTCGGGGGAGCTGGCAATGGCTATTCGCTACACGCCGTCGCCCGCATGGCAAGACGGCTGCGTGGCAACAATCAACGTGGCGTTGTCACGGCCAACACTGGCGTCCTGTCGAAGCACGCTCTGGCCGTACTGAGTAACGCACCAGCCATCGATCAGGAGCACCTTCCCGACTGGTCTGTGCTGGAAGCCCCTGAATTTGATCTGGACAGCATTCCGGAAAAACCGATTTCATCAACGCCGACAGAAGGACGTCTAATCGCGCATACAATCATTTACCAGCGCAACAAACCTGACCTGGCAATCGCCCTGGGAGAAACACATCAAGGCGAACGGTTTCTGGCTCATTCACTGGACCCCGCCGTGGCCAGCGAGTTGCACGAACAAGATGTGATCGGACGCCGTTTGAAAGTTGCAGCCGGAGCCGAGCGTCACAGCTTCAGCTTTGCCGGTTAAGCCTGATTGCGTTTGCTGGCACGCTCTACCGCGGTCTCTAAAAGCGTCGCATTTCCCGCCGTCCAGTCACCGGCCAGACGTGAGCGAACTATGCGCCAATCGCCATTCTGTAGTTCATAGTGGTTGGTATATTCCCCGACCAGGGTGACGACATCCTCGGGTAACACCAGGCGGCTTTCGGGGTCAGAGAAAATAACGTGGTCAGCCACAAGGTAGGCTCGTGCACACACCGGATCTGATTGCAGATCGAACCGATGATTGGTAATCGTGTGACGGGTGATATCGAAGCCGCTGATAACCGCTTTGACCGCCTCCACCCAGGCATCGGCGTTGACCGGGCTGCCTTCCGCGCCGAGGCTGGCCGACAGGTCGCCATAATCGAGTGTCACCTGATCCGCAAAGCATTGCCGCACCAGCTCCCAGTTCTGGGTATCGATGCCTTCAGCGTATTGGTTGAAACTGTCGATGAGCTGGTTTCGAATACTGGCATCTGATTCGTTCATTCACTCTGCTCCAATCTTGGTACAACGCCCTCGGTCAGGGTCGAGGTGTTATCCACAACCATCGCCGCCCCGTTCACCGAGCGGGATTCGTCTGATGCGAGAAACAAAATCATATTGGCCACATCTATGGGTTCACCCACCCAGACCTGATCCATCGCTTTCGCAGACCCGGGCACGCGCTCATCAGCTATTGCTCGCACACCCTGTAGCATGGGTGTCTCAATATTACCGGGGTGGACGGAATTACAACGCACCCCATATCCTTCCTGGGCACTGAGTGTTGCGACGGACTTGGTGATACCCCGAATGGCGTGCTTGGATGCGGAGTAGGCAAAAATACGTGGTCCACCAAAAATACTGGCGGTGGAGCACATATTGACGATGGAACCTGAACCACGCTTCTTCATTACCCGCAAGGCATGCTTGCAACCGAAAAAACTGCCGTCGGTGCCCACCGCGTTGACCTTGCGCCACACTTCTTCGGTGGTCTCTTCAATACTGGCTAACTCGACGATGCCGGCGCTGTTCACCAGGACATCCAGCTTGCCGTGTTCGGCAACGATACCATCAATGGCGGGTTCCCACTGGTCCTCCCGGGTTACATCCAGGGAAACGAAGCGCAGACTGGCGTCTGAATCGGCAACTTCATTGCCCAGAACATGGTTTACATCGGCTATATATACTACCGCGCCTTCTTCAGCCAACCGTCTCGCTGTGGCCTGCCCCAGCCCGGATGCCCCACCGGTTATCAACGCCACTTTGTTCGCTACCCTTCCGGTCATCGGCAATCTCCGTGTTCAACAAAATCCAGGTTTACCAGAGCTAGGCTTCAATAACTTCCTGTAAGGTGGCAATGCCCTCTTCAAACTCCCAGAAGCCGCGTAGAGCAGTCAGTTTTCCTGCTTCATTCACGCTGTAGGTAAATACGCCATTAACCTGCTGTTTGTATGTTTTATCACCGGCCTTGATAGTCACATTCAAGGTCACAATATTGGCGCACTCCAAATGAGAGGTGTAGCTTTCGTGCAGAATGTACTCAATGTCGGAGTGGGCGATATTGTTGTCGTAGAAAGTGGCCCGTGCCTCCGGAGTGGAATGGCCCGTTCCCTCCGGGTCCAGCGCTGATGGACCTATGGGGTCTTCGATAATACCGTCTTCCGCGAACATCCCCAGCCAGCCTTCCCGGTCGTGATTGGCGACAAACTCACGGGACATCATGGAAACCTGAAACGCCTTGTTGTCCTTATTCATACTCGGTTACCTCCGCTGTGTATGTCCGTCAAATCTACCACAGATAATCTTCCCACAAGCACTCGCGAGTATAACCTTGCATACATTGCGGCACTGTTCAGTGAGCACTGTAACCGACAGGATAAACTTGACCATCCTGGCCAGAGTCGCCCGCGCTGTTCATCCAGCTAGAATCTTGGCAACTGCCCATTATGCTGACCGCCCGACAAATCAATCACCTGCCCATTGATATAGCCCGAACGTTGGTCGTCGGCTAAAAACAGAGCGGCCTCTGCCATGTCGTCGATTGTTCCCATGCGTCCACACGGCGTCGCGTTAACATGCGAATCAATGATTGGCTCAAAACCAAAAAAGCCTGATGTCATATCAGTCTCTATCAATCCTGCGGCGATGGAGTTGAAGCGAATACCCTGATCTCCATACTCAACCGCGGCGACACGGATAGCGTAGTCTATCCCCGCCCGCGCTCCGGCATAAACAGACAGTCCGGCTCCCGGCAACCTGGCCGTCAGAGAGGATACTGTTACAACGGATCCGCCTTCCTTCATGGCGGCGGCGGCGTGTTTGAAAAACAACAGAGCCCCCACAAAACTGATTTCCAGGGTGGGACGAATCTCGTCCGCCGTTAACTCGGCAATAGCCACAGCCGAATGTATGCCGGCTGAGTAAACAGCAATATCTACTTTTCCTGAGTGACCGGCGGCCACCGAAAACAGGTTCTCAATACTCGTTTCATCCGTCATGTCACAGGATACGGCGGTGCCATTTATTTCTTCGGCCAGCTTTTCCAGCGGTTCCAATCGGCGCGCCGCAACCACCACATGGGCACCCTCCGCGGCGAGTCGCCGGGCAATTCCGGTGCCAAAATTATTGTCGCCTGAAGCGCCAACTACAACTGCGGTCTTTCCTGTCAATGTACTCATCGAAACGTCCTTTGTGGTTATTGCTTAAATATGCTTTTGGGCAACCAGATGACCTCACCCGGCACCCATACCCCGTGAAATCCCACTGGCACACACCGGCGGCGCTACTTTTGCCAGCGCACCATCGCAGGACATGTGATCCTCGACGGTACCGTTGCTCAGGCTGTAGCCGTAGCGATTTTCCTGGCCCCACAGCGATCTGTTTATCTGCGGAATTTCCATCGACTGGTCGTGCACCCGCTCACCGTTGGCTCGCCCGGTTTCAAGATTCATGCTGAAACGGCTGAGTCGCGCCGGGTGATTTCCCGCGGAAAGAAGTCAATTTCATGCTAGCAAACGCACTCCTGCAAAACAATCAGTCCTTACTGTTTTATTCCAAAACAGCTTCCACCGGCAAAGATCTGGCATGTGGCATATGATCGAGTCAGGGACGGCGTCCCTCGATATAATCATCCACCAGTTCGTGCAATCGCTGGGTGCGACTCTCTTGTCCGGCCAGGTATGAGCCACTGTATCCGCGTGAATGCATGGCCCGCTGTTGACCGGGAAACACGCTGAGGTCTTGATCGATGGTTAGTCCCATACTTTTCTCGCCAAGCTCGAACAACTCATGTTCGACCGTCGCCTTGCGATCAACAACGCCGGACGTTGTTCGGACAGGCTCGGTGAGCTGTGGGGAATCCGGGGCATACCACCAATTGTCGAACAGGCATTTTTCCGGATCTGTCGGATGGGGTCGGGCTCGCAGGAAATGAAAGCCGTCAACCCACACAGAAACGGCAAAGTTTGGGAACAAGGTATAGTGATAGGCATCGGTGAGCTGCGTGTCAGTCAATCTATCGAAATAGTCGTAACCCATGGTCGGGCCCAACTTGCGCCGCGCTTGCTGCAGTGCCTCTCGGGTATCCTCACCCCGCCCTCGAAAGTCCTCTGGATCCAGACCCCATTCCCTGAGAACCGATGCCAGCGGTTCGCCAATAATGCCCTCTTCATCGATGGCCGGTCCGGCGTACCCACCGCGCATAATCATACGTGAGTGACCTGTATCCGCCATGTCAAAGCGCGTGGTCTTGTAGTTGGTGTCTATCCCGGAATCAGCGCGCAGTTTTTCCACCGCTGCCCCCCTGGGACGGTGCACCGTATTCACATGATAGGACTCATTAAAATTGTCCAGCACCACCTTCCAGTTGCAGGGTGCTGTTGTTGACAACGCGACATATCTCTTCCAGGACGCCAGACCATAAGGCTCCCACTCGTCCCAGATCGGCCCGAGAAACTCTCTCAGCGGCACACAGTCCGGGTCCATGTTAACCCAGATAAAACCGGCGAAGGTCTCGCACTTCAGTTCCGCCAGGCGTAACTTTCCGCAGGGGTTTCCCTGTGGAAAATCATCTGCATCCTGTACAAAGTCCAGTTCACCCTCCCGTGTCCAGGCCCAACTATGATACGGACATACAAAGCGGTTGGTGTGCCCTCTGGCCGCGCTTACCAGGCGCTGCCCGCGATGCTGACACACATTATAGAACGCCTTGATATCCCCTCCGCTCTGCCGCACCATCAGAATGGACTCTGCACCGACCTCCTCCTGCTGCCAGTCTCCCGGTGCTGGCATTTCATCCTCTCTACCCAACAACAACCAGACGCGCGTCCACATGTGGTCCCATTCCAGATGCATAAACTCCCGGCTGGTGTAGCGATGCCCTTCCAGCTTGTGCCCACGCAGGGATTGTTTGGGCCAAGCGGGAAACTCGGGCGGTACCTGCTGACCTGGGTCACTGTTGCTCATGTCTAGCCATCCTTGTTTACTTGTAATGTCTCAGATTCACACCATACCAATGTATAATTTTCTTCTCCGCCCGTCATGGGCATCTTCGGGAGATATTTCACGTGGATAACGTCATCGATAGATTGGCCATTCAGGACGTCATGCTCAAATACGCTGCCGGGGTTGATGAGCGCAACCGTGAGCTGTACGGGCAATGCTTCTGCGAAGATGTTGAAGTTGTAAATTTTGGCAGTACCACCATCAATGGAAAATCTGCATGGGTTGCATATGTCTGGGACGCATTGTCCGACTACCAAAGTACACAGCATCTCCTCAGTCCAGTGCTGGCTGACATAGACCATGACACAGCGACAGCGCATTGCAATGTTCAGGCGAGCCACGTTCTCACTGGCGGCGGCAGGTTGACCCTGCTCGCTCGTTACCAATCACAGCTGCGCAGGGAACAGGGTGTCTGGAGAATCTCACGTCACGAACTTATTGTCCGCGACATGATACAGACCTGATTGAATCACACAGAGTCAACCGAGTGGCATTATCGCAGGGTCGTAGCAATCCACACTGAGGTGGAACCCGCCCGGACCGGGATCAATAACCCGCAGGACGCCAGGTTCCGTGGAAGCAAACCGGCACCCGATGTGACACCTTGGCCCGCCCCATGGGGCCGTCGGCGATGGACTGCGCATCAAAGACACACATATCACTGGTATTGGTGCTCAGGTTATAAACACAGGTAAGCACATAGCCCTCACCCTCGGCCGCGTCGGGACCACGAGGAACAAACATGGGTTCAGATACGTGTCCCTCTGGGAAGGCATAGGTCGATGAGCGCTGATTTTTTACATCGAAATGCACAATGGAGTTGTACACCGCATCGCCATCGGGAATATGCGCCTTTATTCTCTTGTCGGTGGAGGTGTACCAGCCATGCTGGTATTCGCGCATGGCATAGCGCGGGTCGATGACCGGGAACTCGGCACCGTGATCCGTCAAAAAGTCCATGTTCACCCGGGGGTTGTCGGCCTTCATATCAATGGTCCAACGCGCGAGAACCGGGTCAATATTGGGTGGTGTCGGAGTACCATCCACCATGGGGAACAACGGTGGTGATTTGAAATGGCAGGCCTCAATATTGATAACCCCATCCCGGTCCCAGCCATTCATGTAATGAAAAACGTAACAGGCGTCACCTTCGATCCACTTGATCTCATCCGGCGTCCCTTCCCGGGGCATCACCCCGACCATAGTGGGTAGGTCCGGCTCCCAGGCCATTGGCGGCTGTCCGGCCATCGCCCTATCCATGCTTCCCGTGATGGGCATGATCGGGATAATGATATAGTTTTCCGTCACCACAAAATCATGCACCATCGCTGAATAAGGTGCCTTGAGCGCGTGGGATTCCACCATGTGACCATCGCGGTTAATCCGGTAGATACCCATGTCATCGGTGAAGGGCCCCGTGGTCATGTAGGCGTGGAACAGCATATCCCCATTGACCGGATCGATCTTTGGATGTGCCGACATAGTGGTGCTGAGTTTCCCGTAAAAACTCCAGGCCCCATGTGACTCCAATGAATCAGCGTCCATACGAAACGGTAAATGCCCTTCTTCCAGTAGCAGCAGTTTACCGCCGTGGTAAACCACCGACGTGTTCGCCACTCCCTCTTTGTCAGTGAGCACAAAATCGAGGAATTCCGGGGGTGTCTCCAACGGGTTCATGCCACTGAACAGGGAACGACCAGCTTCCTGTTCGACCTTGAACCGCGCCGTGCGAGCCCAGCGGTTCATGTGGCTGACACGGCCGTCATCGAAGTTGAAGGCGTGGATCATCCCGTCACCCGTGAAGAAATGATATTCATTCTCCGGCGGCAGCTGGGGATTGGGCCCGTTACGGTAAAAGGTGCCATTCAGGTCCTGGGGAATCTCCCCTTCAATCACCAAATCCGGCGCCGTGCATTCGGCGGTCAGCGGTTCATAGTAGCCCTGTAAGAAGGGGTTGTCTGGCCAAGGCTTCATCGCTATTCTCCAGGATGCCGGTTTTGGGAACTGAGTGAATCAAGCGCCGGGGCGCCAGCCACCATGAAAACCACCGGGCACGTAATGCGATAAATGCGCCTTCGCTAGCGGACCCGCACTGACATCCAGGGCATCGAAAATAAACAGGCTACTGGTGTGGGTATCAAAGCTGGTCACTACGCTGAGAAGATAGCCCTCACCTTCAGCGGCTGTATCAGACTTGGGCACAAAGATGGCTTCAGACGTTACGGCATTACCGCAGGAATACCGATTGCGCGCGCCGGTCTCATGATCGACATGGCCAATCACATTATACAAGTTGTCATTTTCACTCAGGATACCCGCGACCTGTCCGTCGGGTGAGGTGTACCAACCATGGCGGTATTCCCGGCCCACATAACGCGGATCACACTGTGGAAATTCAGACTCGACGTCATCAATGCGCTCGAACGTCATACGCGCATCCGCATCATTCAAATCGGCGGTCCACCGTGACAGGTATGGCTCCGCCTTTCCGGTTGACTCGCCATCGACGGTGCTAAAGAGCGGTGGGTGCTCAAACTGACACGCATCAACGGTAACCACACCGTCCTTGTCGAAGGCGTTCATGAAATGAAAGGCAAAACAAATATCCATTTCCAGCCAGCGCACATTTTCCGCGGTACCTCCGTGGCGCGGAAGAATGGCAATATGCGCGCCCTTTTCAGGCTCCCAGGCAAAGGGGGCCGCCCCTTCCATCGCGCGCTCAAGGCTTCCCACGATGGGCATGACGGGAATAACGATGTAGTTCTCGGTGATAACAAAGTCGTGCACCATCGCCGGATAGGGCGTGGGAATGACAACACTTTCGGTCAAATTCCCGGCTGGATCCGCCTTGTGTACCATGACATCCGCCGAGAAGAGATCGCTGGCCATGTAGGAGAAAAACACTAACTCCCCAGTTTCCGGGTCAACTTTCGGATGTGCCGTCATGCGGTTGGTCATTTTCCCGCGGAAGGTCCAACTACCCACAGAATCGAGACTTAAGGGATCCATTTCAAAAGGTGGGTGGCCCTCTTCAATGGCCAAGAGACGGTCGCCGTGCCACAGCACCGCCGTATTGGCGAGGCCATCCAGATCCGTCAACACAAAATCACTGTACTCAGGTTCGCAGTCAAAGGGATTCATGGGATTGATCACATTGCGCCCCTCGCGGTCCTCAACATTCCACTTCGCGGTACGCGCCCACCGATTAACGTAGTCGACCTTCCCCTCCGTAATGTGAAACGCGTGCAACATGCCGTCCCCGGCAAACAGGTGGTAATCACCCCGTGGGTTAAAGCGCTGATTAGGACCGTTGCGGTAGAGCGTGCCGAACAGCTCAGCAGGAATTTCTCCCTCGACGGGTAAATCCCAGGCATTGCATTCCATCTGTATAGCGCCATAGGGAAATTGTAAGAAGGGGTTACTTTTGGGCATAGCTTCTGACATGACAAATCTCTCTATCGTCCGGCGGCGGGAATACACGTTGATTTCAGTCCAGAGAGTAAACATTAGCACCCGACCTCAATGTTGACAATATAAACACTGGTAAAGTTTTGCTATTATCCGCCCAGTACTAACCACTGAGGCTGACTGTGGCCACCGCCAAAGCACGCTATCACCACGGTAATCTGCACAGCGCTCTGATAGAAGAGGCGCTGGGTATAATCATGGAAACCGGACCAAAGGGTTTGTCCATTCGCGAAGTTGCGCGCCGGGCAGGTGTGTCACACGCCGCGCCCTACAGACACTTCACCGACAAGAATGATCTGATCGTCGCTGTGGTAGAGCGTGGTTTCGAGCTTATGCAGCAAACCATGCTGGAACAAAAGGCGGCTGCCGAAGCAGACCCCATCAGTCAGTTTGCGGCCAGCGGATTGGCCTACGTGGAATTTGCCCTGGCCTATCCCACCTATTATAGGGTGATGTTCAGCGGTGACCTGATCAGCACTGACGGCCATGTAACCCTACAACATACCAGTTCAGAGGCGCTCAGTGAGATGGCAAAGGATATTCAGACCGCACAGGACATTGGTATTGTGCGGGAGGGTGATGCCATGGCCCAGGCGATTGCCATCTGGTCAACCATGCACGGGTTCGTGTCCTTGATGAACGACAACCGTATCAGTCATCTGGTCGACGAACGCTATGGTGTCGAAGGCATTCGCGACCTCGTACTGGCCGCTATTTTTGAAGGCATTGGCATTTCGGATCAACATCCGGCGCCGAACATCACGGAGACCCCGGCTTGAAACTTTTCCCAAATCTGCTCTTTGTAACTGGATTGGCGGTGTCTGCGGTTATTCAGGCCCAGAACACACCCCAGCGTGCCAGCGAATTTATGCTGGAGGAAGTTCTGGTCACGGCCAATCGCCGGGTCGAAAATCTACAGGAAGTGCCCATGTCTGTGTCGGCGTTCTCCGGTGAATTTTTTAAAGACGCCGGGGTCAACGATCTGACCGATCTGGAGCAATACACACCAAGCCTGACCATTACACCGGGTACCGATTCACGGTCGACCTCAATCCGCATCAGGGGCATTGGTTCCGTCGGCACAAATACCGGGATAGACCCCAGCGTCGGGATGTTTATTGATGGTGTCTATCAGGGCCGCGCCGGCATGAGTATTGGCGATCTCATCGACATAGAGCGAGTCGAGATTTTACGTGGACCCCAGGGAACCCTGTACGGAAAAAACACCGCGGCCGGAGCGATCAGTATTATTACCCGCAAGCCAGGCCAGGATTTCGAATCAGAACTGGAACTGGTGTACGCCAAGGACAATCGCAAGGAGTTGCGTGGCATGGTCAACCTGCCGCTGGGGGACGATGGGCACGCCACCCGGCTGACCGCCTTTACAGTCGAAGGCGACCACCTCTACCGCAACACCATTACCGGTAAGGGCACCAACAATGCCGACAAATGGGGAGTAAAGGCCCGCACCCTGTTCGACCTCAGTGATGCCGACTCCGACTGGGGTGAAATATTGATTACGGTGGACTACAGCGAGGAAGACACCGATTGCTGTGCCCTCGCTGTTATTGACTACAGCGGTTTTTCTACCCTCAACACCCCCCTCACACGGGAACCGTCGGCATCCCTGGCGGCGGAACTGGGCTTGAACGATTTCGGACTCCCCATACTGGTCTATAACGCTTTCGAAGAAACCGAGGGATTTTCTCCTCCGTCCGCAGATCCATTTTCCGATGACTACTGGTTGAATGGCGACACCTTCAACGAGGTGGAAGTGGGTGGCGTTTCTGCGGAGTGGACGGTTGAACTGGAAAGCCAGAATACGCTGACCGCCATAGCGGCCTGGCGCCATTACGAATCCCACAGCGCCTATGATGGCGATTTTACAGCTTACAATGCCGTTCTTGGTACCCAGGACGAAGAACTGGATCAGTATTCGCTGGAGGCACGTATCACTTCCCCGGGTGGGGCCACCTGGGATTATCAAGCCGGGTTGTACGCCTACTACTCTGAGTTCGACTCACTGGGAAGCTTCAGTATGAGCGTGCCCCTGGTCACCAATATGGGTTTGGCCCTGTTTTATCCCGATGGTACCCTGAACATCGATGCCAATCTGCACACGACGACCAGTTTCGCGGCATTCGGCCAGCTCACCTGGAATATGAGTGAGCAATTGAGTGCAACCCTGGGTCTACGCTACACAACGGAGAAAAAAGAGCGCGACGGATCTCAACTCACAACGCCCGAATCTCTGCTGGATATCCCGCCGGTGGCGGGGCCCGATATATTTTATAACGCCGATCGTACCGATGACGATTTGTCACCGACTATCAATCTGCGCTGGTTTCCGAAAGAAGATCTGATGTTTTATGCCAGTGTCAGCCGCGGATTCAAGTCCGGTGGTTACAACCAGCGCAGGGAACTGGCTGGCAATATTGGTGAATTTGATGAGGAAACCGCAACCAACTATGAACTGGGCTGGAAAGGCACCTGGATGGACCGACGTCTGCAGGTCAACGGCACGATCTATCGGGTTGACTACGACGACTTTCAGTCCCAATCATTCGATGGTTCTTCGATCCGTGTAACCAACGCCGGGGCCATGCGAAGCCAGGGGGGCGAGCTTGAAATCATGTTCGCCGCGTCACCTGCAATGACCCTCGGTAGTGCTATTGGATACAACAAGGCCGAATACGAAGAGTTCGACTACGGGCAATGCACGGTGGAGCAGGCGTTCCGGGAATACTATTTCGATCTGGGGAGCCAGTTTGGTTCACCGGGTACCGGCGCATTCTGTGCCCAGGATCTTGCGGGTGAACCCATAGACAATGCCCCGGAATGGACCTTCAGTTCCTTTCTGCACTACGAGCAGGAACTAGGGGATAATCTCCTCGGGAGAGTGCGCCTGGAACACAATTACATCGACAGTCTGTTTCTCGATGCCGACCTGGATCCCGTGCTGGAAAATGACCCGGTGGATATTCTCAATCTGCGGCTGACGCTGACCAACCCCGCCCGTGACTGGGAGGTAGCTCTCTGGAGCAAAAACCTTCTGGACGAGGATTATTTGGCGTTCGGTATCGATATTCCAACCGTAGGAGGCTACGCTGGGGTTCCGGCACCGGGTCAAACCTACGGTATTACTTTTCGAATGACCCATTGATCAGGAGTACATCCCATGAACACTGACAGTGTAATTGCGAGTGACCAGACTACCGGTCGGGTGCCCGGTGTAAGCCGCAAAGGCTGGTATTACAATTGGGGTCCGCAGGCATGGATCGATATGTGGATGTCGAATTCCATGCTGGTAAAAAAGGCCATGCCCATAGTAAGCCACACCTTTGTACCAATTCTTCGCTTGTCAGGCGACAAGGAGCAGGTGGACAAGGATTACGAGGAGATAAAATCCCGCCGGGAAGACCTTCACTGGCTGGACTCACCACGGGAGAAGTGGCGCAAGCGCTATGGGAATTTCGTGCGGGAAGTTGAGTGGGCGCTGTTGGAGTTACGCAAGCACTTCAATCAAAAGCAGTACGAGGAAATTGTGATCGGAACTTCCGTCGCACTGTCCAAAGAAACCTCGGCTGACTTCCTGGACATGATGAACAGCATGTCTGAGAAAAACAAAAACAAGAAGCCTCGTGCGGCAAAGGACGGGGCAACGGGTAAGCCGGGGCGCTGGGCGACCTTTATGTTTCAAACCTTTAATCCCGCGCACTGGCTGACCGGACCGGCAACCATCACCGAGTACGACCCGGCCAATGGGGTTACCGTTATGGAAATTCCCGACTGCGGCTGGCACACCTGTGGACCGGCTGATCGGCTGCCCAATCCCAACGCCCTGCCCGAAGAAGGTTGCCTGCACATTTGCAAAGGACCCTTCGAGGCGCTGTTCAAGGGCGAGGGCGGTGGACTCAAGATGGATTTCGAGCCACACCTACCGGAAACGTCCTGCACCGTTCGCATGACCTGGGATACGGGCACTGCACAGGCCTGATAGCAGGCCCTGGAGTGGTAATGGTGTCCTTCCTCAAAAACTTGCTGGCGCCGCGGCAGCGCCTCGTTGAGCAGGAACGAGAATTGCGAGATCTCAAACGGGAGGTACACACCCTGCGTCTACAGAATGAAAGCATGCGCAGTGGCATGCGCCGGTGTGTGACCTGTGACTATAGAATAGATTTCAAACGGCGACAGGATGCGTCCGATACCTGACGCCGCAAACAACCAGTAAGCTATCTGTCGGCGCGTGAACCGTCACCCTGAAATCTGCCCGTCCATCCAGGCTTGCAACCAATCATGAAAATGCTGAATTCTGGCCTCGTCGATATTCAGTACTGCAGTATCAAAACCTCTGGACTGCATACCGCGCTGCATATCGGGCAGGTAGGCAATGTCCTGATCAATAGTGATCGTCAAAGAATGTTTGCCTGACACAACATCACGCTGATCAAACTGTTCATGCTCGGGGCGCTCATCCTCCACCTGCGATTGAAAACCGGGATTAAGCGTCAGACCTCTGTCTTTATCACTGGCCCTCGCGGCGGGAATCTGCAACGTCCATTTATCAAAAAAACACTTTCCAGGATCAGACGGGTGAGGCCGCGGGCCATAAATCCAAAGCTCTTCGGCCTGGATAGTCATAAAGGTGTTGGGGAAAATATCGAACTGCCACACATCGGACAATTGCTCGTCGCTGAGGTCGCCATAGTCGTGACCCAGTTCCGGCGCCAGCACACGTTTGCGCTGTTGCACCGCGGAGCGAATGTCTGCCACTCGACCACGGAAATCATCCGGATCCATGCCAAGTCCCTGTAGTAGCGGTATCAGATGTGGTGGCGTGACCTCAGGCAAAGGGTACCGTGAATCGGTGGTATAGCCTTCTACCATGGTGCAGGAATGACCCAGCGGCCACAGCACATTGGTGGAGTTGCAGCAATCCACCAGGCTCGCGTGCTGGGGATGAATAAAATCCACGTGATACTGTTCCAGAAAATTGTCTCTGACAGTTTTCCAATTGGCGCCCAGGCTGACGGTCTGCTGTTGGACAAGTACGAAATTCTGAAACCGATAGGGGTTTAGCCGCTCAATGATCGACCCCAGAAACTCCTCCAACTCGGGTGCATCGGGATTCATGTTGATCCACACCATACCCGCCCATGTCGCGACCCTGACTGGCTTCAGTGATCGCAGAGTGGGATCCACGAGGGGATCGAAGCGCTCGGCATCAGGTACCTTCGCGAGGCGGCCGTCCAGACCGTACTGCCAGCCATGATACGGGCAACTTATCTGCTGTACAAAGCCCAGGTTGCCGGCGAACAAGCGATTACCTCTGTGCTGGCACACATTGTAGAAGGCATTTATTTCACTGGGACCACTGCGTATAACAACAATGGATTCCGCGCCCAGTTCGTAGAGAAAATAGTCTCCCACATCGGCAAGGTCACTCTCCAGGCCGGCGAACAGCCAGCTCTGAGTCCAGACACCAGCCCATTCAGCGTCCATTTCGGCTCTTGAGGTGTAGCGCTTTGCAGCAAGTGTCGATTTGACCGGTGATTGCACTGGCCGCTCATCACCAAAACTCTCTTCGAGAGTTACCTGGGGCATCAGCTGTTCTCCTTTCCCGGCTCACCAAGAAAAATTTCACCGTTCTCGATGCGCACGGTGTAGGTACTCAGAGGCTTGGTCGCCGGGCGCGTCAGGGCGCTGCCGTCCCGAATATCAAAAGCCGCGCCGTGCAGGGGGCAGATAAGTCGATGCCCCTTGAGTTTGCCATTGGCCAGGCGTTCCTCGGCATGACTACATAAATTATCTACAGCATAGATGCCGGAGGAAATACGACCCAGCAACACTTCCTTGCCTGCAAATTCCACCACCTTGATGCCACCCATGGGCAGATCGGCCTCGAGCAATACCGCGTCACTCATTTGACGCCCCCTGTTCTCTCTCATCCATAAACTTGTCCAGCGTCAGGTGCACACGCCGGATCCGGGATTCCTGATAGTTGCCCAGAGTCAGCCCCTGCTTGCGGCTGGTCTTGAAGCCCTGGGTTTGCAGCGCGAGGTTGCCGGTGTCTTCGTCGTACACTGGACCCAGCCAACCCAGTTCCTCAACCTCGGTATAGGATTGTTCCACATCGAGAATATGTGGCTCTGGTGGTTCAGGATGTGTCGCCCCCTCAGACAGCGGTTCAAGAATAACGAAATCAAACAAGGAGGAATCCACATCCATGCCGTTGGGACGGAAGCGGTACACCATGGGCACATTGATACCCGGGAAGAAGAACATGTTGGGAAACAGGTGATACTCAATGGAGTCGAGCATGATGCTGTCACTTACCTCGGACAAATCAATCCCGAACTTCGTACCCAGCTGTTCGCGCAATCCCGCAGCCGCGACTGATCGCGCCGTCTCACCCGGACCGACCTCGCTCTTGCCGTGCCCGAAAAAAGTCATACTCCGCAGCAATTCATCTTCTGTCATCACCGGTTCACGAAACTTTTCGCCGGGATAATCTACCAGCGACTCTGGACTGTAATTGCCGAGGTTATGAATAAATCGGGTGACGAAATCACCAAAAATATCGTACTGGGCGTTGCCGCCATTCGGCGAATTATGGGTTTCAAAGTTGTGATAGGCCTCGATAAAGGCCTCCTGCGCCGCCTTCCAATTGGCGGGCAGGGTTTTCTGGACGTGCAATCTGATACGTCGCTGATCCAGTGGAAAATGCTGAAAGTGGTCGGGCAGAACGTCGAGGAAATCATGCAGGGGAGCTGCTTCGGGATCCATATTAATAAACACAAATCCTCCCCATAACTCACACTGCACCGGTTGCAGACCGTGTGTTTCATCACTGACGTGGGGAAAATCCCAGCGCCCCGGGATGTTGTCAATGCAGCCATCCAGCTGCCAGGACCAGCCGTGAAAGGGACAGCGGAAACCGCCGCTGTAACCGCCACCCTGGTAGCCCAGTAACCGGGTGCCCCGGTGGGTGCAGGTATTCAGAAACGCCTTTATTTCATCAGGTGACGATCGCACCACAATCACGGAATATCGACCTACATCATAGACATAGGTATCACCAACATCCTGCAGATGCTCCTCGCGACAGGCCCACTGCCAGCAGCGGGGCCAAAGGCTATTCATTTCACGATCAAAAAACGCCTGATCCGTATAACGCGCGAAGGGAATGTCACTGTCGCCCATATACTCATTGCGCGCCTCTAACAAGGGCTGAGGTGGCGGCACAGCATCACTGCGCAAGGTATCAGCGATGGTTGCTCCCGGTGATCGAGTCGCTCCTGGTTGATCTTGTTGGTCTGTCATTTCCTGTCTTTTCCTCGATCCTGCAATTTCGCTGTTGGACTCGCATCCACCCTGATAATACAATCATAGCTGACTGTTTTTAGTATGTAGGCAAAGTTGACTGAAGTGCAAGTTGCTACATGCCGTCATCAACCAGCCACACAATCACCACCAACACGCAGGGGAATCTGTACATGTCGCATGAATACGGAAGGTGTGTATCGCCGGAAGAACTGGCCGACAAGGCCGCCATTACCGAGGTATTGCACCTGCACAGTCGCGGCCTGGACAGACAGGAGGAGACCACACTGTCCCGCGCCTACTGGCCGGAAGCGACGGTGGACTACGGTTTGTTCAAGGGTCCCGCCAGTCATTTTGTCCCACTGGTTATCTCCGCCCTGAATCAAAGCTACCAACTTACCCGGCACAGTATCAGCAATGTCATGATCGAACTTGACGCGGATCAAGCAGTGGTGGAATGCCATGTCCTGGCCAGCCATCTACTGCCAAGCGGCACGGAAGAAATGTTGTTTTTCAGCCGCTATCTGGATCGTATGGAGAAACGCGATAACCGCTGGCGGATCGGTCACAGGCAGGTTGTAATGGACTGGAGCCGCCGGCATGAATTCGAAGATGAACGCGAGTCCGAGGCCTATGCAGACTTCGCCAAAGGCAATGTTGAAAATGACCCTCTCAGCGTGTTTTTGAGTGAGTCAGACAAGGGAGATCCAAATGAGTGATCGAGTGGAAGAGTACATGGCCAGGCAGGATATCTATCAACTGAGCTGCCGCTATAGCCGCGGTCTGGATAGACTGGACAAGGAGTTGCTCCTGTCTGTGTTTCACGCCGACGCCTGGTGTGAGTACGGCTTCTGCAATGGCAGCCCGGTGGAGTTCGTCGAATTCGCCATCGGCGCACTCAAGGATCACGATGCCAACCAGCATCTGGTGGGCAATACACTCATCGATGTCGATGGCGACCAGGCCTTCGGCGAAGTCTACTTCCAGGCCTACCACAAGGTTACCGACGAGAATGGCAGCAACGACATAATCATTGCCGGGCGCTACCTCGATCGCTATGAATGCCGGGATGGCCAGTGGAAATTCAGCTATCGCAGCGAAAGGGTAGATTGGGCAAGAACCACCGAAAGCAAAGACATCTATTTTGACATGGCCCCGGACTGCCTTTGCGGCGGTCGACAAGACGATGCGGTCTATCAAACAGAAAATCGGTTTCACCCCTCACTGCGCGGGCAGTGAGAGGTCGAATTCACGACGCTCTTCCGCGAACGGATTAGTTCTTATCGCTCTTCCGCTGACCCGCATGCAACATCAGATCACCGGGACCATGATGGAAGGGCGTGGTTGAACCGGCCGTGGTTTCCCCGGCATCAATCACCAGCGTCTGACCCGTCATGTAAGAGGAATCATCGCTGAGGGCAAACAGAATAG
The DNA here is from genome assembly GCA_938074045.1 of uncultured Halieaceae bacterium. Lineage (GTDB taxonomy): Bacteria > Pseudomonadota > Gammaproteobacteria > Pseudomonadales > Halieaceae > CALJGI01. The sequence continues at coordinate 93,581 of CALJGI010000037.1, forward strand.
CGTTTGCAATATCCCGGGGAACCGCCGCCCGCCCAAGTGGCGACGACTCAGCAATGGCTTTGGCAATGGCTGCGGGATCGTTGTCCGTCAGCGCGCTTGTCATCGGCGTCACCGTGCTACCCGGGGCCACCGCATTTACCCGAATACCATAGCCGGATAACTCACTGGCCGCCGACTTTGTCAGTCCGATCACACCGTGCTTGGCCATGGTATAGACATGGGGACCGAGACCCCCGACCACCCCGGCTGTGCTGGCCAATGAGACGATTGAACCGTGTCCCTGCTCTTTCATGGCCAACGCCGCGTGTTTGACTCCCAGAAACACCGCCCGTGAGAGAATGGCCATGGTGCGGTCGTAGTCCTCCACCGGTGTTTGCATGATAGAACCAATGGCACCGACTATTCCCGCGTTATTGACCATTCCCGACAGCGAACCAAATTGCTCTACGGCCGTATTAACCGCCCCGGCTATATCCTCTTCGCGACACACATCTGTCTGAAAAAATATGACGGCATCTCCGATCTCTTCAGCGAGCGCTCGACCGCGATCCTCCTGCAAATCAGCGATTACCACGCGCCCACCCTCTTCAACAATAGCGCGCGTGGTTTCCTCACCAATCCCCGAAGCTCCTCCCGTTACAACAATACTCGCGTCCCTGAATCTTTGCGCCATTACCTCTCTCCCTGTTCTATTTGGAAATTTTCATTAAAAACTGCAGCTAGCCCAATTCCATTTCCGCCGCAGATATAGCAGCAAATTCTTCCTCTGGCGCCTGCGCCACCAGGTGATGACGACTGTAGAATCCAAAGTAAGCCACCATGATGACATAAAACAAACTACTCCATAGAGCCGCCTCAAGACTGGCCAGGAAGGTAGATACAAAGGCCACCAGCGCAAGACCAAATGCCACGCCCGAGGTGATCTGTCCGCCCGGTGTCAGATAAGGCCGCGGCAATTCCGGCTCGCGTCGCCGCAAGACCATATGCGAGAGCGTCATCAGCGCATATGAAATTGTCGCGCCGAACACCGCCATGGTCATCAGGAGATCACCTTCACCGGTGAGAGACAGCAGAAAGCCAATAACGCCGGGCACCACCAGCGCCAGCACGGGTATGCGACGGGCATTGGTCACCGACAGAAAACGCGGCAAATACCCTGCTCGCGAGAGGGCAAAGACCTGGCGGGAGTAGGCGAAGATAATCGAGAAAAAACTCGCCACCAATCCAGCCAAACCAACCCAATTTACAAAATTCGCAAGTTTGGAATCAACACCGTAGACCGCCTGCAGAGCCCCTACCAATGGCGCGCCATGGTCTTGCATCAGCATCGCCCCGGCTCCACCAGGCGCCAGCACCAATACCAGCGCGCCAAAAACCAGCAATACCAGCATGGCTGTAATAATGCCTTTCGGCATATCCCGCGCCGGATCCGCCGTTTCCTCTGCGGCCAGTGGTACTCCTTCGACGGCCAGAAACAGCCACATGGCGAAGGGTAGCGCTGCCCAGATACCCAGATATCCGTGGGGAAGAAATTCGCTGGCGCCCGCAGCCGCGCTGTTGACCGGGATATCGAACAAATTGTCTACCGAAAAATGTGGCAGCATGCCGATCACGAAGACCATTATCGCCAGCACCGCCAGCAGGGTAATGACCAGCATGGTTTTCAAGGCCTCCCCCGCTCCCCACAGGTGGAAACCCACAAAGAGTACGTAGCTCGCCAGGTAAACCGTCCAGCCATTGAGGCCAACCAGTGATTCCACGTAGCCGCCGATAAAAACGGCGATCGCAGCGGGGGCGATGGCATATTCGAGCAGGATGGCGGTGCCGGTCAAATAGCCGCCCCAGGGGCCCAGTGCCCGCCGCGCAAAACTATACCCACCACCGGCGGTGGGCAGCGAAGCAGACATTTCGGCCAGGCTGAGCACCATGCACATATACATGATGCCCATCACAATGGTGGCGATCAGTAAACCGCCGAAACCGCCCTGTCCAAGACCCAGGTTCCAGCCAGCATAATCTCCCGAGATCACATAGGAGACCCCTAGCCCTGCCAGCAATACCCACCCGGCAGCACCCCGCTTGAGTTGCCGTTTCTCCAGATACTCTGCCGCGACGTGCTCGTATTCAACAGCGCCTGTATGCCTGTTTGACATGGCGTCCTCCGTTATGGGGTAACATTGAACATCAACCGGCTAGGAGTCAGCAGCAGCTTCGTCGGCGGCCTGTCTGGTCAGACGTTCGCGCAGGCATTCAATCCCCGGCTTGCGTTCAAGTATCTCTGCCGCGGACAAACCAGATAATTCATGGGGAAACACCAGCCAGGCATCGGTTTCGTGGATGTAGTAATCCGGCACGCGGTCAGTCTTGTTCTTCGAGGGCTTGAAATACGGCGTGGCTATGCGCATTTCCGGCGTGTTCTTGCGACACTCTTTCCGAATATCGGCCACTACCTGTTGCACACTTAAGCCGGTGTCGTACACATCATCGATAATTAACAAGGAATCCTCAGCATTGATCTTGCTCACGATGTAACCCAGACCATGTACCTGCACATTCCCTGCCCGCTGTTCCATCCCGGTGTAAAGGGAGGTGCGAATGGCAATGTGATCAGTCTTCACACCGAAGTAATCCAGTAATTCCTGGACAGCGATACCAACCGGGGTGCCCCCGCGCCAGATACCTACAATAAAATCAGGTATGTACCCACTTTCGAGAATTTTCAGTCCCAATTCGAAGGAATCATCCAGCAACTGCTGGGCATCAATAAACTGTTTATTGGGCAAGGGTGGTATCTCCGTGTCCGCGGTGATTGACAAAGACACAGTCTAATCAAGCCATCGTTGCAATACCATGAACAAGCGCACCGTGCCCGTATAAATTGATGCACGGCCGAAACCAACGAGGGGGCAAAACTGCTATCCTTGACATAAATGTCAACTTATTGGACCTTGAAAAGCAACGTGAACAACCCTGATTCCCAGACACTTCCGCGCACGGGCCGCATACGTATCGACAATCAGGCCCGCATTATCGAAGCGGCCGAGATGGAGTTCGCCGAAGCGGGTTACAAAGGCGCTTCTATGGTCAGCATCGCCAAGCGCGCCGGTTTGCCGCGGGCCAACGTACACTATTATTTCAACAACAAACTGGAGCTGTATAACCGGTTACTACTGGACATACTGCAGCTTTGGAATACCGCGTTCAGCCAGATAACCGCCGAGGATGATCCCGCCGAGGCCATTGGCGCCTATATCCGCGCCAAGGTCATGTACTCCAAAACCAACCCCCGTGCCTCGCGCATCTTTGCCAGCGAGATCATCCAGGGTGCCCCCCATCTTAGCGAATATCTGGAGACAGATTTCCGCGACTGGCTGCGCGGAAAATCCCGGGTAATCGACGCCTGGGCCGCGCAGGGAAAAATTGACCCGGTGGATCCTCTTGTCCTGATTTTTCTGATCTGGAGTGCCACACAACACTACGCTGATTTTTCGGTCCAGGTAGTCAGCGTACTGGGCGACAGAAGTCTGGACGAGGTCGATTTTGAAATGGTGGCGACCAATCTCACCCATATCATACTAAAGGGATGCGGCATGAAACCTCCGACGGACCACTCCTTGCCACGACTGGCCATGAGCTGACCGGGAACTAAAGGTCTTGCAATTGGGCCTGTTTTTCACTATTTTCTGACACTTGTGTCAACTTTTTAAAAATTGCGCTTTACCAGCGCGAATCGGGTACGCCTGTGAAACTCAGATATTCCAACAGCGTGGCAGTCCATGGGAGCCGAGGATGGTGAAGTTTGTCCTGCAGGATCGCGTCCACCGAGTTGAGGGAGCCGATCCCGGAATGACGGTGCTGGACTACCTGCGGGAGCGGCTTGCACGCACCGGCACCAAGGAGGGCTGTGCCGCCGGGGATTGCGGTGCCTGTACCGTCGTGGTGGCGTCGCTGGCGCATCCTGAGACAGACGGCGCTGAACCAGGTCTTCGCTATCACGCCATCAACTCATGTATTACTCCCCTGGGCAGTCTGCAGGGAAAGCAGCTCATCACCGTCGAAGACCTGCAACAGGGTGACGCCCTGCACCCGGTGCAGCAATGTATGGTGGACCAGCACGGTTCCCAGTGTGGGTTCTGCACGCCGGGGTTTGTGATGTCCATGTTTGCACACCGAAAAACAGCGCAGAGCGCGGACCGGAACGCAATCTGCGATGCCCTGGGTGGCAACCTGTGCCGCTGCACCGGCTATCGTCCGATTATCGATGCTGCTACCGCGATGTTTGAGGGCTCAACGCAGGATCAATTCACGCATACTGAACCCCACACGCTCGCGCTGCTGGCACAGCTGACCATTGACGAACCGGAGAATACTCCGGGCTATGATCAACCTGCCTCCGTCGACCAACTGGCGGCCATCCTGGAACAGCACCCCCAAGCCACGCTGGTGGCCGGCGGTACCGACCTCTATCTGCAGGTCACACAATCGTTACAGCGCTTTGATCACCTCGTCGATATCAGTGACGTGGCGGAGTTGTCCACTGTTCGACAGGAAGGTGACATACTCGATATCGGCGCGGCGGCCCCCTATAGCGACATCAGGGCCCCGCTGGTGGCCAATTTCCCAAGCCTGGGGGAGTTACTGGATCGCCTGGGATCACTGCAGATCCGTAATCGCGGCACCATCGGTGGCAACATCGCAAATGCTTCACCGATTGCCGATATGCCCCCCGCGCTGATTGCGCTGGGCGCGACAATGCGCTTGCGCTGCGGTGAGAACACACGCGATGTCATGCTGGAAGATTTTTACACAGCTTACCGGCGCACCATCCTGCAACCCGGAGAATTTATCGAACGCATACGGATACCGTTGCTCGCCGCAGAGGAATCCTTGTGGACCTACAAGCTCAGTAAACGCTGGGAAGATGATATCTCCGCCACCTGCGCCGCGATCTACCTGCGCCTGGAGGATGGTATTGTCGCCGACACCCGAATAGCGTTTGGGGGAATGGCAGAGATTCCGCGCCGGGCACCTGCCAGCGAAAACGCTTTAATCGGGACTTCCTGGAATGAGGCCAATGTCCGGATAGCCGCGGAGAAGCTGACCGAGGACTTTCATCCCATCTCGGATTTTCGTGCGAGCGCAGACTACCGCCTGAGCGCCTCGCAAAATCTGTTGTTGCGCTGCTACCTGGAAAGTTCGAACGCCGGGACACCAATAAGAATGCATCTCCATGCGTAATCTGCCCGCCCAAAACGCCAACACACCCGGGCAAGCAACGAGCAAGGTGGGCGCTGAATTGCAACACGAGGCGGCGACCCTGCACGTCAGCGGCGCCGCCCGCTACATTGATGACATACCTGTACCCGCATCGTGTCTGCATGGGGCGGTGGGCATGAGCACAATCGCCAGCGGCAGAATTAAGCGACTGGACCTCTCCCGGGTTCGGCAGTCGCCCGGTGTTCAGGCCGTGCTGACCTTGCAGGACATACCCGGGCATCGCGACATCGGCCCGGTGTTTCCCGGTGACCCCCTGTTGCTAGATGAGGGAGGTGTAGTTCAGTTTCATGGGCAGGCCCTGTTCGCGGTAGCGGCGGACACGGTCACAGAGGCACGCCAGGCGGCACGACTGGCAGAGGTGGAGTACGAGAACACCGAGTCCAACCTGGACATTCGGCATGGTTTGCAAGAGGAACAGCTGGTAAGACCTTCACATACCCAGTCACGAGGAAACGCTAAAGCAGCCATAGAGGCCTCGCCACGTCGTCTGCACGGCGAATTCTCCAGCGGTGGTCAGGAACACATGTATCTGGAAGGTCAGGTCAGCTTGTGCATCCCCACCGAGGACAACGGCATGATGGTGTATTCCTCCACCCAGCACCCCAGTGAAGGGCAGAAGTTGGTGGCAGAAGTGCTGGGCATTCCGCTGCACCGGGTTACGGTCGAAGTGCGGCGCATGGGTGGCGGTTTTGGCGGCAAGGAAACACATGCCAATCAGTGGGCGTGCCTGGCTGCTCTACTCGCCTGGAAAGCCGGTTGCGCGATCAAACTGAGACTCGGCCGGGTCGACGACTTTGTCGGCACTGGAAAACGACACCCCTTCCACACTGAGTTTACCGTGGGCTTCGACGATTCCGGGCTTATTCAGGGCGTGGAAATGGATCTCGCTGGTGGTTGTGGCTACTCACCCGACCTGTCTGACGCCATCGTCGATCGCGCCATGTTTCACGCGGATAACGCCTACTACCTGCCCGCAGCGAGAATCACAGGGCACCGGGTCAAGACCAATGCCGTCAGTAACACCGCCTTTCGCGGATTTGGCGGTCCACAGGGTATGCTGGCGACCGAGGCCATGATCGAGCGTATCGCGCGGGCTGTCGGCGAAGATTCCCTGACTGTACGCCAGCGCAATTTCTATTCGGCGGAAGATGGGCGAGATTCAACCCATTACGGCCAGAAAATCGAGCAGCATATTATTCCGTCTCTGGTAGAGCGCCTGGTAGGCACTTCAGACTACTGGGGACGCCGCGCGGAGATACAGGAATACAATCGGCAGAGCCCAGTACTTAAGCGCGGCCTGGCATTGACGCCAGCAAAATTCGGGATTTCATTCACCGTTCAACACCTGAACCAGGCCGGCGCCTTGATACACATATACACCGACGGATCGATTCAACTCAATCACGGTGGCACAGAGATGGGACAGGGTTTGTACACCAAGGTAGCGCAGGTGGTGGCCCACGCCTTCCAGGTTGACATCGAGAGAATCGCCTGTACCGCCACCCGCACCGACAAGGTGCCCAATACCTCACCGACAGCGGCCTCGTCTGGCAGCGACCTCAACGGTATGGCAGCGCTGGATGCCGCGGAGATAATCAAAAAGCGCCTGGTCGATTTTGCCGGCAACCACTTCGGGGCTGAACCAGGCGATGTCTGCTTTATCGATAACCAGGTGCATGTCGGGCAGGAGCGCTACAGCTTCGCCGAATTCATACAGCTGGCCTATATGAATCGAATCAGCCTCTCCGCCACAGGCTACTACCGCACACCCGAGATTCACTACAACCGGGACACGGCCAGTGGCAGACCGTTCTTTTACTTCGCGAACGGCGCCGCGGTGGCGGAGGTGTTGATTGACACGCTGACAGGCGAGTATCGCATGATACGCGCGGACATCTGCCAGGATGTGGGCGAATCCCTGAACCCGGCCATCGATATTGGCCAGATCGAGGGCGGTTTCATCCAGGGCGCAGGCTGGCTTACCACCGAGGAACTGGTGTGGGGCGAAGATGGTCGCCTGCAGACGAACTCCGCCGCCTCCTACAAAATACCCGCCATCGGAGACACACCCGGGGATTTCCGGGTTGAACTGTTACCGGATTCACCCAATCGCGAAGCAACCATTTTTCATTCCAAGGCTGTCGGCGAACCGCCGCTGATGCTGGGGATTGCGGTATGGAGCGCCCTGGGGGATGCCGTCGCCAGTTTGAGCGACTACCGGGAAAGCGCGCAACTGAATGCACCGGCAACTCCGGAACAGGTGTTTATGGCCTGCCGATCCATGCGGGAGCGTAACTGACATGCGGACCAACATGCCCTGGTATGACGTCGTCTCCGAGATCAGCGCCCGGGGTGAGGCTTATGTACTGGTAACGGTACTGGGAGCCCGCGGTTCAACGCCACGCGATAGCGGCACCAAGATGGTGATATGCCTGGAAGGTGGGCACGGCACCATAGGCGGCGGTCACCTGGAACACCGCGCCTTTGATATCGCCGCCGAAATGCTGGAGCTCGGTGAAGCACGACAACGGCTGGAGCACTTTCCACTGGGACCCAGTCTGGGACAGTGCTGCGGTGGCCGGACCAGTCTTCTTTTCGAAAGCTTCCCGGCGACGCACTGGCACATCGCACTATTCGGAGCGGGTCATGTCGGGCACCAGCTCACAAAAATTCTGGCGGAGCTCCCCTGTCGGCTTACCTGGGTGGATAGCCGCGCCGAGGCGTTGCCCGATGAGCTGCCCGCCAACACCCGGGCCGTTGTCAGTCAACAACCGGAAGATGAGGTCGCCGATTTGCCGGCGGGAACCAGCTATGTAGTCATGACACATTCGCACCCCATGGATTTTGCCATCACCGAGGCTATCCTCGCCCGCGGGGATGCACATTACGTCGGCCTGATTGGGTCTGACACCAAGTGGCGTCGCTTTCAGATGCGCTTCCGTCACCGTGGTCACGCCGATGATTTCTTTGCCCCTGTCCACTGCCCCATCGGGTTGCCGGGTGTCGGCGGCAAACTGCCGGCGGAAATAGCGGTAGCTGTGGCTGCGGAGTTGATCGTTGAGAACCAGCGCGAACAAATCCCCGTCCCAACCGCACAGGGCATTGATTGGCGGGAACTCGCCACCACCGAGTTGACTGACACGTGAACGAGTTTGCCCTGCGCAGCCGCAAGGTTGTCACAGCCAAAGGAATTGGCCCCGCTACGGTGACGGTTAGTGGGCACAAAATTTCCGACATCGCCGCCCTGGACGCGCCAACGAAACCGGGAATACCCGTTGAGGATCTGGGCGATCTCTGTCTGCTACCCGGCCTGGTGGATACCCACGTTCACATTAACGAACCGGGGCGCACGGAGTGGGAGGGCTACGACACGGGTACCCAGGCCGCCGCAGCCGGGGGTATCACTACGTTGGTGGATATGCCACTGAACTGCAGCCCGGTGACTACCTCCGCCCCGGCACTGCAGGAAAAACTGTCCGCTCTGGACGGCAAGCTGTGGATAGACTGCGGTTTTTGGGGAGGTGTCATACCGAGCAGCCTGGATGATTTGGAAGCGTTGCTGGAGGCTGGGGTGCTGGGGGTAAAATCCTTCACCATAGACTCTGGCCTGGATGAGTTTCCCCCGGTCGGCCGGGCCGAATTGCGAGAGGCCATGACAGTGCTGACGCGCTATCGGCGCCCTTATCTTATTCATGCGGAACTGGACAGCTCGGCTTCACCACCGCCGGATATCGGCGTCCACTACCAGAGTTTTCTCGCCTCACGACCCCACCACTGGGAAACCGACGCCGTAAAGCTGTTGATCGAGATCGCGGCAGAACTGAAAGCCGAGGGACTGGAACCCAGAGTGCACGTTGTCCACCTCTCATCTGCAGAGGCGATCGAATTGATCCGCAGCGCCAGAGTGAATGGTCTGAATATCACCGCTGAGACCTGTCCACACTACCTGACACTGTGCGCGGAAGAGATCCCCGATGGGAAAACGGTGTTCAAGTGCTGCCCTCCCATTCGTGAACAGGCCAATTGCGATGCGCTGTGGCAGGGACTGGCCAAGGGTGATATTGGTTTTGTTGTGTCTGATCACTCACCCTGCCTGCCTGTCCTCAAGCATATCGACAGCGGTGACCTGGAGCGCGCATGGGGTGGCATTTCCTCCCTGCAGTTTGGTCTGCCGCTGATGTGGACAGCGGCGTGGGAACGTCAGCATTCACTGGTGGATGTGTGCAACTGGATGTGTCACGCACCCGCGAAGTTCTCCGGCCTTGGTGATCGCAAAGGGCGTATCCAGACCGGATACGATGCCGACCTGGTCATCTTTGACGATAAGTGCAGCACAGAAATCGATCCGGATACCATCAGGTATCGCCATAAAATAACTCCATATGCGGGTAGAAAAGTGCGCGGCAAGGTGATGGCCACCTACCTGCGCGGCCAGAAAATTTATGGGAACGACACCATGTATGGTAAACCTCTAGGCCAGAGCATACTGGCCGGCAATCAAACAGGACAATGTCATGACGGCTGACCGAGAACTGGAAAATCTCGCACATCAGTACCTGGACCTCCTGGCCGAACGTGTGGGGGGGCGCGCAATCGCCTGTAGTGACCAGTGGTTCGCCAGTTGTGACAATTTGGTAAAACCCGGCCGCGGAGTGTTTCGCGAAGGGCATTTCGTGAGCACCGGTCAGTGGATGGATGGCTGGGAATCCCGGCGCAGCTTTGGACGCCGCGGCGACGATGACCCCGACTTTGACTGGTGTGTGTTGCGACTGGGGGTGGCGGGGGAAATCCACGGATTTGATATCGATACCAACCACTTTCGCGGCAATGCGCCGGAACAGGTGGCTGTCGAGGCCGCTCGACTGAGCCACGACCCGAAACCAGGCGACGAGGTCTTCTGGACCGAAATTCTGCCGACCTCGCCCGTACAAGCACACTCACGCAATCTGTTCCATTGCGACAGCGATGAGGGTTGGACACATGTGCGCCTCAGGATGTTCCCCGACGGCGGCATTGCCCGTTTTAGGGTCTACGGGACTGCACTGATAAATCCGCAACATTTTCTGCCGGGTGAACTGGTGGATCTGGCCGCCGCCGCCAACGGCGGTCGCGGCATCGCTGCCAGCGACATGTTTTACAGCTCCCCGAGTAATCTGGTCATGCCCGGCCGCGGCGTCAATATGGGGGATGGCTGGGAGACAAAGCGTCGTCGGGACGGTCAGCACGACTGGGCCATCATCCAACTGGGCGTGCCGGGGACTATTCGCAAGGTGTTGGTCGACACCGCCCACTTCAAGGGCAACTATCCGGATCGGTTCTCCCTGGCAGCGGTAAACGCTGAACGCGATGACATTGCGGCGGCGGATATCCACTGGCGGCCAGTCCTGTCAGAGCAACCGCTGGACCCGGATAAGGAGCATCTGTACGTCCCGGAAATCATGGTGCCGGCAACAGAGATTTTTACCCACGTCAGGGTCAGCATTTATCCGGACGGGGGTCTGAGCCGACTCCGAATATTCGGTGAACCTGACTGGCAGAGGTCAGGCGCAGAATGACGCTGGAAGAACTGAACAGCGCGGACACGGATGGCGCCACCATGGCGCTGACCCAGTGCTGCGCCAGCGACCGCTGGGTAGCAGCTCTGGTCGCCCGACGCCCCTTTCGCGATCTGGCGCATCTGGTGTCCGAGGCTGATACGGTTTGGCGCCAACTAACCGAAGAGGATTACCTTGAAGCGTTTGTCGGACATCCGCGTATCGGCGACATCGATTCATTGCGCGAGAAATACTCAGCAACCCGCGACCTCGCCGCCGGTGAACAATCCAGCATGGGTGCAGCCGACACTGTCGTTCTTGAAGCTCTTGCCCAGGGTAATCAGCGCTATGAGCAGCGGTTTGGTTTTATGTTCATTGTGTGCGCCACCGGCAAATCGGCGGTGGAGATGAACGAATTATTGCAGCAGCGGATGCACAATGAGCGAGACAAAGAACTTATGATTGCCGCCGAAGAGCAGCGTAAAATTTTCAATATCCGTCTGGAGAAACTGCTATGAGCCAGATCACCACCCACGTCCTGAATACAGCCCATGGTATGCCTGCCGCGGGCCTGGCGATTCAGCTTTCACGCAGAGAGGGCGATAGTTGGACTGTTATCGCCGAGGGCACCACAGATTCGGATGGTCGTATCTCCGATCTCTGCCCCGCGGACACCGCACTCCCCGCTGGGGTTTACCAGATGCATTTTGCCACCGGAGACTATTTCGCCGGGACCAACCAGTCTGATTTCTATCCCTGGGCGGATGTTGTCTTTCGCCTGGATGACAGCGGTGATCACTACCATATCCCCTTGTTGCTGGCACCCTATGGCTACTCAACATACCGCGGGAGTTGAACCGTTGACCACCTTGTTGCTACAGCCGGAACCGCTTTCCGCTCAGGCCTTTGCGCCCTACGGCGAGGTGATCGAGCTTTCCGCCGATAACGAGATTCGTACCATCAACGAGGGCAATTGCGACCGCCACCACGACCTCGCTTCACTTGATACCAGGCTGGAAGGCGGTAGCACCGCGATCAGCATTTTCGTCAGCAAGCCGGTTAATCTGCCATTTCGTATCGAGACGATGGAGCGCCACCCGCTGGGCTCACAGCTTTTTCTGCCACGCTCTGGACATCCCTACCTCGTGGTTGTGGCAGTGGGCGACGATCTTGAAGCCGCGAATATTCGTGCGTTTATCGCCTCACCCCTCCAGGGTGTGAACTATTTTCGCAATACCTGGCACCACTACTGCCTGCCCCTGGAAGGCGAATCAGAATTCTTCGTCGTGGATCGCGTGGGATCCGGGAACAATTGTCAGGAACAGACCCTGCCCCGGGATATTACCGTGCTCCTGGAGCGTCACTGATATGTTGACCGCACACCGCGCCGCGCTGCTGCATTTTGTAGCGGATCCGGAACAGTACAGCACCGAGGAAGCGCACCAGCACTTTCCTGATGGCCTGTTGGTATTAGAGGATGGCAAAGTAAAGACAGCGGGAGACGCCGCCACCCTGCTCCCGGAACTGCCCGCTGGCACCCGGGTTATTGAACACGAAAACGCGCTGATCACCCCGGGCTTTATCGACACCCACACCCATTACCCACAGATTGGCATCATCGGAGCACACGGCCGACAACTGCTGGAATGGCTGGAGGATTACACCTTTCCCACCGAGGCAAAGTTTTCCGATGCAGTGCACGCCCGGGAGGTGGCAGATACATTCCTGGATGAGTTGCTGCGCGCGGGAACCACCACTGCCCTGGTATTTGGCACCGTACATCCAGCATCGGTGGATGCCTTCTTCGAGGCCTGCGAACAACGCGATCTACGCATGATTGCCGGCAAAGTGATGATGGATCGCAATGCACCGGAGGAACTGAGAGATACAGCAGAGAGCAGTTACCGGGAGAGCAAGGCACTGATTGAGAAATGGCATAATCGCGGCCGCCTGCGCTACGCCGTCACACCACGGTTCGCACCCACCTCTACCCCGGAACAACTGGCCCGCGCCGGTGATCTCCTGCGCGAGTATCCCGATGTCTACCTGCATACACATATGTCAGAGAGCCTGAACGAGGTAGCCTGGGTGGGGGAACTGTTTCCCGATCGAGATCATTACCTGCACACCTACGACCACGCAGGACTTCTGGGCAGGCGCAGTATCTTTGCCCACTGTATACACATGACCGACAACGAGTGGGAGCGACTCGCAGAGTCCGGTTCCGGTATCGCCTTCTGTCCAACCTCAAACCTGTTTCTGGGAAGCGGTCTGTTCAGTCTTGAGCGCGCTGAAGAGCACAAGATCAATGTGGGACTGGGGACCGACGTCGGCGGTGGCACCAGTTTTTCCATTCTGCAAACCTTGAATGAAGCCTACAAAGTCGCGCAGATGCGGGGCGAACAGATGACGCCTTTCAAGGGCTTTTATCTGGCTACTTTGGGAGGCGCAAAAACCCTGGATCTGCAGGATGTGATCGGCAATTTCGAACCCGGAAAAGAGGCGGACTTTGTGGTGCTGGACAAAACCTGCACGCCGCTGATGACCTATCGGCTGGCACGCTGCCGGGATTTGTTTGAGGAATTGTTCGTGCTGTGCATGCTGGGTGACGACCGGCTCATCGCCGAAACATGGTCCGGTGGTCGCAAGGTGCACGACCGTGACAAATCCATGGAAGCGGGCATCGAGGGCTGATCATGGATGCGTATATTCTGGAATGGCTGAGTCTCATCGTACGTTGGCTGCACGTGATCACCGGCGTGGCCTGGATAGGCGCGTCCTTTTATTTTATGTGGCTGGACAACAGCCTGGAACCACCCTCAGCAGACAAAGAAGCCCGGGGTATCAAGGGCGAACTGTGGTCCATACACGGCGGCGGCATCTATGAGGTGGCCAAGTACAAACTGGCCCCACAGGCCATGCCGGCAACACTGCACTGGTTCAAATGGGAAGCCTACTCGACCTGGTTGACGGGTATGGTGTTGCTGACCCTGGTGTACTACCTGGGTGCGGATGCGTACCTGATAGATAGCGACGTCGCCAACCTGAGCACCACACAGGCCATTGTTATCGGAGTGTCCTTTCTGCTGGGCGGTTGGGTTGCCTATGAACTTCTGTGTCGCAGCCCGCTGGGAAAACACGACAGGGTCATCGCAGCACTGCTGATTTTGGCAGGAATCGTCGCCGCCTATACCCTCACACAATTATTCAGCGGTCGCGGCGCCTATATCCATTTTGGCGCTATGATCGGCACCCTGATGGCAGGCAACGTGTTTCGCGTAATCATTCCTTCGCAGAAAGCCCTGGTAGCGGCGATTGAACAAGGCAATGAGCCAGACCCTCGATGGGGAGCCCGCGCCAAATTACACTCTACCCACAACACCTACCTGACGTTGCCACTGCTGTTTATCATGATCAGCGCGCACTACCCGATGACCTATACCCATCAGTTCAACTGGCTGATTCTGCTGGTGTTGACCGCCATAACCGCCATCGCCCGGCAGTATTTCATGCTGCGGCACAAACAAATCAATAAACCGCTTATCCTGGTGGGGACTATTGTGGCAACGGTCTTACTCGCCTGGGTAATCGCTCCACCAACGGCAGAGCCCGTTGCTCAACGAGTAAGCGCCGACCCTGCGTTGAGCGGGCGCGCCATTAATATCGTGCGACAGCGTTGCGCCAGTTGCCATTCAGCTACGCCCACCGACGACGTGTTTACCGTGGCACCGGGTGGTGTACTGCTGGAGGAACACGCAGATATAAAACGCTGGGCAGCTCGTATCAAGGCTCGCTCTGTGGACGCTGCCGATATGCCTTTTTTGAATAAAACCGGCATGACCGAGCGCGAACGGGATCAGTTAAAACAGTGGATAGAAGCAGGCGCCGCCCTACCCCACTAATATCTGTCAAAAAAGCCCTCTGCAAAGGCAACGAGATCATTTACGCCACCGCGCGCTCTCTGATTCGGTTGAGAACGCGCACAAAGGTCTCAGCTTCCTGCGCGCCGGGCACCACGTATTCCTTGTTGAACACGAAGTTGGGAACGGCGTGAACTTCCTTGTGCAACCAGCGATACTGTTCGGTGCGTACTGCTTCACCGTATCTGCCGTCGCTTAGCACCGCAGCTGCCTCATCTTCCGGCAGCCCTACGCTGACTGCCGTTTCTATCAACACGGCGTCCTGACTGACATCCAGCTGCCGGCTGAAAAAGGCTTCAAACAAGGCAAGTTTCAAAGGCGTCTGACAACCCTCTTTTCTGGCCCAGTGCAGCAGCTGGTGCGCCTTAAAGGTATTGTAGATACGGCTGTCATCCCGGTAATTGAATTCAAACCCCAGCGATGATCCGATTTCCTGCAAACGCGACCGAGTCCCCTGGCTCTGTGCCGCAGAACTGCCGTACTTCTCGGCGATGTGTTCGCGGATGTCCTGGCCCTCGGGTGGCATATTGGGATTAAGTTCAAAGGGATGCCAGGTGAGCAGCACATTGAACTGTCCCGGCATCATCTCCAGGGCCCGCTGCAATTGCAGGTAACCGACAATGCACCAGGGACACACCACATCGGAGACAACCTCGACATTGAGTTGCATGGCTTGTTGGGACATGGATTCTGTCACGGTGACATCGCCTTCAATAAGTACGGGCGACTAGGATAGCCTGAATTAAAGCGCGGCCCAAACCCGGGTCGCTCATTGGGTATGGATTGCAACAGCATGACGACC
>CALJGI010000038.1 GCA_938074045.1 uncultured Halieaceae bacterium
AGCAGGGTTATCGCAATGTGTCCACCATCCCGATGCTGGTAGACATGGCGCGGCTGGCGGAGACCGGCGCGCCACCGCCGCTGGATATTTCGGCCAGCGCGCGCCCGGTCATTCTTTCGGTGGGTCGATTAGTGGAAAACAAACGCCAGCATATTCTTATCGAGGCCATGGCAGCGCTGCGGAATCTGTGCGCTGGCGAGCCTGAGCAGCCGCTGTTGCTGCTGGTGGGCGCCACCACCAACCCCGGTTATGAACGCCTGCTGAGACAGTCCCTGGTCGAACACGATCTACACGAGCATGCACAGCTGACGGGCAAACTCAGTGACCCTGCTCTCACCTGGCTTTATGACCGCGCAGATATCTACTGGTGCGCCAGCGAGCATGAGGGCTTCGGCATGCCGCTGATCGAGGCCAACTTTCATGGCCTGCCTGTTGTCGCCACCGACGCCCCGGGTCTAACCGACACACTGGGACAGGCCGGGCTTGTGCTGGAGGAAAACGATGAGAGTAAACTCGCCCTGGCATTCGCCGCTGCAACCAGAACCCTCACCCAGCAGTCTGATCTTTCTGACACATTGCGAATCGCTGGCCGGGAAAACCTGGGACGCTTTCAGCGCAGCGCACTACTCATTCAGCTGGCAAAGTATCTGGATGGCTTGAAGCTCTCAGGTAGCACCACGAGCGGGAGCTCAACAGCATGAGTGGCGTCGAGGCGAACCAGAACTTGCCGGCGGGTAAACACGGTCATCCACTGGGAGAGATTTTCGCCCGGGCTGCAGCCAAGGAACCGGGTGTGTACCCCGAGTTTCGGGTGCTTTGGATTGCACCAGGCACAGCACCGACCCAACAGCAGATTGCAGACACAATAAAACTTCTGGGTATCGATGATCTGGTCATCTTTGCCGACGCTGCAATGACGGAATCGGGCAACGATATAGTTTTGGCCCAGGCGCTACTGAGTTGCGATATAAGCGTGGTGGCAGGGTCCGATCCAGCATTGGATAGATACCAGCGCTTTGCGGCCTATGCTCAGGTGCCACTGCTGCAACTGTCATCAGAGGAAACTCCCGACCAAATTGCCGCGCGACTGGCGTTGTTCTACCGCGAGCCCGGACTGCGGCGCGAGCTGGTGCCCGAGACTGACAACCGGGCTGGACTCAGCTTTCGTATCGACGGTCCTTTTGACAGCAGCTACAGCCTGGCCATGGTTAATTGTCATATGGCGATGGCGTTGCAGGAGCACGCCGGAGCAACAGGGCTACAGCCATTGGAGGCGGTGGGAACCTACCCGCCCCACCCCGGGTTTATCCAGAACAACCCCCGGGTTGCCGCGTTACAGGTCGATGGCGCTGCGCCAGCCACTACCGTGCTGCGACTGATGTACCCCTTGGGTCTGGGCCAGATGCACGGTGTTAACAACGGTCTGTGTGCTTACGGCTGGGAAGAGTCCGCCCTGCCCTGGGACGTGGTGCAGCAGATGAACACCCGCCTCACCTTCGCCACCACCATGTCGTCCTACGTCAGCCAGGTGCTGGGCAATAACGGCGTCACCCTGCCCACGTTTAACGTCGGTATCGGTGCTGATCATATTCTGCAGGCCGAACCCGATGCCGAGGCACTGCCAGAATTGGGCGAGGGCCTGAATTTTCTCCATATTTCATCGGCTTTTCCCCGCAAAGGAATCGATGTGCTGCTGCAATCCTGGGCCGACGCGTTTACAGCAAAGGACAACGTCACCCTGGTGATCAAAACCTTTGCCAATCCACATCATTGCATAGAGGACACGCTGGCTGAGTGGCGCAAGTCGCATGAAGAAGGCGCCGATATTGTCCTGCTCAACGAGGACCTCAGCGCGGGCGCGATCCGCGCGCTGTACGCCGCCTGCGATGTACTGGTGGCTCCGAGTCGTGGCGAGGGTTTCGGTCTGCCACTGGCAGAAGCCATGCTGCACGACATGCCGGTGATCACCACAGCCTATGGCGGCCAGCGGGATTTTTGCACCCCGGAAACCAGCTGGTTGCTGGATTACGAATTCGCACCAGCCGCCACCCACATGGGCCTGTCCGATTCCGTGTGGGCGGAACCCGACGGCTATCAGCTGCAGGTTTTGCTACAGGATTTTGCCCGGGCGCAGATGACGGATAACTGGCGGTCGTTTACCGGTACCCGCACTCATAACGCCCGGCAGCTTATCCAGCATAAATTCACCTGGGCCGCGGTCGCAGAGCGGATGAGCCACGCGGTGCAGACATCAGACAAACTGCCGGTCAACCCGGCTCCGGCAAAGCTTGCCTTTGTCACCACATGGAACAGCAAATGTGGTGTGGCCGCTTACAGTCAGTTACTGATAAAACCCGCCTTCGACGATTACCTGATATTCGCAGATGACAATGCCGAAGTCTTACAAAGTGACGAGCCCAATGTTATTCGCTGCTGGACCTCCGGCAACCCCGAAAACCCGACCCGGCTGCTGGACGCCATCATCGAGCAGGGTATTGAGCAGGTGCATCTGCAATTCAACTTCGCCTTCTTTTCTCCCGGCGGATTCAAGTGGCTACTGGCCGCCCTGCACCAACGCGGCATACAAACCTTTATGACCTGCCACTCTACCCGGGGTGGCTGGCAGGGTGATCAGCCGGCCTCGCTGCGGGCATTACAGCCTGAACTCAACCGTGTTACTCGCGTGTTTGTGCACAGCATCAACGACTTGAACCTCCTGAAAACCCAGGGCGTTGTAGACAATGTATGCCTGTTCCCCCACGGGGTGATTAATCAGGCTCAAGGCAATAGCCAGAATATGACAGGTGGCTCCGAGGACCCACGCTGGCAGAATTTGAAAGGCAAGAGAGTCATCGCCAGCTATGGCTTTCTACTGCCACACAAGGGTATTCCGCAACTGATTGAAGC
Source organism: uncultured Halieaceae bacterium (assembly GCA_938074045.1). Taxonomy (GTDB): domain Bacteria; phylum Pseudomonadota; class Gammaproteobacteria; order Pseudomonadales; family Halieaceae; genus CALJGI01. The sequence continues at coordinate 2,908 of CALJGI010000038.1, forward strand.
CTTCAACCTGCTGCAAAACGATTATCCGGACGCTCACCTGCTGCTGATGAATGCCCTGTATCCCCTGCCAGTCTCGAAAGACGAAGCCGTGCGTTGTCGCAACCTGATCCGCCGTCATGGACTGCGGGATAAGGTCACCCTGATTACCGATTTTCTGGAGGATGAAGAATCCCTGGCATGGTTGGCACAGGCCGAAGCCGTCGTCTTTCCCTACCAGGACACCAGCGAATCTTCCAGTGCGGCGGTGAGGTGGGGACTAGCAACGGGTAAGCCTGTATACTGCACACCCCTCAGTATCTTCAGCGATGTGGCAGACGCGGTGACCATACTACCGGGGGCTGAACCAGCAGCCATTGCAGCTGGCCTGGGCAGCGCTATGACCAAGAGCAAGGAGGAACTCGGTGTACTGCAGGATGAGCAAAACCGCTGGTTGGAGGAACACGACTGGCGGCGGTTATCACAGCGACTTCGCCACATTCTGCGGGCAACACAGATCGAGGCACTGCTCGGCAAACTGTGAGCCTGCTTCCGCTATGCTCAACACACCTGCATCGGGCTGCCACAAAACGTGACTGACGACAACAACCCGCTAAACCTGATTCTGGCCACGGACTCGCTCTATCCCCCCTTAACGGGAATCGGGTATTACACGGCGCACCTGTTAGACGAGTTTTTGCGCCACCCCGGTATTGGCCAGCTGCGCGGACTGGACGACCATGGCTTCAGCGAACGCGAGCAATTGACACAACTGGTCAAGCTCGCCAAACAGGGTCAGCTGGGTTGGTTACCGCATGATCTCGACAGTCTGGAGGAGAAGCGCAACGGGCAAAACGGGACGCTCAATGGCGACGTGGTCTCGGCCTTGAAAAAAGTACTGCGCCATGTGCCCGGCATGTCTGCCCTGAGCGCTTACCGGCGTGATCGACGTCAGCGCGCCGCGCTGGAGCAAAACAAAAGTACATCGGCGCAACGCAATCTTTCACAACCCTGGCTGTTACACGCGCCCAACTATGTGCCACCTGCACACGACGGCCCCACCGTAATAACCATTCACGACCTGTCACATCTACGGCACCCGGAAACCCATCCAAAGGAACGCATCGACTGGCTGAATCATCACCTGCCCCGAGCCATTGCCCAGGCCAGTGCAATCATCAGCGTCAGTGAATTCACCCGGCGCGAATTATTGGATCTGGCACTGGTCGATGACCCGGATAAAATCTCGGTGTGCCACAACGGCTGTGATCCCAGCTTCCGGGTGCACACCGATGCTGAGCTCAGCGGTGAACTGGACAAATGGGGTCTGCGACGGGGCGGCTATATTCTCTCGGTGGCCACCCTTGAACCACGCAAAAATATGGAGCGACTGCTGGACGCTTACGAGGCGTTGCCAGAGGCCGTGGCGCGCAATTATCCGCTGGTACTCACTGGCGCTGACGGCTGGAAAAACGACTCGCTGCGGCAACATATTGCCCGTTTGTCACTACCACACCGGGTGATTACGACCGGCTATCTGGAGCGACCGCAGCTTCAGAGTCTGCTCGCGGGTGCCGGCGTGTTTGCGTACTTATCTATCTACGAGGGATTTGGCTTACCCGTGATTGAAGCCATGGCCAGTGGCACTCCTGTGCTGACGTCCAACACCACCTCACTGAAGGAAGTGGCGGGAGATTGCGGCTTCACCGTCGACCCGCTGGATGTGGATGCTATCCGCGGCGGCCTGTTTGCCCTGCTGGAGGATAAAACCCTGGCCGCTGCTTACCGCGAGAAGGGACTGACGCGGTCAACGCAATTCAGCTGGGCCCGCTGTGCCGGAGAAACACTGGAAGTCTATCGCCGCGCTATGCGCCGGCATGAAAACTAACCACCCTTTACAGGGTGCAACCTGCGGCGTCAGGCAACTTCAAACAAGCCCGCCGCACCCATACCGCCACCGATACACATCGTGATCACAACGTACTTCACACCTCGTCGTCGGCCTTCCAGGAGGGCGTGGCCAACCATGCGCGCGCCGCTCATACCAAAGGGATGGCCAATGGCAATGGAGCCACCATTGACATTCAGTTTTTCGTTGTCGATACCCAACTTGTCGCGGCAATACAATACCTGGCAGGCGAAGGCTTCATTCAATTCCCACAGGCCGATATCATCGATGGTCAGCCCATGCCGCGCCAACAGTTGCGGAATAGCAAAGACGGGGCCGATGCCCATTTCGTCGGGATCACAGCCAGCCACTGACAAGCCGCGATAAATACCCAGCGGCTGCAGGCCTTTTTGTTGCGCCAGCTTGCCATCCATCAACACGCAGGCCGACGCGCCGTCGGATAATTGCGAGGCGTTACCCGCGGTGATGTGCTGACCGGTTTCGACAAAGGTGCCACCACTCAACACCGGCTCCAGGCTCTTAAGCCCTTCCAGCGTGGTGGAGGGCCGATTGCCCTCATCCTTGCTGAGTGTCACTTCCTGATACGAGGTTTCTTTGGTCTCACGGTTGTATACCGCCTGCTGGCTGGTCAGCGGCACGATTTCATCATCGAACAGGCCCTGTGCCTGCGCCCGCGCTGTTCTCATCTGGCTCTGGTAGCTGTACTCATCCTGCGCGTCGCGACTGACGCCGTAGCGGTCCGCGACAATTTCAGCGGTTTCAATCATGGGGATATAGGCGTGGGATTCCAGGCTCAGAGCCGCCGCGGACTGCGCGCGGTAAGCGTTCTTATGTTTGTTCTGCACCAGTGAAATAGATTCCACCCCACCGGCAACGGCAATATCGTATTCGTTACACATAATCGCCTTGGCCGCGGTGGCGATTGTCATCAACCCCGAGGAACACTGTCGGTCAATTGTCATCCCCGCCGTGGTTCGCGGCAGACCGCCGACGATGCCGCACAGCCGACCGAGGTTGTAAGCCTGGGTTCCCTGCTGCGCCGCCGCACCAAACAGCACATCATCTACTTCCGCGGGATCGATACCCGCGCGGGCCACCGCGTGTTGCACCGCGTGCCCACCCAGCACCGGCGCTTCTGTGTCGTTGAATGCACCACGAAAAGCTTTACCAATCGGCGTGCGGGCGGTACTGACTATTACGGCGTCTTTCATATTGAAACCCTGCTATAAATGACCAAAAAAATATTGTTGACGACTGTTTTTGGCAGCGTTTTTTAACCCTGCTGATAGGACACAGGTACTACCTCACCCGTCATGTAGCCCGAGTAGTCCGATGCCAGAAACATCATGACGTTGGCCACCTCCCATACCTCAGCGGCGCGGCCAAAGGCTTCCTTTGAAGCCAGTTCTTCCAACAGTTCCATGGGTGTGGTTTTTTTCAAAAACTCGTGAAAGGCAATCGACGGTGACACGGCGTTTATGCGAATGCCGTGGTCGGACGCCTCCAGCGCTGCACAGCGCGTCAACGCCATCACACCGGCCTTGGCCGCGGCGTAATGACACTGTTCTTTTTGTGCCCGCCAGCCCAGTACCGAGGCATTGTTAACGATGACGCCGGCACCCCGTTCCTGCATGCAACGCAGCATGGCACGGGTCATGCGCATGGTGCCGGTGAGGGTGACATCGAGCACACGACTCCATTCATCGTCCTCCATATCCACCAGCAGTTTGGTGCCACCGAGACCTGCGTTGTTGATCAACACATCCACGCCGCCCAGTGTTTCTTCCGCGAAGTTCACCAGGCTCTGAACATCGTCTTCCACGGTGACATTGGCGACGTGGCCATGGGCGTTTTCCAGACCGTGATGCTCACGCAGGCTGGCCACGGCTTTCTCCAGCCGGCCCTCGTGGATATCGCTGATGACAATACCCCGCGCGCCCTCCTCGACGGCTTTGCGGGCGGCGGCGAAGCCGATGCCCGCACCCGCTGCGGCTGTTATCAATACGGACTTGCCCTTCAGCAGACCGTGACCTTCCACATAGGGTGGTGGTTCTTTCAGTGCCATGTCAGTTTCCCTTCGGTTCCCGGGGCATGCCCAGGGCACGCTCCGCAATAATATTGCGTTGAATCTGATTGGTGCCGCCGTAAATGGTGTCTGCGCGACTGAACAAAAACAGGGTTTGCAGCGGGCCCAGTTCGTAACCCTGGCCCTCCAGCATTTCCGCTTCGGGGCCCAGCACGTCCATGGCGAGTTTACCCAGATTGCGACGCCAGCTTGCCCAGTACAGTTTATAAATCGTAGCCTCCGGTTGCAGGCTGCCGTCGCCGCCGCCCGACAACATGCGCAGGCTGTTATAGCGCATGATTTTCAAGCCGACATGGGCATCGGCAATACGCTGACGAATCAACGGGTCCGCCGCTGCGCCATTGTCCTTCGCCGCTGCGATCACGGCATTCAATTCATTCTGAAAGCCCATTTGCTGGCCCAGCGTAGACACGCCGCGCTCAAACCCCAACAGGCCCATGGCAACTTTCCAGCCATCACCGGGTGCGCCCACGATGTCACCTGCCCCGCACTCCGCATCATCGAAAAACACTTCATTGAATTCGCTGGTCCCGGTAATCTGCCGAATGGGCCGCACTTCTATGCCCGGTTGGTCCATGCGGATAAGAAAGAACCCCAAGCCCTTGTGGGCAACGGAATCGGGGTCGGTGCGGGCGATAACAAAACACCAGTCGGCGTCCTGCGCCAGCGACGTCCATACCTTTTGTCCATTTATCAGCCACACGCCACGCTCTTCATCGAAGCGCGCTTTTGTTTTAACGTTGGCCAGATCAGATCCGGCGGAGGGCTCTGAATAACCCTGGCACCAGAATTCTTTACCCGCGCGAATACCCGGCAAAAAACGGGCTTGCTGGTCTTCGTTGCCGAAAGCTATCAAGGTGGGCCCGGTCAACCCTTCACCGATATGCCCCATACGCCCCGGACCACCGGCGCGGGCATATTCCTCTGCGAAGATAACCTGCTGCTCGATACTGGCCCCGCGTCCGCCACACTCCTCCGGCCAACCAATGCAGGTCCAGCCACCCGCGGCGAGGCGCTGTTCCCAGGCGATGCGCTCCTCCACGTACATGTGTTCATCGCCGGGGCCGCCGCGGAAACGGATCGGCGCAAACTCGCCCACCAGGTTTTCCGCCATCCAGCCGGCCACTTCCTCCCGGAAGGCTTCATCAGCGGCACTGAATTCCAGTTTCATAGCGCACCTCCAATCGCAGGGGCATCCAGTAACATCGCAGCCAACCGCTCCCGGTGCTGACCCGCCGCACCAAACAATGCTTCGCTGGCCCGGGCCCGCTTGAAGTACATCTGGATATCGTATTCCCAGGTAAAACCGACGCCACCGTGCAGCTGAATGCCGGTTCCGGTGCAGAAGTAGGCCGCGTCACTGCAATAGGCCTTGGCCACGCTGGCGGCTTCGGCAAGCTCTTGCCCAAGAACACCACCAGACAACGCTTCCTCTGCGATACACGCCGCGTAGTAGGCGGCGGAACGCGCGGCTTCCACTTTCAACATCATATCGGCGGCCTTATGCTTAACCGCCTGATAGCTGGCAATGGTACGGCCGAACTGCACCCGCTCCCGGGTGTAGGCAATGGTTGAATCAAGTGCCTGTTGCGAACAGCCCACCTGTTCTGCCGCGACGCAAATCGTCGCCAGATCAATAACGGTACTCAGCGACGAACACGCTTCAGTAGCCGGATCGCCGAGCACAGCGCTCACTGGCACACGCAGCGAGTCGCAGCAAATAGCGGCCTGTTTGCGGGTTTCATCGATCGTTCCCAATCGCTGTCGTTGCAGACCTTCGGTATCGCTATCCACCAAAAATAAACGGATGCCGTCTGCACCGGTGCTGCCAACCTCCCGGGCCGCCAAAATCAAACAATCAGCACTATGCCCGTCGATCACATACCTATATTCCCCATTCAACTCGTAGCCGTCAGCCACTGGAGTCCAGGTTACAGAAACTGATTCAGCGGACCAGTCAGTGCCCCGGCTGGTGTAGGCCAGGGTGGCGGTTTTTTCTCCAGAGGCCAGCGGCGACAGCCACTCTATTTGTTGCTCGTCACTGGCGTGAACCAGCAGTGCGTTGGCGGCCAGGCACACCGTTGAGAAAAACGGTGAACACAACAGGTAGCGACCCATCTGCTCCAGCGTCGCTACCAGTTCCACATACCCCAGGCCCATGCCCCCGCAGTTTTCTGGCAGGTGGATAGCCTGCCAGAACATATCGGAACTGATGGTCGACCACAGTTCGGGGTCGTAACCCAATTCGGTATCCATGGCCGCGCGTACCGCTGCGCTGGTGGACGCTTCCTGCAGGAAGGCAGCCGCGGTCTCGCGGATCATGATTTGTTCTTCGGTGAAGGCGAATTCCATGTCTATGTTTTTCCTGGTGAGCGCATCGGATAGCGACGTGGTCGCCCGGCACTAGTCCCCCTTCTCCAGACACGCCGTGAACCCATCCATGGGGGCTTGGCCGCAGCATCCATACTGCAGACAGTCTGATAGCGACGTAGTCGCCCGGCACTATTTCCCTTTCTCCAGACACGCCGTAAACCCATCCATGGGGGCTTGGCTGCAGCATCCCTGCTGCAGACAGTCTGGAGAAAGGGAAATAGCACCAGGCTGAGCTGGGAGCAAACCTGCATTATGAGCACGCGTTCAATTATTGGGCGCCCCAGACTTTTTGGGCGGGAGTCTCCTTCGCCAGCAGCTGGTCGACGGCGTCGCCTACTTCGGCGGGTGCCCATCTTGCACCTTTGTCGACACCATCGGTGGTGCGCCAGCCGTCGGCGATACATATGCGGCCGCCTTCAATTTCGAAGATTCTCCCGGTGATGCTGGCGGAGGCAGCACTACCCAGCCACACCACCATCGAGGCAACGTTAGCCGGGTTGTATTGGTCAAAACTGCCGTCTGCGGGAACCGCCATACGCTCGGCAAATACGTCTTCGGTCATGCCGGTGCGCGCGGAGGGCGCGAGACCATTGGCGGTGATGCCGTAGCGACCCAATTCCTCGGCCTGGTTCAGGGTCAGCGTGGCGATACCGCCCTTGGCCGCGGCGTAGTTGCTCTGGCCGATGGAACCCTGCAGCCCGGCGCCGGAGGAGGTGTTGATAATTCTGGCATCAACGGTATGACCTTCTTTGGAGCGACCGCGCCAGTAGTGAACGGCGTGGCTGGATATGCAAAAGTGTCCCTTCAGGTGCACGGCAATCACCGCATCCCATTCGGCTTCCGTCATCGAGGCAAACATGCGGTCGCGGCAGATGCCGGCATTGTTAACCACGACATGCAGATCCCCAAAATGATCCAGCGCCGCTCTCACAGCGTTGAGGGAATCGTCGTAGTTGGTGATGTCCGAGCTGTTAACCACCGCTTCGCCACCGGCTGCGGTGATCGCATCTACCGTTGCCTGGGCGGCTTCGGTGTTGATGTCGTTTACAACAACCTTTGCACCCTCTTCGGCAAAACACAGTGCGTAGGCGCGACCCAGGCCGCCCCCGGCTCCCGTTATGATCGCGACGCGACCTTCACAAATTCCTGTCATGTTAATACTCCTACAATCGTTCGATGATGGTGACGTTGGCCTGACCGCCGCCTTCGCACATGGTCTGCAGGCCGTAGCGTCCGCCAGTGCGCTCCAGTTCATGTAACAGCGTGGTCATCAGCTTGGTGCCGGTGGAACCGATGGGGTGACCCAGCGCGATAGCACCGCCGTTGACGTTGGTTTTTTCGTGGGGGTAACCGGTTTCATGCAACCAGGCCATGGGCACCGGTGCAAAGGCTTCATTGATTTCTACCAGGTCAATTTCATCCAGACTCATGCCCGCCCGCTTCATGGCGTGTGCGGTGGCGGGAATGGGTGCAGTCAGCATCCAGATGGGATCTTCGGCGCGCACACTCATGTGGTGAATCCGTGCCCGGGGCTTAAGACTGTATCGCTTGAGGGCTTCCTCTGACACGATAAGCATGGCGGAGGAGCCGTCACAGGTCTGACTGGAAACACCGGCGGTAATCGTGCCGCCCTCGGCCAGGGGCTGCAGCTCCGCCATTTTTTCCAGCGATGTCTGACGCACGGTCTCATCCATGGTCACGCCTTCAAAGGGAATCACTTCGGCGTCAAAGCGCCCTTCCTGTATGGCCTGCGCGGCGCGGTTGTGCGATTCCAGGGAAAATTCTTCCATCTGCTCTCGGCTCAGATTCCATTTGTCAGCGATCATTTGCGCGGAATTGAATTGTGAAACCTGGACGTCGCCATAACGCGCACGCCAGCCCTGGCTGCCGGAAAAGGGATCATCAAAACCCAGGGGCTGGGCGACTACCATGGCGGAGCTGATGGGGATCTGACTCATGGTCTGCACGCCACCTGCAATCACCACATCGTTGCAACCACTCATCACGGCCTGGGCAGCAAAATGCACGGACTGCTGGGAAGAACCGCATTGCCGATCGACGGTTACACCCGGCACTTCCTGTGACAGGCCCGCCGCCAGCCAGCAGGTGCGCGCGATATCACCCGCCAACGGACCAATGGCATCGATGCAGCCGAAAATCACGTCGTCGTAATCCTCTTCCGGTATGTCATGACGCTCGACCAGCGACTTCAAAATAAAGCCCCCGAGATCAGCGCCGTGGACATGGGCGAGGCCGCCGCGGCGTTTGCCGGTTGGGGTTCTGATGGCGTCTACTATGTATGCTTCTGGCATTTTTTGCTCCTGCTGAAAACTGAATCTGTTTATTGAATCGGCTGTACTAATAGGCCGGTGCTGCGATGTATAGCTGCCTCTCTGGACACGCTGTAAATACATCCCTGTAAGCTCGGAGGCGACGTCCCTGTCGCCTACGGTCCAGTGAGGCAGCTATACACCACATCACCTCTGGTTGTGCCAGAGCGAAATTTGTGTCGGCGGTCACCACGTCGTGGCTTCGAGTTTCCACCGGAAATCGGGAGCGCTTGTGTTGCGGGGGGTATCGCCCCCCACAATGCGAGTGCTCAACACAATCGATGGTCAAGGAAAGGTACCCCCCGCACCAATGGATCGCGCATCACCAAAAATAGCGTCACCAACCCGCTGCTTATGCAAGCCGGCATCCCCCCAGGCGCTGTTCAAGGCCCAGGCTTTTTTCATAAAAATATGCAGATCGACTTCCCAGGTATAACCCATGGCGCCGTGCACCTGAATGGTGTGCTGGGCGGCGAGGTCAGCCGCTTCACAGGCCACCAGTTTGGCGTGGGAAACATCTCTTGAGGCGGTATCGAGACCATGGGCAACTGACCAGGCGGCGCGATACACCGGCGCCCGCGCGTAGTCGAGGCGCACGGCGATATCCGCCATGTGATGCTTAACCGCCTGGAAACTACCGATGGGCTGACCGAATTGCTGACGCTCGGAGGTGTAAGCCACAGCCAGATCAATCATGCGCTGGGCCAATCCAAGCGCCTGGGCAGCGGCGGCAAGCGCACCGCGATTTACCATCATCTCGATAAGGCCTGCTGCACTTTCACCACTGGCGACACAACTGACACTCGACGGTTGCCAATCGACACGGAATAAACGCCGTGACGGGTCCACGGAGGGGTTGCGTGTCAGACTGGTTTCCGTTGTCGGCACCGCATGCAGTTCTTCACCGTATTGCAGTAGCAACAAATCCGCGGCGTCGGCATCTTCGACAAAGGGGTTGGCATCGACACCCACTGCAACCCGGGCTTCACCGGCGGCAATTTTTGGCAGCCACTGGGCATTGAGGCCGGCGTCAGCTATATCGATCAGGGTGGGCACGGCAACCAGAACATTTTCCAGCAACGGCTCTGGCAGAGCGACGTAACCACACTCCTGTGCCAACAGGATAAAATCAACGCTGGAAAGGCCCAGGCCGCCGCACTCTTCTGGTACGGTCATGCCCGTCAGACCCAGTTCAGCCAACTGCTGCCAGAGAGCCTGATCACGTCCGCTTTCAGAATCCCAACGAGCTCTGATGCGTTCTGCCGTCACTTCGTTTACCAGAAAATCCCGTACAGATTCCTGAAACAGCAACTGGTCTTCGGTAAAGGTAAAATCCATGATCCCGCCTCCTCAGACCCGTGGCATGCCGAGCATACGCTCAGCAATAATGTTGCGTTGAATCTCGTTGGTACCGGCATAGATCGGCCCAGACTGTGAAAACAGCCAGCCGTCCAGCCAGGTTCCAACACCTTCAGCATCAGGTGCATGGGGCAACAGCTCCGCGCGGGCGCCGAGTATGCTCATCGCCGTGGCGTGCATATTGCGATCCAGTTCCGACCAGAAAATTTTGTTGGTGGATGATTCAGCGCCAATCTTGCCACCCGCCATCAAACGGGAGGCGGTCTGATAGGTGGTCAGGCAGTAGCTTTCGGCGTCCATGTAGGCACGCAGTACACGGTCACGAATGGCCGGATCTCGGTCAGCCGACTCGCGGTTATCGCGATACAGCTGAACCAGCCGACGCGCCGTCTCCTGGAACCGTGCCGGGGAGCGCAGCATCAAACCGCGCTCAAAACCCGCGGTGGCCATGGCCACCTGCCAGCCTTCGCCCTCGCCACCCAGGCGCCGTTCAACCGGCACCTTGACGTTATCAAAAAATATTTCAGCAAATCCGGGCAGGCCATCCAACTGGGGAATAGGTCTGACGGTTATGCCTTCCAGATTCAGCGGCACAAGAATAAAAGTGAGGCCACGATGGCGCTTTGATTCCGGGTCGGTGCGGAACATACCGAAACACTGATCCGCCCATACCGCCCGGGTCGACCAGGTCTTCTGGCCATTGATGACGTAGTGGCTACCATCCTCTGACAGATCCGCTCTGGAACGAATCGCTGCCATATCAGAGCCGGCACCCGGCTCCGACCAACCCTGTGCCCAGACTTCCTCACCGGTGGCCATCTTGGGCAGTATCTCGGCCTTCTGGGCGTCGGTGCCGTATTCCATCAATGTCGGCCCCAACAGAAAAATACCGTTTTGATTGACCCGCAACGGTGCACCGGCACGCCAGTATTCCTCTTCAAAAATCAGCCACTCGATCAGATCGCAACCACGGCCACCCAAATCTTCCGGCCAGGTCACCATGCCCCAGCGGCCCTTGTTCAGCGTCGCCTCCCAATCCCTATGTTGCTGAAAGCCCGCGGCGGTATCAAAACTCGCCAGCGGTTCTGCAGGTACGTGGGCCGCCAGCCACTGACGGACTTGCTGGCGGAAGGCCTGTTGCTCTGAGGTAAAGTTTAGTTCCACGTTATGAATCGCCCTTGAAATCAGCGTCCCGCTTTTCGACGAAGGCGTCGCGGGATTCCTGTGAATCCTCCATGGTGTATGCCTCGAAGGTAAAGCCCTGCTCCCAGCGATACTTGTCTTCCAGATCACCGTCCTCGATACCGTTCAGCGCTTCTTTCGCGAGTTTCACCATGGCCGGTGATTTAGCGGCGATTTTGGCTGCCATCTCCCGGGCGGTATCCAGCAACTGGTCCTTGGGAACCACTTTTTCGATAGCACCCAGACGGTATGCTTCAGCGGCATCGATAAACTCGCCGGTGAAGTACATGTAGCGCACTTTCTGCACCGGGAACATGCGCTGCAGATGGGCACCGCCACCCATGGCGCCGCGGTCGATTTCAGGCACACCAAAGGTGGTGCAATCAGACGCCACGATAATGTCGGCAGCGCCACTGATGCCAATGCCGCCGCCCAGCACAAAGCCATGCAGGGCAACAATCACCGGCTTGGGGTTGCAGTGGATCGCCTTGAATGTGTTGTAGTTGCCGCGATTGACGTCAACAATTTTGAGGGGATCGGCGGCCAGTTCCTTGATGTCCACCCCGGCACAAAAACCGCGCCCCGCTGCCGTCACTATAATCACGTTGACGTCTTCGCGTTGGCCCAGTGCATCCAGTTCATCAGCGATGGCAAACCAGCCACGGCTGTCGAAGGCATTCACCGGTGGATAGTCAAAAACCAGCTCGGCGATATTATCGGTCACCGTGCTTGTAAAAGGTTGTGTCATGTTTGTTGCTCCTCGCGGGATTTAAGAGGGGAATCAATCTGTGCCAGTACCTGCAGGCGCTGCTCGGCCTCGGCGACGATGCCGGCTATGAGTTCTTCACAGGTCAGCAGGCTGTCGATAACACCGGCCACCTGGCCACTGGGCAAAACACCCCGGGCCGGCTCACCCTCAACCATGGCTTTTTGAATAATCATCGGCGCGTTGGCGCTCATAATGGCCTGGGCCGGCGTCATATCATCGTCACGCTGCATGGCCAGTGCTGACTTCAGCAGGCTGGGGATACTGGCACCGGTAAAGCGTCTGAACGCGAGTCCGTTGCGCAGCGCGATAAGCAGTTTTTTCAGAGCGCCGGCCTGTTCGAGTTCGGTCAGCAGTTCATTCATGATCATGCGCTGGGGCAAACCATCCATCGCCCTGGACACAATAATCTCCCCCGGGTTCTGGCAATCCACATAGCGCTGCAGCGTCACATCTGGAACGGGTGATTCGTGAGTCATCAGAAAGCGGGTTCCCATGGCGATACCCGCCGCGCCCCAGGCCAGCGCCGCTACCAGGCCGCGGCCATCCTTAAAACCCCCGGCCGCCACCACCGGCACCTTGCCGCCCACGGCATCGACCACCTGGGGAATCAGCAACGTCGTGGGTACCGCGCCGGTGTGACCGCCGCCCTCCCCACCCTGCACCGTCACCGCATCGGCACCCATTTCAACAGCCTTGAGGGCGTGCTTGGGCAGACCAATGGTGGGCATACACACCACGCCGGCATCTTTCAGTCGCTTCACCATGTCAGCACCCGGCGAGCGCGAATAACTCACCGCGCGCACGCCGTGCTTGATCACCAGGTTGACGATGTCGTCGGCGTTGGGCTGATACATATGAAAGTTGACGCCGAAATTGGCGTCGGTCAGTTCCTTGACCCGCAGGATATCCGCCTCCAGCTCAGCTGGCGGAATGGTGGCACCCGCCAGAAAGCCGAAGCCACCGGCGTTACCGGTACCCGCAACCAGCACGGGGTCCGCCACCCAACCCATCGCTGTCTGCACAATGGGGTAGCGGCATCCCAGTAGTTCGGTCAGTGCTGTCTGCATGATGTCAGGACCTGTCGCCGGGAGGATTATCCCGCAGTTGTTTGCTGCGCTGATTATGTGGATCCATGGCGGCAATGATGCTCAGCTGTTCAGCGGTAGGCGCAGCGGTGGTAACAACATCATCCGCCCATGCCAGCGCAAAGCCGGTGTTTTCCTGCACCTGCTCGGCAGTGATTCCAGGGTGCAGTGATACCACGCGAACCTGGTGATCCGGCCCGCCAAAGTCCATCACACAGAGATCCGTAATGATGTGACGCAGACCGATATCATCCATGCTGTAGCCCCGCGGCAGACGCTCGGGGTTATAACCAATGGTACAAACAAAATCGCATTCGCCTTCAACAAAAACCCGGGTGCTGTGTGCCGGCACCAAAAAAGAATTCAGATGGCTGATGGAATTGCCGGGAAAGCCCCGCGCACCCAGCATCTGAACTTTCGGCTGCTGGTGGGTGCCGCCGATGGCGGAGATATTACTCTGCCCGAAGCGATCCAGCTGTGTCGGGCCACCGGTGATGTGACGACGACCGCTCCACACATTTTCAAAGATGCGCGCAAAACCCATCCAGTTTTCGTTCTGCTGCACGAAATCAGCGGGGCGCGGGCCCAGCGGATTGGGCTCTGCAAGCATCCATGATTCGGAATCCGTCATCATGATCTCGGTATTGCAGGTTTTCATGGCCAGGCTGGCGGCGATACGCGGCAGTACCCCGATGCCGGTCACCAGTACCTCACCATCGTTTTCATAAATAGCCGCGTTGGCACATATCATCAATTCGGCGAGGCTGTAGTCGCTGGCAGCATTACTCATTGTGTTCTCCATGTCTGTGTTCGCCTCAATAAACCGGCAGTGGCAGGGCGCGTATCGCATCGAGACCGCCGACGGCCTCCCGGTACTCATCCTCTGACTTGCCGTTGATGTACTTGTCCGCATAGCTGGCGAAGCCACCGTCTTTGGCGCTGGCGTTGTACTCCTGGAAATGAGGCACATCAAAACCGTACAGCGGGTTACAGGAACTGGGGTGGGCTCCGCCGGGAATGTGCACCACGCCGGTGGTGACAGCACGCTCCCAGAACACGAAGCGGGCCTCGCTCTCATCGGCAAAATAACTGTTATCCACCAGCTCATCGCAACTGACGTAGGTGGCGTCTGCGGCCCGGGCAAAGCTGTCATCCATGTAATGATCCGGTCCCTTGATCTGGCAGACACCACGGCTGCTGGCCCGATCGACATGAATAAGGGCGGCGTCCAGTTTCAGCGCCGGCATGGCCACCCACTCCTTGTCGTCATAGGGGCTGTCTATCAATGCCAGGTCTTTACTGAAACGGATAACGTCGGTTCCCAGACCCACCCGGGTCGGGATAAAGGGCGCGCCCATGGCGGCGGCTCGCAAACCGAGCATCATCATGCCCTCATCAATCTCCATGACATCAATGGCGCCCGCCTGCCTGGCTTGCCGGAAGTAGGGCTCCAGCGGAATAAAATCCAGGGTGACGAAGGCAAATATCAGTTTTTTCACCTTGCCCGCCGCGCACAGCATGCCGACATCAGGGCCACCATAGGCAACCACGGTCAAATCCGTGAGGTCCGAACGCAGTATTTCGCGCACCAGCGCCATTGGCTTGCGGCGTGGTCCCCACCCTCCGATGCCCAGGGTCATACCGCTCTCGAGTTGCGCCACCACATCGGTGGCTGTCATGGTTTTATCTTTCATAAAGTCCTCTTCGGGGATTTGCAGGCCGCGTCACTCGACAATGCGGCTCATGCGGTAGTCGTGTTTGACAAATTTCACACCCAGTGTGCTCTCAGTCGTACGCACACCGGGAATGGACGATATATGCTCATGTACAAAACCGGCCAGTTCGTTGTTACTTTGCACCATGGTGATGGCGAGGATGTCGTATCGACCCAGCATGATGCCGACAAACCCGATACCTGTTTTGGCAGCCAACGCCCGGGCTACACTTTCAGCCTGACTGCTGCGTTCCAGCGCAATGGAGATGTAGCCCAGCGACGGATTATCGAAGTAATCGATATTGGTCACCGCCGTGATGCGAATCAACTTCTCTTCCTCCAGACGCTTGATGCGCCCGCGTATGGTGCCCTCAGTTATGCCCAGCGCGGCGGCGATTTTGCGGTTGCTGGTGCGTGCGTCCCGGGACAGCCACTGCATCATGCGGCGATCTACCGCATCCAGTTGCCGCTTACCGGTTACCCCATCTGACACTCCGTCAGGCTGGGACTCAGGCGCAGACCAGGGCTCGTCACTGAAGGGCACCCAGGAGGGCTGGTTTTTAAGCACATCCACGGCGAGCGAAGGAACGACCTTTCTCACCCCCGGCAGTTCCGCCAGCGTGTGTGAGATAAGTTCCCCCAGTGATTCCAGATCACGGGTCACCACCAGGGTCTGGATATCGTAAGTACCGACAACGACGTTCACTGAAAACACCTCGGGAATCGCCGCCAGTTCTTCTGCAACCTCCGTCGGCGATCGGTCCTCGACCTCAAAACCTACCGCCAGCAGCATGCCGTATCCGGCTGCTTCAAAATCCGTAACCGCCACAACCCGCATCAGGCCACTTTCTTCCAGGCGCCGGACCCGAGTGCGCACGGTGGCTTCTGTCATACCGAGTTCCAAGGCCATGGCCCGAAATGGCATGCGGCCATCGCGCCTGAGCAATGAGATGATACGGGCGTCCATATCATCCATAGCCAACCGCTTGGGTTGCGCTGCGAGATTCATGGCGACTCCTGCTCCGCCATTTTCCGCAACTCCGGCTTCATCACTTTGCCAGAAGCGTTCAAAGGCAGCGCTTCGAGAAAACGGACCGACCGCGGCACCTTGTAATTGGACATGGCATCCCGACACCAACTGACCACCTGCGCCTCATCGAGGCCGGCCTCAGGGGTTTGCACGATATAGGCCCGTGCAACCTCACCCATGCGTTCGTCCGGCACGCCGATGACGGCTGCCTGGACAACCCCGGGCAGACTACACAACAGGTTTTCTATTTCCGCTGGATAGCAATTGAATCCGCCGACGATAAACATATCCTTGATGCGGTCGGTGATACGAATGTAGCCACGCTCATCCATCACGCCGACATCGCCGGTCTTCAACCAGCCATCCCCGGTAATGGTATTGGCGGTCTCTTCCGGGTTATTGAAGTAACCCTGCATCACGTTAAACCCACGACACCAGATTTCCCCGGGCTCGCCGCGCGCTACCTCGGCACCGCTGTCATCCACGCACTTCACTTCCACCCCCGCCATGGCAGCACCGGAGGTAGTGGCTATCGTTTCCGGATCATCGTCGCTGCGACAGATAGACACCGTGCCGCAGGTTTCGGTCAGCCCGTAGGCCGTCAGTACCGACTCAAATCCGAGGTCCGAACTCATACGTCGGATCATCTCAACGGGCACCGAAGCCGCCCCGGTCACCGCCAGACGCAAACTGCTGAGGTCATAGTTCTGGCGCTCGCCATGGGCCAGCAGAGACTGATAGATCGTTGGCGGTCCGGGCAACATGCTGATGTGGTCACTCTCAATTCGGGCGAGCACATCATCCAGATCAAAGCTCTTGACCGGAAACATATGCGCCCCGGTGAGGATGGCAGACAACCAGCCGGCCTTGTAACCAAAGGAATGAAAAAATGGATTGATGATCAAATAGCGATCATCCGCGCTGAGGCCCACGGTGGAACTCCAGGTTTCAAAGACCCGGATGTTTTGCCCATGACTGGTCACCACGCCCTTGGGCTTGCCGGTTGTGCCGGAGGTAAACAGAATATCCAGCGTGTCCGACGGCACTACCGCCGCTTGACGGGCATCCAGTTGCGCTTCATCGAGGGTGGCGCCGGCCGCTATAAACTCGCCCCAGCTATCACAGCCCGACGACGCCCCTTCAAACAGAACCACACGTTCCAGTGCCGACAACTCCTGGTCCGCCAGCATCTCCGGATAACGGGCACCCAGAAATTCTGCCACGGTGAACAACATCCGCGCACCACTGGCGTTTAACTGGAACGCCGCTTCGATGCCTTTCATCCGCGTACTGAGGGGTACCAGCACGGCACCGATTGACTGGGCACCGATCGCCGCCAGAATCCATTCATGCAGATTCGGCGCCCATATAGCTATGCGATCGCCGTGCTCAATACCAGCCGCGCAAAATGCCCGGGCCGCTTCGCGACGGCGCACATCCAGTTCGGCATAGGTGAGCTGAAAATCGCCTTCGGTCACAGCAGGGCGGCTGCCATGGCGCTGCGCGGCGGCAGCGACTACCTGTGGCAGGGTCTTTTCCTGATAGCTTTGCTGAGACAATGTATTAAGCTCACCGCGAAATAGTAATGCACAAACCGTGCAAAAGGGCGGTTATCTTATGCCTGAAGCGGGTTTAATTCAATATATGCGTAATTTTATTTAATAATAAATACGCATATAGAACGTCCTATTCATGCTCTTAAGCAGGGATCCAGCATGCTCCAACGCTCAGAGACCGAGGTGGCACGGCTCTCCTGAGCCAATTTGATCAAATGCGCACTGAGTGACAGCTTGGCCATGGGATAGAGGCCAGGATCAACGTCGTCATAAACGGCGACAACCAGTTCATCGAGGTCAGCCTCTCCCAGCGCCGTCAGTTTATCCACCACCTTGGCCTCTCGCGTAAGTCGATGATCGATAATCCATTGCACCACGCCCTCCGGGTTATCCATGAGTTTGCCGTGCCCCGGCGCGATGGCCGTCAACCGATAGTTCAATAACAGGCGCAGCGAATCAATGTAGGCCTTCATATCCCCTGAGGGCGGCACGATCACCACGGTAGAACCGTTCATGATGTGGTCACCCGTGAGTACAACACCGTCCTCTTCGACCAGAAAGCAGAAATGATTGCCCACGTGGCCGGGGGTGTGAATACCACGCAGGGAAAAGGCTTCGGTTTTAAGCAACCAGTCGTGCGCAATCTCCTCGGTGGGCACGAAGGTTTCGTCCTGAAACATTTTGTCCTGTGCGGTGGCGCCAAACACGGGCGCTCCGGTAGCCTCAGCCAATGGTGCCCAGGCCGGGGAATGATCGGGGTGTGTATGTGTGGCGACTATCCATTTAATACGCTCGCCGCAGGCGGTGAGGATGGCATCCACGTGCGCCTGTTCCAGCGGACCGGGATCCACCACGGCGATTTCATCGCGCCCTATCAGGTAGGTGTTGGTGCCGGGGCCCGTCATCACCCCCGGGTTGGGCGCTGTGATGCGCGCAACGCGCTCGGTCAGTTGATAGACCTCTCCGGGAACGATATCCCCATCAATCTCTGCCATCACACAATACCGCCAATGGGGACTTCCGGATTGACATCCGCATCATAGTCCACGCCATCTACCTCAAAACCGAACAGTCTTAAAAATTCGCGCTTGTAGCCGGCAAAATCCGACAACTCATTGAGGTTGTCGTCAGTGACCAGCGGCCACAACTCTTCCACCCGCTGCTGAATTTCCGGTTTGAGTTCGTGGCCATCGGCGCGGCACCTGCCCTCTTCATCGTATTCGGGATTGTCTCCATACAAGCTGTTCCGGAACAGGCCGTACACCTGCTCGATACAGCCCTCGTGCGTACCCGCCTCCTTCATGATCTTAAAGAGCAGCGCCAGATAAAGTGGCATGGCGGGTATCGCCGAGCTGGCCTGGGTGACCACGGCCTTCAGCACCGACACCCGGGCGTCACCGCCCCTGGCTGCCAGCCGCTCGCGCAAACCCACTACGCGCTTATCGAGATCTTTTTTGGCGGCACCAATGGTGCCATGCCAGTAGATATCCCAGGTGACGCGATCCCCAAGATAGGTGAAGGCGGTCGTCTGCGCGCCATCAGCCAATACGCCGGCCTCATCCAGCGCTTCAATCCACATCTGCCAATCCTCACCGCCCATGACCGCGACGGTGTTGGCTATCTCCGCCTCGCTGGCGGCCTCCAGGCTGTACTCGGTGATAATTTCCTTGTCGGTGTTCAACATACGTCCGCTCATGGGCTGGCCGATGGGCTTGAGTGTCGAATTAAATATTTCTCCCGTTTTGGGGTGCTGACGTCGGGGCGCCGCCAGACTGTAGACAACCAGATCAATCTGACCCAGGTCGGCCTTGATCTGCTCAATCACTGTCTGCTTCACCGCATCGGAAAAGGCATCACCATTTATGCTGCGCGCATAGAGCCCCGCCTCTTCGGCGCACTTGTGGAAGGCAGCCGAGTTGTACCAACCCGCCGTTGCGGGCTTGCGATCAGTACCCTCTTTTTCAAAGAACACGCCCAGTGTGGACGCGCCACAGCCAAAGGCGGCGCTGATGCGCGAGGCCAGCCCGTAACCAGTGGAGCTGCCCAATACCAGTACCCGCTTGGGACCGTCGCTTATTTCACCCTGGGACTGAACGTACTCGATCTGCTGCCTGACATTGGCCTCACAGCCAGCGGGATGAGAAGTGATACACATAAATCCGCGAACACGGGGCTTGATAATCATGCGGGGAAACTTCCTTTAATGTGGCTGCATCAGGGTTGGCAATCGGGCGGGATTGTAGCATACCGCCCAGTGGAGATTCGCCAGTCAGGCTATAACCTTCTGCTCCCGCCAGGCGGCTATTTGCTCGGCATCAAACCCGGCCTGCGCCAGCAACTCATCGGTGTGCTCACCATAGCGCGGCGGGTGCCGCCGCAGTGTGGTAGGGGTTTCGGGAAAGATGCCGGGGTGGCGCACGTAGCGGGTGGTGCCACCGGCCGGGTCCTCGGCCTCGAACACGGTGCGGTTGTGTTTTACCTGGGGGTCGTTGATAAAGTCATCCAGATCGTAAATGGGTGCAAAGGGCACGTCGTGCTCACGCAGGGCGGCTAATAGTTCCTGCCAGGGCCACTTGATAAACTCCTCGTCCAGCAACTCATTCATCAGCCGGTTGTTGGCGAGTCGCACACCCATTGTCTGCAAGCGCTCATCATTGGCCAGTTCTTCGCGGCCCAGGCAAATACACAGGTTTCGGAACTGCTTATCCTCGATGGGCATCCCGACCAGATACCCATCCGCACATTGCCAGGTGCGGTACATATCGGGCGCTTCCCCGGAAAAGTCTGGCTTGGGTTCAAATGATTCCGGGACCAGTACATCAGGCAGTGCCAGGTGGGCGTAGGCGTTAACCATCGGTACCTGCACGTGTTGACCGAGCCCGTTGTTGCGCTCGCGGGCGAGCAGCGCTGCCAGCGCACAGGAAGCAGCGTTGATAGCTGCATTCTTGTCTGCAATTACGCTGCGAGTCATCTGTGGCGGACCGTCCTGACCCTGAATCGGCATGACGCCGGACATCCCCTGTATGACCAGGTCATACACCGGTTGTCCAGAGTAGGGACCATCGGGTCCAAAGCCCGACACCGATACATAGACCAGTCCGGGGTTGTCACGGCTCAAACGCTCGTAGCCAATCCCGAGCCGGTCGGCAACACCGGGACGGAAATTTTCCAGCACCACATCGGCATCTGCAGCCAGACGCTGGGCAATGGCCTGCCCCTCCTCGCTCTTAAGATCGATGGACAGGGCGCGCTTGTTGCGGTTCAACTGGGTAAAAAACCCATTTAAGCCTGCTCTTTCCGGTGGCCCGGTCCAGCGCGAGGTGTCCCCCATCAGGGTTTCAACCTTGATCACATCGGCACCGAGATCACCGAGACTCTGGGCCGCCAGGGGACCGGAAACCATAGTTGAAAAGTCCAGGACTTTAAAACCGGCGCAAGGCCCTATTTGTGCATCGGGTGCGGCAATATCCACGCGTTTTTCTCCATTGCTGTTTCAGAGTTTCAACATAGCGGGCACCGACGACACTGGCAAGTCCACTTCGCACAAACTCCCCGGGGTAAGCAGGCAACACACCTTGCACAGCCATCCGCAATAACATTCAATACAGGCCCCAAAGAAAAGGCATCGGCTATGACAGACTTACTTCGCTTCAATACACCTGCAGCCTGGTGTGATGCGGTGATGGCCGATTTCGACTCCTTCCTGCAGGATCACGCCGCCGCCGAGAAGAAGGCCTCGGGCATGGCGGTCTCCATGCTGTCCCACTACCCGGACCGGCTTGAACTGGTGCGCGCCATGACTGACCTGGCAGTGGAAGAGTTGACACATTTCAGGGAAGTCGTGCGCTGGTTGCACAAACGGGGGCTGGTCACCGCCGCGGATCAAAAGGACGCTTACGTGACCCAGCTACGCGATCACCTGCGGCGCGGTCGCGATGAATTCCTGCTGGATAGACTGCTGGTAGCGGGCATTATTGAAGCCCGGGGCGCCGAGCGATTCGGTCTGGTGGCTGGCGCCCTGGAAGACGGCCCACTCAAAACATTTTACCGCTCCATTACCCGCTCAGAGGAACGTCACCACGAATTGTTTTTCGAACTGGCTGAGCTTTACCTGCCACCGGCAACTGTCGCCTCGCGCCTGGATGAATTGCTTGATGCCGAGGCCGCTATTGCCGCCGCACTGCCCTGTCGGGCGGCACTACACTGAATGAAAAACAAATTCGGGCAGGCACGCCAAAAGTACCTGCGACGCCATGCGGAAGCTGAAATTCATGAATTGGTGGGTCTCCCTCCGGAGGCATGCTGGGACCATACTCTGGTCATTCCAGCCTACAGGGAGTCACCGGATTTACTGCAGGAACTGGCCCACACCCCCACGGGCGGCGACACGCTGCTGATTATTCTGGTGGTGAACCGACCGCACCCCGGCTCAGCGCCGACCGACAATGACCCACTGCTCACGGTAGCCAATAGCCACCCCTGTAGCTGGCAATCCACAAGCGGTGTCCTTGCGATCCTGCGCCTGTCGGACAAGATTGACCTGATGTTGGTTGACCGCAGCCGACTTGGCGCACCGCTGCGCAAAAACCAGGGCGTTGGTCACGCCCGGAAAATTGGCGCGGACCTGGCCGCCGCACTCATTGACAGTTCTCGCCTGCCCGGACCCTGGATTCACTGCACCGATGCAGATACAAGTCTGCCCGCAGACTATTTTGATAGAGCCAACACCCTGGACGACATATCCTGCGCCGCGCTGGTACACCCCTTCGAACACCGCGGTATCAATGGCACCATACCCCAGCTTCCTACTCGGATATACGAAACCTGGATCAGGCATTATCCAGCCGAGCTCAGTGCAGCGGGTTCGCCATACGCCTACCACACCCTCGGTAGCTGCCTGTCCGTAAACGTTGCCTACTACTGCGCGGTGCGCGGTTTTCCCAAGCGCTCGGCGGCAGAGGATTTTTACATACTGAATAAACTGGCCAAGGTGGGGGACGTCGCGCTGACACAGGGTAAACCGCTTCATATTACCGAACGCCTGTCGGACCGAGTGCCATTTGGCACCGGTCCCGCTGTCCGCAAACTCGCCTCGCTGGAGGACCCCGCGGCGGAGCCTCTGTTCTATCATCCGGATAGCTACCGGGCGCTGTCACTCTGGTTGCAAAGCTGGCCCGATATCTACGCCCTGAACAAGGTACCAAACCACGACGAACTCATCGACTGTCTGCGCGACAATACCTGTGCTGCAGAAGATGAGTTGGGCTTGCTGTCAGCGCAGGCAGCGGCGGTACTGGAACAATTGCGCACTGCTCCGGCCATTGCCCACGCCTTCCGACAGAGCTCAGACTACAAGGGCTTTGAGCGCCACCTGCACACCTGGTTTGACGGCTTTCGAACCCTGAAATTTATCCGGCAGATAAAACGACCCCGGGTGAGCTACCGGGATTTGTAGCGCTACAGCAACAGGCGTCGAATGTCCCCAAGACTGCTGACAATCTCCGTCAGGAATGCACCACCGTCTGCCCCATTGATAACCCGATGGTCATAGGAGAGAGACACGGGCAACATTTTACGGGGGACAAATTCGCTGCCGTTCCACTCGGGACGCACCGCCAATTTTGATACACCCAGAATCGCGACCTCGGGTGCATTGACGATGGGGGTGAATCCCCGCCCGCCAATACTGCCCAGGCTGGAAATGGTGAATCCACCGCCCTGCATATCATCCGGCCGCAACTTGCGAGCCTTGGCTTTGGCCGCCAGCTCAGCTACTTCCTCCGCCAGCGCCCACAGCGATTTGCCGGCAACATCGCGAATAACCGGCACCACCAGTCCTGCTTCCGTAGCCACAGCCATGCCGATATTGATGTAACCCTTGCTGATGAGCTGCTGACCATCCGCCGTCACCGAACTGTTAACCACAGGGTGATTGGCGAGGGCAACTGCAGCCGCCTTCATCAAAAAGGGTACCGGGGTCAGTTTCACACCACGGCGCTCACCTTCAGCTTTCATGCTGGCGCGAAAATCTTCAAGGTCGGTGACATCGGCATCATCAAACTGCGTGACGTGCGGCACGTTAAGCCAACTGCGCTGCATATTGGTCGCAGTCAGTTTGTGCAGGCGGGATCGATCTTCAACCTCGACGGGACCGAACTGGCTGTGATCAATATCTGCTATTTCCGGCAGACCAACCGCTCCAGTTGGGGCGGCGGCGGGCTGGGTCAAGGCCGACTTGACGTGGGCCTGAATGTCTTCCTTGAGTATCCGTCCACGGGGTCCGCTACCGGTCACTTTGGCCAGATCAACACCGAACTCGCGCGCTGTTTTTCTTACGGCAGGACCCGCATACACAAGGTCCTCCGCAAACAACGGTGCAACGGCAGCCGTCTGTGGCGGCAAGGCCTGATGCCTGAGCTGACCTGTCTCGGTGCCACTTTCCGGGACACCGGGCGTCGCCGGTGCCGGGGTAGCGACTGTCGGTTCAACCGGTGTCGGTGTGGTTGGCGGAGTGGGAACCACAGAAACTGTTTCACTGGCGACGGCGCCTGCCAGCTTCAGAATAAGATCGCCTTCCTGAACTGATGCACCCTCTTCAACCAGCAATTCGAGTACCTGCCCGGAAGCCGGTGCCGGAACCTCCATCGAGGCCTTGTCGGATTCCAACACAATCAGCGAGTCACCCTTCGCCACCGTATCACCCACTGCAACGCAGAGCTCTATCACCTCCACCGATTCAGAGCCACCGAGATCCGGTACCGGCACGGATACTTCGGCCGGGGCAGCCTGCGGCGCCGCCGATGTTTCCACATTAACAGGACTGGCCTCAGCAACCGGCTCCGGCGCCGCTGCCACGGCTTCAGCAACGACCTCGGGTTCCTGTTCCTGATCACCAGTGCCAGCGGCATCAGCGGTTTCCAGAACAATCACCGCTGTTCCCTCGCCTACCGTATCGCCCTCGGCGACCAGAACTTCAGCCACAGTCCCCCCGTGGGTAGAAGGTACCTCCATGGATGCCTTGTCGGATTCCAGTACCACCAGCGCCTGTTCAGGCTCTATGATGTCGCCGGGCGCAACGCATAGCTCGATGACTTCCACATCCTCGGCGCCGCCAATGTCCGGGACTGCGATCGTGAGCCGGGCCATTACTGCGTCACCGGGTCGAGTTTGTCGGGTGATATCCCGAGTTTTTTGATAGCGGCATTGACCATGGCAGCATCGACCTCCCCTTCATCCGCCAGCGCTTTCAGCGCTGCCAGCACAATGAACTCTCTACTCACCTCAAAAAACTGGCGCAATTTGTGGCGTGTGTCGCTGCGACCATAACCATCCGTGCCCAACACCACATAACGCTGAGGCACCTGGGATCGCAGCTGGTCAAAGGACAGCTGCATGTAATCGCTGGCAGCCACTACCGGTCCCGAGCGGCCAGTCAATAGCCCGGTCAGGTAGGATTGCCGCGGTTTTGCGTCAGGATGCAGGGTATTCCAGCGGGCCACACTGCGCCCGTCTCGATACAGCTCATTAGTGCTGGTGACACTCCAGATGTCCGCGGCGATGTCAAAATCAGCCTCCAGAATCTCCGCCGCTGCTTCCACCTCGCGCAGGATGGTGCCGGAACCCAGCAGCTGGATACGCAGTTGCTTGTCCCTGACACGGGCTTCACGCAGCAGATACATGCCCCGCACGATGCCCTCTTCCACCCCTACAGGCATTTCCGGCTGCTGGTAGTTTTCGTTCATCACTGTAATGTAGTAGAACTTGTTTTCCTTCTCTGCATACATCCGCCGCAGACCGTCCTGAATGATCACCGCCAATTCGTAGGCGTATGTCGGGTCGTAACTCACACAATTGGGAATCATGGCCGCCATCAAATGACTGTGGCCATCCTGATGTTGCAGGCCCTCCCCGTTCAGGGTTGTGCGACCGGCGGTGCCTCCAATCAGGAAGCCCCGGGCCTGACTGTCACCGGCCGCCCAGGCGAGATCGCCAATGCGCTGAAAGCCGAACATGGAGTAATAAATGTAGAAGGGAACCATCGGGTAACCGCTGGTGCTGTAGGAGGTCGCCGCGGCCAGCCAGGCGGAGAAAGCCCCCGCCTCGTTGATGCCCTCTTCCAGAATCTGTCCCTGCTTGTCTTCCCGGTAAAACATCATCTGACCGGAATCATGGGGCGTGTACTTCTGCCCGGCGGAGGTATATATCCCCAGTTGCCTGAACATGCCCTCCATCCCGAAGGTTCGCGCCTCGTCGGGGACGATAGGGACCACCCGCTGACCTATTTCCTTGTCTTTTACCAGCGTGGAGAGCAGCCGCACAAAGGACATGGTGGTGGATATTTCACGCTTGCCACTGCCTTTCAGCTGCGACTTGAAGGCATCCAGCGCAGGTGTGGGCAGCGCCTCAAAGTCACTGGGACGATAGGGAATGGGGCCACCCAACTGCTCGCGTCGGGAACGCATGTAGCGCATTTCCGGGCTGTCCGGCGACGGCCGATAATAGGGGACATTTTCGAGTTCAGCATCACTGATGGGCACACCAAAACGATCGCGGAAAGCCCGCAGGCTGTCCATATCCAGCTTTTTCAGAGAATGCGTTTCGTTGTTCGCCTCCCCCGCTTCACCGGTACCATACCCTTTAACGGTCATCGCCAGGATAACAGTGGGCTTGCCTGTGTTGTTAACGGCAGCCTCATAGGCGGCGTACACTTTATACGGGTCATGACCACCACGATTAAGGTACATAATGTCATCGTCAGAAAGATGTTCTACCAGCTCGAGCAACTCAGGATATTTACCGAAGAAATGTTCCCGGGTATAAGCGCCACCGTTGTACTTGTAGTTCTGTAATTCGCCGTCACACACCTCGTCCATACGCTTTTGCAACAGGCCTGTCTTATCCTTTTCCAGAAGCGGGTCCCACAATCGCCCCCAGATGACTTTGATGACATCCCAGCCGGCACCCCTGAAGACACCTTCCAATTCCTGGATGATTTTGCCATTACCGCGCACCGGCCCATCCAGCCGCTGCAGGTTGCAGTTCACCACGAAGGTCAAATTGGATAAGTGCTCACGCCCCGCCAGCGAAATGGCGCCCAGGGATTCCGGTTCATCACACTCACCATCGCCCATAAAGCACCAGATCTGTCGATCACCGTGATCCACAAGGCCTCGACTCTGCTGATACTTCATCACGTGCGCCTGGTAGATGGCCTGAATAGGACCCAGTCCCATGGACACCGTGGGAAACTGCCAGTAATCCGGCATCAGCCAGGGGTGGGGATAGCTGGATAGTCCGCCGCCATCTACCTCGCGGCGAAAGTTATCCAGGTGCTCTTCGCTCAGGCGACCCTCCAGATAGGAGCGGGCATACATACCGGGAGCGCTGTGACCCTGATAAAACACGAGGTCACCCAGCTGGTCGTTTTCGTAACCGCGGAAGAAATAGTTGTAGCCAATGTCATACAGCGTGGCGCTGGATGAAAAGCTGGAGATATGGCCGCCCAGCGCATCGTCGTTGTCATTGGCCCGCATCACCATGGCAAGCGCATTCCACCGTACCAGGGAACGAATTCTGCGCTCCATAAACAAATCCCCCGGCATCCGTTTTTCGGCGGTGGGTGGAATCGTATTGCGAAACGGAGTGGTGATAGCCGCGGGCATCTCTGCACCCCGATCGGTCGCGTGTTCAGCCAGTTGCTGTAACAGGAATCCAGCCCGTTCGGGGCCGGCGTCGCGCAATACCCCCTCCAACGCGTCCAACCATTCCCGGGTTTCCGTTGGATCCAGATCTTGCATCAAATACTCCATTTGCCACGCGGCGCTGTGTTCTTGCAGGGGGCGCTTATTGTAGGCGCAATGCTCCTATTGGGCAAATTTCAATAGATCATTTGATTAGATCATATTAAATAATATATATAAAACAATAATATACAGATTTTCTCCCGGTGAATGCAGTGTATATATTCGATTAATGA
This sequence comes from uncultured Halieaceae bacterium, assembly GCA_938074045.1. Classification (GTDB taxonomy): domain Bacteria; phylum Pseudomonadota; class Gammaproteobacteria; order Pseudomonadales; family Halieaceae; genus CALJGI01. The sequence continues at coordinate 30,253 of CALJGI010000038.1, forward strand.
AACGATCATGAACACCGCTTTGGCGGCGCAGACACAGCCATTCTCCCCCACTCCATGACGGATCAGGGGACAGCCGGGCTGTAATCAGTGCAGGAGGTAACTGGGGAGAGAGGCCTTCAGAGCCTCATAGTCGGAAACGGATTCCAGACCCGAGCTCAATTGTCGGGTCTGTTCATCACTGGCAAATCGACCCGCTGTGTACAGCAGCACGCTGCGCGGATTATCGATGTGGCTGGTGCGGAAGTACGCCAGCCACTCATCCAGATCGATGGCCTTAATGGCGGCAATCAGGTTTTCACGACTATCAAACTGGTAGCGCTGCCTGGTGATGTCACGCCAATAGCGGCCAGCCTGCTCGAACAGATTTTTGGGGTTCTGCTCCAGATCCAGAATCAGGGCATCGCGATGGCGGTTGTATACCTCGGTTGTAATACGCCCGGGGGCGGCCATGCCCATGATAAATGCCTCCACATCTGCCACCAATTGCAGTGGATCAGTCGAAGCTGACTGCACGACAAACACGGTTCCAGGCACATCGCGCATGGAATAGGGAGAGGCAAATACAATATAACCACGCTGCTTATCGGTGCGCACTTCCTCAAAAAAATCGCTCTGTAATATCTGACCTGTCAGCGACGCCAGCGCCCGCTCGCGCCAGCTGTTGTCTGCTCCCTGAAAATATTGCAGCACCACCGCATCTTCATGATCGACATTGTCTGCATAAACGTACCGCTGTCCCGCCATCAGTTTCATGACCTCCAAGCGCGGTACTGCCGGGGCATCATCAACGGGCAACATGTCAGCAAGAAGTCCCCGCAATCGCGTCACATCAGCCCGGCTGTAGTTACCGTAAACCAGAGCCTCGGCACTGGCCTCGGACCAGAATTGGCGGTGAAAACCCATCACATCCTCCAGCGTCAATGTTTCAGCCACCGCAGCCAGATCGGCCTCATCCCACTCGTGATGCTCAAACAGTTCGCGACTGTCGTCCAGCAACTGCGTATATGCCCTCGCCTTCTTGCTGTTGGCCAAGTCTCGTAACAAACGCTCGCGGATATCCGGGAAACGCTGGGCATTGAAGTCTCCGGCCTTGATCTGCTTGAGCACACGCTCCAGTAACACAAATTGCTTGTCGTTATAGCCGGTGACGCTGAATGAAAACCCGCGAGCATGAGAAGAGAAGCTTGCACTCAGCCCCGCCAGGCTCGCCGGGTAAACAAACTCATTGACCGCATCGAAGACCATTCGCACGTATAGCTGACTGAGATTTTGCGCACGTTTGGAACCCGCCGCCGAGGGGGCACGCAGGTTCACATACAGCCCCCCTCGGGGCACATCGAACACATCATCCTGGCGATACCAGATATCCAGCGCGGGCTCATCGACGACCAGCACGGGCACCGCGGACTGATCGACCGCACGCGGTCGCAGCTCAAGATCGGTGGCAATAAATTCATTGGGTGCGGGCATGGTGAGCCGAGGATCGGGCTCAGCCTCGGTCAGCACCGCGATTTGCCCGGCATCCAGGTTGTGACGGCGGTAGGGCGTCTGGTAATAGGATGACTGAAGGTTGGTGTCCAGCCCTTTTGCCACCTCTACAATAAAAGCCTTTTCCGGCTGCATATGATCGAGCAATTCAACCAGTAATTCGGGGCGGTAGTCTGACATCATATAGTCACCGCGTAATACATCTTGCGGGGCGTAGTACTGCATGCTGCTCGCCAGCCCGCGGACGTAGCTAGCGGGTGCCACCTCACCCCGAAAGCGGAATGCCTGCGCACCCAAATGCCCCTGTTCCTCATAGAGGTCACGGCGCGGTCCCTCACGCCGCACCAACTCGATCGCCTGGAACAGGCGGGACAAAACCAGCTCGCGCTGCTCGAATCCGAGCTGGGTAAGGCCGATAGAAATACTGATAAGCGCACCCCCGCGATAGCTCAGCCCGGCGCCGGCACCCAGCGAGTCAGCCAGCCCGTCTGCCTTGAGAATGGACAGCAGGCTGCCCTCGCCTTCGTGACCCAGAATACTACCGAGGTAGGTTTCTGGCTTGCTTTGATAGGCATCGCGATAATCCGGTATCGGGTAGAACACCTGCAATTGACGAACGTCGGCTTCGGGCTCAATGGAAACTCGCAGCGGCAGAGTGCCCGGGGCGAACAAGGGCTCGGCTATAGTTTCCAACTCGACATCACGGTTGGGAATACTGGAAAAACGCGGCGTAACGATCGCTTCCAGTTCATCCAGCGATTCCCGACCGATCACACTGAGTGTCATGATGTTGGCGGAATACCAGCGCTCGTAAAACGCCAGTAAATCATCGCGCACCGTGGCCTGCTCGCGGTCCGCCAGGGTATCCAGATTGCCGACGCTGAAACGGGTCATGGGATGAGCGGGGTTGAATATTTCACGAAACACGTCGAGATTGCGCCTGGCATCGCCCTTGATTCCCATTTGGTACTCGGAATCCACGGCGTGTTTTTCCCGCTCCACATAGCCCTCGTCAAACAAGGGTGCGGTAAAGAACTGGGCAAATCGGTCCAGCGCCGGTTCCAGATGCGCATGGTCGATATCAAAAAAATAATTCGTGTGGGCGTAGGATGTATAGGCGTTACGAGAACCGCCGTGCTCACTGATATAGCGTTCATACTCGGAAGAATCCGGGTACTTCTCGGTACCCAGAAACAGCATGTGCTCCAGAAAATGCGGCAGCCCTTCCCGGTCCCGGGGACTGTCTCCCGAGCCCACGTTCACATCCAGTGACGCCGCTGCCTTGTCCGCATCAGGATCCGACACCAGCAGCACCCGCAGGCCATTGTCCAGGGTCAAATAGCGGTAGCTGTTCTCGTCGTTGGGACTCTTGGTCGGCTGCAAAACAGGTTGCCAGGTGGCGCAGGCACCTAACAGCAGGCAGCCGAGTGTCAGGCAAAGTCCACGCTTCACCAGTCCCGAAAAAGTCGTCATTTATGTCTCCAGTGCTGTCTCTTGTCTAGGCCAGGCATTCAGAACGGCTTTAATCAGGGTCGCCAGCGGGATCGCAAAAAATACGCCCCAAAGACCCCACACGCCACCGAACAGAATGACCGCAAGTATTATGGCCACCGGATGCAGATCCACCGCGTCGGAAAACAAAAGGGGTACCAGCAGATTCCCATCCAATGCCTGTATCACCAGATAGACAAACAAAAGCGTAAGAAATTCCGAAGTCATGCCCCACTGGACCAGGGCAATCAACGCGACGGGAATGGTAACGACTGTCGCACCGATGTAGGGGATCACCACGGAGAGGCCGACCAGCAGGGCCAGCAAGGCGGCATAATTGAGTCCCATGGCGGTAAATGCCAAATAACTGACGCCACCGACTATCAGGATTTCCAGCGCCTTGCCCCGGGCATAATTGGCGATCTGCTGATCCATTTCATTCCAGATGCGTGACAGCAACGGACGCTCTCGTGGCAAAAACCCCCCCGCCCATTGCTTGATCAGCTCTGCATCTTTCAGAAAAAAGAACACCAGAATGGGAACCAGCACGATATAGATCAGAATGGCGAGGAGATTGGGTATGCTGGCCAGCGACAGTGACAACAGGTACTGGCCCACCTGACCGGATTCTGCCACCACGGCGTCGAGCAACTCGGAAATCTGGGCCTCGCTGAATATCGTGGGATAGCGCTCCGGCAACACCTTGAGGTAGGTCTGCACCTTGGTCAGCATCTCTGGAATTTCACCCGCCAGATTGCTCATCTGCTTCCACGCCAGGGGCATAAAGATAAACAGAAACGCCAAAAACCCACCCATGAACAGCATGAAGGCGGTAGTTGCGGCGATACCCGGCGGTACCGACAGACGTTGTAAGCGCGTACTTACCCCCTGCATCAGGTAGGCGAGGATAAGGCTCGCTATGACTGGCGCCAGAATATTCCCGATCGTTATCACCACCAACAAACCAATGACAATAATGACCAACAAGAGGATGGCTTCCTCGTGATGAAAATATCGATCGAACCACTTTTTGAAAATATCTAACATACCTGGTTCCCGCTAGCGCCTGACAGGTCGCTATTTCTTTTCCAGCACATAAACGAATTCTCCGCGTTCCTCAGCACTGTGCAACAGTTTATTGCCACTCTGTTCTGCCCACACCGCGAAATCACGCACCGACCCGCGATCTGTTGCGTATACCCGCAGGCGGTCCCCGGATTCCAGTGTGCTCAGAGTCCGCTTGGCCTTGAGCAGCGGCAAGGGACAGCTCAGCCCCCGGGTATCGAGTTCCTGCGCTACCGGCTGAAGATTGATTTCACTGACCAAGACGTCACGCTTCCAAATGGAAAAATCAGTGCATGATAACGGAGTCCATCGGTTAAGACACCATAGCGATCGCAAGAGAAAACCAGATCAATGCAGCATTTCACGCATTGCTGTGGTCTGAAGCCATGTGCCAATAACAGGACTTGCTTTCACCGCATGCAACAACGCGCTAAAGTGCCAACAGAATGAAGTACGCATCGAAAATCCAAAGCGGCCTGCTGGCCATCGGCCTCACGCTCTCGCTCTCAGGGACCAATACGGACGAACTCAAGCTACCCAATCTGGGAGAGGTGAGTGGTACCGTATTCTCAGCAGAGAAGGAGCACCGGCTGGGACGCTCTTGGTTGCGCATGTTTCGCTCTCAGGTACCGACCTCGGACGATCCCCTGATTGCCGAATATGTGGAGAACCTGGTATATCGCCTGGCCACCTTCAGCGATCTGCAGGACCGGCGTCTGGAACTGGTGGTGGTGGATAACCGTCAAATCAACGCCTTCGCCGTCCCGGGAGGGGTGGTGGGCGTACACACCGGCTTACTGCTTTACGCCGAAACCGAGGACGAAGCGGCGACGGTACTGGCCCACGAACTGGCCCACCTCAGTCAACGCCATTTTTCGCGCGGCATTGAAGCCAGCCAACGCAATACACCACTCAACCTGGCCGGACTGCTGGCGGGTCTGGTGCTGATCGCAACCACCGGGTCTGATGCCGGCCTGGCGGCTATCACCGCCACCCAGGCGGCCGCCCTCGAATCGCAGCTGCGCTTCAGCCGGGGTCACGAGCAGGAGGCTGACCGGATCGGCATGCGCACCCTGGTTGATGCCGGGATGGACCCCCATGCAGCGCCGGCGATGTTCGAGCGCATGCTGAAAGCCATGCGCTACTATGGCCGCAACGTGCCGGAATTTCTGTTGACCCACCCCATCACCGAGAGCCGCATCGCCGATACCCGTAATAGAGCGCGCAATTATCCAAAGGTGCTGAGAAGCACAAACCTCGACTACCAATTGATGCGCGCCCGGGCACGCTTCGCCACCGCGGACAGCTCACAACAGGCGGCACAGGAATTTCGCACCTCCCTGAACGGCAAAAGCCTGTCACCGGAAGCCGACCGCTATGGTCTTGCACTGGCGCTGAATGCCTCGGGGCAATATGAGCTGGCGGCCGCTGAGCTGGCGCCGCTGCTGGCCAGGGATCCCGCGCGTCTGGCCTATGTGGTGGCTCAGGCAGACATCGATATCGAATCCGGCAAGGCGGGCAAAGCGGCGCAGACGCTTTCTGAACAGCTATTGCTGACCCCGGGAAATTACCCCCTCAGCATGACCTATGCCCGGGCCCTATTACGCGACAAGCGCGCCCATGTGGCGGAAGAGGTGCTACTGCAACTGAGTCGCTCGCGACCGAACGACCCTGCAGTATGGTATCTGCTGGCGGAAACCCAGGGCCTCTCGGGCAATATACTCGGTCTGCACAAATCCCGGGCAGAGTTCTTTATCCTGCGCGGGAATCTTGATGAGGCAAGCCGGCAGCTGAGTTACGCCCTGCGCAAAACCGAGCGCAGCTACCAGGAGACTGAAACTATCCGCGAACGCCAGCGCGATATCGAGACAATGCGAAACGATATGGATTTGTAGCCCCGCGGCAGCGCCCCGGGGAACTGGTCAGGCTGTGCCGCTGACCGGCATACGAAGCTCAGCCGCAAAATCCAGCATTCGCTGCAGCGGCACCATGGCGCGCTCGCCCAGGGCTCCATCCACGAACACTTCATTGTCGTCCCGCTCGAACACAGCAGCGAGACGCTCGAGACTGTTCATCGCCATCCAGGGACAATGGGCGCAGCTTTTACAGGTGGCACTGGCACCTGCGGTGGGCGCAATCATCAACTCCTTGTCCGGCACTTCCTGGTGCATTTTGTAAAAAATACCCTGGTCGGTGGCGACGATAAAACGCTGGTTGGGCATATCCCGGGCGGCGTTGATGATCTGTGTAGTTGAGCCCACCCGGTCCGCCAGCTCGATCACCGATGCCGGGGATTCAGGATGCACCAGCACCGCTGCGTCGGGATAGACCTGCTTCAGATCGAGTACACCCTTGGCCTTGAATTCTTCATGCACGATGCAGGCGCCATCCCATAGGAGAATGTCAGCCCCGCTTTCCCTTTGCACATAGTCACCCAGGTGCCGGTCAGGCGCCCAGATGATTTTTTTACCCTCGGCGTGCAGGTGCTCGACAACATCCAATGCGATGCTAGAGGTAACCACCCAATCAGCCCGCGCTTTGACAGCCGCCGAGGTATTGGCGTAAACCACCACCTCGCGATCGGGGTGTTGCTCACAAAACTGCGCAAACTCGTCCGCCGGACAACCCAGATCCAGCGAACAAGTCGCTTCCAGGGTGGGCATAAGCACGCGCTTTTCCGGGGTAAGTATCTTCGCTGTCTCGCCCATAAACTTGACACCGGCGACAATCAGCACCTCCGCGTCATGGGCATTACCAAAGCGCGCCATCTCCAGTGAATCTGACACGCAGCCACCTGTCTCCTCTGCCAACTGCTGGATAGCGGGATCGGTGTAATAGTGAGCGACGATCACCGCATTCTCCCGACGCAGCATTTCTCCGATCCGTTCTTTCAGCTCACGCTGCACAGCGGGATCCAGCGGTGGGTCATTGAGGTGCTGAAGGTGGTGCTGGATAAAAGCTCGATCCGCGTCACTCGAATCAAATTCTGGATCAAATTTTTCGGTCATGAAACTGCCGCGTAGGATGCGTCGCGATCGGGGCCGGCAACTTTAGCACAAGTCGGCCACAGCGCGAACATCTGTCAACTCAGCCACGAATCTGGCTCAGTAACTCAGCCAACAGGTCCGCACTCGGTGAATAAACCACCGGGCTGACACGATCAACCTTGCCGTCAAAACGTTTTCGCAGGGCAGCGCCGACTTCGGCCGGTGTACCGACCAGCGCGAATTGATGAAGAATGTCATCGGAAACCAACTCTGCCAATTCCATCCACTTTCCTTCTTTTAACAATGCGTTGGCCTCGGGTTGCATGGCCTCCAGACCGTGGCTTTGCAGAACTGGCAGATAGGCCGGCGTGGACGCGTAGAACGCAATCTGGTGGCGCGCCGAGAACAGAGCGCTTGCCATTTCTTCCTCGGTTGTCCCGGTGGCGGTGATCGCCTGGGCAGATATCACAAACTGATTGCGGGTCTTGCCTGCCTTGGCCCAGCCCCGCTCCAGCGCTGGCATCGCCAGGGTTTCCAACGAGTGCGCCGTATGGAACGGGTGGACGAAGTAACCATCACCCACCTCACCGGCCACCTCTGTCATTTTTGGACCGACTCCGGCGACGTAAATCGGGGGTGCTGAGATCTGGCTCATATCCGGACTGAAGGTGGGCGACATCAGCGTGTGCTGATAGAAATCCCCTTCAAAATTCAGTCGCTCCCCGGACTGCCAACTGGACCAGATGGCACGTATAGCCAGCACCATCTCCCGCATGCGGGCGGCTGGCCGGGACCAGGGCATACAAAATCTGCGCTCTACATGAGCCTTCACCTGGGTACCCAGCCCCAGAATAAAACGTCCTCCTGAGAGGTCCTGTAAATCGACCCCAAGGTAAGCCAGGGACATAGGGTTGCGGGCAAAGGCCACAGCGATGGATGTCATCAAATCCATACGCCGGGTATTCATCGCCGCAGCGGCGACGCCAATAAACGGATCGCCCTGCCCTTCAAAGGTATAAGCGCCATCAAATCCACAACGTTCCAGTTCAGGCGCCATCTCTGCCACTTTGCTCGGGTTGAACATCAGTGAAGAATCAATTTTCAGCATGCAGGCATCTCTTGTCGAAGTGGATATTCAGGTGGTGATTACATTTCAATCCAGCCAATCAGGCCAGTCTTTGCTGACACTGCTCTGCCATCGTGGCGCCCGCTTTTCAAACCAGGCCATGCCACCTTCGATGGCATCCGGCATGCCCATGGTGTAGTGCAGGGCCAGAGTTTCTACATCAGACATTTGCGCCAGGGACATCCCCTGCCCCTGCCACATCAGCCGCTTGTGCAACCCCATCACCAGCGGTGAACATTGGACGGCCATGTCACGGGCCAGGGTCATCGCCGTATCAAGCACATCTGCCGAGGGGACGGCGCGGCCCGCGAGGCCCCACTCCAGCGCCTGTTCACCGGACAACGTCACGCCGCCAACAATCATTTCAAAAGCCCGCTCAAAACCGATCATACGAGGCAGGATATGCTCAACAGCAAAGTCGGCGACCACCCCCCGGCGCACCTGCAACACTCCATATTTGGCTTCTGTAGCCAGAACCCGCATGTCACACTGCAAGGCAATACCCAGCCCCACCCCTATGGCATGCCCGTTACAGGCTGCGATAACAGGTTTGCGCACATCCCAGGCCTGAAATGACAGCGGACAGGAGGTGAAATCGGGATCTTCCATTTCATCGAAGGTATCACCACCGCCGCTCAAATCAGCACCCGCGCAGAAAGCTCGACCAGAGCCTGTCACAACCACAACCCGAACATCGTCATTTTCATCGCAGCGACGGTAGGCTTCACCCAGGCCCTCCAGCATGCCTGAATTAAACGTGTTCATGGCCGCGGGGCGATTGAGGGTAATCACGCCCACGCCGTCCTCTACCTCCAGCAAAACATCATCTGTCATGGGATAACTTCCGCTTGTCATTTTGCATGCCACTATAACGCTGCAACATCTGTACACAATGACCAAGGGGGTCACCGATAGTGTCATTCTGTGACAGCACCCCGTCATGAGTAACGCTCGTCGCTTGTTTTTGCGCTACAATCGCGCCCACAGCACTACTCGGCCAGAGGGAAGCAACCAATCCAGGCCGGGAACAATGTCAGGGGGATAAAGGTCGAAGCCCACATGAATATAAAAACACGCGTCGCGCTCCCTTTTCTGCTGCTGAGTCTGCTGGTTACGACAGGTGTATATGCCGCTGATCAACAGTCGGGGAAGGCTGCTCCCCCCTTCTCACTTCCTTCACTGACCGATGCTGCCGCGACGAACATAACGCTGTCTGACTATCATGGCCGGGTACTCTATGTAGACTTCTGGGCATCCTGGTGCGGCCCCTGCCGCAAATCCCTGCCACAGCTGAACAAGCTGCGGGCAGAGTTGGAACCCCAGGGGTTCGAGGTGATAGCCATCAACGTGGATGAATTCAAAGAAGACGCCCTGGAGTTTCTGTCCCGTTATCCTGTTGACTACCCCCTCGCCCGTGATGGCGACGGCGTCGTCGCCAAACTGTACAAGGTTCGGGGCATGCCCAGTTCCTACCTTGTGAACCGCGCCGGTGAGCTGGTTTACGTGCACGAAGGTTTTCGAGAAGGCGATATCGAGGAGATAAAAACCCGGGTAACAGCTCTGTTGCAGGAGGCCGCGCCATGAGATCTATGCAATCTGGCCGCCTGGCGGGCCTGCTGCTGGTTACTGCCCTGTGCACAGCCTGCGAAACGGTTGAACCCTGGCAGCGCGGCACGCTGGCCCGTCCAGATATGGCCTGGCAGCCCGATGTTATGGAAGCAACACTCAATGATCACATATATTTCAGCAAGGAAGCATCTTCCGGCGGCGGTCAGGCTGCCGGGGGCGGATGCGGCTGCAATTGAGTAAGTTGCGCCATCGTAATGACGGCTCCAGTACGGAGCCGATCAAATGCAGGGATTCACATCCCAGTCTGCTTGCACTGACCTCCAGCGCCCTGCTGTTACCCGCCTATGCCTATGCCGATAGCGCGCCAGACACAGCGACCATGGGAGTCCGCTACAGCGAGTACAAGGAAGACGGGATCAAGGCCCAGGACAGCTTCGGCGGTGATTCCGAGCGTTACGATATCGATATCAGCCAGTTTCACCTGTTGGCACCCCTTGGTTCAGAGTGGTCGGTCGCCTTCGACGTACAACAGGAAACCATGAGTGGCGCTTCACCGTGGTTTGTCGGCCAATCCTTCGACGGTGGCGGCAAGGTGATCATGAGCGGTGCCAGTATCAGTGACAATCGAACCAGCATGTCCCTGACCACACGCTACTATTTTGACCGGGGCAATGTTGGCGTAACCCTTGGCAACTCTGATGAGGACGATTACGAATCAAACAGCGTTGGTCTTGATCTGACCTTCAACAGTGCAGACCAACAGCGCACCTACACAGTCGGGCTCGGTGCCTCCAACGATGATTTGGAACCCACCATCGGCACCACACCGGTGGATGTAGCCAAAGAGGAAAAGGAGTCGCGCTCGCTGTTCCTGGGTATGAGCCAGATCGTCAGCCGCCGCGCCATTATCCAGTTTGGCCTCAGTTACACACTGATGGACGGTTACCTGACTGACCCCTATAAGGCGAGTGACCGCCGCCCCGATGAACGCCAGCAATGGGTTGCCACCTCTCAGTATCGCCACTTTTTTGTAGGCGCTGACGCGGCGCTGCATGCGGACTATCGCTATTTCGACGACGACTGGGGTGTGCGCTCGCACACCGTGAACCTGGCCTGGCATCAAAGCCTGGGCAGAAACTTTAGCCTGATACCCTCACTGCGCTACTACACCCAGGATGCCGCTGATTTCTACTCGGTTGTAGCTGACCCCAGCCAGCAGTATTTCGCGGATGACCACCGCCTCTCCAGTTTTGGTGCCTGGACCACAGGTCTGAAGCTGCAGACCCGTCTCGACAACTGGACCTTCTCCATCAGCGGTGAACGTTACCGTTCTGATTTGAGCTACGGGCTCTACGAGGGCGATGAAGCCCCCGCCCTGCTCTCATTCAACCGCTATACAATCGGTCTGGATTATCGCTTCGACTGACGTGATATCACGACGTTTTCACGCCATGGGCGGACCCGCCGAATTCCGCGCCAGCACCGCTCCTGTCGACCTGATCGAGCATGCCTTTGACGCGGCACAAGCGGAAGTGGAACGCCTGGAAACCCGCTACAGTCGCTATTTGGACACCAGCCTGGTTACCCGCATCAATCGTTCTGCCGGCAGCGGCCAGTCAATACCCGTTGACACCGAAACCGCCGCCTTGATCAATTACGCCGACACCCTGTTTTCCCAGAGTAATGGATTGTTCGATATCACCTCTGGTGTGTTACGCCAGGCCTGGGATTTCCAGGCCAGCGCACCGCCCCCTGCCGACAAAATAGCCGAGTGTCGCGCCAGAATCGGCTGGGACCAGGTGCAGTGGGATGGTGAATCTATCGCGCTACCGCGGGCCGGCATGGAGATTGATTTTGGGGGTATCGTCAAGGAATACGCCTGTGACGCGGCCGCCGCCGTATTAAAGCGTAACGGTCTGGATCATGCGCTGGTCGATCTGGCGGGAGATATTGCCTGCACGGGACCGGAGCACAAGGCACATCCGTGGCGTATCGGGGTGTGTCAGCCCGGCGACCCTGACCAACCCTTGGCCACCATCGGGCTTGCAGCCGGAGGTCTGGCTACCAGCGGTGACTACCAACGCTGCATCGAATGGCAGGGGCAGCGCTATTCCCATATTCTGAACCCGCTGACCGGCTGGCCCGCACAGGGACTCGTGAGCGTCACCGTGCTGGCTGATCAATGCCTGGTAGCCGGCAGTACCAGCACCCTGGCACTGCTCATGAGTGCAGATTCCGGCCTGCAGTGGCTGGCCGACACCGGCTTGCCATGGCTGGCTGTCGAAGGTGACGGAATAGTGCACGGTACGATTGCCGAACACCACACAGGGTCTGCTAAGCTATAGCAATGAGCACCGCTAAGGCCCCCAGACTACTACTGTTACAAATCCGCCAGGAGCAGCGGGTTCGTCGCGAGGAGCACGAGAGCTTTGCGCGCTACAGCGGCCTGTCACCGGCGCAAATCGATATTCACAATGTATTTGATCAACCGGACTTCAACGCCGATATACTGCGTGGCTACGATGCACTTCTGGTCGGAGGCGCAAGCGAAGCCTCCGTTAGCGAGCCCGACCGCTATCCCTTCGTGCCGTCGAGTATTGCTTTGATGCGCGCTTGCATCGACCTTGGATTTCCGGTGTTCGCTTCCTGTTTTGGATTCCAACTGGCGGTGCTCGCACTGGGTGGCACAATTATCAAGGACAAACGGGATTTCGAGATGGGAAGCATCCCGATATCTCTGACCAGTGCGGCGGCGGAGGATCGGCTGATGCAGGATGTACCCGACCCCTTTATGGCAATTGCTGTTCATCGCGAGCGCGCCCCCGAATGCCCGCCGGGAGCCATTGAGCTCGCCTATACCCAACCGTGCTGCCATGCCTTTCGTGTATGTGACAAACCGTTCTGGGCATTTCAGTTTCACCCCGAGGTGGATAGGGACTGTCTCATCGAACGCCTGACCATCTTCAAATCCGAATATACCGAAGGCGATGACCATCTGGACGAGGTTTTACAATCTGCCGTCGAAACGCCGTTCTCGAACGATCTGCTGCAGAGCTTTGTAGACAGAGTTGTAATCGGGTGATTAAAGTAACTGCCTGGTTAGCGGCGGTGCCCGTCCACACTGTGGGTCAAGTGCAGCGATGAAACTTAAAAATCTCTCGCATATCGATGCCCCCTACGTCGGCATTTCCAGCGAGGATTATCAAATTGAAAAACGCCGCCTGCAGGTTGAGCTGCTGGAGATACAACAGCGGCTGATCAAAAACCAGCAACGCCTGGCTGTAATCTTCGAGGGCCGAGATGCCGCGGGCAAGGGTTCCACCATCAAGCGTTTCAACCAGTATTTAATGCCCCGGCACACCCGCGTGGTGGCGCTGGACATTCCGACGGAAAAGGAATCCCGCTACTGGTTCCGGCGCTATGAAAAGGAGCTGCCGCGACCCGGTCAAATCACGTTTTTTGATCGTTCCTGGTACTCCCGCGCCCTGATCGAGCCCACCATGGGATATTGTTCAGAGTCGCGCTATCGCTACTTTATGAACAAGGTACTCGAGTGGGAACACAACCTGATAGACAACGGGTTGCTGCTGGTGAAATTTTACCTCTCCATTGATCGCGACGCTCAGTTGTACCGGTTCGAGTACAGGCTCAACAATCCCCTCACATACTGGAAATTCTCATCCAATGATCTGGAGTCCATGGAAAAGTGGGAGCTGTTCACGCATTACAAGGAGCAGATGTACGCCCATACTTCATCAGCCGATTCGCCCTGGGTCGTCGTCGCTGCAAACAAGAAAAAGGAGGCGCGACTGACCTCCATGCTGCACCTGGTTCGCCTGCTGGGTACCAACGAGTTCGAACCCATGACCGGCGAAGACATCACCACCACCCATTCGATCAAGGTGGCTGGGGTTAAATTCCGCGGGCTGTCACTGCGACAACTCGCCGTATTGCAGGACATCAAAAACAAGGAAAAGAAGTAGTTTGGGGAGTTCATAGGCAAACAGGATCCGATGCTATGGCCAGCAATAAGACGAAAGTAACGGCAAAGAAACATACCCTGAAGAAAACCATTGATCTGCCGGTGATCGAGTCAGCGGGGGGGCTGGTCTGTAACAGTTGGCATCATATCCTGCTGATGTTCAAACGCGGTAAATGGGATATGCCGAAGGGGCGAATCGAGGAAGGCAGCAGCCTGGAGGCTTCTGCACTGCGCGAGGTACAGGAGGAGACCGGGCTGAATATCGACAAGCTCAATGTGCAGGGCAAACTGGTATCCACCTGGCACACCACGTCCCATCAAAACATCAGGTATTTGAAAAAAACCCACTGGTATCTGATGCAGTACGATGGTGACGACGATGATACCTGTCCCCAGATCGCCGAGGGTATTATCGAGTGCCGCTGGGTACACATAAGCGAGCTGCCTGAATACCGGGAACTGCTGCGCGCCAGAATCAACTATGTGGTCGACTTCTGGCACGAAAATCTGGCCTATGTACCCCGGCAATAGAGGCGGCGGGGACCGCTAGCTGCCGACAAATCGCGGCGCTCTTTTCTCCCGCTGTGCCGCGAATCCCTCTTGTAAGTCATCGGATGTTGCGCAGCGTCTAGCCAGGGCTTGTGCCTCCTCCACATCCACGCTCCGCGCGGCGGCCTGAGCAATCACCTTTTTCATAGCTTGCACCGCCAATGGTGCCAGTCCCGCAATAGATTCTGCCAGGGCGAAACAGCGGGTTTCCAGCGTCGCGCCCTCCACCAACTCATCGAGAAAACCTATCCCCAACATACCCTCGGCATTAAATTCCTCAGCCGCCAACAAAATCCGTTTTGCCGTCGCCACACCCAGGCACTCAACGAAGCGATTGATACCACTGATGGGATAGCACAGGCCAATACGCGCCGCAGGGACCCGCATCACCGACCCTTGGACCCCCACTCTGAAATCACAGGCCAGCGCCAATTCGACGCCACCGCCGTAGACGCTGCCATTGAGCGCGCAAATGGTGGGCATTCGCACAGACGCGAGAGCATCGGTGGTTTCCTGAAAAAGATCGCCACTGATGTGGCCGGCACCCAGCTGGTTCAGGGATGCCCCCGCACAAAAGGTGCTCTCACCTGTCCCGGTCACAATCAGCGTTCTGACAGCTTCATCATCTGCCACGGTCTGCAAGTGACTGCGCAACTGATTGAGTTCATCCGCCCCCAGGGAATTATGCCGACCCGGATTGTCCAGCACGATGCGCGCAACAGCCCCCGATCGAGTTAGCTTTACTGTCTCGGTCATGGTCCCACTACTCCCCCGCTCTGCGGCGCAACAATTTCAGCTGGATCAAGGAACAGACCATGCTCAAATATCCAGCCAGTAATCAGCGCGGCGGGGGTAATATCGAAAGCCGGGTTTGCGGCCTCCGAACCCGGCGCAGCCCAGCGCACATTACCAAAGCTTCCTGCCGCACCCAGCACTTCTTCCTGCTCACGCCATTCGATGGGTATATCGGCACCGCCCGCGGCCGTAATATCGACCGTCGACCAGGGCGCGGCAACATAAAATGGAATGCCGTGATGAGAAGCCGCTACTGCCAGCGCATAGGTGCCGATTTTGTTGGCAACATCCCCGTTGGCGGCAATACGATCGGCCCCCACTACTATCTTGTCCACTTCTCCCCGGCTCATCATAAAGGCAGCGGCAGAATCGCAAATTAGCCGGTGCGGGATATCCAGTTGCCGCAGCTCCCATGCCGTCAACCGCGCGCCCTGCAGCAGCGGACGGGTCTCACCGGCGATAACAGAGAATAATTGCCCGCGTGCCTTTGCCGCCGCCAACACACCAACCGCTGTACCGATACCAGCGGTAGCTAATGCCCCCGCATTACAGTGCGTCATGACGCTGTCGCCATCTTGTATCAGGTCCGCCCCGATTTCTCCAATACGGTGGCACTGCTCTACGTCCTCGTTAAACACCGTTATCGCGAGCGCATTGATCTGCGCGGGATTCCAGGGCTCTGACACGGCGACCAGCCGATCGACGGCCCATGCAAGATTGACCGCAGTTGGACGGGCTGCGCGCAGCTGCTGCGCCTGCTCCAGCCAGGACTGTTGTGAGCAACCGCCTTCAGCCAGCCGTCCCAGCCAGAGTGCCGCCGCCACGCCGATAAGTGGCGCTCCCCTGACCTTCAGGTCCACTATCGCCCGCACCATATCGTCGGTGGTCTCGATATTCAGCCAGACCAGTTCCTGGGGTAATCGCTGTTGATCGAGAATGTGCACCTTCCCTGCACGCGTCCGCAGTCCCAGGCTATTGAGGTCGTCCATGTGGGTTTCACATCAAAAAGAGGTATTGCATTTTCGCACAGTGAGGTTGCTATCGGCTATGCTACTTCCAGCGCAGAAGGTGCGCTGCAGAACACATAGACCCCTTGCTATACCTTTAAGGAGACTGCCTGCCAATGGTAAAACGATGCACCTGGTGTGGTGATGACGAGCTATATATCCACTACCACGATACCGTCTGGGGCGTGCCGGTCAGAGATGACCACACTCTGTTCGAATTCCTGATTCTGGAAGGTGCCCAGGCTGGTCTGGCCTGGATCACCGTATTGCGGAAGCAGGAGGGTTACCGTCGTGCTTTTGCGGGATTTGACCCGGTCAAAGTTGCCCGTTTCAGCGACAGCAAGCTGGAAAAAATTCTGCAAAACCCTGACATCATCCGCAACCGCCTGAAGATTTTCAGTGCTCGCCAAAATGCCAGGGCCTTTCTCAAGCTACAGCGGGAGTTTGGGTCTTTTGCCGATTACCTGTGGGCCTATGTCGATCATCAGCCCATGCAAAACAGTTGGGGTTCATTAAAAGATATCCCGGCGACCACGCCACTGGCGGAAGAGATCAGCAAAGATCTGAAAAAGCGCGGCTTCAATTTTGTGGGGCCGACTATCATCTACGCCCTCATGCAGGCTACGGGTATGGTCAATGATCATGTACGAGGCTGTTTTCGTCGTAAAGAATGCGCCGCACTTGTTAACTGAGTCGTCTTACGGCTCGCGATCACAAGTAACATTGTCAAAAAACATACCAGAAAGTAGAATATTAGAATTATAAGTATAAGCCGCAATCCACGGGACTCTAATGGGCAGCAACAATGGGCAGCAACGACAGCGACAGCGAAGGTACTTCGCCCTTTAATCGCACCGCTCAACACAACGCCAAGCGTGCCGCCATACTCGCCGAGGCCGCCCGCTTGTTCAACACTCGCGGCGCGCGCTCCACTACCTTGCTGGATGTCGCCAACGGACTGGGGCTCACCAAAACCAGCCTGTACTACTACGTCAAAACCAAGGAAGACCTGATTTATCAGTGCTACCGCGCATCCTGCGAGTTATTACTTGGCAGTATGCAAGAAATTGCCGACGGACCAGGGACCGGGCTGGAAAAAATCATCAAAAATATCCGCCGCAACTTCGCCTTCAATCACGCCGTACGCACCGGCCAGCGGCCCCACACCGCGGCGCTGTTGGAAATTGCTTCACTCAAGGATGACCATCGCCGGGATATAGAAACGCGGTACATCGCGCTCTTCAAACAGATACGAGCCTTCATTCGAGAGGGCATGGAAGATGGCAGCATCGATTTCCGCTGTGAACCCTCAGCCACGACCATTGCTCTGCTGGGCGCACAGGACTGGTTGTTCAACTGGCTGTACATGACCAGCCCCGACGACATCGAACAGGTGACCGATTCGGCCTGCGATCTCGTCAGCCATGGCCTCGCCGCCGGAGGGCAGTGGCACGAGCCCATCAAACTGGCTGCAATACAGGGACCCGAAGCCGCGGCGGGATTTGATCGGGACCAACAAAACAAACTCA
The DNA here is from genome assembly GCA_938074045.1 of uncultured Halieaceae bacterium. Taxonomy (GTDB): domain Bacteria; phylum Pseudomonadota; class Gammaproteobacteria; order Pseudomonadales; family Halieaceae; genus CALJGI01. Next base: position 47,841 of record CALJGI010000038.1, read on the forward strand.
AGCAAGAGGCATTCTACAAAGCGGGCACGCGGTTTTTTAACCTCAAGGGATTTAATGGCACATCGCTGGATGAAATAGCCGAAACTCTGCATGTGACCAAGGGTGCGTTCTACTACCACATACGCAACAAAGAGGATCTGCTCTATGAGTGCTACCAGCGCTCGCTGACCGTCAGTGGAACCATCCTGAAGGAGGCCAGTGTCGAGGAGGATGGTCTGAGCCGCGTAGAACATCATTGCCGCCAGAGTTTTATCGCGCAAAATTCTGACCGCGGCCCGTTGATACGATACAGCTCTGTTACCGCACTGCCACTGGACCGACGTCGGGACATTCTCAAACAGACCAAATGGGGCACCGATCGCATTGGTGAGTTCATCAAACAGGGTATCGCCGATGGCTCCGTGCGCCCCATCAATGCCCTGGTGGTCCAGGAGATGATTTCCGGGATAGTCAATGCGGCACTGGAATTAGACAAGTGGCGTGAACTGGAAGATTTGCAGCAGGCTTCAGTCGATTATTTCAATTTGCTAATCAATGGGCTGTCACCCCGGGCCTGAGTTATAGTGCGCACATGCCACAGGTCATAGAAACGCCCTACTTTACCTACGCGATCACCGGAGATACCGGTAACTTCGCCATGAAGGGTGACTGGAGCATCCTCAATCTCTCGCAGCTTGAATCACAGGTTGACGCACTTGATCTGGCACGCAGCGGCACCGTCGCGGTGGATTTTCAATGTGGTGGGCTGGAGCAATTCGACCTCTCGGGCGCCTGGCTGCTCTACCGCACCGCGGAACGTTTGCGCGACAAGGGCCTGGATACCCGCTTTGAAGGCTTTCGCGCCGAGCACCTGCAGTTTATTGAGGATGTGCTGAACATCGAGAAAAGCCGACCCAGCTCGCGTCCGATAAGAACCATTCCCAAAGCAATCTGGGATATTTCCACCAGCGCCATACGCACCTTTTCCCGGGAAACTCACAATCGCGGACTCTGGTTCATGGCCATTGGGCGCGGCATTATCTCCATTGTGCTGAACCCGCGGAAATTCCGCTGGATCGCCACAGCGCGGCACATCCAGGACGCCGGCATCAGCGCGCTGGGTATTGTGGCTTTGATGGCCTTCCTGGTAGCGCTGGTATTGGGCTTCCAGGGCCGGGCCCAACTGGCGCAACTGGGCGCACAAATCTTCACCATCGATCTGGTTGCTATTTCGGTGCTGCGGGAAATGGGTGGCCTGTTAACGGCAGTACTGGTCGCCGGCCGATCCGGCAGCGCCTACGCCGCCGAGATCGGGGTCATGCAACTCAATGAGGAAGTCAGTGCCATGGAGACCATGGGCATCAACCCCTACGAAACCCTGATTATTCCGCGCATGATCGCCCTGCTCATATGCCTGCCGCTGCTGACCTTTGTCGCCGATGTGGCGGGTCTGCTGGGCACACTGATGATGGCCACCACCATGCTGGATCTACCAGCCAGTCTCGCCATTGACCGCTTCCTGTCGTTGGACCCCTTTAACCACTTTCGCGCAGGTATGATAAAAGCACCGTTTTTTGCGCTGGTGATTGGTATGATTGGCACCTACCGCGGGTTTTTTGTTGAGCGCTCCGCCGACGCAGTCGGGCGCAACACTACCGCTGCCGTGGTTGAATCCATTTTCATGGTAATCGCAGTAGACGCGATGTTCTCCATGTTATTCACGGAGATTGGATGGTGAGTACTGCACTCATAGAGGTCAGGAATCTGGTCAATCGATTCGATAAACACACCGTGCATGACGGTGTGAACCTGAGCATATACGAGAACGAGATATTGGGTATTGTCGGCGGCTCAGGTACCGGTAAATCGGTTCTCCTGCGCACCATGCTCGGCTTGCGCGAGGCCACATCCGGTGAAGTGCGGGTGTTCGGTGAAGACATCGCCTGCCGCAACAGCAGCGGCAACCTGGCCCAGTGTCAGAACCGCTGGGGCGTGTTGTTCCAGGGTGGAGCGTTGTTCTCCGGTCTCACCGTGTTGGAAAATGTCATGGCGCCGATTCTGGAACACATAGACATCAGTCACGCCTTTGCCGAAGAGCTGGCGCGTCTGAAGTTGAGCATGGTGGGGCTGGGCGAAGTGGCTTATTTCAAATTTCCCGCCGAGTTATCCGGCGGCATGGTCAAGCGTGTTGCCCTGGCCAGAGCATTGGCGCTGGAACCACGCATGGTGTTTCTGGACGAGCCCACCTCCGGTCTCGATCCCATCAGCGCCGCCGAGTTCGATGAGCTGATTTTGTACCTGCGCGACCACCTGAATCTTACTGTGGCCATGATCTCCCATGACATGGATTCATTGCTTACCATCTGCGATCGGCTGGCTGTCATTGTCGACAAAAAGGTTATCGCCGATAAGAAAGATGTCATCGTGGCTCACCCACATCCGTGGATTCGCGAATATTTCGGCGGCGTTCGCGGCCGCGCCTCGACGAGGGCTGCCTGAATGGAACGCCGTGCAAGAGTGATTATGGTCTCCATTTTCCTGCTGGTGACTGCAGCCGCACTACTGGGCTTTTTCCGCTGGATCACAGCGTCTCCAGAGGCCGAGGACTCCGTGCCGCAGCTGATCCAGTTCGACGGCTCGGTGAGCGGTCTATCCATAGGCAGCGAGGCCCGCTACCTGGGTGTGCCGATCGGACGGGTCTCCAGCATTCAACTAAGTCCTGCGGCAAGCGGCCGCGTTGATGTCATCATCGATGCCCAGCAGGTGCTGCCACCACCCGGGCAACTTGTCGCCGCCCTGCAACCACAGGGCATCACAGGTCTGTCCATCATTGAACTGAGTGATCGCACGGCTGGGGATATGCTGTTCGAGGTTCCCGAAGGAGCGATACCGGGACTGCCATCGCTGATCACCCGACTCTCAGATTCCGCGGGGGACATCACCCAGTCAACGGACGAGGTGCTGGCAAAGATCAATCAGCTTCTCAGTACAGAGAACCTGGATGCACTCAGCAGCACCGTGCAACAAGTCGATGAAATGAGCGCTAATATTGCATCGGCGACTGGCGATCTGGACACCCTGATCGCCAGCCTCAATCGCATCTCTGCGGAGTTGGAGCAAACCCTGCCGGATTATCAGGCCATGGCACTGAGCCTGAATAATGAAATGGTGCCAGCCGTGGTAAGCGCCGGCAATTCATTGCGCGACGCCTCCGACGCAGTAGCCGATGCGGTCGGCACCAACCAGGCTCAGCTACAACGCCTGTTGCAAAAAGACCTGCCGACACTGATGGGCTTGACCGACGAGCTGGCACGCAGCCTGGATGGCATTAACCAGACCATAGGTAACATCAATGATGAACCAGGTGCCCTGTTGTTCGGCCAACAGGTACCCGAAGTGGAGATCAGCCTTGAGTAAACAGCTATTGATGGGCCTTGCCCTTGTATCCCTGCTCGGCTGCGTATCACTGCCGGGTAGCGATACCACACCGAGTGCGCGCTATACCCTGAATTCGACCACAGACAATTGCGGTGGCCCGGGTACGCCGCTGGGGCTCAGTGTCGCCAAACTGGGGGTGGGGCTGGACACTGACCGCATCGCCAGGCGTGATTCGGGCACGGGGGAAATGACCTATCTGGGCAACGTGCGCTGGGTCGAACCAGCCGGTCGCATGCTGGAGCAACGCCTGGCCAATGACCTGGAGTGCAAGGGCTATACCATCATCACCAGTCACCACAACACGCTAAGCCATGACCAACTGGTGTGTGAGGTTCGAGCCTTCAATCTGATCGCCGATGCGGGTAATGATGGCGCCGAGGTCGGGCTTTCCTGCGTGCTCTTCGTGGCGTCCGGGGATGGCGACAAGAACATTCGCACCCTGCACAAAACAACGCTTTCCAGTTGGCGCGCCAGCAGCGCCACCGCCGCCATGTCGGCCAGCTATCAACGCGTATTACAGGATATTACCACTGGCCTGAAAAGTGCTTCAGTCGGCGGCATCTGAGTGGCTACAGTCCGCGAGCGTCGCGATTGGCCTCCTCATGACTGAGCGTCATGGCCAATAACCCTATCGCCAACACGCAGGAACCGGTGAGTAGCATAAATCCACCGTTCCAGCCGAAGGCGTCCACGGTATAACCCATCACGATATTGGCAATCACAGCGCCGCCCAAATAGCCAAATATACCGGTCAATCCCGCTGCCGTGCCCGCTGCTTTCTTCGGCACCAGTTCCAATGCATGCAGACCGATCAACATCACCGGACCATAAATAAGAAACCCTATGGCAATCAACGCGGCCATATCGATGATCGGCTGTCCCGGAGGATTGAGCCAGTACACCAGCACGGCAACCAGAACCAGCGACATAAACAGAATACCCGCCGGGGCCCGTCGCCCACCAAACAAGCGGTCACTCATATAACCACACAATAAGGTGCCCGGAATCCCAGCCCATTCATAGAGAAAATAGGCCCAGGAACTTTGATCAACGGTGAAATCCTTGGCTTCGCTGAGATAGGTTGGTGCCCAGTCCAGTACCCCATAGCGAATGAGGTAGACAAATGCGTTGGCGAAGGCGATATACCAAAGTAATCGATTACTGAAGACGTACTTGAAAAAGATATCGCGGCCGCTGAATTCCTGTTCGTGATCCTGTGCGTAGTCGCTGGGATAATCATCGCGGTAGGCTTCAATCGGCTGTAAACCACAGGACTGGGGGGTATCCCGCAGCGTGACGAGTATCAATCCCCCAATACAGGCGGCCACGGCGGCGGGGACATAGAAGGCGCTGTGCCAGTCGTTGAACCAGGCCATACCCAGCACAAACAAGGGCCCTATCATACCTCCACCAACGTTATGCGCCACATTCCACACCGACACCGTGCGGCCACGCTCGTTGCCCGAGAACCAGTGCACAATGGTGCGCCCGCAGGCGGGCCAACCCATTCCCTGCACCCAGCCGTTGGCAAACAGCAGCACAAACATCACGGTAACACTGCTGGTGGCCCAGGGTGCGAAGCCAAACAGCAGCATAATACCCGCCGACATCAATAGCCCCGCGGCCATAAAGTAGCGTGGATTGGAGCGGTCGGACACGCTGCCCATCAGGAATTTACTGAGGCCGTAAGCCACCGACACCGCCGATAAGGCCAGTCCCAGCTCACCCTTGCTATAGCCCTCCTCCTCAATCAGAAAGGGCATCGCCAGGGAGAAATTCTTGCGCACCAGATAGTAACCCGCATAGCCAACAAAAATCGTCAGGAAAACCTGAAAACGCAGGCGCTTGTATTCGCTGTCAATTTTATGTTCTGGAAGCGATGCCTGATGGGCAGCGGGTCTGAATATTCCGTACATACTTTATCAGCCCTCGGAGACCGCTTGCTCGGGTACGCCGAGCAAGGCGCGCCGCTGAAATACCATGACATAGATGACGGCATAAATGCCCACCACCACCAGGCCTATCCATTCGATCTTCAGGGGAGTGAACTGATACAGAAGCACCAGCAACGAGAGTGCAGCCCAGTTCGCGAGTACGTACTTTTTCTTACCCATCAGATCCGGTGTAATGCGCAGGTTCTGTGTATAGAGCCTGATCAGTGAATCCAGTGAATTGATCACAAAAATCACGCCGACCACCACCATGGCAATACGCCACCCTGAACCCACCTCAATACCCTGGCTGAAATAGATGTACAGCACGGAAAACCAGACAGCTATGGGTATAGACGGCACAATCAACAGCGCGAGGAGCAAGTGCCCAGCCTTGATACCCGCCGCAAATCGAGCCACAAACTGGCCGATCATAATACTCCAGGCAAACCACCAATACAGATAGAACTGGTGGTATTCCGTAATGGGTGCGACGAACTTATCCAGATTAGCAAAGTAGGCTCCCAGGTTACTCATTGCTTCAGCAAGTCCGGTGAACCAAGTGCCGGAGCTAATCCAAACGCCGACGATCAACGCAAAAAACAGCCAGGTAGAAGATACGCTCAGAATCTCTACAAATTTGATATCGGTGCTGGACATGGCTGCCAGCAGGATCACGGTACCCACCAGCGCAAAACGCCACACATCGGGGATACCTACAATGTAGTCGGGTAGATAAATCAGGAACAGATAAGCAGTAAAGGCACAGGTCGCGATAATGACAAGATTGTTGGTGAACCTGATTGCCGGAATAGCGAACAGTTTCACCCGCGGCTCAACGATGCAAAAGTAAAACGTTGTGAGAAAATAAAAACCCCAGACCAGAAATCCCCAGAAGCCAAACTCCACCGCCAGCGGGTTGGCAAAACTGTAGGCCGAATCGCTGGCATAGAGTTCGAAATCTACCAACGGAAACATAATAAGACCCACATCGAGCCCTGACGTGAACAGGATGGCTATAAAAGTAAAAAATGAAACCGGCACTGTTCCGGTACAGGGGAGATTACGCCACCGGACCGCAAGGAACAGCGAGGTGGCGAGTGTGACCGCGATGGCGATCGTTAATATCGTTGACACTATGCCACCTCGAATTTACGTCTTGTGTTCACAGTTTATCTGCATTTGCGCGGTCACAGGTTCTTCGCCTCCAGGGCCAATCCCGCGTCTGCCCAGGACTGATCAAGTAAGCGGTCACGGGCTGTCTTGTCCTCACGTATGGTTAGATCAAAAAAAGCCAGTGCCTTGGTTTTCTGGATGAGGTGCGCCAACTCAACATCAATCAGCTTGAACTCTGCACCCTCTTCAAAATAGCGCGCCATGGTGTCCGGCTTGAGCTCTGGCCACCAATAAGTTCCCGACACACCCAGGCTGGAGTGGTTGGAATCCGCCAACATACCCCAGATAACTGGAGCCTCGCTGGCCTCGTAGGCAGCCCGCAATACAGGGTGGGGGGAAGCTGCCGAAGGCGCCGGCAGTCCCAGCATTTGCGCGCCGTCAGCACCGAGACCAATGATAAGGTGGTCCTCAGCACCGCTCAGCAAAAATGTGGGTTTGGTAAATTCACCCAGGGGAAAGCCCCCGCCATCGCTGAGAAGCACGGACTCTTCCCCGGCTGGGACCAAAAACTGTTTGGGTATCGTAGAACGCAGATCGAGGTATCCCGGAGGTACGACGGAGAAGCCCGCCGTGAATCTAGGCTCCATCCCAAGACCCAGCAATGTGGTCGCTCCGCCAAAGGATCGTCCCACCAGGCCGATGCGATCAAGATTCAGCCGACCTGCAAAACGCCCCTCTGCCTGCAGACGATCTAGCTCAGCCAGGGCCGCCCGCAAATCGCCCAGACGCTGTAGTAAAGATGCATCGAGATTGACGGCAAATTCCGGCGATTCCCGCCCCGTCGCCAGCGGCGTATAGCTTTGGCCGTAGGTTTCAATATTGCCGTACACACCATTCTCGTCCAGCAGTTCCAACACCCCGCTCATACGATCACGAAAATCCGGGTCGCCATCGGCAGCCAGTGCGGGATCAGCGCCGGTCATGGCAAAGGGTGAGTTGCCGGTATGCTCTGGCGCAATGACCACGTACCCATGTGCAGCCAGGTACTCGCAAACGGTTTCCATATTGTATCGGCTGCCGGCATCCCCATGGGTCATCACCACGACGGGAAAGGGTGACGTTGATTGGGCCAGCGGTGCGTCGGTATAGCTGTCGCGCTCCCGGGTAAACAGTTCTTCGATACCCGCATCAATCGTTTCCTGGTCTACCCCCTCGCGCACTGACTCTGGCGTGAGGTGAAAGAACGTCGTCTGGGTCATCATCATTTGATGTACGGCGCGATTCCCAAACACGTAGTCGCCGTAGGTCGCTTTCTTGTAACCATCCACGGCATCCTTGGCAACGGGGTACCACAACTCGGTAACCAGCGTGCGCATTCCCGTATCAACCCCTGCAACAGAATCAAAGGGGCGGCTTTCGTCGTGGATAAAGAACGTACTGGAACCGACGGCATAAGGTGGACCAGAGGTGGCTGCGGTGGTCTCAACAGCGGTGGTGCCGGCCGCTTCTGAACCGGCGGTTACTCCAGACTCAGGCGTGGATTGCTGGCAACCCATCAGCCACAACACACCCACCGCCAACCATATTGGCGCACTACTTTTCATCATTAGCTCCCATCAACAGACTTTGTCACCCACAGGGGGTTACTGTAGGCCTTTTTACCTTTCATATCTTCAACTTCCACGCTGTACCAGGTGTCATGTTGCGGGTGAACAGCAAACACAATATCGGCCCGCTCCTCCGGGGCGATCTCACCCGGGGCAAATGTCCGCCGTTGAATTTCAATGCCTCGTTCAATCAGTCGAATAGATCTGAGACCATTTACCGCCTGCAGGCCATAGGTCAGCTGCAACGGCTCTGCGCCACTGTGCTCCACTTCACTACCGAACATAAGCCCGGGAAAGATCAGTGGCCCGAGGCTGGCGTAACTGCGCCCCTGCTTTAGCGCTGCCACAAAAGTGGTCACTGAGGCTGCTTCATCCAGATAGACAAAACTGCGGGCCTCTCCCGACTTAATACTTTCAAACCAGATGTCATGCACGTCGGAACCCGCTGCCAGGTAAACGCGCTTACCCAGGTTCCAGAGTTGCCATGCGCTTAACATGGTTTGTTCGTTGCGGCTCCGGGAGGTTTCTATCTCCAGTAAATCAAAGCCCTCGCTGTACTGCCCTGGAATAATATTTCCGGTACCCCCATCCCGTGCCTTGCTGTCCAGATAGCCATAATTGGGGTTAAAGGGGTGATTGACCTGAATCACACTGGCGCCGAGTCTGCGGGCCTCGGCGAACACTTCTTGCACCTCGGCGCTGCCCATGGCGATGTCAGGAGACTCACCAGCAGCGATGGGGTAGGCGTTGAAATGGCCCCAGGATGGTGACAATTCAGTCCCGGCAATAAAGGGCAAGTCGCGGCCACTGGCAAGCTTCGCCATTTCGGCGTTGTTCACTACCGAGTCGTGATCGCTGAGGAAAGCCAGATCAACGCCTGCAGCCAGCTCCGACCGCAGCACAAATTCCGGGGGAGTAAACCCATCCAGCACATCGGAATGGTGGTGCAGATCAGCGCTGTACCAACCCTCGTTGGCGGGCCTTGCCAGCACCGGCACCTGGAGTTTCAGTTGACGCTCTTCACCGGCTACCAGATCGACGGCATTTACCTGTACTTGCGAGGTGAAACCCGCTCCAGCAGATACGCTAAGGGTCTGCGCCCCCGCTGGCAGGGAAACCCGCAACCGACCGGGCTCGGCGAGCTCGGTGTAGTGTCGCTCTTTGCCAAAGAAGGCTATCACCGGCCGAGAATCGCCACCGAGTTCCAGCAGCGCATCCAGCGGCGCCCCCGTCGCCTGGCTGACAACGCTGAATTCGACCGCTGCGGCGGCCTGGACGTCATCAAAGTTCAGCTCTTGATCTCGATTGTCCGCGATGGAAACCGGTACCGCGGCGCCGCGGGTTTTGTGCTTGGCGGTGGCATAGATCTCGTAATCTCCGGCGGGAAGTCCAAAGGTGTATTCACCTTCTGCGCCGGCCAGGGTCCAGGCAAACACCGCATCATTTTTAAGGGCAATAACGGCAGCACTTTCAGGCGTACTTCCGTCAAGGGTACGCACACTCCCAGTTAGTTGTCCCGCAGGTAACTCGCGCAGCTCGATATCTGAGGCTGCCATCTCCGCCAGATCGGCACTGCCGTTGATCTCCAGCCAACCTTCAAATTCCCGACTATCGCCGGGTAGCAGTCGGTGCTCAAGGTAGCGATCCCGACCCCCGTAATCTACGACCTTAGAGAACAGAGTATGCAAGCCCAAAGTCCAACCTTCAGCGTAGCTGGCGGACCATTTGGCTTGAGCCACGGTATCCGCGACGCCATCCGGGTTATCCGGTGAGTCTATAATCGCCGGGGGCAGACCGGGCATGCCAAAGGTGGTGCCTCCATTGGGCCAGGCCACGTAACCGGTTCGCAACAACCCGAGATCAGCGCTGCCTTTATGTTTCACCCGCGTATACAGACGCACCAGTTTACTGCCGGCTCTGATTTCGAAACGGGTATCCAATTGCACTTCGCCCCAGTCGCGCTGGGATCGGATTACCGCCAACCCGGGGTTGTGGTGCTCCACAAAAACCCGTTGATAGGTGGTCGGCCAGGCGGACCAGCGGTTGGGCATAAAGTCCACCAGGGAAACAAAATCCGCCTCTGGCTTGCCATCCCGGAGGATACCGATATCCAGAATACCGCCTCTGGCAACACCCCAGGGAGCGGCGGTATCCACAGCAAAGGACACGGCGAACAAGCCATTGGTCACGGTGATATCCCCGGGCGAGCGCGCATCTCCCATGGGGATGGGCGTGGGGCCGGTAAATACTTCCACGGCCGGCATGTTCGCGGTAGCGGATTGGTTTGTTTGCGGACTGTTGTCGCAGGCAACGAGAAACAGCATGACCAGCAGGGGCCACAACGCTGTGCGAACCCCGTGCACTGAGTTTCGTATCTGGAAAACCACTTTATGCAGCGCTCGCAATAGCGCGGGCAGATGACAGGCGATGCAAGCGCCAGGCGGCCCCACAACCGACAAACCCCATCACCACAATACCACCGAAATAAATGGCATAACCGGTTCGTCCCGGCCAGCGTTCGAGAATAGGGCCATTGATCAGCGGCAGGTATATATCCGGCGCGTAACCCACCAGTGAAATCAGTCCAATCGCCAGGCCTTTAACGTGCGCAGGTATGCCACAGCTATCGAGTGTGGCCCAGTAAATACCCCGCACCGCATAGGTGAGCAGCCCCACTATCAAAACGATGCCCAGCATCAGGGCAACACCCACGCCGGCGGGCATCAGGATCATGCCGGCGAGGGACAGCGTGGCCGCCAGCATCAGCCCACCCAGGGTTTTTTCCACATTGAATCGGTCACCGATAAAGCCCGCACTGATGGCCCCGATTGGCCGCATCCACAGTTTCGCCACGGTAATGGTTCCCACGGCAACCGCGGTCATGCCGAATTCATTCTGTAGATAACCCGAGAAGGAATAGGTCGCCCAAAACAATTGGTAGGCACACAGAATACAGGCGCCGGCCAACCAGATTTCCTCGGTCGCCAGCATTCTTTTCACATCCTGCCATTGACTGCGCTTAGATCCGGCTTCAGCAGCCGGGTCTGCGTCAGATTTCACCTCCGCCTCCCCGGAGCCAACTTCCCTGACCATGACAACAACCAGCGGCGCCATCAACAGGGCAAAGGCGACATACATATAGATAACCCGCAATAGTGCTGCGGGCGTGTCCCCACCGGTGGCATCCAGTGAATAGGAAAACCACGCCACGGCAACGGAGGCAAGAATGGCCTCAACCAGACCTCTGCCGCCATCAAGAATACCGAAAAATCGACCCTGCTCATCATGGCGAGCCAGCAGGGCAACACCCTTGATCAACGCCGCCCAAAAGGTCAGTCCGGCGGCAATGCCCCAACCGGCGAATATCAGCTGTAGCGAAGAGAAGCCGGGCATGGTTGAGAACCAGAGCCCGAGTAATCCTGTAGCCACCAGGGAAAATGAAATTAGCCAGCGCGGAGGCACGCGATCAGCCAGCCATCCACTGGGTAAATAGGTGAGTACAAAGATAGTCCCCAGCATGGCATAACACTGACCGAGCTCGGTGATGGTAATGCCAAAGGACTCGAGGATAGACACTTCAAAATTCTGCCGCAGGTATATCAGGGGATAGATGGCACCCCCAGCCAGGGTCAGAATCGCCAGTTGGGTGTAACGCGCTAGATTGGATTCAACATCTTGCTCGGATCTCGACACGTGGGCTTACACCTTTTAGTTATTGTATTGGGACCATGCGCACCCGGTATCCAATTGAGCCTCAACAAACCCCGGATGACCTGGTTCCGCTGGCAGCAACCGGATGGCGGCCGCAGCCAGAGATTGATTGTGCTTGAGTGAGCCAGCGGCGGCAACTCTCGTGCCGTCAGCGAATGTCCCAGGCTGGCCCCATCGATAGTCGGTGCCCTGCCACAGGCAGAATTCATTGAACCGTTGGTTTATCGAATCTAGAATGCCTGCTCATCAACAGGGGATTCATCAGTGACAACAAATAGCGCCCACGGCATATACGACTACATCATCGTTGGCGCGGGGTCAGCGGGCTGCGTGCTGGCCAATCGCCTCACCGAAGACCCCAACACCCGGGTATTGCTGCTTGAATCCGGTGGCCGCGACCCCTTCTGGGCCTGGGAAATCCATATGCCGGCAGCGTTGGCCTACCCCATGAACAGCACGCGCTACAACTGGGATTTCCATACCGAACCCGAACCCCATCTGGGTGATCGCATCATGCACTGCCCACGCGGCCGGGTACTGGGTGGCTCCTCGGCCATCAATGGCATGGTATACATACGCGGAAACGCGCTGGACTATGATCGCTGGGCCGAGGAAGACGCCGCATTGTCCCAATGGGACTACAGCCATTGTCTGCCCTATTTCCGCAAGGCCAACACCTGGGAAGGCGGGGCTAATGATTACCAGGGGGATGCGGGGCCCTTGAAGGTTGCCCGGGGAGTGCCCGCAAGCCCTCTGCACAAGGCCTTCCTCGCAGCAACACAACAGGCGGGATATCCCTATACCGACGATATGAACGGGTATCAGCAGGAAGGTTTTGGTCCGATGGACCGCACCACCGGCGGTGGCATCCGCAATTCAACGTCCGTCGCCTATCTGCGCCCAGTCAGGCAGCGGTCAAATCTGACCGTACAAACCCGGGCCACTGCAACCCGCCTGGTGGTGGACGACACACAGATTAGCGGCGTTGAGTACACGCGCGGATCCCGCGACTGCGTGGCATCGGCCACCCGCGAAGTTGTTCTCTGTGGCGGTCCGATAAAAAATCCACAACTGCTGATGCTGTCCGGCATCGGCCCCGCCGATCAATTGCGGGACCACGGTATTGATCTGGTGGCGGAGCTGCCAGGTGTGGGCGAAAACCTGCAGGATCATCTCGAAATCTATCTGCAGATGGAGTGCACTCAGCCGGTTTCCCTGTACAAATACTACAACCTGCTGGGCAAAGCTGCAGTCGGCGCCCAGTGGCTGTTCACCCACACTGGCCTTGGCGCGACCAATCATTTCGAGGCGGGCGGGTTTATCCGCAGTCGTCCCGGCGTGCCCCACCCCGATTTGCAGTATCACTTCTTCCCCATGGCAGTGCGCTACGACGGCCAATCACCCAACAACAGCCACGGTTTCCAGGCTCACGTCGGGCCTATGCGCTCCAAGAGCCGCGGTTGGGTAAAACTCAAGTCAGGTAATCCGGATGACGCGCCGCGCATCTGCTTCAACTACATGTCACAGGATGAGGACTGGGAGGAATTTCGTGCCTCAATACGTCTCACACGGGAAATATTTGCCCAGGAAGCGCTCTCACCCTTTGCAGGACAGGAACTGTCACCGGGTGCGGCGCTGACCACCGATGATGAACTGAACAACTTTTTACGCGACGCTGTGGAATCGGCTTATCATCCCTCCTGCACCTGCAAAATGGGCAGCGATGACATGGCAGTGGTTGATGCAGAATGCCGTGTCCGGGGTGTAGAGGGTCTGAGAATTGTCGACTCCTCCATCATGCCTTCTATTGTCAGCGGAAATCTCAACGCACCGACCATCATGATGGCGGAAAAAGCGGCGGATGTTATCGCCGGCAAAGAGCCGCTGCCAGCTAGCCGTGCCCCTGTTTATCGCGCCAAAGACTATGAGGTGCGCCAGCGCTGATATCAGTCGCGCCACTCTCCTTCTGGCGTCCAGGGCTCGTGCTTACTGAATTTGGTCAAATGAATAGCCGCCGGCCGGTGGATATCCTCTTCCGCCAGATCATGTCGCGCCACTTTGACGATGGACCAACACAGTAAAAAGGCAACCGGCAGCAGCGGTGCGCCACCGACGATACTCGCCGTCTGCAGTGTATCCAGGCCCCCCAGCAGCAATAGCGCAATGGGCATGGCACTGAGCGCACAAGCCCAGAACATCCGGTTCCAGCGCATGGGCTCGTCTTCCACCTCACGCTGCACCACGGCAGCGAGTATGTAGGATATGGAATCAAAGGTCGTCGCGGTAAAAATGAGGGCCAATACGGTGTAGATCGCAATGACCAGTCCGGACAGGGGCAGTTGTCGCAGGGTCGCAAAAATGGCGGCGGTGGGTGTCTCATTGTTGAGGATGGCGACCACATCCAGCTCCCCGGAAAGCTGGAGGTAGAGACCGTAGTTTCCCAGTACCATGAAGAACAGGAAGCACCCCAGGCTGCCGTACAGTATGGAGCCAATAATCATTTCCCGGATGGTGCGCCCCTTGGATATGCGGGCAATAAACAGGCCGACGCTGGGGGCGAAAGCCAACCACCAGGCCCAGTAGAAAATTGTCCAGTCCTGGGGAAAACCACTGTCCACAAATCCATCAAATTCACCGAAGGGTTCCATCCAGGTCGACATATGTATTAAGTTGCTCAACACCCGCCCCAGCGCATCAAACCCCGTCTCCGCCATAAACCGGGTTGGCCCCGCGACAAAAACAAAGACCAGTAACAACAGCGCCAACCACAGATTGATATTGGACAAGATCTGGATGCCCTTCTTCAGTCCGGAGTAAGCGCTATAACCAAAAATCGCGGTGCATAACATCAGTACAACAATCTGGACGGTAACATTTCGTGGCACACCAAAGAGCTCGTGGGCGCCTTCATTGATCAGGGGGGCAGCCAGACTGAGGGAGGTAGCGGCACCACCCAGCATGCCGAAGACAAACAACACATCCAGCAACTTACCCAGTGCACCGTGCGCCTTTTTTTCACCGATGACCGGTAGCAGCGCTTCGGAAATTTTCAGTACAGGTCGACCCCGGACATAGTAAAAATAGGCAATGGGAATCGCCGGAATCAGGTAAATGCACCAGGCCAGAGGCCCCCAATGATAGATGCCGTAAGCCGCGGCCCAGCGCGCCGCTTCGTTCGCCATGCCCTCGACATGAAACGGCGGGGCCTGGTAGTAATAAGCCCATTCAATCATAGACCAGTAAAGAATAGACGCACCAATACCGGCGCAAAACAGCATGGCCGCCCAGGATACTGTGTTGAATTCCGGCTTCTCTGCGGGGTCACCCAGGCAGATGCGTCCGATATCGCTCATACAGATATAAACCATAAAGCCCAGCGCACCCAAGCCTAGGGCCAGATAAAACACACCGAAGGAGTCGACCAGAAAGGAACGGGCTATGGCCACCCAGGCCGCCCCCTGTTCCGGAAAAATAATCAGCGGTACGGTAACCAGGAGCAATAAGCCCAGGGCACCAAAAAAAGTAGGTTTATCGATCAGTTCCATCGACTTGGCGATATTCAAAGGTAGGCCTCTCTTGTATTTATCATCGGCTGATCCGCACCGCGACAGGCCCCGGTATATCAAAACCAGTTTCTAAGCTTTAGGGTGAATAAATTCGCGGGACAGCTTGATTCTAACCACTGACCGCGCAAATAGAAAACCAGCCTGTCGTTACCAGACCCTGAGCGGGTGTAAAACTCGATATACTCGCCAAAAAAACGAGCAGGAATCACTCAATGGAAACCATCTCCGTCGGATTTATAGGCTTGGGTAATGTCGGCAGCAAACTGTGCGGAACGCTGCTGCGCAATGGCTATGAGGTCACCGTGCGTGATCTCAATGACGACCTGGTGGCTGACTTTGTCAGCCGCGGTGCCAGCACAGCAGCCAGCAACCGTCAGCTCGCTGAACAGGTCGACGCTGTTATCACCTGCCTGCCCTCCCCCGCCATCTGTGCCGAGGTGATGGAGGCCGAGGACGGCGTGATCGCCGGGCTATCCACTGGAAAAATATGGATGGAGATGAGCACCACTGACGAGGCAGAGGTGCGCAGATTGGGAGAAAAGGTCGCTGCTACCGGTGCCCAGGCCATGGATTGCCCCGTTTCCGGTGGCTGCCACCGCGCGGCCACAGGTAATATCGCGATCCTTGCCGGTGGCGACCGTGCCACCTTCGAGCGGGTTCTGCCGATTCTCACCACCATGGGTCGCCGCATTATTCACAGTGGCGAACTGGGCTCAGCCTCTATCCTCAAGGTCATCACCAACTACCTGGCCACCGCGCATCTCTGTGCCATATCAGAAGCGCTGACGGTGGCGAAGAAAATCGGCCTGGATATGAATGTCAGCTACGAGGCGATCAAGGCCTCCTCGGGCAATTCTTTTGTCCATGAGACCGAATCCCAGGTCATTCTCAACGGCAGCCGTGATATCAACTTCACTATGGACCTGGTGTTGAAAGACGTGGGGATTTTCGATCAGCTGGCGCAGCGCAACAACGTACCGCTGGAAATCTCACCGCTATTGGTGGATATATTCAAGGACGGTATCAAGCGCTATGGGCCGCGGGAATTGTCGCCGAATATTATTCGACGACTGGAGGAAGCCTGCGATGTTGCGGTGCTGGGGGTGGGCTTCCCCCCGGAAATGACTGACGACGAACCGGAAGAGCGCGGCGCCGAGGTGGTTATACCCCACCGCGGCTAACACACAGGTACGCGCAGATTAACGCCCTTTCCACACGGGGTCGCGTTTTTCCGCGAAGGCATTAAAGCCCTCATGGTGATCTTCACTGTCATACAGGGTGCGCATAGTCGGAATCTTTGACTCATGCAGCATGTTAAAGGCTTCCTGGGTGGTGACATTCTCTGTCATTCGAATCGTTTCCTTGATGCAGGCAAACACCAGTGGCGGCCCGGAGGCTAATAGCCTGGCAACCTCCCAGGCCCGGGTCATCAGGTTTTCCGGCGTTACAATTTCGTTTACCAGTCCCCATTTGTGCGCTTCCTCCGCATCGATCCAGCGTCCGGTCAACAGCAGGTCCATGGCAATGTGGTAGGGAATTCGCTTCGGCAGCTTAATGGTCGCCGCGTCAGCCAGCGTACCCGCTTTGATTTCAGGCAGCGCAAAAGTGGCGGTGTCGGCAGCCAGTATCATGTCACAGGAAATAGCCAGCTCGAAACCGCCCCCACAGGCAATACCATTAATGGCAGCGATAACGGGTTTATTCATATTCGGCAGCTCCTGCAAACCGGCAAACCCACCCTGACCGTAATCAGATTCCACCGACTCACCTTCCGCCGCCGCTTTCAGATCCCAGCCCGCACTGAAAAAACGCCCTTCTCCGCCAGTGATAATCGCCACCCGCAGATCCGGGTTGTCGCGAAAATCTGCAAACAGATCTCCCATCTCCCTGCTCGTGGCCGCATCGATGGCGTTGGCCTTGGGTCTGTTAAGCGTCACTTCCAGCACGCCATCTTCAATCCGGGTTTTCAGTGCTTCACTCATTGCTCTTCCTCTCGTTTACTCTGTTCAGGTGCCACGCCTCTGAATACTATAAGTGCGTCGGCAACCGTTGCCCCCCCAGGACCAACAATGAGGGGGTTGATATCCACTTCCAGTAATTCTTCGCGCCGCTCCGCCACAAAATCAGCCAGCTTCCGTACGCAGGCAATCAACGCCGCCCTGTCCGCAGCCGGCCGGCCGCGATAGCCATTAAGAACCGGCGCAATGCGCAGTCCTTCCAGGGCCTGTCCAATCTGTTCGTCACTGACTGGCAGCATCAGCAGGGCGCGGTCAGCCATGATCTCAACCAGGGTGCCGCCACAACCAAGCACCAGGTAATGTCCAAATTGTTCGTCGTAACTGACTCCCAGCAACAATTCCGCAACCCCGGCGGGAATCATCTCCTCAACCAACAGCTGCCCACCGAGACCGAGCAGCCGCGCGGATTCCTCCCGCAGAACCTCCGGTGTCTTGACATCCAGCACCACAGCACTGGCCTCGGTTTTATGCGCCAGTCCGGTGACGCTGGCCTTCAAAACCACGGGGTATCCCAAATCGCCGGCCGCGGCCTCAGCATCAACGACTGAGGTAACCAGCTCGGCCCTTGTCGTGGGGAGGCCGGAGGCACCCAGCAGCTGCTTCGCCTCGAATTCCGCGATGGTATGACGATCCGTCACCGCCGTCCCGGGTATCACCTGAGGCAAGGGGCCTTCCTGTTGCCCCATCATAGCAGCGGCGCTCAACGCCGCAATGGCCTGGGGCAAGCCCAGCATGGGAACCACACGGTGGGCCAGCAATCGCTCGCGCAACTCCAATGGCATGTTCTCAGCCAGACTGGCTACCACGGCACCCGGGCGACCAGTGTCGACACAGGCGTCAATAAAGCCCTCCGCCGCATCCATCCATTCATTGAGCTCTCCGGCGGGGATACTCGGGGTATCCAGCAGCAGCAAGGTCATATCAAAACCATCTGCCAGTACCGCAGCAAAGGTCTGCCGCAATCGTTCGCGGTCCCCCCAGATAAAGGTGTGGTAATCCAGCGGATTACTGATGTCGACAAACTCGTTCAGGGTATTGGTCAGGGCTCTCTTACCACCTTCGCTGAAATCCGGAAAGCTCAACGGTGTGTCCTGGCATAAATCGGCGATCAATGACGCCTCGCCCCCAGAACAACTCATCGACGCAATCTGACACCCGGCAAGCGGACCGGTGACCGACAGCAGCCGCAGAGTTTCCAGAAAGGATTCAATGTCGTGGACCACGCCTACGCCCACCCGTTGGAACAGGTGATCGTAGAGATCAGCGGAGCCCGCCAGGGTGGCTGTATGGCTGAGAGCAATCCGCGCGCCGGCATCACTGCGCCCGGTTTTCAGCGCAACAATCGGTTTGCCCACTTCCGCCGCGCGCCGCGCCGCCTCAATAAACAGCGGGACGTTCTTCAGCCCTTCGATATGCACCCCGATGGCAGTGATTTTGTCGTCCTCCAGCGCGGCCAGGATCAGCTGTTCGATACCGACGGTCACCTGGTTGCCGATGGTGACCAACAGCGCGATGGGGACAGAGCGGTTTTGCATCGTCATGTTGACGCTGACGTTGCCACTGCCGGTAAAAATGGCGACCCCGCGTTCTACCCGGCGCAAGCCGTGGTAGGAGGGCCAGAGCACAGCGCCATTCACGGCGTTGAGCATGCCGTAGCAGTTTGGGCCGATGATGGGCATGGTGCCAGCGGCTGCTATGAGTCGCTGATGCCGATCGTCGGAGCCGACCTCGAGAAACCCGGAGGCGTAGCACACAGCACCACCGCAGCCCATGGCCGCCAACTCTCCCACGACTTCTATGGTGGCTTCGGCGGGAACCGCTACAAAAGCGGAATCCGGCACCGCTGGCAGGTCAGCCACGCGGCCGTAACAGGTGAGACCGGCCAATTCTTCCTGCCGGGGATTGACCACCCAGATCTCGCCTTCATAACCGAACTTGCGACTTTCCCGCACCGATTCAGCGACATGGCGCCCCCCAACAACAACCATGTTGCCGGGGTGGAGACAACGTCCCAGGGAACTCAAGCGAGCACTCCGCAGCTGTCCGGCGCACCACGCATACGCTTAGTTGCCCTGCTCCAGCGGACGCAGAATGGAACGCGAAATAATGAGTCGCTGGACTTCACTGGTGCCTTCCCAGATGCGCTCCACCCGATGATCCCGCCAGATTCGTTCCAGTGGCAGGTCAGACATCAACCCCATACCACCATGAATCTGCAGCGCTTCATCGGAAATAAACGCCAGAGCTTCGGTGCAATACAACTTGGCGATGGCCGCATCCATATCCGTCATCCGGCCTTCAACATCCTTCATCGCGGCATCATAAAGCAGCAGCTCCGCCGCCCGACGCTGTACTTCCATATCCGCCAGCTTGAACGATACGCCCTGAAAAGACCCAATGGTCTGGTTGAATTGTCTGCGTTGCGCGGCGTATTCCGCCGCCAGTTCCAATGCCCGGTCACAGCGACCCAGGCAGCTGGCCGCCACTTCCAGCCGGGTGGCGCCCAACCAGTCATTGGCCACATCAAACCCCTTGTCCACATCACCCAGCACCTGAGAATGGGGCACGACGCAGTCGGTAAACTCGAGAATATTGTTGTGATAGCCGCGGTGCGACACGCTGTGATAACCGTCGCGCCGGACCAACCCCGGCGCGTCCATATCAATCAGGAACGAGGTGATGCGCTTGCGCGGTCCGCGCGCCGTCTGATCAACACCGGTAGCGGCAAACAGAATAACGAAATCAGACAATTCTGCGTGACTGATAAAATGCTTGGTCCCGTTGATCACCCAGTTGTCACCATTGCGTTCAGCGCGACAGTTCATGGAGCGCACATCCGAGCCGGCATCCGGCTCCGTCATGGCGAGACAGTCAATCTTCTCGCCGGTAATGCAGGGATAAAGATATTTTTCGCGCTGTTCACCCACACAGGCCTGCAGAATATTGCTGGGGCGGGGGACCGCGTATTGCAACGCCATATTGGCGCGACCCAGCTCCCGGTACATCAGCACCAATCCCATGCTGTCCAATCCACCGCCGCCCAGCTCAACCGGCATACCGGCGGCGCACAGTCCGGCTTCCACCGATTTTTGCAAAATATGCTGACGCAATTCCGGTGGCACCTGATCTGTGCGTTCAACCATTTCCTCGTGGGGCATGATCTCTTCGTCGACAAAGCGCCGCACGGTGGCGACCAGCATTTCCTGTTCTTCAGACAGCCTAAAATCCATGGTTAATCCTCCCAGATAACTGAGGGAAGCTTGCCTAGTGACCCTGAAATCTGCTTTACTTTTCACGAAACTATTTTGACGATTTGCGGCCAGATGATATTCAGCCCCTCTACCGATACCTTGCACTTTTCGCTTGTCGTTTTGCCGCATTCAAACATGCTCGCACTGGCCGCCATTATCGATCCCCTGCGAGCGGTGAATCGCGCCGCGGGGGAA
Organism: uncultured Halieaceae bacterium; assembly: GCA_938074045.1. Taxonomy (GTDB): domain Bacteria; phylum Pseudomonadota; class Gammaproteobacteria; order Pseudomonadales; family Halieaceae; genus CALJGI01. Next base: position 68,653 of record CALJGI010000038.1, read on the forward strand.
CAGCGATTTCAGTGGTCGATACACACCCCGGATGGCAGTCCCGTGCTGTTGACCAGCGGACTGGAGCTGGCGGCAGAACCCCCACCCAAGTCGGCAGCGGGAAGGGTTCTGGCAGTTCTCGCTGGATTCAACCTGCAGGTTCATGCCAGCCGTCCTCTGCTGCGCGACATCCGTCGTCTGGCGGGGTCAGCCATCGCCGTCAGCGGTGTAGACGCCGGCGGACTTATCCTGGCCAGAGCAGGGATTCTCGATGGTTATCGCGCTACCACTCACTGGGAGGATCTGGAAGAGATGACCGCACGATTTCCCGCCGTGAATGTGGTTCGCGACCGTTTCGTGGTCGACCGCCGCTGTTTTACCGCCGGCGGCGCTGCGCCCTGCCTGGATATGATGCTTTACCTGATACGCCAGCGCTGCGGGAGGGATATCGCGGAACGGGTGGCAGGAGCATTCACCTACGATGCCATACATCCCGCCAGCGACCCCCAGCAACCGGTCTCTGTCGCCCAGTTGCAACGTCATCACCCACGCCTGGCCAGGGCCATCGATCTGATGGAGTCAAACCTCGAGGAATGCCTGCCAGTAGTAAAGATTGCCAGCCAGGTCGGTTTGTCCGGGCGGCGGCTGGAAATGCTGTTTCGCCAGGTGCTGGACCAGGGGCCCGCCGGTTACTACCGCCACCTGCGTCTGGCGGAAGCTCACCGAATGACCGTAGACACCGCTCTGCCGCTGCAGGACATTGCCGTCAGGTGCGGATTTAATTCCCAATCGGCGTTTACCCGCGCCTTCTCCGCCGCCTATGGCATGCCGCCCAGCAAACTACGTCAGTCCCGGCCCGGTTTTCAGGTAGGACTGGCGCTCTGAGTCTGTCGCATATAGTCTAATTACTTTCGTAAAACGTATAGCAGCCAACAGTGTCTGCGGGCAAGCTGCTGCAAACAGTGAGGAGTACAGCCCCATGCCATTAGAGATGAATCAAGAAGTTTTCATAACCTGCGCTGTCACCGGATCCGGTGGCACCCAGGACCGCTCTCCCCACGTACCACGTTCCCCGGAGCAAATCGCTGACAGCGCTATTGCGGCGGCGAAGGCCGGGGCAGCAGTGGTCCATTGCCACGTGCGTGATCCTGAAACCGGCGTTGCCAGCCGCGATCCCGGTATGTTCCGGGAGGTAACCGATCGCATACGTGACTCAGAGGTCGACGTGGTGTTGAACCTGACGGCGGGAATGGGTGGCGATATCACCACTGGGCCACCGGAAGCACCCCTGCCGCTGGCCGATGCCGGCACAGACATGGCGAGCGCCGAAGAGCGCATGGAGCACGTGGTGGATTGTCTGCCGGAAATCTGCACCCTGGATTGCGGCACCATGAATTTCGCCGAAGCTGATTACATCATGGCCAACACCCCGAGCATGTTGCGGGAAATGGGACGCATGATGACAGAGCTGGGTGTAAAACCAGAAATTGAAGCCTTTGACACCGGCCATCTGTGGTTTGCCAAGCAACTCGTAGCAGAAGGTACATTGGCCAGTCCGGCGTTGGTACAACTGTGCATGGGCGTTCCCTGGGGCGCACCGGATGATATGAACACCCTGATGGCCATGATCAATAACGTTCCCCAGGACTGGACCTGGTCCGCCTTCGCGTTGGGACGCAACGAGCTGCCCTATGTCGCCGCTGCCGTTCTCAATGGCGGTAATGTCCGGGTTGGGCTGGAAGACAACCTGTGGCTTGAGAAAGGCGTGTTGGCCACCAACGAGCAACTGGTTGAGCGCGCAGTAACCATTATCGAAACCATGGGTGCCCGGGTGATTGGCCCCGAGGAAGTACGCCAGAAGCTGGGCCTGGTAAAGCGTCCGCCCCGCGGTAACGGTTCCTGAGCATGGCTGAAAAACAAATTGCTGCCATTATCGGTGGCGGTGTCATCGGTGCTGGCTGGGCCGCGCGTTTTTTGCTTAACGGCTGGGATGTGGCACTGTTCGACCCCGACCCGGAATCGGACCGCAAGGTCGGCCAGGTGTTGGACAATGCCCGGCGTTCACTCCCGGGATTGTACGATGTTGTGCTGCCCCCAGAAGGATCGATACGGCGTTGCGAAACGATTGCGCAAGCAGTCGATGGCGCTAGCTGGATTCAGGAATCGGTACCCGAAAGAATCGAATTGAAACAAAAAGTGTACGCGGGCATACAGGCCGCCGCTCCCGCGACGGCAGTTATCGGTTCTTCCACCTCCGGTTTCAAGCCTTCAGACCTGGCGGAGGGATCATCCCGCCCCGGGCAAATCCTGGTTACCCATCCCTTCAATCCGGTTTACCTGTTGCCAGTGGTCGA
>CALJGI010000039.1 GCA_938074045.1 uncultured Halieaceae bacterium
ACACCGAACTGATCGGGACGAGATTTACCAGTTACTAAGTTACACCGACGAATTGGACATCAAAAAAACTGGCGGAGTGGGAAAATTTCTACAACTTTACTCGACCGCATTTCGCTTGTAATGGTAGAACACCCTACGAAATTCTCCGAGAAAAGCTACAATGACTAACAGGCAGCCTTCCCGCTAGGCATGAAACATCACAAAAGTTTAATTACAACATTACAGGCGAATATCTGCTCGCAACACACCGTTTATGCGCCCTATACTTCGCCAAACTGGATATTTCGAGGAAGGCCGATCTGTTCAGCCTATTCATGCAAGCACTCAAACGTACGGGAGCGCAGAGACCGTGGATCTACTCAGTCTAATCCATAGTCTGGCTACTGCGCCATGAGTCACCAAGGCGCGGAAGTGGTTGTCAATAAGTTGCTCGCCGACGGGTTTGCTGCATTAAATCGTGGGGATCTCGCGCTGGCGGGCAGCTATTGTCAACAGGCGCTTGATAAGGACTTAGAAAACCCCAATGCACATTTTTTGGTGGGGCTGGTTGCCTTAGAGGCGCCGGATAGACCCAACGCCCATCGCGCCTTTAAATCAGTCGTCAAACTCGACCCCGATCATGCCGCCGCTTGGTCCCAGTTAGCGCGCCTAAACGCCAGCGAAGGGCGTGTTAAGCTCGCTGAACAAGCCCTGCTAGAGACCCGTCGGTTAAAGCCAACAGATCCAGCAGTTCTTGACACGATTGGCACAGTTTTCACTCAGCTGGGCGAATATGATGCTGCGAAGGCGTTTTTTGCGCGAGCCACTAATAGCGCCCCTAACACGCCCCAATACATGATGAATTTAGCGAATAATCTCGTCTTTTTGGGGGAGATAGACAAATCCAAGGCTATTTTCAGCGACGTTATGGAACTTCAGCCCAATACGCCGCAAGCTCACTGGGGCTACGCCAGCGCAGTCAAAGCTCAATCGAGCGCTCATGTTGACCAAATGCGAGGCCTGCTGAAACGCAACGCAGATAATTCCCGGGGTCTTGGGTTTCTCTACTACGCCATAGGAAAGGAGCTTGAAGACCTGAAAGCCTGGCCTGAAGCTTTCGAGGCCTTTTCTGCGGGAGCAGCCGCACGCCGCCAGACCGTGGCGTTTGATGAACCCACGGAGCAGATAATGTTCGATTCCTTGAAGTCGACCTACACTCGCGAGTGGCTGGCAAAATGCCCTGCCGGCAACCCCGACCCCTCGCCCATCTTCGTGCTGGGACAGCCACGGACAGGCACGACGCTCATCGAACGTATTATCACAAGCCATTCAGCAGTCCACTCGGCAGGGGAGCTGCAGCAGTTCGGGTTGGGAATCCGGCGGCTGGCAAAAATTCAGGATCCGCGCCGGTACAGTCCCGAATTGCTTGAGGCTGCCGCCGCACTTAACCCTGCCCAACTCGGCACGACGTACCTACAGTCCTCAACTCGAATGCGCGGGAAGTTGCCGCGATTTGTCGATAAATTGCCGGTAAATTACCTGAACATTGGCCTTATTTTGGCAGCACTTCCCAACGCCAAGATTGTTCACCTGGTGCGGGGCCCGATGGATGCATGCTTTGCGAGCTTCAAACAGCTTTTTGCCGATGCCTATCTTCACTCCTATGACCAGGAGGAGATGGCGCGCCATCATGTGCGCTACCGGGAGTTGATGGCTCATTGGCACTCCGAGTTCCCCGGCCGCATTATAGATATCAGCTACGAAGCAACCGCCACCGATTTGGAGCCCAACGCCCGCCGGTTGATTGCTCAACTCGACCTCGATTGGGAAGACGCATGCCTGAACTTTTATGAATCAAGCGCCGGCGTGGCTACCGCCAGCGCCGTGCAAGTGCGCGAACCGGCCCATACAAGATCAATTGGCCGCTGGCGTCGCTACGCAGTACAGCTCGCGCCCATGCGCAAAACCCTTGAAGCAGCGAGTGTTCCCCTTGATCTTTAGACGGAATCGTCAAAGCAGCCTGAGTCAAATTTTTCGAACATTTACCCTAAATAGAGACTTTACAAATGGACCTAGCAGGAGCAATCTCACCGATATTTCGACCACTCGATATTTGTTGACTATAGGAGCCTCGGCAATGAGCCATCGAACTTTAACGGCGCGCCATCTAGCGCTTCCCCTTGCTGTTTCTTCAGTACTTGCTGCCAGTCACGTTCAAGCACAAATGCTGGAGGAGGTTGTTGTTACAGCAACCAAGCGCGAACAGAGCGTCATGGATGTTCCCCTGGCCATCACGGCAATTTCAGGCCAGTTTGTCATGGATACCAATCTCAATGATGTCAAGGACCTGATTGCATTCACACCGGGAGTAAGCGGTAACTCACAAGATTCCTACATCGACGCCGTTGCGGTCCGCGGTGTGCGCTATCAGGACTTCGGTGTGGGCGGAGACCCCTCAACAGGGTTCTTTAAGAACGATCTCTACGAAGGTCGCAACGGCAGCGCCGTTACCAGCCTCTATGACATCGATCGAGTCGAAATCCTCCGAGGCCCTCAAGGCTTCCTATTCGGTCGTAACGCTATTGCTGGAGCCTTCAGCGTCTACACCGCCAAGGCGGTTCCGGGCAGTCAAAGCGGCTACATCCAACTCGATATTGGTGAGCGCGGACACGCAGCAGGAGAGGGCGCTATCAACATCCCTCTCGGTGACAACCTCGCCACGCGTATTGCTGGCTACTACTCGCAGGAAGATGGGTTTTCCAAAAACGTTTACTCAAGCCGCGACGAGATTGAACACGAAAAGTGGGCGATTCGTTGGTCCACCAAATACGAAACCGACCGATTGAGCATCGACGGGGTCGTTGAATACGAAGAGCGTCAGCAGAGCGGCTCAATGTACCGCGCAATTGATAAAGGCGATATCTGGGACACCTTCGACGAATACATCACGTCCGATACCAGCCTGGGAGGGACCGATGAGGAACTCGATTCCGACATAGGATTGGGTGAGCAAGACGACGCTGACATCCTAACCTTGGGCCTGTTCATCAACTACGACTTGGGCTTTGCGACCCTAACCTCCAACACCGGGTACAAAGACCATGACTACTTTTATAAGGAAGACTATGACGGCACGCCCCTCAATATAAGCAACTTCCAGTTCAATCAAAGCGGTGAGTACTTTCAGCAGGAAATTCGCCTCACCTCAAATGACGATGGGCCTCTGGGGTGGTACGTTGGCGGGAGCTACTACCATGAAGACCTTGATGCGGGCTTTCTTGCGATTGGCGCGGAAGACCTGATGTGTCAGTACTATTTAAATTCTTACTACGACGAGTACTACCAGACCTACTACGGTTACAGCTACAACCCGCAATTTGAGGGCTGTGCTGATGTCCCCTACTACTACGATTTTTACTCATCGTCTGATGGCAACCTGACCGAGACCGCCCAAATTAAGGGCAAATACACGGGCTGGGCAGCCTATGTGAACGCGGATTTCGACATCTCCGAAAACTGGAACGTCGAGTTGGGTGTTCGCTATACCGAGGATGACAAAGAATTGGGCATTTTAGTGCCCGAGCCCGAAAGCTATTTGGGGCCTTACTTCACATATGGCTTCGCCACGGCGGAGTACATCGAGGACTCGGACAGCTGGGATGACCTGACACTGCGGGTAGGCACCACTTACTCCGTTGGCGAAACACTCTTTTTCGCGAGTTACACACAGGGCTTCAAATCGGGAGGCTACGGTAGCTTCTGGATTGAAGATGCCAATGGGGGTGTCCCCGCCTATGAGATCGACATTCGCCAGGGCGATGGCTATCTGCCGGGCAAGTTCAATCCCGAAACCGTCGATTCCTACGAACTTGGTATGAAGACCTCCTACTGGGAGGGTCGTGGCAATTTCGATATCACCTTGTTCATGTATGACTACCAAGACATGCAGGTTATTAACTATGTAGAGGTAGAGGAGACAGGAGCGTTTGCAGGCCGGGTACTCAACGTGGGTGAGACGGAAGGCTATGGCGTCGAAGCAGCGACTACCATCGCGCTGAGTGAAAACTTTACGCTCTATCTGTCGGCAGGTTACCTCGATAGCGAGGCAACCGGTATCCAAAACATCTGTGGCCTCGACGACCCCAACGGCTGTGAGGGCAGTCCACTGTTCTGGGCGCCCGAGATCACCGCAGCGGGTCGACTTGATGCACACTTCCCCATGGGCAACGGCGCGATTACCGGCGCCTTCGAGTTCTCCTATGAGGGCGAGCGCGGGGGAGGCTGGGAAGCCAATCCTGAAGGTTACATCGACGCCTACACAGTGGCCAACCTGCGGATCGGCTACGAAACCGACAGCTGGTACGTGAGTGCCTATGCAGAAAACGTCTTCGATGAGTTCACTTGGGATGGCTACAATGCTAACGGCGGCATCATCCCATCGCACTTCTTTGGCCCCATGCGCCCGCGCACCTTTGGCGTGATGTTGGGAATGAACTGGGGCAACTAGCCGCCCTAAGGCCCTGATTAAAAGCCGGCCTAGCGCCGGCTTTTTTGTGTGCTTAGTGAATTCAAGGTACTTACAAGCTTACTGCTCCATGAACATCACGAAAGGATATGGCGCCAATCCGTCTGTTTCCTAAGAGAGACTTTTCTCCCGATTGCTTTTCCAGTTTATTCTGCTAACCGCAGGTTGTGCACTTTCTTCCGGGTCATGGTCCGGGCTTTTACCAGGGGCGTTGTTCCAGTATCTCAATTCGCTTTCTGTGATGTTTCATATCTAGCAGGACGGTCTATCTTGAATACTACGTCAAGACGAGACTAACCTGATGAACAAACAAGAACGAGAAATTCAAAGACGCTTGCGGGTACTAAAGCACGCTGGCAGACTATCAGGCGATACCAGTACACCGCGATTGATGATGCAACGCTTATACGTACTCTGAGAATCTATCCAAGGCACAATCAGGTCTACGCCTGTAAGTTCATCGACCAGGTGATCGATAAGTTCCCATTTCCCATCCAAACCGTGAGAACGGACGGTGGACATGCGTTTCAGGCTAAGTTTCACTGGTATGTCGAAGACCGGGGAATTAACCATGTCTACATCAGACCTCGATCACCACAGCTGAACGGCAAGGTAGAGCGGTCACACCGAACTGATCGGGACGAGATTTACCAGTTACTAAGTTACACCGACGAATTGGACATCAAAAACTGGTGTTATAACGCTGCAGAATTGACGAATCTGAATGGTTTTCCACTATTTCAAAACCGATGCCACCTAGATCTTCAGCGATAGTTGTCGGGTTGAATCGGGATAGAAATGGCTCACCTACCACTTGGCGGGTCTGCACCAACTCATCAAAATCTTTAGGCCCTTCGTACAACTTGCAATTTCTGATCACAAATCAGATACCGCAGCCAATTTCAGCCTGGCTTTAACAAACTCCGGAGTCGGGCCTGCGCGGATGAAAAATTTGCGTTTAGTAATGGGCGGCGAAGCTGTTCAAAACTGGGAGCATGCGATTAGCCTGGTGAATGGAGATCCCAATAGCTCTATAGCGTTCTGCTATTGCTCCATTTTCGATGCATGCTGGCTTGCCGACAGTACCGTAAACATCCAACAACCGACAGCCGTCGATCAGTGTCCGGATTTTTGTGCAGCCGCTTACAGAAACTAATATGGCCAAAAAAGATTAATTAGGCCTCATGCTTTTCGCCTTTCTGACTTCGCGAGACCAATTACCTTAATCTGGATCAATGGAATCGTGTCACCTCGCCACTAACTCCACTCTGCGATTCAACGCCCTGCCCTGCTCAGACAGATTATTCGCGACGGGGGCCACTGGACCCACCCCGATGGCAAACAGTCTGTCATCGGATATGTCATAGTTTGATATGAGCTCTTGGACTACCGCGTTGGCACGTCTTTTGGACAGATCAAGATTGTATTCATAGCTACCTTGATTATCCGTATGGCCGGTGACATAAATGGCCAGGGAGCTGTCGTTCTTCAGCGCTGTGCCAATTGATTCCAGAGCGGGCATTGAAGTTGGTTTAAGCGAATCGCTGTCGGTATCAAAATGAATGCCGTACAGCGCAATACGCCCCGTTTCCTTAATCTCACTGGCAATTTCATCTGGAGTGACCACCAACAGGGATGGCTTGAAGTCGGCCTCTTCAACAATTTCGACATGAATTGAGCGCGTACCCTTGAGCTCCGGAATCCATTGACCGGTGAATGACGCGGTGTAGAGCGATACGTGATAACGAGCATTGGTCGTTGTTACGGTAACGTAGCTATAACCCTGATCTGTAAAAGACGGCGCGTTACCCTTGACGTAGAGGTAACCAGCGTCTCTGGGGATTTTGTTGGGTATTCTGTTGCTCTCCTTCCATACCAATCCGTCGGTAAGGTCGTTGGGGCATTTAGTATCACAGGAATAGTCCGATTTGACCTCTCCCAACTCTGCCAGGGCAACCTGATAATTTTTGAATACAGCGGGTCGTGTTATGGTCCGAGGTGCCAGATAGAGAATCCGCGTTCGCCTGCCCCCTACTTTCCCAGCTTTCAGCTTGGATTGTTCATCCGCGTAGAGAAAGACGCCCTCATCAAAGTCGGAATACTCATAACCAAAGATGGTGGTTCCCTCTATCCGCGGAATAGATGGATGATCTTTACTGCCAGCAAAATCGTTTTGGGCTGCGGTATCAAAGGAAAATACAAGGGCTACTATTGCTATGGAGACTCTTAACAGTCGAAAACACATCATCAGCAAACTCCTCTGCTATCGGCGTAATGTAAAGACAGTGTAGATCGCTGTTGTCAGTTGCGCTCAAACTAGATACGAACGCAATGGCTAATAGAATCCCTCTTCTCCATCAGGCCTGGTCTTAAACCGACGGTGAAGCCACATATACTGTTCTGGATAAAGTCGGATAAGCTTTTCCAACTCGTCATTTATCACGGCCGCGTCCGCCTCATCATCTCCGGAGGGATAATCTTCAAGTGGTGCGCTGATCGTCACAATGTATCCCTTGCCATCGGGCTTGCGGTGATGGCCCAGCATCAATACCGCCGAATTATTGATTTTCACCAACCTGGGTAACGCAGTGATTGTCGCCGCCTGAATGCCGAAAAAAGGTGCAAACACTGATTGTCCGCGACCATAATCCTGGTCCGGTGCATACCACATAACGCCACCCTTCTTGAGGAAACGAATGACCGACCTCATATCAGAGCGCTCGATGACGGCTTCGCAAAACTTGGCTCGGCTGTTTCTCATAACAAGATCAAACAACGGATTTTTGTTGGCGCGGTACATGACCCCCACCTTTTTGACCTTAGCCATCAATACGCCACCCAGGTCCAGGGTTGTGTAGTGCCCACCCACCAATATCACGCCCTTGCCTTTAGCAACTGCATCGAACAAATGTTGCCCACCGACAACCTCGATCATATCGTCGGTAATGCTGCGATGGTTAAACCAGGCTACGCACGTCTCGAACAAACCCACAGCGTTATCCAGCAGGGTGGCTTTGACCAGGCGTTGTTGCTCATCGTCATTCAGTTCTGGAAAGCAGAGCCGAATATTGGTTTCAGTGATGTGTCGACGTCTACGCGCAAACATCAACATCAGATAACCAAACATGCGCCCCATCAACAGCGCTACTCTGTGCGGCAGGCGACCAACTATCGCCATACCCGCAAGCCCGAGCCATATTATGAAATACGAGGGTGCCAGATGATCACGATATCTGTCCGAATAGTGAATTTTTTTCGCGCGTCGAGGTTTGCGCGGCTTGTCACTCATGTTTGGATCTCACCCACTTTACTGTACCCCACCCTCCAGAGGTGACTGAACCCAATCTGATGGCATGCATGACTGACTATTAAATAGTAGTAGAGCGAAGGCAGCAACAGGGCAGGCAATGGGAGCACAAACACATAACTCCCTTGATGGCATCATCCTTAATCAAGAGCACTTTGCATACATTGCCTTTCGCATTATCCTGTGGCGACAAACAATAAGAAAATAAACATTGGGACATCATGAACTCCGGTATCGAATTTCTCGAAATCTATGCGGAGATCTGCCTTGGGATGACGGCTTTTTTCGCCATTGTGGCGACATTGAGACAAACCCTTGGTGAATCTTTAACACCCTACCAGTACCTGATCACACGATTCTTCCTTGAGGTGGGATTGCTCAGCACCATGATGGCTCTGGCTGGACTGTGGGTCAGTGCGACTCAGCAAGATGATGCCCTGGCCTGGAAGATACTGGCCTGGATCGCATTGATAACCTCAATGACGTTCCAGATTCACTACCTGAGACGAAGAGCCAAACTACAGCCACCACCGCCCAGCAGTAAAACTGCTCTCGCCGTAACCATCGTTGGTGTCATCATGTGGTTTAACCTGGGGAGTGTGCTGATTGGTCCCAATCCGATGTCTATTCCAACCGCCGCAGGCGCTCTGCTTATGACGAATCTGGCATCATCAGTTGCGGTGTTTCTTATTTTCGTGGGCAGTTTTATGGAAGTTGATACGGAAAAAGTAGGGGTTCCTGAGGCAACTGAACGTTGAGCCTGTTCGCTAACATGCCCAATTCAAGGAAATCCAATGCAGAGCATTGAGCTTGTACTGATCGGCGTCAGCCTGATCCTGGCGACGGCCGTGGTTAAGCTGGTTGAAGGTCTCTACCAGGCAGTGACCAGTGAGCGAAGCTACTGGATTCCCATTGTGTTGATGCTAGGAACGCTGTTGTATGCCATTAATTTTCTGTGGTCTTTTAATAATGACCTGGAAAAAACGTCCCAGAACTACCCGTCTTTTGTCTTGTCCATGATGGTGGCTGCTGTGCTTATGCTGCGCGCCCACATACTGGTAGGAACAGACCCGGCGACAATCGAGGACTGGCGTGCACACTATGAAACGGTCGCTAGACGTTATTTTGTCGTGGCGGCGCTAGTTTCAGTTATGTCCATCATGGTTCTGATCGAAGAAGGGTCGAGCAATGGTTTTGATGCAGCAAGCGCGCCATTCCTGATGGGAATAGCCCTCAGTACCACTGCCGCAATATTCGAACAAACCTGGGTTCGAGGCGGCGTCGCCATCATCAGTTTGATCCTGGTCATGGCCGCTGGCTACGTGCTGTTTACTCAGGGTGTGTTGTAGCAGGAAGAATCAGCGGGCGGCCCATGTGGCCCTGAGAGGCAGCGTATCTGCCGTCAAGTGAATAAGGCCAACGGTGTTGCCGTGGGAAAGGGATACCGCTGTGCAGCCTCGCTGCTGGCAATACCCAGATACTCCCGCAATGCTTGATGCACATCCTGGGGATAGAGCGGTCCTCCGCCGGATTCATCCGCCTCTCCGGTCACTGGGTTTATCGGCAAAGAATTATGACCTTCATCGGTGGCGCCGAATACCCGGTTACCCCAGGATGGGTTGGCTTCCATAACTATAGCGCTACCAATGGGCCAGTGGTCTTTGCCACGGTAACTGTTATAGAACGGTGTACGGCCGAAGTCGCTGGTGATGAAGAGAGTCACCCGATCGGCAACTCCCTGCTCACCGGCATATTCCCAGAACCAGTCAATGGCATTGGTGAGGTACTCCAGGAAGACCTGCTGCTCAGCGTCTCCGCCCGCGGTTCCTCCATGCGTGTCGAAACCCGGCATGATCAGGTCCACTGCGCTGGAGATACCAGCTCGCATCGCCAGCACGCCTACTTGTATTTGTGCGTTGATGGTCAAGACCTCACCGGCCAACAACTCGCTTGGGCGGATACTATCCGGTGACGGCAGAATATCTGCCAGCCGGGCCAGGTCGCCGGCGCGGGATACTGCAACATCAAAGGCTTGTCGATTGTATCGCTGCCGCTCGGTCAGATCATCCTGCGCCAGCAACCGCGACCGTCGCTGCGTCTGAAACTGTTGCAGACGTTCGTAGATCGGTGCCGACAGGGCAATGTTTTCATCCGGGCTGCCGTTTTCACGTACCAAACCTGCCAGCTGATCAACCGAACCAAAACGCGAAGCCCGTACCAGCCGCGCTGTTTCATTAAAGCCACCATTGCTGATGTAGGTTAACGGCAAATCAGGCGCTTGAGCAGCGGCAAAAACTGCAGACAGCGATGGATAGCCAAACTGAACCAGGCCACTGGCATTATGGGTCACGCCAGCGTCATGGGAGTTGGTCTGTGCATCGATAGCATTGATCACTAGCATGTGCTGATGGTACTTTTCGAAGAACGAACGGTTGCCCGTTATCGGCGCATACTTGATGTTTCCTACCTGTTCAATATCCGCCGAGTTGGCCCACTCATTGATCTCGAGTTCACCCGGCTGATTGGTTTTTGGGTCGCAAAAGCTAGTCACATCCCAGCCACCGACGACCTGCAACGTTACCAGCAAGCGACCGCTATAGCCTTCTTCTGCCAGTGCCAGACGACTGCCAATGGGCAGAGACGCAGCCAGGCCGAGGTAACCAAATTGTTTGAGTAGATCTCTACGTCGCATATCCGAACCCTACTCGTGTAAGAATCGATAATCGAGCATAAGGTAAGCCACAAACGCCAGCCACGATTTGAGTACATGGTTGCTGTCTGGCCACTCGCGATCGAAGAAATCGACATAGCGGGGAGTGCAGTAAACCGGCGCTTGTTCAATGTTGCCGCCAATCCAGTCTCCCGCGCCCTCGGTCTTGTTCTGCTGCCAGGTCGCCAGATAAAACGCGTAAGAGGCATCTACTTCGCGGTCATCCGTGGCCAAGGTTTCACCCAGAAAAAGCTCATGCAATAGAACGATGCGCTCGCGGATGGCCTGCTCCTGCAGATCGGGATCGGTTTCAACATCCGCGTCTTTCAACAGTCGACGTTCGTCATTAGGACGATGCCAATCATCGGCGATCATGCCGCAGGCAGACTGCAGGGCAATGAAACTCATAGACTGGGTCAGCAACGCATCGCTAGCTTCAGGTCGGCTGTTGATGCCCCTGGAATCGATACCGCCCAGATAGAACTTAAGCTCATCCGGGTTGGTAAATATGCTAATCCAATCCTCGGTCGGGTAGTGTGTGGTTTCCTGCAGCGCAAAGTCTGAAATTGCCAGCAACTTGTGTTCCAGTTGTCGCGGCGTTAGCAGGCGTTCCGTACCGGCAAATGCCAGCGCCTCGCTCTGTCCCGGTGTGGGGTCTGGCGTCGAATCACCTCGAAACCAGTGCGACATCATCATATCAACCAGCAGGTCCTTCAGGTTCCAGTGACTGGAGAATGCCGTCGCCATAGTGGACATGTCTGCCTGTTGCGCCTCGAAGGCTTCCAGCTTGGCGCTGCTGTCCGCGGCTCCTTCAATTTCAGGCGCGCGAATAGTTTCCGACCCCATCAGTGGAAGCCACCAAAACCGAATAGTTGCCATGGCAAAGCGAGGGTCATTCACAATCTGCTGCCCCAGCCACTGCAAGCTATTGTCGTTACGGGGTGCAATAAGATCACCCAGTCCGGGTAACAGCATGTCCCGGTACCAGGTGTCACCTTCCACGTAAATCTGTGGATCATCCAGGCCAAAGTCCTGCGGATGTTTGTAGGTCGAAGGAAGCGAGTCTTTGCCGAACTCAACCCGGTATGTTCCGACTTCATCGAAGTTCTGGAACGCACCTGCGACCGGGTCCATCAACCGATGACAAACCGTACAATTAGGGTTGTTAAGGGTGGGGTTGTCTCTATCAGCGAGGGCATCCGGGTCCTTGGTCCGGGCGGCGGAAAGCTCAATATCGACACCGAGGAAATGCAAAAAGGTCCAGCGCGCCCGCGCCCGATTACGATTGGTGGTGGTCGTTGGGTAACGTTCCATGAAAGCGGGGGTGGTGAGAATGCCGGCGTGAGGTATCTGCACAAAATCGGCGCCGCCAAGATAACGCCAGGTGCTCTGACTCAATTGCTCGTACAAACCCTCCTGTTGGCCATTCTTCACTTGTTGTGTCTGCCCCGGCAGAAAGTCATTCACACCGGCCTCTGGTTCGAATTCGACATCGGATTGGTAAACGAAACCGGTAAACGGGTTCACCATGATGTAGTCAGCGGTGAGAATCTGCTGATAATTGCCTTCCGACTCCACCACGTGGGCGATCAGCTCCAGCGGTGCTCGGGCAACGCCGACGGATGCGCTGTTCTTGAAATCTTCCGCGGCCGCGGGATCTTCTTCGTAGAGCTCGGTCCACTTGTCGGTGAGCGCTGGCCAGAAGGTGGGCCCGTGATCCAGCGAGCTGGCGATCTCGATCGCGTTGGTCAGCAAGCGATCGTTAGCACCCTCCACCAGAAAATTGTGAAAGCCCTCGCCTTCCATTAACCCGCGGAGTGCTGCTCGCAAGCCCGCCTCACCCTGCTCTGCCTGCGCGTACTCATCCTCGGTTGGTAGCCGCTGGGCGACAATAATCGCCGCCCGACGCAGGGTTTTTCTGGGCGACGCCAGCGTGACACCCTGCCAGAAGGTTTCCAATTCAGCTTCGTCATCGGTTCCGGTTTCGCCATTCAGCAGTGCCAGAAAATAGGCCAGACTCTTGTATTCCTCACTCCCACTGGAAAAAACACTTCCACCACCGTGGCCGTTGCCCCCGCGTACTTTGGTCAGCAGATAGTCACGCCCGTCCTCGACAGTAGAGACGAAATTGTTCAACACCGCGATATTGTTCTCCGCCTGGTTATCCCCACCGTGGTTGTCAAACACCAACCGGGTAAAACCGGACAAGCCTCCTTCCACATGACAAGCCATGCAGCGCGCTTCAAGCACCTGCTCAGCTAACTGGTCTTCGAAGACATCTACGGCAGCCTCCTGCGGGAGCTTGAAGACGGCGGTAGTGGCGGGGAAAGGAAAGCCGGGCAACGTGAGATCAAAGAATTCCACCCAGGCCTGGGTTACATCATATTCGCAGTATCCCTCTGTGGTGATGGTCCCGCAGGCGGTACCGCCCTCCCATCCTGTGAAAACCCAGCCCGCTCGGGGAATTGGTTCATAGGAAACCACATAGGGTTCGCCACTGACCTCGTTATCGGTACAGCGCGCTGACAACTCGCGGAACTCCTCTAGTGTACAGCCGCGAACGCCAGCCAGGCGTTCGACTATATCGCCCTCACCCTCAATAGCCAGTGGGTGTTTGCATGCCTGCATCAAAAGCACGCTGAAAATGATGACGAGTAGTCTTAAGAGATAGATAGAGGGCGCCCTCGTAACACCAAGCTAAAAATTAGTACAAAACATACGCAGCCGCAAATACTTATAAGCCAGAAACATTTCCCAGCAGAGCAAATGGAGGAGATCAAAAAGGGGTCTGACCCCTTTTTTAATCGGCGGTGCGGACAAGCCGAACGGCCATCAACAGAACACGCTCAAGGTGTTCCGCCGTACCTCTTTCGAATGAAACCAGCCAGCTGCAATTAACACAGTAAGCGTAGGGCGTTGATGTCCAGTATTGGGCCGGGGGTGTGTTGGGAAAACGTGTTTCATTAATGGCGGGCTCAATACAGGATTCGTCCACCAGGGAACGCAATTCCTTGACGTTGGGTAGCCGCCAGTCGGCATGACCGGCAAGCCCGCCCTGGGCGTTCAGCGCATCGGCTGCCTGCAGTGCACCCTGCCAGTTATAGGTAGTCGCACTTCCGGTGCACTC
The DNA here is from genome assembly GCA_938074045.1 of uncultured Halieaceae bacterium. Taxonomy (GTDB): domain Bacteria; phylum Pseudomonadota; class Gammaproteobacteria; order Pseudomonadales; family Halieaceae; genus CALJGI01. Next base: position 13,649 of record CALJGI010000039.1, read on the forward strand.
AGCTGTTGCCTCCTGACCAAGGCTGCATTGCTGCCACATCAGCCCGGTTGCCAGATCGGTTACCGTAAAGTCTGCGTTATCCTGCAGTTGTCGATCGGGCGTGCTTGACTGAAAAGCTCCGCACTCAGCGTGTAGCAATCCGCTCATAAGCATCAACGCTACAAATACCATCATTCGATTAGTCATCATCAGAAACCTCCCCGCACCAATCGAACCCGTCTCTCTTCGGTGCGGCTACCGACGCCAACAGCACTATCACTGAAATCGACATACCAGGCGTCAGCACCCTCCTCCTCCGCATTTGTTGATCCCGCCGCTGGCGTTGCGGTCCAGTACGGCTGGGAAAGCGCACCCGAGAAGAAATTACGATCCACCGCTGGGCGCGAGCGTTTCAAAAAGCGCAGGTTCTCCAGTTCCTTGACCGTCGGCACACGCCAGTCGCTGTACCCACAAAGAGACTCACTCCGAGCAAGATTAACAAGGACATTCCAGTCGCTGTAGTAATCACCAGGTGCGCCGGCGAGGGCTGACACGCCGCCCCAGCGGTAGGTCGCACCTTGATCTTGCACTCCACCATCAATGGTCTTCACCTCCCAGACAAGTGAGGTCACATTGTCCACCACACAACTCCAAATGAGGGCCTCATCTCCCAGCGCTGCACCCGTGTTATCCAGTCGAGTGAAACTGAAACCGCTATGGCCATCATCATCGTCGTCAAACAGGGAGTCGCGGCCATGAGCACAATCCTGTTGGGCTACAGTTTCACCGCTACAGCTGCTGTTGTTACCCGAGGGGTAATTGCCACCCCACGGTACGCCGGTATCATTTAGGGGCAACACTTTGACTTCTGCACCGATTTCAGCAAAAACCGCTTTGGTAGCCGGGATCTCTACGCCACCAAACGTGGCATCCCAATAGGCCACCCAACTGGCGGGTGATTCGATACGACAATCAGGCGACTCAGACAAATGCCCACAGGGACCCTCCCAACGCACAAACCACCAGCCATCCCGGGGCACCGCTCGGTAGTTCACCAGGTAGTCACCGCTGACTTCATTCTCGGTGCAAGCCGTTGCTCCGGCCTGAAATTGCTCCAGCGTGCAGCCTCGCCCGGTTTCATTGAGTTCGACAATATCTCCTTCGCCCTGGATCGCCAGTGGGTGTTTGCAGGCCTGAAGTGCTAGCAAGATAAATACGAGCCCGATTCCACACAGATTATGCTGTTTGAGTTTGGTTTTAATTTTCATAAGAGGATCTTTGTTTCAAAGGCAACAGGCTATGGGCAGGACGGCATAAAATCAAGCGTCGTGACGTCGGGACGAATGTTAGCAGGTGACTCAGGGTCTTCGCTTGAACTAGGAGAAGAAACACCGCGCCAAAATTGAAGTTCACTTAATAATGGCTTCAATAACAAGAGCAAGAAAACCATGTGGTGACCGGCCGAAGAGAAATACCAGGTTTTTCACTCGACTGTGTTCATCTCTCCTGCGGGGCATACTATTGCAATGCAGAACCGGCCAATCGGACACGGTTCGCAAACGTTCCACCGATCTTGCGGATGGTTATCAAATTCCTGTTGCTCAAAATACTGCAGCCTGTTGGGTATTGTCGACAAAATGGTTTCCAACGTATTCTCCGAAATACGGTCGGCCCTGTATTGATAGGCGTAGTACAGAAGAAAACTTTCAGCGACATCCTCGCGAGTCGGATTGTCCATGGCGTACTGCGAAATAAAGGTGGCGTCCAAAATCTGAGCGTTAATCAATCCCGCGCTGCTGGCATTATCAGCACTCTGTCCGGTTACTGATTTTTCATGGGACTGATGACTCCCGAGTAGATTACTCCGAAGCGACCAAGCTTGTAGAAAAACTGGTGGAATATGACAAACCTCACGTATTTGTCACCATTGAAGGTGGCGGCCACAGCCCCAGAAAGAAAATTCCGGATGTGTGGCAACGCAGTTACACATGGTTTGATAAGTATTTACAAAGTTCTGAACCCTTCAATGAGGCACACATTACAGAAACCATGTGATATCACCGACCGGACT
>CALJGI010000040.1 GCA_938074045.1 uncultured Halieaceae bacterium
GTCACAGATAGTGAAGGTGAGCAAACTATCAGGGGAGCTAGTATAACAATTGAAGACTTTACAACAGAGGAAGCATTTCAATACGTTCAAGCCAATCCGGTTGAGTTTGATTTAGCAAATACGATTGATAGTGATGCTGCAATTGCCCAAGCTCAGATAGATGGTGTTGATGAAGGGAAGCAATATGTTCAAGACAATCCTGCTGAGTTTGGTCTGTTCACCATAGAGAGCATGTTGCCTGATGCTGTGGAAGTAGGTGAGCTCAGTGACGCCTGGAACCTAATAGCCACCAGATCGGAAATAACTGATCTGAGTGTCTTTAATCAAGCCAAGGTCATATGGATCTACCAGGATGGACAATGGAAAGGATGGTCATCTAATGCTGGTACGTTGGCCAAGGTCCAAGAGAGAGGGTATCAGGGAATTACAGTGATACCAGCAAATAGTGGTATCTGGGTTTCGAAATAGAAAGTACATTCTTCGGTCGCCTTCTTGGGTTCTCTGATCAACACGGAAACAGCTCATTCCATAAGATGCCTGTGTACTTTCATTGATTCAGCCTTTAGGCCAGCAAGCACCTTGGAGTTAGATAAACCTTCTGAGCCATAGGACAGCATTTCACTGCTTATCCCCAACGTTGAGCCAGACCAGCCTGCTATGGCCGCACCAGCATTCGTATCAGCACCATTAGCTATACAATTAGCCCTGAAGGTATGCCTACCTAAGACAGTGCCAGGAAGCCTGTGGTTGCCTGTGGCTGTGTACCTAGTCAGATACAATGGTACCAAGTGACCTGAATCACAAGATATGTCGACCAAGTTGGTAGAAAACTTACGCCACAGTCAATTTTCTGCAGCCGTACTGGATATTTATTAGGGGGTCTATTCGTGGGTAGAAATAGAAAAGGGCCTGGAAGGCCCTTTATTATTGATGTAATGGCGGAGGAGGAGAGATTCGAACTCTCGGTGGGCTATTAACCCACGACGGTTTTCAAGACCGTTGCATTCAACCGCTCTGCCACCCCTCCGCAGCAGGCGAGGATTATACAGAGGATTTCCCACCGTACAAGCTCTCCTGTGATCTGTCCTCAGGCAACTGAGGCAGAGTCATCCTCCGCGCGCGCTCCACGTGGATCGTTGACTGCCCGGGGGCCTGGTTCACCGGTAGGCGCAACACTGGGAGCGGCCGTATCACTGAACAACGTAAATTGTTCAGTCTTCACCTCAACTGTTTCTATTGCCCGTGGACTGATCCGCGGATCGTTCGCGGCGCGACCCTCCGGTCGGGCGACTGCCTCAACCACCGGTTCACTCACTATTTCTTCCGCAACGGATTCTGCAGTAGCAGGTTCCTCAGCGGCTGCCTCGGCGACTTCAGCTTCAGCAGGCGCTGGTTCTTCAACTGCAGGTTCTTCAGCGGCGGCCTCGCCGACTTCAGCTTCCGCAACGGGTTCTGCAGTAGCAGGTTCCTCAGCGGCTGCCTCGGCGACTTCAGCTTCAGCAGGCGCTGGGTCTTCAACTGCAGGTTCGAAAACCGGAGCTGCCTCAAAAGTGTTTGACTCGCTGTCGTCTTCCATTGCGCCGACAACTTCTTCGGCAACACTGGTTTGTTCAGGTGCAATTGTATCTTCAGCAGCGTTGGTTTCATCGGCGTTAGAGGTGTCTTCAGCAACAGTCTCCTCTGCTGAAACAGTTTCTTCTGTCACCGTCGGGCTTTCTTCGGTCAGCCGAGTTTCTACAGCTTCCACTACCACTGGCAGTTCAACTGCTTCTTCCACGGCTTCCCCCGGGGCGCTGTCTGGCGTAGATGTGACGGCTTCAGCCAGTGTGGGCTCCGCGACTGATGCTACAGACGCTTCTGCCGATGCCTCTATGGCAGGGGAGAGCTGTTCTGCTGCTACCACTGTGTCAGTTTCAGATTTCTTGCCAGGTGCACGTAAATCATCCAGTGTTTTGGTAGAGTCGTCAGCGGCGATTTCACTCACCGTTTCTGCTAACTCTGGACGATTGCGTCGCCGACCCTGGCCACCGCGATTGCGCCGATTGTTTGGACGCTTACGCGGCTTTTCACCGGACTTTGCGCCGTCATCTGACTGGGCGCTGTCTGCCGTGGATACCGACTGTGCTTCGTCATTCTGCTGGCGATGGTCCTGTCGCGGTTTCTGGTCGCGGCGCTTCTTTTCACCGCTCTCGATGTCGCGGTTCTTGTTATCGCCATTAGCGTCGTCGCGATTTTTCTGGCCTTTATGCTGGCTGTCATTACGTTCCTCAGCACGCGGTCGCTGATTGTCGCGATTGCGGTTGCGGTTGCGATTACGTCCCTGGCTGTTTTTCTTGCCTTTGTTGTCGCGGTTACCATCCTTGCGCTGTTGCCCCTGACCTTTACTGGATTTTTTCTTTTCCGGTTCTTTCTCCACCGGTGTGGTTCCGAAGAGGGCACCGAAGAAACGTGTGAAAAATCCAGGCTGTTTCGCCACTACCTGCTTTTTGGGCTGACTCTTCTTTGTTTTGTCTTTGCTCGGTTCCTGCCTGGCCGCCGGGGCCGCAGCAGGAGTGGCTGCATGGGTCATAGCCTGCACAGCTGCCTGTTCCTGTACCGGTGATGGGGTTACCGCATCGTTGGTGAACTCGTCTACTTTGAGACTGGGAATGACCTCGAAACTTGTTTCACCGGTGTCCTCATCATCTGAGCGTAGGCGTGTGACTTCAAAGTGTGGAGTCTCCAAATTGCCATCCGGGATAACCAAAACACGCGCTTTGCTCAGCTGTTCGATTTCTGCCAAAGCAGCTCGCTTTTCATTGGAAAGAAAGGCTGATACATCTACCGGTACCCGTGCTCTTACTTCGGCAGTCTTGTCCTTGATCGCTTCTTCTTCCATCAGGCGGAGAATAGCGAGAGCCAGGGATTTGGTGTCGCGAATAGTGCCCTGACCCGTGCAGCGTGGGCAGACGATCGCAGAGGTTTCGCCCAGAGAAGGACGCAGGCGCTGTCGTGACATTTCCAACAGACCAAAACGTGATATGCGACCCACCTGAACCCTGGCGCGATCAATCTCAAGTGCGCGGCGCATACGATTTTCAACTTCGCGCTGATTGCGATTGGCCGACATGTCGATAAAGTCGATAACAATCAAGCCGCCGATATCGCGCAGTCGTAACTGGCGAGCGATTTCGTCCGCCGCCTCAAGGTTAGTGTTAAGTGCTGTCTCTTCGATATCACTGCCCTTGGTGGCGCGGGCAGAGTTAATGTCGATGGAGATCAGGGCTTCGGTCGGATCAATGACCACAGATCCACCGGAGGGAAGACGGACTTCCCGTTGGAAGGCGGTTTCAATCTGACTTTCCACCTGATACCGGTTAAACATGGGAATGGTGTCTTCGTACATTTTGACGCGCTGTGCGTACTGTGGCATGACCTGATTCACGAAGTCAGTGGCCTGGGCGAAGGCATCTTCGGAATCGAGCAGGACCTGATCGATGTCGTCCCGCAGATAATCCCGCACCGCCCTGATGATGACGTTGCTTTCCTGCCAGAGCAGGTAGGGTGAGGGCTTTTCATCGCTGGCGCGCTGGATGGCGTCCCAGTAGCGGACCAGCAGGTCTAAATCGAGTTGCAATTCTTCGGATGAGCGGCCAACACCAGCGGTACGCACAATCACGCCCATGCCTTCTGGTATTTTCAATCCACTGAGCGCTTCTCTTAGTTCGGAACGGTCATCGCCTTCAATGCGCCGTGATATGCCGCCGGCGCGCGGGTTGTTTGGCATCAGCACCAGGTACCGTCCTGCCATACTGGCAAAGGTGGTTAGGGCTGCACCTTTATTGCCCCTTTCTTCCTTTTCGACCTGAACAATAACTTCTGTACCTTCGCGGACCAATTCCTTGATCTTCAGGCGCCCGATATCGTCAGGTTTGTTGATAAAGTATTCACGGGCGATTTCCTTCAGGGGGAGAAAGCCGTGACGCTCAGAGCCAAAGTCGACAAAGGCAGCTTCCAGGCTTGGTTCAACCCGGGTTATTTTTCCTTTGTAGATATTGGCTTTTTTCTGCAGACGAGTGCGGTTTTCGATATCCAGATCATATAGACGCTGGCCGTCCACCATGGCGACACGCAACTCTTCTGGTTGCGTGGCGTTGATTAGCATTTTCTTCATAGTACCACTTAGCCTTGTATGTTGGCGCAGGCCGCTGCGGTACCGTCAAATCTCGGCGGTGTCACACAAGTCCTGGGACCTGTGCCTTACTACTCTGCGAGGGAAACATATGCCGCGCAGATATTTGAGTTCGTCTGCCGCCAGGCAGCGAATCTCGGGGACGAGTATCGTCTCTACCCCCGATTACCGTTCTGACCGGTGACTTTCACCGCTCAGTTAATTCAACTGTCCACTGTGATAGCGTCGCTATCACTGATCGAATCCTGATCCTCGCTCAGAGGAGGGGGACTGTTGTCCCCGGGATCGATCGTGTTAATCTGAACTCCGATTCGACGGTCCGCGACTTTCGGTCGCGCCGTGCTTTCATTGCAACCCCTGAGATATATGTAGGGTGCTCGTTTTTCACGCTGCTGCGCTCACTCCGTGTCGCTTGTGTTGACGGGTTTCTGGGTCGCGCCGATATTAATGGGCCGAGCCGAGAGCGTTGCAGACGCAGCACTATACCAGTAATTCATAATCCTCACAAATTCAATGATTTAAGCGATGGTGACAGGCATAAAAAAGAGCGAAGTTCGCCTCCTTGAGGTCGAGCAGGACCTGGCCGGACAGCGTCTGGACAACTATCTGCAACGGGAGTTGAAGGGTTTGCCCCGGACTCGGATCTACCGGCTGTTGCGGACCGGCGAAATTCGGGTGAACAAAGGGCGGGTAAAACCGGACTACCGGGTGCAGGGTGGTGATGTCATTCGTATTCCTCCTATGCAGTTACCCGACAACGAACCGCCGATTGCTGCCGTGGGCGGCGTTGGCCCTGGTATACTCAGGGAATTGTCTGCCAGGATTTTGTATGAGAGTGATGACGTCATCGTCGTTAACAAGCCCGCCGGTCTGGCTGTCCATGGCGGTAGCGGGGTCAGTTTTGGTCTGATTGAAGCCATACGACAGCTGCGCCCAGATGAGCGCCGGCTGGAGCTGGTGCATCGGCTGGACCGGGAGACATCCGGGTGCATTCTGATATCGCGCCGGCGCGCCGCTCTGCGGGACCTGCATCGTCAGTTTCGTGATCATCAGATACGAAAGGTTTATCAGGCCCTGGTGCATGGTTGTTGGCCCGGGAAGGGAAGCACAGTACGAGCGCCTCTGCGTCGCAGTTCCAATGCGAAGGGCGATCGACTGGTTCGCGTCCAGGAGGGTGGACAGGCTTCTGAAACACGCTTTACGGTGTTGCAGCGATTCGAGGCCGCCACCCTGATGCAGGCGGAGCCTGTGACCGGGCGCACCCATCAGATCAGAGTACATGCGCTGCATGAGGGATTTCCCCTGTTCGGTGATGATCGCTACGGGGATCGTGGGCAAAATGCCATAGACAAACGGCGAGGACTAAAACGTTTGTTCCTGCATGCACATTCCCTGCGTTTCACAGATCGACAGGAGCAAGTGATTTCTGTAACCGCTCCGCTAGATAATAACTTGATAAATTTTCTAGATATAGTCAATAAATAGATGATAAAAAAAGAATTTATAATATTTGATTGGGATGGAACCTTGTGCAATTCACTACCGGGTATTGTGCGGGCCATGCAGGCAGCCAGCGTTCAATCCCAACTACCGATGCCCTCGGATAGTGAGGTTTATGGCATTGTCGGTCTGGGCTTGCATGAAGCGGCCACGCACCTGTTCCCTCACATCGATCAGGAAACTGCAAACCAACTGGTGGAACACTACCGTGTTGCTTATCGCGGGCTGGACGACGCCCACATCCGGCTTTTCCCCGGGGTCATGGATACGCTGGAGAATTTGCGGGCTCAGGGACACACCCTTGCCGTGGCGACGGGTAAGAGTAGGGCTGGACTGGACCGGGTGTGGGAGGTACTGGGTATGACATCATTCTTTGATGCCAGTCGCTGCAACGATGAGGCACGCTCCAAACCAGCGCCGGATATGGTGCTGCAACTGATGCAGGAGCGGGATTTTGAGGCGGAGCAGAGTCTGGTGGTGGGGGACTCAGTACATGACTTGGGTATGGCCCGGGCAGCGGGTGTTGCAGGTATAGGGGTCAGTTACGGTGCCAATAGTGCCGCTGAACTTAGCAAATACCAGCCGGTTGCCATTATCGACAGTATTGGAGATTTGCCTGGAGCTTCTTCCCGTTTGTAGTGAGCGCCTCAAAGCACCGGCACATCGAGTTCCGACAGATAATCAATTAGCAGCATAAGGGGCAAACCTATCAGGGCATTGGGGTCGCGACCCCGCCATTCCTGAAACAGGGCAACACCCAGGCCCTCTGACTTAAAACTCCCGGCGCAGTCATAGGGCTGTTCCTGCTGCAAGTATCCCTCAATGCTGGCAGTGCTCAGCTCTCTGAAATGGACGTCGAAGTGCTCGACACCACTGCACCGCCGGCCATTATGTGTGTCTATGACACACAACCCGGTCGAAAAGCGCACCCACTGTCCGCTGCATTTCTGCAATTGTTTCAGCGCATTGTCGTGAGATCCAGGTTTGCCCATTACTTCGTTAGCCAGGGTAGCTACCTGATCGCTGCCGATAACGATGGCGCAGCTTTCATTCACGGCGACCGCCTCGGCCTTCGCTACGGCGAGTCTGCCCGCCAGCTGGGCGGGAGATTCTTCCTCCAGTGCGCGTTCGTTCACGCCTGGAGGCACCACCGAAACCTCCCGGCCAAAACGAGATAGCAAGGCGGCCCGGTAGCGGGAGGAGGATGCGAGCACCCACTGTCGTTGATCATAATCTCGCATGGAACATATTATCCTGCTGTGTATTCTGAAGCTCATGTATTCTAAAGATTTTTTTGACAGTGGACGATCCGGTCCCTATGATGCGCGCCTATGCTGACTGAGCCCCTCCCGTCGAAGCTTGAATTGCGGAAATTGGCACTCCGTGGAGCGGATGTTGAGGGCGCTGTTGCCGTCACCGATTTGTCGCGCCTGCAGAGTCTTTTGGCGACTTCAGAGGGCTATATAGATGCCCACTGTAAACTGTATCGGGATGAGGAAGATAGGTATCTGATCTCAGTAGCGGTGAAAGCTGAGCTGGTTGTCAGTTGCCAGCGTTGCCTGGAGCCAATCAGAATCAGCGTTGTTACAGACAGTACGCTTTGCATGATTGCGGGCGAGGAACAGATGGGCTCCCTGCCTGAATCGCTGGAGCCACTGATCCTGGAAGATGGAACCGCCGACCTTAGGTCAGTGGTTGAAGACGAATTGTTATTGGGTCTGCCCATAGTCAGCTATCACGATAGCGGGCCTTGCGCGGATCTGGTGGAAAAATATTATACGGCTGCAGAGCCCGATGAACTAGAGTCCCAGCCAAACCCGTTCGCGGTGTTGGAGCAGCTCAAGAACGATTAGCAGGAGAAATATCATGGCAGTACAGAAGAGTAAAAAAACCCGTTCACGTCGCGGCATGCGTCGTTCACACGATTCACTGGGCCGCTCCACCTTGTCTGTTGATCAGACCACGGGTGAGACTCATCGCCGTCACCACGTATCAGCCGATGGCTTTTATCGCGGCAACAAGGTTGTCGACAACCACGACGACGATTGAGAACGCTGACGCACCGGTTTTCGGTGCGAAATACACCCACCGCGGTACACGCAGTGGGTTGTAACTGCGGAGCCGTAACAACAGACTTCACCGCCCCATTGGCACTCATTCGAGTAGCTGCGTTACCATCAAACCAGTCAAAGGGACACGTTTTGGTCGGCGTGCACCATCTTATCTGAATCAAAGCGGATGGCGTAGGTAGATTGAGGAGCAGACATGAGTAAAGCTGAACTGGCATTTGTGTTTCCCGGGCAGGGGTCCCAGAAGGTGGGGATGCTGGGCGATCTTGCCCGCAACTTTCCTGCTGTTGAAGAGACGTTTGCAGAGGCTTCAGAAGTCGTGGGCTATGACATGTGGAACCTTGTACAGCAGGGTGAGCAGGAACAGCTGAATCTGACTGAAACCACTCAGCCTGTGCTGCTGACATCCAGCGTGGCACTGTGGCGCTTGTGGTGCGATCACTCTGATGCCCGGCCTGCGTATATGGCTGGACATAGTCTGGGCGAGTTTTCTGCACTGGTTTGCGCAGGAGCCATCGATTTTGCCGACGGGGTGGATCTGGTGCGCCGCCGGGGTTCATTTATGCAGAGCGCCGTGCCGGTTGGTGAAGGTGCGATGGCTGCGATTATCGGTCTTGATGACGATGCTATAGGTGAGGCGTGTGCACAAGCAGCAGCGCTCTCGGGTTCGGTTGTCGCTGCGGTAAATTTTAATGCGCCGGGACAGGTGGTCATTGCCGGTGCTACTTCCAGTGTTGAGCAGGCCAGCGCCTTGTGTAAAGAGGCTGGTGCCAAGCGCGCACTGCCGCTGCCAGTCAGTGCCCCTTTCCATACATCACTAATGAAGCCCGCCGGGGATGAATTACAGGAAGTACTTACCGGCATAGATATTTCTGCACCGGGTACGCCGGTTGTTCACAACGTGCACGCTGAAACTGAAACAGATCCGCAACGCATTCGGGAATTACTGGTCGAGCAGATATACAGCCCGGTACGCTGGGTCAGCTGTGTGCATCATATGCAGGTGGCAGGTGTTTGCACTCTGGTTGAGTGCGGTCCGGGTGCTGTACTCAGTGGTTTGGCCAAGCGTATCGATCGCAGTCTCAATGGGGTTACGATCGATGACTCCGATAAAATGACCGCGGCACTGTCCGATCTGAACGTTTGAGGAAGGGTGGCACTATGACTGACAATGGCAAAGTGGCGATAGTAACGGGGGCGAGCAGAGGCATCGGGCGCGCCATCGCGGAGCAGCTTGCAGCCGACGGCGTAACCGTGGTCGGCACTGCAACCACTGAATCTGGCGCCGACTCAATCACAGCCTACCTGGAAGCAGCGGGCGCCGCAGGGTGCGGAGTGAGCTTTAACACCAATACACCCGGGTCCGTGGACGAGCTGCTGGCAATTACCAAAGAGCGGTTCGAGCTGCCCCTTGTACTGGTCAATAATGCCGGTATCACCCGGGATAATATTCTACTGCGCATGAAAGAAGACGAGTGGTCTGACGTCATCAGCACCAACCTTGATGCCGTGTATCGCCTCAGCAAAGCCTGCCTGCGTGGCATGACCAAAGCCCGTTGGGGACGCATCATTAATATCAGCTCTGTTGTGGGTTCCATGGGAAATGCAGGGCAGAGTAACTACGCGGCCACCAAGGCGGGTATCGAAGGATTTTCGCGGGCATTAGCCCGGGAGCTGGGATCCAGGGCGGTGACCGTCAATGCTGTTGCCCCCGGGTTTATTGACACCGACATGACCAAAGAATTGCCTGAAGCCCAGCGAGATGCCTTAAAAGATCAAATCCCTCTGGCCCGGCTGGGTGAGCCCGCGGAAATTGCAGCTGTTGTTGCGTTCCTCGCAAGCGAACAAGCCGGATATATCACGGGTGAAACAATTCATGTGAATGGCGGCATGTATATGGCCTGAATCATGATGTGTTCACTGCTCCGAAATTTTGCGGCTGAACACTGTTATGCAACAGACAAAACGAGTAAAATGCGGCCTCCGAGCATGTAATCAAAGCTTGGATCCGATTCACAAAGGAGTTGAAAAGTATAATGAGCAGCATTGAAGAACGCGTGAAAAAGATCGTCGCCGAACAACTGGGTGTAAAGGTTGAGGAAGTCCAGACCACCGCATCTTTTGTCGAAGACCTGGGTGCAGATTCGCTGGATACGGTCGAGCTCGTCATGGCCCTCGAGGAAGAATTCGAGACTGAAATTCCAGACGAAGAAGCGGAAAAGATTACCACTGTTGAGTTGGCAATTAACTATATCAACGAGAATCTCGCCTGATTACACTGCAATTAAACAAGCTTCAAGAAAGCCGCTTCTATGTATGTAGGGCGGCTTTTGTTCTATCTGGATACAGCATTTGATAGGGAATCGTTCAAGTGAGTAAACGCAGAGTGGTAGTCACCGGCTTGGGTATGGTGACGCCGGTAGGAAACAATGTAGATGACACCTGGCGCAATATAGTGGAGGGTACCAGTGGCATCGCACCCATCACCAGCTTCGACGTGGAGGCGTATTCCACACGCTTTGGCGGCAGCGTCAAAGATTTTGATGTGACCGAGTACCTCTCTTCGAAAGAAGCTCGCAAAATGGATATTTTTATTCAGTATGGAATGGCCGCAGGCATTCAGGCTTTTTTGGATTCCGGGCTGGAGGTTACCGAAGAAAATGCCGGCCGGATTGGCGCTGCTATCGGCTCGGGTATTGGTGGCATAGGTGAGATTGAAAAGACTCACTCTCTGCTTCAGGAACGCGGTCCACGCAAAATTTCTCCGTTTTTTGTTCCCGGGTCCATCATCAATATGATCTCGGGAAACCTGTCCATCCGCTATGGTCTCAAAGGACCAAATCTCGCCGTGGTTACCGCCTGTACAACAGGTACGCATAATATTGGATTGGCTGCTCGCCTTATTGCCTATGGTGATGCGGACGCCATGCTCGTGGGTGGTGCCGAAATGGCAACTACACCTGTGGGACTGGGAGGCTTCGCTGCTGCCAGGGCTCTGTCCACACGAAATGAAGACCCGGAAGCGGCCAGCCGACCCTGGGATCAGGACAGGGATGGCTTTGTACTGGCTGACGGCGCCGGTGTACTGATGCTGGAAGAGTATGATTCAGCGCGAGCGCGGGGGGCGAAAATTTACGCTGAGCTGTCGGGATTTGGTATGAGCGGTGATGCCCACCACATGACATTGCCCCCGGAAGATGGCAGCGGGGCGGCGGCCTCCATGCTCAATGCTATTCGTGACGCCGGCATTAGCGCCGAGGAAATCAGTTATATTAATGCCCACGGTACTTCCACTCCTGCGGGTGACGCTGCCGAAAGCAAAGCGGTTGAACTGGTGATGGGTGCGGCGGCAGCCAATGTGGCGGTCAGCTCCACCAAGTCCATGATTGGTCATCTGTTGGGTGCAGCCGGTGCGGTAGAAGCTATTTTCGCCGTGTTGGCTATTCGTGATGGTGTTGCGCCTCCCACAATCAATCTTGATAACCCCAGTGCAGGCTGCAATCTCAATTACGTTGCTCATACAGCGCAGGAACGTCCTGTAATGCATGCACTTTCGAACTCCTTTGGCTTTGGCGGCACTAATGGGTCGCTGCTTTTCTCCGCTGCACCCTGAAGTGCCTGCCGGGTCGCCCTCGCGCCGCGACAGTTGTTGAAATGACCCAACCGGCAGAGGGTGATCAAGCGCAACCCACGGATAATAAACTTACTCTCCCCATCTCCTGGATCAATGGTGTGGAGCACACTGCTGTTGCAGTCAGTGATCGCGGGTTGCGTTTTGGGGATGGCCTATTTGAAACGATTCGGGTAGTCCATGGCGAGCTGGAGTTTCGGGACTATCACCTGCAGCGGCTGACCAGCGGTCTACATCGTCTGAACATTGATGTGTCTCAAAAATTATTGATAGAACGCCTGCGACAATGTTTACTTTCTGCACCTCGTGGTGAGTTGGGTGAGGCGGTGCTGCGGTTGACGGTGACCCGTGGCAGCGGTGAGTCTGGTTATCGGCCTGATACCATTGTCCAGCCTACTGTCATCTGCACCCTGGAACCTGCCAGAGAACTGCGAAGCCGGCCGGCCAAAGTCATGCGCTGCCATACCCCGATTTCTCGCAATACCGCCCTGGCGGGGATGAAGCATCTCAATCGGCTGGACAACGTACTGGCGGCTGCGGAACTGGCACAATCTAAATGCGATGAAGGCATTCTGCTGGCTGAAGATGAAGTAATATCCGGTGTAATGAGTAATCTATTTATCATGTGTTCCGGCACCCTGTGGACGCCGGCGCTTGAGCAGGCTGGGGTAGAGGGAACCATGCGCCGTTGTGTTCTGGAAATACTCGCACCCGCGCTGAATGTCGAGACCGTGGTGCGCCGCATTACCTGGTCGGAGGTCTTGGCGGCGGACGAGGTGTTTTTGACCAACAGCCTGATTGGCATCCGACCAGTGGGCGCGATCGCAGGGAAGAGCTGGACATCCTTCCCATTGGTTGAACGACTCTCGAATTATTTGCAAGCTGAACGTGGGAAGTACAGCTGTGTTTAAGTGGGTCACGCTACTGCTTGCTGTGAGCTGTTTGGTGGTGGCGGTTGTGTACGCACGCTGGCAAACCACACCATTGGCTATTCCCGCGGCAGGGATTGTACTGAATGTGTCTCCTGGCGACAGTCTGTCCTCCATTTCCAGGGATCTCGCGGCCAGGGGCATACTGAAATCGCCACGTATTTTTGGATTACACGCCAGGCTTGGAGCCAAGGATCGCAATATACGTTCGGGGGAATATTCCATTGTTGTGGGTACCACACCTGTCGAATTGCTGGAGATCCTGGCTGTGGGCAAGGTGGTTCACTACGCGCTGACTATTCCAGAAGGATTTACTGTGTCTCAGTTCGTGGCCAAATTGCAGGCAGATGACCGTCTTACCCAGTCCGCAGACTTGAATCTGGAAACCCTGGTCCCGGGTTACCTCAATCCGGAGGGCTGGCTATTTCCCGATACGTATCACGTGCCCCGGGGTATGGATACGCGCAGTGTTCTGCAGACCGCTTACCAACGTATGAAACTCATCCTGGATGAGGAGTGGGAGGCTCGAGAGACCGGATTGCCTTATGAAACAGCCTATCAGGCGCTTATCATGGCGTCGATTATTGAGAAGGAGACTGGAATGCCGAGTGAGCGTGCGGAGATTGCCGCCGTCTTCGTCTCCAGGATGAGGCTGGGTATGCGATTGCAGACTGACCCCACAATCATTTATGGCCTCGGGGATGGGTTTGATGGAAACCTGACGCGGAAACACCTGCACGACGGCAGTAACCCATACAATACATACCGAATCGATGGCATGCCACCCACCCCTATAGGATTACCTGGTCGTGCGGCCATCCACGCTGCTTTGCATCCGGCAAATTCAACGGCGTTGTATTTTGTGGCGAGGGGTGATGGCAGTCACCACTTTTCCAAAACCCTGCAGGAGCACGAAGCCGCCGTTCGTCGCTACCAGCTACATTGAGAGAGAATTCATCTTGAGCACACGTGGTTTGTTCATCACAGTCGAGGGCGGGGAGGGTGTTGGTAAATCCACCAACATCGCATTTCTCCGGGCCTGGCTCGAAGAGCGCAATATACCCGTGCTGTTGACAAGGGAGCCGGGCGGAACGCCGCTGGCAGAGGAGATGCGCCAGATTTTGTTGCGGGTAGAGAGTGAACCCATTGATTCGATCACCGAATTATTGGTGATGTTCGCTGCTCGTCGCCAGCACGTTGTCGAGGTGATAGAGCCAGCTTTGTCCGCTGGGCAATGGGTAATCAGTGACCGCTTTACTGATGCCACCTATGCCTATCAGGGTGGTGGCCGTGGCATGGATAGTGCTGGAATCGCGCAGTTGGAAAAACTGGTGCAGGGTGATCTGAGACCTGATTACACGCTGCTGCTCGATGCGCCTGTGGCCACCGGGTTGGCTCGGGCGGTGGATCGGGGTGAACTGGATCGTTTTGAACGAGAACAACTAGCGTTTTTTGAGCGTGTACGATCGGCCTATCTCGACCGAGCCTTCTCTGAGCCAGACCGTTTTGAAGTGATTCTTGCTGACAGGCCGCTGGCGGTTATTCAGCAAGACCTCGACGCCTTTATGCAGAATATTACTGAGCGTTGGGACCAGAGCTGAATGGCCACACGCGAGACAGTAGCTATCGGTGAAGCGCGCAGAATGCAGCTAGCCTTGCCGTGGCAGGCCTCTCTCTGGCAACAGATCGTGACTCAACATGACAGCGGTCGTCTACCCCATGGAGTATTGCTGGTAGGTGATGCAGGTCTGGGGAAGAGGTGCTTTGCCGAGGCATTATCACAGTTTCTGCTATGCCAATACCCGGATTCAGGAGCCGCCTGTGGTAAGTGCAAGGCATGCGAGTTGTGCATGTCGGGTACCCACCCCGATCTGTATACGCTATCACCGCAGGAAAAGAGTGTCGTTATCAAAATTGATGACTTGCGTGCTGTGCTGCAGTCCATTCAACAGACAGCTCAGATCAGCGGGGCGAGGGTAATCATGATTGAACCCGCCGAAAGTATGAACCTCAGTTCGGCCAATGCGTTGCTCAAGCACCTTGAAGAACCTGGTGCCGATACCTATTTTCTACTCGTCAGTCACCGGCCGGGCGCTTTGCCTGCCACTGTTAGATCTCGTTGCCAGCGCTATACACTTGGCACGCCAGCGCAAGAGGAAGTCATTCCCTGGCTTGCACCATTATGTGGTGGTAAAACTGCAGCCGTCGATTTATTGCGCCTTACCCGGGGCCGGCCGCTGGCCGCGCTGGCGATCGCTGAACAGGGTGGAGCAGAAACCGAGCAGGTATTACTCGAGGGATTTGACAAGCTGCTGACGGGAGATATTACGCCCTCACAATTGGTCGGTTTACTGAAGGGACGGTCACTGGAGTCGGTGGTTATCCGCATGTTGCAGTATGTAGAGGCACACGTCAGTGGTTCATTGCCGCAGATAGATGGCGACCCCTCAAAGCATGCCCCGGCCTTACAATTTTACAGCCGGTTGGAGCAACTGCACCGGCGTGTGTCTGGTGGGCAGAATCCCAACGCGACATTGACTCTGGAAGACCTCAGCATTAGCCTGAAAGAAGCCTTGGGACGTTGAACGCTGAGTGCTAACATAGGCACTCAGGCAACAGGGGAAATTTGGACATGAACAAACCCGCAGGACGCAGCGGAATACTCTCCCTTACTATAAAAGACAAGGCGGTTCTCTATGCGGCCTATATGCCCTTCCTGATCAATGGCGGCTTGTTTGTGCCGACCAACAAAAACTATCGCATAGGCGATGAGGTGTTTCTGCTCCTCAGTCTGATGGATGAGCCAGAGAAAATTCCAATCGCCGGCAAAGTTGTCTGGTTGACGCCAAGAGGTGCCCAGGGTAGTCGCGCTGCTGGCATCGGCGTACAGTTTAACGATGAAGAAGAAACCGCGAAGGCAAATTCGAAGATAGAAAACCATTTGGCTGGTTCGCTGAAATCTGATCGCCCAACCCACACAATGTAAGGCAGGTCAGTTTTCCGGTTTATACCCCACAAAAAAGCGGGCTCCACGTGGGAGCCCAATAAGACCATTAGGAGTGAAACATCAGGGAATTGCCTCCCTGTTGGGGCAAAATTGCCGCCCCGGTAAAGACGCCGCTAACATAGGGGATGGCGCCTCCACTTCAAGTATTGCTCAAATCTGGTAATTTTCCACAAATGAACGGTAAATTCTTAAACCGATTCGCCATAAGCAAAGAGCCATTAATTACCTGTCTCACGCCAAGGGTGGTCAATTGAATTCATTAGAGACGCCTTTTTTGGCCGGAGTCGTGGAGGGCTTTTACGGCCAGACCTGGAATTGGAAGGAGCGCCGGGGCTATGCCGACTTTCTGGCAGAAGCCTCCCTGGGTTGCTATCTCTATGCACCAAAGGCAGATTCTTACCTGCGCAAGGCCTGGCGAGAAACCTGGCCGACCAAGGAATTACAGGAGCTGGAGCACACCGCGTCGCTTTACCGCGACAGGGGGCTGAACTTTGGTATTGGATTATCGCCCTACAACCTGTATCGAGAATACGACGCGTCTGGCAAGCGGGATTTGCAGGCCAAGCTCAAGACCATCAGGGGGCTGCAACCGGGGGTGATCGCCATTCTGTTCGATGACATGCCTGGAAATTTTGCTGACCTGGCGCAGGTGCAAGCGGATATTGTTCGCGATATTCAGGATTTCTGCCCACAATCCCGAATTATGGTCTGCCCGACTTACTACACCTTTGACCCGGTATTGGAGCAGGTATTTGGCAAGATGCCGCCGGATTACTGGGAACACCTCGGCGCTGCATTGACGTCTGAGGTTGATGTGCTCTGGACGGGGAATCAGGTGTGCTCGACAGCTATTTCCGCCAGCGATATCGATGCAATCTCCGAACGGCTGGGCAGGAGACCTGCGCTGTGGGATAACTATCCCGTCAATGACTCGGCGCGAGCCTGCCAGTTTTTGTACCTGGATGCCCTGCGGCAGCGAGATCCGGCGCTGCAGGACATGTTAACAGGGCATTTGTGCAACCCCATGAATCAACCGGCACTGTCCCGGTTTGCGCTTGCCAGCCTCGCTCATATATACCGTGAGAATTACGATGCCGATGCCTGTCGTGAGGCACAGTTTACCCGGCTGGCTGGAGAAGAGCTGGCTGCTCTGCTGAGGCGGGATTGGTCGCGTTTTCAAACCTCAGGACTGGCGCAGATAAGTGATGCCGATCGCAGTCAGCTTATCAGTGAATACAGCGTGCTGGATGACGCGGCCGGGCGTGAGGTGAGCGCTTGGTTGCAAGGGCACTACGCCTTTGATCCTGAATGTTTAACCGGTTAGGGGCAGACGGTGAACATTACCCAGCTCAGTTGTCCAGATAAAGACCCCGAAAAATATCTGCTGGATATGGGTGGCTGGCAGAATGACCAACTGATCGCGGTTCGTTTTAGTCATCAACGGGCATGGGAGGCAGAAGACGGTCCTCAGTGGTGCGCTCTATATCATTGGCAAGAAGGTATCAGAGCCCTGTTTGTGGCTAAGATGCAAAGGGTTCAGAAAGCACTGAATCGCGTTCAGGCAGAGCGCTCCAGTCAGCCCTCAACAGATATTGCCAATCTTGCACTGGGCTGCGAGGCGGCCTTGATAAAAACCGACTGTGCGGCGGAACTGCAGCCAGTCTATATACCAAAGCCATGGGGTCGTGAGGTTTGGTATTCCGGCATAGAAGAACGGGGCATCTGCTCACTGAGTGACGGACGGTGCTCGACGGAAATTGACCTGGTGTTGCATGCCGCGCCGCGCGCATTACTGGGCACCTCATACCAGACACCTGTATTACTAAAGGTATTGGACCCCCACGCCAGTCCGGAGTTGGGCGATTTGTATTTTGAGCTGCATGAGGAGAAGCAGGAAGTCTACATTGTTACCCACGTTGATCCAGATGCCTGGCCAGATGGTAGCGGCGCTATTCGGATGGGCATAGACCCCACCATTGCAGCAGAATTTAGTGATGAGGCTACCTTGAAAGCCGCTTTTGGCGCGGCGGTTGATGAGTATGAGGCGATACGAAGGGAGATAGACCAGGTGCTCGATCAGCGCCGGGCTGTAGAAGGCTATGCCGAAAATGAGGCGGTGATGCCCGACCGGGCCCTGCAATGGTTGGCTGAATTGCCGCGCGTGTTGGTTGAGCGCGAGTGTGCTACCCGTGACCGCATGAATGCCTTTACACGCTTGCTGCCCTTGCAGGTGGGCGATGTGGTCAAAGTGCCCTGTCTGACACCGCATTCGCTGCAGCACGGCGTCCGGGCGGTGGAGTTTCAAACCCCGGTGTATGAACGCAGGATTTTGTCCTTCAATCAGAAAGTGCTGACCCAGGATCACTGGGATACGGCAGCTGCCCTGGCCATTATGACAATCAGGGAGGCACGCCTACCCGATCTGCCCATTGATCATGAGACCAGGCAGTACTGCATAGAGCGACTGGTGGAATTTGACGCTTTCAGGGCCCTGCGGATCAGCATCCAGCCGGGAGCCAGATATGTGTTCGACATCGCGGACTGTTATCGCCTGCTGATGTCGTTATCAGCCCATCTTGAATTGGATGGTCGCAATCTGGCAGCGGAGCAAGCCTGGCTGCTGCCGGCAAGCTGGGCGGGAGGTGTACTGCATAACACAGGGTCAGCTGTTGCCGTGGCATTGATTGCACTGCCGCAAACGGCTGTTAATTTGAGTTGAACCGGATAGTTGATTGTGGCAGAATCCCCGCCCTTATGGTGGCCCTGGTTCGGGTGAAGTTACAATAGGAAAAACGCTTTAGCTTCAATAGCTTAATGGCCTTTTCTCAATTTTACCTCAGTGCGGATAATGTCCGGTAGGGGTTACAGAAGCAGCGCGAAAGTGGCGGAATTGGTAGACGCGCTGGATTTAGGTTCCAGTGTCGCAAGACGTGAGAGTTCGAGTCTCTCCTTTCGCACCAATATTATAAGACGCAGTTAAGACGTTCATCTGCCATGAACCGACTGCGTATGTCTGGGTGGGCTCTAGGACTGCCGAGATGTCCATATGTGAGGAATATTCATGCAGGTTTCCATTGAAACGACGTCAGGCCTGGAGCGTCGCCTTACGGTAGGTGTGCCAGCGGCACGAATCGATGACGAAGTTGTTCAGCGTCTGAAAAAAGCAGCCAGCAACGTCAAACTGGATGGTTTTCGGCCTGGGAAGGTTCCGCTTAAAGTCGTCAAGCAGCGCTTTGGAGCCGGGGTGCGCCAGGAAGTTCTCGGAGAAGTCATGAGCCAGAGTTTCTATGAAGCTGTCACTCAGGAAAACCTGAAGCCCGCAGGGCAACCATCTATCGAACCCC
Organism: uncultured Halieaceae bacterium; assembly: GCA_938074045.1. Taxonomy (GTDB): domain Bacteria; phylum Pseudomonadota; class Gammaproteobacteria; order Pseudomonadales; family Halieaceae; genus CALJGI01. Next base: position 18,652 of record CALJGI010000040.1, read on the forward strand.
GCCAGATGGATGAGGGCCGAGACCTGGAATTCGTGGCTACCTTTGAAGTGTTCCCCGAAATTGAACTCAGTGAAATGACTGATCTCGAGGTTGAACGGGCTGTTTCTTCGGTCGGTGAAGACGACATCGACAAAATGATCGAAATTTTCCGCAAGCAGCAGGGCAAACTGGAGGCGGTGGAACGCGCTGCTGCCGAAGGGGATACGGTAAACATCGACTATCTCGGCACCAGGGATGGAGAAGCCTTCGATGGTGGGTCTGCCGAGGGCAGTGATCTTGAACTGGGGTCAAATCGGATGATTCCCGGGTTTGAGGATGGCATAGTGGGTATGAGCGCCGGTGAAGAAAAAGTGCTCTCGCTCAGCTTTCCCGAGGACTATCATAGCGAAGAACTCAAGGGTGCTGCCGTCGAGTTCAAGATTACCCTGAATGAAGTCAAGGAACAGAAACTGGCCGAACTCAATGAAGATCTGTTCGCGCAATATGGCGTGGAAGAAGGCGGTGAAGAAAAGTTTCGTGAGGAAATCAAGCACAATATGAATCGCGAGCTCACCAACGCGGTGAAGAGCAACGTCAAGGCTCAGGTGATGGATGGTATTCTGGCAGCGCACGAGAGTCTGGAGGTGCCACGCGCGCTGATTGGGCAAGAAATAGGCAATATGCGGCGTCAGATGTTCCAGCAGTTTGGCGGCATGGGACAAACTGATCTCGATCTTGATTCATTGCTGCCTGACAGTATGTTTGAAGACCAGGCATCACGGCGAGTAAAACTTGGCTTGCTGCTCAATGAGATTATCAGCCAGCGCGATATCAAGGCTGACCCGGACAAGGTGCGGGAAACCATACAAGATATGGCTTCGACCTACGAACAGCCGGAAGAGGTGATCAACCACTACTATTCCAACCAGGAACAGTTGAGCTCGATAGAGTCCATGGTGCTGGAAGAAACTGTTGTTGAAACACTGCTGGCGGACGCCACCATTAAAGATGTCGAGTGTGAATATCAGGAGGCCCTGAGTCGCGCTCGCAACGAAGCTTGAGCTTATTAGCCCGGAACCTTATGCTTCCCGGCAGGTAAATTCACCTGAACAATGAGAAATACATGTCAAAATTGAGCGACATTTCTGCAGGATCTGGAATCACCGGGCTGGGCTTGGTGCCAATGGTAGTTGAACAGACTGCACGGGGAGAGCGGTCCTACGATATCTATTCGCGGCTGCTCAAGGAGCGCTTGATTTTCATTGTCGGGCCTATTGAAGATCAAATGGCTAATCTGGTGGTTGCGCAGATGCTGTTTCTGGAATCGGAAAATCCTGACAAGGACATTCATTTGTACATCAATTCACCGGGTGGTTCCGTTACGGCGGGCCTCTCCATCTACGACACCATGCAGTTTGTTCGCCCCGACGTCTCGACCATGTGTATTGGCCAGGCGGCCAGTATGGGTGCCTTCCTTCTGGCGGGTGGCGCTGCGGGTAAGCGCTTTTGTCTGCCGAATGCGCGCACCATGATTCACCAGCCGAGCGGCGGTGCGCAAGGGCAGGCGACAGATATCGATATTCAGGCGCGGGAAATACTGATTATCCGCAAGCGTTTGAATGAATTGATGGCTAAACACACCGGCCAAGACCTGGAAACCATAGAGCGTGATACAGAGCGTGACAATTTCATGAACGCCGAACAGTCCCGGGAATACGGGCTGGTTGATGAGGTTATGGTGTCGCGTTCAGGAGCTGAATAGCGGCCTTGAAACAAGCTTATAGCTTGATTTTCTTGGCAAAAACACGCATCTTTAACACCGGAGCTGTACCCAGCTAGTCTGGGTTTTCGGCTCCAGCAAAGCAGTGATGACCCGTAACGGGAAAGGGCAGACTCTATGACCGACGATAGCAACAGCACGAGCGACGACAACAGTAAGCTGTTGTATTGCTCATTCTGTGGCAAGAGCCAGCACGAAGTACGCAAGTTGATCGCCGGACCCTCGGTGTTTATCTGCGATGAGTGCGTCGATCTCTGTAATGACATCATTCGTGAAGAAGTACAGGAGACTGGTACTGATGCAGAGCAGGACCGCCTTCCTGTTCCCCAGGAAATCAAGGAAATTCTGGATGAGTACGTTATTGGCCAGCAGCGGGCCAAACGCGTATTAGCCGTCGCGGTCTACAATCACTACAAACGGCTGAAATTCGGCGAAGGTAAAGCCGACGACGTCGAATTGGGCAAGAGTAATATACTGCTGGTCGGACCGACTGGCAGTGGCAAGACGCTGTTGGCTGAAACGCTGGCACGTCTGCTGGACGTCCCATTCACCATCGCCGATGCGACTACCCTTACAGAGGCGGGTTATGTGGGTGAGGACGTCGAAAATATCATTCAGAAGCTATTGCAGAAGTGCGACTATGATGTCGACAAGGCTCAAGTCGGGATTGTTTACATCGATGAAATTGACAAAATATCGCGTAAATCAGATAACCCGTCTATTACCCGCGATGTATCGGGAGAGGGCGTACAGCAGGCTTTGCTGAAGCTGATTGAGGGTACCGTAGCCTCGGTACCGCCACAGGGAGGACGCAAGCATCCCCAGCAGGAGTTCCTGCAGGTAGATACCTCCAATATACTGTTTATATGTGGTGGTGCTTTTGCCGGGCTGGAAAAAGTCATACGGGATCGCTCCGAGAAGGGCGGAATCGGCTTCAGTGCTGAGGTCAAGAGTAAGGACAACAGTCAGAATGTCGGTGAGGTACTCCGTGATCTGGAGCCTGAAGATCTGGTCCGCTACGGACTTATTCCTGAATTTGTTGGACGCCTGCCGGTCATCGCCACACTGGAAGAGCTCGATGTGGATGCCCTGGTGCAGATACTGACTGAACCGAAGAACTCCCTGACCAAGCAGTACTCCAAGCTGTTTGATATGGAGGGTGTTGAGGTCGATTTCCGGGCTGATGGCTTGACGGCTATCGCCGAGAGAGCAATGGAACGCAAAACTGGCGCCAGGGGACTGCGCTCGATTCTTGAGTCGGTGCTGCTGGACAGTATGTACAACATTCCGTCGCGGGGAGATGTATCAAAGGTCGTGATCGACGAGTCTGTTATCAAGGGTGACTCGGAACCACTTCTGGTCTACCAGAATCACGACACCAACAAGGTAGCGGCTCCAGAAGACTGAGTCCGGGTCAGTTGGTAATAAAAAGCCCTGGACGCGACGTGGGGCTTGTATCTGCATCGCAAGCCCCCATATCTCCCTGAACGCGAATTAAAGAACTGAGGACTTTTTTCATGAGTGATGAAGTAACTGGCAGTTTCCCCGTTCTTCCTCTGCGCGACGTGGTGGTGTACCCGAATATGGTACTGCCATTGTTTGTGGGTCGCGAAAAGTCCATCGAAGCGCTCGATCATGCGATGGCCAACGACAAACAGGTGCTCCTGGTAGCCCAGCGCAATGCCTCCGACGATGATCCCGGGATTGAGGAGGTCTATGAGGTAGGCACTGTCTCGACCATTCTGCAACTGCTCAAGCTACCAGACGGCACTATCAAGGTACTGGTAGAGGGCAGTTTTCGTGCCGCAATCAAGGACGTGGAGGCCGGTGAGACATTCTTTATGGCCAGTGCCACCGAGATCGAGCCCACCAGTATCGACGGTGATAAGGTCGAAGTGCTACAGCGAAGTATAATCGATCAGTTCGAGCGCTATGTGAAACTGAGTAAGAAAGTCCCCGCCGAAGTCCTGACCTCCCTGCATGGCATCGAAGAGCCAACGCGCCTGGCAGACACCATTGCCGCACACATGACGATAGAGTTGGAACAGAAGCAAGTCATTCTGGAAATGGCCGACGTCTGTGAGCGCATGGAATACCTCATGGGGCTCATGGAAGGCGAGATTGACCTGTTCCAGGTTGAAAAGCGTATTCGTGGTCGCGTCAAGAAGCAGATGGAAAAGAGTCAGCGTGAGTACTATCTGAATGAACAAATGAAAGCGATTCAGAAAGAACTGGGCGATATGGATGAGGCGCCCAACGAAGTTGATGATCTGCAGAACAGGATTAGCGAAGCCAAAATGTCTAAGGAAGCCGAAGAGAAATCCGTGGCGGAACTTAACAAATTGAAGATGATGTCGCCGATGTCGGCGGAAGCGTCGGTTGTACGCAGTTATCTGGACTGGATGCTTAACGTCCCCTGGTCCAAGCGCAGCAAGGTAAAACATGACCTGAAACGTGCGCAGGACATTCTGGATCGTGATCATTACGGGCTCGAGGAGGTCAAGGAACGAATTCTTGAGTATCTGGCGGTACAGAAGCGGGTACGCAAAATCAAAGGGCCGGTGTTGTGCCTGGTGGGGCCACCCGGGGTCGGCAAAACCTCCCTGGGTGAGTCTATTGCACGGGCAACCAACCGTCGTTTTGTGCGTATGTCACTGGGTGGAGTGCGTGACGAAGCAGAAATTCGCGGTCACCGCCGCACCTATATAGGTTCAATGCCGGGTAAGTTGCTACAGAAAATGAGCAAGGCCGGAGTGAGAAACCCGCTGTTCCTGCTCGATGAAATTGACAAAATGGGCATGGATCATCGAGGTGACCCCGCATCGGCTATGCTGGAAGTGCTCGATCCCGAGCAAAATCATGCATTTAATGACCATTATCTGGAAGTCGATTACGACCTGTCAGATGTCATGTTTGTTTGCACTTCGAACACAATGAATATCCCAGCGCCGCTGTTGGACCGCATGGAAGTGATTCGAATCCCGGGCTATACCGAGGACGAGAAGGTCAATATCGCCCAGCGTTACCTGATTCCCAAGCAGAAAAAGCTGAACGGTCTCAAGGATGCCGAGCTGCAAATACCCGATGAAACCCTGAAGGACCTCGTTCGCTATTACACGAGGGAGGCCGGGGTACGGGGACTGGAGCGTGAAATCGCGAAAATCTGCCGTAAGGTGGTTAAGCTCATTTCACTGAAGGAATTGGAGGCGCCGCTGACAATCACCTGCGAGATACTGGCAGATTACAGTGGTGTTCGCCGTCACAACTTCGGCCGCGCTGAAGAAGAGAGCAAAATCGGCCAGGTTACCGGCTTGGCCTGGACTCAGGTGGGTGGTGAGTTGCTGTCCATCGAGGCAGTGGCGGTGCAGGGTAAGGGCCGGCACGTCAAAACCGGCTCATTGGGCGATGTCATGCAGGAATCGATTCAGGCGGCCACCACCGTTGTTAGAAGCCGCTCACAGGTACTGGGTATTCCAGCCAGTGTTCACGAAAAGCAGGATATTCATATCCACGTACCAGAGGGGGCCACACCCAAAGACGGGCCCAGCGCCGGTATTGCCATGTGCACAGCGCTGGTGTCTGTGTTGACAGATATCCCAGTGCGCTCGACGGTGGCAATGACGGGGGAAATTACTCTCCGCGGTGAGGTCCTGCCGATTGGTGGGCTCAAGGAGAAATTACTGGCTGCACACCGCGGAGGCATAGATACGGTGGTGATTCCCCATGAGAATGAACGCGACCTGAAGGAAATCCCGGACAATATCAAAGCTGACCTGAAAATCGTTGCGGTTAAATGGATTGATGAGGTGCTGGAAATTGCTTTGGAGCGTGTGCCGGAGCCTTTATCAGACGAAGAGTATCTCGCAGAACCCATTACACAGTCGCCTGATGAGCATAATAGCGAGGAAAGCCGCATAAATACCCATTGAGCGCGGCATCAGCCTTGACCGGCTTGAACCAAGTAGGATACAGTTTCCGGGCCGAATACCCATGTATTTCGCCTACAAAAAAATTATTATTGCATGACAAAAACTAAAAGGGGACGAGTGTGAACAAGACCGAGCTTATCGATGCAATTGCATCGGCCGCCGACCTGCCAAAAGCTTCAGCTGGCAGAGCCTTGGACGCAGTACTGGATTCCATTACAGAATCCTTGAAAAATAGCGACCCAGTCGCTTTGGTTGGTTTCGGGACCTTCGCTGTAAAGGATCGAGCAGCAAGAACTGGTCGCAATCCGCAGACAGGTGCGGAGATTCAGATTGCAGCAGCCCGCGTACCGAGCTTTAAAGCTGGTAAGGCATTAAAGGACGCTGTTAACAGCTAAATTGGCCACCGGTGATTGATTCTTTCAATCACCCGGTCAGCAAAGGCTTACCCATGAGCACTTATCGACGAAAGCCTGCAGGGACGTGGCTTTCCGAGGAGTAGTGATCAATGGTTGACCTGGAGGAAGAGCGCACGTAAGGTGCGCTTTTTTTGTAGAAGCTAGTCCGACCGGCATTCTGACCGGTTCCAGCAATGCGCAGGGCGCATGCCCGCTCGAGTGAGCGCAGCCACCCTCGAGCAGTTAAGACCTGAGAAATCAGACAGCGGAAAAAGATCATGTTGCAAAATATTCGGAAGAACAGTCAGGGAATCGCCGCCAAGATCATCATAGGCCTTATTGTGGGCTCCTTCGCGCTGTTTGGGGTTCAGTCCATTCTAATAGGCAGTGGTGTTACCAATGTCGCAGAAATAGACGGTGAGGGTATTACGGCGCTGGATCTTCAGCAGGCTATAAACGTTCAGAAGCGTCGCCTGTTAAGTATGTTCGGCGACCAGGTCGATCCCTCCATGCTGGATGATAATCGTCTGCAGGGGCCGGCACTGGAAGCGCTGATAAGAGAGAAGTTGTACACCAACAGAGCCGCCTCTCATAATCTAAGAGTATCCGAGGCGGAACTGAATGCCCGGATCGCCGCCATGCCCGAATTTGCCATGGACGGTCAGTTTTCTCCGGAACTCTATCGCAATGTGCTCGCCCAGAACGGCTACTCCCCGGCGCTGTTCAAAAACCTGTTGGGTTCAGAATCCGTAACACGCCAGCTTCGAAGTGGCGTATCTGCCACGGAATTCAGCACCCCATTGGAGTTGGACCTCACTGCCCGTTTGACCCAACAAAAGCGTGATATACGCTATTTGACGATACCCCTGGACAGTTTCAGAGCCGCGCTGGAACCGGAGCTAGAGGAAATCAAAGCCTATTACGATAGCAATGTCGCCAAGTTTATGGCCCCGGAAGCGGTGGTTCTTGAGTACCTCGAAATTCAGTTGGAGGATTTCCTCGCCGATGTGGAAGAGGAAGACCTTTTGAACGCGTATGAGACCCGTAAGGGTGATATGACGCGTGCGGAAGAGAGAAGGGTGTCCCACATTCTGATTGAGGCAGGTAGCAGTGATGATGCAGCAGCTCAGGCGCAGCTGGAAGAGCTGAAAGCACAGCTTGATCAGGGGGCGGAGTTTGCCCAGTTGGCCCAACAATATTCACAGGACATAGGGTCAGCGGAGTTTGGCGGTGATCTCGGTTTTACCGCCGGAGATGCATTCCCGTCCGAGATGGAAGAGGCCCTCGCGGCCCTGTCCATCGATGAAGTATCCGCACCCGTGAAGACAGAGGCAGGTTGGCACCTGCTCAAGATGACCGAACTGGTTGCGGGTGGCGTGCCATCCTTTGATGAGGTTCGGCTGCAAATATTGGACGAACTGCGCGGCCAGAATGCCCGCACAGAATTGGTTCGTCAGGTAGAGACCCTTCGCGATCTGGCCTTCAATGCGGATAATCTCAACGGCCCTGCTCAGGAGTTGGGCCTGACCATTGAGACCAGTGACAGATTATTACGTACTTCAAACACCGGCCTGTTTCAATATCCCGCCGTAGTCACGGCCAGCTTTAGTGATGAAGTGCTCGCCGATGGCCACAATAGTGAAGTAATAGAAGTGGCGGAGAATCACTTTGTCAGCGTGAGGATAGCCGAACACTTCCCGTCCCAGCCACGACCGCTGGCGGATGTGCAGGCGCAAATTATTATAGCCATGGTAAATGAGCGCGCGGCCAAGGCGGCGACGTATAAGGCTGAGGAGTTGTTGGTCGAGCTCATTGGCGGTGCCGGTGTGGAGAAGGTTGCACTTACCGGTGGCTACGAGTGGCAGGTGGAGCTTGGCCTGGTACGTGAATCCGGTGCCTTGCCTGAGATCGCGATGAAGAGGATATTCCAACTCCCGGCGATGGATGAAGGCTCACAATATGATTATGTCACCACCGCCTCCGGGGATATTTTGCTGTTCGAACTGGACCGGGTTACCCAAGGCTCCCTGCAAGACCTGCCTGAGGCTCGCTCCAGGGAGCTCGCACAGCGTGTGGGCTCGGAACTGGGATCAAGGCTCGATGAGCAATATATTCGGGCGCTGCGTGATCAGGCTGACATCCAGGTGATGTAACTGGACTGACATATACCTCGGCTCCGCACAGGAGCCAGATATCGCCACTACCAATCTCCTAACTTGATGATGGGGTACCCATTTTGTACAAGATACAAACACTCAACCAGATTTCAGTAAAAGGCCTCAACCAGCTGGACCGCGAGCACTATGAGGTCGCCAGTGATATCGGGCGGCCCGATGCCCTGTTGCTCAGAAGTCACAAGCTCACCAATGAAGAGATACCGGATTCCGTGCTGGCTATCGCCAGAGCAGGCGCGGGGGTGAATAACATCCCGCTCGCCGACTGTACCGCGAGGGGCATTCCAGTGTTCAACTCCCCTGGCGCTAACGCCAACGCAGTGAAGGAACTGGTTGCAGCGGCGATGTTGCTGGGCTCCAGAGGTATTGTCGAAGGCATAGAGTATGTTCATACCCTCGATAACATCACCGATGAGGCTGAACTGAACAAGATACTCGAAGCACAAAAAAAACAGTTCAAGGGTAATGAGTTGGCCGGAAAAACTCTGGGTGTTGTTGGCCTGGGCGCTATTGGCTCGATGGTTGCCGAGATGGCATTAACGCTGGGTATGAAGGTATGTGGATACGACCCGGCGCTGTCAATAGATGCAGCCTGGCGGCTATCCAGTAAGGTTGAGAAAATCGACGCGCTCAGTACGCTGTTTGCTCGCTCTGACTACATAACTTTGCACCTGCCGGTACTGGACAGCACCCGGGGACTGGTAAACGCTGAACTGCTCAAGGTGGCCAGGCCGGATGCCTGCGTTTTGAACTTTGCACGCCAGGAGATAGTGGACAACGAGGCCATGGTGAAAGCGCTGGAAAACGGACAAATCAGAAAATACATCACTGACTTTCCAAATCCCGCGTTGATTGGCCGTGGTGACGTGATACTGATGCCGCATATAGGCGCCAGTACCGACGAAGCAGAGGAAAACTGTGCCATCATGGCCGCTGAACAACTGCGCGATTTTCTGGAACACGGCAGTATCCGCAACTCGGTCAACTTCCCCAATGTGCTGCTGGATCAGCCCGATGGCGTACGTTTGGCAATCAGTAATCAGAATGTACCCAGGATGCTTGGCGGTATTCTCACCGTTCTCGCCGATGAGAATATCAATGTAATCGACATGCTGAACAAAAGCCGCAATGACATTGCCTACAACCTGATCGATATCGAGTGCAGTCCTAGTGATGCCGTGATGCAACGCCTCAGAGAAACTGAAGGTGTTATAAATGTCAGGGTTATTTCTTCCTGATCAGCAGTGCCGTCTCAGCGAATAATCTGAGAGTCTATCTCAACGTCGCGCAGGACATCCGCCGGCGCTGCCTCAGATTCTGCTGCGAGTTCCTCAGCGCTGGCTGTCGGCTCATTTGAGCTGGGATCGTCCTCCTCAGAGGGTGGTCTAACGTATTGGGCCGCTTCCGCCTCAGTTAAATTCCCCCTGCCACTCCAGGGTAGCAGTCGATGGCTGCTGTGACTCGAAAAGTCGATGAACGGATATTTGATAATATCAAAGTAGGGTGAGTAGTCGAAGTGAGATGGGGTGCACAGGCGCGGATTCCGGCGGTAGAGCTGTATCGAGTCGTCTTCACGGCGCTTTATCAGCGGTAGAATAGGAAACTGTATTTCGCCGAAGGCCTCGGCGATCATGGTCGAACAAATGGTTTCCGTGGTATCTCCCGCGTGTTCACGAAACAAGCTGCTGCGCCATTTGCGAGGCAGAATGACCCAGGGGAACAACAGGCGTGCCAGATCGAAAATCTGGCGTACATCGTAGGGTAGTCCGAGCTGCCTTATCGAGTAATTTACAACCTTTTGTGCATCCTGATAGGCAAGTCCCCGGGGGCGGCACAGTCGAATGTGCTCGCCCTCGTACTCGGTAAGAGGCCGCACCGCCGTCCCTGTGCCCAACTCGCTTTCTATAATCAGCTGCTGATCGGGTGATCCTGTATAGTACTTACACAGCTGTTCCCGCAGCTCAATATCTTCGACCTCGTGAATCCTGCCGATATATAGGGCAGCGTGGGACCAAGAGCTCTGGGTTATCAGTTTGATGACATTGCTGACCCTTGATCGTCCCTCAACCAGTACGACGTCACAGGGTTTGATTTCGTAGCGGATGCGCTCAAAATCGCTGAGGGGATACTCGGGAAGTGGTGACTTACGCAACAGCCATGAGATGATGGATTTTTTGAGGAGTGTGAACATATGTCAGAATCAATAATGTCGCCCCTTGTTATAACTGATCTGGTGTCAGACTGCCACAACAGGCGTGGAGTTCGCACTCTCACCAATAACAGCAAATGAGGTAAACAGTGACCCCATCTCTGGAAAACATAGTAGCTGCCGTCGATGACTCCCGGGATTCAATGCCGCCGCTGGAAAAATGGCACCCGGCGCTGAGTGGAGATATCGATATCAGGATAGCCAGTGACGGCCGCTGGTATCATGAGGGTGGCGAGATCAAGCGGGAAAAGCTGGTTCGCCTGTTTGCATCTATACTACGTCGCGAAGATGACGGCGAGCACTATCTTGTCACACCGGTGGAAAAATGGCGGATTGCGGTGGATTGGCTACCACTGGTAATCATCGCCTCGGAAGAGCGCATAGACAAGAACGGGTTGACTGTCATCTGCTTTACCACCAATACGCGTCGCCAGGCGATACTCAATGCCGACAACAGCTTTGTGATGGTCGAGAACGAACGTGGAGACACGGTGCCTGCCATTCACGTGCGAAATGGCCTGCTGGCTGTATTGAATCGCGCTGTCTACTACGCGCTCGCAGCGACGGCGATCACGGACCCGGCCAGCGGCCGGCTGGGCATTGTAAGCGGTGGGTGTCATCACCCGCTGGAGAGCTGATTACATATTGGGGTAGTTAGGCCCGCCCAATCCTTCCGGCGTCACCCAAGCGATATTCTGTGACGGATCTTTGATATCACAGGTCTTGCAGTGCACGCAGTTCTGCGCGTTGATCTGAAATTTCGACTCACCGTCTTCCTCGATGACTTCATAGACACCTGCGGGGCAATAGCGTTGTGCCGGCTCATCAAATATCGGGAGGTTGTGTCCGATGGGAATATCCGGATCTTTCAACGTCAAGTGACAGGGCTGGTCTTCTTCGTGATTGGTATTCGACAGGAATACGGAAGACAGGCGGTCAAAGGTCAACTTATTGTCTGGCTTGGGATAGATGATGGGTTTGCACTCAGCAGCCGGTTTGAGCACCGCGTGATCAGCTTTTTGATCGCGCAGGGTAAATGGCAGTTTGCCCTGAAAGATGTTCTGCTCAATCCAGATCAGTCCCGACCCGACATAAGTGCCAAAGTTGTGCAGGAAGCCGGAGAAGTTACGGCTGCTGTACAGTTCCTGCCACGCCCACGACTGCTTGAAGTTGTCGGCAAATTCAGTGAGCTCTTCGCCATTCTTGGCACCATCAGTGAGTGCTGCGTGAACCGTCTCGGCAGCCACGATGCCTGATTTCATCGCCGTGTGGTTGCCCTTGATCTTGACACCATTCAACGTACCGGCATCACAGCCGATCAGGAGACCACCGGGAAATGCCATTTTAGGTAGCGAATTCAGACCTCCCTTGGCGATGGCACGGGCGCCATAGACCAATCTGGTTCCACCTTCGAGGTATTTCTTGCTCTCGGGATGGAGCTTGAAGCGCTGGAACTCCTCAAAGGGACTCATATGAGTGTTGCTGTAATTGAGGTCAGCAATCAGGCCGACGACAACCTGGTTGTTGTCGGCGTGGTAGAGGAACGCGCCGCCGCTGGACCCGCTCTCGTTCAGGGGCCAGCCAATGCCGTGTATGACCAGGCCGGGTTCATGCTGCTCCGGTGGCACTTCCCATAGTTCCTTAATGCCGATGCCATAGTGCTGCGGGTCAGTGCCCTCGTTGAGATTGAACTTTTCCATTAACTGTTTGCCCAGATGCCCGCGGCAACCCTCGGCAAACAGAGTGTATTTAGCGTGCAACTCCATGCCGGGCATGTAACTGTCTTTCTGTGAACCGTCAGCTCCAATACCCATATCACCAGTGGCAACACCCTTCACCCGTCCATCCTCGTGGTAGAGCACCTCGGCAGCCGCAAAACCAGGATAAATCTCGGCACCCATGCCCTCGGCCTGTTCCGCCAGCCAGCGGCACACATTGCCCATGGAGACCACGTAGTTGCCGTCGTTGTGGGTAGGCTTGGGAATCATCCACTGGGGTAGTTTGATAGCCTTTTCCTGGTTGAGGTAGAAGAAAAAGGTATCTCCTGTGACCTCGGTGTCAAGCGGTGCACCACGCTCCTTCCAGTCCGGGAAGAGTTCGTTCATCGCAGTGGGTTCCAGCACGGCGCCTGAGAGAATATGGGCGCCGACTTCAGAGCCTTTTTCAACCACACAAACGCTGATGTCATTACCACTGGACTCACTGAGCTGACGTAGCCGGCACGCCGCAGACAGTCCGGCAGGGCCAGCGCCGACGATTACCACGTCAAATTCCATCGATTCTCTTTCCACAGTAGGGGCCTCTTTTGAATAGGTAATTGAGTGGCTACCCAAGTCGGGCGGCCATTGCGGGCGCAAAGTATATTATTTTGTGTAGATTAAGGCCATAAATGCCCACCATTTCAGCGAGTTATTGTCGTTATAAGTCACTATAGTTGCCCCAAAATGATATTGACCTGCAAGGCTGAAAAGTTCACTATAGCGGCCGTTTTTCAGCGGCCGAAGACCACTGCGGCGGTTGTTTCCTCTAATCCACTATCATTACGGGATGTCTATGAAGGTTTTAGTAGCGGTAAAACGCGTCGCTGACGCGAACGTAAAGGTTCGGGCCAAGGCCGACGGTACCGATGTCGATTTGAACAACGTCAAGATGGCAATCAATCCGTTTTGTGAAATAGCCGTAGAAGAGGCTGTACGCCTCAAGGAAAGCGGCGTTGCTGAAGAGGTGGTAGCAGTCTCTATCGGCGATAAATCCTGCCAGGAACAGATCAGGACCTCGCTGGCGCTGGGTGCTGACCGCGGTATCCAGGTTGAGACAGATGCCAATCTGCAACCACTGGCCATTGCCAAGTTGTTGAAGGCTGTTATTGATCGCGAGTCCCCCGATCTTATCATTCTCGGCAAGCAGTCAATTGACAGCGATAACAACCAGACCGGGCAAATGCTGGCGGCACTGGCCGGCCTTGCCCAGGGCACCTTTGCCTCTGAGGTCGTGTTGGAAGACGGTCACGCCCGGGTTACCCGTGAAGTCGATGGTGGCCTGCAGACATTGAACCTAAAGTTGCCGGCGGTTGTGACCACTGATCTCCGTTTGAATGAGCCACGCTACGCTTCTTTGCCCAATATCATGAAGGCCAAGAAGAAGCCCATGGATGTACTCACTCCTGAGGAACTGGGTGTGGATGTTGCGAGCAAGCTCACCATGGTGAAGGTAGAGCCACCCGCCGAGCGTTCAGCCGGTATTATTGTTGAATCTGTCGAACAACTGGTCGACAAACTGAAGAACGAGGCGAAGGTAATATCATGAGTATTTTGGTCATCGCAGAGCACGATAACGAGAGTCTGAAAGCAGCTACTCTGAACACTGTCGCCGCAGCAGCCGCCATTGGTGGTGATATTGTGGTCCTGGTTGCAGGTCATAATTGTGGCGCAGCTGCGGATCAAGCTGCAGCAGCAGCAGGGGTATCCAAAGTATTGGTAGCTGACAACGAAGTTTATGGCCACCAACTGGCAGAAAATGTCAGCCTTCTCGTTGCCGAATTGGGCCCTGGCTACAGTCACGTCCTGGCGTCCGCTACAACCAACGGCAAGAACCTGATCCCGCGTGTTGCAGCTCTGCTCGACGTAGCCCAGATTTCTGAAATCAGCGCAGTGGTATCTGAGGATACATTTCAGAGGCCTATCTATGCAGGTAATGTTATCGCGACAGTGCAGAGCAGCGATGCCATCAAGGTTATTACTGTTCGTGGTACCGCCTTTGATGGTGTGGCTGAATCCGGGGGCGGCGCTTTGATAGAAGCTGTCGATTCGGTGCATGACGCCGGCGTTTCCAGCTTTATAGGTGAGGAAGTGGCAAAGTCTGATCGTCCTGAGCTGACTTCAGCGGATATCGTCATATCCGGTGGTCGCGGTATGCAAAACGGTGAAAATTTCTCCATGCTTGAGGACATTGCCGACAAACTGGGTGCGGCCGTTGGTGCTTCACGTGCTGCGGTAGACGCGGGCTTTGTACCCAACGATATGCAGGTTGGACAAACAGGTAAAATCGTTGCTCCAGATTTGTATATTGCGGTAGGAATTTCCGGTGCCATCCAACACCTGGCTGGCATGAAGGACAGCAAGGTCATCGTCGCGATCAATAAAGATGAAGATGCGCCTATATTCCAGGTGGCCGACTATGGCCTGGTAGCTGATCTTTTCAGTGCACTACCCGAAATGGACAGCATGCTATAGCACCTCGCTCATCTCAGGCATGATTACATGCTGCATAAAAAGTCCGCTCCTGTAGCGGGCTTTTTGGTTCTGGTGTGTCACTTGTGTCAGCTCAGCGCTATTGGGGAAACAATAACGCCATTTTGATCTGCGTACACATAGTGTCCCGGAGTGATGGTTACGCCACCGAAAGCGACACTGACGTTCAAGTCTCCCAGTCCGCGTTTATCGGTTTTAACGGGAATGGCCGCCAAGGCAAAAACACCGAGATCCAGTTTTGTCAGAATTTCAACGTCCCTTGCACAGCCGTAGATGATGATCCCTTCCCAGCCATTAGCGACCGCATTAGCCGCGATCTGGTCTCCCAACAGGGCTTTGCGCAGAGAACCACCGCCATCTATGACCATGACTCGACCGTTGCCGGGAACGCCAGCCTGCTCTTTGACCAGTGAGTTATCTTCATAGCACTTGATCGTTACCACTTCTCCGTAAAAACAATGCCTGCCGCCATAACTCTGAAACATCGGCGTCAGTACCTGAACCTCATCGGGAAAGTCGTCACATAAATCGGGTACAGAGCGGATCATGGGTGATACCTCGTTTAATTTTGGCCAGAAGCGTTGCTGGGAAAGAGCATGCCACGAAAGATGCTGAGGATTTCAGGGCTGGTATCCCGAGACGTCAGGTATTTCACATGATCCTTATCATTGGCCTCTGGCGTCAGCTCAATACTCCACAGGGCATCGACCCGGTTGGGTATAAGGGAATAGCGAATATCAATCACTCGATGCTGATGCTCCGGGTCACGGGCAATATAACCATTGGAAAACCAGCGGAATCTTTCCAGGTCCCTGGCTTGCTGTGACTCTGGCCTCAGCCATGGCATGTCCCGCTCGGCATCGAGTTTGTAAACCGAGTCGCCGGGAAAGTGGTGCATGGTGGCGCCGGTGCGAAAGGCATCCACATAGAATTTATCCGCTGTTTCATAGACGACTTTCCACACGAGAATGTTACCAAAACTGGGTTTTGCCTCCAGCCGGAGGGGCTGGTGCTTGCGACTGCCCGCCAGTTCCCAACCTGCCGCTACCGCGCGATCCCTCTGAAGCATGCCCAACAATGGATAGGCAAACACCCAGACCACAGCCACCCTGGCCAACCAGCGAATTTTGAATTTGGTACTGAACAATAATAAAAACAGAAGAGGGACGGTATACAACGGGTCGATGACCGAGATGACATTCCAGGCCACCCGGGTATCGCTAAATGGCCAGAACAGCATCGTCCCGTAGGTGGTGCAAGCATCTAACAAGGCATGGGTGGCATAGCCTATAGTGGAGAACAGCCAACTGGTGCTAAAAGAGGCCCCGCGTTTTCGTCCGACCAGGCGATGCAGGATAAATGCGCACAACAGTCCGCCCAGCGGTATGAACACCAGTGAGTGAGTAAATTGCCTGTGGTATTCCAGAAATAGCAGGGGGTCGCTTGGGGAACGGATAAGAACGTCAAGATCCGCCGCCATGCCAGCAAAAAAGCCCATTACGCCAGCGAGCACCATGTGCTGTTTTTTATTTGAGAGTGCCTGAGGAATGGTTGCCCCGAGCACGCCCTGCGTAAGGGGGTCCATTTCTTTAATCCCTGCGAAGTTTGTCGCTGATGGCGATCGGTGTGTAGCGGGTGAATATCACAATGTAGGAGGATACAACAAAGGTTATCAGCGTTGTCGCCTGGATCAGCAGCGAACTCTGTTCACTGATAACCCCGCTCGCCAGAGCTACATAGGCAATCAGCAATGAAAACTCGCTGACCTGCCCTAGTCTGAAGCCAATGTCCCAGGCCAGAACTTTGCGTTCACTCATTTCGATAAGCAAAAAGCGAAACACCACCGGTTTGATGGCCAGCATCACGCCGGCGAGAGTGAGTGCGGGTATCAGTACTGAATTCAGCAGGTTCAGATCAAAGCGGGCGCCGATGGAGAAGAAGAAAAGTACCAGGAAAAAATCCCTTAGGGGCTTCAGGCTGATGGCTATGTACTGAGAGATGGGGCTGGTCGCCAGCGCAACACCGGCGATAAAGGCACCTATCTCACTGGACAGACCCACGGCGTGTGCCAGCTGTGCCATACCCAGACACCAGCCAATGGCCAGCAGGAAAATATACTCATGAAAGCGATCAAACCGAGTAATCAGCGGTAGCAATACAAATCTGACCAGTCCCAGGGCGGTTCCCAGAAGCAGGGGCAGGGCGGCGAAAGCCATCCACACAGGAGGTGAACTTACCGGGTCGTTGGACAAGGAGAGCAGCAGGGTCAATACCAGAATAGCAATCATGTCTTGTATAAGCAGCAAACCGATCATCAACTCACCAATGTGGCGATGGTGTAATACCGTCGTGGGCAGCAGCTTGATGCCAATGATGGTGGACGAAAACATCATTGCCGCGCCAATCACCAGTGAATCGATAGGATCGTAGCCAAAAGCCAGCGCCAGTCCTGTCCCCGTGACCATAAAAAGTGCGCAGCTTAGCAGGGCTACAAAACTGGCCTTGCGCAGGGTCGCGATCAGTGCCTGGGGTTGCATATCGAGCCCAAGCAGAAACAGCAGAAAAATGATGCCCACGCTGGAAATGTCTGCAAGGAAGTTTACATCGGTAACCAATTCGAAGCCGAAGGGGCCGAGCAAAGCGCCGAGCAGGATATAGGCAATAATCAGTGGTTGGCGGGTATAGAGTGCAAAGGATGCCAGGAGAGCAGCACCCGAGAATATCAGGAAAAATGTTGTGGTCAGGTTAGCCACGTCAGGGGGTCGTTCTGTTCAGCGTCGACGAAATAAAGGCTCTGGCCTGTCGATGCTGGCCTGATAAGCGTCCGAGAAGTCATCCAGACTTTGTAGGTCACTTTCAAGACTGCTGTCATCGTCGGGTTGGAAGGCATTGAATCCGGAGCGCTTCAGGTAATGGAATTGGTCCCGCATTATATCCCCCGTGGCCCTCAATTCACCTGCGAATTCGTGGGTTTGTCGCAATTCTCGGGCGTAGGAGAATCCTCGGCCGTCGGTAAAGACTGGAAAATTGACCGCCACCAGCTGCAGGCGATCGATGTAATCGCAGACCTGTGATGGTTCCTGGCCAGGCTCCAACAGCACACCTATGGTGGCATCTACTGGTATGTCAGCAATAACTGCCTGTAGTAATTCCAAGGGCATAAAAACCCGTTGTCCGGACTCCGCCAAGTCTACGGCTTCACTGCTGGAGCCCACCATTACCCAGTCATCTTCGACTATCTGGGAATCCTTAATTAGCCTCGGCATATACGCTTTCCTTGAATGGCTGCAGGCCGATCCGGCGGTAGGTGTCCAGAAACGGTTCATCCTCTGTACGATGATTCAGGTAGGTGTCTATGATCTTGCCAATAACCTCTGGCATGTCCTCCTGTGCAAAGGCAGGGCCCAGAATTTTACCGAGCGACGCATCCTTGCCCTGATTGCCACCCAGGCTGACCTGATAGAACTCCTGGCCTTTCTTGTCCACGCCGAGAATGCCTATATGGCCAACGTGATGATGGCCACAGGCGTTCATGCAGCCTGAAATATTGAGGTCTATAGGTCCTAGGTCATAGAGGTAGTCCAGGTTGTCAAAGCGCGTCTGAATGGCCTCTGCAATTGGGATGGACTTGGCATTGGCAAGAGCGCAGAAATCGCCACCGGGGCAGCAGATAATATCTGTCAGGTAGCCAATGTTAGGCGTCGCCAGACCCAGTGCCGACAGTTTCAGCCAGAGCTCATGCAGCGCCGAGTGTTCTACATCGGCCAACACCATGTTTTGCTGGTGTGTTGTCCTGATCTCGCCAAATGAGTATTGATCTGCCAGGTCCGCGATTGCTTCCAATTGTTTATCCGTCAAATCGCCCGGCGCGTACCCCGTGGCTTTGAGTGACAAATTGACAATCTGGTAGCCAGGGACGCGGTGGGGCAGGGTATTCCGATCCAGCCATCGGGCAAATGCCAGGTCTAAGTCGCGCTGCGTTGCCACAGCGGGCTTCGAATCTTCAAACTTTTTGTAGCCGGGGCTAGTAAAGAATCCCTTGCAACGCTCCAACTCCGCCTCGGTCAAGGTCGCGGGGCCATCCCTTATAACGTCCCACTCTTCCTCAACTCGCGACCGAAAAGCCTCGATACCCATAGCTTTCACCAGGATCTTGATGCGGGCTTTGTACTTATTGTCCCGGCGACCGTGCTGATTGTAGACGCGTAGAATGGACTCAAGATAAGTCAGTAGATGTTGCCACTCGAGAAAGGGATGGATCTCCTGGCCTATCATGGGGGTGCGGCCCAGGCCACCGCCGACCAGAACCCGAAAGCCGGGCGTACCACCGCTATCCAGTAATAATTCCAGCCCGATATCGTGATTGTGCATGGCTGCACGATCAGCCTCAGAGCCGCAAACCGCAATCTTGAACTTACGGGGCAGAAATGCGAATTCCGGGTGAAATGTCGACCACTGGCGAATGATTTCACACCAGGGCCGGGGGTCTTCCAGTTCGTCCGCGGCAACGCCGGCAAACTGGTCAGTAGTGGTATTGCGAATACAGTTGCCACTGGTCTGGATGGCATGCATTTGCACCGATGCCAGTTCTTCAAGAATATCAGGGGTGTCACTCAGCATAGGCCAGTTGATCTGAATATTCTGACGAGTGCTGATGTGCACGTAGCCCTTATCGTAACGTCGGGAGATGTCGGCGACCTTCCGCAGTTGTGTGCTGTTAAGCAAGCCATAGGGTACGGCGATGCGCAGCATGGGCGCCAGGCGTTGCACATACAGGCCATTTTGCAAACGTAGCGGCAAAAACTGCGCTTCGGTGAGTTCACCGGCAAGAAAACGTCTGGTTTGATCTCTATACTGGGCAACGCGTTCGTCCACCAGGCGTTGATCATATTGGTCATACACGTACATTAGGTGTGGTCCGTGTCAGTACTGCGGTTCCGCCAGAATACGCGGGGGAACATTCATTTTTGAGGGGCGCTACGATAGCAGAAATAGACCTGCTCATACATCTTCCCTAGGCAGCTGTTTAGTCCAATTTTTGCCATCGTTATAAACTTTGAACATATAGAGGAACTGCTATAATGCGCGCCCTCACCAACACAAACGAGGTTGCCATGTCTACAACAGAGGATATTAAAAATCCCCACGCCAATGACAGCAAGGTTGACGCCATTGCAGCGGTTGCGGTTATCGCGATTATTGTCACCACCCTCATATATTGGCTCAACGGCATGTAGGGCCGCCTTCAGTTGGGATTGTCAGTGCAGTACGAGCTGGACAACGCTGTATATTCCCAGCAGAAAAAAGACTGTGAAAATGATGCCAGCGGCCATAAAGTAACCGAATTTCCCGTGTTGAAAGTCGCGTTCACGATTTTTGCTGCTTTGCACGCCAAATGCTGCGGCGAAGGCGCTACCCAGCGCCTGCCAGAAATCGGGAGGCCGGTTCACCTCAGCTTGATCTGCATCATGCTGTTGCTCTTCTGTCATGAATAGGCAAGGTTCGGTTTAAGCCAACGCTCAATTTCGCTGCAGTCAGTTTGTTTGCGCTGCGCCAATGATTCTACCTGATCCCTTTCGATTTGACCGACCGCAAAGTATTTTGATTGAGGGTGCGAATAATAGAATCCACTTACGGCGGCAGCAGGAGACATGGCGAAGCTCTCTGACAGGGTGATGCCGATGTTTTTCTCTGCATCCAGTAACCGGAATAACGTCGCTTTCTCGGTATGATCCGGGCAGGCAGGGTAACCCGGGGCAGGCCGAATACCCCGATAGCGTTCACGAATCAATTCATCGTTGTCAAAATTCTCATCCGGGGCATAGCCCCAGAATTCTCTCCGCACGCGCCGATGCATATGCTCGGCGAAGCTTTCTGCCAGACGATCTGCCAGCGCTTTGAGGAGAATAGAGTTGTAGTCATCGTGTTCACGCTCAAATTTTTCCGCCAGCGCTGCCACGCCGAATCCGGTGCTGACCGCAAAACCACCTATATAATCAGCGAGTCCACTGCCTTTGCAGGCAATAAAATCGGCAAGGGAAAAGTTGGGCGCATCACCGGGCTTATCTGTTTGTTGCCGCAAGTGATGCAGATGAGCGATAACCTCTTCTCGTGATTCATCCGCGTACACTGCAATATCATCGGCACCATGGCGATTGGCTGGCCAGAATCCGATTACAGCACGCGCGTGCAGCCAATCTTCCTCAACGATCTGTTTCAACATGGCCTGGGCGTCATCGTAAAGTTGACGTGCCGCTTGGCCGACAACCTCATCATCCAAGATGCGCGGATACTTGCCTGCCAACTCCCAGGTAATAAAAAATGGTGTCCAATCGATGGTTTCTATCAATTCTTCAATGGGATAGTCATCAAAAATTTTCACGCCGGTAAATGACGGAGCCGGGGGTGTGTAGTCTTCCCACTCGATGGCTATCCGATTGTCTACCGCCTCGGCATAGCTGAGATAGCTTTTCCCGGCGCTGCGGCGGGCGTGGCGCTCCCTGATTTTCGCGTACTCGGTAGATGCACTCTCAAACAAGCCTGGCTTGGTCTCAGGGTTGGCCAGTTGGGCAGCAACAGAAACGCTGCGCGATGCGTCGGCGACGTATAGGGTGACGTCATTCTGATATTCTGGCTCAATCTTGACAGCTGTATGAGCTTTGGATGTGGTGGCGCCACCAATCAAAAGGGGGATGTTAAAGCCCTGTCGCTGCATTTCACTGGCCACATGCGCCATTTCATCCAGCGAAGGCGTAATGAGACCGCTGAGGCCGATGATGTCTGCGTTTAGCTCCCGGGCCTTGCTCAGAATTTCTTCGCAGGGGACCATTACGCCCAGATCCACTACTTCGAAGTTATTGCACTGCAGTACCACGCCCACAATATTTTTGCCGATGTCGTGCACATCCCCCTTAACCGTCGCCATAAGAATGGTGCCATTGCTGTTATTGCCACCGGATTTTTCTGCCTCGATAAAGGGCTGTAAATGCGCCACGGCCTGCTTCATAACGCGGGCACTTTTTACCACCTGAGGCAGAAACATTTTTCCCGCGCCGAATAAATCGCCGACTACATTCATACCATCCATGAGTGGGCCTTCGATTACCTCTAATGGTTTGTCAACGCTCAGTCTGGCTTCCTCGGTATCCTCGATGATATTCGCATTGAGGCCCTTTACCAGGGCGTGTTGCAGGCGTTGTTCCACGGGTAGTTCTCGCCAGCTTAGGTCTTCACCCCTGGCCGTTGTGGTTGCACCATGCCGATAGCTTTCCGCAAGTTCCAGCAGCCGTTCGGTAGCGTCGGCGTGTCGATTCAATACCACGTCTTCCACCAGAACACGAAGATCATCGGGCAATTCATCGTAAACAGCCAGCTGCCCAGCATTGACGATACCCATGTCGAGACCCGCGAGTATGGCATGGTACAAGAACACTGAATGGATGGCTTCACGCACCGGGTTATTGCCGCGGAATGAAAACGATACGTTGCTGACGCCGCCGGAAACTCTCGCGCCAGGAAGGTTTTGTTTTATCCAGCGGGTGGCCTCGATAAAGTCTACGGCGTAGTTGTTGTGCTCCTCGATACCCGTTGCGATGGCGAAGATATTGGGGTCGAAAATGATGTCTTCTGGATTAAAATTCAGTTGGTCCCGCAACAGGTCATAGGAGCGTTTACAGATTTCTATCTTGCGGTCAAACGTATCAGCCTGACCCTCTTCGTCGAAGGCCATGACCACTACCGCTGCGCCATAGCGCTGGCACAGGCGGGCTTTTTCGATGAACTGTTCCTCACCTTCTTTCAGGCTTATTGAATTTACCACCGACTTACCCTGGATACGCTTCAGACCGGATTCAATGATTTCCCACTTCGAGGAATCGATCATGATAGGAACGCGGCAGATGTCGGGTTCTCCAGCCAGAAGGTTCAGGAATGTGATTGTCGCCTGCTCGGAATCGAGCATGCCTTCATCCATGTTGATATCAATGATCTGGGCGCCTTCCTCGACCTGCTGTCGGGCGACGTCCAGTGCCTCATCGAATTCTCCGGCGATGATCAGCCGTTTAAAACGGGCAGAGCCGGTGACATTGCAGCGCTCGCCGACGTTGACAAAGAGTGAATCAGAGTTGATGTGAAAAGGTTCAAGTCCGCTTAGTTGGCAGGCTGCGCGCTTTTGAGGCAGGGCGCGTGGTTGCTGCCCTGATACCGCCTCAGCGATTGCTTTGATATGTGCCGGCGTTGTTCCACAGCAGCCGCCGACTATATTGAGAAAGCCGCGTTCTGCAAATTCCTCCAGGTCCTCGCCCATGTCTTCTGGCGTTTCATCGTATTCCCCAAAAGCATTAGGTAGGCCCGCATTAAAGTGCCCACTGAAATAACAATCCGCCGCCTGTGCGAGTTCTTCAACAAAGGGACGCACTTCCTTGAACCGGCGACCACAGTTGGTGCCAGCCACAAGAGGTCGCGCATGTGCAATTGAGTTCCAGAAAGCTGTCGGATTCTGTCCAGATAAAATACGGCCACTGATATCTGGAAATGTCACAGATATCATCAGGGGTACTTCACGCTCAACGGCTGCAAAGGATTCCTGAATCGCAAAAATCGCCGCCTTCGCATTAAGCGTGTCAAATATGGTTTCAATCATGAGCGCGTCGACATTACCCCTCAGCAACGCGCAGGCTGCTTGAAAGTAATCTTTCGTCAGCGTATCGAAATCGATATTTCTGGCGGCAGGGTCATTAACATCCGGGGATATGGATGCAGTGCGGGGTGTGGGTCCCAATACACCAGCAACAAACAGTGGACGATCTACCTGTCTTTCCTGCCGAAATTCTGCAACTGCCTGTGCTGCAATTCGCGCTCCTTGCTCATTGATCTGAGAACAGTGCTTTTGTAATCCGTAGTCGCTCTGTGCCACTGCGGTCGCGTTAAATGTGTTGGTGGTAATAATGTCGGCCCCAGCCTCCAGGTAAGCCCTGTGTATATCGATGATGACATCAGGGCGGGTCAGGCAGAGAATATCATTGTTGCCACGCAGTTCCTGTCCATGGTCGGCAAAGTGGGTGCCGCGGAAGTCCTGTTCCACTAACTTGCGACTTTGAATCATGGTACCCATAGCACCATCCATAACCAGAATCCGCTGCCGTAATGCGAGTTCCAGAGTGGTGTTTGATGATGTCTTTACGTCCATGCGGGTGTGTAGTCCTTACCGTCTGTAAACAAGTTGCTGGAATCCCTACCAGCCCATGGCGCCGAGTCTAGCAGAGCTGAGAACCTATATCAAAATATATTGATATAGATATTCCTGTAATCATTTGATACACAATACGAGCTCTCGGGTTAGAATACCGGTCTCGCTAATCGACTCGCAATTTATAAACGGCAGCACCCAGACAGGACATAGCATGGTTACCATCACCGAATCTGCCCAGGAGTATCTGGTCGAACTGTTATCCAAACAGGATGGCGTCAAAGGCATACGCGTATTTATTAATCATCCCGGCACCCCCCGGGCAGAGACATGTATAGCCTATTGCCGCGAAGACGATGATATTGGAGCGGACGAACAGGTTGATTATGCCAAATTCAGTGCTTGGTTTGACGCTCCCAGCTTGCCCTATCTGGAGGATGCGCTTGTGGATTATGCCAGCGACCGCATGGGTGGCCAACTGACCATAAAGGCGCCCAACGCGAAACTACCCAGAGTCGACGAGAACAGCTCCATCGAAGACCGGATTAACTACGTGCTATACAACGAGGTGAATCCAGGACTCGCCGCACATGGCGGCGAAGTCAGTCTGATGGAGGTTGTGGACGGCGAAATTGCCATCCTGCAGTTTGGCGGCGGCTGTCAGGGCTGCGGCATGGTGGATCTCACGCTCAAGGATGGCGTTGAAAAGACCCTGCTGGAACAGTTGCCGCAGCTCAAAGCTGTGCGCGATATTACCGATCACAGCGATCGCAGTCAGGCGTATTACACCTGAAGCAACGCTTGCGCCTCTCATCACACCAGACGTTTGCGCTTCGGTAGAATAGGGCGCAGACGCTCAGCCATCTGCAGCAGGGTCCCTTCTGTTGTTTCCCAGTCAATACAGCCATCAGTGACCGAGACGCCATACTTGAGGTCGGCGGGGTCTGAGGGGATGGACTGATTGCCGGCGTGTATATGGCTTTCAATCATCAATGCAATAATGGATTGATTACCTTCCAGAATCTGATTGGCGATATTTTCTGCTACAAGCGGCTGCAGTTCCGGGCGTTTACTGGAATTCGCGTGGCTGCAATCGACCATAATATTAAGGGGCAGACCAGCCGCAGCCAGCTCATCCTCACAGAGTTTTACGTGCAGTGAATCGTAGTTTGGGCCACCACTGCCACCGCGCAGTACTGTGTGTGCGTGGGGATTGCCGCGCGTGTGAATAACCGCCGTCTGACCACTGTAATTCATACCCAGAAAGCGGTGCGGGTGCCGCGCTGACCCCAGGGCATTAATGGCGACTCCCAGACCGCCATCGGTACCGTTTTTGAAGCCAACGGCACAGGAGAGGCCACTGGCCAGTTCCCGGTGGGTCTGCGACTCCGTGGTGCGGGCGCCAATGGCCGACCAACTGATGCAATCCTGCAAGTACTGGGGCGAGATCGGATCCAGCGCTTCGGTGGAACAGGGCAGTCCCAACTCGCCAATATCGAGTAACAGACGTCTTCCTATATGGAGACCTTCCTCAATACGAAAAGAGTCATCGAGATAGGGGTCATTGATCAGACCTTTCCAGCCCACCGTGGTGCGCGGCTTTTCGAAATACGCCCGCATAACGAGAAACAGGGAATCGGAGACCTTTTCGCTCAGGGCCTGCAGACGACGGGCATAATCCATCGCTGCGTTGGTATCATGAATAGAGCAGGGGCCCACCACCACGAACAGGCGATGGTCCTTGCCGTCCAGGATATTACGAATGCTGTCTCTGCCACGGGTAACAGTAGACATGGCCGCAGCCGACAGGGGAAGTCTTGATTTCAGTTCAGAGGGCGTCAGCAAAACATCCTGACTTTCGACATTGAGGTTCTCTACAACAGCTTGTGACATACTAGTTCGACTACCGGATTGTTTCGTTGCAAGGCGCGCATTCTACCGTAAGCAGGTCCGGCAGTGGGGGTTGCGTAAATTTTTCACATCTGAGGTTTTTGAACAGAAGTTGGGATGGGTATCGATACACAGTGACATCGACAGAAGGACACGCGGAAATCAGCGGTAGGCTGCTCTACGATGTAGGGGAATTGGTTGCCCAGGTAGAGGCAGGTTATACCCTGCTAACTCCCAATCGAAGGCTGGCGCTGCATATCCGAAACGGCTTGGCCGCCCGGCATCTCGCTGCCGGAGAAACCGCCTGGCAACCAGCCAAAGTGCTGCCGCTGGATGCATGGCTGGAGCAGCGTTGGCTGAATCTTTGCCACCAGCAACCGCAAGCAAACAGAGGTCTGCACCGGGTAACACGGGCGGAGAACGACGAGCTCTGGCGACAGGTTGTGCGAGTGTCAGGTGCTGGTCAGCGCTTATTACAAACCGATCGTGCCGCCCAACTGGCCGCGAAGGCCTATGAAACGCTGTTACAGTGGCAGGTTGAGCCCCTGGGCGCCAGCGAGTATTTCCACTTCAGCGAGGATGGTGCGGTGTTTCTCGCCTGGGTCAAAGATTTCGAAAAACTGTGCGTGGCTCGTTCGCTGATCACATCTGAACAGTGTACGGGCAGGCTTCTCGACGCAGCGGCTGATCTGGCTGGCGAGAAGCTGATGCTAATTGAAATGGAGGATATCCCGCCGCTACATGCGGCTGTAATTGCACAGGCTGATCCACAGATGGTTCATCACCGCGCCGTCCACAACATTGCGGCAAGCCAAATACTGGCCTGCCCATCCGAAGATGCTGAAATTTATGCGGCCGCGCATTGGGCACGACGTTGCGTCGCAGAAGATGTATCCGGCAGCAAGACCGTCGGTGTACTGATGCCGGAGTTGACTCGGCAGCGGGATCGGGTGGAACGTATCTTTAACGAGGTATTCGATCCGGATATTCTGCGACTTGCCGATCCAGACTATCAATCGCCATTTAATTTTTCTGCGTCAACCTCCCTGGCCGATGCCCCTGTAATTAAAATCGCTCTTGCACTGCTGAGTCTCCTGCAAGACCCAGTTGACAGACATACACTGACCGCACTGCTATATACCCGTTTTTGTTGTCATTCTGACGCTGACTACGATCGCAGGGTCTCCGTTAGCAAGCGATTACATGAACAATTGCGTGAGCAATTGGATGGCGACACAGTGCGCTTTCTCCTGCTGGATGCAACGGATAAACGTCCACCTCTGGCATTGGGTGCCAGACTGCAGCAGGTGTGGAATGATCGCCGCAGAACGCGTCAGCTGAGCGCGGCGGAATGGGCGATGTACATCTGGGAAGTACTGTGCGGATTCGGGTGGCCCGGAGAGATTGATGAGCATGACATTGTTCCGGTTGAGCAATTCATTGGCCTGCTGGAACGATTTTCATCCTGGCGATCAGTCTATGATCGCATGGGTTTGGGCGCGGCTCTGCAGCTGTTGAAAGGTCAGCTGGAGCAGACCCAATTCCAGGAAAAGTCTAACAATGCCAGCGTGCAGATCCTGGGAAGGCTGGAGGGGGCAGGGTTGCAGTTCTCAGATCTCTGGTTGACCTCATGTGGCGCCTCCCAGTGGCCAACCCCCGCAGCGCCGAACCCCTTTATCCCAAATCGATTACAGCGTGAGCTGGATTTGCCACACGGTACGCCAGAACGAGAACTTACCTACTGTGAAGCACTTACTCGAGGCTATCTCAATTCAGCGAACGAAGTTGTTTTCAGTTTTGTTACCTCGGTTGACGAGGTGGAGCAGGGCCCGAGTGCGCTTCTAGGCGGAGGTGAAGTATCTTTCGTGGAGGAGTTTCTTGGCCTCAATGAAGCGGCGCTCTTTCGACGTTACTGGTCTGAACGCGCAGCAGATCTTGTCACGGAGACCGTTGTAGAGCGGTCGGCTGCGGGTTTGCATCAGTCCGAGGTTCTGCCGGGCGGCGCAGGTCTTATCGAAGCGCAATCAAATTGTGGGTTCCGTGCCTTTGTGCGTTATGGACTTGGGGTGGAGGCACTGCCGCAACCGGTGATAGGCCTCTCTGCATTGGAACGCGGCAATCTGGCCCATGATGCGCTACATCGATTCTGGGCCGACCTGGATGGGCGGGAGGCACTGTTGGCTCTCACAGAACTGGAGTTGTCGCTTCGTCTCAGGCAAGTTGCATCTGAGTCAGTAAGTGCGCTTCCCTCCTGGCGAAGAAAAGTGCTGGGCAATACCACCCTGGTGCTTGAACAGGAGCGCTTGGCCATTTTAATGGCTCGTTGGCTGAAGGTTGAAGCAGGGCGGCAGGACTTTTTGGTTGAAAGCCGTGAATTGTCGCAGGAGCTGAACCTGGGAGGCACCACATTGCGCCTGCGTATTGATCGCGTGGACAGGTTGGCGGACGGTACTCTGCTATTGATCGATTATAAAACGGGACAATGCGCTATCAGCGATTGGGAGGGCGACCGTCCCCGCAGGCCACAACTGCCACTGTATGCCATAGCCATTGAAGAGGTCGCTGCGATAGCCTATGGCCGGGTGACCATGGATAAGCCTGCGCTGTTGCTTAAGGAACCGGACCCTGATCACCCCGATGGCCCAGAGACATATTGGCAAGGTAAGCTCGAGGGCTGGCGTGGCTCCATAACAGCACTGCTCAATGAGTACTTGCAGGGAATTCATCACATCAGACCATTGGAAGGACCGAAGAAAACCTGCCAATACTGCGAATATGCTCCGGTTTGCAGAAAACACGAGTGGGAGGGCTCTGATGACTGAGTTCACTCCCACTGACTTTGAGGCGCGGGCAAGAGCGCTGGATGTAACAGGATCTTTCTGCGTTACAGCGCCGGCTGGTTCAGGAAAGACAGAGCTTTTGACCCAGCGGGTTCTTTCCTTGCTGGCGACCGTCGAGCAGCCCGAGGAGATTCTGGCCATTACCTTTACCCGTAAGGCAGCGGGTGAGATGCGCAATCGCATCAGTATGGCTCTGACAGCTGCTCATAATGGACAAGCGCCTACCTCAGCACACGAGATGGCGCGCTATCAACTGGCAGAAAAAGCATTGCAGCGGGATAGAGAACGGGGCTGGAATCTGATCAGTAATCCCGGTCGGCTCAGTATTCAAACTATTGATGGCCTGTGTATGCAACTCGCGCGACAACTACCCGTGCTCAGCCAGTTCGGCGGCAGTATGGCGCCTATGGATGATCCACTGCCCAGTTATGAAGCGGCAGCAGCGGCCACCTTGCAGTTGGTGAATAGTTCCAGTGAGCTGGCAGCCGATATTGAAGTGGTGTTAAGAGCCTTTCACAACGACTGGCAGGGCTTGCGCAGTATGCTCACCGGCATGTTGTGGCGGCGTGAGCAATGGTTGGAATTGATGTCGCCGACGACGGAGCAAGAGCAGGCAGCTGACCTGTTGCAGCGAGCGGTGGTGCAGCTGATTGTGGATCACTGCAGTTTGTTGGCAGCGCAGCTCGTACCTTTTGCTCCAGAGATGTGCGAAATCGGACATTTTGCAGCGGGGATCCTGGAAGAGGTCAATCCCGATTCGGAATTGAGACGCTTAGCTGACCTTGAGGCGCTATCCCTCGCCGATCTGGATCTGCAGACCTGGCGGGCCCTGGCTAACTTCTGGCTGGTAAGTAACAAGCCGGCAGGTCGTAAGAAATGGACAATTAACGAAGGCATGCCCCCGGCTGGGCATGATCGCGGTGAACAAAGCGCGGCTTACAAGGTGCGTTGCGCGCAACTGATTGCCGGCATGCAGACTGTGCCTGGGCTTCTCGAAATGCTCCACGAACTGCGTTTGCTGCCCAATCCCAACGAAGGAAGCGAAGACTGGGAACTCATCGGCGCCGTAATGAACACACTAAAACTCCTGGCAGCACAATTGCAATTGGAGTTCCAGGCCCGCGGACAGGTCGATTTTCCTCAGGTAGCAATGGCTGCCAGACAGGCCCTGGGGGATGAGCAGGCGCCAACGGATGTGTCTATGCTGCTGGATTACCGCCTTCGTCATATTCTGATTGACGAATTTCAGGACACCAGTTCAGCGCAATTCAGCCTGGTAGAGCAACTGACCCGCGGTTGGATGGAACATAACCACGAATACCCCGAACAGCCCAGAACCCTGTTTATTGTCGGTGATGGCATGCAATCCATTTACGGATTCAGAGAGGCGAACGTTGCACTTTTCAAGCGCAGCCTTCAACAAGGTATCAACGGGATTGAGCTGGAACCGGTTCATTTGAGCACTAATTTTCGGTCCCGGCGAAAACTGGTTGATTGGATAAATGCTACTTTTGGTGCTCTGCCAGCAGCGGGGCTGCGCGATGTTGCCCCGTTCAATCCAGGTGTCCCGCGTCCCGATAATGACCCGGAAAACCGCGTGCATCTGCTCTCTTTTGAAGGTGAAGCGGCACGGGATATGGAGGCTCGGGCGGTCTGCGGCATTATCAGGCAAGCGGAGCAGAGCACGGAATGCAAAACACTCGCCATTTTGGTGCGTAACCGAAGTCATCTGGTTGAGCTATTGCCCTGCCTGGCAGAGCAAGGCATTCGGTGGCAGGCGGTAGATATCGACCCGCTGGCAGAACGCGCCGCCATTATTGATGTGATGAACATCTATAAAGCGCTGTATGACCAGGCCGATGAGATTGCCTGGCTCGCGCTATTGCGGGCACCGTGGTGTGGTCTTGAAGGCAGCGACTTGCTGGCTCTGCGGCCACTGCGGGGAGAGCAGAGGCCATCGCTCTGGAGCGCTATCAGGGAAGCACCGGACAACCCAGGGCTTTCTGCAGATGCCAAATACAGGCGCGC
>CALJGI010000041.1 GCA_938074045.1 uncultured Halieaceae bacterium
CAAAGTGAGCGCATGGATTTGTATGGGCAGTACGCCCAGCAATTGGTGAATGATGGTAAGGCGTTTGTCTGCTATAGAACCCCGGTGGAACTCAATGAACTGCGCGAGACTCGCCGTGAAGCGGGCAACAGCACGGCGCTCAAACCTTCTGATTTGGCCCTGCCAGTGGATGAGGTTAGCAGGCGGCAGCAGGAAGGCATGCCCAGTGTGATTCGCATGGTAGTGCCAGAGGCGGAAGGCGCCTGTGCCATCGACGATATGCTCCGTGGCACCATCGAACTGGACTGGAGCATGGTCGATGCCCAGATACTGCTCAAATCTGACGGTATGCCCACTTATCATCTGGCCAATGTGGTGGACGACCATTTAATGGGAATAACCCACGTTCTCCGGGGTGAGGAATGGATCAATTCTGCGCCCAAGCACAAATTACTCTATGAGTACTTCGGTTGGGACATGCCCGTGTTGTGCCATTTGCCACTGCTGCGTAATCCCGACAAGAGCAAGCTCTCCAAGCGTAAAAATCCCACCAGCATTCTTTATTACCAGCGCATGGGGTATTTACCGGAAGCATTGGTCAATTACCTGGGGCGCATGGGCTGGTCCATGCCGGATGAGCGGGAAAAATTCACCCTCGGCGATATGCTGATGAATTTTGATATCGAGCGGGTGTCACTGGGCGGGCCTATTTTTGACGTGGAGAAGCTGAGCTGGCTCAACGGCCTCTGGATTCGTGAGAATCTGGACAATGACGAACTCGCTGACCGGCTGGGCGAATGGGCCTACAACCGGGAAAACCTGCTGGCCGTGCTACCGCACGTGCGACAGCGTATGGAAACCCTCAGTGATTTTGCACCCATGGCGGCCTTTTTGGCGTCCGGCACCTTACCCCTTTCAGAATCCGATTTTGACGGGATAAAGGGTGAGCGGGCGGAGATTATTCAGTCCATGCAGTTTGTGCTCTGGCGCCTGGAATCACTCAGAACCTGGGAGAGGGATGACATATTCGAGAATGTGAAGTCGATTGCCGACGCCCTGGACAGCAAGATGAAAGATTTTCTGGGGCCATTATTCATCGCTGTCTCTGGTTCCACGTCTTCTTTCTCGGTTTTCGACGCCATGGTCCTGCTGGGCCCGGATTTGACCAGAGCCCGGATTCGTCACGCTATCGAAATATTGGGCGGTGTCAGCAAGAAGGCCTTGAAAAAACTGGAAAAATCCTACGATAAGCTGCCTGGCTAATTGACAGGCGAACAGGCCGTGGCTAGAATGCGCACCTCTTTTTGGGGCCTTAGCTCAGCTGGGAGAGCGCAACACTGGCAGTGTTGAGGTCAGCGGTTCGATCCCGCTAGGCTCCACCAATATTTTCCTAATAAAAACAAACACCTAGGCAGTATACCTGCCTAAGTTTCTAGCTATCAATAAATCCCTGTGCAACCCATGTGCAACCTCCCAGATGGGTGGTTGTGGGTCTTCGAAGCCTTATATCCGTCTGATGTTCAAATAAATTGAGAGTTTCGCTCGGGCGAGTGTCTGCTATGCGCCTGAAATTAGCCGGACAGCTTAGGGGAGGGTGACCGGCAGATTACGACTCATAGCGGACATTCAGAGATTGACTTCTAGCGCAGATAGACCATTCTTTAAATAGCTAATAACAAGAAATAATCCGATGGGTATACTCGCCGAACTCAAGCGCCGGAATGTATTCAAGGTAGGGGTTGCCTACATTGTACTTGGGTGGGTTGTTATCCAGGTCACTTCTATCGTCGCCCCTGCGCTTCGACTCCCGGACTGGACTCTATCCTTCGTTACTTGGCTTGGAGTCATTGGCTTCCCCTTCGTGCTTTTGGCAGCATGGGCCTACGAATTAACCCCCGAAGGTGTTGATTTGCACCGAATATTGATCCAGTTACGCCGAATAATTGCACAGAGAACTGACCCACCTGAAAGGCCAGGGAAGCCATAGAGATCAACGTCTTGAAACAATCACAGTGGGTTAATTTTCAGCGCAAATCCTGGGTCAATCTGGCGTGCAAATCAACACCCTGGTGTCCTTATTGCTAACATGGAGTACTAACGTGGTAGAAGAGCCAACCGAAACAAGACAAGAACTGCCGCAAGATGCGCGCTCCGCACCACCGCTGTCTCGCGCCGAGCGGATTTTTGTACGCTTGACCTTTGGGCAAACGGTCTTATCTATCGCGGGGGTATTGATCGCGATTGCTGCTCTTTACGCCGCATTGATTGAATCCGCGGCGGTGCGACAGCAGACGGCCGCAACTGTGTGGCCCTTCGTACAGCTGTCAATAGCAGATTATGATACAGGTGATACCGCGGGATTTACGATGTCATTCACGAATGCTGGCGTAGGACCGGCAAAAATACGAGCTGTGCGTTTGATAATCTCTGGTGAGCCAATTCGCAGCTGGGCCCATGCTGTCACTCAGGTGGGTGGAAAGATCACTGATCCGCTCGGTCGGGCTTTCGTTAGCAATCGCGTCCTCAGCCCTAGTGAAAAGGTGGAGATGCTTAGCACCAGCGATCCCAGTCTCGCACGCCAGTTTCAGGCTGCTATTACCGACCCAGAAAACTCAGTAACGTACTGCTATTGCTCGATCTTCGACGAGTGTTGGTTGGCTGACAGCCGACGAGACCTTCAAAGCCCAGAGCCCGTAGAAGTCTGTCCGGACTTCGGTGACGCCGCGTTCCAGAATTGAGCTTGCGAGCCGACCACTCGATTAAATCGTATATGTCCATTTTTGGCACATTCTTGCCTGATTCTAATGTTGTAATTTGGGTAAATGACCGGCAAATTACTGATGGGGATCAGCCAATCGCGCCGTAAAACACCGTAAGATAGGTGAAGCCGCGATGAACCAGTGGCGCCGCTACCCGGCGACTGCGCAAAATCGACTCTGACGTTGATGAAGGTAGAATTTAGGTCACGATATAGGGTGCATAATGACTCAATCGCCTGAGCTTAGACATATACTGCTTTACTGTGCCATGTACACGCTGCTACATGGTTGCTCAGATGGTAGTGATGAAATTCCGGAGTTTGTACCGTTTCAACAACCGACGCCCAACGCTGCATTTATTCCGGGATGTGAGCCGATTATTCCCGAAGAAGCCAGGCCAATCGTGTTGGCAGAATCCTTTCGTGGGAGTTTTGGGAGCTTGGATTCTGAAGGTTCTTGTCAGCACGAGTGGCCCGAGCCATATCTTGCTACGTGCACTGAACCGTTGGCTCAAGGCGCCCCTGACTTAAGAGGATTATGGGCAGACCCGGAAACAGGATATACCGAGCGCGTCGAGCAGTGTGGAAATCTAGTCATCATTGTAGGACCGAGATTTACACATGGTGGCTATACTACTGGCGATCCAGCAGACGGTGTTAATGACTACGTCGCGACTGGGACATGTGATCGTCCAATATCGATTGCTCTAAGCTATGAGGGTAATTCACTTCTGTTCCAGTTGGATGGCAATACTGTAGTAACGCGCAGTTTGGAAGTCACTCCACAGGGCGAAGATGAACTTGTATGGCGTTTTGGACCGGGACTTTCAGAGCGCGCCCGAATGCGTCGCTATTGTAATCTCTCAGTGGTTCCGTAACAGTCCGCTATTGGCACATTTTTGCCTCATTGGTAGGCCTACCTGATGTCATTGACCGGCAAAATTCTGGCCGAGGTCAGTCAGTGGCACTGCAAGAGGGCGACTGGAGAAAACAGCTCAATGCGGTCGGTTACAACCCAACTATTCATGGTGCTACACTGCGAGTACTAGCCAGCTAGATGAAGATGTACGACAAATTGTCGTAGAACTGCGAGTGTTGAGATCAGCGCAGGAAGGCCTGCCCGTTGATCCGGCTTAGCTCCACCAATCAAAATCCTCGGCTCGCAAGGTCGGGGATTTTTTTGGCGCCTGAATCGTCGACGTGTACATCCCTTGCAAATGATAACTACGCCCCCATATACGTAATGACAGCCTGTTTTGGTTGTTCCTACCTAAGGCGTTTTTATGCCGTCCCAAAATGATGAATCTGGTACTCCATGGGGGTCTTCACCCCAGTCACCGCCTGATCTCGGGCAAATATTGGCACAAGCCGCAGAGCGGTTAAGAGGTTCTATTCCGGGCGGAGGCTCCGGCGGTGGCTCAGGTGGCAAATTGGGAGGCCTCTTTACAATTGCCTTCTTTTTGCTCATCGCTCTTAGCCTCTGGTCGGCGTACTACACGGTACCCAGTGATTCGGTGGCGGTGGTACAGCGGTTTGGCATGTACCTCAAAGAGGTGCCTCCAGGGCTGCATTTCAAGCTGCCATTGGGTGTCGATAGCGCCACCATTGTCCCTGTCAAACGCCAGTTAAAACAGGAGTTTGGCTTTGCGACAAAGGGAGCCCGTGATCCGTCCCAGAGTACGCGCGATGGGGGGCTGGAAACCCAGATGGTCACGGGGGATCTCAATGCCGCGCTGGTGGAATGGGTTGTTCAGTATCGCATCTCAGACCCGGTCAAGTTTCTGTTTGAGGTTCGAGAGCCGGGTGAAACCTTGCGTTACGTATCTGAGTCGGTGATGCGTGAAGTCGTAGGGGACAGAACAGTGGATGAGGTCATCACCATTGGTCGACAGGAAATCGAAATTGAAGCACTGGTCAAAATGCAGGAATTGTCCACCAAGTATGTGATGGGGATCAGCATAGATCAGGTGCAGCTAAAAAATATTAATCCACCACGGCCGGTGCAAGAATCCTTTAACGAGGTCAATCAGGCACAGCAATCGAAAGAAAAGCTTATCAACGAGGCGCGCCGGGAGTACAACAAAGTTATTCCACTGGCGGAAGGTGAAAAAGACCAGCGTATCCGGGAAGCCGATGGCTATAGGCTAAAAAGAATCAATGAGGCTGAAGGGGATGTGGCACGCTTCAACGCGCTTTTTAGTGAATATCGCAAGGCACCCGAAGTAACCCGCCGGCGTATTTATATTGAAACAATGCAGGATGTACTGCCGCAAATAGACTCCAAAGTTTTGGTGGATGATGCTATGCCCGGTATGTTGCCACTGCTCAATCTAAATGGACAAGTGGGAGCCGGAAAATGAACAGCATTAAATCTCTCAGCGTTTTTTTAGTTTTATTCGCAGGTACATTTGTTCTCGGTAATTCAATCTATACCGTACATGAGGTCGAGCAAGTCATCATTACTCAGTTCGGTAAACCGGTAGGGGAGCCCGTAACCACGGCAGGGCTCAAATTCAAGGTTCCCTTTGTACAAGAGGTGAACCCGATTGATAAACGCGTGTTGGAGTGGGATGGCGCTCCCTCGGATATGCCTACCAAGGATAAGCTTTACATTTCTGTGGACTTGTTTGCGCGCTGGAGAATTGTTGATCCCCTTCAATATTTTTTGCGCTTGCGTGATGAACGCAGTGCGCAATCACGGTTGGACGACATTCTCGGCAGTGAAACCCGTAATGCTGTAGCCAAGCACGAATTGATAGAGATCATTCGGACTACCAGGGACAGGGTGCCACTGCTAGACACTGCTCTTGGCGACTCGGTGTTACCGAATACAGAGCAGGGTCTCAACATGGGCGCATTGGTGCCTATAGAAAAGGGGCGCAAGTTGGTGGAGCAAGAAATATTTGCAGCGGCGGCAGAAAAGGTCGGTGTGTTTGGTATCGAGCTGCTGGATATTCGCTTTAAGCGCATTAATTACAACGAGAGCGTACGACCCAAAATCTATGACCGAATGATTAGCGAGCGCCGACAGATTGCTGAACGATTTCTTTCTGAAGGTAACGGTGAGGCAGCGAGAATCCGCGGGAACAGAGTGCGCGACCTCAACAAAATTCAATCCGAAGCCTATCGGCAGGTTGAAGAGATACGCGGTTTAGCGGATGCCAAGGCAACTGAAATCTATGCTAGTGCATACAATCAGGACGCTGAAGCCGTAGAGTTTTATGAATTCACCCGCACCATGGCGGCTTATCCGGCGATTATCGGAAACAGCACTACTATCGTGTTATCCACTGATAGCGATCTTTTCAAGTTCCTTAAGGGCATGAGCCCTGATGAGGAATAACACAACCCCAATTGGAGAAATCTATGGGAAAGAAAGAAAAGGGCACAAAGGAAACGAAGAAAAAGCCACTCATGACACAGAAAGAAAAGAAAGCAGCGAAGAAAGCCAAAGCTAAAGGCAGCAGCGATATATTCGACTCCATCTGACTGTGTGAGTCAGTGCCAGCGATGGCACTGATTTTTTGCCAATGGAGGCACATTTTTTCTCGCACAAACCCAGTCTGACCTCCAGTTCTTGGAGTCTTAAGCCCCCCAATTTGAATGTTTTTGTTCTACACCCGCAATCCAGGGAAGATCATAATGCTCAGATAATCCATAAAGCTCATCAAACGGGTGCGGTTTATACCCGGTGAATAACACGCTGGAGACAATATTAATGCGCAATATCCGAGGAAAGGCACTAGTCCTGGCAGTAGCAGCTGCTACCAGTAGTCAATTGTCATTCGGGCAGCTTATGCTGGAAGAGGTCGTTGTAACCGCCCAGAAAAAGGCGGAATCTCTTACCGAAGCACCGCTGACGGTAAATTTGCTGAGTGAAGATTCCATGCGTGACGCCGCCATTTTTCAGGGTGACGAGCTTGGCAAGCTGACTGCCGGCGTTGAGATTCGCTATGAAGGTGACAGCAATGTTGGTGTGGGTATTCGCGGTATTGGTACTTTTGCGCAGCAGTCCGCTCCACCACGTGTTGCCACTTATCTCGATAACTACTTTGTCGCCGGTTCGCAGACTGATTTCGCCTTTGCAGCTTTGTTTGATATGAAGCAGGTCCAGATTCTGAGAGGTCCGCAGGGCACTCTCTACGGTCAACCATCACCCACGGGAGCTGTGATTCTGGAGACGGCGGATCCCAATCTGGAAGAAGTGGAAGGGTATGTGCGTGGTTCGTACATTGCAGACCCTGACGGCTACAATGTACAGGGCGCTATTTCAGTACCAATTATCGAGGGATCCCTGGGCGCTCGCCTGGCTGTTCTTTCTGACGACAGAGATACCGGAACCGAGAACATTTTCCTGGGATATGATGAAGCACGTAATCGCGAAGGTATCCGAGCAAAAGTTTTATGGGAACCCACTGACAACTTTTCCGCCAAGCTGGGCTACACCTGGATGCGGTCAGAAAACTCAGACACCTTGCGCATAATGGAATCCGTTGACCCCGCTAGTGATTATCAATTGTCACCATCTGATCGGGCGTCGATTGCCGGTTCATCCGACGAAATTATCTACAAGAAAGACTGGATGGCCACACTGCAGCTGAACTGGGAATTGGAATGGGGCGATATCAGCTGGTTTAGTGGTGACTTTGGCAGTGTTAATATTCGTGACGATGATCTCGATAATACGCAGTACCCGAATCTGATACTGGATGAGACCACCACAATATTTGAAAAGAATGTACAGCATGAATTGCGTATCAGTATGTCACCCACAGATTCCTGGGATGTGCAGTTCGGTGCTTACTATGCTGATTCCCTTGCCATTACTGACGTAAAGAATCTGGCGGATGTTCCTGGCACCGGCACCTTTGAAATATTGCTCGATATTCCAACCGCGAGTGAAACCTCCGCTGTCTTCTTGCATAGTGATTTTCACTTCAATGATACGACCAGTCTGACGGTTGGTCTGCGCTACAACATCTTTGATCAGAATAATAAGAGCGGTCTCAACAACAATTTCCTGTTTGGTGGCTTTCTGGATAATGACAACAACGTTTCTGAGGCGACCTTCGTTATTCCCAATGCCTTGGCCTGCGTAATTGATCAATCCGGGATAGATCAGAGCGTGCTTGATTCTTTCCCCGCTGGAACCTGTGTAAACCAAAGGGTAGAAGAACTTAAGGAATGGACCGGTACACTGAAGCTGTCTCACAGCTTCAGTGACGCAGCCAATATGTATGTCACGCTCGATCACGGTTTCCGACCTGGTGCGCCTAACTTTGACGTTAACGGCTCTTTCCAGCCCACGGTTGAAGATCCGACCTCAGGTCTGAATTTCTATGAGGGTGAAACAGTTAACAGCTTGGAACTGGGGTTGAAAGGATCTATATGGGATGGGCGCGGCCAGTATACCAGCGCAGTATTCTACAGCGTGTACGATGATTATCAGATCAGGCCTACATTTGAAGTATTCAATGGTGTGAGCGGCGACGTGACCGCCATATCAAACGCCGACGTTAATGTGGAGGAAGCTACGCAAACGGGTTTTGAAGCTGAGCTGCGATATCTGGCGTCAGAAAACCTGGAGTTGTTTGGATCCTTCACCTACTCAAAGGTAGAGCTCACTTCCGGCACGATTCCTTGTACTGATGCTGCACAAGCGACGGTTGATACCACTAATCGATTTAATGTCTGTGATGCGGATGGCTTGGCTGGCAGTCCGCAGCCTGAGGTGTTCCTCACGTTGAAGGCGGACTACACATTGCCGATTTCCATTGGTGGAGAGTGGTACTTGAGTGGTTTGTTCAACCATCGGGGCGATATTGAAGCACCGGGTGATATTACTGGCCGTTTTGAATCTGACAGCTACAATACGCTCGATTTGTTCGCGGGTATCCGAGCGGAAAGCTGGGATATACAATTGTTTGTCAAGAACGCGACGGACGAAGAGGGCATATTAGCCCGTCGACCTTCCGATGGCGCAAGCGGTACGGCTAACTTTAACGGCGGCACGGCTTTGTACAACAATCTGACCGTTATTCCGCCCCGAACCTTGGGTGTTACTGCCAGTTATCACTTCTAGCGACAGTGCGACTCACTCTATGCCTGCGGAGCGGGCACTGACGAAAAGGGCCCAGGCAGTTATGTCCGGGCCTTTTCGTTTCTGGGCACAGAGAGTCTGGCCAGGTACAACAAGCTATGACATTCGCCTTACGCAACCTATTACGGCTAAAGTATCATGACATCTTGTAGTTGGGGCCAGGTTGGCCGCTAATGTGTTGACCGAAAATTCGCAAAGGGGATCAAAAATTAACAAGTACGATGGACTTAACAAAGCCATGGTTGAGCAATATGCTCCGCGAGAGGGTCGCAGGGCTCTGCTACCTGAAATGAGCGACAAGGCACGCGTTGCCTTGATGTGCCGAATGCTGTTCCAGGAGGGCTGGAACGAGCATATAGCCGGCCATATTACGCATCGCCTACCCGACGGCACAATTTTGACCAATCCGTGGGAATTGGCCTGGGATGAAATAACCGCCAGTGACATTATGACCCTCGATCACAGCGGAAAAATTATAGAGGGCGAGTGGAATGTGACCCCGGCGATTGGTCTGCACGTTCAGTTACACGAGTTGCGACCTGAGGTTAACGTGGTTATCCACAACCACGCCCACTGGAGCGGCATCTGGGCGAATATGCAGCGAGTGCCGCCGATATATGATCAAACAGGCGCGCATTGTGGACTGGAATTACCCCTTTACAACGAATACACCGGCACATTCGACAAAGAAACCAGCAGCCTGTCTGCAGCAGAGGCTTTGGGTGATGCCAAGTGGGCTCTGCTTGCCAATCATGGTGCCTTAGTGGTGGGTAAGGATTTACGTCAGGCCCATCTGCGGGCAATTACGCTGGAGTGGCGTTGCAAGCGCGCCTATGAGGTGGAAATCGCGGGAGGTGGAGTGCCACTCAGCGACGAGCAAGTCGAAAAGGTGAGTATTACAGATGCCAATGGTTTTCCCTTTTGCTGGGAAGCAATGGCCCGACGTGAGTTGCGCCGGGATCCTGGTGTGCTGGACTAAATTTCTTCATATCTGTTGCAATTACAACAAGGAATTAGTGGTGGCTCTTACTCTACAAGCTCTTGATAACGTCGGCGTCGAAGTCTCAGGCTTTGATATCAATAAACCTCTTACAGAGGAAATCAAGGCTGAGCTGACATCACTCTGGTACGAGCACGCCATTTTGCTGTTTCGGGATCAGGATATTTCGCCAGAAAAGCAGATTGAGTTTAGCCGAATCTTTGGCCCACTGGAGATACATCCTCTCAAGGTCAATATCAGTGAGCAGTACCCCGAATTGTTCGTACTCGAAAATGGCGGTGAGAAGGACAAGTTCTCCACCGCTTACTATCATGGCGAGGAAGTCGTTGGCCGTCTGGATTGGCATATGGATTTGCACTATACAGCGCGCCCGAATCATGGCGCGCTGCTGCGTGCTTTGGTTGTTGCGGAAGAGGACGGTCTAACAGGATTTGGTGATCTGGCCAAAGCCTATGATGCCCTCGACGAAAAAACTAAAGAGCTGCTTGAGAAGCTGGAAGTGGCCTACAGCTTTAGCATGCAGCGTCGCCATATGCGCTATGTGGATCTGGAAGGATACGAACCAGGCCCCTACAGCCCGAAAAACCCCACGGATATTGGTTTTCCGGATTTTGCAGACGCGGTCTATCCCATGGTTGTCACACATCCCGTCAGCGGTCGCAAGGTGCTCGAAATCGTAGAGCAGTTTCTGGACCGGGTAATAACGCCGCAGCAATTTGGCTTGTCTAATGATGAATCCATCGAGCTACTTGAACGCTTGGTCGCGCATACCAAAAGTCCCGAATTTACTTACTTTCATAAGTGGCGTGAAGGGGACATGGTGCTGTGGGACAACTGGCGGGCCATGCACTGCACAACCGGCACCAAGCCGGGCGTCAAGCGGATCATCAACCGCACCACGATTGAAGGTGATGTGACCCTCGGCCGTGTGTTGACAGCAGAGTAACGCCACTCTTAGCGGGTAAACGTCACCTCCGCTCAGGTGTAAGAAGTCCCTTAAAGAAGTCACTGATCGTGATTTTCGAAAGATCGATCAATTCGCCAGCATCCAGAAAAGAGCCGCTGCAAGCGCTGCAGGTTTCATACCATATGTGGGTTTGCTGTGGATCCACGACCTTGACCATTTCACCGCTACAGCGAGGGCAGGGGTATTGATCAATTCTGTTACTTTCCTTACCCACTTTTGCATCACCGGTATCGATGGCAGCAGCCGCTTTTTTATCTCGAAATATCTCCAATTCGCCGGCGTCGAACCAGATACCGCTACAGGTTGTACAGCGGTCGATCTCCGTGTCATCAAAGTCGACTTGCTCCATATCAGCCCTGCATTTTGGACAGCGAATTTTGCCCGACCAGAATGCGCCCGCTTCGGCGCCGCCAACAACCAGGGTGTGATGTGGAGTATTTTGCTGCTCCCCACGATGACGGTGAAATAGCACCACAAAAAGCAGCACCGCTGCCAGAGAACTGAGAAACAGGTATGACTGGGCGTAGCTGGCCCCTTCCGAAGACAGGCCATACAGTTTTGAGCCGAAGGCATGGCCCAGGTTGGCAACAGACATATAGATGGCGAATTGCGTCGCTGAAAGGCCGCTGGAGCATATAGCCATGGCTAGCGCGATAACAGAAACCATGACAACCGGTAGCATGGCAATCCAGAGCGAGAGCATCACGCGCACGTAAAGCGTGTTTTCCCACAATACTGTGTCTGTGAAATCATCAGGGCGTGTAAAGCTACCAGAGAAGTGGCGATAAACAGCATGCGCTTTGGCCCCAGTCGATCAATAAGAGGCCCAACACCCAGCGCTAGTACCGCGCCTATCAGTCCCATCATGGCAACCAGTTGCGACCATTGTGCCGTTGTATAACCGAAGAGGTTTATCGCGGCGATGGGCATTAGCGCCTGACCATAGCCGTAAATCAGTCCGTCCATGAACATGATCGCCATGACAACCATGCTGCTGCGAACCCAGAGAATTTCATTGATGCCCTTGAATACCGAGCCAAATGAAGTGTTGAAGTTGCGGGTTGTCATTGCCTGTCCGTCAGTCCAGGGCAATACCCGCTCACCCTCGCGTTCGCGCACCCACAGTATGACCAGCAAGGGTATGGCGGCTACAGCCGCCGCCAGAACTGCTGTAGCGGCAAGGCCCCAGGTCGATACCAACACGCCCGAGACTGCCGCCGTGAGGCTCCAGCCGATAGCCTTGCCGAAACTCATAAACGCGTTCAGTCGCCCTTGTTCCCTCACTGGTGTCAAATCGATCGACATACCATCGACAGCTACATCTTGTGTTGCCGCGAAGCTGTTTATCAGAGCGCCGATGACCATCAGCAGGCCCACCTGCTCGGCGGGGTTATCAATCAGGGTCAAGGCAAGCAGAGAAAGGGTGAGCCCAAGCTGTGCCCCAATAACCCACGGCCTGCGTTGCCCCATCGGTAGATAGGAAAAACGATCCATAAACGGGCCAGTCACGAGCTTGAACGCCCAGGGGAGCGTTATCACGGCCAGATAGGAAGCAATTTCCGAGGCACTCACGCCCAGGCTCGCCAACCACGCCGGTATGGCGATGGCCAGCAGGCCCTGGGGGATTCCCTGGGCAAAGTACATGATCGAGCCAGTTGCGTAGCGTATGGTCGAGCTCGTCAGATCAAACTCGATCGTCCCAATAATTTTCAAACCACTCAAGTTTTTTCTTCAGCACCAGTTTGCAAGGCTTGTACCTGCTGCGCTGTCCTGTAAGCAAAGTGAATAAAAACTGGCGATCGGAGCACTAACGATCGCGTGTACATCTGGACCCACGGGTTTCGAGAGGTAATTGCTCTGGGCAAGGAACACTCCGTTTCCTCTCACGGTGGTAATGTGGTTGGCCTGGTCTATCGGCACGGTCTGCGTACGCTGTGGTATCAGATTGAACCGGGGCAGCATGTAAACGCCAGCACAGAAGACCAGGTTAAAGATTTTGACACGATCATCGTGCCCAGAAAGGGCGAGGTGCACGCAAAACTAAACGGTAAAACTATGCTATTGCAGGAAGGGGAGGCTTATCTCATTACTGCCGGCGTTGCGCACGAGTTCTGGAATGATTTCGAACGTCCCAACGAGGGCTTGTTGGTTATGTGCGGTGACGGCGCTTGAACACGAGTAGAAGAGCCTGGCTGGCAGATTTCTTCTACTGGGCCAACTGATGAATTTTCAGCCGAGAGCCGACTTTTCCTGATACATCAATCTTGCAGTCTTTCCAGCCTCGAGGTGAATTCCAGGGTATGGAGGAAGGGTAGTTGAGCCGGATTTCCCCA
Source organism: uncultured Halieaceae bacterium (assembly GCA_938074045.1). Taxonomy (GTDB): domain Bacteria; phylum Pseudomonadota; class Gammaproteobacteria; order Pseudomonadales; family Halieaceae; genus CALJGI01. The sequence continues at coordinate 13,138 of CALJGI010000041.1, forward strand.
CGGTTGCAGGACAAAAAGACGGCGTCAATGCTGCCTTTGACATCGCTGACCGAAAATTTGGTGCGCGACAATCCGACAATCCAGGTGCCTGGTCCGGAGCGGTACATGGGCAGGAGTTCCCCCTCTATTGTCACATCCGGGATAGCATCAAAGCGGGCAGCGACGCTGTTGAATCGGTTAGATGCCCGGAGGGCAATTTCTGATTTTGCATCGAGATCATTGATTTTTCCCAACGTATCATAGGCATCTGCGAGCATCATTCGATCCAGTTGCAGAATCAGTACACGCTCGAGTAGTAGTGCATAGTCTGCTGGTGCGACATAGGGGTGTTCAAAGCGCTTGTAGTCGGCCAGGGTTTGCAGTTCGATGACCCGGCTCAGATGTTGCAGTTCCGCGGCTTCATCGTCCCAACGGTCTGCCAACGTGGCAGCCAATGTCTGGAACTTCACCTCTTCGTACACGTTTCTTCCCCGGTGGGATTTTAGTTTGGCCAGTTCATCAAAGGCTTCATCAAATCGTTCCATGCCCACAAAGGTTTGCGCAGCCTTATAAGTTTTGGAGAATTCGGCGGACATTTCCCGTGGCTGATCAATGACCCACGTAAACACGACGGGGTCGGCTTCAACTCTGACGGCCTCACCATTATTGATTGCGGGGGTAAAAGTCAGGCCTTTGACCTGCTTGAGCACTTCCTGCTCGACAGCCTCTACACCATTTGAACTATGTATTTCGGCATTAACAACGACACCACGCTCGTTGATCTGGTACGTATAAACCATCCAGGCTTCGTCCTGGAAGGTTTCATTGAGTATGACGTTGTCACCCTGCGGGCTAAGGCTTTGGGGGGGCTGGAATGAAGCAATGGTTGCATTACTACCAAGCATTGCAAAGCTGAGGACAATGAGTTTGAGCGATCTAAACATGGGTATCCTGTTGTTACCTTGTTCCTGCATCCAAAATCTGTCAGTTCAAATGTTCAGTATATTCAATGGTACTTGCACCATGCACTGGCTTACTAGTAAGCACCCAGTCGTCGACGAGTTGGGCCGGCTTGTAATGTTTCAATCTCTTCTTTGAGTTTATTCCATTCCCTGTTCCGCGGTGTCAGGGTAAGACCCTGGTCCACATAGTCCATGGCAGTATCATACTCATTAATTTCGATCTGTTGTCGTGCCGCCAGTATGTAGGCGGCCTGCAGTTCTCGCTGGAGTACGGCTAATTCATTCAGATCTGAAAAACTGCTCGCCACCCGTTCATAGGCCAGACGGGCTCCACCGATATTCCCTTCGCTGAGTGCCACGCGACCACTACTAACCATAGAGATTGCTTTGCGCCGCTCCGCCAGTTCAATTGCTCGCGCCTGTTCCTGTGCCGCCTGTTTGTCTCTCCAGACTTTTTCCAGCCCCGGCAAACGTTGCTGCAAACTTCGAATTTTGGATTGGTTGGGAAGGGCTGCGTTTGCCGCCGCCAGGATATTTCCCGCCGCAGAAAATTTGGAAGCCTTGATGGCTGTATTCGCTTCAGCAACCGCTTGATCGGTCAGCTTTGAAATACCTGCCGCTGCCTCTGCATTATTGGGCTCCAGCTCGAGAACTTGAGTAAACAAACCAGCCACCTCGGCTCTCTTTTGCGCATTTCCCTTGGTGCCAGACATGCCGTCACCGGCCTGCTGTAGAAGTTCTGCGACCCGGGCGAGCTTATCAGCCTGTTGTTTCTGTGCATCCTGGTAGGCTTGTCTCAGCTCAGGCACTTGTACAAGCAGTTCTGCCAACTCCGCCTGTTCAGGCAACCAGTCCACCGCCTGTGCCAAAGTTTGTTCAGCCTTGGCATAGTCATGTATTGCAAGTGACTCTTGTGCGGTCTCAATGAGCTGAACTGAAAGCAGCTCCAGTCCCTTTACCGCGACTGTGTTATCAGTATCAAGCTCCAATATCTGATTGAACAGGTCTACGGCTATGCCGGCTTGTCCGAGATCTTCCGCACTCTGTGCAACGGCGGCTTCTGCATTAATGACCAGTTCAGCGAGCGCCTCTTGCCAAGTTGCCAATTTCTCCTGCTCTGCCACAAGATTGGGCATTTCCGGAGCAATCGCCGCCGCTTGTTGCAATAGACTATCTACCTCATCGTGGTCGCTCTCTTCCCATGCGGTATTAACTGCCAGGATTAATGCTTCAAACTCTTCCCGCTGCTCCGGGGAGTGGACGCTCCATCGCTCCTCATTCGCTGCGGCTTCCGCCTGCGCTGCCAGCAGTGTCTCACCTGCTGCTATAACAGCAGGATGCGCGGAATTGAAGGAGCTGGCCTGCTCCAGCGTTAAGGTTGCTGCTTCCAGATCGACATTGGCAATTTCTTCCCGCATACGTTCTAACAGGATCGTAATTCGTTCTTCCTGCACGGCAGCCAGTCTTTGTTCTTGTTCCATTTGATCCAGCGAAGCGCCCAATTCAGCCCAGCGTCCACTCGAGCTAAAATAGAGGCTGTAGTCAGAGTACAGCGATCTACCACCTTCTGCATCTTTGCTGGCGAGTGCAGCAGTTAAGCCCTGCTCAAATAAGGCTTCTATTTCCGACATCCCCGCTTGTGCAGCAGCGTTGCTACTATCAATGCTGAGTACTTTGGCGAACGATGATGCTGCCTTGTCTAACTCGTTTTCGTTCATAGCGCTGTAGGCTGAGGCTAGCTCACCGGTGATACTCCCTAATCCCGGTGCAGTGTTGTACTGTTGTTCTTGCCAGTAGACATAGCCGCCAGCCCCCAGCGCGATAACAACAATCAACCCCAGTAGCATGGGTACTTTTGAACCTGATTTTGTGTCTGCCTTCTTCTGCACCGGAGTGTCGGGGCGATCAGCGTACAAACCGCGCGCCATCTGGGAAGTCGGGGATGTCTGCTTTAGCTTATATGGCCGCGAGCGCGGGGAAGAACCGCTGACACGTGTCCTCTCAGACGTTGACAGTGGTGGAGCATTTGGATCTGCTACGGTTGTAGAAGACGAGCCAAGCGCTTGTTTACGCTCGACGGCCGGAGTTAACACCGTGTCCTCGTCGATACCTGCACTGGCTTCCATCAACGCCGCGAACATTTCACGTCCTGTTTGATAGCGATCATCAGCACTCTTCGCCATGGCCTTTTCTATGAAGGGCTGATAACAGGACACTTGCTCAGGCAGGGTGGGAATGGCCTCTGTGAGATGCATGATTGCTGTAGTCACGGGAGATTCTGACTCGTAGGGCAATTGCTTGGTCATCATCTCGTAAAACAGAATCGCGAGCGCGTAGAGGTCGGAACGTCCGTCCAGTTCAAGCCCTTTTGCCTGCTCTGGGCTCATATAAGAAGGAGTGCCCACCATTAGGCCAGTTTGCGTCATTTGCGTGCCGGAGTCGGCGGCCCGGGCGATGCCAAAGTCAGCCAATACGTACTCGACCGGCGAGCGCAGCATGATATTGCTGGGTTTGATATCGCGGTGCACATAACCCTTGCTGTACGCATAGTCCAGTGCCGTCGTCATTTGCTCCATGATCTGGTAGACCATTTTCTGCGGCATGGCAGTGTGGATCAGATCACCAAGGTCACCACCGCTGAGAAGCTCCATAGCGATATAGTTATAGGTGTCATGTACGTTTACGTCATATATTTGCAGGATGTGCGGGTGTACCAGTTGTGCGGAGATTCGGGCTTCTCTGACAAACCGCTCGGAAAACTGTTCGTCGGAGTTCATGGCCGGATCCATTACTTTAATGGCCACTTCCCGATCCAGATTGTAATGCAGGGCCCGATATACCATAGCCATACCGCCTTTGCCGATACGCTCGTAAATCTCGTAACCCGGTAGTTCGAAATCAGCCATTTATCCCTACAACACCATAGACCTTGGATTTGCTATCGTCACAGGATACGACAGAATTGCCGCGAGATACAGATGATGTGTGCACGGTAGCGCTAAATGCAAGTTTAAATCAGAAAGCAGACATACGGCAGTGATCTACGGCCCATTTTTGGGTTACACTCCGGATCATAAATCCCATGATATTAGAGTCATAGATGACAGTATCGGCAGGCGCCACGCACACGGGAATGAAGCGTGACCACAATGAAGATTGCTTTCAGTCCAATCCCGAGCTGGGATTATGGCTGGTAGCTGATGGCGTGGGTGGACACGCCAGCGGTGAAGTAGCGTCGGCTATTGTCAAAGAGACTATCAGTGTTGAGGTGGGTGCGGGGACCGATCTGCTGGAGGCTGTGCTAAAAGCCCATCAAGCGGTGCTCAACGAAATCGATACTCGCGATGGCTCGAATATGGGTTCAACAGTAGTTGCCCTCATGCTGAGAGATGATGTGTACGATATCGTCTGGGTGGGTGATAGCCGCGCTTATATGTACGACGGCAAAATAGTGCAACTAACACAGGACCACAATACAGTGAGCCAAATGCTCGCTGAAGGCATTTTGTCGGTGGAAGAGGCAGAAGCGCATCCCGATAAAAATGTGCTGACACAATCAATGGGTGTCTCAAAAAATATTCGCATCGATCCGGGTCGCGTAACAGGTTCGCTGCAACCGGGTCAGCAAATTATTTTGTGCAGCGATGGTTTGACCGATGAGCTTAACGATCAAGCCATAGCTGATGGGCTTGCCGGTCACGCAGAGCCGGAAAATCAGGTCAATGTACTGATCAATGCGGCGCTGAAATCAGGTGGCAGAGACAATGTCACGGTCGTTATCGTAGGGGCCTCGAAATTTGGTCTGCAGAAAGGCGGACAGGCGGGTGAAACAACCCGGCGCCTGTTGCGGATCGTACATGGTGGGATAGACGGAAATAGGCACGACGGCAAGGCGCTGCTGGTTTTGGGTGTGATGGCCATCATTGTCCTGGCATGGGTGTTGCTCAGCGGTTAGGCCACCTTCGCTAAAACCAATAAATCCTCTGTTCTCTAGGGCAAATCCAGATCGCGCATCTGGATAAATGTGGTTTGATCTGATGCTTTCTTTTCGCTGTTGGGGCGATCAAATGCTTCGGTTACCCTGAATATAATGTCGTGAAATCGCAACTCATCCTCGTGCTGCAATTCCTGACGGCTGTTCACCTTCTTTCCGTTGAGGATGGTGCCATTGGCCGAACCCAGGTCCTCTGCGAACAGCGCGTCATCTTCCAAGCTTAATCGGGCGTGTTGTCGGGAAACGTGTGGACTTACATTAGCCAGATCACAGTCGAGGGAACGACCGATCAAAATGGAATCACTGATACCAAAACTCAAACCATGCAGTGGGCCGGTTTCGGCTGAAATAATCCAGTGAAACTCATCGGGTTTTTCACCCTTTCGAAAGTAGGTTGAAACGCCGCTACGGCGGCGGTCATTAATGGGCGGAATGTTGTTCAGCAGACGTCTTTCCTGAAAGGAACGGGTGATCACTATGCCGCTGCTGGTAATCTGGAAAAACCAGGCCAAGGCAAAGGTCACTGGAAAACCGACAACGGCAGCCAGTAAAAGATTGCGTGAGGACTGATCTGGATCAAAGCTGAAAGCCGGAGCGACAATATCCACTACCTGTAGACCAATCCAGCAAACAACAAAATACAAAAAACAGGTCTTGATAACCTTGCGTCGGCGTAACTCACTGAAGAAAGAGCCGGAAGATTCGTTATTTTCAGTCACCAAGTACCCACATCTGTCGCATCAAAAATATCAGGGTGTGACTATAGCGCAAAAACGTAGAAATGTTGACCAGATCAGGTTTACTTTTTAACGTTGCAGGCTCTGGGTCATATTGTGAGATCGTCGGATCATACTCTGATCAGTGCCGTGGAAATCATCTTCAGGGCGGGCAGCGAAGTCTGGGGCAGTGCAAATTTGCGGTGCTAGTGCGACAATATGACACTGGTGTGGGAGAGGCCATTTAAATGTCAATTGTTAGCTCTAGCTGGGTGGATGATGAACTTCGCATCCTGCATGACAGCACCCTGAGATTTACCCAGTCTGAATTTGAGCCATATCGTCAAGCCTGGGAGAAGCAGGGCAAATGTGATCGACAAGCATGGCGCACCGCCGGGGCTGCCGGTCTGCTGTGTGCGAGTATCCCGGAGGAATACGGTGGAGCCGGGGGTAACTATTTTCACGAAGCCATTATTTATGACGCCATGATACGCGGGGGTGCGGCGGCCTCGATTGGTGGGGGCAATACCGTACATAGTCAGATAGTTGCGCACTACATACTCAATTACGGTTCGGAAGAACAAAGAAACAAATGGTTACCCTTGCTGGCGACGGGGGATCGGGTGGCGGCTATCGCGATGACCGAACCGGACGCGGGGTCTGATCTACAGGGGGTAAAGACTACTGCAAAAGCCGATGGTGATGATTATGTAATCAGTGGTGCGAAGACCTTTATCACCAATGGTCAACACGCTGATTTCATTATTGTCGTCTGTAAAACTGACTCCAGTCAGGGTGCCCGGGGCATTTCGTTGCTCGTCGTTGAAACCGAGGGTCTGGATGGTTTTGACCGCGGCAGAAACCTTGACAAAATCGGCTTGAAGGATGCGGACACGTCCGAGCTTTTTTTCAGTGATGTGCGGGTACCCCGTGCCAATTTACTCGGTGGAGAGGAGGGACAGGGATTTTTCCAGCTGATGAATCAGTTGCCTCAGGAAAGACTCAGTATCGCTTGCGCCGCGGCCACCATTGCCGAGATGGCAGTGGAGGAGACGGTGCGCCACACCAAGGATCGAGGGGCCTTTGGCAAAAGTGTGTTTGATTTTCAGAATACGCGTTTCAAATTGGCCGAATGTAAAACTGAGGCAACTATATCCCGGGCCTTTGTCGATCAATGTATTGTCAAACACGTGGACGGTGAGTTATCCGCAGAGGAAGCCTCCATGGCAAAGTGGTGGTGCACGCAAAAGCAGTGCGACATTGTCGATGAATGTCTGCAGTTACACGGTGGCTATGGCTATATGTGGGAATATCCGATAGCCAGGATGTACGCCGACAGTCGGGTGCAAAAGATTTACGGTGGCACCAACGAAATCATGAAAGAATTGATCTCGCGTTCCCTTTGAACATGCACTAGCAAGCACTGCATAGATCGAGATTCCGGAGATAATACAATGAAGATAGATATCCACTACTGCGTCCAGTGAAATTACCGACCAGATGCGGTCAGTTTGGCTGCTGAACTTGAGACAAGCCTGGGTGTCATCGCAATATTGCATGCAGGTGGCAAAGGTATCTTTGACGTCCTGCTGGATGACCAATTGATCTTTTCGAAGTATCAAACCGGCCGATTTCCCGGTGCCGGTGAGGTCACGGAGATGATTCGCGAGCTGCGCAAACTGTGATAATAATTACTATCTGGGAGCGTGTATGACAGATGTAACTCTGATTGGTCTGGGTGCCATGGGGAGTGCACTGGGTGAGGCGCTGATCGCGCAGAATTATTCGCTCACTGTTTGGAACCGATCGTCGGGAAAAGCTGCATCACTTCAGCAAGCCGGCGCCGTGGTCGCAGCCACACTGGACGAGGCAGTTAGCGCGAGCAGCGTGGTGATCACCTGCATTACCTCTCATGTGCAAACCCTGGAGCTGCTCCGCAATCTGGATGGTACTGTGCAGGGTAAGACATGTATTGAATTGAGTACGGGCACTGCCGAGGAGGCGGTGCAGCTCTCAATAGAATTTGAAAAGCATGGTGCGAAGTGGCTGATCGGTATTATCCATGGCTATCCCGATGGGGTAGGGCAGACAGACAAAGTTCTGACCATGGCGGGCGATCCCAAAGTGTGGTCAGCATGTGAGCCCATAGTAAAAAGTCTGGGTGGCAAATCCTGTCATATCGGTAGCAAGCCCGACACACTTGCAGCGCTATTCGCTGGTCTGTTCACCGTACGTACTGGATTTATGTTTGGCATGATTTACGGCGCCATAGTCAGCAAAAAGGCGGGCATACCTCTTACAACTTTCGTTGAGCAAATACCTGTTTCCATGGGCGTACTTCCCAGTTACTACCAGTCTTTTGCAGATACTGTGGGAACAGGTGACTTCACCAACCCGCCCGCCTCAATGGCTACTTATTCAGCAGCGCTGGACGATGCTCTGCATACCTTCGAATCCCTGGGCGCCGCCGATCAACTGCCTCGCCTGATGAGTGAGTTGGCCCATCGTGGCAAGGACATGGGCCACAGCGACAAGGCCTTGACCCTTCTGGTAGAGCTGCTGGAAAAGTAACCGGGCCTAGGCGCAGCAGCTGCGTGGTACTTCGCTTGTCCGTGCATCGAAAAGAGCCAAATTCTCCATGGTTCTAAAAGTTTCCCAGGCAACACCGCTGGGATCAACAACCCAGGTCTTGTCTGATTTGTGATAGCAGCACTGGGTTTCGCCCTCGTCGAATAGTTGGCGTTGCGCAGCGGAGAGGCGCATGCGGATTTCCGTCAGTTCATCTGCTTCATCCACTTCTATACCCAGGTGGTCCACACCACTTTTCACTCGGGTGGATATGGCGAAATTTATGCTCGGATCGTCGAGTGCCCATTTGGCATAGTCTGCCTTCGTTCTGGTTGGCGCCGCGCCAAAAAGCGTGGAATAAAAGTCAATACTGGCGTTCAAGTCCTCGACGCCAACGTGCAGATGTAAACGTTTCATGGTCTGTCCTCAGTTACAGGTAAGATAATTAACTAGCAGCACTGCCACATTCTGACGGTGGCGCTACCGCTCTTTTTGTCTCGGGTCATACTGATGTATTCATCACGGCAGCAGTCTTCGGCGATGAAACCTATCAGGCCCTGTATGGCTTCAAAGTTGGCTATATAGATCACTGACCGGCCGCTTTTGTGCGACGTCACAACGCCAGCATTGGTGAGATGACTCAGGTGGAAAGACAGGGTGTTGTGTGCGGTCCCCAGGGCTTCGCCCAATTTCCCCGCCGGCATGCCATCCTTGCCCGCTTTCACCAATAGGCGGAACGCACCAAGGCGGGTTTCCTGTGAGAGGGCATCGAAAACGATAAGAGCTTTTTGTATATCCATATGTCGAAAATAGTTGACATAAATATATATGTCAATAATTGCTGACATATTCTTCAGCATTTGAACTTTTAAGCTGCTATTGCGGCACTGGCTCTGCGTAGTAGCAGGAGTGCAATCAGAAACGTCAGAAATTCGGCGATGGGGACGGCGATGTAAATACCGGTCTGCCCCCAGTACTGCGGTAGGAAGTAAACCAGAAGCCCAGGCAAAATAAGGCTTCGAAGAATGGCGGTGACGCTGGATTCGAACGGTTTGTGCAACGCCGTAAGATACGCTGTGAGCACGATGTTCATCCCGATAAAGAGTAGAGCGGGCCAGAAAAAGGCGATGAAATCCAGTGCGATGGCGACGGTCGAGGCTTCAGCTTCATCAAGGAACAGATAAACCAGAAACTCTGGCACCAATAGCAGCGCTGCTATAAACAACAGCCCGACCGAAACTGAAGCAATCAATCCAATGTCTAAAAAAGTACGCATGCGATGGTGTAGTCCAGCCCCCAGATTTTTACTCACCACCGGCTGTACAGCCCCGGCGAATCCGTAACAGATCATCACCGCCATCCATAGGATGTACTCGACAATGGTAAAAGCGGCGACACCTTCAGTTCCGAGCCGCGTGATCATAATCCAGTTGAATAGCAGGGTGGTCAGGCCCACCGAGAGTTCGTTGGTAAATTCGGAAATACCATTCAAAGCTGCTTTGGCCACGGGCATCCAATTATTGTGAATGGTTTTGATTTTTAGTCTGGCTGCATCGTAGAAGAGGTGGGTTATCACGATCAGAAAGGTAGCGGAGTAGGCTATTCCGGTCGCCCATGCCGCACCACGCATGCCCCACTCCAGTTCGACGATGAGGAGCCAGTCGAGCAGGACATTGACCACAGCCGATGCTGCCAAAGCCGCCGCGCCCATACGCGGGCGCCCGTCCACCACGATAAAGCTGTGCATGGTTAATCCCAGAATCATCCCGGGGGCAAAAAACACGAGTATGCCCAGGTATTCGGAAACGATGCTGGTGAGCTCCTCGTTTGCCCCCAGTAGCGCGACCAGGGTGTCCAGAAAAACCCAGGCGAGTATCGACAGGCCGACACTGAGGGTGAACGATAAGGCCATAATCTTGGTGAATACGTCGGAGGCCTCATCATCCCGACCTGCCCCCAGGTGCGCTCCAGCTGTGACTGAACCGCCGGTGGCCAGGGTGTAGGTGATGGCATATAGGAGGGCCGATACCGGCACGGTCAGGTTTACCGCGGCCAGAGCGGCGGCGCCGACGAAATTTCCAAGAAACATGGCGTCTATCATTGCTGCCGAGGACAAGGCCAATAACCCAAGCACCGATGGGACGGCGTAATGCGTGAAGACTGCCAGGGGTTTTCCTGTCAGCGGATCAAAGCGCGCGTCTGATGTTGATTCTTGAGAGGACACTGATGAAAGATACCCGGATCGACGGTGTATGGCCTCGGTAGAGACACTGGGTTAGTCTTGGGACGTCATCATGACCGAGTCTGACACTCTGTTGCAATCCAAACGTCAAATATCAATGAATCCACTGCGGTTCCCGGGCGACGTAATCAGGTGTTCCCTGTCTTACCTGCTCGCAGCTGCCATACTGTTTTCAGCGGCATGCAGCACTATTGAATCACGGTCAGGTGATGCGGATAGCACATTTGTTGTGGCTATGATTCCTGATACCCAGAATATGTTGGATTATCGGCATCAGCGGGAGGCGGGTTTTGCCATTGATGCCAGCGAACAGTTTGTTGAGCAAATGCAGGTGATTGCCAATTGGCGAGAGGATGGCCGCGGCGATATTGCGTTTGTAGCTTCGGTAGGAGACGTCTGGCAGCACCAGAGCATCATCATGGATGAAGACCATATCGAGCGCGGATTTATCGCGCTGGACAATCCCTATCTGTCCGCCGGCCTCGCAATCTCCGCGGCGACGAAGGACTTCGAAATGCCGCTGGCCCGGCGCGGATACCAATTGCTGGACGATGCCGGGATTCCCTTTGGCGTGGCACCGGGAAATCATGACTATGATGCGATGTGGAGTGCGGCTGGATATCCTCCAGATCTGTCAATTGCTCCTGAAGACTTCAGGCTGGAGCCGGAAGTACTGGGTATGATTCATATCGGAGGATTGAATAATTTTCGAAAGATTTTTGGAGAGGATTCCTCCTTTTACAAAGACAGAAATTGGTATGTATCAAGTTATGGCGGTGGCACCAGCAGTGCTCAGCGATTTGATGCCGGTGGTTACCAGTTTCTCCATATTGCGCTGGAAATGCAGCCTTCAGATGCGGTTATTCAATGGGCTTTGGAGGTTATTGACACCCACCGCGGAATGCCGACTATTGTCTCCACCCATGACTACCTGAACCGGCAGGGTGAACGCTCAGCCGTAGCCATACTGGATCTCGCCCGGGTTGATCCGGATGCCCACAATTCAGCGCAGCAGTTGTGGGAGAAGCTGTTCAGCCAGCGCGATGAAATCTTCCTGGTATTGTGTGGCCATCAACATGGCCAGAGTCGACGCGTGGAACTGAACATAAACGGGCACGAGGTTTATCAGATTCTGGCAGACTTTCAGGACAGAGGGCAGTCGGCTATCGCTGCCGGACAGCCACTGGATCCATTACGACGACAACCGGTCGGAGTTGGTGATGGCTGGTTTAGACTGTTGGAATTCGATTTGTCAGCCAGTGAACCTCAATTGAGGGTCACCACATACTCAAGTTTTTATCAGGCCTACAGTGATGAGCTTCCACAGTACTCCGAGTGGTACAGAGCTCATGAACAGCCAGAATTGTCGGAGCAGGCCTTTCTGGATCAGGAAGCCTTTGCTATTCCCCTGGTGGATTTTCGTCAACGTTTTGGTATGCCCGATCAGTAGCGTTGCACACTGGAAAGCCCCGGGGTAAAACCCTGGTTCGATCAGTTCACCAGACCGTTTTTTCAGCCATGGAGTCGCGTATTTCTCGCAATTCTTCATCGTCAATTAGCTTGACTGAATCTGCTTCCACTGACACCCCCAAGCTAGCGAAAATCGACTCGAAGTCAGGCACCTGGTGACTTGCCCGCGCCGCGTGAAAGGCGGGCATGAACAATTTTTTGCCGGTGAGTTGGTCTAGCTTGGCAGCCATCTGCCAGGCGGACATGCGCACATCCCTGCAACACCGGTTGAGTGAGCGTAGAGCAGAGTCCAGGCTTTGCTGATTGTTGCTCGCTGTTCTCAGCTGTACATCGAGATACAGGTAGTACCAGACCCCTGTCCAGTACACCCGCATGTAACTGCGGGTCTCGCGAAACGTCGGCAGCAGGGTAGCCAGGTCGAGATCAGACCTGCTGTCGTCGGCACGGCCGCGCATAAAGCCATCGTACAAGCGCTGCCACACTTCTCTGTCATCGATGATTCCCTGCCGTGCCAGCAGTAAATTCTGGTAGTAGCTCGCCAGACCTTCGCTGAACCACATGTCACCCCAGCCACGGTAGGGAATCAGCAGGTGTGACATTTCGTGGTAGGCGGTCCAGTCCTTGATCAGGGTTTCTTCGCTGGCGAGAGCGTCTATGTAAAATGAGACCGTATCAGGTTGGCCGCGTAAAACCTGGGCCCAGGGCACCGGATCTGAAGACATCAGTGAAACTGGCGTGACTTCAACGCGCCAGTCATCTCGCGGCCAGCGTCCCAGGACGCTGGCCAGAGCATCGGCGCTGTGTTCCACCCAGTTCAACACGTGTTTCTCGCGCTGACCAAACAGCAGCAAATGTGTGTCGACCACCAGTTCCTGGCCAGCTCTTCGCAGAACATGCTCTTCACAAAGCGCTGGGGGTGCCGCCAGTAGCAGACAAAGAAGGAGGCATGAAGCTAAGCGGGGCATAGTGTATTGACCACAAAGCCTACACAAAGTTTTGCGCTGGGGTACCGCGCTAGAGCATTTCGTCTGCCAACAATTCCATTGCCTCTTTCTGTACCGTACCCACCAACATCATGTCGACATCGCCGCGTTTTCCGGCAGCTTTCCAGGCCTGTAGTCGATCGCGTATTTTTTCTTCGCTTCCGATCAGGTATACCGCATCAACCAGTTCATCGGGAACGGCAGCAACCGCTTCTTCCTTGCGTCCGTCGAGGTAAAGGTCCTGTATTTCTTTGGCGGCATCCGCGTAGCCCATACGTGTGGCGTAGGCGTTGTAAAAGTTCTTGTTCCGCGCACCCATTCCACCGATGTACAGAGCCATATTTGATTTCACCATCGGCGCAAGATGATCATAGTCTCCTATCAGGCAGCTTACGCCGGGGGCGACGACAAAATCAGCCCGGGATTTGTTTCCTCCGGCTTTTTGAAATCCTTCCGCGAGAAAGGGCGCGATAACATCATCATATTTTTCCGGAGCCAGCATCATGGGGAACACGCCGTCAGCCACTTCAGCTGCGCAGCGAAGCCCGTTCGGACTGATGGCCGCGGTGTATATGGGTAGGTCGGGGTCACCGTGCAAAATGCTTTTCAGTGGCTTGCCGAGCCCGCTGCTGCCACCTTCATGGTTGGGGATGTGGTAGTACTCGCCCTGAAACTCCAGTGGTTTCTCCCGTGCCAGAATGTTTCTGATGACGGAGATGTACTCTCGTGTGCGGGTCAGCGGTTTGCCATAGATCTGGCCGTGCCAGCCTTCGGCGACCTGTGGGCCAGATGGACCCAGACCCATGATGAAACGCCCGCCGGACAAATGGTCGAGACTCATAGCGGTCATCGCCGCCATGGCCGGAGTACGTGCCGGCATCTGCATAATCGCGGTACCCACTTTAATTCGTTGTGTCTGTGCTAGTATCCAGCTGGCGCTGGTAACAGCATCACTGCCATAGGCCTCTGCGGTCCACACTGAGTCGAAACCCAGTGACTCGGCATGGTGAATCATGTCCATGTTGATTTGGGCACGGGCCCCAAAGCTCATCTGGCTAAAGGCAAGTTTCATAATTGGAATCTCCTGATAGTTTTGTTTTGCCAGTTTACTCTGCGCTCGTTTCCGGCGGTGCGATGAATGATCTGTGGTGTTCTTCAACAAGTGCAGCGACCGCCAGTGTGGTTTTGTCGCCGAGATACGGACCTACGATCTGCATACCGATTGGAAGGCCCTCAGAACTTTGTGCTATCGGCACCGCTGTAGCAGGCAGCAGTGAATTGAGGCTTAGCCCGGGCCAGCGCAATGCCTCAATATAGGGGCGCTGCTCGCCATTCACCGTCAGCGTGCGGGCCATCATGCTGCCCTCGTGATCGTGAGGGAATGCGGTGACGTGGGTGACAGGGCATAGCAACACATCATATTGCGAGAAAAATGATCTCCAGGTTGCCTGATAGCGCAGGCGACGCTCGTTGGCGCGGAGCCAGTCTCGATGCGTGAGGGCTATGCCTCGAGCCTGCTCAATGACATCGCTGTGATCAGCCGGATCAGCCGCGGCGACCAGCTTTTGTGCCTCTTCCAACACCTTTGCTGGCATGCCCGAACCCATGACAGCGGATAACAATTGCAGGTAGTTGCGATGATTTGCGCTTGGATCTATGTCTGGTCTGGCGTCGTAATCGACCTGTGCCCCCAGTTTTTCCAGGCAGGCTGCCATCTGCTCAATGCTGGCGGCAATCTCTCTATCGACTCGGCAGAACTCATCATCAGCCCATACCGCGACCCGCAACTCTGAGACCTCTGAAAAAGCCGCTTTCGGCAGCGATAGCTTCCAGGCAGCGCCGTGTTCGGGGAGGGGGCCAGCGAGCAGATCCAGCGCCTTGTCTATATCTGCAACACAGTGACCGAGCGGTCCCACCACCGAGAGGTCCGCTTCAGAAACAGTGTGTGGTCCCGGTGGCAGGTGCCCCCGTTGCGGCACAATTCCGTGGCTCGGCTTGTGACCGTAGATCCCATTGAAGTGGGCGGGAATCCGAATGGACCCACCGATATCACTGCCCAGCTCCAGCGGAGTCAGGCCGGCGGCTACAGAAGCGGCGGCGCCACCGGAAGACCCACCACAAGTTCGCCCGATATTCCATGGGTTATTGGTGCAGCCGTAAATATCGTTGTAGCTTTGCAAGTCTGCACTCATGAATGGGACATTGGTCTTGCCGAATATGATGGCGCCGGCGTCCAGCAGGCGTTGCACAGCCAGTGCATTCTGTTTGGGAACAGAGCCCTCCAGCTCGGGGATTCCACCTGTGGTTGTTAGGCCACTGGTACAGAATGCGTCCTTGATGGTCATGGGAACACCGTGTAGAGCCCCCCAGTATTCGCCACGGGCAACGTCCTGGTCCGCCTTGGCCGCGCGTGCTCGCGCCCGCTCCAGATCCAAGGCAACGACTGCGTTCAGCGGGGCATTGAGTCGCTCTACCCGATCAACAAAGAATTCCAAAACCTCGCAGGCACTGCATCTTCCGGCGCGAATATCCTCAGCAAGCGCAAACGCGCTTTTATATAAGAAAGACATAAATCAGTTCCTGGTTCGAGATGTTGACCGTGGGTGCGGGGTTCTATGCAGCCTGCAGCAGTTTTTCATGATGTGGTAAAAGGCGCAACAGATTCCAACTGAAGAGGACACGCTTAGCTCTGCCTGGTCCCAACAGTCAGGAAGAAATGTGGCACTCGTTAACGCCAACCAAGCCACCACGGTGTTTACAGCACCGGATGTCAGCAGTGCATCCCAGTTGTCTTTCTGCTTGACGGTCACCGATGATGGCGGACTGACCGATCAGGATGACGTGATCATCACTGTGGTCAATGAGAATGTCGCCATCCTGGAATTCTACAATCCCACTTGTGCGGGCTGCCATCACTCGGGTACCTTTGGCGCACCACGTGCCTTGAGCTCCGACTGGGATGCTCTGGTTCCATCCGGTATCAATGCCCTGGTAAACAGTGTGGAGCATGGTTTGGGCTTTATGCCCGCGGGAGGACATTGTGGTTCCTTGACCCGAGATGACTTTGCAGCGCTAATCAGCTAGATGGCTGATACCACTTTTCCGTAACGAGCCGTATTTGAGGCCCGTTCGAGCATAGGAAGTAACGGGGCTATGGCGGCGTACGATGTCATTATCGCCGGGGGCGGCATTATCGGCTTGTGTGCTGCCTGGCAACTGAGAAACAGCAGCAATCTTTCCGTCGCGGTGCTGGAAAAGGGCGCTGATGTCGGGGAGGGCTCCACCGGGGCTTCATCTGCGGTGTGTCGTTACCGGTATTCTCTCGATGATATGGTTCACCTCGCCCGGGACGGCATCAGCGCCTACCGGAACTGGGGCGATTTCACGCGCCTGGCAAGCCCTCGCGGTAAATTTACCTCAACAGGCGCGCTCTGGCTGACAGGAGATACCACCGGATGGGCAGATACGGAACATGCGCGTATGGCCGCGATGGGACTGTCCACTGAAGTTCTCGATGATCAGCAACTCGCGCAACGCTTCCCAGCGCTCAGTACCTGTGTGGTAGCGCCGGATTGCGAGGAGGGCAGGGAGCATCAATGTCGGGGTAACGGGCGTCACTTCTTTGAGGTCGAGGCAGGTTTTATGGATCCCGTGGATTGCGCGCAGGATCTGCGGGATGCCTGCCGCAATGCAGGGGTGGCGGTCCATTTCAATACTGATATTGATGCCATCCTGTCAGCCGGCGGGCGTGTTACTGGTGTCCGGTTGGCAGACGGCAGTCAGCTCGAGGCGCCTTGCGTGCTCAATGCTTCGGGTCCCTGGTGCAATGCGCTTAATCAGTCGGCGGGATTGGATTTGCCATGGTCGTTGAGCCCTTCGCGCATCCAGGTGGTTTACCTGGATTGTCCGGTGCAGTTGCAGGGGGAAATACCGCTGGCGGTGGATATGGCGGGTGGAATCTACTTTCGGCCACAGAACCGTGGTCAGCAGATCCTGCTGGGTTCAGTGCGGGCTGAAGATGAAGAAGAAAGTATTGCCAATCCCGACGACTTTCAGCGTGAACCCGATGATGATTTCAGGCAGCGTGTGGTACATGCGCTACATCACCGTTTGCCCGGATTGCCCTACCGTGGACAGCTTCGAGGCTACTGTGGTTTGTACACGATCAACAGGGAAGACGTTCATCCCATTGTTGGGCCTACCGCGCTGGAAGGTTATTACGTTGCTAATGGAATGAGCGGTCACGGTTTTAAACTAGCTCCGGCCATAGGTGCCATGCTGGCCCATATGATCGCTGGCGGGCGTTGCGAATTCGGGACAACCGTTGATCCGGCGCTGTTTGCGGTGGATAGAGCGCCGATATCGCTGGAGACGCGCTCTGTTCTGGCCTGAGGTTTCTCGCTAAAACACCGAAGATTCGGTAGTCTCGCAATCCACGCGGTTATGGGACAGGAGTGGTTTTGGATAGTCAGTGGAATGAAGAGGATGCGGGGCAATGCAATGGAGATGACCTGGCTCTGAGGGTATATACATCCCGGCTGTTGGGAGCGGACGCCCGCCTTGTTATGCACGGAGGAGGCAACACCTCAGTTAAGGTGCATGGCCGCGATTTCTTTGGCCGAGAGCTGGACCTGCTGTACGTAAAGGGAAGTGGTTGGGACCTTGCCACCATTGAAAAACCTGGATTTCCGGCATTGCGTTTGGAAGAAACCTGCATGCTGGCGGAACTTGAACGCCTGTCTGACGTCGATATGACGAGAGAGCTGCGGGCACTGATGGTAGACCCGGGTGCCCCTGCACCTTCCGTCGAAGCTATACTCCACGCCGTTATTCCGCACCGGTTTGTCGATCATACCCATGCCGACGCAGTGGTCACCCTGACCAACAACCCACAGGGGGATGCGATTATCGCGGAGCTGTATCCAGACTGTCTGATATTGCCCTATGTCATGCCCGGGTTTGTTTTAGCGAAGCAAGTGTGGGTGGCGCTGCAGGAAGAAGGGTTGCAGTCTTACAAAGGAATCATTCTGGCTCATCACGGTGTGTTCACCTTTGCCGATGATGCCCGCACGGCGTATGAAAATATGATAGAGCTGGTCACCCGGGCGGAAGCCTACATCAGCGAACGTTATGCTCCTGCGCGTGATCGAGCGGCCAGTGCAGTGGATTTGTTGGCTCTGGCGAGAATACGACGTGCGGTCAGCGAGCAACGTGGAGAGGCGCAACTGGCTGTGCTCGATGATTCCAGTGACGCTGTTGCCTTCGCTGCTCGCCCGGATGTTGCTGAGATAGCGACCAGAGGACCGATCACACCAGATCATGTAATTCGTACCAAGCGGATTCCCCTGATTGTCGAAGGAGAACCGGATTCATCTGTTTCAGCGGTGGCTCAATTTGCCCGGGACTATGAAGCCTACTTTGCTGAACACGCCACAGAGAATCTCACCATGCTCGATACAGCGCCGCGCATTGCCATCTGGCGTGACCACGGTAGCATTGCCATTAGCAGTACCCTGAAGGATTGCCGTGTGGTAAGCGATATTGCCCGTCACACACGCGCTGCTATTCAAGCGGGGGAAGCTTTGGGCGGTTGGGATACCCTGTCCGCAGGTGAGATTTTTGAACTGGAATACTGGTCTCTGGAACAGGCGAAGCTTAAAAAGGGTAGTGGGGAAACGCCTGCACACCTCGGTAAAATTGCCCTCGTGAGTGGCGCAGCCAGTGGTATTGGTTATCAAACCTGTCGAGAGTTGGCGGCCGCTGGCGCCGTGGTGGTCGGGCTGGATGTAGATGCCAGTGTTGTGGTCAGCCTGGCAGACCTCGGCGGTGTGGGGATCGAATGTGACGTGCTGGACGATGCTGCTGTGATCGCAGCGGTCAACAGCACCGTAAAACAGTTTGGGGGTCTCGATATTCTGGTCTGTAACGCTGGTGTGTTTTTGGGCCAGGGATCGGTGGAAGAAATGAATATTGCTGACTGGGAGCGAGTGATTGCAATCAATTTGACAGCTACCCAGCGGCTGATGTCCGTCGCGATTCCCTTTCTCAGATTGGGTGTCAGCCCGGCTATTGTAGTTGTCGGTTCTCGCAATGTGTCAGCCCCTGGACCAGGTGCTTCGGCCTACTCAGTGAGTAAGGCTGGCCTGACGCAACTCGCGCGGGTGGCGGCATTGGAACTGGCACCTGAGGGTGTGAGAGTGAATGTTATTCATCCGGACGCGGTTTTCGATACTGGGCTGTGGACCGGGGAAGTCCTAGCCAGTTCAGCGCAACGTTATGGCGTGAGTGTAGAGAATTACAAGACGCGTAATCTCCTGGGTACTGAGATCCGGGCAGTTGATGTGGCCAGGATGATAGCGGCCGTTGCCAGCGACCTGTTTGCGGCGACTACCGGGGCTCAGGTTCCGGTAGACGGCGGTAATGACCGGGTGATTTGACTCACTTTCCGGGATTCAGCTTAGTAATGACGTAGCCGCCGGAACGCTCATCCAGATCCAATTTCAACAAGCCTCGCTGCTCCGCTTCCTCCAGTAATTCTCCAAAGGAGCGGACGCCGTAGAATCTCTCGTTAAACCCCGGGCGCCGCCGTTTCAAGGCTTGCTTTATCATTGAGCCCCACAGCTTTTGGCCGTGCCCGTGATCCGCGTACAGTGCCTCGGCGGTCGCCATGATCAGTCCAACAGCCTCATCCAGTGGGCTGTCTTCACTGGGTTCAGCCTTTTTGGCAGTAGATTTCTCCTTGGGGGAATTCTCGGTCTTGGCGGTGGCCGCTTTGCTCGGTGTCTTTTTGGTGCTCCGCTTTCCGCTGCGCTTGTTCTGTAACTGCGCTTCCCGGACCAGGTCATCGTAGTAGATAAACTCATCGCAGCTGTTGGTGAGCAAATCGGAGGTCGAATTCTTTACGCCGACGCCGATAACCATTTTCGCGTTTTCACGCAATTTACTGCTCAACGGCGAGAAATCCGAGTCACCGCTGATGATCACAAAGGTATCAATGTGCTCCTTGGTATAGCACAGGTCGAGCGCATCAACCACCATGCGTATATCCGCGGAGTTCTTTCCTGATTGCCGTGTATGCGGGATCTCAATCATCTCGAAGGATGCATCGTGCATGATAGATTTGAATTCTTTGTAGCGGTCCCAGTCGCAGTAGGCTTTTTTTACCACGATACTGCCTTTAAGCAGCAGTCGCTCCAGTATCAGCTGGATATCAAACCGGGGAAATTTTGTGTCCCGTACACCGAGAGCAACATTTTCAAAGTCACAGAACAGTGCCAGATTTAGCTTGTCATCGTCATTAGTCATGAAGAAAATCCATAGTCAGCATATTCTAACCATAGTGTGTTGTGACCGGGATGGAAAGCACTCGATAGAGCGGGGAGTAATTTTGACAGGTGCTTAGTCCTCCGTGTATACATGGCCTGACGAGAATAGAGCTGAATGAGATAGCTCATGGCGGGCTGTTAGTAACCAGACATTAATTTCCCTCGGATGGTGGTAAGTATGGTCAACAAAATTTTTCTTGGTATTCAGGGCCTGATGCTGTCGGGCTATGGTCTTTATTGCTTGATTAGCCCTGGTATGTTGGCAACCGCGGCGGGTGTTCAAGCCACAAGTGTTACGGGAACCATTGAACTGCAATCCATGTATGGCGGGTTGCAAACGGCTGTGGGAGTGATGTGCACGTTGGCACTGTTCCGGAGGTCACTGCAGGAAAGCGCCATGACCGCGCTGCTCTTTGTCTTTGCCGGGCTCGCGGTAACCCGGGTGACGCTGGGGTTATCACAGGGAGATTTTTCGGATTACACCGTGTTTGCGATGATCTACGAGTGCTTGACTGTCGCCTTTCTCCTTTGGCGCTTTATGTCCTCCAGCTCAGAGATTGAAGCTTCCGCTGGCGGTGCCTGAGTTGTCGCCTACGCTGGACGACGTTTACGCCGCCGCTGAGCGTATCGGGCCCTACATTCACCGCACCCCGGTCTTTACCAGCGCCGCTATTGATGAATTGGTCGGCGCTCACGTCATTTTCAAGTGTGAAAACTTGCAGAAGATTGGTGCTTTCAAGATTCGCGGTGCCAGCAATGCTGTGCTGAGTCTGTCTGAATATGCGGTTCAGTCGGGCGTGGCGACACATTCATCCGGCAATCATGCTGCCGCCCTGGCCCAGGCAGCTCGTTGGCGGGGTATCAAAGCCACGGTAGTAATGCCCGAGAACGCGCCGGCTGTGAAAGTAGCTGCTGTGCGTGGCTATGGCGCCCGGGTTGAACTTTGCAAACCAACGTTGCAGGCCAGGGAATCAACACTTGCAAGCATCGTCTCTGAGACTAATGCCTCGGTGGTGCATCCCTATAATGATGTGAGGGTGATTGCAGGCCAGGGCACGGTTGCACTTGAGATGCTGGAGCAGGCGACGCTGGATGCCATTATCGTGCCAGTTGGCGGAGGTGGTCTTCTCAGCGGTATTGCATTGACCACTAAGCCGCTAAAGAGCGGTACACTGGTTTATGGGGCGGAACCCGAAAATGTGGATGATGCATACCGGTCTCTGCAGTCGGGTAAGCTGATGCCGGCCCCGAATGCCACATCTATAGCTGATGGTTTGTTGACCGCATTGGGGGACATCACCTTTCCCATCATCAGGCGAGATGTAGCGGGAATAATGACGGTGTCGGAAGTTGATATCATCGCTGCAATGCGACTGATTTGGGAGCGCTTGAAGCTGCTGGTGGAGCCATCAGCGGCGGTCCCCCTGGCAGCATTGATGGTCAATAGCGCACAATTTGCTGGTAAGCAGGTAGGGATCGTATTGTCTGGTGGCAATGTGGACTTGGATAATCTGCCCTGGTAGTTCTCGTCAGTTGGCGCGTGACTATTATCATGTTTCACAGTTATCAGACTTGTCCCCCATCGGTTCGATAGTCTCGAAACCGCCGGACGACAGGCGGATTAGTCTGACAATTTATGCAGTTGGCGACCTCTGGTCTACACTCAGGCCTGGGGCGTTGTCACTGGACAACAGCAGCAGCTAATCTGCACCTATCTATCTACAAACGCATGCCGTATTGCGCGGCGGGAAATTTCTATGACTGACAAAGCATCGCCGGTAAAGCCTCGTCATGTTGATACCGTTGAGAATTGGGATTTTGAAACCGATGTAGTTGTGGTGGGATTCGGCGGCGCCGGAGCCTGTTCTGCGATCGAAGCGGCGGACGCAGGAGCCTCGGTGATGATTTTTGAATCCGCCAGCACGAGCGGCGGTTCTACGGCGTTATCCAGTGCCGAAATCTACATGGGTGGCAGCGGCGGAACTCGGGTGCAGAGAGCCTGTGGATACGAGGATAAAACGGAAGATATGTTCAACTTCCTGATGATGTGCGGCGGCCCCCAGGCAGATGAGCAGAAAATTCGTGCCTATTGTGAAGACAGCGTGAGTCACTTTGACTGGATGGTTGCAATGGGCGTTCCCTTCAAGGATAGCGAGTACAAGGAGAGGGCGATCATGGCGATGACTGATGATTGCCTACTCTATACCGGCAGTGAAAAGGCTTGGCCTTTCAGAGATCATGCCAAGCCTTGCCCCCGTGGTCATAACCTGAAGGTGGAGGGTGACAACGGCGGACCGCTGTTTATGAAAATCATGACTGAGCAGGTACAACAGCGAAACATTGAGATACATTATGAGAGTCGCGCACTAACCCTTGTGGTTGATGGTGACGGTGCGGTTGTCGGCCTTGTTGTGCGTATTGATGGGACGGAAAGAACGGTGAGCGCCCGCCGCGGTGTGGTGCTCTGTGCCGGCGGTTTCGTTATGAATGAAGATATGTTGAAGCGCTATGCGCCCTTTTTGCTGCAGGGTAATGCTCCAACTGGAAACCCAGGTGATACGGGGACTGGCATTTTGATGGGTATGGGTGCTGGCGCCGCGGCCATCAATATGCATGAGGGTTTTATCAGCTTGCCGTACTACCCACCCGCCTCCTTGACTCGTGGCATTCTGGTGAACAGTAATGGACAGCGATACATCAATGAGGACTGCTATCACGGCAGGGTGGGGTCCTATACCCTGCGTCAACCTGGAGACCGTATCTATCTGATCTTTGCCGCGAAGGATTTCGAATCCTATCAAAAATTCAGTTACCTCAATGCCGATATTGCGGGCACAGGGGAGACCATAGAAGAACTTGAGGCGGAACTGAACTTGCCGCTTGGTAGCCTCGTGGAAACGGTCAATTCCTACAATCGTCACGCGGCTGATGGCAAGGATCCACAGTTTCACAAGTCTGTGGAGTGGTTGGCGCCCATTGAAGCCCCCTTTGCCGCGCTTGATTGTACGGTGGGTCGTGGGGCGTTTTATCCTATGTTTACCCTGGGGGGGCTAGATACCCGGGTGACGGGAGAGGTATTGACACCCACTGGAGAAGCAATCAAAGGCCTGTACGCGGCGGGCCGAACAACAGCAGGTGTTCCACGGCGTGGAGAAGGCTATTGCAGTGGTATGTCCGTAGGTGATGTCACGTATTTTGGTCGACGTGCAGGTATGGCAGCTGCTGCAAACAAGTGAGCGCCAGAATTCAGTCAGTACAATTAACAGGTTTTTAACAGGAGAGAACAAAGCATGGATAATTTTAGTGGCAAAATCGCCGTCGTTACCGGTGGTGCAAGCGGTATAGGTCGTTCCCTGGTGCGAGAGTTACTGTCGGCTGGTGCGCGCGTTGTCGTCGGTGACGTTGAGCAGTCGGCACTGGATCGCTTGTTGGAGGAATGTTCCGGTATGGGTGAACTGTCCGGGGAGGTTGTTGATGTGTCCAGTGCTGAATCCGTTGATAGCTTCGCCGAACTGGTATTTTCCCTTCACGGGGCCTGTCACCTCTTGTTTAACAACGCCGGCGTGGCAGCTCCTTCCGCCAATGTATGGGAAACCACGCCCAACGATTGGGCCTGGGTCCACGGCGTAAACGTGATGGGTGTGGTATACGGTATTCAGGCTTTTGTGCCACGGATGATAGCCTCGGGTGAAGAGGGGCACGTAATCAACACCTCATCGGGTGACGGCGGTGTGTCGCCGCTGCCTTATCAATCTGTATACGCTTCCAGCAAGGCGGCGGTCAGTTGCATAACCGAGTGCCTTGCGGCGCAGCTGCAAACCGAAGGAACAGCGCTGGGCGCGTCGATTTTCTATCCCTCTGGTGGCATGCTGGATACGGGAATATGGACGACGGATCGCAATCGACCCGAGCATCTGAGTCGGGAAAAGCCTGGGACCCCGGCACCTAAAATTGAAGAATTCAAGGCGGCGGCGGAAGCGGCCGGTATGGAGCTCCATTTTCAGGATTTGGATGAGCTGGCGCGTTTTTGCCTCGACGGCGTTCGCGACCGACGCTTTGTGATTATGATTGGCATCGGCGAATCCGAGAAAGTGCTACAGGACCGCGCGCAGAGAATTGGGCGCTGTGAACTGCCGATTGATCTTGCCGCTGTGCCACAGATGTAGTCCCAGTAGATCATCAGTAACCAGGAGAGAGCAATGACAGATAGCGAATTGGCTTCAGCGGGTGTAAAACATCTGGCAGCTGCCGAGGCACGCTGTGGCGACATTGAGGGCATTGGTGCCGCTACCGCCACACTACCTGTTAACCGGGTCGGTGTCATTGGTGCGGGCACCATGGGTGGCGGCATTTCGATGAATATGGCCAACGTTGGTATACCTGTCACTATTGTCGAAACGTCGCAGGAAGCGCTGGATAGAGGTCTGGGTGTGATACGCGGCAACTATGAGCGCACAGCCAGCAAAGGCCGCATCAGCGAGGCCGATGTGGAGGAGCGTTGTGGTCTGATTTCCGGAGCCCTGGACATGATGGCGTTGGCTGACTGTGATCTGGTTATCGAAGCGGTGTTCGAGGAAATGGAAGTGAAAAAATCCATTTTCAAACGACTGGATGAAGTGGTGAAACCCGGTGCCATACTAGCCTCCAATACCTCTGCTCTTGATATCAATGAAATAGCATCCGTTACGAATCGACCGGAGTGTGTTTTGGGTATGCACTTTTTCTCCCCCGCCAATGTGATGAAACTGCTTGAAGTGGTTCGGGGCGAGAAAACCGCACCTGAAGTCATAAAAACGGTCATGGAATTTGGTCGACGAATTAACAAGGTCGCCGTGTTGGTCGGTGTGTGTCACGGCTTTGTAGGTAACCGAATTCTGTTTCCACGACAGAAACAGGCACAGCAGCTGATAATGGAAGGTGCCTTGCCAGATCAAGTGGATCGGGTCCTGCGCGAATTTGGTATGCCGATGGGCCCTTTCCAGATGAGTGATCTCGCTGGCTTGGATCTCGGTTGGCGCCGTGGTCGTTCCCACGGCGAAACGCTGCAGGTCAGGCTATGTGAGTTGGATCGGCGAGGGCAAAAAACTGGAGCTGGATTCTACGATTATGATGAGAATCGGAAGCCACAGCCCTCATCTCTAGTGGAAGATTTGATTATTGAATACTCCGAACGCGCAGGCATTACTCGTCGCGAGATAAGTGATCAGGAAATTCTTGAGCGCTGCCTCTATCCGATGATCAACGAGGGTGCACAGATACTGGCTGAAGGGATGGCGCAGCGAGCCGGCGATATTGATGTTGTTTGGGTGTACGGGTATGGCTGGCCAGCAGATCGAGGCGGCCCCATGTATTACGCCGATTCCGTGGGTCTTGAAAGCGTGGTTGCGCGGCTGGAATATTATGCCCAGACGATAGATCCCGACTTCTTTACGCCAGCTCCCAAACTGGTTGAGATGTCAGAAAAGGCTCAAACTTTTTCCGCGGCGTAGTTGTTGCTGCGAGCATCCGTAGTCAGTAAATACTGCGCTGTGTAGTAGGTGAGCATAATCAGAAACGTGGCGGCGGGTATCTCAGCCACAAAGCGGTTGGCGGCGATCAGTGCGTCAGAGACTGTGAATATGACGGCGCCTACTGCTACCAACCACTGGTTGCCGCCGCACAGAATGGCAGCGACGGCCATCGCGGTGATGACTGAACCATAGACCAGTACTGGTACTCTCATTTCTCCGGTGTGGGGTAAAAGAAACCATGAAATGGCGACTGAGATAAGTACAGCCCCAATAGCCAGGGGGATGCCCGCTGGCCGTATTGGCCCGCTGGAGATAAGCACAATGAGGTAGCTCAGTTGCGCCAGCAGGAATGCACTCAGGCCGTAGATAAACGCATTCCTCTCCATGGCTATATCTCCTGCTGCGGAGCAAAACAGTGCCAACATAACAATCCGTCGGCGCCAGTCCCCACGGCTTTGGTGTACCATCCAGAAGAGTAGTGCGATGGGAATGATTTTGACGAGGAAATCTGCCGGGTATGGGCTTGCGATGGTACTGGCAATAAACATGGCTGAAGCCAATGCATAGAAAGGGAGTATGTTCATCGGCGCATGATAGAAACGCTGGCTCCCACAGGCAAGCACAAGTGACCTTGTCGCTGGTGATTGTTACAAACGCTTAATACTATGGCTGAACATGCTTAGGTATAGTGAGTCAGCAGTTAATATCGAGGTTTTAATATTGTGGATGTTGCTGACAAAAAGAGTATAAAAGACCGCTACTCGTATATCTCTCGAAGTATTGTGCAGATGTCGATAGCGCTGATCCTGGCAGGTTGCGGTGAAGATGCGTCCCTGAAACGGCAGGCAGAATTGAAAGTCGTTGAAATGATCGGGAAAGTAGCCACCCGCAGCATGCCCGACGACATGGCCGGAGGCTTTCACAATATCCCCATCGAGGTGGTGAAAATTGCTGATGGCGTGCATCAGGTAATGGGTATCGGCAACACCCATATTATCAGTACCCCGGATGGCAACGTCATGTTTGACACGGGAATTTCCATCCAGGCTGCTGAGCAAGTAAAAAAGCTCAAGCCTGTCGCCCCTGGCCCGATCACTCATATAATTCTCAGTCATTCGCACGCTGACCATATCACCGGGGCCCGTTTTTGGCGGGACAAAGATACCGAGATCATCGCCCACCGCGAGTTTGCGGAGGAGCAACGCTATTTGACCGAACTCGAACCCTATTTGCACAATCGCAACCGCACCGTGTTTCCCTGGATGCCAGAAGAACCCACCGACATTGAAATGCTGAAGTACGGCGGCATAGAGCCTACAATTACTGTGGATGAAAATGACTACCACTTTGAGCAGGGCGGTGTGCAATTTGAAGTGTTATCGACTCCGGGTGCCGAGGGCGCGGATAACATTTGCCTGTGGCTTCCACAGAAGAAGATTCTCTTTACCGGGGACACGCTGGGGCCGAATTTCCCGCAGTTTCCCAATGTGTTCACCATGCGTGGCGAGAAGGTAAGAAAGCCCGTTGAATATATCAACTCACTTAACAAACTGATCGCACTGGAAGCGGAGATTCTCGTACCCAGCCACCGTGAGCACATTGTGGGCAAAGAGGCGATTCGTGCCGGGCTGACCAAAATCCGGGATGCCACCCAATACGTTCACGATGAAGTGGTTGCGGGCATGAATGCAGGTAAGTCCGTTCACCAGTTGATGAAAGAGATCCAGTTGCCCGCGGAGTTGGAACTTACTCAAGAGCATGGACTTGTATCCTGGGGCGTACGGTCAATCTGGGAATACTATGCGACTTGGTTTCATTTTGACTCCCCCACGGAACTTTATCCAATTCCGGTACGGGATATATATGCTGATCTGGCGGAGATCGCCGGGGTAGATACTTTAATGGAACGCGCCAGAGCTCATCTGGATCAACACCAACCCATGCAGGCGCTGCACTATCTGGAGATTGTTGCCGCAAAAGAGCCGAATAATATTGCCGCGCTGCAACGTCAGATCGCGACATATGAAATGATTCTTGAAGACGCTATAAACATATCGAAGAACAATTACGAGAAAGATTATATGAGGACCCTGATCAGCAATGCCGAGGCTCGTCTGACGGAGTTGAATGAGGGTTGATCAAACTAACCAGCGATGAAGTCTGAACTTTGAAAATAGAATTTACTGATACACAGAAAGCGTTGCAGACGGAAGTCCGCGAATACATGCGCGACATCGTGACCGACGATCTGCGCGAGGAAATGAAGAACCCAGAGTATTTTGAGGGTGGCGGGCCGGTGTTCCGTGAGAAATTTGCCCGCATGGGTCGGGATGGATGGATAGCGTTGAGCTGGCCCAGCGCACTGGGCGGGCGTGAGGCTACCCCGATGGAGCAGTACATCTTCACTGAAGAGGTGATGGCTTCGGGTTTCCCCTATCCCTTTTTAACCACGGATGCCGTGGGGCCAGTGTTGGCGGAGCATGGCAGTGCCAGCATTCGTGATGAGGTGGTCAAAACCATCCTGCAGGGGGAGACCGTGGTGGCGATCGGGTATTCCGAGCCGGGTGCTGGAACTGATCTGGCATCGCTCACTACCCGCGCCAAACGCGACGGCGATGACTGGGTTATCAACGGTCAGAAGATGTGGACCAGTCTGGCAAACTTTGCCGATTACATCTGGTTGGCCGCCAGAACTGACCCGGACGAGAGCAAGAAGCACAAAGGGCTGACGATGTTCCTGATTCCGGCGGACACCCCCGGGTTTTCACACACACCGGTCTGGACCCTGGGTGTTCGAACCAATGCCACCTACTATGAAAACCTGCGCATTCCTGATCGCTACCGCGTGGGAGAGGTCAATCGCGGTTGGAAGCTGATAACGGGACAACTCAACCGGGAGCGGCTCTCTCTGGTCAATCACGGTCCGGTGGAGGCACTCTACCGTCGCACCGCGCAATGGGCGGCGGAGACCGCTCTCAGCGATGGCTCAATGTTGATCTCCAGGCCCTGGGTGCAACATAACCTGGCAAGGGTGAAAGTGGGGTTGGATGCGCTGCGCATGATGTGCCTGAAACAAGCCTGGGCAATGACCGAGGGTGCGCTGGGCATGGCTGAGGCAAGTGCTGCGAAGGTCTACGGCACGGAGTTCTTTGTAGAGCTGTACCGATTACTCTTGGAAATCATGGGGCAGTCAGGCGTGATCTGCGCCGATTCTCCAGGTGCCGTGTTGCAGGGAGACATCGAGCACCGCTATCGGGTGGGGTCAATCCTGACCTTTGGGGGCGGCTGTAATGAGATTCAGCGCGATATCATTTCCGCGGCGGGTTTGTGGATGCCGCGAGCGGAACGATAGGGGATTCCATGGATTTTTCATACACGGAAGAGCAGCAGGATGTGATCAAGCTGGCCCAGCAAATACTGGGCGATCAGACAGAGCCAGCTGCGCTGAAGCTGATTGAGGAGCAACGCCATCGCTTTGATGAAAAGCTGTGGCAGGACCTCGCCGCATCCGGGTTGTTGGGCGTAGCCTTGAGCGAGGCCAACGGTGGCATGGCTTTTGGCTTTGAAACTCTGTGTCTGCTGATTGAGGAAGTGGGGCGGACAGTAGCGCCGGTACCGGTGATCCCGGTGTTGGTCAGCGCCTTGTTTTTAGAGCAGCTCGGGGGTGAAGCGTTTGCATCCACGCTGGCAGATGTAGCCACAGGTAAAACCCTTCTCAGTAGTGCGATTTCAGAGCCGGGGGCAGAAGTGCGGGAGACGCCTACCACCAGGGCGGTAGCTGATGAAGAGGGTTGGCGTCTGTGGGGTACGAAAACCTGTGTCCCCATAGCTGAGCACTGCGCTGGTGTTCTAGTTGCGGCTCAGACCCAGGGTGGGGTGGCCTTGTTCCTGGTGGACCCGACAACAGACACGGTCACTTTGCAAAGACAACATGTCACCTGCAGCGAATCACAGTATCTGATGGAGCTGGAGGGTACAGCTGCCACCCTGCTTAGCGATGTAGCCGCCGATGTAACGGCCTGGCTGGATGCGTTGACGGTGGCTTATGCGACCATGGCGGTTGGAGTATGTGATCGCATGATGCGTATGAGTGCCTCTTATACCTCTGAGCGCCAGCAGTTTGGGGTTCCGGTGGCGACCTTCCAGGCAGTGGGCCATCGCGTGGCGGATTGTTTCATCGATGTTGAGTGTTTACGCCTTGTTACCCAGCAGGCGGCGTCATTGATCGATCAGGGGCTGCCGGCGACAGATGCAGCACTGTCAGCGAAAATATGGACAGGGGACGCCACCCATCGTGTGAGTCAGGCCAGCCAACATGTGCACGGTGGCATAGGGGTCGATCGTGATTACCCCTTGTTCCGGTATTGCCTGTGGGCGCGGCAGCTGGAGCTCAGTGCCGGTTCCAGCGCCGAAATGACAGCCTGTCTGGGAAAACGAATCGAAAGCCAGTTCAGCTCCTGACATGTATCTGAACGGCAGCGTAGCGACCATTTTATAACTTTACAAAACAAATTAAGATATATTTCTATCTGCATGAATAATATAGAAAAAAATGCTAGATAAATTGCAAGATGTACTAATGCTGCTGGTTGACTGGTTGTTTGCCTGGCGGCCGGCAAAGCGGCCCGCCAGGGACAATTTACGTCGTTGTCGACTGGTATCTCATCGCGGTGAACATAACAATAGCAGTCTGTTTGAAAACACGCTGGAGGCTTTTCGAGCCGCACACAGCGCGGGTGTGTGGGGTGTTGAACTGGATATACGCTGGACGCGTGATGGGGTCCCGGTGGTCAGCCACGATGCGGATGCAAGCCGGGTGTTTTCCCAGGATGTTACGTTTTCACAACTGGATGCGGCTGAGCTTCACAAGCGCTTGCCCCTGATCCCCACACTGGAAGACGTTGTCAGGGAATTTGGGGGTAATGTTCACCTTATGCTGGAGCTGAAAGATAGTGATGCGGATAAGATTACAGCGCGATCAAGCTGCCTGCAGACCCTGCTGGCCAACCTTGAGCCAGGGAGCGATTATCACTTTCTGGCGCTGAATCCGGCATTGTTCGAACAGGTAACTTTTGTGCCGCCACAGGCTCTGCTGCCAGTGGCGGTAACCGAAGTGACGGAATGGAGCCGCCAGACAATGGCCCACGGCTGGGCTGGAGTTAGCGGGCATTATGCATTGTTGGGCGGCGGTGTCATCGAGAAAATGCATGATGGCGGGTTTGCTGTGGGGACAGGCTTCAGTAACTCCCGCGCCGTGCTGTATCGTGAACTGAATCGCGGCGTGGATTGGATTTTCAGCAACGAAGCTGTCGCCATGCAGGCAGAAATTAATCGGGCTTTGAATGACAGTGAGTCTGAGCAGGAGTAATTATGAAGTACATAGCCATTACACAGCCCGGCGGACCTGAGGTTCTACAATTGCAGGAACGAAGTGCTCCCGAATGCAGTGACGGGGAAATTCTGATTAGAGTCTCAGCTGCTGGGGTGAATCGTCCCGATGTTATCCAGCGTCTCGGTTTGTATCCGCCACCGCCGGGGGCCTCTGACATTCCCGGCCTCGAGGTAGCTGGTACAGTAGAGGCTTTAGGGCCGGGAGTCTCACGATGGCAGATAGGGGACCAGGTTTGTGCACTGACCAATGGTGGCGGCTACGCGGAACTGGTGAATGTTCCGGCCAGCCAATGCCTGCCGATTCCGGCTAACCTTTCGATGGTGGATGCAGCCTGCCTGCCGGAAACGTTTTTCACCGTCTGGACGAACGTGATCGATCGGGGACGGTTGCAACAGGGGG
Organism: uncultured Halieaceae bacterium; assembly: GCA_938074045.1. Classification (GTDB taxonomy): domain Bacteria; phylum Pseudomonadota; class Gammaproteobacteria; order Pseudomonadales; family Halieaceae; genus CALJGI01. Next base: position 44,678 of record CALJGI010000041.1, read on the forward strand.
ATGCGCTGCTGATACACGGTGGTAGTTCCGGCATCGGGGTTGCCGCTATTCAGTTGGCAAAGGCTATGGGTGCCACTGTTTACGTAACGGCTGGGTCGGCTGAAAAGTGTGCGGCCTGCGTCGGCTTGGGTGCTACGTTGGCTGTTAACTATCGGGAACAGGATTTTGTTGAACAGGTATTGAACGAAACCGATGGCCGTGGCGTAGATGTCGTGCTGGATATGGTGGGTGGAGATTACATCGCTGGCAATCTCAAGGTGGCGGCGCCGGAGGGCAGAATTGTTAACATCGCATTTCAGAAGGGATCCGATGTGCAGGTCAACCTGATGCCTATCATGTTGAAACGTTTGACGCTTACCGGTTCCACACTGCGTCCACAGAGCACCGAGGCCAAAGGCACAATCGCTGCAGCGTTGGAGGATCGCGTATGGCCGCTGATAGCCGCAGGTGAGATACGGCCGGTACTGCACAGCGAGTTTTCCTTTGCCGAGGCCGCTGCAGCTCACCACATGATGGAGGCAGGGCAACACATTGGTAAGATCATACTGAATTTGGAGGCTTAGGCATGTATTACTCAATTGTTGGTGAAGATGTGGCCGACAGTGGGAAGTGGAGAGCACAACACCGCTCCGCGCATATCGAGAGATTACAGCAATTGGTTGCCGAGGGACGTCTTCTGGTGGCTGGCCCGAATCCCGCTGTGGATAGTGCTGAACCTGGGGCAGCCGGTTTTACGGGGTCTGTAGTGATCGCCGAATTTGCTTCTCTGGAGGCTGCCCAGGCCTGGGCCGATAAGGACCCTTACCTGATGGGTGGAGTTTATCGGGAAGTCGTCGTTAAGCCATATAAAGCTGTATTGCCATGAGCGTATTTCGAGCCGATATACTTGCCGGCAGAACGGCCCTTATTACCGGCGGTGGGACGGGTATTGGGTTTGAGATCGCCCGACAGTTGGGCTTGCACGGTGCGCGTATAGTCATTTGTGGCAGGCGCGAAAATATTCTTGCAGAAGCCGCTAAACACTTGGCGGAAGAGCGGATTATTTGCGGTTACCGGGTCTGTGATATTCGGGACACAGAGGCGGTCGAAAAATTGATAGCTTACTGCACAAACGAGTGCGAAGGTCTGGATATATTGGTGAACAACGCTGCCGGCAATTTTCCGGCGCGCATCGAAGATCTGTCTTACAACGCCTTCAGAACAATACTCGATATCAACCTGCAGGGAAGCTTCAACGTAACTAAAGCAGCCTTCACGCAAGTGCTTAAAAACTGTGGCGGTGTGGTGATCAATATCACAGCACCCTTCGAGCACGTCGGCGTGGCCTGGCAGGCGCATGCCGCTGCTGCAAAGAGCGGTTTGCTATCACTCACTCGTTCCTCCGCTGTCGAATGGGGTGGGCTGGGGATTCGCGTCAATGCGATATCCCCCGGGGAGATCGCGAGTACCGAGGGAGTTGATCGTCTGGCGGGCTCGCTGACCCGGGAAGGACAGTCGCGGCGGGTCGGGTCGGCGTTAGATGTGGCCCGTGCCGTGTTGTTTCTGGCCAGTGACGACGGTGCTTATATCAGCGGTCAGCACCTGTGTGTTGATGGCGGCAGTGGTGTCGATTTACTTAAAGTGCCTGTATACCCAGAAGAATAGGGTGCAGGTTTGATAGGGATGATGGTTCAGTAACAGGAGAATGCGTATGGCAACAGTTTTAACTTGGCTCCCGCTGATTGGGGCGGGATTGATGTTTCTGATTGGTTTGATGTGCTTAATCAATCCCTGGCCTATGCTGAAGCCCATGGGTATCAGCAGCTCACTGCCGCTGGGTACATCTGAGATTCGGGCGGTATTCGGCGGTATCAATATGGGTCTGGGAGTTGCCGCTATCTGGCTGCAGGATCCGGCCGTGTTTCTGGCGCTGGGTTGTGCCTGGAGCGCTGCCACGGCGGCGCGCGTATACTCCATCGTCGCAGATGGTTGCACCTTGAAGGAGAGTATCCCTGCTTTTATCGTGGATGGCGGACTGGCAGCGCTGTTTTTAAGCAGTTTGCTGTGACGCTGGGGCTACAAAAACAGACCCAGCGTGGGAACTCTAACATCAGCCATATCCATGATAATTTCCCGCTGGCTGATTTGATAACTTTCCTCCGTCACTTTTAACAGGTCACGGCGTTGCCCGGCGTAGATAAAGTTGGCTGCGCCTGGGCGAGCATAAAACAGATGGAAGTTACTGGTGACTGAGAGCTGCTCGCCATCGACATCAATGATTTCTACATTGCCTACAATTCTCCTCGTGCGGGCGGCCGGGTTTTCTGCCCAGGCATTGATTTTGAAACTTCTGTCTACACGCAACGCCAGATGTAAATAGGATTCCTCCCGTAGTGGACAACCGTCTGAGTCGACACCCTCCAGCTCTCTTTCCACGCTGATCATGGATTCATTGCCGTGTTCGAGATTGTTGACCAATGGGTTGCCGCGGGCGGGCATGATGTATTGAATGTTTTCGGCACAGAGAGCAAGCCAGCTCTGATACTGCCGATTATCCAGAAGTCTGGCTTCACGATAATAGAATTGTTCGACCTTGTGCTGAAGTAGCAGTTGATCAGGGATGGTTTGATCAGGCATGGTCGTCCTCCACCGCCATCAAGGCATCTCGCCAGCGCTGAAAGAACGCACGTGCATAGTATTCGTTTGCCGTTCCACTGACGAGACCTGGCAGGTCCGGATGCGGCTTTTCTTCCCCCAGACCAAGCCCGTAATAGAAGCATCTGTCATCGGCGAAATCGATTGCACTGCCGAGGTATTGCTGCATCCAGGATTCTGCGTCCTCTTGTTCCAGAATTCCGCCGGGACCAAAAAACGAACTGTAGTTGCGGCGAAGAATTTTCTTGATGTTGTCCGGCGCATCGGCGGGCACAGCAGCCCAACTCCAATACTCCACCTGTCCTGGCCCCCTGGGATGTGAGACCTTGAACGAGGTGTTCGACCATAGAAAGGATAAGTTGGGGTAAACCCCGAAGGTCAACCCCTTCATTCTTGACCGGATAGCCCCAACACGTTCGGCGGATTGTCGCTGCACTTCACAGAGGTATTCCTGCACTTCGTCTCCGCCCAGCAGTGTGCCCAGACCTTCAAAGCCCCAGGCAACCTGCTCGATTGGTACATCCTCCGGCATTAAGCGAAATGTGGCACCATGTCCCGGTCCGGGTACAACGCTGAATCCGTGGTCATAAATTTCCTGATTGGCCTCTGGTGGAATAACCGCCGCGTGGAGATAGGGACCATGGTTTACATCCCCGAGCTGGTTCTCCATGGGGAGCTTCCAATTCGCATCGATGACCCAGCGATGCGGTGCACCCATAAATTCGATGCCCGCGGGAAAACGCTCGAAAAATGCATCCAGGTAAAACCGCATATCACCCAGGTAACTGTCCAGGGATTCAATATTTTCATCAAAACTACCGAAAATCATGCCGCGCCAGGACTCGACCCTGGGTACCCGTTTTAGTCCCAACACAGATTTGTCAGGTCCTTTCTTGACCATGCGTTCCTGGGGTATGGCTACCAGCTCTCCCGAAACCTTATATGACCAGTTGTGATAAGGGCACACGAAGCGCTTGGTATTGCCATGGTCGGCGCGACACACCGGGAGGCCCCGGTGACTGCAACTGTTTATGCAGGCGTATATGTCATCGTCCTCGCCACGGGCGAGAATGATGGGTGTTTCGCACATATAGGCTTGCACGAAATCTCCGGTGTTGGGAATTTGTGTTTCGTGTCCTAGAAACAGCCAGGCCTTGCCGAAAATTCCACGTTTTTCCAGCTGGTAAACCCGTTCATCGCTCCAGGCGCGTCGACTGATGAGCGTTGCATCTGCGTTGACGAGATCTGCTACTTTCATGTGTCTATCCCGGGTGCCGCTGTTGGTCTCGTGCCTCCACGACGGGAGGTGGCTGCGGATCACATTATAGTGTCAGTTCTGCCAGGGTATGACGGATTTGCCGCCGGATTTTCGGCAAGTGAGCTATTTCCGGGGGCGGGGTTGGAAACTTAAACCTCGCTGTTCTTTTCCTCGCGTCCGCGTTCCAACACCTTCTGCCGTCTCGCTTCGATCATATGAGCGGCAGCCTGGCGCGCGGAAACGATAGCCCGTTCTTCCTCCCAGGGCATCGCCTCCGACAGATGCATACTATAGCCCTCGTCGATCAGCTTTTTGTATTGCGGAACAAGGCCCGGCACACAGCTGGCTATGTTTTCGGCCATGGTGATCGCGGTAGCGATGAGTTCGCCATTGGGTACTACGTGATTGACCAAACCCCAATCCATGGCTCTTACGGCATCGATAGGAGCACCGGTAAAGCTGATTTCCTTGGCACGCGAAAGTCCGATCAGGCGGGGCAGCTTTTGACTGAGACCCCAGCCCGGCAGAATACCCACCCGGGCATGGGTGTCGGCAAAGCGCGCCGACTCCGAAGCGATTAAAATATCGCAGGCCAGTGCCATTTCGAAGCCGCCGGTAATGGCGTGTCCATTGATGGCTCCGATGATGGGGCCCGGAAAGGCCTCCATTGCGCGTGCAATGGTGTTGGTCACTTCTGCGGCGGCGTTTTCGCTATTGCCTGAACCGAGTTCTTTCAAGTCAAAACCCGCACAAAAAGCTTTGCCATTGCCGGTAAGAATGACGGTGCCGACGCTGTTGTCGGCGGTACATTCGTTGAGGACGTCCACCAGCTCAGCGCGCAGGTCGCGTGAAAGGGCATTCATGGATTCGGGACGATTCAAGGTAACTATCGCGAAGCCGTCGCGACGATCCAGTAATACTGCGCTCATGTATTGTCTCCCAGTAGAGAGGGTGCATCCAGCACCCCCAGTGATTTTGCGATGGCAGGCCCGCGCAGGACCGGCTCGTCCATCCATTCTGCGCGGGGTTCGTGTTCAGCCAACCAGGCGACAACGGCGGCAATACTCTGTGGTGCGCAGGGTTTGAAGCGGGCAAGCACTTCCTCGTCGACGCCGGCAGAGCGCATCACGTCTGTGACCACCGTGCCTGGTTCAAGGTTAAATATTCTGAGGCCTGCGTCTTTATGTTCCGCACGAAGCGCGCCGGCCATGCGGGCCAGGGCGGCTTTGGAGGACGGGTAGGCAAAGCTCCAACCACCCTTTGCTGCCGGTACGGGAGGGTCATTAAAAGCCGTGTAGGACAGCATATTGATGATGGTGCCTGCACCTGCAGTTAACATGCTGGGCAGAAATTGCTGGACCAGGATCAGCGGGGTAAAGACGTTGCCCTGATAGATAGCCTGAAGCTGCTCCGGTTGCACATCCAGAACAGGTTCCTGGTTACCGCTGCCCTGATAGATGGCGTTGTTGAACAACAGATCGACCTGCCCGAAGTGATCCAGAGTGGCCAGTGCCGCTTGTACAACGGCCTCGCTGTCGAGGATGTCGGCTTTCAGACACAGCGGTTCGCCGCCGGCCTGTTTTACCGCAGCGGCAGTAGCCTCCAGGCTGCCCGGTAGCGGCATATGCATACCAAGGTAATCCTGGGCTTCCCCCTCTGAGACTGTACGAGCTGTGATCGCCACATCAAATCCGGCCTGGGCCAGAGCGACGGCGGCTTCAGCGCCTATGCCCCGGCTTGCTCCTGTTACAAACGCCACTTTACGTTTCATCTATGCTCCTCGATGCATCCAGAAGTCGGGAAATATCAGAAAACACCTGCGTCAGGCTTTGTTCTCCCAGGATTTCGCAGTAACTCTGCCAGACGGCTTCCGTTGATTTGGCCAGCTCGGCGATCAAGGCTTGCCCGCGGCTGGTAAACGTAATCAGTTTGGCGCGGGAATCCTCCGGATCCGTGGCGCGTAGTACCAGTCCCAACTCTTCCAATTCATGAACAATTTTCATCATTGATTGGGGGCGTATACCCGCTGCAGTGGCGAGATCCACGTTGCGCGCGCCACCGGTCTGCCCGAGGTGGATCAGTACCCCACGGTAACGTCGGCTGACTCCAGATACGCCTCGACTGGCAAGATCTGTGTCCAGTCGTCGTTGGAAATCCGCCAATAAGGACATGGTCAGGCGACCAAAATCCTGTTCGAGGGGTAGAGGGCTTGTCATATCCACATTTAATAAGCTAATCTTATAGTAAGTTTAACTGATTAAATGTGGTGGTCAAGTTGTTCCAGGTTTTTGCAGCAACGCCGGAGGATATGGGGCCGGGTGATATCTCGGAACACGCCCGGCGTGCCGAAGCAATGGGTTTTGATGGTCTGCAGGTGCCCGATGCGATTCACGATGGTTTGCTGTTGGCCGCATTGGCATTGGCAGCGACAAATACCTTGATAGTGGGAACCGGGGTGTTAGTGGCCTTTCCGCGTAGTCCCATGATCGTCGCCATTGCGAGCTGGGATTTGCAAAAAATGTCCCATGGCAGATTTGAATTGGGTATTGGCACCCAGGTCAAAGCCAATATAGAGCAACGTTACTCCAGTGTATGGCATTCACCGGTGCCGCAGCTGCGCGAGTATATGCAGTCGCTGCGGGCGATTTTTGCGAGTTTTCAGACCGGGCAGAAGCTGGCTTTTGAGGGCGAGTATTATCGCTTTACCAAGCTGCAACCCTTCTTTAATCCTGGGCCCATCGAGCACCCGCATATCCCGATTTTGTGCGGAGCCGTAGGCCCTGATATGACCAAAATGGTCGGTGCCTATGCCGATGGCATGATTACTCATCCGACCAACACACCACCGCGATACATCGAAGAAGTCTGCCTACCCAGACTGGCGGCGGGTCGAGCGCGTACCGGCAAAAAAGAGGAGGATTTTGAGTTGTTGTTGGGCCCACTGACGGCTACAGGCAAAGACGAGGAAACGGTTGCCCGGGAATGGGAGAAGCAACGACAGCTATTAGGGTTCCTGTATTCAACGCCAGCTTACTGGCCCAGTCTTGAGCTGTTTGGGTGGGAAGAGAAAGGTGCACAACTCCTGGGCCTGACCCGCGAGGGCAGGTGGGCTGATATGAATGACGTTGTCACCGATGAAATGCTGGACCAGTTTGTTCCCCGGGGGACCTACCAGGAGATTGCCGACGTCTATCTGGAGCGTTTTTCAACGCTGTCTAATCGGGTGACATTTCCCATGCCGTCGGATCCTGCCGATGACGAATTTGCGGCTATCGCCATTGCGCAATTAAAAGGGGCCAGTTAGAAATCCGTCGAACTTGACTAGCATTAGTTTTAAAATGCAACTAACTTTGAATTGAATCCTCGATTTATATATGCTGCCAGTCACTGACGACGGTGGCGGTATGGCTAATGGTCAAAAAATCATTCAGCGGTGATATTTGTTCACTGGCTCAGGCACTTGATGTGATAGGAGAGTGGTGGAGCATGCTGATTGTGCGCGATTTCTTTCTGGGTGCTGGCGTTCGACGGTTTGAACAGCTCAGGGACAGTCTTGGTATCTCACGGAATATACTGACGGAACGATTGCGGACGCTTACCGATGCCGGCGTTATCGAGAGAGTGCCTGTTAAGGAAGGTGGCAGAAGACAGGCCTATCAACTCACGGAGAAGGGCATTGATTTGTTGCCTACCCTTATTGCCATGATGCAGTGGGGTGACCGCTGGAGAAGTGATTCCGGACAAAAGTTTGTGTCCGTTCTTGCCAGGGAAGACCACCAACCTATCGCGCCACTGCAGGCACACTCCCAAGCAGGGAAGCCCCTGTCTATTGACGATATGTGTATGACGGTCCATATCAAAGGAGAGGATCGACTTATTGAGGAATGGCCAATCTCCGCATTGCAAAAAGCCAAGGTGGGTTAGTGCTGGCTGGGCTCCAGCCCATCAATCTCGCGGTGTCAGCTGACAGTATCAACCTTCCTCGCTGTTTATGTCATCGATCTGCTCATTGAGTGTCCACAGATCGAAGAGATAGCCCAGGCCGAACAGACCAGCGGTAAACAAATACAAAATGCCGGTTAGCCACTTGCCCATATACATGCGGTGCACGCCAAAGAAGCCAAGAAAGATCAGTAAAATCCATCCCAGTGAATAGTCCAGGCTACCTTCGAGGTACTTGCGGTCTGCATCCCGATCCATCCCGGGAATCAGGAACAGATCGATCAGCCATCCGATCCCAAGCAGTCCCAGCGTAAAAAACCAGATGGTACCTGTGATGGGTTTGCCGTAGTAGAAACGATGACAACCGAGAAAGCCCAATAGCCAGGCGATGTAACCGATGACGACAGAGTGGGTGTTGTTCTGGGGCATAGCGAAGATTCTCAGACAGTTATACGGATAAGGATACCCAATCCGGTGACAAAAAGGGATGAATAATGATGACTCCTCTCTTTCTTGCTATCCAGACAACCGGGAAGCAGCCGTCACGGTGTCAATTTGATGTTATGCCGAAACATGTGAATGGGTGTACGCTACCCTGCATCTTTGGCTATATTGTTGGATCGGCTCAAGACCAACCTATTTGGAGAGATCATGAAACGCATAATTTTACTGGCAGCCTTGTTCCTGCCCTTTAGCGCCGCAGCCGGCGTCAACGAAACCAGTTTGGCGGATGCCATAGCCGGTGAGCACAGAACCCCGGCCTATGCGGCCAGAGATGTGTACAGGCGTCCGCTGGCGACGCTTACATTTTTTGATGTACAACCCCAGCACACAGTCATGGA
>CALJGI010000042.1 GCA_938074045.1 uncultured Halieaceae bacterium
GGTAGTTCAAGTTGCTCGGCTGTGGTTTGTATAAACTCGACGTTGGTTAGGCCGTTGGCTTTGGCGACCATTTTTGCTGCTTCAATCACCGGTGCTGGCTCCACGCTATACACCTTTTTCGCGCCGGCTTTGGCGGCGATAAACCCTAGTATTCCAAGGCCGGCACCCAGGTCCAACACCACGCTATCCGGGGTGACCGCTGCCCTGATGGCGCGTGCATAGGCTTCATTGCGCACACGGTCCAGAATCATCGAGTGGTGACCGTGGGTGGAGTTGTAACTCATAGATTGATGTGACGTATCGCGTTCGTGGAAGACTGATTGATGCTTACTTTAGCACAGGAAAATTTCAAGATAGTTGGTCGGGGTAGGTATACTCCCAACTAGATACTCGTTGCATAGAAGATTCCAGTGTCAGATAGCAAGAAAGCATTGATAACCGGCATCACCGGCCAGGACGGCGCTTACCTTGCCGCCTCCCTACTCGGTCGTGGCTATCAGGTCTATGGCGCCAAGCGCCCCAGTCTGAATAGTGTTGTACCCCGGCTAGAGCGTTTGGGTATAACTGATCAGGTGGAGCTGGTCGATATCGAACTGCTGGAATACTCCAATATTCATCAGCTGCTGTGTGAGGTAACCCCGGACGAAATTTACAATCTGGCGGCCCAGAGTTTCCCAGGGGCGCCGCTGGATCAGTCCCTTCACACAGCGGATGTAACCGGAATGGGCGTGGCACGCCTGCTGAAAGCAGCCCACACCGCCTGCCCGGAGGCACGGGTATTTCAGGCCTCGACGGCTGAGCTTTACGGCAATTGCGAAACCACGCCACAGAATGAACTCACCCGGTTTCAGCCCCGTACTGCTTATGGCACCGCCAAGCTATTTGCCTATTGGTTGGGTGTGGATTACCGCGAAACCGCCGGGATGCATTTTTCCTCAGGCATTTTGTACAACCACGAATCACCCCTGCGGGGGCCGGAGTTCGTTTCCCGCAAAATCACCACCCAGCTGGCCGAAATCTCCGTGGGGCAGCGCGAGGTGCTGGAGCTGGGCAATCTCTCCTCACACCGTGACTGGGGCTATGCGCCGGATTACGTGGAGGCCATGTGGCTGATGTTGCAACAGGATCAGCCCGATGATTATGTGCTGGCCACGGGGGTTACCCACTCGGTGCGGGAGTTTGTTGAGGGGGTGGCTAGGGTCTGTGGGCTTGATATCGCCTGGGAAGGTGAGGGTTTGGATGCGCGCGGGGTTGACCGCAAGTCCGGGCGGGAGATTGTCCGCGTTAATCCTGATTATTATCGTGAAGAGGGTGGTGCTGAGTTATGTGGTGATGCCTCCAAAGCGCGGGCAAAGCTGGGTTGGTCGCCCGAGACGACCTTCGAAGAATTAGTGGTTATTATGGCGGAGGCGGATTTAAAGGCCGTTCGTGATTCGTCTTAACTCATTGCTTTATTTTTTTGTTTTAATTTTCTGCTACTGGAAAAACTCCGGAAAATCCGCCACCAGATACCGCATCACCGCCGCACTTAAGCGCATATAGCCCCAGTCTGAATAAAAAATGCCGTCGCTTCTGAAGGTTATGGGTGTGGGGTTGCCCTGGGCATCCTGAAACTCCGCCACTACATCGATATAAGTTATGTCGGGGTGAGAGGCGGCATAAATGGCCAGCTCCTTGTGGGCGCGGTCTATATCGGTCCAGGAATCCCGAAAACTGGGCGCCTTGGTGGGACTAATCACATAAATATGTATATCTGGCAGATCCGCCAGAATTTTTTCTGCCAGTCGCCGTAAACGCGAGGTGTACACGCTGGCAATGCGGCCGCCCCGCAGATTGAAATCCGTCTGGCTGGGTACGATCACCACCGCCCGGGGGTCGTAGGGCGTTACCAGGCGATTGTAGTAATACTCCAGGTCTTCCACATTGGCGGAACCTACACCCTGGCGCAGTGTTGGCAGGGGTTCAAGGTAGTCGTTGATTTCATGCCACAGGGTGACCTGCCGCGCGCCCAGAAAAATAACCGGCTTGGCCGACGGCGGGTTGTCCTCGGCGGCGCTTTCCAGTGCCAACACATCGGGCTCCCATATCAGGGGCCCTTCTTCACTCTGTGCCCTTAGCAGGTCGTTGGTGATATTGAACACAGTGGTCAAAAACGGCGCTAACAGGCCGATTAATATGATGATTCTTGTGATTTTCCATGGAACCATGCGTTTGTTACCGAAATATGGAGCAAATGTGAAAGCCATTCATACCTGATAAAAACCCTATGCCAACCATAGCCTTCGAGTCAATGACGGGAGTATGATAGGGCATGGACACAGAACTCAGGATGCCTACCTTCGAGCGGTTCGCAGCCCAACTCGAGCTGTTGCGTACTTCTGTGTCTTTCGGCCTCATCATAACCCAGTTGTGCGGCATGCTCACGGTGATTCTCGTATTGCGCGGGCACATCTCCCTGGCTGTCTTGTTTGTCTGGGCGGGTGTATCCCTCACGGTGTTGGTGTTACGGAGAAGCTGGCTGAAGTCCCTGAATTTGCGGGGTATGACCGACTACGAACTCACACGCACCTTCTACAAGATGATGGCGGGTACGATAACCACCGGGCTATTGTGGTCTATCCCCTACTGTATGATCGCCAGTGAAGTGCCGCTGGCCACCCAGTACATCTGCCTGATGACTATTTTTCTGCTCACATCCATCTCGTTGGGGACGGCATCCATTGTGCGGGAGCACTACGTGGTGGATGTGGCTTCGGCGTTATATCCCATTTTCTGGTTTTATTTTTTGAATTACTGGACCTACGAGCACAACATAGTGCTGGGCATTATGCTAATGCTGGGGGGTACGGCTCTGATTGTGCGCAGCAGCACGGTTTATCACAACTACCGCCGTATGATTGAGTCCAACTGGCGCAACGAAACGCTGTTCGCCGAGTTGTCGGGTATTTCTGAGACCCTGCGCACCCGTAACGAGGAACTGGAAGACGCTCGTAAGATTCAAACCGTACTGGCCAACTCCGACGAGCTGACGGGTTTGTTCAACCGGCGTTTTTTCAATCGCACGCTGTCTTCAGAATGGCGCAGGGCTCGTCGCAGCGGCGCGCCCGTCAGCTGCATCATGCTGGATGTGGATTTCTTCAAACCCTACAATGATAACTACGGTCACCCGGCGGGTGATGTGTGTCTGCAACTTATCTCCAAGTGCTTGCAGGAGGCGGTGAATCGGGCGGGTGATATTCTGGCGCGTTATGGCGGTGAGGAATTTGTGGTATTGATGCCGGGTATTACCTCGGATGAAGCTTTAGCGGTGGCTAGCCGCATTGCCGAGCGTATCAAGCTGGAGGAAATCCCCCACGAGTATTCTTCGGTGAGTGAGTTCGTTACCGTCAGTCAGGGCATTGCCAGTTGTCGACCAAACGATGACACCGACGGCAGTTATCTGATCAATCTGGCGGATGAGGCCTTGTATGAAGCCAAGGAGAAAGGCCGTAACACCACGGTGAGCAAGAGCGGCAGTTCGCAGTTGCAGGTGGTCACAAGCTGGCAGTAGTCGGTTTAGCCCACCGGTTCAGTCAAACCTACAATGCCCGCAAAGTAGGGAATCGTCTTCTCCAATCCCTCTTCCAGTTGAATCTTTGGTTCCCAGCCCAGTATCTTTTTGGCCAGGGTGATATCCGGTTGCCGCTGGGTGGGGTCGTCTGCAGGTAGGTCTTCAAAAATCAGTTCAGATTTAGACCCGGTCATGGCGATCACCGTCTCCGCGAGTTCCTTGATGGTGAACGCCACCGGGTTGCCGGTGTTAATGGGGCCGGTCACCTCGTCCGTGGTATCCATCAGGGCGACCATGGCATCGATCAGGTCGTTTACGTAACAGAAGGAGCGCGTCTGGCTGCCGTCGCCGTAAATGGTAAGGGGCAGGTCCTGCAGGGCCTGTACAATAAAATTCGATACCACCCGCCCATCGTTGGGATGCATATGTGGCCCATAGGTGTTGAATATGCGCGCCACCTTGATGCGCAGCTGGTGCTGGCGGTGGTAATCAAAAAACAGTGTTTCCGCGCAGCGTTTGCCCTCGTCGTAACAGGCACGGGTGCCGATAGGATTCACATGCCCCCAGTAGTCTTCGGTTTGTGGGTGTACTTTTGGGTCGCCATATACCTCGCTGGTGGATGCTTGCAATATCTTGGCATTAACCCGCTTGGCCAGGCCCAGCATATTGATAGCGCCGTGTACGGAAGTTTTGGTGGTTTGCACCGGGTCGTGCTGGTAGTGAATGGGGGAGGCTGGGCAGGCCAGGTTGTAGATCTCGTCCACTTCCACGTACAGCGGGAAGGTGACATCGTGGCGGATCAACTCAAAGTGCGGGTTGCTCAGCAGGCCGAGGATATTGTCCTTGGTGCCGGTGTAGAAGTTGTCCACGCAAATTACATCATCACCCCGCTCGAGCAAGCGCTGACACAGGTGTGAGCCGAGAAAGCCGGCACCGCCTGTGACCAGTATCCGTTTGCGGGTGTGCATGGGTGGTTTTCCTCTTGTGTACCAGCGTCATTATGAACGAAAAAAGGGGTCTGACCCCTTTTTTTTGATTGGGCAAATCGGGCGTTGTGAACTACGCTGTTAGAACCCGCAGGAAGCGGGTGTTAACCGAATGCAAAAGGAGTTGCATATGAGTACCTTGGAACATCGGGCGGGTATCGCCCACCACATCGTGTTACGCGGTCATCACCGCAGCCACAGCTTTTTTGAACCCAATGATTACCAGTTGTTTCTGGAGTTTCTGCTCGACGCCGGGCTGAAATACGGCATGGCCGTGCATGCTTATGCCCTGTTACCTATTCGTGCGCATTTGCTTGTAACCCCCAGTCGGGAAGACAGTATTCGCTCGGCCCTGGATGAATCGATACGCCGCTTTGAAGCCTATTCCAATCGTGCCAGCACCCAGCGGCAATACAAGTGGACGGCCTGGTACCGGGGAAGTGAAATCGACAGCCCCGGCTTTTTACTTACTTGCTATCGCTACGTGGAACGCACCCCGGTGATTGAGAAGCTGGTCAATCAGCCGGAACAGTGGTTCTGGTCCAGCGCCCGGGCCAATCTGGATGGTGTCGTGGATGAGTTGGTGACGCCGCACCGGGAGTATCTCGGTCTGGGGTTCAGCGCTGAATCACGGCGTTTGGCCTATACGCGTTTCCTGGAGGATTCCCGTGGACAGGTCAGGCGTCAGGGAACGGTGCGCAGGCGGGTCTCGTTGCCTGATTCAGCACCCGGTTCAGCCCTCTGAGCTGCACACGGAAACTTACTGGCCGGCGTCGCATGGCGGCGCTGATTCCGCTACCCTGCGATTCGATTTACGGGCAGTTATGTGGATAAACGCGAGCAGGCAGTGGGAGCAAAAAGTGACAGACGATAAAACACCGGTACTGGTGGGGGTGGCAGCGGCGAATCAGCGTTTTGAAGAAGCCGGCGAGGGGCTGGAGCCCATCGAGTTGATGATTGCAGCGACTCGCGGTGCAGCGGAGGATGCATCTCCCAGTGCTGCAGGTGACCTGTTGTCGGCCATTGATGATATCTCTGTACCGAATGGCATCTGGTCCTATACTAACCCAGCCGGTTTGATCGCATCCGCTGTGGGTGCCGATCATGCGAAAACCGTGTTTGCGGAAGTGGGTATTCTGCAGCACACGTTGGTCAGCCGGGCCTGTTCGCTGATTGCGTCAGGGGAGGCCAGCGTCACCCTGGTGGCCGGGGGTGAAGCCAAATACCGCGCCCTGCGCGCGCAGATAGCTGGTATTGAACTGGCTGAATCCAATCCGGCGGATATGCCGGGAGCGCCCAGTCTGGCGCAGGATGGCGGGGATGAAGGTGACTCGTCAGATCCAAGCGTACCCGATCTGTTTATGCAGCCCCACGCCGAGCTGTGGAATCAGGTGGAATCCGCCGCCGGCCTGGGTATGCCGGTGGGGTATTACGCCATTATGGACAGCGCTCTCAGGCATGAACAAGGGGAGAGCATCGATGAGCACCGGGATCATATGGCCAGGATGTATGCTGGCTTCTCGCAAATCGCGGCAGCCAACCCCGATGCCTGGGTGAGGGAGCCGGTGGAGGCGGAATACATTCGCAATCCCTCCCCGAAAAACAAGATGCTGGCCTTTCCCTATACCAAGTTGCACAACACCCAGTGGAATGTGGACCAGTCCAGTGCGCTGTTGTTCTGCTCGGTGGCCAAGGCGCGGGAACTGGGTATTCCGGAATCCAAATGGGTGTATCCCCTGGCCGCCGCTGAGAGCAATTTTATGAGTGTGGTGTCCGCGCGTAGAGCATTACACCGCAGCCAGGGTTTTGCCCTGGCGGGTCAGCGTGCTTTTGAAGCAGCCGGTTGCAAGCCAGAAGACGTCCAGCATATGGAGCTGTACAGCTGTTTTCCCTCGGCGGTGCGGGTGCAAATGGCGGAGCTGGGTGTGAATGCCCATCGACCACTGTCTGTCACCGGGGCTATGACCTTTGGCGGCGGTCCGCTGAATAATTTTGTGTTTCAGGCCACAGTGAAACTGGCCCAGGTGCTGCGCGATAACCCCGGTGACACCGGTATGGTCACCTGTATCTCCAGTTTTATCACCAAGCAGGGTGTGGCGCTGTACTCAACCGAGCCCTGTGCGGGTGATTTTCAGGCGCTGGATGTGACGGAGGAGGTGGAACAGGCCACGCCGATATGCGAGGTCGTACCCTCACACGTTGGCGATGCGACGGTTGCCGGCTACACTGTGCTGTATCAGGGTGATGGGCCCTGGCGCGGTGTGGCAGTGTGTGATTTGCCGGATGGATCCCGCACAGTGGCCTATACTGAAGATGCAGATACAATGGCGCGAATGGAAGCAGAGGATTACTGTGGCAGGGTCGTCACCCTTGCCGGTAACGTGATTATTAACACCCAATAGTGTGACGCAGGTACGGTTAGTCCCCCCACCGCAGTGCTAATATTGTGCCCACAAAAAAGGGGTCTGACCCCTTTTTGATAAATGGGGTCAGACCCCTTTTTTGGCCTTTTGTGTGATTTGGAGTGTAGGACCATGAGAATTCTCGCGAGCCTTGCCCTTCTACTGGTATTGCAGGCTTGTAAACACCCCCTGGCCATCGTCGGTGAAGGGGATATT
Organism: uncultured Halieaceae bacterium; assembly: GCA_938074045.1. Lineage (GTDB taxonomy): Bacteria > Pseudomonadota > Gammaproteobacteria > Pseudomonadales > Halieaceae > CALJGI01. The sequence goes on from CALJGI010000042.1 coordinate 7,155, forward strand.
GTCGATGCCAATGCCGCCGCCAATGGCGGAATTTTTGGTTGTACGCTGGAGCAGTTTCAGGCCGGTGCCGCTAACTGCGTCGATAACGACGTGCAGGGCGACTACTTCGTCAACTACACGGCGGTGCCGCGTGCGGGCTGGCGCTTTGATCGCTGGGACGGCTCCTGTGGCCATTTAAGCGAAGGCAACAACTGCCGTTTTGATGTGCCGGCCAACCTGGTCACACTCTGGGATCAGAATTTTGGTGAGGTTCCCATTCCGGAGCTCACCGCGGTGTTTGTAGAGCTGGCCACACCCGTCGCCGATGCCGGATCAGATCAAAGTGTGGATGAAGAAACCTCCGTCACGCTGGATGCCTCGGGCAGTACTGATGCCGATGGTGAGGTAGTCAGCTATAACTGGACGCAAATCGGCGGCACGGTGGTTGCCTTTGATCCCTTCACTGCCACTACCTCTAACCCGGTGCGCACCTTTACCACACCCACAGTAACCAGCGTTGAAGTGCTGACCTTTGAAGTGACCGTCACCGATAGCGACGGATTGTCCGACAGCGATACCGTGGCGATTACCGTAAACCCGGTTAACCTTCCCCCCGCCGCCGAGGCCGGCGACACCCAGACCGTGGATGAAAACACCGCTGTCACCCTTTTGGGCTCCGGTACGGACGCCGATGGCACGGTGACCTTTGTCTGGGCACAAGTGCAGGGTACGACAGTGACCTTGAGTGATGCCACTTCATCCACCACCACGTTTACCTCGCCCTCGCTATCCGTGGCAGAGATTCTGGTGTTTGAATTGACGGTGACCGATAACGAGGGTGCCAGCGCCAGCGATCAGGTATCCATCGCCGTCGGCGCCATTAACATTCCACCCCAGGCGGATGCCGGTGATGATGATGCGGTCAACGAAGGCAGCACGGTGCAGCTTGACGGTAACGGCAGCGCCGATGATGTCGGCGTTACCAGTTTCAGCTGGAGCCAAATTGGCGGCACGGTGGTGACCCTTAACAACGCCAACACAGCAACCCCCAGTTTTACCGCGCCTGAATTGACCGCGGCAGCGCTGTTCAGTTTTGAATTGACCGTGGGAGATGGTGAAGGGGCCTTTGATGCCGACACAGTGGTGATTACCGTTAATCCGGTCAACGCCAACCCGACGGCCAATGCCGGTGACAACGACACGGCTGTGGAATAAACCACCGTGCAACTCGACGGTGGTGGCAGTACCGATAGCGATGGCTCCATTGCCAGTTACAGCTGGACCCAGACCGGCGGCGATGTCGTTACCCTGACCGGAGCGGGAACCCAGACGGCCAGTTTTCAAGCTCCTGAATTGACCACGGCCGCCATTTTTAGCTTTGAGCTGACAGTCACCGATAACGAAGGTGGCACTGATTCAGACTCCGTCTCTATTACGATAACACCGGTGAATACCGATCCCACAGCTGTTGCAGGCGACAATGACTCGGTGCCTGAAACGACTGCTGTGCAGCTGGACGGCGGTGGCAGTACCGATAGCGATGGCACGATTGATAGTTACAGTTGGTCCCAGACCGGCGGCAACACCGTAACCTTAACCGGCACAAGTACGCAGACGGCCACCTTTACCGCGCCTGCTTTGACCACCGCTGCGATCTTTACCTTTGAGCTGACGGTGACCGATAACGAAGGTGCTACTGATTCTGATTCCATATCTATTACGGTGACACCGGTGAATGTCGATCCCACCGCGGATGCCGGAGCCGACGATACTGTGGACGAATTGACCGCCGTGCAACTCGATGGCAGCGGCAGCAGCGATAGCGATGGCACTATCACCTATAGCTGGGCGCAGACTGCAGGCACTAACGTGACTTTGTCTGGTGCCAGTACCGATAGCCCGACGTTCACGGCACCCGATATCAATACCACCAGCGAAGCGCTGACGTTCCGCCTGACGGTGACAGATAACGAAGGTGCTGCGGATACAGACGACGTCACCATCACGGTTAACAATATCGCCGCCACCGCCGAGGTGGTGGTCACCGTCGATAGAGTCGACCCGGCGGGTGAATTTACCCTGGCCCTGTCACTGGATGGTTCCCAGAGCCAGACAGTAGTGGTGGAAGCCGACGACACCCAGGTGACTTTCTTTGATGTGCCCCAGGGGGGTAATTTTGACGTGAGCGTGTCCGCGGCACCAGATGCCCCGGCCCAGTGCACGGTTAACAATGGCACCGGGACGGTGAACGCGTCCGGTAACGCGGCATCTGTTGAATGTGAGTTTCTGGTCGCCAATATGGGGCTGCAAACAGCGCTGTATAACTGCGTGTCTGATAACGGCAGTGCTGTGGTATTGAGCGATGTGGAAGAGGAGCTCGATTGCTACGAACGCGGTATCAGCAATCTTGACGGCGTCGAGTTTTTGGCAACAAGGCTGGAGGAATTTGAGCTGGGTCAGAATGACCTGACCAACGCGGAAATACCCAAACTGCACACCATGACCCGACTGGATTACCTGGGCATAGGCGGTAATGAAGAGGTGTTTGAC
>CALJGI010000043.1 GCA_938074045.1 uncultured Halieaceae bacterium
GAGTTGCATGGCTTGTTGGGACATGGATTCTGTCACGGTGACATCGCCTTCAATAAGTACGGGCGACTAGGATAGCCTGAATTAAAGCGCGGCCCAAACCCGGGTCGCTCATTGGGTATGGATTGCAACAGCATGACGACCAAAACACAGGCTATTGCCCCAGATTACTGGGTTACCGGTTCCCTCGGTACATTGAAGTAGCTCTCATACTCACTGAACATTTCCCGCACCTCGTCTTCCTCCATGCCTATGTCGACAAAGGAGTAGAGATGCTTGCCATGCTTGTCTGCGGGATTTTCATCGAGAAAGTGCTGCATGGCTGCAGCGGCATCCTCGGATAGCTCCAGTCCAAAATGCTCATAAGCCCGGCGCACGGTGCCGACCTGATCCCTGATAAAATCCTGAAAGTAGAGATCTACCACCTGGCCCTCCGGCAACTGGCCCGAGCGCCTGAACTCAACCGTGTTGTTATACCCCTTTGCCAGCGCCATAGCGTAGTAACGCGCCACCTTGTGTAAATCAACGGCATCCGAGGCAAGACTACGCAGCGTTGCCACCAGGCTGCTGATGGAGACCAGCACACGTACTGGATCGCGGTGGGTTTGCACAATCAGGGCATCCGGGTACTCCCGCAGTACATGTTGTATATGCCACAAATGCTGGGGAGATTTCAGCGCCCAGCGTTCACCGGGTGCTTTCCATTGCAGGATTTGCAGGAATCGGCGATGCCATTGCAGCGGCGATTGCATATCCGTGTCCAGCAGCCAGCGATCGTACTCGCTGACATCGTACTGGGTCTGGTAGACCATGGAGGAGAAGTCGTGTGAGGTGATTGACACACACTCCTGCGCACGCTGCGCACCCATGGGATGCATGGATTTGAACGCTGGCAGCAGCTGGTCCACCTGGTCCAGATCAGCCTGTACCCGGGCGATACGCGGGTCGGTGAGATAGGTCGCGGTTTCCGGCGGCGGCAGGGGGTAGCTCGCCTCCCATGACAGCGGCACGCGGTTGCCGGAATCCAGCGCCAGCAGGTCATGAAATATAGTTGTACCTGTACGCGGGGGTCCGACCACAAAAATTGGTCGTTCAATGCGGCCCTGCTCAATCTCAGGGTGCTCGCGCAAGAGGTTTACCATGCCCAGTCGATTCTCAAGCGTTCGCGAAATATCCGAGCGGGCCACCATGCGACCGAACAGCGTCAAATCGGCCTCACTTTCCAGAGATCGCAGTAAAGATTGCAGGGGATCACGAAACTCATCACCCCCAAAATCCGATAAGCCGGTTTTCTTGCTGGCTTTCTGCAGCAATGCTTCCAGTTGCAGGTTTAGGGGCTGTATACCCAGCTTTGACAGACCACCCCCGACGGCATTCAGCGCCCTGAGCGCGAAGGGAAACTGGGGTCCGGTATTGTTCTGGTCACTAGCGTCCATGGCGTTCCCAGTAGTCGCCCAGCAAGTCCTCAAGCGTGGGTTCCCGGGGAGGAATGACACGCGCAATGCGGGTTGTGTTGAGGTAATGACGGAAATTCATATTGTCTGAAATGCTGTTGCCACCCCAACTACCACAGCCCATGGAGAGAGAAAATGGCAGGCCGTTGTCGAAGGAGCCTCCCGTGGCAAAACAGTGGGCCTGGTTGACAATGACCCGGCAAACCGGCAGTTGCAGGCCAAGACCCAATACGCGCCGATCGTCATGCGAATGAATACTCATGGAATGGCCCTTGCCGTTGATCGCCAGCACGCCGTTTACCAGTTCCACACCGTGGTCAAAGTCCCGTGCCCGGTAGACGGTGAGCACTGGGCTCAATTTCTCGTTGGCAAACTTTGAGTCGGCCCGGGGCTCCGCCTCTTCAACCAGAATCATATTTACGTCGTCGATGCGAACGGGAATACCCGCGCCGGTTAAAATATCCCGAGCTGACTGAGCGGTAACCGCTGGACTCAGGCGTCCATCGACCCACATAAAATTGCGCAGGGTTTCCCGTTCCTCGGCATCCAATCGCTGAGCGCCCAGACCAGCCAATGCCGCCATCATCGCCTCGTAGACAGCATCAACGACAATCAGGGAATTCTCTGAGGAGCAACTGGTGGCGTTATCAAAGGTCTTGGAGGCAGTGATTTTGGCTGCTGCATCTGCAATGTCCGCTGTCTCATCCACCAGACTGGGGACGTTGCCGGCGCCCACACCAATCGCGGGCGTGCCGCTGGAATAGGCTCCGCGTACGTTGTTCTGCGAACCCGTCACCACCACCAGATCAACCTGCCGCATCAATTCATTGGTCAGCGCCTTGCTCACAGGCTGGGGCAGTTTCTGCACCAGATCAGCCGGCGCGCCTATCGCTGTCAGCGCATTACGCATCAGCTCGACGACTTCCTCGCAAACCGTCTGCCCCTTGGGCGAGGGTGCGAGGATAATCGCGTTACCGCACTTCAGCGCGTTCAGCGTTTTGTTGTATGGGGTTGCCACCGGATTGGTGGACGGAACCACAGCACCTAACACACCAATCGGCCGCGCGATCTCCACAATACCCTGCTCGGGATGTTCGGCGACCACACCTACCGTGAGCGCACCCTGCATATCCCGCAGCAAGCCCATGGTTTTGCGTTCATTCTTGATCATCTTGTCGGCGACCACCCCCATCCCCGTGTCGGCGACAGCCTGCTCTGACAGACGTGCATTGTTTTCAGGTTGCAACAGGGTCCAGGCGACGGCGGCGACTACATCATCCACCTGCTGTTGCGAATACCCCGCATACAGGGCTTGCGCTATTCGGGCCCGTGATACCAGATCAGAGACGGCATCTGCCGAGCTGGCAGCGTCTCCACGTGTATTATCCAATGACAGTTACCTCCTATCGGATCAGCATCGGGATTGGGCGTATACCGCACACAGCGCCAGTGAAGCGAGTCGAGAATCAATCGAATCACCCCGGGACGTCAACGCAACCGGCACTTTCGCCCCCAGCACAATGCCCGCCGCAATCGCGCTTGAAAAATGCACCAGAGATTTAAACAGCGCATTACCGGTTTCGATTGTGGGCACCACCAGTACATCGGCGCACCCCGCTACCGTATCAGTCATGCCCTTGAGTGACGCCGCCTCAGCAGAAAGAGCCACATCCAGGCTCAAGGGACCAGAGACAATGGCATTGCCGGCACCTGCAAATTCGGCGGCAACCGCCGCTGCGTCAGCGCTGGATGGCATGGATGGTGTGACGTACTCGATGGCGGATAGCACCGCCACGGCAGGTGAGTCGCAACCCAGCGCGTGCATGAGGTCTATGGCATTACGGGTTATGGCGACCCGTGTGGCAACATCAGGCGCGACGTTCATCGCAGCATCTGTGATCAGCAGGGGCTTGCTGCGGCCGGGAATACTCATATGAAAGGCATGACTCAGCCTGTTGACCGTTCGCAGACCGTGCTCTTTCTTGAGCACCGCTCGCAGCAGGGTGTCGGAATGAATGTCTCCCTTCAGCAGGAAGGCGACTTCGCCATCCCGTGCGAGTACCGCGGCGGCGTCGCCCGCCTCTGTCTCATCCCCGGCACCACAGATTCTGAGGCCGGATATATCCCATGACAGCGTCTCGGCACAGCGCTGAATCGCATCTGTGTCACCAACCAGTACCGGCTCTACCAGGCCTTTCTGCTGCGCCAGCATGGCGGACTGCATAGGCAGTATTGACCCGGCATTAACAACCGCAACAGCCGCCGGTTGCAGTGATAACGCCTGGTTCATTAGATCAGACATGGGGTGACTCAAAAATCAGACGTAGTCCTTGTACTTCTCTAGGTAGCGAACCGGGGTGGACAAGGCATCGCGCCGGAAGGGGTCTCCCAGTTCACGGGTGCACATGACTTCGATCACGGTGGTCTTGCCACCATTCATCTGCATATCCACAGCCTTTTCCAGGGCTGGACCCACATCTTCAAGTTGGTCAACGCGAATACCCTCAGTGCCCATGGCTTTTCCGATTCCCGCCCAGCTTTCGCTTTCCAGTTCTGCTGCGACAAAACGACGATCATAGAACTCTACCTGGTTTTTCTTCTCCGCACCCCAATCACGATTATGGTAGACCACGGCGGTCACGGGAATGTCATGACGCACGGCGGTCATAAGTTCGCCCATGCTCATCCCCCAGGCACCGTCACCGGAATAAGCGATGGCCGGACGGTCGGGACAGGCAGCCTTGGCACCAATCATCGTGGGCAGGGCATAACCGCAGTTACCAAAACTCATGGGTGCAAAAAAGCTCCGCGGTTTCTCGAAGCGAAGATAGCTGTGTGCCACGGAATTGATGTTGCCTATATCGGTGGATACCATCACATTCTCCGGCATGGCATTTTCCAGCTCGCGCAGCACCTGTCGGGGATGCAACCAATTGCCCTCCTCTCCTGCGGCTTCCGCAATCATGTCCAGGCTGTAGGGGTCCCGTTCGTGGGTCCACTCATTGAGCTCCGCCTCCCAGGCTGCCTTTTCGCTGGCAATTTCAGCCGCCCGGCTCTCGCGCGTAGCCGCGGCTGCAACCTGCATGCCCGACAGCCGCTGGGTCAGTGACGCGGCGGCCGCCTTGGCATCTCCACATACGCCGACAGAGATCGGCTTAACCAGGCCCAACATCTTGTGATCGGCATCAATCTGGATGATTTTTGCATTAGTTGGCCAGTAATCCATGCCATGCTGCGGCAGGGTACCGAATGGCCCAAGTCGCGAACCCAGCGCCAATACAACATCGGCCTTTGAAATCAATTTCATGCCCGCCTTGGAACCCTGATAGCCCAGTGGGCCGCACCATAGGGGATGGCTGGCGGGAAACGAGTCGTTGTGTTGGTAGCTGTTCACTACTGGCGCGCCCAGCAACTCCGCCAGCGCAATACATTCCTCCACGCCATCAGCCATGACCACACCACCACCGGATACAATCACGGGGAATTCGGCTTCAGCCAGCAACTTCGCCGCTTCACTCAGGCTTTGCTCACCACCGGGACCACGATCGAGCCGCATGGGTTTTGGGATATCGACGTTGATATCGCCGTAGAAAAAATCCCGGGGAATATTGAGCTGTGTTGGCCCAATTTCTGACATGGCACGATCAAAACAACGACCGGTCAATTCCGCCATACGGGCAGGATTGTTCACATGTCCCTGATACTTGGTAAATTCCTGGAACATTGGCAACTGGTGGCACTCCTGAAAACCACCCAGACCAATACCCATGGTGCCGGCCTCCGGTGTAATGATAACCACGGGAGAATGCGCCCAATAGGCCGCGGCGATACCGGTGACACAGTTGGAAATGCCCGGTCCATTCTGACCTATCACCACACCGTGTTTCCCAGAAGCACGTGCATAACCGTCTGCCATATGGGCGGCGCCTTGCTCGTGTACGACGGGTATCAATTCAATGCCAGCGGGGGCAAATATATCCATCGCATCCATAAAGGCCGAGCCCATGATGCCGAAAATTTTGGTTACACCATTGGCAACCAACGTTTCAACGAAGGCTTCGCTGGGGGTCATTCTTGTCATGAAGAGTTCCTCAAAATAGGTGATCCTCGCGCCTCATAATGGATCGCGGGGGATTGCTAAGACAATCCCGAATGGTAGACGTTTTGGGGCCTGGACGATAGAACCAGATGCACTGCGCCCATTGTTCCAGTGGCGAAAACGGATTACTTCAAGAGCTTACCCAGGGACTCGATTCCAGCCCCAATACTGCCGCTATCAATCGCAGAAAAGCCCAGCCGAAAGTAGTTGAGAGGTGTACTATCGCCAAAAAAGTGGATATCTCCCGGCTCAATGATAATGCCTTCGGCGGCGGCCTGCCCCGCAAACTCCGCCGCATCAAACCCCCCTGGCCCCTCAACCCAAAAGGAGGAGCCGCCAAATCCGGACACTGAAAACGACCCGGGAAGGTAGCTGGTGAGCGCGGCCGACATAATCTGGTGGCGCTCCTTGAAAACTTTCAGCAGATTTCGGATATGAGCATCGTAATGGCCGCGAGCGAGAAACAAAGCCATAGCATATTGATTGTTAAGTGCGGGATGTCTCAGCATCAGCCGACGCAAAGCCCGCAGTTCAGCAATCAACTCTGCCGGCCCCACCACATAGCCGACCCGCAAGCCGGCAGCGATGGACTTGGACAGGCTGCCGATGTAAAGCACGCGATCGCTGCTATCGAGGCTTTTCAGTGCAGGCAACGGGTTTGACTGATAATTAAACTCGCTTTCATAATCATCCTCTATGAGAACGAAATCAGCATCAACAGCACGTTGTAACAGCTCATATCGATGTTCCAGCGGCATGGTCGCCGTCGTCGGCGATTGGTGGCTGGGTGTGACATAAATGTAGTCACAGGGATCTAGATGATCATCCAGCACCAGGCCGAGTTCGTCTACAGGTAAGCTCGCGATGGTAGCTGGTCCCTGCGCGGCTATGTTTCTCACATCCACATAGCCTGGGTTTTCCAGCCCGATCACGCTGTCACCCTTGAACAGTAGCTCGGCTATCAAATACAGCGCATGCTGCGCCCCCACCGTAACCAGAATTTGATCAGCATCCACCCGCACATTGCGACGGGGTAAAAGTCTGGTACGAATCTGCTCCACCAACATGGCGTGATCACTGTCCGGGCGGTCTCCGGACCACTCTTTGATGGCGCGAGCACTGATCGCGTCCCTGCAACACTCCCGCCAGTTGTGCAAGGGAAACAACTCCGGATTCAGTTGGCCGTATATAAAGGGGTAGGGATAGTCCTGCCAATCACGGGGTTTTTCGATATTCCTCTGTCGGGTCGGATGCAGGCGAGCGCGGGTCTGCCAGTCGGGCCGACTCACTACCAAGGGAGTGCCGGGATTTATCTTTTGTGACCTTGCCCCACTCAAAATGTCGGGGTTAACAAAATATCCACGGCGTTGATGGGCAATCAGGTAGCCATCTCCCAACAGTCGTTCATAGGCGAGGATCACGGTGTTGCGGCCCACTTTCAGCTGGCTGGCCAGACTGCGACTGGAGGGCAGTGGTCGATCCAATGGCAGGTGGCCACCCTGGATAGCGCTGGTGATATGTTCCTGAATCTGCTTCTGCAGACTCTGTCCGCTATCGGGGTCCAGATGGAACAGAAACTCAGGCAGCATAACGCAGATCACCTTCCGCGGCGTCTTCAACCCAGGATCGAAAAACCCGCAGACCGGTTGAACGCATGTGATTCACGCTGAAATGATCAGCAGAGCTGCGAAGCTCAGCCAGAAAGTCGTTCGTTGTACAAACGTAATTCACGTCGGACCACCGGAGCCAGCAGGTATAAGCCAATGATATTGGGTACACAGATCAGGAAAACCATCGCATCGGAGAAATCCAGCACAGCCCCCAATTGGATGCTGCACCCCAGCGCAACGAACACGCAAAACAGGAACTTAAAGGCGACGCTACCCCAATATCCCTCCCCCACCAGATAAGTCCAACCTTTCAGGCCGTAGTAAGCCCAGGCAATCATGGTAGAAAAAGCAAACAACATCCCCGCCACCGCGATCAGGTAGGGCGACCAGGAAATATTGCGTTCAAACGCGGCTGAGGTCATCTGAATTCCATCAAGCCCTGCATTAAATGCAGGTTCGTAATAGAAGGTGGTGATAATGACCAGCGCGGTCATGGTACAAATCACCACCGTGTCAATAAAGGGCTCCAGCAGTGATACATAACCTTCAGTGATAGGTTCATGGGTTTGCACGGCAGAATGTGCGATGGCAGCTGAACCGATGCCCGCCTCATTGGAGAAAACGGCACGCTGGAAGCCCACCACCATAACGCCAATGGCGCCACCGCTCATACCTTCAGGACTGAAAGCACCGCTGATAATGGCATTGAAAGCAAAGGGCAGCGCTTCAAAATTCATCGCAATAATCGTTATCGCGCTAACGCAGTAAAATACCGCCATAAAGGGCACAACTTTACTGGTGACTCTGGCAATACTCTGGATTCCGCCAATGATAACAACCCCGACCAGCCCACCCATCAATATACCGAACAACCATCCCCGGTCGGCAAACCAGCTACCATCCGCTCCGCCCGTTACGTTCACAAACTGCTGAAAGGCCTGGTTGGACTGAAACATATTGCCAATACCCAGACAGCCAATCACGATACCCAGGGCATAAAAGCTGCCGACAAACTTTCCCAGCCTGGGCATATTCCGATCAACAAACCCGCGTTCAAGGTAATACATAGGACCGCCAGACACGGAACCATCGGGATTGTCCCGACGGTACATGGTCCCTAGCGTACATTCGACAAACTTGGTCGACATACCGAGAAATCCCGCCAATATCATCCAGAATGTAGCTCCCGGACCGCCGACAGAAATCGCCACGGCAACACCACCGATATTACCTATGCCCACAGTACCCGACACCGCGGTGGCCAGCGCTTGAAAATGCGTTACCTCCCCCGGCGCCTTCTTGTCGGCAAAATCGCCACGGACCAGACGGATAGCGTGGGCGAAGCCGCGCACATTGAGAAAGTTGAAATAGAGAGTAAAAAATACCGCAGCCAGCACCAGCCACGCCACCACCAGAGGTACCTGCACACCAAATACCCCTACCGAAAAGAAAACCACGGCGGATAGCACATCCGTCAGGGGTTGCACGTTACTGTTGATAAAGTCATCGACACTCTGCTCTGCCAGCGCCGATGAGCTCGCAGCGAAGGCGATGAACGCTGTTAGCACTCGGTGCAAAACCATTGCAGACGAAGTAAATGTGGGACTATTTTTATTATCTGACATGCGGACCCCCTGACCTGTGACCGCAGCCTACCCGATTGGCGGCTCAGTGAGCAAACAGGAGGATTTGTAGATTATGACTGGCCGGCTACGCCCTCCAGTGCGAGGTCCAGAGCAGCGACAATGTCATCGATTTCAGAACGACCGGCAATCAGCGCCGGGCTAAGACACAGCGTGTTGTTAAACTGCTCGAAACTACGGTTGGTTCGGCCGATAATAACGCCCTGTTGCATGCACCGCGCAACCACCGCCATGGCGACAGTCTCGGGCACCGGAGTTTTACTTTGCCGGCTGGACACCAGCTCAAGACCAGCAAACAAACCCACACCACGCACATCTCCCACCAGCTCATGTTTTTCCTTCAACGCATGCAGTCCATCCATCAGGTGATGACCGATGGTAGTGACATTTTCCAGCAAACCCTCCTCTTCAATTATGCCGATGGTCTCCAGACCGGCAACAGGCCCTGCGGTACAACCGCCGAAGGTACTGACATCCCGGAAGTAGCTGGTGCGTTCTGAGGGTTGGGCTTTAAACTGATCGAAGATGTCCCCGGTGGTGACCGTGCAGGAGATGGCGGCATAGCCACTGGCGACACCCTTCGCCATGGTGACGATGTCAGGCTGTAGTTCATAATGCTGGTAACCGAACCACTTGCCCGTTCGCCCCAGACCACACACCACCTCGTCGATATGGATCAGCACCTCGTGGCGCCGACATATCTCCTGGATAATCGGAAAATACTCGGGTACAGGGGGAATAACGCCACCCCCTGCGGTTATGGGCTCCAATACCACGGCGCCCACCTGATCTGGACCCTCATCCAGGATTACCCGTTCCAGGTCCTTCGCACACTCAATGTCACAGCTGCCGTATTCCTTGCCAAAGGGGCAGCG
>CALJGI010000044.1 GCA_938074045.1 uncultured Halieaceae bacterium
GGCTCAAACAACCGCTGTTCCCTGGGATACTCTTTCTCAAACTCTTCCTGGAGCAGTTGATCAAATGCGATGTGCAGATTTTCCATATCATCAAAGTGGCGAAAGACCGAGCGAATAGCGACGCCGGCTCGAGCAGAAATCTGCTGCGCGCTCGGAATGAGGTTGCCTTCCTTAACCATCGCAATGGTTGTCTTGAGAATGGTATCTTTCATGCGCTCGCCGCGCGCTATGCGGCCGTCTTTTTCTACTGCTTGTTCTGATTGAGACAAGGTTTGATCCCCTGATTAATATTGCTGTTATGTATAGCGGCAGGCTAGAGGTGGTAATTCTAGCCCTATTATAGTGTGTCGATTGACCAATAGCATTCAGGCAGCTGTGATCTTTCTAACATCGACTGTGCAACGGTGCAGGCCAATCGACTCGTGATGATAGTTGAGCGACTTTAAGGCTTCGGGCATCATCAGCGATTGGGCACTTTGATAAGTTCCAGGTCTTGTTTCTCTGCGCGCCAATTGGGTTGGAACTGACAAACTTCGAGCAGGCCTGCTAATTCTAGCAATCGGTTCGCCTCGGCCATGCACTCATTGTCCAGTTGCAGATAACATTCTCGTAAACGCTGGCACCGCCAGGCCGCATAATTAGGTGCCGCCGCGATACCAACGATTTCTCCGTCTGGCAGACCACGCAACCGTTGATCTGCCTCTCGCACCTGGTTTAACGCTCGTTCGCCATACCACTGGCCAAAGCCGGCGAGGACATCCTCCATTGAAGCTGTGAGATACAGGGGACCTCGATCCGACTCCCCCGCGGCTGCCAACATATGCTCTGTCCATAGAGAAAGGCTAATACATTCCCAATGCATATAGTCACTTAGCACACCTGGGTCGCGATAGAGATGTCCGTACATCGCATTTAGCATTCCCAGGTCGGCAAGTGAAGGGCGGTCGCCAAGGAGGAAGGGCGTGGTTGTGAGATGCCTGTCGAGGCGGGATAAAATGTCTCGTGTGGCTTCTATGTGCCAATGTGGGTCATAGTCAGTATCATTCAGGGCGACAAATCTCTTGCGAATTGAGGCACCGATGCGTGTGCCATTCTCGATTCCACGCTGGCGCAGTTCGTCATCCTTTACTCGTTCGCTGGAGACCTGGCTGAACAGCCGCTTCGCCCAATCCGCGTTTCGGTCATGGCACCAGCGCGTAGTCATCGCACCTTCCAGAATAAAGCAGTCTGCAATCAACTCAGTGATCAGTGCGACCAAGTGTAGTAGTGGATCCTCGGGGATGACTGGTCGCACCGGGTGGCGTTGTTCTAGTGCCACGACAATATCGCAGCTATCGCGCAGTACAGATCCGTCGGGACACATTACAACCGGGTATATGTGCGATCCAGTAAGTTGTTTGGCGCGCATAATGGATTCAATGTTGGCGGTTACTTCTACATAAGGCAGGCGTTTGTACTGTAAACAAGCACGCACTTTTGCTGAGAAGTATGAGTTCTTTGATCCAATCAGCTCGTATTCATCTGGATAAATCACCGACTCGGGTAGTTGCGCCACTTTGGTGTTTTCCTGATCGTTCATAGGGAGCAACTCCTTTGTTATTGATTCGCGAGTTTCTATTGAAACTCAATTACATGGTCGCGAATCGGGCGCACCCGTAAGTTAAAGAAATCCAGGTAATAGTTCTGGTAAATACGCCAGAGCGACGAATTGCCTTGCCTGGGGAATGAGTCTATACCACGTGTAACGTAGCCTGACGACAAATCGAGAAAAGGTGAAGCCTGCATGGCGTTTTCATCTACTCGTGGAATAGCTACTCGGCTCCCAGAACGGCGCATGTGATTTCGGAGCCGGCACACATACTTGCTGATAAGGTCTGCCTTGAGTGTCCAGGAAGAGTTTGTATAGCCAAATACCTGGCCCAGATTAGGCAGGTTTGACAGCATAGTACCGCGATAAACGAAGTGGGATGACAGGTCGATGGCCTGGCCATCCACAGACACTGAAGCGCCACCGAGGTACTTCATGTTCAGGCCCGTCGCGAGCACGATGATATCCGCCTTCAGCGCGCGCCCGGATTCTAGTTGAATGCCGGTTTCGGTGAAGGTGTCGATGTGGTCAGTTACGACTTCGGCCCATTGTTCTCGTATCGCATTGAACAGATCATTCTCGGGAACTGCACATACCCGTTGGTCCCAGGGGTTATATCGGGGTGTAAAATGCTTGTCGATGTCATATTCGGAGCCCAACGCTTCACGAGCATGACGCAGTAGTACGCTTCGAACAAACTCCGGACGCCTGCGGGCGATTTGATAGCCAAACATCTGGGCCGCCATTTGTTTCCAACGGGTAATACGGAATGCCCAGGTTGCTGGCAAGAACTTGCGCAGCGCTACTGCCAAGGGGTCCTCGATTGGTTGAGAATGAATGTAGGATGGCGATCGTTGCAACATGACTGTGTGCTCGGTCTCCTTTGCCAATTCAGGAACGAGTGTAACTGCCGTGGCACCGCTGCCAATGACCACCACTCTCTTGCCTGCGAACTCCAGACCTTCTGGCCAGTGCTGTGCGTGTATGGTTTGCCCGCCAAATTTGTCCTGGTTCCGAAATTCGGGGGCGTAGCCGTTTTCGTAGTCGTAGTAACCACAGCACATCATCAGAAAATTACAGGCGAAATAAACACTCTCTCCGGTGTCCGTCCGCACCGCCTTAACAGTCCAGCAAGCTTCTTCAGATGACCAATCTGCACTGACGACCTTGTGCTGAAAGTGAATGTGTTTGTCTACGCCGGCCTCCGTGGCGGCTTCGTTGATATAGTTGCGAATTCGGGTGCCATCACCCAGCGACTGTTTCGCTAGCCAGGGTTTGGAGCCATAACTGAAAGTGTACATGTCGCTGTCTGATCGGATGCCTGGGTAGCGAAAAAGATCCCAGGTGCCGCCTATTGCGCTGCGACTTTCCAACAATGCAAAACTATCCTGCGGACATTCAGTTTGCAGATGTCGCGCCAGACCGACACCCGTCAGCCCCGCACCCACGATAAGAACATCGACCCGCCGCGTTTCATTTGTCATGTTCAATACTCAGTTGGGCCAATAGATGTAGTCATCGCCGGGCTCATAAGGCTGACCTCCGTGCTTGTCTATCAACATGGGTCCATCAATGATCGAAGGCCAAATTGGGTCGACCTGTTCTGCATTATGGGCGGTCAGTAGTGCTTCGAGTTCCGCAACCTTGTGCGGGCGTTGTTCGGCGAGGTTTTCTTGTTCAGTAGGGTCCATCGCTAGGTGGAACAAAAACTTCTTTTGCGCAGTGCCTGCCGGCTGATCCGGCTGGTTGGCGCGAATGAGCTTCCAACCTTCATGCAGAACGGATTGGTGGTAACCCTCACGCCAGAACAAGGTGCGGTGAGGGGGCTCACTGCGTTCACCCAGTACAAATGGTATCAGATCGACCCCGTCAATCTTCCGGTCCGTGGGCAACTTCGCATTGGCGGCGGCCGCAATCGTTGGCATCAGGTCCATATGATGTGCAGCGGGCTGGAAGGCAATACCCGCAGGTATTCTGGCTGGCCATTTGGCGATGAAGGGCACATGAAGACCACCCTCGAAGTGAGTAAGCTTCCAACCGCGGTATGGGGCATTGATATCAGGTTGCTCGATAATATGGGTGCCGCCGTTGTCGCTGGTGAACACAATCAAGGTATTGTCTGTAAGTCCATGGTCTGCCAGAGCTTGTGTAACCCTGGCAACACTGCGGTCAAGCGAGCGCAGCATGGCGGCGTATACACGCAGGCCGTGCTCTTCTATATGGTCCAAAGCTTTATAATCATCCAGGCTCGCCTGAAGCGGATTATGCGGCGCCCAGTGCGCAAGATAGAGAAAGAAGGGACGATTTCGGTTGGCCTCGATGACTTTAACGGCCTGGTCAGTGTAGTAGTCGGTCAGATATTTCGCTGGAGCAAATTCCTCACTGCCGTTGAAACGCGCGGAAAACTTTCCGGCGGCCCACACCATTCGGTCAGTTACATCGCTGGCAAATTTCTGGTTAACCACTTCGGGATGATCTTCGGGCATGTACAACAAACCGCTGAGCTCAAGACTGTCGTCAAACCCTTGTTGATTAGGGGTCATATCTCCCTCCGACCCCAGATGCCATTTGCCGATGTGTGCTGTGTAGTAGCCGCGCTCTCGCAGGAGTTCGGCGATCGTGATCTCGCTGGTTGGCATGCCCGCCTCAAAGACTCCAGGCATTGCATCAGCTTTCTCAGCGTCGACGAAACCAGGTAAGGGGCCCGGATTCTGGTCAAGCGTCCATTGGGATATGGTGGCACCGACTTTGGGAAAAGGGGTGAACTCGTAGCCAAACCGGGTGTTGTAACGGCCGGTCATGGCAATAGCTCGGGACGGGGCGCAGATGGCGTTCCCGGCGTAACCGTTGACAAAATGTACGCCTTGCGTTGCCAATGCATCGATATGGGGCGTCATCAGGCTGCCGTCAGCGGCCCCGCCGTTGTAAAGGGAGATATCGTTAAAACCCATATCATCTGCCATGATCAGAATGATATTGGGAGGGCGTTGATCGGCGGGAAGCGCGGCAGCATTTGGGCCTGCAGTCCAGTTCACCGATCGATTTGGCGCGACGGGCGCAGACAAGGCCGACAATTTGGGCATGGCCCAGACCAGAAGATTAATACGATTTTGCCAGCAGATAGCTGCGACTATCACTGTGAGGGTAGAAACCATGAGGAATTTTCTCATTGGCTACCTTGTGACTAAAATAACTTGCATATATAGTGTCATATTATTGATTAAAAGATCAACGGGTGTAAATCCGGTAGTTAAGAGGTAAAGGGGGCATCGGATTGAAAGACCTTAATGGCAAAGTAGCAGTTGTTACGGGTGCTGGATCCGGCATTGGCCGGGCTACCGCACTCGCATTGGCGGAAGAAGGTTGCCAGCTGGCAATATCCGATATCAATGAGCAGGAACTTCTCGTGACGCAAGGCCTGATCGAGGCCTATAACGTGAAGGTTCATGCACACAACCTGAATGTTGCCGATCAAAACGCGGTTTACGAATACGCTGACGAGGTGGCGGCGGTTTTCGGGAAAGTTAATATTGTAGTCAATAATGCCGGTGTGGCGATCAATGGCAGTCTGGAAAACACCAGTATTGAAGACTTTGAATGGATAATGAATATCAACTTCTGGGGTATGGTCTATGGCAGTATGGCGTTTCTGCCTCATCTGAAACAATCCGGCGAAGGGCATATTTGCAACGTTTCCAGCATGTGCAGTATTACTGCGTTTGCTGCAGTCGGAGCCTATAGTTGCAGCAAGTTTGCTATAAGAGCCTTTAGCGAAGCGCTATGCACAGAGTTGGCTGTTGAAGAATGCGGCGTGGGCGTGACCTCAATACAACCAGGTCTGATCAAAACCAACCTGGTGCGTGGCGCCCGTATAGACAACGCTATACTTGAGGCGCAGGGTATGGATGTTGAGGAGTTTCAAGCCAACTATAAGAAGCAGGCTTTCAATACACCCGAGACCGTCGCAAAAGCGATCGTAAAGAGCATAAAAAAGAACAAACTACGTGCGCTGGTTGGTTTTGATGCCCACCTGGTGGACTGGGCAACGCGTCTATTCCCCGTGTGGTTCCGCAAGATCACTGCCATTGTTGTTAGAAAAGGGCGGGCGAAGAATCAGAAGTTAGCCGTTTCGAAATAAGGAATTTCAAAAATAATTAGCATAATCAATGCAATATTAAATTACATCGCTGAGTATTGCTGTGAGTTAAGGACTCAGATGCAGTCTCCCGGGAAGGCCAAATGATGAAGAGCCCGATAATACGTACTGTAACAGGATTGATTGTACTACTGATTCTGTTTGTGGGTGTCCGCAGCCTCTGGATGCCCGCCAAGACTGCATTGGTGTTTCTGGAGTATTCACAGGGCGTGAAATGGCAACCGGCACCTGAAAGTCCGCTATTCACACCAGGTCTTGTGGATTGGGCTGCATATGAACCGGTCCAACTCGCCGGGAAAGACCTCGGCTTCTGGCATGAGGTGGCACTGGTCAGTTTTGATAGCGATTCGGATTTCGAGTCATTTTTACAGCAGATCAATGGGGAAGCGACGCTGTCCAGATATCATCTGTTGGAAGTTGAGCCCTGGGGGCCAGAGTTTCTCTACTTTGTGAACTGGAATATTCGTCGCAGCGCCGATGAGTCGGTAGACGTGGGCCCCCTGGTACCACTGGAAGAGGCTATACCCGCCCCCGATTACGCGAAGCAGTGGCGGGGCTTGATAGAAGGCCCATACCGGGATGAAATAGTGATGTTTAATTTTCACACCTACCTGGATGTGCCGGTGGAAACTGACGAGGACAGTGAAGACGGATATGCTCGATACGGCGAAAAGGCAAAAAAGGTGTTGGGCAAGCTGGGCGGTCGAATCGGTCGTTCCGGAGACGTTTCAAGTGCGATAGTCGGCTCGGACGCCCGAAACTACGACGGCTACACCTTTGTGCACTATCCTACAGTCGAGGCATTCCAGCAGATGTTTACCGCCAAGGACAGAATTGAAGCTCGGGTCCACCAGACAGCCTCACTAAGCAGTACTGAATCGGCAGGCTACTGGGGTAAGCCCTACGAGCAATTCCAGTTTAGCAATAAGTAGTGCAGGGGCTGGCTGCTGGCGCAACGTCAGCGTGACAACGACGCTGCACGAGCTTGCCACCATCCCAATGCGCACCCGATCAAGCCCAACAGTAAGGCCAGCACGAATCTGGGGTCGCCCAGGTAATTAAACGGGGCAACGGGAAATGCGATGGTTTTAGCCAGCGCGGCAACCTTGAACTCGTGTCTGCCACTAAATACCGGGTTGGTCGCAATATCGAGCAGGTCTCGTCGGCTGCGGTAACGAACACCAGCTGCGCCGGTCCATGTTTCCATGCCCTCGGCATTCATGATATCCATTGCCTGGTGAGATACAGCTTCGCCCTGAAACACGGGATGGCTGGCCCTGGTCAGCATAGCTGGGAACATATATTCCATGTACTTTGCCAGCACCTCCTCGGTAGTTTCGCCCGGTTCCACCCCGTCGATCTGCAGGGGTGTGTCGTTCATTTCCACGATGTTGATCATCACGAAATCATCGCCGTCATCGTCCTCCATGAACTTGCGAAGATTGGTGCGCTCCTGAGGCGTTGCGTCGAAATTCTGAAGGTAGTGGTCGATCTCCTGTTGGCTGAGTGGCCCTTCGAAGGAGGTGTACCAGCTGAAAAATGTGGCATAGATTATCCCTATCACCAGCCAGATCCATCTTGTCGCGGTCATTTATACTTCTCCAGAATGTCGATGTATGTTGAGAAGCCTGATCCACTTTTGCTATAAGAGCCAGTAAGCTGATCAAGGTGCCAGAATAATAGCATTATATATGTCAATAAAGTAATTGAAAGTGGCGGATCCGCAGCAGGGAACTAACTTGGCAGTACCGTTTGATGAATGCCGCTGTGCATCGTTGATTATGAAAAAAGTACTATTTTTCGAACACATACACTCGACAAAGGGCTCCATGCACCCCACTGGCGACGTAGAAATCACGTTCGAATCCAGGGCACGCCATCATACCAGCGGCAAAAAAAGTGCCAGTAGCCACTCGCCCCTTTTCCAATCCTGTCTCTAGATCAACTACCACAGCGTCGACTGACTGGTCGGCTAACACATCGTCGAGTATCACTTCTCCTGTGTCCGGGTAATAGAGCATTTGATTAGAGTTGGCTATGTCGCGAACCCACAGTTCGGTAAAGTCGCCAGCGCCGTTAAATCGCCACGCTCCAGTTTTCCCATTGAGCGTATCAAAGGCCATCAAAATACTCTTATCCTGGACATATAGCACTGAAGCTCCCTGGCCCCCTGCAGGCAGGCCGAAGGGGGTAAGTACATCCGATGAGCTGCTGTCATGTGTTGAAACTCTGTGGACACGCAATGGAGCCTGATTCAGGGGAGAAAACGCGATGGGCTTTGTCCCGAGAGGGTAAGCACGCATCATAGACTCAACAGGAGGGAGATCACCCATGTCCATAAACCACACGCTGTCGTCACCAACGGTGTTGCACCAGGCAAAGCCCTGATCTTCTCCGGGCAAGTCATAGCAAGCACTCCAGTCTGGATCCATCCTCAATTGCCGGTCCTTGTAGATGAGTCGATGAATATGGGTGGGAGTTGTGGCATACAGACTGTCCCAGTCCTCGCCGGGATCAATGGAAAAACGTCCTATCGAGGATCCGACAAATTCGAGAGTATCGAAACACTCGAGATTGCCGGGATCAAAAAGGGTGAATACGGAATTTCTGCTCGGGTCGTGTTCCATGCTGCGCGTAACCATCATGCCGTCCGACAAACGCATCACGCCGTTATGCGCTTGATCTACAGGAAGCTCCATCTCAGCGACTAGCTCAAGATCAAGATTGAGCTTGTGAATGTACCGACCAAAACCGGTAATGATAGTGCCGTCTGCGAGTACACCCGCGCCACCACACCAGTTGTGCCCCCCTGTAGCCAACTCTGGTGAAGTGTTAATCGTTTCTAAGGTATTCGGGTCAACCTCCTCAATCCAGCCAAATGAAAAATCAGGCTGCCCTGGGGCAGAGCAACCAAATACGAATAGCCGACCATCAACATCGAACGTGGCGATGACCCACCGTCCCGCTGGAAACTGGCGTGATGTAATGGCTAATCTCTCATTGGGCTGAATGTTCAGCCCTGGACTCCGAGCGTGCTTCTGGCGCCTGACGCCACCACATTCTGCTGGGTAGTTCGAGTTCTGATAGTAACCGGCGGGCCCCAGCTGAAAATCTTGCAGCGT
This sequence comes from uncultured Halieaceae bacterium, assembly GCA_938074045.1. Lineage (GTDB taxonomy): Bacteria > Pseudomonadota > Gammaproteobacteria > Pseudomonadales > Halieaceae > CALJGI01. The sequence goes on from CALJGI010000044.1 coordinate 8,867, forward strand.
CATGTTTGTTGCTCCAATTTGCTTCTGCTCAATGTGTGCATGCGAAGCTTTTTCTGGCAGGAAAAATTAGTTGATCAAGAGACTACAATATTAGCACTACATATGACAAAATAAAAATGGAGCACGGTAAGCCCACGCTGCAACGCCAGTCGGCGGCCCGACGCCAATCGCACAATATTGAAAAGGACAAACAGATGAGCGATACAAACAGGCAGTGGTTACTGAAAGAACGCCCTATAGGATTGGTGGGGCTTGAGCATTTTGAGTTGGTGGAGTCTCCACTGCCAGAGCCTGACCTGGCTGCGGGCCAGGTATTGCTAAAAACCTTGATGCTTAGTTTCGAGCCCGGTATGCGTGGCTGGCTGGACGACAGGCCCAGCTATGTGCCCCCGGTCGGAATCGGCGAGGCCATGCGCGCTCCCGGCGTGAGCCAGGTGGTTCGTTCGGATAACCCGCAACTGCCTGAAGGTAAGCTGGTGCAGGGAATGGCGAACTGGCAGGAATACAGTATTGGCGACCCCTCGGCCGCTTCATCACCGAGATTACTGCGCGAGGGTACGCCACCCAATCTAGCCCTGGGTGTTTTCGGCGGTACCAGTTTGACTGCCTATTTCGGGCTGCTTGAAGTAGGCCAGCCTCAGCCTGGGGAGACTGTTCTGGTTTCCGGCGCAGCCGGGGCCACCGGCAGTGTGGTGGCACAGATTGCCAGGATCAAAGGATGCAAAGTCATCGGCATTGCCGGTGGTCGAGAGAAGTGTGAATGGCTGGTGGATACTTGCAAAATCGACGCGGCGATAGACTATAAATCAGAAGATCTGGACACTCGTCTGCGAGAGCTGTGCCCAAAGGGTGTCGACGTGTTCTTCGACAATGTGGGAGGCGAAATCTTACAGGCCGCTCTCAACCACATGGCGGGCTTCGGTCGCATCGTCGCCTGTGGTTACATTTCGAATTACAACGATGAGACCCCACGCCCCGGGCCAAACAACCTGAACTTGGTGATATCCCGGAGCCTGCGGATGCAGGGCTTCGTGATGATGAATTACATGGCTCAGGCGGGCAAGGCCCTGAAGGAGCTCTCTGGATGGGTAAATGCCGGGGAGATCGCCTGGCGGGAGGATGTCCAGGAAGGTTTTGAAAATATTCCCGCTACCCTGCAGCGCCTCTACAAAGGTGCTAACGAGGGTAAGCAACTACTGAAGCTGGCGGACCCGCAATAATTAGCTATCGCCGTAGGGAGCCCGGTAAAGCGCAGATTCGATTGGTCGGGCGTAGGCATGTGAGACTAATCAACCAGCAATTTTCGTAATACTTCCTCACACTGTGACTGATTCATCAGCCGAGGTACCGGGTACTGCGGGTGCGCCTCTGCGAGCGCGCGCTTGGCCAGATTTGGGATATCCGACGCCTGTAATTCTGGGATACCGGTGGGGATGTCCATGTTCCGGTTCATCTCCCGTACTTTCTCTATAAACTTCTCGGACAAGCTTTCATTGGACTCACTGTCGCTGCCGATGCCCCCGACAACAGCCAGCTTGGCCAATTTTGTCTCACAGTCTTCCCGACAAAAATCGAGTACGTAGGGCAGAATAACGGCATTAGCGAGCCCATGCGGTACGCTATACAGACCTCCGAGGTTGTGTGATATGGCATGAACGTAGCCGACCATAGCACGGGTGAATGCCAGGCCTGCATAGTGCGAGGCTCTGGCCAGGTTTTGCCGACGCTCAATATCCGTTCCGTCCAGGTATGTTGCTTCGAGATCCCGCAAGATGATTGCTACGGCCTGCTCGGCGTGTGAGTTGGTGTAATCGGTAGCCCAGGTTCCAATATAGGACTCTACGGCGTGGGTGAGGGCATCCATGCCGGTGGAAGAAGTGATGTGCGGGGGCAATCCGATCATCAACTGGGCATCCAGCACGGCATAGGGCGGAACCAGAAGGGGACTGGCGACGCCGAATTTCTCGTGAGTCTCTGGATTGCTTACCATCGCGCCCAGGGAACATTCCGAACCTGTACCCGCCGTGGTGGGAACCGCGAACATCGGAGAGAGCGGGCCGGAAATTTTCATGCCACCTTCCATTTGTGACACAGATTTCTTTGGGTTGGCTATTCTCGCATTGATGATTTTTGCGCAGTCTATGGCTGAGCCGCCACCGAAGGCGATGATACCGTCGCATTGACTACGCCGGTAAACTTCTACGCCAGACTCAATGTTGGTAATGGTAGGGTTTGGTTGTACGTCGTCGAATACTGTACAGCCGACGCCGATTTTTTCCAGGGCCGTTGCCAATGGATCGGTCAATCCGATGCCGGTAATCCCCTTATCAGAGACCAGCAATACGCTGCGAACTCCTTTTGAGTAGATCAGTTCAGGTAGTTTTTGTAAGCTGCCTGGACCGCTGAGCAGCTCCGGTTCGGAAAGGTTCATTCGTCCCATTACAAACCCTACAAATTTGGTCAGACATCTAATGAAAAATTTCTTCACCAGCCACATCTTATTTCCCTCTCCAATTGTTTTACGAGCGTGAGCTCTGTATCGAGAAACTATCTTGATTCGTGGTTGCAGAATTACCCGAAACAAGTGGCGTAGTCTATGCTAATATATTTGGCGGCACAATGAGAACCACAGAGGAGTGCATCTATGAGTCAGAAATCCAAGCAGCCTGTCTATACGCTCTATGGTTCTTATGCCTCTTATGCGACGGCGAAGCCGCGCAGTTATCTAAGAAAAAAAGGAATTCCATTCGTGGAGCGAGTACCCGGTACACCTCGGTTCCGAGAGTACGTCCGCAAATCCAGTGACAACCACCGTATTCCCCAAATCGAAACGCCGGATGGACAGGTGATACAAGACAGCATGGTGATTTTCGAGGCGCTGGAGCAACAATTTCCAGTACCACCGGCCTATCCGCCGGGAACACGCCAACAGCTGGTTGCGCGCCTGTTCGAAATCTTTGTCGACGTCGCGCTGGGTCGCTCTGCCTGGCATTACCGTTGGAACTACAAGGATGATAACTACGATTTCGTCGGCCGCGAATTCGGCCGTTCGTTTTCACCTTATGGAAACGATGAAGAACTCACGCACTTCGGTGAGGTGATCGCAGAGCGCATGAATGGATTTCGAACAACTGTATTCGATGATACACCTGACGTTTGGCCAGTGTTCGATGTGATCTATCTGGATGTGCTTGGAATCCTGGAGGAGCACTTCAGGCGTTATCCCTACCTGTTTGGTGGTTTGCCCAGCATCGCCGATCACATGTTAATGGGGCCATTGTTCGGTCACTTGGCCCGCGACCCGGTTCCCTCTAATATCATGAAGCTGAAGGCCCCACGGGTATTTCGCTGGAGCGAGCATATGAATACGCCAGAAATCGTCTCACCCGAGCATTTCGATTTTCCTGAATCCTACCTCGCAGAGGACGAGGTTCCCGAAAGCACCCGGGCGCTACTGTGTTATTGCCTGGATAACTTTGGTGCAGCCGTCGTTGAATCGGTGAAGCTTTACAACACATGGGCGGGCACTCAATCTCACAAACAGTCTGGTGATCTGCTGTCTGACAAGCCGAAAGACCACGAACCTGCGATTTGTCAGTACACCGCGCATTTTCGGGGTATAGCGTATCAGCGAACGGTAGCGAGCTACGAGATCTGGATTATCCAGCGGGTGCTGGACTGGATAGGCGGGCTGTCCGACAGTGACAAGGACACCTGTCGCAACCTGTTGGCAGACACCGACGGCGCGGAAATTTTCGACCTTAAGCTGGAACGCCGTTTAACCCGGGTCGGTACCTACATGGCATTCGAGTAATGTAGTTTTTTCTAAAAACGGTACCCGAAATCTACACCGTAGGTACGTGGCGCATTGTAGTGGCCCGCGATAGTGCCCAGCGTATCGGTAATAAACTGACCACCGCCGATATACCGCTCATCGGTGAGGTTGTTACCCCACAAACGGATTCGCCAGGATTCGTTGCTCCAGCTCAGGCTTGCCGATAACTCTTCCCGGTCCTGATTGTATGCTCCGCTGACGCAGCTACCCCGGTCCTGGCAGTACTCCACGGAATCGCGATAGCTGTAGGATATCTGTGGGACCAGCATGCCATCGCCCAGTGAAAATTCCATACGTGCGCCGAGAGTGTAGGTATATTTTGGCAGCCTCGGCAGGTCCTCGTCCGAGCGATCGATAGAGCATACATCCAGCGGTGCGACATCCAGCGTAAAACAGTCCAGGCCCAGCTGTGCGCCCGCTCCTCCATCCAATACCTGGGTGTCGTCGAACCGATCGATCTTGCCGTCATTGACTGAGAGATTCGCTGTGAGCTCAAGGTTGCTAAGCGGCAACCATACAGTCTCTATCTCCAGGCCCAATACAGTGGAGGCCTCTGCATTGATCGCGGTTCCCTGTGGTGAGCCTGTGGTGGGATTGAACTTGACGCTTGTGAGCTGACGGTCAGAGTAATCCATATAAAACAATGCGGTGTTCAGCGACAGCGTATTGTCCAGCCCAGTCAGTTTCACGCCGATTTCATAGTTTTTAACATTCTCTGGTTTGAAGGTCCCCAGCTCACCGCTCACTGGGTCCAGATGTTCTGCGACACCGCCGGATAAAAAGCCTTCTGAATACGTGAGGTAGGCGCTGCCTGAATCAATCCAGCCAGTCGATTCGAAGGAGTAGCCCAGGCTGACCATTGGCGTCCAGTCATCGCTTTTTACCGAAACCTTCTGGTCGTCTTGTGGGTCGTTGGACGGCACCCAGCCGTGCGCGATGTTAAAAGACTCGGCGCCTCCGGGTAGTAGCCACGCGCCGACGTTACCACCGACAGGCCCACCGAGCGGTGTTGCCGGAGGGTTGCCGACAGAGGTGTCGGGTACGAATCTTGTTCGGGTGAACTCACGAGTTTCGTCTGTGTAACGGATTCCGGCACTGATCGTCCATTGGTCAGAGAGCTGCCAGTCAACCTGGACAAACGCGGCCATGGATTCATTTTCTGTTTCGAAATCCAACAACGAAAAGTTGTAAAAAAAGAAGTCGGTTCCACCGGGTAGCGGGAATGGTGCGCCTGGAAAGCGGTCCGCGCTCAAGGGGCCTTGCCCGGCGGACATGTCTACCGTGCCATTTTCCTCGAAGAAGTACAGTCCTGTCGCATAACTGAGTCGGTTATCGAAGGCGCTGCCTGTCAATTGTAACTCCTGGCTAAAGATATCCGTAGCAAAACCCTTGGTGGCCGGGTTTTCCGAAACGGCGCCGGCAGTGAGAAGTGCTATGCCCACTGCATCGACGTCGGTGGGGCCTTCGCTCTCGATATTCCTCCACGTGGATATGCTCTTGAAAATCGTGTTTTCACTGAGCGCCCACTCCACGGTGGCAATACCCTGTGATACTTCCTCTTTGGTGTTTGGGGTGAGATAGTCGTTGATTACGGTATCTTTGCCCAGCGCGCCGTTATCTGCGCAATGTTCCGCGAAGGACTTGCCGGTGGTCTCCTGCAAAACAGGTTCTATTTGATTAGCCAGGAAACCGGCTCCAGTCTGGTCTATTGGATTACAATCGGCCCCAAACCCGGCCTGGTCCGTCTCGCTGTAACTCAGGTTCAGGTCAATCGTGAGACTTTCCGTAGGAAGCCAGCGCAATTGACCACGACCGCCGACGCGGCTTTCCTCATTGCGCTCGGTACCGTCCCACTCATTGTCTACGTAGCCGTCGCGCTGCACTGACCATGCCGAGAAGCGGGAGTTCAGAGTACCTTCAATCAGGGGTACGTTAATGGTTGCCTTTATATCTTCACGCCCGAAATTGCCCACGCGAACTTCGACGTCTCCCTCCCACTCATCCACCGGCCGGTTGGTGGTGTAGATGATCGCACCACCGGTCGTGTTTTTACCGAACAAGGTACCCTGGGGGCCGCGCACAACCTGCACGCTGGCGAGGTCCACATTGTCCAGGAGGCCGCCCTGCATGCGTGAGAGATACGCGCCGTCTAGATATATGCCAACACCTGCGTCGTAGTTGATGCCGGGATTCCGGGCTCCCACACCGCGGATATAGATCTGTGCCTGGGCGTCGGTGGCCACATCAATATTTGGCACCACCCGTGTAAGATCCGACAGGTTGCGCAATCCCTCTGCACGTAATTTGTCGCCACTGAGCGCTGTGACCGCCAAGGGCGACTCCTGCAAGCTCTCCTCCCGTTTCCGTGCGGTCACCAGGACTTCCTCTAAGACCATCTGTGCAGAGGAGGGCGCGGCGACCATGCTCATGCTCGTAGCAGCGATGGCGGCACATAGCGCCGACGGTGAAACAGTGGCCAACAAGTTGTTCTTTTGCATAACTATTTGCTCCTGAAGGTCAATAGCAACACCCGGTGTAGCGCAACCAGGGGGTGTCTGAACAGCTGGATGGATGTCACAGCGGGTCACCACCCAAGACGGCGGGAGTCTCACAATACGTCGTAAGGATATATCGCTGGTGGTCTTCAATCCTTGGGGAGAGCGCCTGCGCGATGACAGGAATCTTTGAATTCTGCGCAAAGTATTCCATGGTTCTTTCATTTTGTCGGGTACGGGGCATGATACTGAGGGGAGGGGGCAGTACTGTAATGCTCATCGTCGCCCAGTAGATGTCGGCTGCGGTTATCGCATTTCCAAAGAGATAGCGACGGCCTCGTTGTTCCTGTTCTTCGAGGCGACGATCTACCAGGCTGACTACCGCGGCTACTTTGTCTGGAGCTGCTGCAGAGGCTTCCTCGCTGTAACCGTATTTTCTTCCGAGCGGAGTGTCGATCAATATCCTCATGTTCCACACCATTCCGTCCTCGCCCAGTATCACAGAGCAGAGGCCAAAGACGTCGGCACGCAGTTCAATCTCGTTGGGAATCAGAGATGGTGAACCCACCGCGCCAATTCGCTCTGCCAGTGCGAGCTGCTCACTCCAGACATTTCGAGGGCGCTCTTCGTCGTGAAACATGGTGGGTAGACCCGTCTGGCTGGTCAGTTCATAGAGCCTCGCCTGACGATCATTCCCAGTGGCTTTGTCTATACCCATGTGGGGGTGCGATACCCGTATCAGCGGCACGCCTTTGACATAACAGATATTTTTCAGTGCCTCAGCATACACTGCCGGAATCCCAGGAACGAAGGTGACCCTGGTACCAGTTTTCATGGCGGCCGCTTCATCGAGGGTGATGAATTTCGGTGCAGGCGAGGTCCGCTTTGCATTTGAATGTCCTTCGCTGTCTGACACTATGCGTTACTCATCGGATGATTATCGTTATCGCCGTTTCTATCTTATAGCATGAGCTATGCTATTAACGCAATCACTTCAGGCATTGTGGCGAACCTGGGCACCGGAACCCTCACGCCCGCGACTCTGATTCTGAGAAAAGAGTCTCAGCGGCTCCATGAAGTGTGCAAAAAGGGTGAGTAGGCTGCGTTGCGGAACACCAGCTAGCGGGTGCGTGCGAACGAGGCTGATCTCTTGCCTGCATCGGTCCTAAGAAAACTCGGTTCTTTCATAATCGTTGCTCTTGCCTTAATATGGCATTGCCTATGCTAATAATGCTTGGTGTAGGGTTGAGGTAGGTGCTTCTATTTGGATTCATGGGTGTAGCTCTGATGCGCCAGTCAAAAAGGCTGATTTAGTGAGACAGGAACCAGTCACATGAAAAAGACCACGAACCTGCAGTTAGTCGGTGTACCTGGCTCACCCTATACCCGCAAGATGCTCGCACTGCTGCGTTACCGCCGCATCCCCTACGAGCTTCGCTGTGGGAATCCGGAAATGGTGCTTCCCACCATGGGCCTGGAGCTGCCAAAACCGGTACTCATGCCGGTATTCCTGCTTCCGGATAGCAATGGCAATTTGAAAGCCGTGACCGATTCCACGCCGATCATCAGACGACTCGAAGCGATCAGCGTGGAACGTTCTGTTCTTCCTGTTGACCCGGCGCTGGCGTTTATCGATTTTTTGTTGGAAGATTTCGGCGATGAATGGGTCACGAAGTATATGTTCCATTATCGTTGGCATATGCAAGCCGATGCTGACAACGCCAGCACGTTGTTACCACTTCACATTCTCGTGAACTTCCCGCCCCAGGACCACGAGCAAGTGAAACAAACGATACGAAAACATCAGGTTAGTCGATTGTATGTTGTGGGCTCCAACGATACGACCGCGCCAATTATTGACGCCAGCTTTCGGCGATTTCTACAGGCAATGGACCTCCATTTGGCATCCCAGCCTTACCTGCTGGGTAATCGGCCTGGGGCCTCTGATTTTGCCATATATGGACAGTTGACCCAGTTGGTGGGAGTTGACCCGACGCCGAGGGCCATCGCCCACGAGCTGTCGCCGCGTACCGTGGCGTGGACATCGATCATGGAAGAGCTCAGTGGTCTGGAGCCGGGTGACGGCGATTGGAATAATCCCGATGACATACCAGAGACGCTTGCCGGTATTTTGAGTGAGGCGGGCAGGGTGTACGCCCCGGCCCTGCTGGCCAACTACAAGGCTATTCAGGCAGGAGAGACTACCTGGGAGGCAGAGATCGATGGTGCAACCTGGACGCAACAGACCTTTCCCTACCAGGCCAAGTGCTTGATGTGGATTAACGAGCAGTACCAGGCATTGAGTATTGATGACCGGGCGCACGTCGATGCAATTCTCGCAGGCACGGGATGCGAAACCCTGCTGACAGTAAGCTGATATGAGCGTCATGACCGAATTGCGCGAAGTAGTGCGGGTTCTGGGTGAGTTTGCCCAGATTGTACCTGTGCTAGCCGGGAAGAAACCCCAAAAGGAGGATAGGGCATCACTAGGTACCGTATTCGAAGACTCGGTGGCCCGAAATCCGCAAAATCTGATGCTGCTGTTCGAGGGACGTCAGTGGACTTACGGCGAGTTTAATGCCGAGGTCAACCAGCTGGCGCGCCTACTGCATGAGCGCGGGATCAAGCGCGGTGACTGTGTAGCCGTGCTGATGGAAAATCGCGCTGAGTTTGTGCTCGCCGTGCTCGCGCTGGCCAAACTGGGCGCTCCCGGCAGCCTGATCAATAGCAGCCTCAGTGGCAAAGCCCTGCTCCACTGTCTCAACGAGACCAATGCCAAGAAATGCATTGTCGGTGCCGAACGAACAGATGTATTGTTTGAGATTCTGCCGGACCTGGCGCAGGGACTGAATTTGCAGTCTGGTCGTGACTACTTGTGGGTGCCTGAGTTGGGTGAGCGGGCCAATGATTTTACCTGCCCGGACTGGGCCGAGAATGTTGTACTTGCTATGGCGACCATGGCAAAGGATAACTTGCCGGTAACGCGGGAGATAGTGGGCAACGATACTGGAATGTTTGTCTTTACCTCCGGTACAACGGGGTTGCCAAAGGCTTCGGTACAGCCTCACTTCAAATACGTTGTGGTGGCGCGGATGATGAGCAGGCTCGGTTTTCAGGTTCAGCCCACGGATCGGCTGTACCTCTGTCTGCCGCTGTACCACTCAACTGGTATGATGCCTGGTCTGGTTAGCTTTATAGCCAACGGCGCCTCGATTTATCTGCGGCGTAGTTTTTCTGCCTCGAGCTTTTGGCCTGAGGTGCAACAACACCAGACCAATTGTTTCGTCTATGTAGGTGAACTGTGCCGCTACCTGGCAGATCAGCCGGTATGTGCTGCTGAAAAAGACAATCCACTGACGAAAATGATGGGCAACGGTCTGCGACCGGATGTGTGGGATCAATTCAAGGACCGCTTTGGGGTACGGAGAATATGTGAGATCTATGGTGCCAGCGAGGGAAATTTTTCGTTTTTGAACGTGCTGAACAAAGATAAAACGATTGGTGCTGCTCTGAGCCCGGTTACACTGGTGCAATACGACGTTGAGAACGACCACATTATTCGCAACAGTGAGGGACACTGCGTCGAAGTGCCGCTGGGAGAGCCGGGTTTACTGCTGGGTAAGATTACGCCCAAAAGTGAATTTGATGGTTACACCAACCCCGAGTCGACTGCCAGCAAGATTGTGGAAAATGTGGAATCCGAGGGCGACCGCTGGTTCAATAGTGGAGATCTGGTGCGCCAGATCGATGTGGGTTTTGCCCTGGGCATGAAGCATTTTCAGTTTGTAGACCGCACCGGCGATACCTTTCGCTGGCGGGCAGAAAATGTGTCTACCAACGAAGTAGCGGAAGTGCTCAATGCTCATCCCCAGATTACGATGGCCAATGTATACGGGGTGGAAGTGCCCGGGGTTGAAGGGCGGGCGGGCATGGTGGCCTTTCAGATAGACGATGGGAACGATGCGGGAGCGGTATTGGACCTTAATGCTTTCCAGACTCTGGCGGAGCGGGAGCTACCCGGTTACGCGCAACCGGTGTTTATTCGAATTCTACGAAATGTGGCGACCACGGCAACTTACAAGTTGCAGAAAACAGATCTGCGTGAAGAGGCCTATCACCCGAACAGGGTGGGAGGCGACACGATCTATGTCCGCAAACCTCGCAGCTCAGCTTATGAATTACTGGATGATAGTTTTTATCGGCAGCTCATGGCCGGCATATCGGGTTACTGATGGGCGGTGCTAATTACTGGATGGAGATGGTTTATGAAGCTTTTTGATTTGTCGGGTAAGGTTGCGCTGATCACCGGCTCGTCCCGCGGGATAGGTAAATCCATTGCACAGCAGATGGCAGCGCACGGTGCGCGGGTTGTCATTTCCTCACGCAAGGCACCTGCCTGCGAACAAGTTGCCAATGCGATCAATGCTGAACACGGTGAAGGTACTGCCGTTGCGATCGCTGCCAGCATCTCCTCCAAAGAGGATTTACAGCGCCTGGTGACAGCAACGAATGAACAGCTCGGTGCGGTAGATATTCTGGTCTGTAATGCAGCGAGCAACCCTTACTATGGACCGATTGAAGGCATCTCCGATGAACAGTTTGAGAAAATCCTGTCCAACAATGTGATTTCCAATCATTGGCTTGTTCAGCAAGTGGCTCCGGGCATGCGCAAACGCAAGGACGGTGTCATTATCATTGTGTCTTCCATTGGTGGCCTTATTGGCAGCACCACTATTGGCGCTTATAACATATCCAAAGCTGCGGATATGCAACTCGCGCGCAACCTGGCGGCGGAGTATGGTGTGGATAATGTGCGTGTGAACTGCATTGCGCCGGGATTGATCAAGACAGATTTTGCCCGCGCTCTCTGGGAGGACCCAAAAACACTTGAGCGTGTCACGGCAACAGCGCCATTGAAACGGATTGGGTTGCCGGAAGAAGTGGCAGGTACGGCGGTGTTTCTCGCCTCACCCGCAGCAAATTTCATTACCGGTCAAAGCATTATCGTCGATGGTGGTGTCACCAGCGTCTGATCCACCAGATGATGGCAGTTATCGCACCAAACTACACGAAGTTCGCTGCTGCTTCACCGCGAATCTGTTCATGCCAAAACATCATCCGCAACAAAGTACTTGGGGTCTTCAATCACGTTCACTTCCACCAGACTGCCGGCTCTGCGCAGCAGCTTGCGGCAATCTTTGCTGAGGTGAACCAGGTGCAGTGCTTTGCCGGCGCTCAGATATCGATCGGCGAGGGTATCGATGGCCTCCAGGCCTGAATGGTCCGCCACCCGTGAGCGGGCAAAGTCTATGATCACATCATCGTTGTCCTGGGTGGGATCAAAGCGCTCCAAAAAGGACGTGACTGAGCCGAAAAACAGCGGGCCGGTTACCGCGTACACCGTAGAACCCTTGTGATCTTCCTGGGCCTCGATACGGATGTGCTTGGCGTGTTCCCAGGCAAACACCAACGCTGAGACGATAACCCCAACCACCACGGCGACCGCCAGATCTGTTGCCACAGTCACGGCTGAAACCAGAATCAACACCATGGCATCGCTTCGGGGTACCTTGCGGATCACCCGGAAGCTACTCCACTCAAAGGTGCCTATCACCACGATAAACATCACGCCTATCAGTGCGGCCAGCGGAATTTTCTCGATCAGCGGTGAGGCAAAGAGAATAAAGGCCAGCAGAAACATTGCTGCCGCAATGCCGGATAGTCTGCCGCGGCCACCTGAATTGACGTTGATCATGCTCTGGCCGATCATCGCGCAACCCCCCATGCCACCAAAAAAGCCTGTCGCCGTATTGGCAACGCCCTGTGCAATACATTCGCGGTTACCTCGACCACGCGTTTCGGTGATCTCGTCGACCAGACGCAATGTCAGCAGGGACTCAATCAGGCCGATAGCGGCGAGTATCACGGCATAGGGAAAGATAATTGTCAGCGTTTCGATATTGAACGGCACCATGGGGAGGTGAAAGCTGGGCAGGCCACCCTTGATTGATGCCACATCACCCACAACGCGAGTATCCAGCTCAAACACCAGCGCTGCGAGACTAACCAGAACAATCGCGACCAGAGAGGAGGGCAACGCCGTGGTGAATCGTGGGAGAAAATGGATAATGACCATGGTGGCAAATACCAGGCCAATGAGCATATTCAGTTGTGCTCCTTCCAGCCAGGCCACATCAAGGATGCTACCTTCCATGAAAGTACCACTGAGCCAACCCGGTTGGCCGGCTTCGCCAAATTGCGA
>CALJGI010000045.1 GCA_938074045.1 uncultured Halieaceae bacterium
TGTTGAATTGCATCCAAAATTGACCCACTAACCCCCCAGATTTGCATCGAATTTTGACCCACGTATAACCCTTCCCTGCACAAATAATGAGCAGGGGTAACAGGAGTGATAGACGTGGCACTAGTAAGTGTAATTCGACGCTGGCACCTGCGTGAAGGCATGCCGATCCGGGAGATCGCACGCCGCACAGGGCTGTCCAGAAATACGGTTCGCAAGTACCTGGCCAGCCAGGATCTGGAGCCGGCTTACCCCACTCGCAAGTCCCCGAGCAAACTGGACAGCTATGAAGAGACCTTAACCAATTGGCTGTTCCGTGAGTCCCGCCGCCACCGCAAACAACGGCGCACCGTGAAGCGGCTTTACAAAGACCTGGTAGGACTGGGCTACACCGGCTCGTACGATCGCGTAGCAGCGTTTGCCCGTCAGTGGCGCCAGACACAACAGGACGCGAAGTTGCAGGCTGCAAGGCATGCCTATGTTCCACTCCAGTTTGCCCCCGGCGAGGCTTTCCAATTCGACTGGAGCGAGGACTGGGTCAAGATCAATGGCGTCAGCACAAAATTGCAGATTGCCCATTTCAAGCTCAGCCACAGCCGGGCCTTCTTCATGCGGGCCTACCTGACCCAGTCTCACGAGATGCTGTTCGATGCGCACTACCACGCTTTTGTGGCCTTCGGCGGCATCCCGGAACGCGGTATCTACGACAACATGAAGACAGCTGTTGATAAGGTTGGCCGTGGCAAGCAGCGTCAGGTCAATAAACGCTTCCACGCCATGGTCGGGCACTACCTGTATGAGCCGGAGTTTTGCAATCCTGCAGCTGGCTGGGAGAAAGGCCAGGTGGAGAAGGCGGTGCTGGATGCCCGCCACGGGCTCTGGTACGACACGCCGCCGTTCAAATCCCTGCAGGAACTCAACTACTGGCTACAGGAACGCTGCCAGGCGCTGTGGCAGGAAACTGCTCATCCGCAGATCAAGACGCGCTCCCTGGCCGAATGCCTTGCTGACGAGCAACCCAAGATGATGCAGGTGCCCGCAGCCTTCGATGGCTTCGTCGAGCACAGTAAGCGAGTGTCCTCCACCTGTCTGATTACCTTCGAGCACAACCGCTACAGTGTCCCTGCCAGCTTTGCCAATCGCGTGATCAGCCTGCGCGTCTATCCGGAGCGGCTGGTCATCGTCGCCGAAGCCCAGGTCGTTACCGAGCATGCTCGGGTGTTCAACCGGGATAAGAGTACGCCGGGGCAAACGATCTACGACTGGCGCCACTACCTCTCGGTGGCCCAGCGTAAACCTGGAGCCTTACGCAACGGAGCGCCGTTCCTGGAATTGCCCGACAGCTTCAGACACTTGCGCGCACGCTTACTCAAGCGACCTGGTGGTGATCGGGAAATGGTGGACATCCTCGCGCTGGTACTACTTCACGATGAGCAACAGGTTGAACGAGCCGTGGCCTGGGCGCTGGAATCGGGGGAGCCTTCTAAACAACATGTCCTGAACTGCCTCAGCCGACTGGAGGAACCCAGTCGCCCGCAGCCTCTAAACCCTCCGCCCGCCTTGAAACTTGTCACCGAACCAGAAGCCAACACCGGCCGCTACGATCAACTGAGGAGAATGCACCATGAACCCTGATGCCATGATTACGACCCTGAAATCCATGAAGCTACACGGTATGGCCGATGCCATCCACACACTCTCTGATCAATCCTCGCCGGCCTACCAGCGGGCAGTGCCGGTGCTGGAAATGTTGCTCAAGGCAGAATCCTCGGAGCGGGAAGTGCGCTCCATCAACTACCAAATGAAAACGGCCAAATTCCCCGCCTACCGCGATCTTACTGGCTTCGACTTTAGTCAGAGCCTGGTGGATGAAGCACTGGTGAAATCACTGCACCGCTGCCAGTTCCTGGAAGACAGTCAGAATGTGGTACTGGTGGGAGGTCCGGGCACCGGCAAGACGCATCTGGCAACTGCCATCGGCGTACAGGCCATCCAGCACCACCGCCAGCGTGTCAGGTTCCTGTCTACCATTGAACTGGTTAACGCGCTGGAACAGGAGAAGCAGGCCGGGCAACAGGGCCGGATCGCCAACCGGCTGATTCACACTGACCTGGTGATCCTTGATGAACTGGGTTACCTGCCGATCAGCCAGGTGGGTGGTGCACTGCTGTTCCACCTGATCAGCAAACTCTACGAGCTCACCAGCATCATCATTACTACCAATCTCAGTTTCGCCGAGTGGTCCGCGGTGTTTGTGGATGAAAAGATGACGACGGCATTGCTGGATCGACTGACCCATCACTGCCATATTCTGGAGACAGGCAACGACAGTTACCGGCTAAAGCACTCGACAATCAATCAGGACGAAGGAAAAAGAGGAAAGAAAGCGAAATCTACGCCATAATCTGGCGACCAGGGTGGGTCAATATTAGATGCAAATCCTGGGTCAGTTTTAGGTGCAAATCAACAGGCGGGCCTTCCGATACGTCGGACCGCTGCTTCAACCTGCCGATTACAGCGTGGCCCGGGGGCGTAGCGAGTGCTTTGGCCATGAGGAGATTGGAATGCAGCGCGCTGTCGGTGTAAGCCCAAGAAAGGGAAGGGAGTTTCTGATGGGTTGGGGCGCTATATTCCGCTGGTTTCAGTGGGTTAAGTTGCAGGTTAAGACCAGGTAACTAACTGATTTATAATTGAAATATTCGACTCTTCATCCACCGACACACTTGGGCGAACTGGACTAATCATCAGAGTAAAACTGGCACTACGAGAACATATGGTACTCAGGTAATTTTATCGCCATCATTCAAATTCAAGAATCAGGGTGGAGAAATCAATGAGTCGCAATAAGGTATTTCGTAAGACATCGCTGGCAACGGCTGTGGCAGCTGCCACTCTATTATCGGGTCAGGCCGCGCAAGTATCTGCTCAGCCTTTGATGGAAGAAGTATTGGTTACAGCCACGGCCAGGAGCCAGTCAGTTCAAGAAATTCCATATAACATCTCTGCCATGCTGGGCGATGACATGGATGCTCTGAATATTACCAGTGAGGCTGAATTGCTGCGCGCCATGTCGGGTGTTTCGGTTATTGATCGCGGCTACCGCAATTCAGGCACCGTAAACAGTATTATTATTCGAGGCTTGAACGTTGACAGCGGCGCCAACGGCGATATCGCTTTAAGTGCCGTCCCTACTGTTTCCACCTATGTTGATAACACGCCGTTGTACGCCAATTTCGTATTGAGAGACATTGAGCGGGTAGAAGTATTACGGGGCCCACAGGGTACCCTTTACGGTTCTGGCGCCTTAGGTGGTACGGTTCGATATATTTCTAAAAAGCCCAGCTTTGAAGAATTCACTGGTGATGTTAAAGCTGACTTCAGTCAGACAGATGGCTCTGAGGGTGAAAACATTAGCTTCGATGCTATTTTTAACATCCCGGTTTCTGACTCCTTTGCGATTAGAGCGTCGGCAGGCAGAATCGATAACGACGGTGTCATTGATTACGTTAATGCCTATCGGCTCAATGCAGCGGGTGAGCCTCTGATAGATGACGGTGCCGGTGGCTGTGTAAGCCCTGGTGCTGCTACACCAGACCAGGCCGCAAACCATGGTGCCTGTTACGAAGTACGTGAAGACGCCGATACAGTCGAAATTGATTACCAAAAAATAGCCGCGGCCTTCCAGCCCAGTGATAGTTTGAGCATATTGCTGTCCTACCAGCACCAGGAAGATGAGATCGGCGGACGTCGCTCTGTAGCATTAGGCGGCGATTATGATTACACCAATGGCAACGCAGGTGGTATCAAATACGGCGATGATGATAACGGTACAGTATTGGTGGAGCCGTCTTCACGTGAAGTAGATCTCTTCAGTTTGGACGTAGAAGCTGACCTTGGCTTTGCAACCTTAACATCCAACACCTCTTACTATGAGCACGAAGGCGTTGGCGAAAGCGATAATGGTGGTTTATGGGTTAGCGGTGGTCGTGACTGGGTTAACGCCTATTATCCTGGCTATGCACGCCCAGCTCAGCGTGCCGAGCGTGGTTACAACGACGAAGCTACTGTGCAGGAAGTGCGTCTGGTATCCAATGATAGCAATAGCGCGGTGGACTGGTTGGCGGGTGTGTATTACATGGACCAGGAGCAGTATGTTTTTCAGAACAGTTGGAATGATGGTATGTCTGCGCAGGCAGATGCCTGTGCTTTTTCATCTACCTGTACAGATGCGGGATACTGGATGCAGTGGTACGCCGGTGATATTACCGAGCGTGATCTGGAGTATGCCCGTGACGTTGAGTACACAGAACTCGCGATTTATGGTGAGCTAACTTACAACATCAGCAGTAGCTTCCGGGCAACGCTTGGTGCGCGTTACTTTGATGCCGAAACAACCACCAATGCTGTGATGGGTTTTCCTACCGTTGGGGCCTGGACCGCATGGGCAACAGTGCCTGTCGATGAAGTTAAGGAGAGTGATGATGATATTCTTTTAAAGGGTAACCTCTCATATGACTTAAACGACAATGCCATGGTATACGGGACAATTTCCGAAGGTTACCGTCGAGGTGGTTCAAATGCCGTTCCAAACTCAGGGACCTTTGAGGAGCCGAATGCGGAAGCAGCATACAACTTTGGCAAAGATACGGTGACCAACTTTGAGGTTGGCATCAAAGGTCAAACCGACTCTTTGACTTATACCGTGTCGGCCTTCTACGTTGATTGGCAGGACCCACAGTTGAACGCAACGACCAGTTGGTTCAGTTTTTACATGGGAGCTAACGGCGACTCTGCAAAAACACAGGGCTTGGAGGTTGAGTTAGAGGGCTACCTGACAGATACACTTCACTACCGTGTCGGCTATACCCACGTACAGGCTGAGCTGACAGGTGACTTCTTACATCCACAGGATGATTCTGTTATCGCTGAAGACGGCGCACAATTGCCTGGCACACCTGAAAATGTTCTGAGCCTGGGCATAGATAATACCTGGAGCTTATCATCTGGCATGGACCTTGTGGCTCGAGCGAGCATTTACTATCAATCAGAGTCAGAGAATTTTATTGACGATACCTCTGTATTGCATGAAACCCATGATAGCTTTTCTTTAGTTAATGCATCAGCGTCGCTCGTGGCTGATAACTGGACGGTAACGCTGTACGGCAAAAATCTAGGCAATGAAGAGGGTGTTACCGGTTCATTCCCAACAGCTTACTTTGGTACAGATACCGGTATTAATGAAGGCTGGAAAGGAAATGCAAACCGCCAAATGATTTCTCAGCCTAGAACCATAGGTATTACCGCAGCCTACAAATTCTAAGTGGCCTAATCAAATTGTAGTACACTCGAAACCGGGCTTTTTAGCCCGGTTTTTTTGTTCCATGTATGACGAAAATATGGCGAATATTAAAAAGTCCTCTGCTAAAAGTGTAGAGTCTTCGATCTGGGCTGATATCGAGAAAAAACGGTTCAAGGAAGCCGCCCTGTCGTGCGCACGACTTAACCGCGAGTATCCCACCTTTGCGTCGGGCTGGCATACTATGAGCTATATTGCCATCAGTTTAAACAATGCAGCAATTGCCCTGGACGCCATTAATAGGGCGGTAGAGTTAGAGCCCGATAATGCAGAATGGTTGTTGCAAAAAGCCAATTGCATGTTGGCGTTGGTACGATTGGAGGAAGCCAAAAAAATTGCAGTTCCCCTGTCTGAAGTCAAGCTGACAACAGCCTATCAGTTTTCCACATTGGCCAGAATAATGGTGCGACTGGGTCTAAATGAAAAAGCGCTGAATTTGTACAGCCGAGCTATAGCGCTGGATCCGGACTCTCCTGGCGATTATTACAACCTTGCTACGGTCCAACGCAGTATGGGTGACGTTGATGGGTCAGAAGACAATTTAAACAAGTGTCTTGAACTGAATCCGAGAGATAGCGACGCGTATTACTTGCGCTCGATATTGCGATTACAGACACCTGTCGACAATCATATTGATGAGCTAAAAAGACTAGCGGCTAACGGGGCGGGCAGCCCCAGGGACGCAGTAAATATTAATTATGCTTTGGCCAAAGAGCTGGAAGATGTGGCACATTACGACGAGTCTTTTAGTGCTCTTGAGACAGCAGCAGGTATACGTCGAAAACATATAAAATATCGATTAGAGGGTGACTTACTCACGATTGAGGCGATCAAAACTACCTTTAGTTCAGAATTTTTCGAGAAGAGAACAACAGGCAGTGACAATAGTGAGCCTATCTTTGTTTTGGGTATGCCGCGCACGGGTACGACGCTGGTAGAGCGAATCCTGGGCAGCCATAGCTCTATATTCTCAGCCGGTGAGCTAAATAATTTTGCTCACTGTTTGATGGAGCTGGCCGGTGAGGTGGCCGGGAAGAAGCTTGGCCGCGATGAGCTTGTCCCACTGACGGCCACATTGGATTTTAAAGACCTGGGAGAACGCTACATAGCAAGTACCCGTAATTTGGTGGGTCATACCGCTCATTTTATCGATAAGCTCCCGATCAATTTTTTGTACGTGGGTCTCATTAATCTGGCGCTGCCGAACGCAAAAATAATCAATCTGCAGCGGAACCCTATGGATACCTGTTATGCCGTGTACAAATCTCTATTTAAAGATGGGTATCCTTTTTCCTACGCTTTAGAAGAATTGGGCAGCTACTATGTCGCATATGATCGGTTGATGACACATTGGAATACGGTGCTGCCAGGGGTTGTTCACACGGTCAATTACGAGGATGTTGTGGCCGATATAGAAAGCGAGGCGAGAAATCTAATCGACTGCTGCGGTTTGGATTGGCAGGAACAATGCCTACGATTCTATGAAAACAAGCAGGCATCAACTACAGCAAGCGCTACCCAGATTCGGCAGCCGGTTTACAGCTCATCGGTCGGGAAGTGGCGACATTACGAAAGACAGTTACAGCCGGTAGCAAATATTTTGAGCGCTGCGGGTATTGATTACTAATCTGGTCTGATTTCTGGTCGTGTCGTTATCTTTTTAGTCCCAGTCATACTGTTCGCCAATCAGCTCGAAAAGTTTTTGGTTGTATGGCGCAAAGTATTCCTTGAGCATCGTTCTTGTTGCTTTGCTCATATCCTCGTAGCTGCCTGGTTTATGCGGGTTGCTCACGCCACCCCCCAACGTATAGGCAACATCCTCTGGGCTGAACTGATATGGGATCAAATTAAGAAATTCACTGATTTCTCCCAATACCTGTTGAGGAGAAGCAAAGAATCGCTCCGCCTGGATAATCAGTATTTGGTTGCGAGGGAATAACTGCATCCAGCGCCAAAGCTGGTCGTGGTAAAGGGATCTAAACATGTAGCTGGTCTTGTAAAATGTAAACAGGTCCTCATCACTGGCGATTGGATAGGCAGTCCAGTTTTTGTCATGTTTTACAACAGATATGGTCTGCCCCGAAGGGTGAGAGCGATGGGCATTGGTGCGGCTGTTTGTGTCGAGAAAGCCGCGTTGGTGGGCGTCTAGTAAAGCAGGTATCTCTTCGATTTCTTTTAGAACGATCTCGTCAAAGCTGTGGTCAGGTTCTATGTTGCCTCGTTTTGCCATGATGTAATGCGAGTAGGCTCTGTCAATTGGGTTGCGCAGCAATACGATAATTTTGGTGTCCGGTAGTCGCGCCCTGACTCGACGGGGAACCATAGGATTTGGCAGATAAGACGTAGAATAGTCTCCGCAAATCTGTTGCTGGTCGCCGGGTGAATAGGCGGGGGTGCTGTTAACAAATAAATTCTGGTAGTCGGCTTTTGAAAAGAGCTGCCACGACCAAAAATTTGGTTCTTTAAAGGGGGTGGGTTTTACTTGTGGGTGTTTTGGCAAGTAACTGGAAAATGATGTGGTTCCACATTTAGCGCCACCAATTAGCATAAAGTCAGGCTTGGGTAGATTGGCATAGAGCTTGAATTTTTGATCGTGTATAAGGAGTGTTTCGTTAGCCATCGTTGAATGCTTCTATAGAAATAGTCAGGCGGTTGGTCCGTTCCCTTAAGGCCTGCAAGAACCTCTTATTCTACCCATATCCCGTAACGACTTGTCAGCTACGGGTCGGTCCCCCTAAGATAGCGTCAATGGACAGCACATTGCTATTCCTTGATCCCGACAGCGAATTAAATTTGCAGGCCCAAATTCGCCAAAAATTGGTTGAAGCCATCACATTGGGCACATTTCCTGTAGAAAAACGCCTTCCTTCGTCACGTAAGCTGGCAGATCAGTTGGGTGTGGCGCGCAATACTGTGGTGTTGGTGTACGAGCAACTCATCGATGAGGGATATCTGCTGAGCCGAGAGCGGAGCGGAATCTATATCAACACCGAGATCCTGGAGGGCCGGCCTGATCAGGGAACTGTCATCTCTCGCCGCTCGAGGCCGCCCGGGTACTGGAGTGAATGGTTTAAAGCACCACCGACCGGTAGGGAGCCATTTTTGCATCCTCCCAACTGGCATCAGCACCCTTATCCTTTTCTCGATGGCAAATTTGATACCTCTCTTTTTCCGGTGAAGGAGTGGCGCGAGGCTAATCGCCTTGCTCTTGGCGTGCGAGAGATCAACGACTGGGCCGGTGAAACCGGCGACGCCGATGATCCTGATCTTATTGAGCAAATCAGGACCCGCATACTACCGCGACGTGGTATTCGAGCCGGGGCTGACGAGATCCTGATTACCGTCGGCGCCCAACAGGCACTATATCTGGCCTGCGAGCTGCTGGTTGATTCCACGGTGACCGTTGCGGTCGAAGAGCCGGGTATGCCTATTGTCCGTCAACTGTTGGCAAAACGCGGCGCCAGTATGATCCATCAGCCGGTGGACAGTGACGGCATAGTTGTCGACCAAAGATTGCAGGGCGCTGACCTTATCGTCGTAACACCAAGTCATCAAACCCCCACGTCAGTCACGATGTCGACTGAACGCCGTCAACAATTGCTGGGGCAGGTGGCAAAAGGCAGGCAACTGATCATCGAGGATGATGTGGAGTTTGAGAGTAACTATCGGGGCAACCCGCATCCAGCGTTGCGCAGTATGGATGCAGAAGATCGTGTGGTGTATGTGTCCTGTCTGTCCAAGGTTCTTGAGCCGGGCTTGAGCCTCGGCTTTATGGTTGCTGCCCCCGAAATTATTGCCGAAGCTCGTAAGTTGCGACGACTGATGGTCAAACACCCGCCATTGAACAATCAGCGTACAGCTGCCTTTTTTCTGTCTCTGGGGCACTACGACGCGTTTATGATGCATACGCATAAGGTCTTCGGCGAGCGCTGGCGAGCACTTCGAGAAGCCATGGCACTGTACTTGAAGGAGTTTGTCGAGACGACTCCCAGCCAGGGAGGCACCTCTGTGTGGATACAGGGGCCGCCAGATTTGAAGGCTGACTACCTGACTCAGGAGGCCGCCAAACGCGGTATTTTGATTGAGCCCGTGCCCCATTTCTATGCGAATTCAAAGGTCCCTGCAAATTATTTCCGCCTGGGTATCAGTAGTATCCCGGTCGAAAATATCAGAGACGGAATGTACCTCCTGCGAGAACTTATCCGGGAGTTAAGTTCTGATCATATCGAGAGACTAGACTCGGCCAAGGGCAAGCGTCTTTACGGGAAGGATATAGCGGAGGCATTTTCTAAAGCCACGATATTATGGAAAGGGATCGATGGCAATCCCGCGACAATCCATTACTTTGCGGATGGCACTGCCGAGGGCAGAGGAGGCTATGCGCGGGAGCATCTGGGAGAGGGTACGTGGTGGGTCGAAGGGGATATGTGGTTCCGTCGATGGGAGCATTGGTACTTCGGTGAACCTCTTGGGTTTTATGTGGTGTTGGATGGCAGCACAATCAAGCTGTTTGAAGAAGACTGCGCGCTTTCCGATGTGGGGGTTTTCGAGCGGGTATTACCTGTACCGGAGGAAGAGGATGTCTGAGGTAATGACAAACTGGACTAACCCGCGGATTCAATCTGGCGCTATGGAAATTTGTTGACAGCCCCTAAATTAGCCTCTGAGACAAAGATTCGGTTGGAGCCACAATGAGTAAACTTGCCGTAGCCGGCCTGCAACTGGAGCTGTCCAGTCAGAATAACCTGCACCAGGTTGCCGGACACATCGAAAGCACAATCGGTCGTTTTCCATGGCTCAATATGATTGTAGTTGGGGAACTGGCTACCTATGGTCCAAGTGCACTAACCGCACAACCAAGAGGTGGCGAAGCAGAGTCACTTTACTGTGAGTTGGCACTAAAACACGGCATTTGGTTGATTCCTGGCAGTTTGTTTGAGCAAGATGGAGACCAGGTCTTCAACACCTCGCCGGTAATAAATCCAGCGGGAGAGGTGGTAGCCCGCTATCGAAAAATTTTCCCTTTTTCACCTTACGAGAATGACACTACCCCCGGAGAAGAGTTTGTTGTATTCGATGTGCCTGGGGTTGGCAGGTTGGGATTGTGTATCTGTTACGACGCGTGGTTTCCAGAAGTCAGCCGAACGCTGGCGTGGATGGGAGCCGAGGCGATTATCTGTCCTACCATGACTAATACGATTGATCGAGATATTGAGCTTTGTCTGGCGCGAACTAATGCGGCGTCCAATCAATGCTATTTTTTCAATCTGAATGTCGCCGGTAAAATGGGCATGGGTCAATCGATAAGTGTGGGCCCCGAGGGCAATGTGCTCTACCAGGCTGGCAGTGGTCACGAAATTATTACTGTAGAAATGGACTTTGATTTGGTCAGGCATACTCGCGAGCGCGGTGTGTTGGGGCTTTGTCAGACCTTGAAAAGTTTTCGGGATTGCCAGGTCAGCTTTGCGCCCTATGATGCGGGCCGCCCGCCGTCGGAGACTTTGGCGAATCTCGGTCCGTTAACTATGCCGGAGCGATTGACGGGATAGAAATGGAACAACCGATCCTCGACAACGAATTCCGAACGGCACTGCGCGCAGCGGTAGATGCGAGAGAGGGTGAAGCCGTTGCCGACCTTATGGAACTGGTAAGCCTGGACAGCAGGTTAGGGCTGGAAGAAGCAGCGCAGGCACGTATTCGGCAAACCTATACAGATCTGGGTCTCATCGTAGATGAGGTAGAGATAGATCTCGATATCCTGGCAGACCGGCCAGGTTTTTCGCCACCCGTCATAGAGAATACTTCGGGACGAATTAACGTTATCGGCAGCTTTCAACCTGCTGGTAATCCACAGGGTAAATCGTTGATTCTTAACGGGCATATGGACGTTGTTCCAACGGGTGTGCTCTCCATGTGGACTCAGCCACCCTTCCAACCCTGGCGAGATGGAGACTGGGTTTACGGCCGCGGCGCCGGTGATATGAAGGCGGGACTTGTCGCTAACTACATGGCACTCAGGGTATTACGGGATATGGGATTCCAGCCTGCAGCGCCGCTGACTCTGCAATCCGTCATTGAGGAAGAGTGCACTGGTAACGGGGCGCTGGCCTGTCTGGCTGCGGGCTATAGTGCGGATGCTGCAGTTATTACTGAACCCGAAGATCTGCATATGATGGCATCCCAACTGGGTGTCATGTGGTTACAGATTGAGGTGAAGGGAAAGCCTGCACATGTGCTGAATACCTCCGCCGGTATCAATGCCATCGAGGCGGTCTATGCCATTTTTGACGGCCTGCGAGAGATTGAAGCGGCGTGGAACAGGCCCGAAGTGCGACACCCCAATTACACTCACCACGCGCATCCAGTGAATTTCAATCTTGGCAAAATAGATGGTGGCGAATGGGCTTCTTCTGTGCCTAGCCATTGTACCGCTGATATTCGAGTGGGCTTCTTTCCCGGGGTTCAACTGGCGGATGTCAGGCAAACTCTGGAACAAAAAATCAATCAAGTCGCCGCTGACCACCCTGCCTGTAACGGTGCTCAGGTTAGCGTTCATTACCGCGGTTTTCAGGCAGAAGGTTTTGTGGTGGATATTGAAGAGCCGGTGCTGATGGAACTCGGTCGGGCGCACAAAGATGTGCTGGGCTACGATTGCCCCCTGCTCCATTCCACGGCCACGACGGATGCCCGGTTCTTCCACATTTATGGCCAGATTCCGGCGACTTGCTATGGGCCCATTGCCGAGAATATTCATGGGATTGATGAACGCGTTTCCGTTCGGAGCATGATGCAGGTAATTGAAGTACTGGTTGTTTTTATCTCCAGGTGGTGTGGTTTAGAGAAGGCGGCCTGACCGGTGTAGGTTGTTTGATGCATTCCAGCGTCGACTAATTGTTTCTGAGGGAGAACGCGCTATCGATTCACAAACGGTGATTCTAGTGGGCTCGGCCATCTATGTGATGCTTATGCTTGCAGTGGGCCTGATCGCATCGGGTAAGTCGCAATCAGTCAGTGACTTCGCGGTGACGGGCAGGACGATGTCCCTGGGCGTTTGCTCAATATCCATCATGGCCACGTGGTTTGGCGCAGGACCGATGATGGGCTCCGCCGCTGCGGCGTACTCGGGCAACTCCCTGGAGCTGCTCAGGGATCCCATCGTGTCTGGGGTATCGCTTTTGATAGCGGGTTTTTTCTTTGCCAGAACCTACCGTCGTTCCGAGCGCTTTACCCATGTTGAATTCTATGAAACCCGCATCGGAAATTTTGCGGGTACCATCTCTGGCTGTATTCAACTGCTTTCAGGTTCAATTTGGCTGGGCGGAGTGCTGTTTGCCTTTGGCGTGGTCTTCGAAACGCTCACAGGGTTGTCGGCGGCGACAGGCATAGTGACCGGTACAGTGGTGATCGTGTTCTATACCATGTTTGGCGGATTGAAAGCAGTAGCCGCCACTGATGTTCTGCAAATGGTCTTTATTGTGGTTGGGGTGCTCATTCTGTTTGTGGTTGTTGTTGCTGATATTGGTGGCGTGAGCGCCGCCGTACAAAGCCTCCCGGAGCGAGCGTTTCTGCTTACTCCCGTCGAAGACAATTTCACTGACTGGTTCGCCTATTTCCAGGTTTGGTTCAGCTCCGGGTTGGTTGCTATTGGCGTCGTCTCTGTCGTCCAACGCGCTATGGCGGCGCGCACCGAACAGGTGGCGCAGAATGCGTTTTACATTGCCGGTGTTGGCTATCTGCTCTTTGGCATGATTCCTGTGACA
This sequence comes from uncultured Halieaceae bacterium, assembly GCA_938074045.1. Classification (GTDB taxonomy): domain Bacteria; phylum Pseudomonadota; class Gammaproteobacteria; order Pseudomonadales; family Halieaceae; genus CALJGI01. The sequence goes on from CALJGI010000045.1 coordinate 13,114, forward strand.
CTGGGTTATCTGGCCGTCAGCTCGATGCCGGGAGTGGAGAATCCCACGGCGATTATCCCGTTGTTGGCAGTTGAACACCTGCACCCGGTGTTGGTGGCAATTTTCGTCGGCGCAGTGATTTCTGCCATAATGAGCACATCAGACAGCATTCTGTTGGGCTGTGGAACCGTTATCTCCGTTAATCTAATGCCGCGGGTAATAGACAATCCATCCCAGAGTCTCTCCCTGCGCGTTGCCCGTTGGTCTATACCCGTTATCGCTGCGGTCTCTCTGTATACGGCGTTTAACGCAAGTTCAGTTATTTCTGCGATCAGCAACGCAATATCTTTCAGCTTTGCTGCTCTCACCGGTCCGTATTTGTTGTGCATCTGGTGGCGCAGGCTGACAAGTGTTGGGGGCTACGCCGGTATTATCTCCGGGCTGCTGACATTTGGACTGGTTAAGTTTCTGATGCCCGAGCTGTCAGCAAGTTTTGTTGGATTCTGGGTGTCACTGGCAATGGCTATCGCCGTTTCTCTGTTTACCCAGCGCACGCATCCGCCGCGTCACCTAACCAGGGGCGATGGCACAGTACTGGAGCTGAATGATCGACTAGGAACCCTGCCTTTGTTGAAGAAGGTCTGATGTTGCGCCGAGTTTTGTTTGGTTATGTATTCTTCCCTGTATTGCTATCAATCAGTTTTAGCTGCGGTGCGCTGGCTCAAGCTCCCTTCGTTGATCCGTCGAGGGATTCTCAGCTGCTGGGGGCACCCGAAGACAATTTATTCTGGAGCCCTGTCGAAAAGGTTGTTGGTTTTAGAAACTCGAACAAGCTTTTTCCGACACGTGTAATTCGAGCGGGCGACAAGCCTAGAACCCTACCATCAAACCTGGTCGACCTCGCCAATGTTTCGATAGTGACTGAAGATCGCTCGCTGAGCCTGAACACTTATTTGACTCAACAAAGCGTAGCCGGTTTGCTTGTACTTAAAAATGGCACGATAGTCTACGAGTACTATGGACTGGGGAACAACAAAGACAGTTTATGGGACTCTTTCTCGGTGGCGAAGTCGGTTACAGCCATGCTGGTTGGTGCTGCCATCGCCGATGGTTACATCGACAGCACAGATGACAGGGTAAGCGATTATCTACCCAGGCTGAGAGATACCGCTTACGCGGAAATCAGTATCCGACAACTATTGCAGATGTCCACGGGGGTCGACTGGAACGAAGACTATGCAGACCCGGAAGCCGACATTAACTCTGTGCCCTGGGAAACGTTGTCAATGTATCAGTTTCTTAGAGGTAAAGGACGCGTGTCGCAAGCGGGTGACCGTTTCAACTACAACACAGCAGAAACCAACATCGCCGGTGATCTGGTTCGAGCGGCAGTCGGCAATAATTTATCGACATACCTGAGCCACAAGATTTGGCAACCTTTTGGCATGACAGCCAATGCCAACTGGCAGCTGGTGGAGGAGGGCGGCGGTGAGTTTGGCGGTAGCTCCATAAATGCCACGCTTCGAGACTACGCTCTGCTGGGTCTTTTTGCGCTGGAAAATGGACGTCTTGTCGATGGTAGTCGTGTCCTGCCCATCAATTGGATGGAAGAAGCTGTAACACCATCGCAGGCCGCGCCCTTTTACGGATATCTTTGGTGGTTGCGGTCTAACAACAGCTATCACGCGATGGGCATTTTTGGTCAGGGTATTTACATTGCCCCCGACGAAGGCATCGTTATTGCCCTGCAGAGCGCTCGGGATAACGCTTATACCCCAAGTGATGGAGCGCTGGAGCTAGCCCTGTTCCAAGCATTGACTAAAGCGGTGTCGCCTTAGGCGATACCGCCAAGTTAAGGCACTGGTTTTGATAGAATCAGTGTATGAATACTTACAAACGACACCGACTATCAGTCGGATGTGCCAATTCACCGCCAGGTAATGTGCTACACTTTTTCCTTTGTTGAGTTGCACAGAGGTGTATTGTGGAGCAAAAGAAGCTACCTGTGAGAAAGGTATTGCCAAGTAAACTTGTCCCTGGCGAATTCGCATTCAGGTAGCCATCGGTAGCTGAAACACACCGCGATAGTGCTCTACATTAGGATCCCCCCGCTGACATTATTGCCATTGCAGTTTGAGGTCTTTGTGTTCCTGGGCGCAATCGCGAAGATATAAATTGATAAGGCTTTGATATGGGATACCTTTTTCCTCAGCCATCGCCTTGAAATATTCGACAGTATCTTCGTCGAGGCGAATGGTAATTTGCTTTTTCAATTTTTGAGCGTAAGGATTAGGCTCTGATTTGGAAAAATCGTAATTATTACGCATGACGATACCCTTCATAAATTTCACGTTCTTGTTTATCTGCTTTACGTGCAGAGATGATGCGAATGGAGTCATTCATTCTTACGCAGTGGCACACCACCAGTAATCGTGAATGGATACTTGTACCAAGAAGAATGAACCGATCCTCCTCTCCTGAGTGATCGGGGTCAGCGATTAAGCGAGCGAATTGATCTGTGAAAATCGTTTTAGCTTCATCAAAAGTCACGCCGTGCTTCTTCTCGTTAGAAGCATTTTTCCCTTTGTCCCATTCGAATGTCAGATGATTCACCATTACAGTATAACTACACTATAATTACAGTCAAGGTGCCCCTGGAAAATTACCAATTCAGGCGGCAATTGGTAATTCAAATAACGGTATTGCCAAGTTAAAAGGCCAGAATTGATACACTCGGCCCATGAATAGGTACTGCCAACTTAACTGGCCGAAATTGGTAAACTCGGCCCATGAATACCTACAAGCGCCACCGTTTCCCCCCAGATGTTATTTCATACGCCGTATCGCTCTACTATCGCTTCAATCTCAGCCATCGAGATATCGAAGACCTGCTCGCTGAACGAGGCATTACCGTTAGCCGAGAGGCCATTCGACTCTGGTGTATCAAGTTTGGGGCGATTTACACACGTCGATTGAAACGTAATCACCGAGGCTACGGCGACACATTCTACATTGACGAGGTCTTCGTCAAAGTCAACGGCAGGCGGCATTATTTGTGGCGAGCAGTAGACCAGGATGGTGAGGTGGTGAATGTGTATCTTCAAGCAAAGAGAGATGGTGCGGCTGTAAAACGCTTTTTCAAAAGGCTTTTGCGGAGTTACGGTGGAGAGCCCAGGAAGATTGTGACCGACAAGCTACGTAGTTATGGCGTTGCCCATCGAGAACTGATGCCGGATGTGATTCATAGCACTGAGCAGTATGAGAATAATCGAGCTGAGCAATCACATGAGGCGACCCGGGAACAGAGCGAGGGATGCGGCGGTCCGACGTTTCGGAGTTTAAGTCGGTAAGGCAGGCGCAGCGGTTTTTGGGTGCACATGCAGCGGTTAGCAATTTATTCAATCTTGGCAGGCATCTAGTTCGGGCTGAGCACTATCGAAATCTCAGGGTCAGTGCGTTCAATGAGTGGAGCAGGGCAGTGGCCTAAATATAACTGGCTGGATTTTCTGCGCTTCATGAACTTAACTTGGCAGAACCGGCAAGTGTCATCCATCTGCCCAGAATAGTCGGCAGCTCTAGCCGCCTATAAGTCTATGAAAATTATAAAAAATGGTGGGCCCAGAAAGACTCAACGGGGCGGCCTCCGCCTTCGACCTGCCGATTATGAGGATTAGCCTCAGTGCCGAATCCCCTCAGTAATCCGAAGAAAGCGTTCAGGTTTTGCGCAGGCACGCAGGAAGGATCTACTGGTTTCTAGTCCAGCTGCGCGATGCGCGGATCATTCGGGTAAATCCAGTCATCGCCGATAACTTGCTGAACACGCAGTTCATCAGGGATGTTGTCGATGCCGATCATGCGATCTGCCGCCTGATTCCAGTGGTAGATGCGCGCTTCCTGGTAACTTAGCGGTACGCCTTCGAAACCGCGTGATTCCATCGATAGCTGGATTTTCTCACCAAACTGGGTGTCTTCCATCAGCACCTGGCACAGTTCCTTGCCGTCATTCACTGTCCACATATCCGGCTTCATTCCCTCCTGCCACTGGGGCGCCATGGTCCAGGTTTCCATGCGGCATTTGTTAATCCCGTTGGGCCAGAACAGTATCGGCGGAATGGCAAACTGGCTCAGTGGTGACACCCAGTTGGGAAACAGGCCATAGGACTGGGTACAAGTGCGGGCAATTTCCCCCGCAGTTTCTATCTGGACGATATCTGGTGAGATTTGGACGGCATCCATGTTGGACTTTCCCTGCGGTGTAGGGGCGATCATTCGACCATGGCCGTTGGGGTACAGGGTATTCACGTTACGGCGATCATCGAGAATGGGCGCGACCGTGTTGGGGTGAATACTGCGAACATGGTAAACCTCGGTGTTCGCCTCCATGGCGATTTTCCAGTTGCAATCGAGATCGAAAATCGCTCTGGCGGCCAGGCGACAATTACCGAATTGGAATTCTTCCCATTCTTCTGCAATGGGCCCGAGCCACTCCAGCAGGGTGGGAGCATTGGGGTCGAAGTTGACAAACACCAGATTGCCGAAGCGTTCGCAGCGCACTGCCCTCAGGCCCCGGCAGGACATATCGAAGTCGCGGAAATCCTGTGGATCACGAATGCCGCGCAGCTCGCCCTCGTGGTCGTAACTCCAGCCGTGGTATTTACACGTCAGGCGGCGGGATTGGCCGCGTTGCTCAGTGACAACCGGAGCGCCTCGGTGGCTGCAGGTATTGTAGAAAGCGTTCACGGTACCACTTTCAGCGTGCACAATGACCACGGGTTGTCCGGCGTTCTCCCACAGCATGAAGCAGCCGGGCTCCGGTATCTCGTCGATATGTGCCGCCAGCAGCCAGGACTTGCGCCACACATGATCCAGTTCCAACTGGTGGAAGCGCGGATCAACGTAGCGCCCCGCCGGGATGTCGGGTAGGGCCGGGAAACCCGCGGGCGGTTCAGTGCGCGCCGCCTCGAACTCCATGAGCTTGCGCAGGGTCTGGATGTATTCCGGTGTCATCATGTGTGTTCTCCGAATCAGACGGGTTCCAAATCCAGCCACAGGTGGTGAAAGCCCCGCAACATGGTGGAGTGGGTGCGCTCGTTGTTGCCGCTGGGGCTGTGGCTGATTGCCCGGTAGCGTTTCAGCAGTTCTTCCATCGCATAGCGAGCTTCCAGGCGCGCCAGGGGAGCCCCGATGCAGAAATGAATACCATGCCCAAAGCTGTGGTGGTCACCGCGACTCCGATCCAGGCGAAACTGGTCCGCATTCTCGTAATGCCTGGGATCCCGGTTCGCCGAACCCATGAAGGCATACACCCTCTCCCCTGCCTTGACCGACTGGCCGTGGAATTCCACGTCGCGAGTGGCCTTGCGGCTGACCCAGTGGACGGGGCCGTCGTAGCGCAGGATTTCCTCGACAGCGGCCTCTATCTTGTCGGGATTCTCACGCAGTTCGGACCACGTGTGTGGCTGGTCTGCCAGTTGGTTCAGTAGGTTGGAGAGCAGGTTCGTGGTCGTTTCGTTGCCTGCAATCAATAGCAGCATGCAAAAACCAACAACATCCTGGTCTTCCAGGGTCTGATCGTCGACCCGGGCGTGTACTACCTTGCTGATCAGATCCTCGCCGGGATCATTGCGCCGCTGGGGAATCAGCGATTGGAAATAGCCGGCCATTTCCATGATGTGCGGCATACGCACGGCCATGTCGGTTGCTTCGCTGGTGCCTGTGAGTGCATCGGACCAGCGTTTGAAGTCATCCTTGCGCTCCGGTGAAATACCCATCATCCGCGCGATCACCGATACCGGCAGCGGCGAAGTGAATTCAGTGGAAATGTCTACCGTGGTTTTGCCGCGCATCGCGTCCAGCAGTTCGACCGTCAACTCGGCGACCCCGGCTTCCATCTGCTTCAGCGTTCGGCTGGTAAATGCCTTGTTCACGATAGCTCGCAACTGGGTATGTCGCGGTGGGTCATCGGTCAGCAGCGGTAAGGGCATGGCCTGTGTAGCGCCTTCGCCCATGGATTGCGAGGAAAAGGTCTTCGCGTCCTTGAGAATTGTCCGCACGTCGTCGTAGCGACTCAGTATCCAGCCTTTGAGTTCCCCGTCGGACCACCAGATCGGTTGCTCATCACGCCACCGTTGGTAGTCGGGGTAGGGGTTGGCGATCAATGTCGCGTCGTTAAGTTTCATACTCGGGTCTCGTGTTGTGTTGGTGAAAAGTATAACATGTTGTAATATAGTTCAAAGCAGAATTTTCGGGGAATAATGAATGGGCGCGAAAACAGCCCAGGCGCGTAGGACGATCTACTCATCGCCGCGGCAGCAAGAGCGGCAACAGCGTATTCTCACGGTGGTGCGGGAGCAGATCACTGCGGTGGGCTACGACGGTATCAACGTCAGGGATGTGGCGGCTGCCAGTGGTGTTGCCCTCAAGACCCTCTACAACCTTTATGGCAGCAAGGACGAACTGCTGCTGGCAGCGGTGGCTGAACTACTCAATGACGTGCGGCAACTGGAGTATGTCGCCGGCGCAGAACCTGGAATTCCCAGGCTCCTTGGCCACACTGAGGCTATCGCCACGCAAATTGTTGAAACGCCTGCCTATGCCGATACGATGGCGAGAACCCTATTCCAGGCAGGGAGGAATCACCGCCTGATAGATGTGTTGCTGGGAAGCAGTGTGCGCCTGGTATCGGAAAACTTGCAATATGCTATGTCAAAGGGCGATCTGATCGAAACGCTGGACCTGAAAGAATCTGCCCAGGTGTTGGCGGGCCACCAATGGAGCATCGTGTTGTTGTGGAGCAAAGGGTTGATTGCGCTGGACTCAATTCCCGGTGCTATGTTGCGCAGTAGCCTGATGTCGCTCATTCCCCTTTGCCGTGGTGCGCGGCGTGCGCAGCTGGAGCAACAATTGGGATTTTTGGGGTGAGAGTAAAAGCTCAGACCTGTTATAGGGGTACTGACAAGTTAACTCGAGGTCCTGGACTGGCGCTACACAATCGGGGCTAGACTGACCGGAAATACGTCATCGGCCCCCATTTTGAGCTGTATTTGTCAGGGATTTTGCTTTGTGGATTCCACTTTTTGAGCGAATCCAGGTTAACTTGGCAGAACCTGCTGATTAGCTCCTGCTTAGAATTTTTTTCATGGTTGCCACACTGAGAATGCTTCCGTCTCTATGCAGTGCTTCGGCAAGCTTTCCCTCGGCATCGGGGGCATATATGCTGAAGAGCACCAGGGCCCCCTCTGGCCCACCACGTTCCATGTGCACGTCGCCCGGTTCTTTGTGTGCAAAGTCACCGATGCCCCGTACCCGCTGGTCCAGCTCTTCACCCGTGGATATGTCCATGTCGGTGACGTGAAGCTCGCCAGCTAAAACAACAGATGAGGTTTCTGCTGTATGACGATGAAAGTGGCAGTAACATTTGGGCTCCCATTTCACCAATATCTCCAGCCGCCCATCCGCCCGGGCATCCAGAATCGCTTCAGAGTAATCGATGGGATACCCAAGTTCTTCTTCCTGGTAGCGTTTCCAGGTCAGAGTTTCATGTTCAAATAGATTCATAGTTGTGGTGCTGCATCAATCGACTTGCTGTTTTGAATAGGGTCCCCAGTGTGAGGTTCCTTGAGCCTTCATGCAATACGGGTCGAATGTGCCAATCGGGCATGTTGGCCAATGCTCGCAGATCACCCGGCGCACTGGTGGACACAAACTCCGGTTGTCTGCAATAGCATTAATGGCGGAGAGGCGGAGGCCAAATCTGTATTGAAGCGTGATGCGCAACACGCTACAATCGGATTATGATCAAATCGATTCGCCACAAGGGACTCAAGCGATTCTTTGAAGCCGGATCGACTGCAGGTATACAGGCGCGCCATGCGTCACGCCTGCGATTGCAGTTGGCTGCGCTGGATACTGCGCAAACCGTCGAAGATATGGATATCCCTGGTTACCGGTTGCATCAGCTGAAAGGGAAGTTGAAGGGCCGATATTCGATATGGGTGAGTGGCAATTGGCGACTGACCTTCGAGTTCCAGGATGGCGATGCCTACCTGGTAGATTATGAGGATTATCATTGATGGCTATGCATAACCCCCCGCACCCGGGTGAATTCATACGTGCCACTTACCTGGAGCCATTCGGGTTGAGTGTGCGATCGCTGGCGGCGAGCCTGGATGTGTCGCCATCGACGCTCAACCGCGTTATTGCTGAGCAGAGCGGTGTCAGCCCTGAGATGGCATTGCGGCTCTCAAAAGCGTTGGGCCGTTCGCCCGAGAGCTGGCTTGCCATGCAGCACAACCACGATTTGTCGCAGGCGAAAGCTTCAGCGGATTTATCCCAGGTTAAAAAAGTGGAGTTCGAGGCGGCTTGAGAAATTTGGTGTAAGTCCAATCTGCCCTATGATCATCCGACTATCAGTCGGCAG
>CALJGI010000046.1 GCA_938074045.1 uncultured Halieaceae bacterium
GCACTGGGTGTTACCGTGCGCTGTGGCACGCCTTCAATGCGTTGAATATTGTATTCCCGGCCACTCACGGACAGCTCCAGTTCACAGGGTTTTTCACCCTGCACCTTGAGCTGTGCCATTCCAGTCGTGTCGCGATGGAAACCAAACACGAATATCCCCTCCGCCGACAGCGGTAGCTCCGCGTCATCGAGGTATACCCGATGTCCGGGGGAAACCTGCCCCCACAACAAGCCACCCTGGGTGGATTCGCCCTCCAGTAATGGGCAATCAGCCCCTGCCGTATGCGACCAAGCCGCTGCCAACATGATGCCAATTAGCGACAAATACTTTACGTAAACTGTGCCTCGCACGTTGCTATACCCTGTTCAATCTTCGGCGCTGGGTTACCATAGCAACTGAGATCAGCACTGAAAAGCAAACCATGGGACGTTATCGACCGCCACGCAGCCGTGGTTCCGCCTATATAACCCCTGCCGGGGAGCAAGCTCTGCGCGCAGAGCTACATAGACTGTGGAAGGAAGAGCGACCGGTGGTGACCAACGCGGTCCACGAAGCGGCAAAAAATGGGGACCGTTCCGAAAACGGCGACTATATCTACGGTAAGCGGCGCCTGAGGGAAATTGATTCCAGGGTGCGCTTTCTGCGCAAGCGACTGGAAGAACTGACCGTCGTGAGCGAGCCCCCAGCCGACACCAGCCGTATTTATTTTGGTGCCCGGGTTGAGGTTGAAGATGGGGCCGGCGAAATTCATCAATGGCAATTGGTTGGCCCCGACGAATTCGATCTGTCCCAGGGACAAATCAGCGTGGACGCCCCGGCGGCAAGGGCACTAATTGGCAAGCGCTGTGATGACGAGGCCATCGTTCCAGCGCCTGGCGGAGATACCTGCTACGTAATTGTGAGTATCGACTACCCCGGTAGCTGACATCCGCCTGAGTTATCGCTTTATACTGGCGTCGCGAAGCTTCTATAATGGCGCCCCGCGCATGAAGGACAGGCAGTGCAATGAGTATTGGTAGTTGGGACCCCAGTGTGGGTCAGAGTGGCGACGCAAACGGTATCTCAGCTGACTGGCTGCACCGCTGTGTGGCGTTTTCTGCCGCGGACCAATTGCACGAGCTGAGCCAGCATATCGATCCCGACGACGTTCAACGCCATGCCAGCCTCATGCAGCGAGAACTGGAAGACTGGGCAACCGTGGCAGCGGGTTTCACCAGCGATGAGTTACGACATCTGGTGCGGTTTTACACCGTTGCTGAAGCCCTGCCCGGCTGGAAAGCCGGTCACAAATCACCGGTTATCGCCTTTGCCCGGCAGTTGCGGGAGCGCGGTGAAAAATTGGACCGCGAATTACTGCTCTGGATTCGAGAACATAGCGACAATCGGTTTCTGCCCTACGGGCCGCTCTGACCTTTATTCTTCTTCGCTGCGGTGCGTTGCAAATGCCGCGAGTTGCTCCGGCGTTGCCTCAGTCTGATATTTCTCTTTCCATTCATCGTAGGGCATGCCATACACCATTTCCCGCGCGTCCCCTAGATCGATAGCCTCTCCCCGCTCTTCGGCGGCGGCAACATACCACTTGGACAAACAATTGCGGCAGAACCCAGCCAGCTGCATCAACTCTATATTCTGCACGTCCTTGCGACTGTCGAGGTGTTCCAACAAACGCCGGAACACCGCTGCCTGTAATTCGATTTGGTCTAGCTCTGACATGTTCTCTCTCCCTGTGTCTAGCGCCCACAACTCGGACTCGAAAGTCAGTGAGCTTATCAGAAAATGATCGCGGCACATGGGTTCGTGTAAGTAATCCAGTGAATTCACTCCACGGGGTGGCCACCGATTCACACGCCCGCTAAGATACCATCTGGTTTATCGATTTTCCCTTCACCGCTGTACAGACGCCAGATATGAGACTTCCTGCTACCTACCTCTCCACGCTGACAATGCTGATTGTAACTGCAGTGTTTTGGGTCAGCACGGTGCAGGCTGATACAAATCTGTTCCCTCGACCAGCCGCACTGGAACACAACGTGCGCTTCTGGTTGAGGGTCTACACTGAGGTGGACACCAAAAGTGGATTTATCCACGACTCGGAAAACCTGGCCGTCGTTTATGAAACCGTTTATCTGGGTGAGAACACTCGGGATAACAAAAAAATCATCAAGGCGGCCAAGGAAAAGTACATCGCCATTCTCAAACGTCTCGCCCAGGGAAAGCGGAACAACCTCACCAAGCAGGAGGAAAGGGTCCTGATGATGTGGGGTAAAGGCGTAGACAATGGCAGACTCAAGCGAGCAGCAAGTTCCCTGCGCTTCCAACTGGGACAATCAAATCGCTTTAAAGATGGTGTGGCGCGATCTGGCGAATGGAACCACTATATCAAAAAGGTGTTCCGCGAGCTGGGACTGCCGCCTGAACTGACCATACTTCCCCATGTAGAATCCTCATTTAATCCCAAGGCCTATTCCAGTGCCGGGGCTGCAGGCATCTGGCAGTTTACCCGAGGAACCGGTCGTCGCTTTATGAAAATCGACTATATTGTGGATGAGCGTATGGATCCCTTCGCGGCGACTGTCGCCGCCGCGCAACTGCTAAAGCTGAACCATGAAACCACGGGAACCTGGCCACTGGCGCTAACCGCCTATAATCATGGTGCTGCCAGCATGCGACGTGCAACCAAGCAACTGGGTACCACCGACATCGCAACTATTGTCCGCAAATACAACGGTCGGGCTTTTGGTTTTGCCTCGCGAAATTTCTATGTCAGCTTTCTGGCAGCGCTGGAAGTCAGCCGCGACCCGGAAAAATTCTATGGGCCAATCAAAATGGCTCTACCTTTTGACTATGCCCAGGTAGAACTGGACAACTACCTTGTTGTCGACAGTTTTGCCCGCGCCTTCGGCACCAATCTGGAGACGCTGAAACGCCACAATCGCGCACTGATGGCTCCAGTCTGGAATGGCCAAAAACGAATTCCAAAGGGCTATAAGGTACGCATCCCCAGGGATCAGATGTCTGGGGAACCCAGCCGTTTGCTGGCGTCGATTCCCGCGTCCGAAAGGTTCAATGAACAGACCCCCGACCTGTTTCACAAGGTTGTGCGGGGGGATACCGTCTCCGAAATCGCCCGCCGCTATGGGCACAGCATCCGGGACATTGCCCAGATGAACGGACTCAATCGTCGATATTCAATCAGGATAGGAGAAACTCTGCGTCTACCGGTGAATTCTCTGGCGGCGGTCGCTGCCGCTGCTGTCAGTCACCCTGGCGTTGATCCCGCTGTTGTTGCCGACGCAACGCCGGTCACCTCCTCCTCAACGAGTGATGTCACTTCCGTTCGGGCAGACGTGGCACCTGCGGAATTCAATCTTGCTAAGGCGGTAGATGAAGGAGATGCGTCAACCACGGGTACCACAGCCATGCAGTCCGGCAACAGAACTAGCCTGCTAGCAGATCCGGCGGACTATGCGGTTGCCGGTAACAACACCATCGAGGTACAGGCAGCGGAAACCATCGGACATTTCGCCGAATGGCTGGATGTACGTGCCAGTCGATTACGCCAGATAAATAAGTTGCGTTACGGTGTGCCTGTGGCCATGGGGCAGGTTCTGAAGCTGGATTTTTCTGTAGTGGAAAAAGGGGTGTTCGAAGGTCGACGACTTGCCTTTCAGAAGTCCATGCAGGAAGCATTCTTTATGAATCACCAGGTTCGCAGTACGAAGCCACACAAGGTGGCACCGGGCGAGTCCATTTGGAGGCTGTCCACCCAGACCTACAAAGTGCCATTGTGGCTGCTGCGTCAATACAATCCCGATTTGAACATCAATCACGTGAAACCAGGCACAGTTCTGACCATTCCTGAACTGGTCGAAACCTGAGCTATAGGCCATAATACAACGGTTGCAGATCACGAGTGGCTCTGTGCTGGTATGCGCCAGCAGAGGTCCCCGCACTAGAGAAACAGGAGTACAAAGTGGCAGAGAATAACCGCCTGGACATTCTGAAGGCACTCATCCCTTTCAACCAACTTCCCGAGGACCAACAGAATACACTGGAAGAAAAGGGGCAGTTCATGCGGCTTAGTGAGAACAGCATGCTGTTCAAGAGAAATACGCGAGAAGAATTCTGCTACTGGGTTGTTTCGGGCTCAGTTGAGCTGGTAGCTGAGGATCACAGCATCAGCACGGTAGAAGCAGGCTCATTAGAAGCAAAGTCTGCGCTGGATAATGTGGTGCCACACAACCGTACCGCCGTGGCAACCTCAGATGCCGTAGTATTCAAAATGTCCAGACCCGTGGTTGAACTGATGATCGCTCTGGTCAAATCCGATCACTATGTGGTCAGCGATGTAGAGGACACGCTGGAAGCGGAGTCAGACTGGATGTCCGGACTGCTCAGCTCACCGGTGTTTCAATTTGTGCCGCCCGCCAATATTGCCAAGCTCTTTGCCACCTTTGAGGAGATTTCAATGACCGCAGGCGAGGCTGTCATCACCCAGGGCGAGACGGGAAAATTCTTTTATGTGATTCAAAGTGGAACCGCCAAAGTCGAGCAGGAAATTGGTGGTATTAATCGGGTGCTGGCCAACTTTGGCATCGGAGCATCCTTTGGAGAAGATGCACTGATCAGTGACGTCCCGCGCAATGCCACCGTCACCATGACCAGCCCGGGCACGTTGATGCGGCTATCGAAGGAAAATTTTGACCACCTGCTGCAGGCCCCGGTGATGAGCCAGCTGGAGACGGCCGATGCTGACAGCATGATTAACAACGGCGAAGTGCAAACGCAATTTCTCGACGTCAGGAATTCCGAGGAGTATCAAGGCACCGCAATCCCGAACTGCCTAAACATTCCATTGCTGCAGTTACGTGACCGCGTGAATGAACTTGACCCGAATACTACCTACATCACTCGTTGTGATGGTGGTAAACGTTCACAATTGGCCGCCTTCATCCTTAATAGCAAGGGTATCGGCGCCTACGTTCTTAGGGAAGAATAGCCTAGGTCAGTCAATCAGCCGGTAACCACTGAGAATATCTATAATCTCAGCGCGGGGGTTCTGAGACAGCACCAGCGGTTCCCCAGTGATTTTCTCTGCAATATCGCTGTAGGTGGCAGACACCTGCATCAATACCGATTCCGGCAGTGCATTATCCACCGCCAGCGCAGCGCGCTCCTCCATTCGGGATTTATTCAACAGGATATCGGGATCCGGAAAGTGGTTGAGCAACAACTGGCGGAAAGCTTCCTTGGAATTTTCCACAACCTTGCCCTCTCGATAGGCAGGGCCATCCCAAATACGTGAGGAGTCGGGGGTGCCTACCTCATCCATGTAAATCAGCTTTTCATTGCCATCGGCATCATCGACATAGCCAAACTCGAACTTGGTGTCCACAAATATCTGATCCAGAGATGCCAACTCATCACTGATGACGTTAAATCCCTGACGTAACAGCTTCTCGTACAACTGGATGTCGTCAATACTGCTGAAATTAAAGCTCGCATAGTTGTCGACGATATCATCCCGGGTGATATTGACGTCATCCACCGCTGGAACTCCCGGGATTCCCTCAAGAATGCCCTTGGTTGATGGCGTTATAAGCAACTCCGGCAACTTTTGATCTTTACCCAGCCCATCGGGCACGGCAATCCCACATACGGTGCGAGCACCCTTGTCATAGTCACGCCACATGGATCCCGTGATGTACTGCCGGGCAATGGCCTCGATCATGACGGGCCTGGCCTTTTGCACAATCCAGACGAATGGATGGGGGATATCGAGAATGTGGCTGTCTGCCAAGCCACGCTCGCGGAACAAGCGAAACCAATGATTCGAGATCGCATTCAGAGCGGCGCCTTTGCCCGGTACTCCATTCATGCCACCTTCACCGTGCCAGATGCAGTCAAAGGCAGAGATGCGATCACTGATCACCATGATGGCAAGCGGTGCGTTGGGTGCCACCGGGTAACCGCGCTCCTGAATCAGACGTGCGCTGTCAGCATCACTCAACCAGTAGACAGACCTCACTTTGCCGCTGTGAACCGCGCCATTGGTCTTGATAGGTAGATCGTTATTTACTGCCAGAACTTTGTCGGCAAGGCTCATGATTGCTGTCCCCGAATGAATACTATGATCAGACTTGTGAGCGCCTAACCCTGTCCAGAAGTATTCGGCCTGCTCACGAAAGAGCGGATTCTAGCAGATTTATTACGGGGGAAAAGAAGTGCGCGACCGAAATTTTCAGCCGCGTCGCTTGTTACTCACACGCCTGCCACTGTGGCAACACGTGTGCTGCACTGAACCAGCATGTCGCAGCGTGCCTTGACTTGTCCGCGGTTTCAGGGGATTGCTCTCCAAGCCAGAAGGCATCCTCCTCCAGCCCCGCTTTGGCGGGGGCAGCGACTTCATCAGGGTGGGTGAACTGCACCTCAATACCCCATTCAGCCGCCATTTTGCGCATATCCTCCACCAGGTTGATACCTGACTCATTGTCTCTACCACCATATTTTTGCAGATCCTCGAGACGAACTCGGCCGGAATTAAACAATACCATGTCGACAATATAGGGGCCTGGCATCAGAGCGCTTACCTTGTCGAGAGACCCCATCGCCGTCACCGGATGATCAACGTCAGCCAAGACAATGTTCGCGCCCCGCTTACCCAGTTCAAAGGCCACGGAACACCCAATACCACTGGCTCCACCGGTGATTACGACAGCCTAGTCCTAAAAGTCCCGCATCAGGCGGCTACGGGCGGAGCACCGTTCTGACCGGGCCAGCGCGATCCTGAGATGGTGTCAGCAAAGGGAAGAAAAGCGTCCGGGTCCAGAGGACCTGCCAACGTGATGGAACGATCCAGGAATATCGGCCACCAAAGGTGGGCAGACAGTTGCTCCTGCATCGGCAGAAGTCGCGCCAGCGGATCCCAGGGGCTATCCCGCAACACCAGCTCACCGTTTACAGCTTCCCGATGCGCAGTACCGTATTTGCTGCGCACATGCACCACGTGTGGTGGAAAATCGTATCCCGTCGCCGGTCCACCAACGCTGACGGCGCGTGACACCTTAATCCACCATTCATTCTGCACCCACTCATCCATGGGTTCATTAACTCCGGTGGACTCCCCGTTAAACTCAACAAAGGTATAACCCTGATGAGTACAGCGGGCCGACACCTTGTTCATCATCCTATAATACTCGGTGGTGCACGGGTACTTCGGCTGACCATTGGTTTCCTGGCTGATAAAAATGGCTGATTCCTGATCGATGCCATATCCCAGGGTGTATTCCCCCGCCTCGCCCTGATAGTCAGCGCTGACGGTTGTAACAATCCCATACTCAGGTACATCCGGCACCGGGAAGTTGTATATCGTCAAATTGACGTTTGGTTCGGCACCCGGCTCGATACCAGGTGGCAGCAAATCGGCAATACGGTCGGCATCTGTACGGTAGCTGATCTTGAGCATCGGCCAATTAAGAATGTCACCTGGGTTGCCCATCGGAGTATTACTTGCATCAGTCATTGGATCATTCCTCTTAAACAGTCGTTTGATAATTTGAAACTCAGGATAGATGAATCTACCTAGTCCACGTAGAACTGGCGCACCCACTTACGGAATAAAATCAGCGTGGTATCTGCCTTGCAGAACAGGGGTTTTTCTCGATAAACCTTGTGGCGCCAGATCGGCATATCGTCGTTGATCCCATCCTTGATGCCGCGCATTACATCGTCCCCCACCAGATCAACAATTTCATTGCGCACCGATAAGCTCCAGCGTAGATGGGTTTCGTTCAGTGTGGTGGGCTGCGCGGTGTTATATACCAGCATTTCTGCTCCAGGCCCGTAAACAGTGCGCACAATCGCCAGTCCAGGGTTATGCATAATAACCTTGAGGATATTGGGATGCGCCGCGTAACGAGAATCGGCCTCCATTCGCAACACGCGGCCGTCGTCGTCTATCGTAACGGTGTTTTCCGGGGTTTCCTGATTCTTGTGTACGTATTGAAAATGGACGGGGTCACAGGCGTTTTCAGCAATGTTCTGTACATGGTTGGGGACGGTAAATTCCCAGGTCTGGGGCTCGCACCAGTCGTCGCTCTGGAACTCTTCAATCAGGGGCATTTCCCAGGCCGGCGGCTCTTCATTCGGGTGGTACCAGACCATGATATCGCCGTTGATTTCATTCACCGTCCATGAACGCACAGCGGCGCGTGTCGGGATCTCATCGCAATAGGGAATATCGACACACTGACCACTTGTATCAAACCGCCAGCCGTGGAATGGGCACTGAATAGATTCCCCCACCACTTTTCCTTCTACACCCAGATGCGCACCCAGATGAGGACAAAAAGCGTCTGTAACAGCTACCTGGCCACTGCGCGTGCGAAACAGCGCGAGTTCACGATCAAACGCATAAACACGCTTGACCTCGCCCGTCTTGACCTCACTGCCCCGTGCAACCGAATACCAACCAATGGGAAAATCAGGACTTCGTAAAGTCTTGGATTCGCATGTTTCCATATCTGATAACTCTCTTTTCTATCCGTGCAGGCCGAGGTGACTTACCACAGCAGCAATCCATATCTACCTTAAATCAGCGCCTCGGCGCTGGGCCCAATTCGGTCGGCAATCTCTCTCAGCGCCGGTTCATTGAGCCCGTACCATTCAAGCGCGTTACCACCCAGAATGGCGCGAACATCAGCTTTTGGAAAGCCAGAAAAATTTTCCTGCAGGAACGTAGCTGTGTTCGGCCAGGTTCCCTCGGGATGTGGGTAGTCGCTGCCCCACATCATTTTGCTGACGCCAATACGATCTCGTTCTTCGATGTCTTTGCGTGGAATACAGGAGGCGCCAATACCGATGTTGCGCTGAAAATACTCCGATGGTTTCATCGACAGGTGGCTGCGAAAATCTCCCAGTTTGGCGGAGTGATGTGTGTCGGTGTAGTGGTGATCCAACATGCGCAACCAGGCTGGGATCATCCAGGTGGTGCCTCCCTCGGTGAGGGTCGCCCGCAGGTTGGGGAATCGTTCAAACACACCGCCCCATATCATGAAGGTCAGTGGTCGATACAACCACCAAAGAACCTCGGACACGTAAATGCCCATGGCGCCGGGCTTGTTATCCGCGCTTTCATCCGGCCAGTTCTGACCGAA
>CALJGI010000047.1 GCA_938074045.1 uncultured Halieaceae bacterium
AACTCGGCTCAGAAACTTGAATTACATGAATTATCATGAGTTTCTTGTTTCTGATGATTCCTAGGAATATCACAAACAAGCACCCACACATATGTCTTCGTTTCTATTGTTAAATAACCCCAAAATCGCCAGGATTTTGGACACAACGAGCGCTCTCGCCCTCCGTCGAGGTGGCGTATTATACTCATCGATCAACCCCCTGCAAGCACTTTGCGAAAATAATTACTCGCGCTGGCTAAACGCCGGTTTCAGGTCTGCGGCGGGGAGGTCTTATTGCGGTCCCAGATAAGGCGGGCGGGCCCGGATAACGCATACAGTACGGCTGCTGCCAGCAGCACTTTGGGAGGATCAACGGTGATAAGCCCAATGACTATCACCAAAAGCAGAATAACCACAAAAGGCACACGCCCCCGCATGTCGATGCTCTTGAAACTGTAATAAGGGATGTTGACCACCATCAACAGGCCCGTTATTGCCGTATATACGGCCAGCAAAAGCCCAAGCTCATAGGTCAATGGTTCGCTGGTCCATCCCGCATCGCTACAAACCCAGACGGTAGCGGCCAAAACTCCCGCAGCCGCTGGACTGGCGAGGCCCTTGAAATAGTTTTTATCAGAAGATTCTATTTCGGCATTAAATCGCGCCAGACGCAAAGCGGCACAGGCGATATAGATAAACGCACACGCCAAACCCAGTTTCCCCAGCCCAACCAGAGCCCAATTGAACATAACGAGTGAGGGCGCAACACCGAAGGACACCATGTCGGACAAACTATCGTATTGTTCTCCGAACTTGCTGGTGGTATTGGTGAGCCTGGCAACACGCCCATCCAGACCATCGAAGACACCTGCAAAGACTATCGCAATAGCCGCCGTCTCAAAATCACCCCGCATGGAGGCGACAATGGCATAAAAGCCGGCAAAGAGCGCACCCGTAGTAAACAGGTTGGGGAGCAGATACACCCCTCGTCGCCGCACGGTTTCCCCGTTTTCAGACACCTCCTCCTCATGTTCATGCACGATGAGGTCCAGGTTCACAGCCGCGAGATCAGATTCCGCCCCGGTTTTGTTGTCACTCTCTTCGGAAGACATAAATGTACTCTAGTAAGTGCGTAACGCTATGATAATCAAAAGCCGCGCGGGTAAGAAGCTCTAGCGCATTCCCAGAAAGCCGCAACCAATGGGGATTCCAGTCGACTCTTGCGTGCACAGATGCCCACTGCGAAGTCTTCCAGAGCTGGCTCCATGCCGAGCACACGAACATTCTCCCTGTGTGGACTGTTCTCTATGACAAGAGCAGGTACGACACCAACGCCCAATCCCAGGGCAACCATCGATACAATTGCCTCATGCCCTGACACCTGAGCGTAAATATCCACCTCATTTCCATGTTCCGCCAGCCAGGCCAACAAACGTTCTCGGGCAAGCCCACGCTCAGCGACTATCAGTGGCAAGTCCATCCAGTTAACAGAGGCATCAATGTACTCCAGGCCAATAAGGGATTTTGAGGCGGCGCAATTCACCAGTGGCGCAATCAGTTGCAGTGGTGAATACTCCAGCACCGCAAACTGCAGTTCTGGCGACAGTGCGGCACTGTGAGCAGCAATAGCCAAATCTTCGCTGCCCCGATCAATACGGTCGATGGCTTGGGCTTGATCACCGGTATGTAATTTCAGATCAATGCCGGGGTATTGGCGCCGAAATTGCTCAATTATGGGAGAAATGATCGCGTGAGTTGCCGTCACCGAGCTGTACAGGCTGATCTCACCGACCAGCGCCTCCTCGCCACGAAAGCCCCCTACTAGAGTATCCCAACCGTTGACTGTCTCCCTCGCATAGCCTAGAAAGGCAGTACCTGCCGCCGTCAAACTAACGCCTCGATTATTGCGATCAAACAGCCGTTGACCCACCGCCCCCTCCAGCTTCTGCAGTGTACGACTGGCGGAGGACAAACTCATGTGCAGGTGCTCACTGGTACGACCGAAGTGCCGGGTCTCGGCCAGAGAGAGAAACAATCGCAGACTACGTAAATCCAATCGAATACGCCCAACCATGTTGCATATTATGAAACACTATATTGTATTTATAGCGATATACGCAACAAGGCAAATGCAGTAGAGTTTACCCCCTTCGAATTACCCCCTAATACAGTGAGGACGCCAACATGGCCCAGAATTACTTCAATACCCTGCCCCTGCGCAAGCAACTGGACCAACTCGGTCGCTGCCGCTTCATGGATCAATCAGAATTTGCTGATGGCGTGGACAAACTACGCGGTAAGAAAATGGTCATCGTCGGTTGTGGCGCACAGGGACTCAACCAGGGGCTCAATCTGCGCGACAGTGGTCTGGATGTATCCTACGCCCTGCGCGCCGAAGCGATCGCTGAGCAACGTCAGTCCTGGAAAAATGCCAGTGAAAACGGTTTTACCGTTGGCACCTATGAAGAGCTGATACCGACCGCCGATATGGTTTTGAACCTGACACCAGACAAACAGCACACTTCCGTAGTCAATCAGGTTATGCCACTGATGAAGGAAAACTCCTGCCTTTCCTATTCCCATGGCTTCAACATCGTCGAAGAAGGCATGCAGATTCGAGAAGATCTTACCGTCATTATGGTAGCACCCAAGTGCCCGGGCACCGAGGTAAGAGAAGAATACAAGCGCGGCTTTGGTGTACCTACGCTTATCGCGGTACACACAGAAAATGATCCCCGTGGAGAGGGGCTCGAACTGGCCAAGGCCTATGCCGCTGGAACCGGTGGTCACCGTGCCGGTGTGCTGGAGTCTTCTTTCATTGCGGAAGTGAAATCAGATCTGATGGGTGAACAAACCATTCTGTGCGGCATGTTGCAGACTGGATCTATTCTCTGCTTCGATAAAATGGTCGAGAAAGGCATCGATCCGAGCTACGCCTCGAAGCTAATACAATATGGCTGGGAAACAGTCACTGAGGGACTAAAACACGGCGGAATAACCAACATGATGGACCGTCTATCGAACCCGGCGAAGATCAAGGCCTTCCATCTGGCCGAGGAACTGAAAAGCATAATGCGCCCACTGTATGAGAAGCATCAGGATGACATCATGGCCGGCACATTCTCCTCCACTATGATGGCAGACTGGGCCGACGATGACACCGACCTGCATTCCTGGCGTGCCGCAACCGCTGAGACCGCATTCGAAAAATCACGAAACACCGATGCCGAGATCAGCGAGCAGGAATACTATGACCACGGAATACTCATGGTCGCCATGACCAAGGCAGGGGTGGAACTGGCCTTCGAAGTGATGGTATCAGCTGGCATTATCGATGAGTCGGCCTACTATGAGTCACTTCATGAAACCCCGCTGATAGCGAATACGATTGCCCGCAAAAAGCTCTACGAGATGAATGTCGTAATCTCAGACACAGCAGAATATGGCTGCTATCTGTTTGACCATGCTTGCCGCCCATTGCTGGCTGATTTCATGGCCAATATCGAAACCGACGTGATTGGAGCCGGCATGCACGGTGACAATGGCGTCGACAATCAGGAATTGATTGCAGTCAATGAGGCAATTCGCTCACACCCCGTGGAAATCGTTGGGAAAACCCTTCGTGGTCATATGAAAGCGATGAAACGTATCGTCTAGTATGATCGCCACTGCAACCCAGACCCCGCCGGGGTCTGGGTGCAAACACTGCAAGCTTTTTTTCAGGTCGTCCCGGCTACAGGCTAAGAACCTTCTCCCCCCGCGCTATTCCACTCACACCGGTCCGCACCACTTCAATAATCTGCGCCTCGCCCACGGCTTTTAGAAACGCATCCAGTTTGTCCCGCGTTCCCAGTAGCTGAATCGTGTACAGCGTAGCGCCAACATCAATCACCTGACCCCGGAAAATATCGGTTGTGCGCTTGATCTCTTCACGCTGCGAACCACTCGCGCGTACTTTGACCAACATAAGATCCCGCTCGATATGAGCGCCTTCCGTCAGATCTACCACCTTGACCACATCCACCAGTTTATTCAGCTGTTTGGTGATCTGTTCGATCTTGCGATCGTCACCATGAGTAGTCAGTGTCAGCCGCGATAGTGTGACGTCTTCCGTTTCGGCGACGTTCAGACTGTCAATGTTGTAACCCCGCTGAGCGAACAAACCGACAACCCGCGACAACGCGCCGGGTTCGTTTTCCATGAGTAATGACAATATTCTTCGCATGATCAGGTCCGCTCCGTTTTGCTGAGCCACATATCCGCCATCGAGCCATTGGGTGCGATCTGCATCGGGTATACATGCTCTGCCGGATCTACGTAGATATCCATAAACACCAGCTTATCCTTCATTGACAGTGCTTTGCGCAGCGCAGGCTCCAGCTCCTGTAACGTGTCCACCCGCATTCCCACGTGTCCATAGGCCTCCGCCAATTTCACGAAATCCGGAAGTGAATCCTGATAGGTGCTCTGAGAATGGCGCCCTTCGTATTGCATGTCCTGCCACTGCTTCACCATACCAAGGTACCCATTGTTCATATTGATGATCACCACCGGAATATCGTATTGGGTACAGGTGGACATCTCCTGAATATTCATCTGGATGCTGCCCTCTCCGGTGATGCATACAACATCCCGGTCCGGGTGCGCCAGTTTGACGCCCATCGCAGCTGGAAAGCCAAAGCCCATGGTGCCGAGACCGCCGGAGTTGATCCATCGACGAGGCTCGTCAAAGCGATAATATTGCGCGGCAAACATCTGGTGCTGTCCAACGTCCGATGTCACGTAGGCCTCACCCTTGGTTACCTGATAAAGCGTCTCAATAACCTGCTGAGGTTTAATCTGCTCGCTATCCTGGCTGTACTGGGGTTCGTTCCACAGTCCATGATTCGCCCGCCATTCATTGATGCGCTGCCACCACCGCTCAATCGCAGCGGCATCAGGTTCAACCTCCTCCTTCTCCCGCAGGCTGTCCACCTGGTTCAGCATATCTGTCAGCACAGAATCCACCGGACCCACGATGGGAATGTCCGCCGCAATCGTTTTTGAGATCGAGGTGGGATCAATATCAACGTGAATAATCGTCGCATCTGGGCAAAACTTGTTGAGCGTGTTGGTGACACGGTCGTCAAATCGAACGCCTATCCCCAGGATTACATCGCTTTCGTGCATGGCCATATTGGCTTCATAAAACCCATGCATACCCAGCATGCCTATAAAACGTTCATCCGTCGCTGGAAAGCAGCCCAACCCCATCAACGTGTTGGTGACCGGATAGTTCAATTTGCGAGCCAACTCCGTCAACAACTCGCTACCACCACCCTGGATAACGCCGCCGCCGGCATAGATAACGGGACGTTTGGCAGCGACCAGCGCGCGCACGGCCTTTTTGATCTGGCCGGTATGTCCGCGTGTTGACGGCGAATAGGAACGCAGCTTTACGCTATCCGGGTACTTATACTCAAATTTTTCGTCCGGTCGCGTAATATCCTTGGGAATATCAATCACCACGGGGCCTGGGCGGCCACTGGCTGCAATGTGAAATGCCTTTTTGATCATCACGGGTATATCTTCAGCACACTTGACCATAAAACTGTGCTTCACGATGGGGCGTGAAATACCCACCATATCGGTTTCCTGAAATGCATCTTCGCCGATAAGATGACTCTGCACCTGTCCCGACAGAACGACCATGGGTATGGAATCCATATAGGCCGTGGCAATACCGGTAATCGCGTTGGTCGCACCCGGGCCGGATGTTACCAGCACCACACCGGTCCTGCCGGTAGAGCGCGTATAGCCATCCGCAGCGTGAGTGGCGGCCTGTTCATGGCGAACGAGTATGTGGGGTATATGGCAATTCTTGTGCAAGGCATCATAAATGTGCAGCACTGCACCGCCTGGATAGCCGAAAATAAATTCGACACCCTCGTCTTCGAGTGCGCGTGCGACCATTTCGCCGCCGGAGAGTAATTCCACCGTGTGTCTCCCTGTGTTGTGGCTCTATTCAGGAAATCGCGGTGTAAACACCACGCCATCCATCGCTGTATGTACACGACACACGACTGAAACAAACCAAGGGAGGATACGCACAAAAAACGTGTGCCCGTGTATCTACAGCCCTGCGGGATAGCGCAGTTGTGGCATCGGCGGCTGGCTGTAAGCCCGCTGCCGTGTACGGGTATTCAAAACAGTTGAAACAGGCAATAGCGTGTTTCCCGTCTGAGTTCTACCACCGGTAAGGGGCGGATCAGACTCCGATTCGAAGGCGCGTATTGTTTGTGGGAATGCACTGCTTGTCAATCCCCGACAAGCAGTGCTGGTACTATTCCCAATCCTGCGAGAGCCTCTTCAGGCCGCCTCAGAGCGGGTGAAGGTAGGTTCTACCCCGTCGAAATGGCCGACGATAGTGTTCCCGGGAGGAAATTTACCGGCCAGAATCTGGCGGGCCAGGGGGTTCTCCAGGTGCTGCTGAATCGCGCGTTTGAGCGGACGGGCCCCATAAACCGGGTCAAAGCCAATCTCCAGCAGTCGGTCCATAAAGGCGTCTGGCAACTCCAGTTTCAGCTCCCGTTCCGCAAGTCGCGCTTGCAGGGCCTGTAGCTGGATAACTGCAATCCCGCGCAACTGCTCCTGTGCCAGCGGGTGGAACACCACTGTCTCATCGATCCGATTAATGAACTCCGGGCGGAAATAATCGCCAACCACATTCATGACCGCTGACTTCATGGCCGCATAGTTGTCTTCACCGGCCAGCTCCTGGATAAGATCTGAACCAAGGTTGGATGTCATAACAATCACGGTATTGCGAAAATCCACGGTCCTTCCCTGGCCGTCTGTCAATCGACCATCTTCCAGCACCTGCAAGAGCACATTGAACACATCCCTGTGTGCCTTCTCGACTTCATCCAGCAACAACAATGAATAGGGACGACGCCTGATTGCCTCCGTCAGATAGCCACCCTCCTCGTAACCAACATAGCCAGGTGGCGCACCGATTAAACGTGAAACCGAGTGTTTTTCCATAAACTCTGACATATCCACCCGCACCATGGCGTCCTCGCTGTCGAACAGAAACTCTGCCAGCGCTTTACACAGTTCAGTCTTGCCCACGCCGGTGGGGCCGAGAAACAGGAAACTGCCATTGGGTCGATTGGGTTCAGAGAGACCAGCCCGGGATCGACGTATCGCGTCGGAGACAGCAATAACTGCCTCGTGCTGACCTATCACCCGCTGATGTAATTCGTCCTCCATCCGCAGCAATTTCTCACGGTCACCTTCCAGCATTTTCGCAACCGGAATGCCTGTCCATCGGGACACCACTTCCGCCACCTCCTCATCGGTAACCTTGTTGCGCAACAGTGTGGTCTCCTGGGTTTCAGCTTCCGAGGCAGCTTGCAACCGCTTTTCCAATTCCGGTAGTACACCATATTGCAGCTCTGACATACGGGCGAGATCGCCGGCGCGACTGGCTGCTTCCAGCTCAATACGCGTCTGCTCCAGTTCAGTCTTGATCATCGCCGAACCCTGCACGGCGGCTTTTTCGGCCTTCCACACCTCTTCGAGGTCGGCGAATTCTCGCTCCACCTTTTCGATATCTTCGCCCAGAATCTTGAGCTGTTTCAGCGCTGCTTCGTCGGTATCCTTCTTGACCGCCTCACGCTGAATTTTCAGCTGAATAAGGCGTCGCTCGAGCCGATCCAGTGCCTCGGGCTTGGAATCAATTTCCATACGAATACGGCTTGCCGCCTCGTCAACCAGGTCAATGGCCTTATCAGGCAGTTTCCGGTCTGTGATATATCGCTGTGACAACCGCGCCGACGCGATGATGGCGCTATCCGTAATATCGACACCATGGTGGACTTCATAGCGCTCCTTCAAGCCGCGCAAAATAGCGATGGTATCTTCTTCGTTAGGCTCCTCCACCAATACCTTCTGAAAGCGGCGCTCAAGCGCGGCGTCCTTTTCCAGGTGTTGACGATATTCATCCAGAGTGGTCGCACCCACACAGTGCAATTCTCCGCGGGCCAGAGCCGGCTTCAGCATATTACCTGCATCCATGGAGCCCTCAGCCTTACCCGCACCAACCATCGTATGCAGTTCGTCAATAAAGAGAATAATACGTCCTTCCTGCTTGGTGAGTTCATTGAGCACAGCCTTCAGCCGCTCTTCAAAATCGCCGCGAAACTTGGCGCCCGCCAGCAGCGACCCAAGATCTAGCGAAAGTATCTTCTTGTTTTTTAATCCCTCGGGCACCTCACCATTGATGACGCGCTGCGCCAAACCCTCGATGATGGCTGTTTTTCCCACGCCTGGCTCACCGATCAGCACCGGATTATTCTTGGTGCGACGCTGCAGGACCTGGATAGTACGTCGAATTTCCTCGTCCCGACCTATCACCGGATCCAGCTTTCCCTCTGCGGCCCTTGCGGTCAGATCAATGGTGTATTTCTCCAACGCCTGCCTGGATTCCTCCGCTGCAGGATCTTCAACACGATCCCCACCTCTGATACCTTCCACCGCCTGCTGCAGTGACTCCAGGTTAACCCCGTTGTCGAGCAACAATTTTGTTATAGTGGTTTTGCTCTCCAGCATGGCCAGCAGCACCATTTCACTGGAGACATAGGTATCGCCCGCGTCCTGGGAAAACTTGTCGGCAAGATTCAGCACCCGCCCCAAATTATCCGAGCCACGCATTTCACCGGAGGCATTACTTATAACCGGGAGATCAGTCAATGCTTTCTCCACACTCTGAGTAAGCAGGGGTACATTCGCCCCGGCCTGCGCTAACAAAGGCTTTACAGACCCGCCTTGCTGGGACAGCAGCGCTGACAACAGGTGCTCCGTCTCAATAGCACTGTGGTTACGCCCCACAGCAAGCGACTGCGCGTCGGCCAGCGCTGACTGCAATGAATTGGTCAGTTTATCCATTCTCATGTACTTGTCCTCATCTGGAACACCCTGGAACAGGTGCTCAATTATCTGCTACAGACATGAGGTCAATTCCACATATTTCAAGTGGACTTTGCACTATTCACGTCAGAATAATGAGCTATATCAGATAGATGAGACTGGCCATGCGACCGGTACGACCGTCGCGGCGATAAGAGAAATACTGGGACGCCTCTGAAAAGGTACAACGTGATCCACCAAATATACGACTGACACCCGCGCCCTGCAGCCGATCACTGGCGAGGGCATTGAGATCAGCAAGATAATGTCCGGACCGACCACGAGACGGAGCAAAAGCACCGACAACAATATCGTTGCGAGCGGGACCCACAGCTTCAAGGAATGCGTCCCTGACTTCCGGCCCTACCTCGAAGGCTGCCGGCCCTATAGCGGGACCAAACCAGGCGAGCAAGTGTTCGGGCTCCGTACCAACGGCATGGGACAAAGCCTTTACTCCCACCTCAATAATGCCGCCCAGGACCCCCCGCCAACCGGCATGCAGCGCTGCCACGCCGCGACCCCGATCATCACATAGGAGGATGGGCAGGCAATCCGCTGTCAATATTGCGCAGGCCTGCTTTCTTTCCGTGCTGAACACCCCATCTGCTTCTGGAATAGCCACTGATCCCGCTTTTACAACCGCATCACCATGCACCTGTTGTAACCATTGCACGGCGACATCCGACCCGAGCTGCGCGTGTAATAACTCTCTGTTGGATGCCACTGAGCCGGGGGCATCACCAACATGGTCAGCAAGATTGAAGGTGGAATACAGACCACTGCTACAACCACCAACCCGTGTGGTCGTGTAGGCCCGCACATTGGCAGGCGCAGGCCAGCAAGCAGGCACCATCGAACGCTCGTCAGGCAACCGCATCTTCTTCAGAGAGCACCTTCAGTAATGCCTGCAGATCCTGCGGCACCGGCGCGTGCCAGCTGATATCCAGCGCCGTATCCGGGTGTATAAGATCCAGGCGGCGCGCATGCAGCGCCTGACGCGGGAAGCCACGCACTGCGTCGATCAACTCAGGTGTGGCTCCGGCGGGAATCCGGGGCCGCCCCCCGTAGACAGGATCACCCACCAGAGGATGCTTGATATGCGCCATATGCACGCGAATCTGATGCGTTCGCCCGGTTTCCAGCTCGATCCGTAAACCGGTATGGTGAGCAAAGCGATGCTCTATTCGGTAATGACTCACCGCCTCCTTGCCGCCGCGTTCAACCACCGCCATCCTTTTTCGCTGTACCGGATGCCGACCAATATCCGCCTCGACCCGACCGCCACCGGTCACATAGCCATTCACAATCGCCAGGTACTCTCGATGGACCGACCGTGCCTGCAGCTGTGTCACCAGGTGTGTATGGGCACTGAGCGTTTTGGCAACCACCATCAGACCGCTGGTGTCCTTGTCCAATCTGTGAACAATGCCTGCCCGCGGCAGCGCGGCCTGGTCGGGGTAGTGATGTAAGAGCGCATTCAACAAAGTCCCGGATCGGTTCCCCGCTGCAGGATGCACCACAACCCCCGCTGGTTTATTTACAACCAGCAGTGCTGAGTCGTCGTGCACAATATCAAGTGGTAGCGCTTCCGCTTCCCAGGAGTCAACGTCGCTGACTGTCGCAGATATGGTCAGCAGCACGTCGGCATCGACCTTGTCACGTGGTTTTCGCCTATCACCGTCGACCCGCAATTCGCCGGATTTGATCCAGCCTTGCAGCCGCGCGCGTGAGTGAGCAGGGAACAATTTGGCCGCCACCACATCCAAGCGCTGCCCCGCATCGCCAATTCTGGTGGTGGCACTGAGCCTCACCTCTTCCGTCATCGTCGATGACTCCCGTCACAGAGTTTATGCACAGCCCGCACTGTGGTTAAATACGCCGTCTGATACAGAGAACATATGCCCTCAGGTCGGGCATCAACCACATACCACAATCCTGACGGACCGTGGCTCCCCGGAAAAATTGATGACATTATCCAAATCACTCGTTGTATTCCTGCTGGCCATCGCACTGATTGCCTGCTCCAGCACTGACGAAGAGCCCAGTGTAGACAGTTCCGAACAACAACTCTACGAAGATGCCCAGCGCTTTTTACGCAGTAGGAACTTCGATATAGCCGTGAGAACACTGCAGATACTTGAATCGCGCTACCCTTTTGGTCGCTATGCTGAGCAGGCTCAACTGGAAATCATCTACGCCCACTACCAGAACTATGAAAGAGAGGCGGCGGTAGAGTCTGCAAATCGCTTCATCAGGCTGCACCCGCAACACCCCAACGTTGACTACGCCTTCTATATGCGTGGCTTGGCCGCCTACGAGGAGGACAAGGGTCTGCTGGATAATTTCCTGCCTACTGATTTCACCAAGCGCGATCCCGGCAGCGCGCGCCAGTCTTTTTCAGATTTCGCCCAGCTGTTGGCCCGTTACCCCAACAGCGCATACGCTGCGGACGCCAAGGCGAGAATGGTTCACCTGCGCAATTTGCTGGCGCGTTATGAAATCAATGTCGCCAATTACTATTTCAAACGCGGAGCATATCAGGCCGCCGCAAATAGAGGCCGCTACGTGGTCGAGAATTTTCAACAAACCCCTGCTGTCGCCGATGGTCTCGCCGTGATGGTACAGGCGTACCTCCTACTCGATCTGCAGGATCTGGCCAACGATTCACTGACGGTACTTGCAGCCAATTACCCCAGCCATCCCTCCTTGGGGCCCGACGGCGAATTCCTGAATAGCTTCTCTCACCGCGGCGCCGAGCGTTCCTGGCTGGACGTGGTAACGCTTGGATTTTTTGACAAGGGTGCCCCGGCCGAATTCGACAACCGCCCACCGCGAGACTGAACCAACATGGACGCCAAACAAATTATTGAGGAGATGCGGGTACAACCGACTATCGACCCGAGGGCTGAGATTGATCGTCGCATCGATTTTATTACGGAAAACTTGCGTGAAGCTGGCGCACATCATCTTATCCTTGGAATCAGCGGGGGCGTGGATTCCGCCACCTGTGGCCGACTCGCCCAACTGGCAGTAGAACGCCTGAATGAGGATGAACCGGACGCCTACAAGTTTATTGCCGTGCGCCTGCCCTACGCCGAGCAAAAGGACGAGGAAGACGCACAGACTTCCCTGAAATTTATCAATCCTGGCCAAATAATTACGCTCAACGTGCAACCCGGTGCTGATGCCATTCACGCCGAAACCATGGCAGCATTAGGTGACGCTGGGCTACTGCCACAGGACGAAGGCGTTATGGATTTTGCCAAAGGCAACGTCAAGGCCAGAACCCGAATGGTACTCCAGTATGAGCTGGCTGGCATGCTGGGAGGTCTCGTCCTGGGCACTGATCACTCCGCGGAAAACATTACCGGCTTCTATACCAAATGGGGTGATGGGGCCTGTGATCTGATCCCGCTTTTCGGCCTGAGTAAGCGCCAGGTGCGACAACTTGCGGCAGAATTGGGAGCCCCTCCCCAACTCGTCAATAAGGTTCCGACCGCGGATTTAGAGGACCTGTCACCGCAGAAAACAGACGAGAGCGCATTGGGTCTCAAGTATGATGACATCGACGATTTTCTCGAGGGTCGCGAGGTACCGCCAGAGGTGTCAGAGCGTCTGGTAGATATTTTTCTTCGTACACAACACAAACGGAAACCCATCCCCTCAATTTATGACTGAGGTTGGCCAGGCGAATGGCTGCAACCAAAAAATCTGACACCCCGCCAAAGCAGCCCGATTACCTGTCAGGATTAGCTGAGTTCATTCCGCCTACCCTGGAGAGGCAGGATCTGACGCTGCTGCGTATCTACGCATTTTATCGTGTCATGCTCGCCATGCTTATGGTTCTGGTAATGGTCGGGTTTCAACCGGATCAAATCGTGGGAAGCCGCGACATCAATCTCTATCGCTCTACCGCCCAGGCCTATTTCGTGGTCAATGCCGCGGCTCTCATCTGGGTAAGACGCTCTTCATATACCATCAACACCGGCCACTTGTTTCTGATGTTTTTTATCGACATCCTGGCAATAACCACAATGTCGGACGCCAGTGCGGGCATTGCCAGCGGGCTCCCCACCCTGTTGCTGGTCCCCATCGCGGCAAGTGCCATGCTGTTCACTGCCACGATCGCCACACTGGTAGCGGCGATGAGCGCGCTAGCGACTCTATCCGATACCCTGCGACTAGTGAACATTCAGTTACTGGATTTGAATAGCTTTGTTCCCGCCGGTCTGCTCGGCAGCCTTTTCTTCGCCACCTCACTATTCATCCAGTTTCTTTCCAGAAGAATGCGCACGGCGCAGGAGCTGGCACATCAGCGCTCCCAGGCGCTTTATGACCTGCAGCGACTGAACGAACAGGTAGTGCAGCACATGCAGACAGGGGTGATGTTGGTCGGCGATGACAGTCGAGTCAGGTTGATGAATCCAGCCGCCGAACTCTTGTTGAGGCAAGATCAGGACACACCTTACCTCACCGGAAAGTCCCTGAGCGAATACAGTCCGGAGCTCATGCACCAGTTCACAAAGTGGAGAGACAACCCGAGCTCACAGCCCCAGGCCTTCAGAACAAGCGAACACTCGGAACTCTTGCTCGCAAATTTTGCCTGGCAGCGCGGGTCAGGTGGATCGGAGTCACTCATCTTCCTTGAGAACTACAGCCAGGTACTGGCCCAGGCACAGCAACTAAAACTGGCGTCTCTGGGGCGTCTCACTGCCAGTATCGCCCACGAAATACGTAACCCATTGAGTGCAGCCAGTCATGCCACCCAATTACTCGGAGAATCCAGCGCACTTCCGCAGGAAGATCTGCGCCTAGCCGAAATCGTCCACAGCCATGTGCACCGCATCAACAGCATCATAGAGAACGTACTACAAATTTCCCGGCGCGAAGCCCCCACCCCCAACAATATTGATCCGACAGTCTGGCTTAATGACTTTATGTTTGAGTACCGATCAGGCACACCCGAGGGAGAAGTGTTTCCGGTAGATTGTGATCCTGGCCTGCCCCCAATCCGTTTTGACGAAACCCACCTCCATCAGGTTCTGACCAATTTGCTCAATAATGCCGAGCGCCACGCGTCAACCAGTGGCCCGCAGCCCCATGTAGAGGTTCGCTGTGTTGTTGATTCAACACCGGGATACTGTGCGCTCCACGTGATAGATGATGGACCAGGCATCCGGACTGAGGATGAAGCAAAGATATTCGAGCCGTTTTATACTACAGCTCAGCAAGGCTCCGGGCTGGGCCTGTATATTGCCAAGGATTTATGCGAAATAAACGGCGCCAGTCTCGAGTACACTCGAAGCAAAGACCACCACAGCTACTTCACCATGCGAATACCTACCATTAAATCTCACACCATCCCCTTTGACAGGAGTCAGGTATGAACACAGGTGTTCTCATTGTCGATGACGAACCGGATATTGTGGAATTGCTGGATATCACCATTTCAAGAATGGGGCTGCAAACCATGCGGGCGGGAAATTTGAGCGAGGCGTTTGCCGTGCTTTCCAATAACCAACCTGCCCTGTGTCTAACTGACATGAAATTACCGGATGGTAACGGCATCGATTTGATCAACCATATTCAACTGCATCACCCAAGCACGCCCGTGGCCATGATAACGGCGTTTGGCAGCGTAGAAACTGCTATCAACGCACTGAAAGCCGGGGCATTCGATTTTCTCAGTAAACCAGTCGACCTTGAGCGTCTGCGCGAGCTGATCAGCACGGCGCTGCGCCTGGATCCACATTTGGAGCAGCCAAATTTAAAGGGTATCGCCCAACTGGTGGGAGAGAGTGATCAGGTTCGTCAATTGCAGAAAGATATTCTGAAGCTGTCCCGCAGCCAGGCACCGGTGTACATCAGCGGTGAATCAGGTAGCGGGAAAGAGATCGTGGCACGGCTGATCCACGCCAATGGACCCCGTAACAATGGCCCTTTTATTCCAGTCAACTGTGGGGCAATCCCCCCCGAACTGATGGAGAGCGAACTGTTTGGGCATATTAAGGGCAGTTTTACCGGCGCTATAGAAAACAAGGCGGGGCTATTTCAAGCGGCCCGCGGCGGCACCCTCTTCCTGGACGAGGTGGCTGATCTGCCACTCGACATGCAGGTCAAATTACTGCGAACAATACAGGAGAAAACCCTACGGCCCGTCGGTTCCACTGAGGAAGTAAATACCGATGTTCGCATTCTCAGCGCGACCCACAAAGACCTCGACGAAGAAGTCGAGGGAGGGCGATTCCGGAACGACCTGTTTTACCGGATCAACGTTATCGAACTTCATGTGCCCAGTCTGCGCGAGCGCCCGTCTGACATACCGCTGCTGGCCAAGCACATTCTACAGAGGATTGCATCGGACGATTCCGCACCAATCCTCAGCGCGGAAGCTCTGGAGGAGCTCTGTAGCTACGACTTTCCGGGCAATGTCCGGGAATTGGAAAATATTCTGGAGCGGGCTCTGACTCTCTGCGACGGCGAATATATCAGCGCGCCTGATGTGCAACCCCCATCACACCGGAGACCCCATGAGCGCAGACCACCGGCATTGAATATGTCAGCGTCCGATGCTCCACCACCGCAGGAGGCCCTGGGACGTCTTGATAAATACATGGCAGATGTCGAGCGGAATATTCTCGCAGACGCCATGGAGCAAGCACGCTGGAACCGAACAGCAGCTGCCAAACTTCTCGGCATCAGCTTGCGTTCCCTGCGCTACCGACTGAAAAAGCTGCACCTGGAAGACTGACTCCCGGGACTGGTCGCTACATTAATTTTCTTGTACCACCGGAATTCTCAATTCCCGCGGCATGGAAAAGGTGATGTTTTCTTCCCGGCCCATCATCTCAACAGGCTCTAAACCACCTTCGCGTTGTATCCGACCGATAACCTGCTGCACCAGGATTTCCGGGGCCGAGGCCCCGGCAGTAACCCCTACCCTACTTTTTCCTTCGAACCACGCGACGTCGATGTCCTCCGCACAATCAATCAGATGAGCATCAATCCCCTGGCGCAATGCGAGTTCGCTGAGCCGATTGGAGTTTGAACTGTTCGGAGAACCGACCACCAACACCAGATCACAGTCCGCTGCCAATTGTTTCACCGCGTCCTGCCGGTTCTGCGTCGCGTAACAGATGTCGTCCTTCCGCGGACCTGTGATCTCAGGAAAGCGTTTGCGCAGCCGCTCAATCACCCTGGCCGTATCATCCATAGACAGCGTTGTCTGTGTAACATAGGACACCGACTGGGGATTCTTGATTTCAAGTACATCGGCCTGGGACTCGTCTTCTACCAGGTAGATGTGGCCTCCCCGGGAATCGTCATACTGACCCATAGTACCCTCAACCTCAGGATGACCACGATGCCCGATAAGAACGCACTCTCTACCCTCGCGACTGTACCGACTAACCTCCATATGCACCTTGGTAACCAGGGGGCAAGTGGCGTCGAACACCTGCAGACTTCTATCGCGAGCCTCGGCGCGAACCGCTTGCGACACACCGTGGGCGCTGAATATTACGATGCTGTCATCGGGAACTTGATGCAACTGGTCAATAAAGATTGCGCCACGCTCGCGTAAATTCTCCACCACGAAACGGTTATGGACCACTTCGTGTCTGACATAGATGGGCGCACCAAACACATCCAGCGCCCGGTTCACAATATCAATGGCGCGGTCTACGCCGGCACAAAACCCGCGTGGATTGGCCAGTGTGATGTTCATCGCTGTTGTCATAGGTGGTCTGGTAATGTATCCATCTGCATCGAATTCTAGCTGATTGCCAGCTCGCTGTCCGTTTAGTGCAGCTCGGCCGCTTCGACCCGGTGAATCTCCACATCGAAGTGGATTCGGCGGCCCGCCAGGGGGTGATTAAAATCTACCGATACTGTCTGTTCGTCAAACTCCCTGACCACGCCGGGTAACTCAGCGCCACTGGCATCCGCAAAGGAAATCACCAGGCCGTCACTAATTTCCAGATCATCATCAAATTCGCTGCGATTAAGCTCCTGAACATTCATGGGGTTGGGCATACCAAATGCGTCCTCAGGCTCCACCTGAAATACCGAACGATCACCGCCACACATGCCGAACAGGCGACGCTCGAAACCCGGGAGAAGGCTGCCATCCCCAACCACAAAACTCACCATTTCGCCGCCGTAGTTGGTATCAATGACATCACCGTCATCCAGACTAAGGGAGAAATTGAGAAAGACGCGGGTGCCTTCGCCAACGGGGAGATCGTGAGAGGTCATGCCTTATCCCCCTTCTCAGGGTCACCATTTATAAAAGCATCGAGCACCATGCACACAGCGCCGACGGAAATGGCTGAATCAGCCACATTGAAAGCCGGGAAATACCAGCCTTTATAGTGGACTGAAATAAAATCGACTACGTAACCCAGGGCAAGACGGTCCCAGAGATTTCCAATAGCACCGCCCAGGATCAGCGCTAAACTCAAGGCCAGTAACACCTGTTCTCGCTCCAGCCGGGTCAGCCACACAGAGAGCACAACACTGGCAATGACCGCCACGGCCGTAAAGAACCAGCGCTGCCATCCTCCCGCATCACTCAGAAAACTGAAAGCGGCTCCCTCATTGTGCTGCAAAGTTAAATTGAATATGGGTAAAACTTCCACCGGGCGCGCGTACTGCAGATGAGCGGTTGCCAAACCCTTGGTCCACTGATCGAGTATTACAATGACCGCTGCAAGGCCGTACCAGAGCGCCAACCGGCGCTGCAGTTCAGACAAAATGACGTACCTCCCCTTCGCCATCCACATTGGTCACGCAGCGCGCGCACAACTGGGGGTGTGCAGTGTCCACACCGACATCTTCCCGTCTATGCCAACAGCGTTCACATTTTTCCTGCGAACTCGCGGCAATGGCGAGACGCAGCCCGGGTAATTCAGTCTCTACAGCGTCTTCGCCAGCCTGTGACAGTTCATGAACATAGGCCCGGGACGTAATCAGCGCAAAGCGTAACTCATCCCCCAACTTTTCAAGCGCAGTCTTGAGTTCCGGCGAACAATAAAGCTGCACCTCTGCCTCCAGGGCCGCCCTGACCTCGCCGGCCGCCCGCTTTGCCTCCAGTTCCCTGTTAACTTCCATACGCACAGCAATTAACGTATCCCAAAATTCATCACTGAGATCGGCATCCTGATCAAAACGCGGAAGACCATCATAGTAGACCTGGGTGAACACAGATTCGGAGCGATCCCCGGGGATGTATTCCCAAAGTTCATCAGCGGTGTAGCTGAGGACAGGTGCTATCCAACGTACAAGTGCCTCCGCCATATGATAAAGGGCTGTTTGTGCGGAACGACGCGCAAGGCTGTCTGCCTGGGTGGTGTACTGACGGTCCTTGATAATATCCAGGTAAAACCCGCCCAGTTCCCCCACACAGAAATTATGCAGTTTTTGGTACACCAGGTGGAACTGATAATTTTCATAGGCCAGTGCCAGTTCATCCTGCAGCTTTGCACAGCTGTTCAGTACCCATCTGTCCAGTGCCAGCAACTCCCCGGCTGGCAGAATATCTGTGGCCGGATCAAAGCCGTTGAGATTGGCCAGCAAAAAGCGTGCGGTGTTGCGGATACGTCTGTAGGCGTCGCCAGTCCGGTTCACAATTTCATCACTGGCCGTCATTTCATTGCGATAATCGGTCGCAGCCACCCACAAACGCAGGATGTCTGCCCCGAGGGTATTCATAATCTTTTGCGGCGACACCACGTTGCCCAGGGACTTGGACATTTTGCGCCCCTGTTCGTCAACAGTAAATCCGTGGGTCAACACGCTGCGATATGGAGGCGTGCCATTGATAGCAACGGCGGTCAGCAATGAAGACTGAAACCAGCCTCTATGCTGATCAGATCCTTCCAGATATAAATCAGCCGGGTACTGTAGTTCCTCGCGCTGCTGAAGCACGGAAAAATGTGTGACACCTGAGTCAAACCAGACATCCAGCGTATCGGTTACCTTCTCGTATTTATCCGCATCGGGCCCCAGTAACTCAGAGGCCTCCAACTCGTACCAGGCATTAATGCCGCCCTGCTCTACCCGTTGCGCCACCTGCTCAAACAAGCTCTCGGTGTCGGGGTGTAACTCCGCAGTCTCGCGATGCACGAACAACGCAATGGGCACCCCCCAGGTTCTCTGGCGTGATACACACCAGTCGGGTCGGCCTTCCAGCATGGATTGAATCCGCGCCTCACCCCATTCCGGCATCCAGCGAGTCTCGCCCACAGCGCGCACTGCGTCGCTCAGCAAATTTGCTTTATTCATGCTGATAAACCACTGGGGCGTGGCCCGGAATATTACCGGTGATTTATGCCGCCAGCAGTGTGGGTAGGAATGGTTATAGTCTTCCACATGTAACAGGGCGCCAATGTCGCGGAGATGGTCCACGATCAATGGATTGGCCTTGAAAACGTGCTGATCAGCAAACATTTCTGTTTCCGGCAGAAATACACCGTTGCTGCCAACGGGGTTAAGCACTTCCAAACCGTTTTTTTGCCCAACAACAAAGTCATCCTGGCCATGTCCCGGGGCGGTGTGAACCGCGCCGGTTCCAGCATCCGTTGTAACGTGCTCTCCCATCAGCACTGGTACCTGGCGCGCATAGAAGGGGTGTGACAACAGAACACCATCGAGATCCAGGCCACGGCAGCGACCGATAATCGTATCATCAGCCGATTCTTCGCCCATTCTGACCAGGGTCGCTTGATACAGCTCCTCTGCAAGCAACAGCGCACGGTCGCCGACTTTGACAACGACGTAATCAAGCTCGGGGTGGAGACACACCGCGAGATTCGCCGGAAGCGTCCAGGGTGTGGTTGTCCATATTGGCACAGTGCTCCGCAGCCCCTGCAATCCGCCGTCGCAGAATGCCGCCAAGCCGTCGGATTCTACCAGGTCAAAGGCCACATCAATCGCAGGAGAAACTTTATCCTGATACTCGACTTCGGCTTCTGCCAGAGCAGAACCACAGTCCATGCACCAATGCACCGGCTTGAACCCTTTCTGCAGATGTCCATTGGCAGCAATACTGCCCAGGGCTCTGATGATGTTCGCCTCGGTGTCATAAGCCATCGTTAGATACGGGCTATCCCAGTCGCCCAACACCCCCATGCGCTGGAAGTCCTTGCGCTGACCATCGACCTGACGACCAGCATATTCCCTGCAGGCATCGCGAAAGTCTGCCGCCGAAATCTTGCCTCCGGGTTTACCCACCTTTTTCTCAACATTCAGCTCAATGGGCAAGCCGTGGCAGTCCCAACCAGGTACATAGGGCGTATCGTAGCCAGCCAGTGAGCGCGACTTGATAATGACGTCCTTTAGAATCTTGTTGACGGAATGTCCCAGGTGCAATTCACCGTTGGCATAGGGAGGCCCGTCATGCAGGATAAACTTGGGACGGCCAGCACTCGCCTCGCGAATCTTCTGATACAGCCCCTCCTCCTGCCAGCGTGCCAGCCGCTGTGGCTCGCGTTGTGCCAGGTTAGCCTTCATCGGGAAGGCAGTGCTCGGCAGATTCAGTGTGTGTTTATAGTCGCTCATGATGCTTGTTTTCCATATCCTCCGGTTTCAGCCGGCAGACGTCCCTATGCCAAAATAATGGCGCCCACTGTCGATATCGGCGCTGATGTTCGCTGTTAAATCTTCCAGCGAGGAAAACTTTTTCTCCTCGCGAATTTTGTGCCGGAAAATGACTTCAATCCGACGCCCGTAAATATCCTCATCAAAATCCAGCAAATGCACTTCCAGAATCGCCTTGGTGAGATCACCCACCGTCGGTCGGGTTCCCACGTTGGCTACCCCCGGCAGGGGTTGATCCGTCACACCCAGCACCTCCACGGTATAGACACCGGTTAACGGTGCCCGTAACCGGTGTAATTCCAGATTCGCCGTAGGTACGCCAATCTGACGTCCATACTGCTGACCGTAGATAACCTTGCCGGTGATTGAGTACGGTCGCCCCAGCAATTCCTCTGCCAGGGAAAAATCAGATGCTTCCAAGGCTTCCCTGATGCGGGTGCTGCTCACTCGCTCCCCATCCACGCCCAAGGTGTCGGTATGCATCACCTCATAGCCACCGTCTGCACTGTAGTCTTTTATCAGGTGGTAATCGCCCTGCCGGTCTCTTCCAAAGCGCAGATCATCCCCGACTACGATGTATTTCACGGCCAGACCACCCACCAACACATTCTCAATAAAAGCACCCGCGGGCATGTTTCGCAGTGGTTCGTTGAATTTAATGCGCAGAACCCGGTCAATGCCCAGTGCTTGCAAAGCTCTGAATTTCTCCCCAAAGCTCATCAGCCGCGCCGGCGCTTCAGCCGGAGCCAGGTACTCCCGGGGCAGCGGCTCAAACACAATAACCGTGGCTGGAAGCGCCAGCTCTCTGGACTTTTCCAACAGGTGCGCGAATACCGCACGATGACCGTGATGCACGCCGTCAAAAGCGCCAATGGTTGCCACGCAACCGCGATGCCGGGGCCGCAGATTATGCAGACCGCGAATAAGCTCCATCAGGAGGTCTCTCGCCCACTGCTAAAAGCGGGCAATTATAGCGGAGTCAAGTGCCTGATCCTATGGCGCTGCAAAGACTATTACAAACTCAGCACCCAGTCAGAATAGCGCGGAGACGGAGCCCTAGCGGTTTCTGGTGTAGAAATCTCTGATGCGAATGCCCATAAGCGTCAATGCCAGTAGATAGGTTCCCGCTCCAGCCAACACCATAATAGCCAGCTCGGTAACACGCCTGGCCCACCCCCACTCCAGCCAACTGGCGTAATCGTTCTGAAGAAGCAGTAAACACAGGGTCATCAATGCCGTCGCCACAACCAGTTTTAACAGCATGCCCACCCAGCCCGACTGGAACGTATAAACACCTTCCCGACGCAGTCCCCTGAACAATAAGCCGGCGTTAAGCCAGGCAGCGAGGCTGGTAGCCAACGCCAGTCCCACATGCCCGATATTCCAGAAATAGTACAGGGGAATCACGAAAAGCAGATTCAGGCCCATATTGGAAACCATCGCTACAATGCCAATTTCAACCGGAGTGCGCATATCCTTGCGGGCGTAGTATCCAGGTGCCAACACCTTGATAAGCATAAACGCTGTCAGGCCGAGGCTGTAGGCGCAGAGCGCTAGAGCTACCATATCAATGTCGGAGCTCTGGAGCGCGCCGTACTGAAACAGGGTGACCAGAATAGGTTTGGCCAACACTACCAATGCGACGGTGGCAGGCATCGCTATGAGCAGGACTGCACGCAACGCCCAATCCAGGGTGGCGGAAAAAGCTTTCGGATCGTCCTCCGCTTGCAGGCGAGAGAGGCTGGGCAGAATAACGGTGGCTATGGCAATACCGAATACTCCGAGAGGAAGTTCCGTCAGACGATCGGAATAATACAACCAGGACACACTCCCTGTGGGCAGGAAACTGGCGATAACCGTATCCAGCAGCAGGTTGATCTGACTGACAGACACACCGAAAAGAGCGGGCACCATCAATTTCATAATTTGCCTGACCCCGGGGTCACCCGTATCCCACTGGGGATGCGGCAAAAGACCGAGTCGCCCCAGAAACGGCAGCTGAAACAACAACTGGATCACGCCAGCCAGCAGGACTGCCCAGGCCAGCGCAAACACAGGTTCCGAAAAATACGGCGACACCCATACCGCGCCGACAATAAGACTGATATTGAGCCATACCGGCGTGAAGGCGGGAACTGCAAAGCGCCCGTAGCTATTTAATATCGCTCCACTGAATCCGGTCAGTGAAATCAGAAACAAATAAGGGAAGGTAATGCGGATCATCTCGCTGGTAAGGCGGTATTTCTCGGGATTTCCCACAAATCCCGGTGCAAACAATGCGGTCAAAACCGGCGCACCAACCACCATCACAGCCGTTACCAGCAACAGGGTACCGCCGAGGACACCGGCAACCCGGTTGATGAAATTTTGTAAGGCCGCTGCAGATCCCGCCTCACGATACTCAGCCAGCACGGGCACAAAAGCTTGCGAAAAAGCGCCCTCAGCAAACAGGCGGCGTAAAAACTGCGGGATTTTAAAGGCGATGAAAAAAGCGTCGGCGTTGGCGCTGGCACCGACAAACATAGCGATAACCACGTCGCGAGCCAGGCCCAGAACCCGGGACAGCATAGTCATGCTGCCAACAACTGCACTCGATCGCAGCAGCCCCGATGACTGTTGTTCGGTTGGAATCAGTTCCGGCTGGTTGGTCACGGCAGGTGTTAAAACCGACTGCCAGTGTACCAGTTGACATCCCGAGCTGATTCATCAACCCGATCCGCCACATCCAGAACCAGGGCAAACAAAGCCATCCGAACCAGCACGCCGTTATCAGTCTGCCGGAATATGGCCAGATTGGGATTGTCGTTCAGATCGTCGTCCAGCTCCCGGGCATGCTCCCGGGAATCCCGTGGCAAGGGATGCATGATGACGGTATTTGGCTCGCAATAGCTGGTATAGATACTTTGATTGAGGCGGAACCGTCCCCGGTACATGTCCGCCTCTTCCTGGCTGCCGAACCGCTCCTCCTGAATACGCGTTGAGTAGGCGATATCCACGGCGGTAATACTCTCTTCCAGCTGATCCGACTCGCGAACCTGGTGCCCGACCGACCGCAGCTCCTCGACGATGTCTGGTGGCATAGCCAATTCCCGGGGTGAAATCAACGACACGCTCAAGCCGCGAAACAACATCAGTAACTTGCACAGGGAGTGCACGGTGCGTCCGTATTTCAGGTCACCAATCATGGCGATGCGCAGCTGATCCAGACCGCGTCCACGACCCGTCATTTCCTTCTGAATCGTATACAAGTCCAGCAGCGCCTGGGTGGGATGTTCGTTTGAGCCATCGCCACCATTGATGACCGGGACCCGGCTCGCTGCGGCAAACTCACTGACCGATCCCGGTTCGGGGTGCCGCATCGCAATCACATCACTGTAACCACTCAGCACCCTGGCGGTATCGAACAGAGACTCGCCCTTGGCTATGGCCGATTGCTCGAAGCCAGTGGTTTCTCGCACGTGACCGCCCAGCAAATTAAATGCACAACCAAAGCTGACCCGGGTTCTGGTTGATGGCTCAAAGAACATATTCCCCAGTATGGCTCCGTCGAGCACGTGAGTAACACGTTGCCGATGGGCATAGGGCTGCATCATATCGGCGACCCGGAACACAGTCTCTATATCAGCTCGCTCGAACTGGCTGATGGAGAGTATGTGCCCACCGGAAAAATTCATTGCGGTCCCCTGTGTCGATTGGAGGCGACTATACCCGATCTTGACCCGTTCAGGCTAACAGCTCGTCGGCATAGGATTGTAGTGCGAGCAATACATCCCGGTCTGTGGCGGAAATTTCCGCCGACGCCAACAACTGATCCACTTCTGCCAGATAGGCATCCATGCAAATACTGGCCCCTGCTTTCGGGTCGGTGAGATAACTGAACCGATACTCTTCCCACTGTACCGTCTCTTCCGGTGTCAGTGAATCCGGAAAATTTCTGCCTCGATAGCGCAGCAACATGTCTGGCAATCGAGAATCTTCAAACACAAAGCTGTGCCCGGCCAATGTGTCCGCGTCTGCCCGTCGGATATCGTCCATGACGCTGCGATCAGCCGCGGAAAAGAAGCCGCCGCTGTAAAGCATATGATCGGGGTTATGCCGTTCGGGAAAATCGCGCTGCGCGAAAATTTCTGACACCTTGTCCGCAACAGAGCCAGCACCTTGCAAGCCAACTGCATCCAGCAGGGCCTGACGATGTGCGCGGCACTGAGGCACATCAATCGACAACCGTTCCGCTGTTGGCTCATCCAGCATGCGCGCCGTCACTACAACCGGAGCACGGTTAAGGCGTACCGACTTGAGCGCCGGTCTTGCCACCCCTTCCGGCAGATCTGAGGCCCTGGAGTACAAACGCTCCCGCAATTCATCTGCTGTCAGTGTCAGCAGATCACTGGGGTCGGCACTGAGGTCGTAACAAATCACCTCATTTTTATTGACGGGGTGAGGTGCCAGAGGAACCACCAGGGCGATGCAATGACGTGCGGCGGAAAATTTACCCGAGACATGAAGTACCGGCTTCATGGCGCGCCAGTCCAGCATCGCCTCCACATTGTGCTTGCCCCGGTTGTTCAACAAATAATCAAACAGTCTCGGCTGGGCGCGTTTCACCAGGGCCGCCATGGCGATCGTCGCGTGAACATCCGCCAGGGCGTCGTGTGCACCCTCGTGACCAATGCCGTTGGCTGCAGTCAGATGCTCGAGTCGAAAGCTTGGCAACCCATCATCCCGCAGCGGCCACTGGATACCATCGGGTCTGAGGGCGTAAGCCGCCCGCACCATATCGATAATATCCCAGCGCGAATTTCCATTCTGATACTCGCGGGCGTAGGGGTCGTAAAAATTGCGATATAACGTATAGCGCGTGACTTCGTCATCAAAACGAATGGTGTTGTAACCAACACTGCAGGTCCCGGGCTGGGCCAGTTCATCGTGGATGCGCCGAATGAACTCAGACTCCACCATGCCTCCTTCCAACGCCAGCTGCGGAGTAATACCGGTGACCAGGCATGCCCGCGGCTGGGGCAGCACATCCCTGGCAGGACGGGCATAGATAACCAGGGGATCACCCAGAATATTCAGATCAAAATCGGTACGGATACCGGCGAATTGAACCGGTCGATCCCGGGCCGGGTCAACGCCGAAAGTCTCGTAATCGTGCCAGTAAAAAGTGTGCTTCATCGCTTCCGCTCTGGCTCAGTCGTCAGGATACCTTGATTACCTGTTCTTCGATCCGCGCCTTCCAGAACGCAGGTCCGGTTTTGTGCACCGATTCGCCAGTGACATCTACGGCGACCGTTACCGGCATATCCTTCACCTCAAATTCGTAGATGGCCTCCATACCCAGTTCAGGGAAAGCCACCGTCCGCGAAGCGACAATCGCTTTTGAAACCAGATAAGCAGCACCGCCAACCGCCATCAGATACACGGCTTTATGTTTGCGAATGGACTCCAGACCCACTGGTCCGCGCTCGGCCTTGCCAATCATGCCCATCAACCCCGTGTGTTCCAGTACAAAGTCTGTGAACTTGTCCATGCGCGTAGCTGTGGTGGGTCCGGCAGGGCCGACCACTTCATCCCGCACAGGATCGACCGGCCCCACGTAGTAGATAAACCGATCCTTAAGATCAACCCCCTCGGGAAGACCTTCACCACTCTCAATCAGTTCCTTGATTTTTTTGTGAGCAGCGTCGCGACCGGTCAGCATCTTTCCGGACAGCAGCACTGTTTCACCTGGTTGCCAGGTAGCAATCTCATCCCGCGTCACCGTATCCAGATTCACCCGGCGGACATCGTCGCCGATCTCCCAGCTGATTTCGGGCCAGTCATCCAGATCCGGCGGTGTTTGCAGGG
Source organism: uncultured Halieaceae bacterium (assembly GCA_938074045.1). Taxonomy (GTDB): domain Bacteria; phylum Pseudomonadota; class Gammaproteobacteria; order Pseudomonadales; family Halieaceae; genus CALJGI01. The sequence goes on from CALJGI010000047.1 coordinate 26,374, forward strand.
CCGAGCCTGTGCCATCCAGGACAAAATGCGCGTGCCGGGTGGCGGCGCAATTCGGGATCATGGCAATCGGCAGGGAAGCAGCGTGGGTGGGAAAGTCCTTGATCTTCACATCGACCACCGTGGTCAAACCACCCAAACCCTGGGCACCAATCCCGAGATTGTTGACCGCATCCATGATTTCCAGGCGCAATTCTTCCACCCTGTTTTGCGGTCCCGTTTCACGCAGTTCATGAATGTCGATAGGGTCCATCAGCGATTCTTTAGCAAGGACTGCTGCTTTTTCCGCGGTGCCGCCAATACCGATACCCAGCATTCCCGGCGGACACCAACCCGCACCCATGGTAGGCAGTGTTTTCACGACCCAGTCAACGATACTGTCCGAGGGATTAAGCATGACCAGCTTGGATTTATTTTCCGAGCCCCCCCCCTTAGCCGCTACCTGAACGTCGACGGTATCACCCTCCACGACCTCCATATGAATGACCGCCGGGGTGTTATCCTTGGTGTTGCTGCGCGCTCCTGCTGGATCCGCCAAAATTGATGCCCGAAGCACATTGTCGGGATTGAGATAGGCGCGTCGGACGCCTTCGTTCACCATGTCGGCCACCGACATGTCAGCGTCCCACTGCACATTCATCCCGATTTTGAGGAATACCGTGACGATACCCGTATCCTGACAGATCGGGCGTTTGCCCAGGGCGCACATACGGGAGTTGATTAATATCTGGGCCATGGCGTCTTTAGCTGCCTGGCTTTCCTCACGCAAATAGGCTTCGTGTACCGCCTTGATAAAGTCTACGGGGTGGTAATAAGAAATATATTGCAGTGCGTCCTCGACGCTGGCGATAAAGTCATCCTGTCGGATCACTGACATGGCTGAAATCCTGTTAACTCTGGCGGGAAAGTTGCTAATTATACCTCAGCGGCTGGGGCTGGGGGGGGCGGCCGTATCACCGGAAACTCAGAAGCCCTGCGCTGAACCCGCTTGCTGCGCAGCCATCATCTTCTGGATTTCACTGAGGCTCGACAGGACCTGACGTCTGAACCCGTTTATTGCCTCGATATCTTCTTCGGTGATATCAACGCGCTGTTGCAGGGCGACAAAATCAAGGTCGAGTTTGCGCAGTTGATCAGCCAGAGCCTCCAGTTGCGCCCGTTCGCCGGGTGCCGCATCCAGCAGCCGACGCAGTGGTACCATCATCTCGTTGACGTCTTCAGCCTGACTGACCAGCGCGGCCACCTGAATGCCCTGGGCCCGGCTATCAGCTCGAATAGATTTGATGGTATCGGTCTGCCCATCAACGAGATCTTTGTTCGACGCGATAGACCTGTCGTGATCCGCGATCTGCTGTTTGTGCAGATTGCGCTGTGCCCACAACTTGTCGACCTCCGAGTAAAGCTCTCTGATTTTGATCTGCATCGTCACACTGGACTGACTGACGCTTTCATCAGTGTCCGACAAGCGGTCTTCGAGATCGCTGATACGCTGTTCGAAATCAGTCCTGTCAACGGCAGCTGCCTCCAGCTGTTGTTGCAATTCGTAATTCCAGGCCAGGGCACTGGCGGCAAGAATAAGACTGAAGGCGACTACCAAACGCAGCATCAAACTCCTGCCCGCGCCGCTGTTTGCAGGGGGCGGAGAACTACCCTCTACTTTACTACTGCGGTTGGTACGAAAGGACGCTACTTCGTCCCGGGAGGGAACGATTGACGGGATATCGGAATCACCATCTGAGCTCACGGTTGCTGATACCCCATCAAATCAGGCGGCGGCACTTATTTGCCGCCGCATACAACGCTTAGACGTATGCCAAAATCGCCCAAATGACCGCGGTGAGAGCGATACTGCAGTGGATTACCCCACGCACGGTGGTCATAGGACCGGTCTTGCCCACCAGCGCATTCACTTCCAGCGCGAGAATGATGGCGAGGCAGATATACAGCGACATATCACTGGCATCAATATAATAGTGCTTTGAACCCAGCATGCCGAACAGCATAGGGCCAGAAAACAGCGTATTGGTTCGCGAGGCCAGTCCGGCTTTGGCGGCAGATGCCGGTCCATCACCTTCTTTCAATCCCAGTACAACCTGCTGATTTGGCCAGATTACCAGCCACACATTGAGAAACATCAGAATACCTGCAATAGCACCCACCCAGATTACAGGCTGACCGGTCAGGTTACTGTGTGCGCCAATAGCATAAAGCAGATAGAGGCCGGTAATAAACGTGAACATGGCCCCCCAGCGGAACCACCACAGTGCCCGCGGCGCCAGTTTCTTGACCGCATCAGCCTTGGCATCAGCTTCGGCTTCCTTGAAGTATTCGGTCTGCACGAAGTTGAAGTAATACAACATACCTATCCAGGTGATACCAAACAGTACGTGTGCCCAGCGAAAAATGAATTCGATAACCATAGCCATGACCTACCCCTATATTTTATCTATCTACGTTCAGCTTGTGCTGAATCTTGGGACTGTATTCTAAAGCCCTACGGGTTATTAATAAACCACCAAAAAGGCGTCTAACCCCTTTTATTCCAAGACTCGAGATAATACCGAAAAGGGGGCTTACCCCTTTTTTTGGGGCAAAAAAAAAACCCCGCACATGGCGGGGTTTTTTATCAGGGGGTAGAGCTTACATCATGCCGCCCATGCCACCCATACCGCCCATATCAGGCATAGCAGCTCCGCCTGCGCCATCATCGGGAGCGTCTGCGATCATCACCTCAGTGGTAATCATCAATCCAGCGATTGAACCAGCGGCCTGCAGCGCAGTACGGGTTACCTTCGCGGGATCGAGAATACCCATTTCGATCATGTCGCCATACTCACCAGTCGCAGCGTTGTAGCCGTAGTTACCGGTACCGTCGTTCTTGACCTTGTCCAGAACAACAGAGGCTTCATCACCAGCATTCTCAACGATTTGACGCAATGGATTTTCCATGGCGCGAATCGCAGCGTTAATGCCGTGAGTCTGGTCTTCGTTGTCGCCTTCCATGCCGCGAATACCTTCGATAGCACGCACCAGGGCAACACCACCACCAGCAACAACACCCTCTTCAACCGCTGCACGAGTAGCGTGCAGAGCATCTTCAACACGGGCCTTCTTTTCTTTCATTTCGATCTCGGTGGCTGCGCCAACCTTGATAACTGCAACACCGCCAGCCAGCTTGGCTACGCGTTCCTGCAGTTTTTCACGATCGTAATCGGAAGTCGTGTTTTCGATTTGAGTACGTATTTCATTGACTCGGGTCTTGATCGCTTCAGCGTCACCAGAACCATCGATGAGGGTACTGTTGTCTTTGTCCATGGTGACACGCTTGGCGGAACCCAGATGCTCGAGGCTGGCTGATTCGAGATCAAGGCCTACTTCCTCAGAGATCACAGTACCACCAGTCAGGATAGCGATGTCCTGCAGCATGGCTTTGCGACGATCGCCAAAACCAGGTGCCTTACAGGCTGCTACTTTGACGATGCCACGCATATTGTTAACTACCAGAGTTGCCAGCGCTTCACCTTCCACGTCCTCGGCAACAATAACCAGAGGCTTGGAAGCCTTGGCTACCTGCTCCAGCAGCGGCAACAATTCGCGAATGTTGGAGATTTTCTTGTCAACCAGCAGGATGTATGGCGCTTCAACGTCAGCGCTCATGTTGTCCTGATTGTTGATGAAGTAAGGAGAGAGGTAACCACGATCAAACTGCATACCTTCAACCACGTCGAGTTCATTTTCCAGACCGGAACCTTCCTCAACAGTGATAACTCCTTCCTTGCCAACTTTCTCCATTGCTTCGGCAATAATTTCGCCCACTGAGATGTCGCTGTTGGCTGAAATTGTAGCAACCTGCGCAATGGCTTTGCTGTCTTCACAGGGCGTAGCCTGCTCGGAAATTTTTTCAACCGCTGCAGCAACTGCCTTGTCGATACCACGCTTGAGATCCATAGGATTCATGCCGGCGGCGACAGACTTCAGGCCTTCGTTCAGTATGGACTGAGCCAATACGGTAGCTGTGGTGGTACCGTCACCTGCGGCGTCAGACGCCTTGGAAGCGACTTCTTTCACCATCTGAGCACCCATGTTTTCGAGCTTGTCAGCCAGCTCGATTTCCTTGGCGACAGATACACCGTCCTTGGTTACCGTGGGGGCACCAAATGACTTGTCGAGAATGACATTGCGGCCCTTGGGACCGAGAGTTGCCTTGACCGCATCGGCCAGGACGTTTACGCCGGCGAGCATGCGCTGTCGAGCGCCGTCACCAAACTGTACTTCTTTTGCAGACATGTTCTGATTCCTTTGTGTCTAAACTAATAAACGAACGTGAGCGTGTGGCCTTTATTCAATAACGCCAAAAATTTCGCTCTCACCCATGATGATAAGTTCTTCACCATCGATATCGATGGTATTGCTACCTGCGTACTGGCCAAACACAACTGTGTCACCAACCTTTACTGCGAGGGGACGGAGTTCTCCGTTATCCAGTGACTTGCCTTCACCCACGGCAACAACTTCACCCTGGTTTGGCTTTTCTTTTGCAGAACCCGGTAGCACGATGCCGCCGGCACTGGTTTCTTCCTCTTCATTACGACGAACGACAACGCGATCGTATAACGGACGAATCTTCATCTTTGTTAATCTCCCAACTTCTGTGGTTAAACATGCCGGTGTCCCCGGCGTCGCTTGTTATATAGGGGGTGATTCAGGGAATTCAAGGCCCTGACTTAGCACTCTCCTAAAAAGAGTGCTAATAATAGTCACAGCCACCCAGAGGTCAAGGAAAATCGAGGGTTTAAGCGGTATAAAAAGGTGAAATTCGGCCAGATCTAGTCATCCAGGCGCTGAAAGTCACCTTCCAACGTGATCGAGGACTGAACTTTTACATCCACGGGTTGACTACGACGCAGCAAAAACCGACGTAATGGGCCGATCATCATAACAAGCCCCAGCACGTCAGTGATCAAGCCCGGCATCATTAACAGCAGGCCACAGAAAACCATGGCAAGGCCATCCGCGAGTAGTCCCGGATTCAGGGCCCGGGAACCGTCAAACTCCTGCTTGACCTTCATCAGCATGCCCTCGCCCTGCCGGCGAATCAGCCAGCCGCCCAGCAACATGGTCAGAAGTACGTAGGCAATGGTCTGGAAGGCACCGATATCCGAGCCCAGTTCAATCAGGGTCCAGAGTTCCAACCAGGGTAACAAAAGCAAGAAGATGCGCATGGAAATTCTCAGCAGCGTTTAGCCAAGTATGCGGGCATATTCTGAGATATCAAGCTACTTTCGCAGAAGCCAGATGATGAGATCGGGTCATTTTGTGTACAATCGCCCGCTCTGCAAACATTCAACGGGAATCGTACAAGATGGATATCAAGGACAAGGTAATTGTAGTAACCGGAGGCGGACAGGGGCTGGGACGCGCCATGGCGCTGGCCCTGGCGGCCAAGGGAGCCAATCTGGCACTGGTCGACCTCAATCAGGAAGCCCTGGACGAATCAGTGGAACAGGTAAGAGCAGCCGGTGGGGACGCCAAAACCTACATTGCCAACGTGGCCAAGGAAGATGAGGTCATCGCCATGTTTGATGCTGTGGTCGCCGACTGGGGTTCCCTCGATGGCTTGATCAACAACGCCGGAATTACCCGTGATGGGCTGCTGATTAAGGCAAAAGACGGCGAAATCTTAAAGAAAATGTCCATCGAGGCCTGGCAGTCGGTTATGGATGTAAATCTGACCGGGGTATTTCTCTGCGGCCGGGAGTTCGCCGAGCGCATGATCAAGCTGGGGCGAGGCGGTGTAATCATCAATATTTCCTCTGTTTCCCAGGCGGGCAATATGGGTCAGACGAACTACTCCGCCACCAAGGCCGGCGTCAGCGCGATGGCCGTCGTTTGGGCGAAAGAACTGGCCCGGTACGGCATACGTTGCGCGGCGATTGCGCCGGGGTACACCGCCACGGAAATGGTCATGAGCATGAAGCCTGAAGCGCGGGAAATGATGGC
>CALJGI010000048.1 GCA_938074045.1 uncultured Halieaceae bacterium
CAACCAGGGCACGTGAGCGCAGAATTTCTACCTGGGTGGGCAGGTATTCCCAGCTACCGCCCCCGGCGCTGTATACCTCTTCGATGGAGACCACACGCGCGGTTTGCTGCTCGATAAGAATCGTCGCCGTAGATTGAAATACCGGGCGCATGGGCAACGCCACCAGGATGGCAATAATAGAGACAATGGAGGCCAGCGCCAGAATATTCCACTTATAGCCCCACACCACCCGCCAGAGGTGGCCCAGATCTATAAAGTCATCGTCCCACTTCTCTTCTTCAAAGCGTGCATCGCGGCGGGGGGTGAGTTCACGCATTAGAAGAAGCTCTCTTCCACGGTGATGATATCACCGGGACGCACCGCATCACTCAAACCTGCCTGTTGCGGCTCGCCGCTGGCATCGGTATCTGAAATAACCGTGAACTTGGAACGGGACGCGCGATCGGTAAATCCACCAGCGATAGATATCGCCTTGCGCAGAGTCAGACCGGGCTCAAAGGGAAAGCCACCGGGTGATTTCACCTCGCCGTTCACAAAAAAGCGACGGTACTCTACGATGGTGACGCTCACCTTGGGGTCGATGAGATAAGGGCCTTTCAGGCCATTCACAATGAGTTGTTGCAGCTGGCTTACGGTCAGTCCGCGGGCCATCAGTTCGCCCAGAAACGGATAAGAAAATGAGCCCGCATCGTTCAGCATAATTTCCATGCTGAGGTCTTCTTCGCCAAACACGGAGATGGCTATCTGATCACCCGCCCCCAAGGCATAGGAGGAAACCCCGGTGCTCGGGGCCGAACTGGCTGATGGATGCACCAGGCACAACAGCAGCGTCAGTATCGGTGCAAACAGAGCACGAACCAAAAGCGTTCCAGGCAGGTTGAACAATCGAATCATTGATGTTTACCCGTTACGGGAGACAGATGTCAGCCACCCGAGTCGTCCAGCGTTGGCGCATTATGCCACAGACAACGCCGGCAGGTGATGGCTCACATATTGAAGTTGAGGCCCAGTTGCACCACATTGCGGTCGTAATCCAGGTCCAGCTGATCGCTGTCGCGCTCATCAGCGGTAAAGCTCAGTTCCCAGCTTAACCATGGGCGTTGTGCGTAAATAATGCCCAGCCGGTAAAGGCTGATATCGTCATCCCGGGTAATACCTTCGTAGGCATCTTCAGCGATATAGGCCGAGGCCTCGGAGCGGATTTTATAGGTCCACTGTTTTATCCAGGCTACCTGGTATTCCTTGCGATCAATAAAGGTACCGCTGCCGCGGGTTTCCTCACCCGAACGTTTGGTACCAAAGGTCAAAAGCGTTTGCGCGCGTGGGCGCCATTCGATGGCCGCTTCCCAGCGACTTTCGTCAAAGGTATCAGCGCGGGAGTCATCAAACTCGCGCTCGCCCTTGCCAAATTTAATCTTACCCGTGGTCTGAGCGGTCGCTACCCACTCAACACCCAGAAACAAATCGGTTTCATCTGAATCCAGTGTAGTGAGGTCAGGGTTGTTCAGGTCGTTGTCATAGCCAATATCCCGCTTTCGCCCTTCTATCAGGATAGATGTCTTGGGCATAACCTGCCAATAAAAGGTTGCACCCAGGGTTTTCTCGGAGCGATCACGCAGGTCACTTTCAGGTTTGTTATTGGTGAAGTTCTTGTCCAGCACTTTCGCTGCAAGTTCCAACCGCCCCTTGGACTCCACACCACCAAAGGTGTACTTGGCGTCCAGCAGCGTGTCCTCATACTCATCCGGCTCGTCTATTCCCTGCACCTGTGTACCCTGGCTGTAGCCGGTACCGCGGTCTTCATGTTCATCGAGGAAGGCGACTGTTAAATCCAAAAAATTTCGGCGATTAAATTCCACATGGGCTTCACCGCCAACGGCAAAGTCAGTGTAGTTATCATCTGAGCTATCGTTATAGGTGCCGTTTTCTATTTCACCAAACAGCATGTATTTGCTGCCGCCGTTTTGCACGGTGGCTTCCAGGCGAGGCTTGACCACAATTATCGAGCTGTCCTGTTCGTCGGTGTTGGAACGAAAAATATTATCGTCGTGTTTGAATTGCACCTGGGTAGAGGGCGCTACCTCGAACGGGCCAAAATCAAAGGTTTTGTCAGCGGCAACAGCGCTTGCTGAACCGAAGGCGGCTATGGAAATTGTAAGAGTTATCAGGTGTCGCATAGTTTTCGTCACGTTCCTTGATTGGTCAGACAGATAGCCATATCACGAAGTGCTACAATTCGCCCGCGGCATTCTAAGGGTTTTTGCAGAGATTGTCAGCTAGAAGTCGATTCTAAGCTGCTGAAATACAGCCATTTTTGCCATTTTATAACGGCATATATCTACACTTTAGAATTAGGGTCAGACCCCGTTTTTGATCCGATTCCCATACGCCGAGACTATATATTTATTCGTGCCGCATTCTGGGAAATTATGGCTGGTAAAATTTCTTGTGCCAGCTCCAGGCGCTGTCCAGAATATTTTCTATATCAGGGTGGGATGGTGTCCAACCGAGCTCTTTTCTCAATAAACCAGCATCACCCACCAGCCGGGGTGGGTCGCCGGCGCGGCGTTCTGCCAGGCGGATGGAAATTTCCCTTCCGGTCACTCGACGTGCTGCCTCAATTACCTCCATTACCGAAAAACCCTGCCCATTGCCAATATTGTAGGCCCTGGATGAGGCACCCTCCTCCAGTGCGCGTAAAGCACGCAAGTGGGCGTCGGCAATATCGTTGACGTGAATATAGTCACGAATACAGGTGCCATCCGCGGTGTCGTAGTCGGTGCCGTATATGGCGATGTCGTCCCGGCGGCCGCTTGCGGCATCCATCACCAGTGGAATCAGGTGAGTTTCCGGGTCGTGGGCCTCACCAATCTGGCCATCAGGGTCGGCCCCGGCGGCATTAAAGTAACGCAGGGCAATGTAATTCAGCTGCCTGATCGTGCTGAGCTCCACCAGGTGTTGCTCGACCTTGAGCTTGGTTTCGCCGTAGGGATTAATCGGGTTTAGAGCGTGGCCTTCGGGTATAGGGGATTGCTGCGGGTCTCCGTACACCGCCGCGGTGGACGAGAACACCAGCCGGTCCACGCCATTCTCCCGCATGGTATCCAGCAGGCTCAGGCTGCCCACTACGTTGTTGTGATGATATTTCTCGGGGTTTTCAACTGATTCGCCCGCCGCGATATAGGAAGCAAAGTGCATGACTGCCCCGGGCATATACTGGCGCATCACTTTGCCGAGCCGCTGCCGGTCCAGCACGTTACCCTCGACAAGAGGGCCCCATTTTACGGCCCAGTCGTGGCCGTGCTCCATGCTGTCGTAGGTCACGGGTAGATAGCCCGCCTCCGCCAGCGCTTTACACACGTGGCTGCCGATATAGCCGGCGCCGCCGGTAACCAAAACCGTATTATTGCCGACGGTCATGTCCTGGTTTCCTGTTCATCACCGCAGGCTCGAGTCCTCTGGAATTTCTCCGCGGCCGATAGCGTGATAACAAAAACCACGGTCGGCCATCTGCTGCGGGTCGAATAAATTTCGCCCGTCAAAGATGACGGGCGCACTCAGTGAAGCTTTTAAGTCATCAAAATTAGGGGCTTGAAAAATACGCCACTCGGTGATGATGGCGAGAGCATCAGCGCCTTCCGTTGCCGCTTCGGGGCTGTCACATAGCGCGAGATCATCCCGCTCACCGTAGATGTCGGCAACGGCCTCCATCGCCACCGGGTCAAAGGCCCGCACTCTGGCGCCGGCAGCCCACAGTGCTTCCATCAGGTTGCGGCTGGGGGCATCACGCACATCGTCGGTATTGGGTTTGAAGGATAAACCCCAGAGCGCAATGGTTTTGCCAGCAAGATCGCCGTTGTAGTACGCACAAATCTTGTTAAATAGAAGGTTTTTCTGTTCACGATTTACAGCCTCAACGGCATCCAGTATGCGCGTCTCGTAGCCGGCGCTGCGGCCCGTCTGGGACAAAGACGATATATCCTTGGGGAAACAACTGCCCCCATAACCGACACCAGGGTAGATAAAACTGAAGCCGATGCGACTATCAGAACCGATGCCCTGGCGCACCTGCTCGATATCGGCACCGACTTTTTCTGCGAGGTTTGCCATCTCGTTCATAAAACTGATTTTGGTGGCAAGCATGGCATTGGCGGCATACTTGGTCAGTTCCGCCGAGCGCACATCCATGGTGATAATGCGATCACGGTTGCGATTGAACGGCGCATACAATTCCTTCAGCAGCGCTGTCGCTTTGGGGTTTTCGGAGCCAAGCACAATGCGATCCGGCTTCATAAAATCACTGACAGCCGCACCCTCTTTTAGAAATTCGGGGTTGGAGACCACAGCAAAATCGCAGTTCATCCGCCTTGCCGCCAGGGCGGCCGCTATACCAGCCCTGACCTGGTCGGCCGTACCAACAGGTACCGTAGATTTGTTTACCACCACGGAGTAGTCGTTAAGGTGTTCGCCGATGGTCTGGACCACACTCAAAACATGGCTGAGGTCAGCGGCTCCATCTTCTTCCGGCGGCGTACCCACGGCAATAAATTGTATGCGACCATGGCTGACCCCGGCTGCTGCGTCGGTAGAGAATGTCAGGCGACTGGCAGCCACATTTCTCTTTATTAGCGTGTCCAGGTCGGGTTCAAAAATGGGGATCTCGCCGCGTTTCAGTGTAGCGATGCGGTCGGTATCAACGTCGATGCATAGTACATCGTTGCCCACCTCGGCCAGGCAGGCGCCTGTTACCAGCCCAACATATCCGGTACCAAAAATCGTGACTCTCATACGTCGGGTGCGCCTATATCCATGAATACCTGTACGGGATTTCAGTAAGCGCGCAGGGCATCGTGGTGAATAGCCACTTCACTGACGCGACCGAGCAGGCTAATCAACACCAGCGCACGGTCCTCGGCGCTATCGAGTTGAAATACCCCGTTAAGACCTTGAAAAGGGCCATCGAGAATTTCCAGTCTCGCGCCCTTCTTGAAACGTGGGCTGTTATCGACAATTTCACAAGTGACGGGGTCTTCGTTTTCTTTCAGAAAGTCAATCACCTGTGCCGGTACGCTTTTCAGCTCGGCACCGAATTTAACCAACCGTGCCACGCCAACTGTGGATCGCACCGGGGCAATACTGTGCTCCGCCGGGTCTAACCGGATAAACAGGTAGCGCGGAAACAGCGGCTCTGTCACGGCCGTCCAATGGCCGTGCCGGCGTTTACTCGTGCGCAACCGCGGCAGGTAAGTGATGTATTCCTGACGTTGCAGATTGTCTTCCGCAATCTGTTCTTGCCGCGGTTTCGTCTGCACCGCGTACCAGGCGCTTTCAGGTAGCGGCATCGTCAAGTTCCATCCGGGAGTTAGCTTTAAATTCGCAGTGTTTGTGCGTCCAGTTTAGCAGCGCACGGCGGGCAATACCGAATTCTACAAAGTTCAGGCCAAATACCCACAACCAGGTCTCGCTGTTTGCCGCCGTGCCAAGATATAGCATAGCCACCACTCCACCGGGCCAGACCGTGGCGATGCACAACCCGGTAGCAGAGTTCGCAATGACCTTGTTACGCACGTGGTGCGAAATAAAATTGTGCAGCAGATTGTGAAAATGATACTCATCGGGCTCCATCAGGGGCCGGCGATGCCGGATACGTCGTGCCATCGCCATCAAAAAGTCCATCACAGGGTAAAACACCAGACAGAGGATCAACACAAAGGATACGTCGGCGACTTTGTACATCCATAAAAAGCCCACGCTGAACAAAGACCCCAGCAGATAGGAGCCACCGTCACCCAAAAACATACGCCCCGTTGTTACATTTAAAAGTAAGAACAGCAGCCAACAATTCACCAGCACAATCCAGATATAGGGCTCTGGCATCACCTTGATAAACACGCAACCAATCAACACCGCGGAGCCAATCAACAGGCCATTGGCCCCATCGCTGGTATTGCTGGCGTTGATAAAACCAACCATGCACACCAGCAGCACGGTGTAGGAAAGCCAGGGAAATGCCAACAGCCAATTGAGAATTGGCAGGTCCAGGTCCTCAGGCATCAAATCCCGGAAGACATACAAAAACCCGCCGCAGATAAAAATCTGCAACAGCACCCTGGGTGTGGCATCGAAGCGGCTGGTGACGTCTTCAACCAGTCCCATAAAAAAAAACAAGGTTGGAAAAATCAACAGCGACCAATCGCCTCGATCCTGCGGCCAGGGAAACAACTTGTCGATATCAATCGCTTTATCTGCGGTGGCCCGGGAAAAGGCAATCATCGCGATGGGCAACAGCCAGATGAGCACCCCGCCACAACGGCTAGCGGTTTGCTCGGAGATGCCATGTTTGGAGGACTCGTCAACAGCGATCCGTGCACCTATATTCAGAGCGCATAGGGTAAGCATGATGCCAATCGCAACCACACCAAAGATACCTTGCAAAAACCAGGCGGCAATAAGAACGGCGAGTAGGGTCGCGGCGTTCAAATTGGTGTGTCGAAGTAATTGGCTCATAGTGGGTGTTACCCGTAAGCATGATAGCAGAGAAAAGCGATTGCGCACCCTGCTCTTGACGGTAGAACTTCATATGTGAAGCCTGATCCTACTCCACCCTAATAGCGTGCACAATCCACGGAAATTGTACCATTAGTCGCTAAAAACTATGGACGAGTTTCGAAAAATGAGCTTTAGTGGGAATGACCATACATCACAGTGCTACCAATTCCGATATTCGTCAATAACTGGATGATTGGTTGCGTAGAGGACTTCTCGTGAATCAGAAGCAGTGGATGTCTTTGACGTTTGGTCAGAAAGCCGAATTTCTAAAGTTTTCTTTGGATAATATTGAAGAGGATGCCCGGGAACGGCTGTACGAGCTGTTCGGGGTTGTAGGTCGCGAAAACATCATGGAGCTGCTCGATCTATCCAAATCAGCCTATTACCGGCTGCGCTCCGGCACCATCAAGGGCGAAGGGTCCAGTCTTACCGCGCGCCAGTTTGCAGCACTGTGTATTTACGCGGGATATTCCACCACCTGGGTTATTACCGGTACCGGTTCAAAATATTTGTTCGAACTGCCTCTGCAGAAAACCACCGCGCGACTTGCCCGGGACGCTGACCAGGCGCTGCTGATGAGCGAGCAGATTTTGCAAAACCTGCGTGATATTCAGGCAGGTACCGCGTCTATCGCTGGCAGGATAAACGAAAGACGCCTGATGAGTGAGATCGAAGAATAACTCTGCCTCGTTTAAATCAGCTCAAGCTGACCCGCACCATTAGGCGAGCGCCTGTTTTGATGGTAACTTGTCGGCCTTTGCGGAGGGGTAATCAAGATGGCAAAAGCGGCTAAAACAAAAGGCATTGATTTCGAAGGGTCACTCGCGGCCCTGGAAACACTGGTGGAAGAAATGGAGGACGGCGACCTCAGCCTGGAGGATTCGCTGGCCGCCTTTGAGAAAGGCATCAAACTGACCCGGGAATGCCAGAAGGCGCTGCAGGAAGCGGAGCAGAAAGTGCAGGTGCTGATGGAGAAAAACGGCGAGTTTATGCTGGAACCCTTCGGCGACGACTCTGACGATGAAGACGACGAATTAGACGACTGAATGACCAACACCCGACTGGACAACTGGATGGCCACGCGCTGTGAGCGCGTAGAGCAGCATCTGGCGCTTGATCTGGAAAACAACGTCACCGAATTTCACCTGCATACCTCACCCCACCTCGCGACCCTGTACGAAGCCTGCAACTACGCCGCCTTGGGTGGCGGAAAAAGGGTCAGACCCCTTTTATGTTATGCCGCGGCAGAGGCCGCGGGAGTGCATCCGAACGGCGCGCTGGATTCCGTCGCCGCCTCCATTGAGCTGATCCACGCCTATTCCCTGGTGCACGATGATTTGCCAGCCATGGACGACGACGACCTGCGTCGGGGTCGGCCCACCTGTCACAAAGCTTTCAATGAAGCCACCGCCATTCTGGCCGGCGATGCGCTGCAGTGCCGGGCGTTTGAGTTGCTGACCCTGATTGAGGGCTATTCCGCTGAGGTTCGATTGCAATTGCTGGGTGTGCTGACATCGGCTTCGGGTCCGCGGGGCATGGTCGGTGGCCAGGCTATTGATATCGCAGCCGTCAATGCCGAGGTCAGCGTCGAACATTTGGAGGGTATGCATTCTCTGAAAACCGGGGCGCTGATTACTGCAGCACTCTCCATGGGCGGTATTGCCGCCGGTGGCAACGCGGACCAATTGCAGTGGCTGCAACAATTTGGCGATGCCATTGGGTTGGCGTTTCAGGTGCAGGATGATGTGATGGATGAAAGCTCCGACAGCGAGACCATGGGTAAAACCCAGGGCGCTGACAAAGCACGGAACAAACCCACCTATGTATCGCTACTGGGGCTGGATGGCGCCAAAGCCCGGGTGGCTGAATTGCACGGCGAGGCCATCGCCGCGCTGGAACTTTTTGGCGATTCCGCCTGGGCGCTGCGGGCAATGGCTGACTTTATCGCCACCCGCCAACGCTAGGCCGCATATCACCGCGCGGGTGCACAGCAACGGCGGTTGAGGCTACAATAGCCGGTCCCGGCAAAACCGGGTGTAAGACAGGCCCCTGATTTAATGTACTACTAACTAAATGTACAACGAGATACCACTGACACGTCCAGACACCCCGTTGCTCGATACCATCGACGAGCCGGCGGAGTTGCGCGCGCTCAGCGAAGAGCAACTGCCGCAGTTGTGCGAGGAGTTGCGGGGCTTTCTGTTATATACCGTGGGTCAATCCGGTGGGCACTTTGGGGCAGGCCTCGGTGTGGTAGAACTGACGGTTGCCCTGCACTACTTATACAACACCCCGGATGATCGCATCGTCTGGGACGTGGGCCATCAAACCTATCCCCACAAAATACTGACCGGCCGCAAAGACCGAATGCACAGCATGCGCATGGGTGGCGGCCTGGCGGGCTTTCCGAAACGAGAGGAAAGCGAGTACGACACCTTTGGTGTAGGGCACTCCAGTACCTCTATTTCTGCAGCGCTGGGTATGGCGATTGCCGCCAGAGAACAGAATCTACCCCGCAAAACCGTCGCTGTGATTGGCGATGGTGCGATGACCGGGGGCATGGCTTTCGAAGCCCTGAACCACGCCGCCCATACCCGGGCCAATATGCTGGTGATTCTCAACGATAACCAGATGTCGATTTCCCACAACCGCGGCGGGCTGGGCACGTACTTCGCCAAAATCTGGGCGAGCAAGTTTTATATCGCCATGCGCAAGGGCTCAAAAAAGGTGCTATCGAAAGTGCCCTCCATCTGGGATTTTGCCAAGCGCATCGAGGAATATATGAAGGGCATGGTGTCGCCGGGCATCATGTTTGAGGAGCTGGGTTTTAACTATATCGGGCCGTTGGACGGACATGATCTGGAGCCCCTGCTACACGCCCTGGAAAACCTGCGCGACCTGGAAGGGCCCCAGTTACTGCACATCATGACCAGAAAGGGCAAGGGTTTTGGTCCGGCGGAAGCTGACCCTGTGGGTTATCACGCGCTCAATAAAATTGAAGCCAAGCCCCCGGTCACCGAGGCCGCGCCAGTGGTAAAAGCGCCGCCCAAGCCCAAATATCAGGCGGTGTTTGGCGACTGGCTGTGTGATATGGCGGAGCTGGATGAACGGCTGGTGGGTATTACGCCAGCCATGTCGGAAGGCTCCGGCATGATCCGCTTTGAGCAGACTTACCCCGAAAGATTTCACGACGTGGCCATCGCCGAGCAGCACGCCCTCACCTTTGCCGCCGGGCTAGCCTGCGAGGGTATGAAACCGGTGGTGGCGATTTATTCCACCTTTTTGCAGCGGGCCTACGACCAGCTGATTCACGATATTGCGATTCAGAATCTGGACGTGACCTTTGGCATTGATCGCGCTGGCCTGGTGGGCGAAGACGGCCCAACCCACGCCGGTAGTTTTGATCTCACCTATCTGCGCTGTGTGCCCAATATGGTGGTGATGGCACCCTCGGATGAAAACGAAACCCGACAGATGTTGTACACCGGCTATATGCACCCCGGCCCCGCCGCCGTGCGCTACCCCCGTGGCACCGGACCGGGTGCCATGATTAAAACCGACATGACTGCCCTGCCCCTGGGTAAAGGCCAATTGATGCGTGAAGGTTCTGGTATCGCCTTTTTGAATTTTGGTGTGCTGCTGCCACAGGTGGATGCTGTGGCCGAACCGCTGGATGCCACCGTGGTGGATATGCGTTTCGTCAAACCGCTGGATATCGACCTCGTGCTGAAACTCGCCGAGTCACACGAATTGTTAGTGACCGTGGAAGAAAACGCGGTGGCCGGTGGCGCCGGCGCGGCGGTGAACGAAGTGCTCGCCGAGGCGGGCCTGCAGGTGCCGGTGCTGAATCTCGGCCTGCCGGATGCATTTATCGAGCACGGCAAACGCGAGGTCATGTTGCAGCAGGTTGGATTGGATCAGGATGGTATTTCCGCGGCTGTGGTCGCCAAACTCGCGCAGCTTCGCGCTTCGGCAGAGAACGAGACCCCACTCCCCGCCGCCGGACTCTAAAACAAAGGGGCCAGACCCCTTCTTTAGTGCTGTTCCATCAGGTGACCGAGCTTGCCGGCCTTGGTGGCCAGGTATTTCTCGTTGTGGGCGTTGTGTCCGGTGCGCAGCGCCAGGCGCTCGCTGACTTTAACCCCCATGGCCTCAACCGCGTCGACTTTGCGCGGGTTATTGGTCATCAGGCGCACGTCGCTGATACCCAGATGGGCGAACATGGGTTCGCACACTCCGTAGTCCCGAAGGTCCGCGCCAAAGCCCAGGGCCTCGTTGGCCTGCACGGTATCGGCGCCTTCATCCTGCAGTTTGTAGGCGCGAATTTTATTCAGCAGGCCAATGCCCCGCCCTTCCTGGCGCAGGTATAAAATCGCACCGCGACCTTCCTCTGCAATGGCCTGCATGGCGGCTTGCAACTGCGAGCCGCAATCACAGCGCATACTAAACAGGGCATCTCCGGTCAAACACTCCGAGTGAATACGCACCAATACCGGGGCACCGCCACTGACGTCGCCCATGGTTAGCACCACATGCTCTTTATCGGCCGCAGGATCCTCAAAGCCATGCATGTCGAACTCACCCCATTGTGTGGGGAGTCGGGAAGATTCTACGTAGACGGCGGTCACGCGATGCTCAATGCTCGGTTGGTTGATGTGGACGTTGTATCAGGGTTTAACGTGTCAGTGAATCAGATCAGTACTTCTGGTACAGGTGCAGTACGCCGGAGGTCTCACGCATATCGATCTTTTCCAGGAAACTCATACCCAGTAGCACCATTTCAGGGTAAGCGCCCTCAATCACGGTGGTGTCGAGATAGCCCGTATCCAGTCCGCCCACGTTCAGGCGTTCCAGCTTGAAGTGCCAGGCCTTGACCTGCCCGGAGGCGGTGGTGGCAACGCCCTCCCGACCCAGTTCTTGATAATCCAGTCCGATTCTCTCCGCGGTCTGAGAACTCATCGCCACCACATTGGCACCAGTATCTATCATGCCCATGGTGCGCCTGCCGTTAATGGTCACGCTGGTGATGTACTGCCGCTGGGAGTTAGCCGGTATGGACCATTGCCGCCGCGTGGGTGGCGTAAAACTGGTGGCGATATGACCAGAGAGAGTGAGTTCTTCTTTCACACCCGCCTGGGAAACCACCACAGAATGGGGGTCAGCCTCTTCAACCAGCACACCTTCAAAGGTATCGCCGCTACGCACCAGACGTTGCAGGCCATTAACACGCAACAGCGCCGCCCCTTCGAATAAGCCGACGGCCACTACCTGTTTTTGGGCGAACGCCGCTGCACTCACCAACAGCAACGCACTTCCTAACAATGCCCAAACTTTATTCACATGTAGACCCGCTTCTCTCATGTACCGTTACCAGGGGCCCAAGTTTATCCCGAAATGAAGCACAGCGCACGCGGCAATCCCGGCACATACATCATCCAGCATCACCCCCAGACCGCCTTTGATTTCCCTATCCATCCAGGATATGGGCCACGGCTTCCAGATATCGAACACCCGAAATACCACAAAACCGGCCAGAATCCACAGCGGCGTAACCGGCACCGCCCACATAGTGATCCAGAGCCCGACAAACTCATCCCAGACGATGCCCGGGTGATCTTCAACCTCCAGTTCACTACCGCTGCGCCCACAGAGATACAGCCCGATCAGCCCCGCGGCGATAACAACAGCGGTGTACCAGGTCAGCGGCAGCTGCGCCAGTAACAGATAGAGCGGCACGGCCGCCACGGTACCCATGGTGCCCGGCGCTTTGGGTGACAGACCGCTGCCAAAGCCAAAGGCCAGCAGCTGCACCGGGTTGCGAAGCAGCTCAGCAAAGGTCGGTGTGTTCAAGCGGTGCTGTCCCGGAAATGTTGGTAACCCCGGGCTTCTACGCCCAGATCTTCAGGTAATTGCACTTGCCCATCGGGACCGACGCAGGTCACTCCGCTGCCGGCTACCACTTCGCCGATCTCGGTAATGTTGACCCCAAGTGCGCGCTGCAGTTCAGCCAGGCGGTCGCGGTAGCGGGGCTCAGCGGTGAACAGGAGTTCGTAATCATCACCCCCGGCCAGCGCCCAAGCCAGGGCGTCCGGATGATCGGCAATGCCTTCTGACAGCGGAATTTTGTGGGGGAAGAGGCACATGCCCACCATGGAGCGGCGGGAGATATGTCCTGCATCCGCCAGTAAGCCGTCGGAGACATCGATGGCGGAACTGGCTACCGGCAACAGCGCCTGCCCCAGGTCGATACGGGCGGAGGGCTGATAAAAGCGGTACAGGAGATGCACGTTGTCAGTGAAATCAGCCCGCTGTTCCAACAGGGCCAGCGCCGCTGCACCGTCCCCCAGCGTGCCGGAGACAAACACCCGATCCCCGGCGCGGGCACCGGCCCGGGTGAGACAGCCCTCCTCCGGCACCGTGCCCAGTACTTGTACGCCCAGGGTAACCGGACCGCGAGTGGTATCGCCCCCCAGTAATGGCACCCGGTAACGATCAAGCACCTGCTCCAGGCCGCGGGAGAAATCCTCCAGCCAGGTTTGCTCCGGTTTACGCAGAGTCAGTGAAAGTGTGATGCCCAGCGGCATGGCGCCCATGGCGGCCAGGTCTGACAGCGCCACTGCAACCGCGCGATGGGCCACCTGATCGGCGTTGGCTTCCGCCGGAAAATGAATCCCCGCCACCAAGGTGTCGGTGGACACCGCCAGACGATGACCCGGAAGCACATCCACCACCGCGCAATCATCCCCAATGGGAATGTGCACGCTGTGGGCGTGGCGGCTCGCAAGCCGCGCGAAATATTGATTGATCAGTGAGAATTCGTCGATCACGACGGGCTGACTCAGCGCGACTCGGCGTTATACTCCGGCGCCCGCAGGCTCCGGGCTACCTTGTCGAGCACACCGTTGATGTATTTGTGACTTTCCGCGGCGCCAAATTTTTTGGCCAGCGCAACGGATTCATTAATCGCCACCTTGAAAGGCACGTCGATGCGCTCCGCCAGTTCATAGGTCCCCAGGCGCAGCAGAGCTCGCTCCACCGCACCCAATTCCTCCAGGCTGCGGTCGATCAAAAAGGGTTCAAAGGTTTCTTCCAGCTTATCTAATCTGGCAGGGATTTGATGCAGCAGTTCCTGGAAGTAATCCAGGTCCACGGGATCAAAATCGTAATCGGTACGAAATTCTGCCTCAATATCGGCCAGGGGCACGCGGTTCATATGCCACTGGTAAAGGGCCTGCATGGCATAGTGCCGCGCTTTGCGGCGGCGCGAAGCGAGGTTCTGAACGCTGTTTCTGGATTTATCGTTCACAGGCGACCTGTTATGGCATTCATTGTGGAGTCAGCGGATCTAGATATTATCCAGCAGGCTGACCATCTCCAGCGCTGACAGCGCCGCCTCTTCACCTTTATTACCGGCCTTGGTGCCGGCTCGCTCAATCGCCTGCTCGATGGTATCGACTGTGAGCACACCGAAGGCCACGGGAATGCCGGATTCCATCATCACACTGGACAAGCCCTTCACGCATTCTCCTGCCACGTATTCAAAATGCGGGGTGCCGCCTCGAATAACGGCGCCGAGCGCGATGATGGCATCATACTTACCGCTTTGCGCTGCTTTCTTACAGACCAGTGGAATCTCAAAGGCACCTGGTGCGCGGATAATCGTTAACTGACTGTCGGCGATGCCATGGCGACGCAATACGTCCAGTGCGCCTTCCAGCAGGTGCTCAACTACAAAACTGTTCCAGCGACCAACCACCAGCGCGTAGCGACCCACGGGCTGTGTAAAATTACCTTCTATGGTGTTGATAGTACTCATGATGATTTCCTGCTGTGGCGAATCAGTCCTCTACGTCCACGTGTTCAGTCACTTCCAGGTCAAACCCGGAAATTGCATTGTACTTGATTGGGGCGCCCATCAGGCGGATTTTACCGACCCCGAGGTCGCGCAAAATTTGTGAGCCCAATCCCACGGTCATATAAACCGCGCTATCACCCGGACTGGGGCCCGGCACCCGCTCTCGACCGAGAGCGATATCGACGTCACCGAGAATATCTGCAGCGTTCTCTTCACCCGCCAACAATACGACGGCGCCCTTTCCTTCCTCGGCCACCCGCTGCAGACAGCGACTGATGTTCCAGCTGGTCCGGTCCGGCGCGTGAGTACTGAACATATCCCGCACCGCCGAGCTGACGTGTACCCTAACCAGGGTGGGTTCCTCGGGTGAAATATCCCCCTGGGTCAACGCCAGATGAATATCACCGGCGTAGGAATCCTGGTAAGCCCGCAATCGAAACCCGCCGTGATCGGTTTCAACCTGCCCGTCACGCACGACTTTAACGGTGCGTTCATTCACCGCACGAAAATGAATCAGATCCACAATACTGCCGATCTTCAGCTTGTGCTCGGCGGCGAACTCCACCAGATCACTGCCCTCAGCAAGTTCACCTGCAGAGGTCATGATATCGGCGATCACGGCGGCGGGTTCGAGCCCTGCCAGGCGCGCCAGATCAGAGGCCGCTTCGGTGTGACCGGCGCGGTTCAATACGCCGCCGGGCTGCACCGTCAGCGGAAATATATGGCCGGGTTGTACTATGTCTTCAGCGCAGGCGTGTTGCGCGACGGCGGCCAGCACGGTGTGGGCCCTGTCAGCCGCCGAGATCCCGGTACTAATACCCTCAGCGGCCTCAATCGACAGGGTAAAGTGCGCCTTCTCGCCGTGCCCGCTCTCCACCATGGGGGGCAAAGCCAATTGCTTGCAGCGGTCTTCGGTCAGCGCCAGGCAAATCAGGCCGCGGGCTTTGCGCGCCATAAAATTGATACGCCCTGCATCGACGTACTCGGCGGCAACCGCCACCACGCCCTCGTTGCTGCTCTGGTTGTCGTCGTCCACCAGTACCACCATATCGCCCCTGCGAATAGCGGTAATCAACTCGTCAGTGGTATTCAGTTTCATGGTTTCAGGTATCCGTGCTCGGCCAGTGTGTCCAGGCTGAGGCCACCCGCACCGGGTTCTGCCGCAGCGTCGCCCTGCAGCAGCCGCTCCAGATAACGGGCGATTACGTCCACTTCCAGATTGACCCTGGAGCCGGCACGGTAGGTTGAGAATATGGTTTCCGCCATAGTCTGCGGAATGATATTGAGTTCAAACTCAGCGCCGTCGACGGCGTTGACGGTGAGGCTGGTACCATCCACACATACGGAGCCCTTGTGGGCGATGTATTTGGCGAGGTTGTCTGGGACACGCACGCGAAAGCGGGTGGAGCGCGCGTCCGCAGCCAGGCTGACAATCTCGCCGATGCCATCCACGTGGCCACTGACGATATGCCCACCCAGACGCGCCGAGGCCTGCATGGCTTTTTCCAGATTGATCTGGCTGCCGGTGCTCAATTCGCCCAGGGTTGAGTAATTCAGTGTTTCAACCGACACATCCGCCGAGAAGCCGTTGTCGCTCATTTCGATAACCGTCAGGCATACGCCGTTGTTGGCAATGCTATCGCCCAGGCCGACGTCGGACATATCGAGTTTACCGGCGTTGACCTTCAGGCGCAGATCGCCGCCAATCTGCTCCATAGCAGCGACGGTTCCCACGGCTTCGATAATTCCGGTAAACATGTGTGATTGATAGTTCTCAGCTTATTGCGGTTGCAGGGTAAAGCGCCAATCGCGCCCCACCCGACGTACGTCTATCGTATCCAGTTCCACCTTGTCTGCCATGTGCTCAAGTGGCAGCTCAATCAGCGGACGGGCGTTGCTGCCCAACAGGCTCGGCGCTATATACACGACAATTTCATCGAGCAGGCCGGCCTGTAAAAAAGCCCCCGCCAGGCGGGAGCCGCATTCTACCAGAACTTCATTGCATCCGCGCTCGCCCAAATGCAGCATGGCGGCGGCGAGATCAACCCGCCCATTATCATCCGGGAGACAGATCACTTCCGCCGATTCAGCAAAAGAAGTCGGCGCCCCCTCCTGGGCGTGGCAGATCAATGTATTGCCTGGTTGCGCAAGAATACGCGCATCGGCGGGCATACGCAGTCTGGAATCCATCACCACCCGCAGGGGCTGGCTGCCGGCGTAATTCTCCAGTCGCACAGTCATGGCCGGATCATCATCGAGTATAGAACCCACGCCGGTGACGATGGCACAGCTTCTGGCGCGCAGATGTTGTACATCCATGCGGGCATCCGGCCCGGTGATCCACTGGCTCTCGCCACTGGCCATAGCGGTGCGACCGTCCAGACTCATCGCCAGTTTGGCGATGATGCGGGGTTTACCGGTGATCATGCGTTGCAGAAAGCCAGGGTTGACCAGGCGGGCCTCATTCTCCAGAACGCCTTCGTCTACCGCGATACCAGCATCCCGCAGTGCTGTAATGCCACCACCGGCAACCTCGGGATTGGGGTCACCCAAGGCAACAACCACCCGGGCCACACCGGCTGCGACCAGGGCCGCGGCGCAGGGGGGTGACTTGCCGTGATGACTACAGGGTTCCAGGGTGACGTAAGCAGTCGCACCTTTTGCATCACCCGCCGCACCCAGCGCCTCAACCTCACCATGGGGCACACCACCGGGTTGGGTATAACCCTCCCCGATAATCCGGTCATCGCGAACCAATACACAACCCACGCTGGGGTTCGGTGTGGTCGTACCCACACCCCGCCGGGCGAGTTCAAGCGCGCGGCTCATGTAGCGGATATCGGTAGCGTTACTCATGGGGGATGTCAAAGGAGTGCTTACTGGGCGTCGGATCCGTCACCGACGCTGTCTGCATTATCACCACGCCCTTCGCTATCCAGGCGATCAATCTCAGCACGGAACTCATCCAGATCCTGAAAACTGCGGTATACCGAGGCAAAGCGCACGTAGGCCACATCGTCGAGCCCTTTTAGCGCTTCCATCACCTGTTCGCCCACCACCAGGGCCCTCACTTCCCGCTCACCCGTGGCTTGCAGGGCATGCTTGATCTGACTGATAACCGCCTCGGTGCTTTCCAGACTGACCGGACGTTTTTCCAGCGCACGCAATATGCCCGCCCGCAGTTTCTCTTCGTCAAAAGGCTCGCGATTGCCGTTGGCCTTGATAACCCGCGGCATAAGCAGCTCGGCGGTTTCGTAGGTGGTAAAGCGGTCGTGGCAGCTGAGGCACTCACGACGGCGGCGCACCTGGTCACCCTCGGCGACGAGGCGCGAGTCGATGACTTTGGTATCTTCCGCGGAGCAGAATGGACAATACATTTTGTGTGTTTCCTCTCGAGAGGCCAGTGTCTCGCGCTCTTTCGTTTAGGATTCGGCGTCTTTAGGCGTGTGTTATTCCAAAGATTCCCACGTAGATGTGTGCGTGATCAAGGCTTTTCAGACCGTCAGCGCCATGGACGGCGCGACCCAGCCCCCATGGATGGGTTTACGGCGTGTCTGGAAAAGCCTTGATCATGTACGCATCGATCCCG
Source organism: uncultured Halieaceae bacterium (assembly GCA_938074045.1). Classification (GTDB taxonomy): domain Bacteria; phylum Pseudomonadota; class Gammaproteobacteria; order Pseudomonadales; family Halieaceae; genus CALJGI01. Next base: position 17,994 of record CALJGI010000048.1, read on the forward strand.
GCAACCACACCGGGAGCCAGAAAGTCTAACAGTGCTGAGAGATCACTTATAGACCGGGAAGCGCGCACAAATTTCGAGGACTTTGGTTTTCACCTCTTGGATAACGGTCTCGCTGGTGCCATTTTCGAGGGAGTCCAGCACGTCACACATCCAGCCGGTGAGTTGCCGCACTTCGTCTTCTTTGAAGCCACGGGTAGTCACTGCAGGAGTACCGACGCGCAGTCCGGAAGTGACGAAGGGAGAGCGTGGGTCATTAGGCACCGCGTTTTTGTTGACGGTGATGTAGGCCTCACCCAATGCCGCATCGGCATCTTTACCGGTGTAGGGCTTGCCGATCAAATCAACCAGCATCAGGTGGTTGTCAGTACCGCCGGAGACGATATTGATGCCGCGCTCGACAAAGGTTTCAGCCATGACCTGGGCGTTATCGACGACCTGCTGTTGATAAGCTTTGAATTCTTCACTGGCAGCTTCTTTGAAGCTAACTGCTTTGGCGGCGATAACATGCATCAGGGGGCCGCCCTGCCCGCCCGGGAATACGGCAGAGTTGAATTTCTTTTCCAGCGCTTCGTTGGCGCGGGCCAGAATCACACCACCACGGGGACCGCGAAGAGTCTTGTGGGTGGTAGAGGTGACAACGTCAGCGTAGGGCACCGGGTTGGGATAATGACCCGTGGCAACCAGACCGGCGACGTGGGCCATATCAACCATCAGATAGGCACCGACGCTGTCGGCGATTTCACGAAAGCGTGACCAGTCAATAACACGGGAGTACGCGGAGAAGCCGGCGATAATCATGCGCGGCTGGTGTTCTTTGGCCAACGCGGCTACTTCGTCGTAATCAATTTCGCCGGTTTCCAGGTTCAGACCATACTGCACGGCGTTATACATTTTGCCGGAGAAGTTGGGCGCGGCACCGTGGGTCAGGTGACCACCCGCGTCGAGACTCATACCCAGCACAGTGTCATGCGGCTCCAGCAATGCCAGGTACACCGCTGAGTTGGCCTGGGAACCTGAGTGCGGCTGCACGTTGGCATAGTCGGCACCAAATAATGCTTTGACTCGCTCGACAGCCAGATTCTCTGCAATATCAACGAACTCACAACCACCGTAGTAACGCTTGCCGGAGTAACCCTCAGCGTATTTGTTCGTCATCGAGCTACCTTGCGCCGCCATGACTCGCGGGCTGGTGTAGTTTTCTGATGCGATCAATTCGATATGTTCTTCCTGACGACGGTTTTCAGCCTGAATGGCCTGGAAGATGTCGTCATCGAAACCTTCAATGGTCATGTTTTTGTCAAACATGGGAGTCCCCTGAAAAAAAGCTGGCATTCTACCGTATGGGGTGACTTGTGACAGCACTGACAACCCTATTTCTCTGTACTAGTTTCGGCAATATTCACTTACGGCTTGTTCAAGGCTCGAAGAGTAGACATCCATGGGGGCTCGGGGCGAAACGTCGGACCGGCGCATCCCAGGTGCTTACGATCCGTGAAAGCATATTCAGGGATTGATACGGGCAACAAGATTGCTAAAAACCCTCAATTTCTGTACCTTTCCTGCCCCTGATTCATCCCTCCAGACAAACCGAGAAGCAGATGGCTCAATACGTTTATACAATGAATCGCGTCGGCAAAATCGTGCCGCCAAAACGCGAAATTCTGACCGATATTTCCCTGTCATTTTTCCCCGGCGCCAAAATCGGCGTGCTGGGTCTGAACGGTGCCGGTAAGTCGACGCTGCTCAGGATTATGGCGGGTGAAGACACCGATATTCTGGGTGAGGCGCGCCCGCAACCGGGCATAAAGATTGGTTACCTGAAGCAGGAACCGCATCTGAACCCTGACAAGGATGTGCGCGGCAATGTTGAGGAAGGTTTGAGTGAAGCGTTGGATGCGCTGGCTGGTCTGGAAAAGGTATACGCGGATTACGCGGAACCGGATGCGGACTTTGACAAATTGGCGACGGAGCAAGCGCGGCTGGAAGATATTATTCAGGCCACGGACGCCCACAATATTGAAACCAGGCTGGAAGTGGCGGCAGATGCCCTGCGTCTTCCACCTTGGGATGCCGATGTCACGACCTTGTCAGGTGGTGAACAGCGCCGAGTAGCGTTGTGCCGGTTGTTGTTGTCCAACCCGGACATGTTGCTGCTGGACGAGCCCACCAACCACCTGGATGCCGAGAGTGTGGCCTGGCTGGAGCGGTTCCTCCACGATTTCCCGGGGACGGTGGTAGCGATTACTCACGATAGATACTTTCTGGATAACGCCGCGGGCTGGATTCTGGAACTGGACCGTGGTCGCGGTATTCCCTACGAGGGGAATTACTCAGACTGGTTGAGCGCCAAGGAAGCGCGGCTGGAGCAGGAGCAGCGCACCGAGGCGTCGTTGCAGAAAACCATCAAGGCAGAACTGGAGTGGGTGCGCAGCAACCCCAAGGGTCGTCAGGCAAAGAGCAAGGCCCGTCTGCAGCGCTTTGATGAATTGAGCAGCCAGGAATTTCAGAATCGCAATGAAACCAACGAGATTTATATTCCACCCGGCGAGCGCCTCGGCGATCTGGTCATTGAGGTCAATGACGTCAGCAAGGGTTATGGTGACAGGGTGTTGTTTGAGGGTCTGAATTTCAACGTACCAAAGGGTTCGATTGTCGGCATCATCGGTGGCAATGGGGCCGGTAAATCCACGCTGTTCAAGATGCTGGTCGGGCAGGAACAGCCGGACAGCGGTACTATTCGCATCGGCGACACGGTCAAGCTCGCCTATGTTGATCAAAGCAGGGACGACCTGGATGGCAGCAAAACCGTGTGGGAAGAAGTCTCCGATGGCCTGGACATCATCCGCATCGGCAACTACGAGGTGAGCTCCCGCTCTTATGTGGGCCGCTTCAACTTCAAAGGTTCCGACCAGCAGAAGTTTGTGAAGGACCTCTCGGGTGGTGAACGCAATCGCCTGCACCTCGCCAAGCTCCTGAAACAGGGTGGCAATGTGCTGCTGCTGGACGAACCCACCAATGATCTGGACGTGGAAACCCTGCGCGCGCTGGAAGAAGCGGTGCTAGCCTTCCCGGGCTGCGTGATGGTGATCTCCCACGATCGCTGGTTTCTGGACCGGGTGGCTACCCACATTCTGGCCTATGAGGACGACGGTGGCATCGTGTTCCACGAGGGGAATTTCAGCGACTACGAGGAAGACAGACACCGTCGTCTGGGTGCAGCCGCCGACCAACCCAAGCGCCTCAAGTACACAAAACTGAAGTAGAAGATGTGTGGCTCCGGTTGTGCTTTTGCCAACCGAAGGCTTGTGCTTAAATGCGGGCGTAGGCTGACAAGAGCAAGGAGCTGGTCATGAACGATACCGCTAATGAACGCCGACGTTTCAGTCGCGCGCATATTGATGCCAGCGTCGAAATCAGTCAGGGCGGCATGAGTTGGAACGCCGAGTTAATCGACATATCACTTGCCGGCCTCGCGGTTTCCCTGCCTGCGGATTGGGATGCTGACTACGCCCAATCATTCACCGCCGAAATCACACTGAAGGACGGCGTCGTCATTGAGCTATACGCCCACCTGGTGCATGTCGACGAAGACAAACTGGGTTTTCAGTGTGAGCACGTCGATCGCGAAAACATTGGCCCACTGGTTCACCTGCTATCAGAAAAGCTGGGTGATGAGGTTGTGCAGCGCGAAGTCGTGTTGCTGGCCTGATCAACCCGTCTTTCAGCCGTCAATCGTCTCCCTGATCCGCACCGCCAGTACATCGCACCCGGCGTGGTGCAAGATGCCATTCGCGGTTGAACCCAACAGCAGACGAATACCGTGGCGCCCGTGGCTGCCAACAATAATCAGATCCACATTGCCCTCATTGGCTTTTCTGACCACCGTATCCACCGGCAAACCAAAGACAACTTTCGAGGGAATGTGCGCCAGACCAGCGTCTACCATGCGCTCGTTCAAGCGCTCTTCCAGGCGTTCCTGAATCTGGTCTTCATGCAGCAGCGGTACATACTCACCCCAGGGGCCGTAGGCCATGGTTGGGGATTGTGCCACATGCAATACCTCCGCCTCAGCCTTGTACATTTCAATAATTTCAGCTGCTTGCTTAAGCACGCCAATCGCCTCATCCGAAGAATCCACGGCGATCAGTATCTTATTGTAGGCAGGCATAGACACTCTCCTGTTGTTTTTACCTGACCCCATTATCCCCGCTGCGGCGCAATCATAGCTTGAGGCAGGTCAAATAACCGTCCATCTGTCCGAAGACTTCATTCAGCGCAGGGTCTGCGCTAATCCCACTGTCCGCTGCTACTATACACATGAAATCCTATAATTCCGGAGAACCTCATGCAAAAGCTTTTATGGTCTGTGGTACTGACATGCACCGCAGTGGCCAGTCAGCTCTGCCGGGCCGAGGTATTGTATGCAGAAGATGGCGGCACCCGCATTACCCACAATTATCGGGTGACGGGTTACTACCCGGAAGGATTGAAAGGCCTGGCCATTGGCGCAGGCGAAGGGAATCGCGTAAATTGTCCCAACGTTAACCTGGAGTCTGCCCATGAATCTGCGCTTGATCGCTACCGCCCTGCTCATATCACTGACCGGCGGCTGCGCCACCATGTCAGCAGACGAGTGTCTCACTGCCGACTGGTATGCCATCGGTTTTGAAGATGGCACCCGTGGGGTGACGCCGGATCAAATCGGCGAGCGGCGACAGACCTGTGCGGAACACGGCGTAACACCTGACCTGCAGGCCTGGTTGGATGGTCGAAGCCAGGGATTAACGGAGTTTTGCAAAGCTTCACGCGGCTTCCAGCAGGGACGCTTGAATATTGCCTATCAGGGCGTATGTTCCGGGGGTGCCGAGATCGAATTTCTGGCGGCTTATGACGCCGGCCTGGTGGTGGGCGAACTGGAGAGAACTATTCAAAGCCTGCAGCAAGAGCGCTACCGCGCCGAGGCAGAACTGGACGAGGCGGATGAGTGGTATGAGCGGGCCGGCGATATCGATGCAGCGGTAGTCAGTGGAGAGGCTACCGAGCAGGAGCGTCGAGATCTACTGAGAAAACTGCGGGCCTACGAGCGTGAGCGCGGCGAGCTGGAGTATGCGATTCGACAGCTGGATAACGATATCGCCAGGCTCAGAATCGAACTGGATCACCTGCGTGCTTCCATGCCCTATTGATTTCAGGCCGCCAGTGCGTCCGCAAGCTTCGGATATTCAAATTCAAAACCAGCCTGTTGTAGCGCTGCGGGTATTACCCGCTGCCCGGCAATAAGCAATTCATCGGCCATTTCGCCCACCACCAGTCGCATGAAAAAGCCCGGCAGGGGCACAGTGATAAAAGTCCGGTAGCGACGCTTTAAGGCCGCACAAAAGTCTCTTGCGGTGACCGGGTTGGGTGCAGTGACGTTAAAAGCCCCGGATGCGCGTTGCTGAAGCAGTAAAAAGTTTAGTGCAGCGACAACGTCATCGCGATGCACCCAGCTGAGCCACTGCTGCCCAGTACCAATCCAGTTGGCCACACCAAACTTGAATGGCTGTGCCATTTGTTCAAGGGCACCCCCCTTATTGGCCAACACCACGCCCAGTCGCAGCAGACAAACCCGCAAACCATAGCGCTGCATCTGCGAGGCTTCATCTTCCCAGAGTCGACAGAGCTCCGAGGAAAAGCTGTCAATGGCTGCAGCCGATTCCTCAAGACGTTCGTCCTTGTGTGGCCCATAGAAGCCGATGGCGCTGCCACTCAGAAGCACCCCGGGTTTAGTGCTCAGTCGTTCACACAGGGATGCAAGCGCTCGAGTCGTATCCAGTCGACTGGCCAGCAATTCTTTTTTGTAAGCCACCGACCATCGTTTACCTGCCATCGATGCACCAGCCAGATTGACTATGGCATCGATCACCGTATCACTGTCTATTGCATCGATATCAGTGATAAAACGCACACCGACCTGATCCGGGTGGGCGGTGCGAGACAAGATAGTGATCGAATACCCTTGTTCCAGAAAAGAAGCAACGGCTGCGCTGCCAATGAAACCGGTGCCGCCGGTTATTAAAATATGCATCGATTTTTTACCTCTATCTCAATACAGCAGATCAGTGCAACCCGCTCCGGTAACGCTGCTCAGGTAAACACACTGGCAATTTGATACATGGCAAATGCCGCCACATAGGCCAGCGCAAAATATCCAACAAACAGGCGCACCGCCAACGCGGTTGACTCGCTTTCCTTCGCCAGTATCGCCACAGTCGAAATACACTGCAGGGCAATAGCGAAAAACACCAACAATGACAGCCCCGACGCCACACTCAGGTTGCTCGCCTGTATTTGCTCAACCAGCGGCAACATATTGTCCTCCGCTGACGCGATCCCGAAAATTGTACCCAGAGTGCCAACAAATACTTCACGTGCCGCGAAGGATGTAAAAATAGCCACACCATAGCGCCAGTCAAGTCCCAGCGGCGAAAACAGGGGTTCAATCACCCGGCCAATGTATCCGAGAAAGGAATCGCCCAGGTCTGCACCCTGGTTGGGGAAATATCCCAACACCCAGATGATGACCGTCACCGCAAAAATAATTTTCCCGGCCTTAGTCACAAAGTGCTGAGCCCGGTTAACGGAATTACGCAGCAAGGGCATCAAAGATGGCAGTCGATAGGGTGGCAGCTCCAGCACAAAGGGAAGATCAGTGAAGTGGTCTTCCCGGGTACGGGACACAAAACCGGTGACCAGCAGGCCAACCATCATGCCGAAAAAATAAATGGCAAACATGGCCAGCCCCTGCCAACCGACCAGTCCGCCAATTGCGGTACCGGCGGGAATAAAGGCGGCTATCAATAGCGTATACACCGGCAGCCGCGCCGAACAGGGCATCAGTGGAATCGCCATATAGGTAAGGAGGCGTTTACGGGGTGAATCGATAGAACGCGCGGCATAAATACCTGGAATAGCGCAGGCCACGCCGGACAACATGGGAATAAAACTCTTTCCAGTGAGACCAAAAATGCGCAGCGGCCGGTGACAAATAAGCGCCGCTCTGGCCATGTATCCGGAATCCTCCAGCAGACCAATCACAAAGGTCAGTACAAAGATCTGGGGCACAAATACGAGAAACGCACCGATGCCGCCGAACAGCGCGTCACTGACAAAATCCCGCGCCATGTCATTGCCGATCAGTGGCACAATACCGGCAGCCATCCAGGCCAGCAGAGTTTCAACGCCATCCATCACCGGTGCTGCCCAGGTAAAGATGGATTGGAACAACACATACATGATGGCGAAGAAAGCAATGCCGCCGGTTACAGAGTGCAGGAAAAAACTATCGAATCGAGTCTGCGACCGCACCAGCACATCGCCCCGCGGCCCGTATTGACGCGCCAGTTGGTGTGCGGTGCCCCGCAACAAGGCGTCCGGCGTGTCCGCCAGATTCGCGGCCGGCGCAGCCTTGGCGTGTCCATCATCCTGCAACATAAGTTGTTGCAGCGGTTCCAGGCCCTTACCAGATCGCGCCGAAATCGGCAGCACCCCGGTGTGCAGTGCACCGGCCAGACCCGAGGCATCAAATTGCAAATCGTGCTTGTCCAGCACATCCACCATATTCGCCAGCACGGTCACCGGTTTGCTGTAGCGCTCACATTCACGGATTACCTGCAGCGTAAAATACAGGCTTTTTTCCAGGCGCGTGGCATCAACCACACAAAGCACACGACTAACCTCATCGTCGGTCAGTGCGTCCCGAAAGTATTCAACCGCCAGGGTTTCCTCGGCGGAAATGGGAGCCAGTGAGTAGGTACCGGGGAAATCCACCAGCTCGGTATCAGGTACTCCTTGAATGGCACCTCGACCCACATCGACGGTAATGCCGGGAAAATTAGCCACCTTGTGTGAGAGGCCAGTCAGCCGGTTGAACAGCAGACTCTTGCCGGAATTGGGGCTACCGACAAGGATGACCCGCTTCACGGAACTACCCCGGTCTCGGTCAATTGCACCTCGATATGGGCGGCCACTTCATCATCCAGGGAAAATATGGTGTTACTGACCCGGTACACTTTTGGCGCACCAAAGGAAGGCGATTGCAGGCAGGTGACGCTCTCACCCGGGTGAAACCCAAACTCCATCATGCGCACGCGGTAGTTGTCGGCCAACACTTCGTCGTAGCCAACTATTTCACAGCGCTCACCGGCCCGCAGGGACCAAAGGGTCTGGCTCATAGGTTGCAGGGGGTTTAACAAAAGAGCCGGCATGCTAGCCTAAATGCGAATGATTTGCACTCCGATTTACCTCAGGGTGGTCGATGTGAGCTAAGTACGTCCCTTCAAATTCTCCCCCGTATGCAGCGCTTTCTGCTATAACTAGCATCCTCGACAAGGAGTAAAAATGAGCGCAGCCACCAAAACCTTTACCATCGAAGGCCGGTTCAATATGCACCGCGGCGGTCATCTCATTTCACCGCAGCTGGCCTATGAGACCTGGGGTGAATTGAACACAGATAAAAGCAACGCGGTCCTTATTTTTTCCGGCCTGTCACCCTCCGCTCACGCCGCTTCATGCAGCGAGGACCCATCGGCGGGATGGTGGGAAGACATGATCGGTTCGGGCCTCCCCATCGACACCGAGAAGTACTTCGTGATCTGCGCGAACTCCCTGGGCAGTTGCTTTGGCTCTGCCGGTCCTGCCTCTATCAATCCTGAAACCAAAGAACCCTATCGTCTGGATTTTCCGGTACTCACGCTGGACGATATCGCCGATTCAGCCCATGAATTGGTCAAGCACCTTGGCATAGCGCAATTACACACCGTGATAGGTTGTTCCATGGGCGGCATGAGTGGTCTGGCCTATTGTGTTCGTCACCCGGTGGCTACACGGGCATTGATATCGGTTTCGGCGGCCACGCGCTCCCTGCCCTTTGCTATCGCCGTACGTTCCCTGCAGCGGGAAATGATTATCCGGGACCCGGATTGGAAGGAAGGTAACTACACCGCAGACAAGCCGCCACTGGCAGGACAGCGCCTGGCACGTAAACTGGGCATGATCACCTATCGTTCAGCGGCGGAGTGGGATCAGCGCTTCGGTCGTGAACGGGCCACGGATTCCGATTCCCCCGGCAACAAGTTCAAGATCGATTTTTCCGTCGAATCATATCTGCAGAACCACGCCGAGAAATTCAGCGGCGGCTTTGACGCCAATTGTTATCTGTATCTGTCCCGGGCCTCCGACCTGTTCGATTTTGCCGAGCACGGGGGTTCACTGAAAGCCGCTTTTTCCCGGCTTAAACTGGAGCGCGCCATGGTTATCGGTGTCACCACCGATATCCTGTTTCCCCTGCACCAGCAGCGTGAGCTGGCAGATGGCCTGGCAAGTGTCTGTGAAGATACGCAATTGGTGGAGCTGGACTGCATACGCGGTCATGATTCCTTCCTCGTGGAAATGGACGCATTCCGCCCCGTGGTGTGCGAATTTTTTGGTAGTTGTTGAGCAGGTATTGAAATGCAGTCAGACATAAACGAACAACAGGCCCGGGAAGAACTGGCGGCGTGTTTCCGCTGGGCAGCGCGCTGGAATATGCACGAAGCCGTAGCCAATCATTTCAGCTATGTGATTTCGGCCGACCCCTGCGTGTTTTTAGTCAACCCGGCTGGCTCGTATTTTTCCCGTGTCAAGGCCAGTGACCTGATCACCGTTGAGGCAGGTAATAGCGCCGAGCTGGATCGGGCCGACGTTGACCCGACGGCCTATGCCATACACAGCGCTATTCATTTGCGGGTTCCCCACGCGCGTTGCATTCTGCACGTGCACCCCAAGTACGCCACCGCGCTTTCCTGCCTCAAAGATCGCACCATGCCGCCGATCGATCAAAACACCATGCGCTTTTATCAGCGCGTGCACATCGACGAAAGTTTTGGTGGCATGGGCATGGGGGATGAAGCGGAGCGGCTCGCCGAGACGCTCAGTGACAAATCCATTCTGTTGATGGGCAGTCATGGTGTCGCCAGCATGGGGCAAACACCGGCCCGGGCGCTGGATGATCTGTACTACTACGAGCGATCCTGCGAAACTCTGATCACCGCCTTGTCTTCAGGCCGCGAACTGGATCCAGTCAGCCACGAAGTGGCGGAGACCACGGCTGGCCAGTGGGATGATTTCCTCGCCGGGGGCAGCGATCGCCAGCATCTGGATCAGCTGCTGGCGATTCTCGACGAGGAGGAACCGGATTATCGAAACTAGTTGTACTAACCGACGCGTGATTTGACAGAAACTGTCCCTTATTTTCTTGCCAATGTCTCTTATTTGTCCTTTGTTCATTTAAGCGACTATACAAGGGAGAGTGATGAGCGATAAATTTGAATGTCCGTCGTCACCCAATTTGCACCCTTCAAGAGGGGCCATGGCACTCGCCATTCATTATCATCTGTAAATCGCCGACTCTGACTATCGACTCCAGCACCGGAGGTTTTGCAATTGACGGCTCAAGATACAGAGATTGCTAGATCGATTTTTCTTCAACTTGTCTTTGCCGATCAGCCCACCACGCATCTATCGAAAACGTCAGAAGTATGCCCGCAACTATCACTGCAGCTGCCACTGAAATACGTTTCCACGGGCCGATGCCTGTACTGTTCAATTCAAGATACCCGAGTTCGTCGGCGTTCGCCTTGGGAGTAAAGCAGCCACCTTCCTAAATATAGACAATACGGTCTGAACTAGGACAAAGTGCGCCATAGCTATTTCCGGATCGCGTTGTGCCATCAATCCGTTTCAGAGACCGTTTATGGCAGCAAATGCGAGCCTGATTGGGCCGTCAGGATTGGGGCATCTGAGCGTCTGACTTCCTTTCAGTATTTGCCGGTCACCTTCAAATGATGCGGCTGGCTTGAATCGACTCGAATAAGACGGTCGGCCTGTCTCAGTTTGGACGGGAATTTCGACTCAACTTCAGCTAGCCTCCGCTAGTTTAGCCGCTTCTTGTATACGAACACTTTTCCAAATAGGTAGGAGCAGGAGGCGAGAAAAGAAATATCCTGCTAAGCACAATGCATATATGATTCCTGCGATAACTGGGCCAGCCTCCCGGTGAAAGAAACTGTCTGAAACGTTCATAACGTTCATGAAGGCCACACTAAAACTGAGAAATTGTACTGTTACCACGAATCTCCTGAAGAATTTTTTCGTACTGCCACGCACCAGGTTCATGTGTGCGGTATACATTCCCCCAGCAATCATAATTACTATAAGCGCACTGCTTACGGCCCAGACTGTCGTCTCCTTTACGTCAAAGGTAGACAGAAGAAGAGGCATGGAAGATATCAATGCAGCTAGTAGTGTGAATTGGAGAATCATTGTCAATCCAACTGCATCGGATCGGCGTATTTCTTTTTCACCACCAAACTGAAATGTCACAATAATGCCTGAAAATCCTGCGAACGCGATAGATGCCTCAACTGCAAGTATCAGTATATCGAGCGATTCCATGGTTTCTTTCCTTATTGTTGGACTTCCAACAAGGATACCGGGATGTCCGCATTAAGGCGAAAACGGAAGTAAGAATTCTGGAGTATGTTCTCAGAGCCGACCGCCTGATTCTGGCACCAATCTGCCCCATTGAGGGGTCAGAGCAGGGGTATCTGACCGGCAAATAACCGGCCGGGATCAGACAGTGGGGCTGTAAAGGGGTGACAGTCGGCCAATACGGTCGATGAGGCATACGTAATCGTCACTTTTTCATCTGGACATTAGGTGTATGGCAAACACTGGGAAGTCAAGAATTTCACTGGAACAACCGCGAGATTAAACTGTCTCAAACACAGAGTCCCACACTGAACGAGGCTATAGGT
>CALJGI010000049.1 GCA_938074045.1 uncultured Halieaceae bacterium
CTCGTCGCTTCGTGCGACTGCTCAGCCCGGTTGTTGGCATAACGCTCTGTAACGTGGATAGCCTCAGGGATCAGTTCCCGATAGGCAACACCATAACTGCGCAGTTTGTCAGTCACGATCTTTCGAAGTTCACCGCCATGACTTCGCAATAGTCTTTTGAAGAAGCGTTTAGCTGCCGCGCCGTCGCGTCTGGACTGTAGAAACACATCAACCACATCGCCATCCTGGTCTACGGCTCTCCACAGGTAATGCTGCTTGCCGTTGATCAAATGGTCCGGCACACCGGCGAAGACTTCATCGATGCAGAAGGTATCGCCGTATCCTCGGTGATTACGTTTCAATCGGTGTGTGTAAATCGCCCCAAACTGGATACACCAGATTCGAATGGCCTCTCGGCTAACGGTAATAGGGTAATCCACCACGCACCCCTGGCCGTATACAGATGGGTAAGGTCACTGGATGAACCAGTCGAGAAAATTGAGCTATGAACACGCTACACGTTGACTCTATCACTAACGGCACACCTGACTAACCATGCCAGAGGGGCCAGAAATCAGGCGCGCGGCGGACCAAATCGCCCGGGTACTGGAGGGTGAAACGGTAGCCAACGTATGTTTCGGCCAACCTCGCCTGCAGAAATATGCTGACCCATTGCGGGGACACAAGGTGCTGAGCATTGAAACTCGCGGAAAAGCATTGCTGACACACTTCGATCACGGTCTCAGTATCTATTCTCATAACCAGCTTTACGGTATCTGGAAAGTGTTCAAGGGTCATAACCTGCCCAAAACCAATCGAGCCATGCGATTGCTCTTGCAGACTGGGAGCCACAGCGCCGTGCTTTATAGTGCGTCTGACATTAGCGTGTGGAAAACTCAAGAACTCGCGACCCACCCCTTTCTCGCCAAAATTGGTCCAGACATCATGGACCCCCAACTGACGTGGCGGAACGTGGCTGAACGACTACGCGCACCCAGGTTTGCCAACAAAGAGCTTGCCACACTTTATCTGGACCAGACCTTCCTCGCGGGCAATGGTAACTACCTGCGTTCGGAAATTTTACACGACGCGCGCCTACACCCTCGGGCGCGCCCGGCTCAGCTGTCACGGGGCGACATCGGCAGGCTTGCGCGCAGCAGCCTGGCGATCAGCCGCCGTAGTTATGAAACGGGTGGCTTCACCATCAAACCGCGCCTCTCGGCATCACTTAGAGCGCAGGGCCTCAGTCGCGCCTGGAGACGTTTTTATGTTTTTGGTCGAGAAGACTATCCATGCTACACCTGCCATGCACATATACGGCGCAGTGAAATAGGCCATCGACGGCTCTATCACTGCCCAGTCTGCCAGACGCCCGTATAGCACATGGCCCACAACCCTCGTTTAAAACTTCTTCTCTACTTCGGATAGCTGCTGATGACCCTACCTGGCCGGTTACTCAACGCTGCAAACTCTATTGATCCACGGGAACACATCATCACAGACTTCTCGGACAAAACCCCGGATCTCGGGTGGTTTGTAGTCAACGATAACGTCATGGGCGGCAAAAGTGAGGGCAGTTTCAAACATAACCCCGACGCGTTCATTTTTTCTGGCACAACTAATACCAACGGCGGTGGCTTCAGCTCAGTCCGCACCCGTACCTTGCAAATCGACCTGTCGCGTTACGCGGGTATTCGCCTGTCTTTGAAGGGCGACGGCCGCCGGTACACCTGGCGGCTGACCACTTCCGCCAGCTGGCGCGGTAGAGCCGTAAGTTACTGGGCTGATTTTGCCACGCCACAGGATCGCTGGGGCACTGTTGATATCCCATTCGCACATTTCTTTCCCAGGTTTCGGGGCCAGAAATTGGACGGGCCCCAACTCGATCCTGCAGATATTACCGGCATGGGCTTGATGATATACGACAAACAGGACAGTCCTTTTCAGTTGAGCCTGCGCCATATACTTGCGTATACGTACGACGAACCGATGGCGATAGCGTCAAATTGAACTTTGCTTCGAACATGATCATTGTATTGCCGCGTCATTATTCGGGAGTACCGCATTTTGAAAAAAGTTAATCCTCAGGGGAAGGGCCAGGTACCGGTTCTTCAATCACTGGAAGTCGTGCGCCAGCTGCCTGCTCGCGATCGATCCACCGAAGAATGGTTATTGGACTACCTGATTGGAGCTTTGGTGATTTCGGCCGAATTTTCTTTTAAGCCAATCCCTAACAAAGCGTACTATCTTTATTGGTTAGATGGTGATTGGACACTTTCCATCATCTCACCAGATGAGTGGGGCAATCGCCTTCGTACTACCCCCGTAGCGCGATGCAAATTGCGCGAAGATTACAGCTGGATACTCACTCCGTATGAGTCCGTCAAGAACAATCCTGAAGTACTTGCGGCCATCGCAGATTTCCAGACAGCCTTTATCGAATTCATAGACAGTCCCAGCCCCGTTGTTGAAAATTTGCCTTTCTGTCGCGCTGAACTCTCTTGGTATCCTCGTCTAATGGCTTTTGGATTGTCAAAGTCCCTGGAGCTTTCGTTGCAGCGTTCTGGCACTGAACATCAGACTGGGCAGAATCTGCTCGAGCAGATTTCGTACGAAAAAAATATGCTGCTTTCACATTGCACTACGCTCAGCAACGCTGAACAACTGCTCCAGTAGGGGACCACATGAACTGGTCAATTTGAGAGAGGCAATCGGGTCGGCACGAGTTATTCCCGAGTTAATCAAAATAACCGGCTTTCGTAATTCATGTGCCCGTCGGCAAAAGCGATAGCCTGAGAGAACTTGCAGCGAACTGCCGATCGAGAGCAGTGCATCTGCACGTTCAAGACTCTCCATACAGTGTGTCACTGTGCCTTTAGGAACACCACCTCCAAAAAATACTACGCCAGGCATCAGCCTTCCCATGCAGCGCTCACAAACGGGCTCGTTTATTAGATGAAGGTCATGACCTTTCAGATTCGCGTCACCGTCAGGCAGATTTTTAGCAACCAACGCAAACAGCGCTGGGTTAGTCTGCATTAGCTGAGTTTGAATTCGGTCTCTTTGATAGACAGCGTCGCAATCCAGGCAGCTCACTTCGTCCAATCGCCCGTGTAGATCCACCACCCGTCTACTGCCTGCACGCTGGTGTAATCGATCAACATTCTGTGTAATCAATAGTTCAACTTGCCCTTGGGCTTCAAGTGTCGCCAGACCACGATGAGCTGCATTAGGGACCGCTCGACTTACTATGGGCCAACCCAAAGCAGATCGAGCCCAGTAACGCTTCCGAGCGAAAGATTGCTCCAAAAATTCCTGGTGATGAACCGGGTTACGGTGCTTCGACGTGCCATCATGGTCACGGTAGGTAGGGATACCAGATGCTGCACTGACCCCCGCTCCAGTAAGAACAACTATGCGTTGATATTTGCTCAGAACCTCTTGCAGACTGGCGATATCAGATGCAAGCTCTGTCATGGTCGATTCATAATTGCGGATCATATCTATGGCTCTCTCGGGAATCTATACATGCTATGCAATCATATTGATATGGTGCTGATCTGCTGGAAAACCCCAAGTGAATATTCTAAGGACAGGTGGAACGGGGTTTATCGGCTCAGCTCTTGTTGATCAACTTGTAGCCCGCGGGTATCAGATTATATTGCTAAGCCGTCAGGCACTGCCAGATCGAGTTCAGTGTCGTTATGTCGTCGATCTCGATGAGATATCACAGGATGCAACTATCGGTGCCTTCATCAACCTGGCTGGCGCACCCATGGCAGGCAAGCGGTGATCATTGCCGTACAAAGAAGAGCTTGCTTCGAGTCAGCTGGATACACCGAACGGATGTTATCTGTGCCATCCTTTTTTTTACTGGACCCCCAACCCCTTCCCGGCCCATTCAACATTACCGCCCCCGAACCCGTCACCAGCCGAACTTTTTATGCATCAATGAAACAACACTACCGCAACTTTGTCACGCTACCGGTACCCACGTTCCTGATGCGGTTGTTCAAGCATACTCAATCCTGAGTGTCCGTAGCATCATATTCAGGAAAGATCGTGTGTATTGTCTTCAATCGACTCAACTCTGCCCAAGGCTAGACCAGAGACCAACTTTTTAACCCGATTTTTCGCTATTATCGTCCAGCTATGTTGTGCACAGGTGCCTCAACTAAAGCCGCCATCATATGCACGTGTGCATCTGATGCGTTCAGACAAGGAATATAATGAAACTTTTGTCCGCCGGCTTCGAGATAAATGTCCCTATTTTCAACGGCGATTTCCTCCAATGTCTCCAGACAATCCGCAGAAAAACCCGGGCATATTACAGCCACGTGCGCAACACCCTGCTCGCCCAATGTTTTCAATACATCACTGGTATAGGGCTGAAGCCATTGTGCTTTCCCAAAGCGCGACTGAAAGGTGGTCACGAGAGTATTTTCTGGTAGGTTAAGTCGCTCCTCAATGAATCGGCTTGTCTGGCTACAAAAGCAATAATAAGGGTCTCCCTTATGCAGACAGCTTTCCGGAGTACCATGATAGGACATTAATAGTCTGTCCGGCACGCCGTGCTGCTCACAATGCTCCCTGACACAGTCGACGACTGCCTCCAGGTAAAGATCCTGATCATGGTAGCCACTGATGAATTTCAGCTCAGGTATCCAGCGATATTTTGACAGAGCCTCGGCAAGCGAATCAAAGGTTGAGCCGGTCGTTACAGAGGAGTACTGAGGGTATAATGGCAGCACAGTTATGCTGCGGACGTTTGCATCCGTAAGAGTTTTTACTGCCGCTTCTACTGATGGATTGCCATAGCGCATACCTGCAACTACAAGATACCGGTCGGAACCATGCGCTGCGTCAAGCGTGCCCTGCAATTTTGCAGCTTGCTGCAGCGTGATCGCCAGCAAAGGTGAACCTTCTGGACCCCAAACCTGCTGGTAGAGTCTTGCCGAGCGTTTCGGGCGCAGTGGCAAAATGAACAAGTTCAAAATGAACCACCATATTACTCTTGGTATTTCCACCACCCGTGGATCAGCAAGAAACTGTGCTAAATAACGTCTTACCGACGCCGTGTCGGGTGCATCCGGGGTCCCCAAGTTCGTCAGTATCACTCCGCTTGGCGGCGCCTTTTCTTGCCCGTGCTCAAAGCTAGTCTGGCCCTGGTAGCCCATCGTCGAATCCGTCGTTTTGTGTAATACAGTTGATACGCATAACAGCGAACAATAGATGTTTTTTCTGCAGATATTCTGATTGGCACAAGTTATCGGTAAGTGGATTTTCACCTGTACAGCCACCAACTTCAGCAATCAGAGGGAAGGCAGTTGTCAGTCGACTTGCGGTGATTGCATCACTTCACACTTGTTGATCTCACGGCCGCACAAAAGAGGTACAAAATCTGGAAAAAGCAAACCGGCAGCTCAATTAGTTCGTATCTAATAGAACAAACAGCTACCTTTTCAATAAAAGATGATGTGACTTATGTCCACTGAAGCACGAGACGATTTCTACCACAACTACTTCCTGGAGCCAGCTCAACTGCTAACCTCGGAAGAAGAGCAGCGCCTAGACCAGTTGAAGTGGACCACAACTCGAATGCTGCTAAGGATGCTTCTCAATAATCCAGGTGGCAGAGACACGGTGCTCCGGTTCGCTCAGGCCTGCATGGATACACCACCGTTGATGGAGCAATTCGACGCACGTGACCTTTATTTTCACCTTCGCCGAGACATTAAAGACCTGTTACCGGAAAGCCCGGGCGCAGGATCGATCAGGCTGTTGATCGGCATGATTTCCCACGGAACCAGCACTGGAAAACTGATTCGAATGATAAATCAAGCGAATTGGCCGGTGACGGTCAGTGTCGGACTAGCCCATGTTCACCTCCACCGATTGGGCCAGCCTAGCCATGACAAGATGGGGCAGGCTATGCTTGAGTGGAGAAAAGACCTGTCCGAGCCAGCACAGATCACCAGCACGACCCTGGCAAAAAATTTAAGGCATCTTCTCGGTCGATACATCTTTAGTCGTGATCAATTAGTGTTACACAATATGCGGCTGGTACAGAAGCTCAGTAGAGACCATGCAACAAGCACCGTCAGCGCCGCAGATTTGGCACAAGAAGGTCTTATAGGTCTGATCAGGGCCGCCGAAAAATTTGACTACCGCCGTGGATTTCGTTTTACAACTTATGCTTACAATTGGATTAATCAGCAAATAAAACGTGCCTGCGAGGGGAATGGAAGCCTGATCAGCTACCCAGTCAATGTTATGCAGGATGTACACCGTCTACATAATGCGCGAGAAGAGTTGGTAAAACTTCGCGGATTCAAACCGCCTTTGAGCGCAGTCATAAAGAACTCAGGTTTCTCAGGCGAAAAAGTTCGCCAGCTGTCGCAAATCACCAATCTCACTGTATCCATTGACAGCGAAGAAAAATATTTCGATCAAGATAATCTAAGTCTGCTCGAGAAAATACCCGACAAGACACAAATTGAACCTGCAGATCAGGCCGACAAACTGATTTTGGAAGAAGTTACCAAGGCGAGCCTGAGCTGTCTTGAAGCGCGAGAACGTTTTGTGGTCAAAGCGCGCTGGGGACTATCGGGATGTCGCCAAATGTCCTATAGAGAGATCGCTGAACACCTAAAGGTTAGCGGTGAGTGGGCACGTAAATTAGAGAGGTGTGCGCTTGAGAAGCTGGCTGGGCAGGACGGCCTGAAAGATTTTTATGAAAACCAGACATAGAGTCTATATCACTTTTTAACAGTTACGGCGTCCAGGTTGTGTCGACTTTTCAGGATAATCAACGTAATCCTGTCCCTGGCGAAATGTTAATTTCCCAATGATATCAGAGTGTTGCCTGTTGCTGCTCGCTCCAGCAAATATTACCCTCGGACAGCATGAGAGATGTTGTCTACTCACTTTTTCACCTGCTCACCACCCTGGCTAAGCTGATTAGCCCCGGTGGCAGCCGAACTGTTTAAGAAATACGTACTCAGAGAACAGGCAAAAGAATTAAATAGGAACAATTAAACCTTTGCCTGTCCATGGCGAATTGGTAATTTATCAATAATATCAGATAGTTGGGCCTTGCTGCCTTGATTGACCAATACCAGGCTCGGTAAGGTGCCGACAAGTACCCAAACGTTGGCTTCCTAATTAGCGATTGCAGATAAGAACAAATTTTGTCTATATTTGATCCGTAAAATGCGAGGACAAATACATGAAACTTTCTAGTCAAATCAAACCAATCAGCTACTTAAAGGCCAATGCATCCGAGATCATTCGCCACTTGGGCGATCAACAGGAACCAATGGTCATCACTCAAAATGGAGAGGCCAAGGCTGTACTTCAGGATGTTAAGAGCTACGAACAGGCCCAAGAAACGCTAGCCCTGTTAAAAATCCTTGCCCTCGGCAATCGGCAGATTGAAGAACACAAAGTTAAACCCGCAGATCAGGTCGTCCAGGTGATCAAAGCACGCAGGGAAAATCGCTAATGCCATACGACGTTCTGTTGACAGACAGCGCGGTAGTAGACTTGGAAGAACTCGATGAATTCATTTTAACCAATGACTCAGTTGAACGCGCCGACTACGTGCTAAGCAAGCTTGAAGAGGTGATCGGTACCCTTGCTGAGTTCCCTGATCGCGGCACTTATCCGTCTGAGCTGTCTGCGCTCGGGATTCAGGATTATCGTGAAATATTTTTCAAACCATATCGAGTCGCGTATCGCGTTTTAGAGAAAAAATTCTACATTTACCTCGGAGTTGATGGCCGACGAGATATGCAAACCTTACTTCAAAGACGGCTGTTTTCCGCCTAATCCCTGGCAGTTACGGATGCCAAACTGCGGTGTGGATCGACATCCAGTATGGGCCATTATAGGCGGTGGGCGAAGACCTGGACCCAAGGACCGTCAGCCCAATTCATCAATGCCATCGTCAAGATGAAGCCGCGCAATCCAAGATACGGCTGTCCCCGCATTGCCCAGCAGATCAACCTCCCTTTGGACTGGAACTCGACAAGGATGTTGTGAGCAGAGTCCTCACCACACACTACAAGCTTGATCCTAACAACCGTGGCCCTTCCTGTTTAACCACGATCGGTCATGCCAAAGACAGCTTATGGAGCTGAGACCTGTGCCGCTGCGAGTCAATTTTACTGAAGACACATTGGGTAATGGTCGTCATGGATAAGTACGCTCGCAGGATCATCGGATTCGCTGTTCATGCTGGTAATGTAGTTGGTCAGGAACTGTGCCACATGTTCAACGATGCCACTTATGGTCAAGGCTGGCCTCAACGTATCGGTTCCGATAACGACCCTCTCTTTCAATACCACCGGTGGAAAGCCAACCTACGAGTACTTGAAGTGAAGGCAATAAAATCTCTGCCACATGTTCCAATGTCACATCCGTTTGTCGAGCGATTGATTGGTACCCTTCAGCGCGAGTTATTTGATCAGGTTTTATTTTGGACCGTGAGTGATCTCGAGAACAAGCTGTGGAAGTATCAGTGCCATTACAACGAGTCTCGGACGCATTCTGGGCGTGATGGCTCTACTCCAACAGAAGCCACCGGTAGCAAGATTGTGGATATCAACAAGTACCACTGGAAAAAGCATTGTCGCGGATTATTCGAATTGCCGAAGATTGCTTGAGTTACGGTTTCACCAGGGACAGGATGAAGCGGTAGTAAAGCCAGACGGCAAAGCTGATGATGTCAGGCGGAAACCGGTGTCGTTTGCAAGTATTCGTGAGCTGATTCTGCCAGCGTGGGATTTAACTTGACGGAACCATGTGTTCATCCATTGATTCTACCAAATCCGGGCTGTTAACTTGTCAGTACCTATTGTTTAGTTAGACTGAATTGAGACATTTTGGGGGAAGGATGAACCAGGTTATAAAATCAGCAGGACGCAAGCTTCTTGGGGTGCTTAGACCATCAAGAACGGTACGACACTGCCCGATCTGCAATTGGAAGGGTAAGCAGTTTGCAACCGGAGGGGCAGCCTCGAAACAACGTATCGATGCTCGCTGCCCACGCTGCAGCAGCTTTGAACGACACCGCTTAGCATTTTTCGTAGCCGAAAATTGCGCTGACCTTGACTACTCCCACGTTATCCACGTCGCTCCTGAGAAGGAGCTTTCTAAATGGCTACAAGCTAAATCTGCCGACTATCTAAGCATCGATCTATACTCCGATGCCATGGCAAAGATGGATATAACAGATTTAAAACTAGGTGATAACTCCCAGTCCTTATTCTGGGCATCTCATGTGTTGGAACACCTGATTGATGATAGGAAAGCAATTTCAGAAATCCACCGCGTCTTAGCCCCCGGTGGAAAAGCCTTTATTCAAGTCCCCATATGGCGCTTCGACACTTTTGAAGAACCCTCTGCAACAACTCCCGAGAAACGGCTGGAACTCTTTTATCAAGAAGATCATGTCAGACTGTATGGATTGGACATAATGGATCGGTTTCGGGAACAAGGCTTCAAGGCGAAACTTTATCGCGCCCAAGATTTCGGCCCCACCCCACTTCTTGAACACGGTCTTTCCTTCGCGTCTACAGATGAGATATTCGTATTCATAAAATGAAATTGCTTTGTCAACTAGCGTATTTCACTGAAACGGGCATTTCATCTTCAGGCATACAAGTACACGGTATTGGCAAGTTAATTGAATCAGGCAGCAAAAATCTACCTCCTGGCTTCAAGCAACCGCCCTAATCCAATCGGTAACCGCACTGACCCTGTAATCCCGATAATGACTGGCGGATACCAGATGCCTGCCCAGATTGAACAGGTTCTGCATAGCTGCATGTGCACCCAGGAATCTCTGAGCCTGCCTCACTGATTTGAACTTCCGCATTCCGCGTTCCCGCACCCTAGTAATTTTGTGCGATTGCTCTGCCCGATTGTTCTCATACTGCTCAGTACTGTGGATCGTCTCAGGAATCAGCTCCCGATGTGCGACACCATAACTACGTAGTTTTTCCGTCACTATCTTCTTGGGCTCACTGCCGTGACTTCGCAATAACCGCTTGAAAAAGTGCTTTGCAATGGCACCGTGGCGCTTGGTCTGGAGATACACATCCACCACTGCACCATCCTGGTCTACAGCCCGCCACAGATACTGCTGCTTGCCATTGATCAAATGGTCAGGCACATCAGCGAATACATCATAGATATAGAAAGTGTCGCCGTAATCTCTGTGCTTTCGCTTCAATCGGCGGGAATAAATGGCACCGAACTTGATGCACCAAAGGCGGATTGCTTCTCGACTGACCGTGATACCTGGTTCCGCTAGCAGATCTTCGATATCGCGGTGGCTGAGATGGAATCGGTAGCAGAGCCAGACGGAGTACGAAATCATATCTGGGGGGAATCTATGGCGCTTGTATGTGTTCGTGAGCCGATTCTATCAATTACAGCGAGTTAAGTTGTCAGTACCATCCGCCAGTAAAGACTGGCCCGGATTATTGAAAATAGGTTACCCGGGCCACCATGACCTGGGGTTTATCATCAATATTTGTCCAGGTCACATAAACTGTATTTCCGAAGCTGTCTATAACCGGAAAGCCACTGCGACGCGATGCCTTGCTTTTCGCGACTTGGATCGTTTCCAGTAAAGTGCCGTCGCCACTGTACAGTGACAACATAATCTTCGCGTCAGAACCATCCTTATCCATCCAGCTTACCGCAATATTCCCAGAATCAAGTATCACCGTCCCTACCCTACCATTGGTATTCCCATCGGCGACCACCACGGGCGGAGAGAAGGTCTTTCCACCATCACCTGATAACACCAATTTCACTTCAGGTTGATCGTCCTTAGCAGTGAACCAGCTCACCGCAACCTTGTTTCCTGTAGCTGCAACGTCAGGACCATTAACCGGGCACCCAGCAATTTTCCATCCGTCATTGTAGACCGCCTTAGGTTGTGTCCAGATGCTATCCACATAGCGTGTAATGTAGATATCCCTGACTTCGTCGTTGGAGCGATCACGGTACACGACGATCGGCCCATCAGAAGACATCGCAGCACTGGTCTGACAGCAATCGCAGACTCGATTGTCCAACTCCCATTCAGTGACAGCTTCTCCAGTCTGGCCAAAAACACCGGCACGGAGTGTCATCGCACCCATGCTATGGTGTTCAGGAACAGAAGCAGATTCGTGACTCTCATCTGCGCGCGTTTCACGCCCATCCAGCCACGATATAAAAGTGAGAGAATTACTCATTGGCTGCATCGAGACAAATCCATGCTCTGCGCTTATACCGTCTTTATGAATGGTAACACCCTCGGTCCAGGTGTCTTGGTCCGTGTCAAAAAAAGCCGCCTGAATATCATAGTCATAGGCACCATCAGCACTCATACGCAGCCAGTGTGCAGCCATGCTGCTCTCATTCACCACTAAGGATGGAAAATCAGCCCAGTTGTTAAACCAGTCATCACCCTGGCTTATTGTCTTAGGTACACTCCAGCCGCCACTCTTGAGCTTTGAATATTTTAACGTGGACATCTGGTCTTTTTGCGTCACCCAGGACAACCAAACCTGTCCTTTAGCATCTGTCACGATCCTCGACAAGCTACTATCACTCGAGGCAGGAGATGACAGCAGCTCAAGCCTGGCTCCGCTAGTCTGCAGTTCCGAATTAACTGCCATCAGGTTGGCACTGGTTGCGAGCAAAATTAGCGCCAGTGATTGGAGTAAACGAGGTTTCGCACTAATATTCAAGATATCTTTACTCCTGCTCATAATTTTCATTTCCGGGCAGGCCTAAACTAGTTAATTTGGCTAGCAGGCTTTCTTTAGTCTGTTCGCCTATCAGTTTTGCTAGCACATGGTTTTCTGGCGACAAGATATAAGTAGTCGGCAACACATCTGGCAATGCCAGCTGCATCGCGAGTACATTCTCTATAGTTAAAGTAGGAAATTCAATACCCATACCTGAGGCTATGACAAGGCTTTTCTCTCTTGGGTCTTCATCGAAATTAACTCCCACAATAGCCACATTGGTAGCCTGCAATTCACGGGACAGTTGATTGAGCATGGGGATTTCCCGACGACAAGGTGCGCACCACTCCGACCAATAATTCACAATTCGCCATTTCTCATCAGCGTGACGCTGTCGCTCACCCGGAAAAGATTGGAGTAATGCGGCCACAATCACGATTAAAGTTGCAATCACTGCAGTTACAATCACAACGGGTTTTGTTTTCAACACAGTACTCCAGGTAAAGCCCTAATTATCAGAATTCGCGTAACACACCAGGGTGACACTCAAGTGCAGCATCGTTTTGGACTTTCCCAGGATTTTAGAACACCAGAAAGCCTGTGCATGGTGACATGCTAATTCACTAATAATAACAGAGTCTTGCCGGTTACTGCTTGCTCCAGCAAATATTACCCTCGGACAGCATGAGAGATGTTATCTACTCACTTTTTCACCTGCCCACCACCCCGGCTAAACTGATTAGACCCGGTGGTAGCCGAACAGTCATCTCCGAGAACCTGCGATAGAATCCTGCGTCGGCATGGCATGAAGCGGCTTCCCAGGAACTGTGGGTTACGGAAGGTCCACACCAAGCGATATGAAAAGCAGGTACCGGGACATCATATTCAGGTTGATGTTAAGTTCCTGAAATGTCTGGATAAAAATAAGCGGACTATCGGGCGATACCAGTACACCGCGATCGATGATGCAACGCGTATACGTGCTCTGAGAATCTACCCCAGGCACAACCAGGTCTACGCCTGTAAGTTCATCGACTACGTGATCGACAAGTTCCCATTTCGCATCCACACTGTGAGAACGGACCGCGGACATGAATTTCAGGCTAAGTTCCACTGGCATGTCGAAGATCAGGGAATTAACCATGTCTACATCAAACCTCGATCACCACAGTTGAACGGCAAGGTCGAGCGGTCACACCGAACTGATCGGGACGAGTTTTACCAGCTACTAAGTTACACCGACGACGTTGACCTCAACAAGAAACTTGCCCAGTGGGAAAACTTCTACAACTTTACTCGACCGCTTTTCGCTTGTAATGGTAGAACACCCTACGAAATTCTCAGAGAAAAGCTACAATGACTAACGGGCAGGCTGTCCCGCGAGGTATGCAACATCACATATCAACTACAACTTCTTAACCTGGCAATATCCAAACCCGGCAGTGTTGCAATAACGGACCATATTGATTCAAAATTTTATCGAAGCAGCAATTACCCAGACACAGGACCCAAAGGAGTTGGCAGGATGACGAAACTATCGACTCGATCAATGACCACAGTAAGCAAAGCTCTCATGACCTTTGCTGTCATTGCGATGATGGCTTGTTCACCCGAACCGCGCCCGCTGGCGGGATCAAACTCAGGCTTAGAACAAGCTGCAGTCACTCTTGCAGATATTATTTACCATGGCGGACCTGTGGTCACCGTGAACGATGCCAATCCTTTGGCTGAAGCAGTGGCTGTGAGCGCAGGCCTGATTATTGCCGTTGGTTATGCAGCTGATGTGATGAAAATGGCGGGGCCGGACACCCAGATCGTGGACCTGGATGGTGACACGCTGGTGCCTGGATTCATCGACGGACATGCGCATCTTGGCGGCTTCGGAGCACAGGCGATGAGTGCCAACTTACTGGCGCAGCCCGATGGCGCAGTGGACAACATTGATCAACTAATTGCCGAGCTACAAACTCAGGTAGACAGCCCTGTAGTGGCGCGTATGGGAGGTTGGATAGTTGGCATGGGCTATGACGATGCGATTCTGGCGGATCGTCGACATCCAACTCGGTCTGACCTGGACAAAGTATCCACGGTAAGCCCAGTGCTCGCGGTGCATATTTCAGGTCACTTCGCCGCCGTCAACAGTGTTGGTTTGGAGAGAATTGGGTATTCTTCGGCAACCGAAGATCCTACAGGTGGTGTGATACGCCGCTTAGCGGACAGCGCTGAGCCGAACGGTGTGCTGGAAGAACTGGCTGCCATTCCGGTGATCAACAAGGTTCTGTCGCCCACCACCCGCGAGGCACGGACCCATCTGCTCGAACAATCGCAGCAGATGGCTATGTCTTTTGGCTACACCACCGCGCAAGAAGGGAGAGCATTCAAACCCAGTCATCAGGCGTTCCTTGATTTTGCGGAACAAGGACTGCTGGACATCGACGTGGTGGCGTATATCGATTATGCGCACAAGGATCTGATCGACAACTATGGAGCCGGGATTGTCTATCGCAATCGCTATCGTATTGGTGGTATGAAGCTGACCTTGGATGGGTCGCCACAGGGGCGCACCGCTTGGCGCACCCTGCCATATTTATTGCCGCCGGAAGGACAGGACAGCAACTACCGCGGCTACCCCGCGATCCCAAACGATGAAGATGTCGCAGCGCTATATGATGAAGCCTTCGCCAAGGGCTGGCAGGTGCTGGCTCATGCCAATGGGGACGCGGCTGCCGACCAGCTCATTCGCACTATGCGCCCAGCCCTTGAAAAATATGGTCCAGCCGATCGGCGACCGGTGCTGATCCATGGACAGTTGCTCCGCAGTGATCAGCTCGATGCTCTGGCAGAGTTAAAGGTCATGCCTTCATTGTTTCCTATGCACACCTTTTATTGGGGTGACTGGTATGACGAAATCATCGGCCCCGAGTTGGCGCAACAAATTTCGCCTATGCGTTCTGCACTAGATCGCGGAATGCTGGCAACCAGCCATACTGATGCACCGGTAGCGCTACCTAATCTCATGCAGGTGATGTCGGCGACAGTTAATCGTGTTTCTCGCAGTGGTAAAGTCATGGGGCCGGATGAACGGCTTACTCCGCTTGAAGCGCTCAAGGCGATCACCTTATGGGGTGCATATCAGCATTTTGAGGAAGACCGAAAAGGATCCATTGAGGTTGGCAAGCTTGCTGACCTTGTCATTCTTTCAGCAAACCCATTGACAGTTGACCCAATGCAGATTGGTCAAATTCGGGTTAAGGAAACCATCAAGGAAGGAACTACCGTATATCGGGCCAGCAACTGAAAGATAAAACGTCAGTGATCATGTATTGGCAAATTAACATCGTCAGATCGGGGAAAGCCGGCACCTACGTTCAAGCAACCGCCTTTCCCCAATCTGCAAACGCACTCATCCCAAGACTCCGATAAGGTATCGCCGTATCATCGGTGATTTCGTTTCAATCGCCGAGTGTAAATAGCTCCGAACTTGATGCTCCAAAGACGGATCGCTGCGGCTGTCCGTGATACCTCTTTCGGCTAGTAGATCTTCGATATCGCGGTGACTGAGGTTGAAGCGATAGTAGAGCCATACGGCATAGGAAATGATATCGGGAGGGTATCGATGACGTTTGTACGCATTCATCCGCCGATTGTATAACTTCAGTGAATTTACTTGGCAGCACCCCTGACGATACCATTGTGCCTGTCACAGTAGCCGGCCTGGTGAATCGCCGTTTATGGTAATGCGATGCATGAGGCGTCGCTGTCCGGGGTAGTCGTTGGTAGCATAATGAAGCGTGCATCGATTGTCCCAGAACACCAGAGTGCCGGGCTGCCACTTGATCCGACAGGTGAAATCTGGTCGGACAGAATTTTCAAAGAGGTACTTAAGTAAAGGGGCACTCTCGCTTTCAGTCATGTTATCAAAGCGAGTGGTGAAGTATTCATTGACGAACAATATTTCCTTTCGTGTCACTGGGTGAATCCTGACTACAGGGTGGATCGCACCATCCGGTGCAAGGTCTTCGTGTCTGGGGAGGTCTGCATTGAACCGATCAAGACAGTGCACGGCATCGAGTCCCCTCAACATCTCCTGCAGTCCGCTGGATAGCGTGGACAGAGCCAGATACATATTGGCAAACAAGGTGTCGCCACCCGATACAGGCACATCCACCGCGTACAGCAGTGACCCTAGCGACGGGTTTTTATGCCAACTCAGATCGCTATGCCACAATCCGGTAAATTGCTTTTCGTGGTTCTCCTCCGATCTGATAGGCATAACTTCAGGCGCTTCCTCCAATCCTTCTACAAAGGGATTGATGTTCAGATCGCCGAAGTGACGTCCAATGTCAACCAGCTGCTGCGGCGCCAGTCGTTGATCGCGAAACGCAATGACCTGGTATTCCATCAGTGCATCATGGATCTCCCTCAAACAGGATTCCTCCTCAATATTGGTGAGGTCGATGTCGCTGATTTCTGCTCCCAGGGCACCGCAGATGGGCTGCACTGAGAAATGGTTATAGTTGTTGAGGCGAGTCCCTCTGTCTGAAGAAATTGGATCATTTGTCGTAATTTGGGGCATTGGATAATCACTCAAATTTATCATGGGGCTGCAGGCCTGGCAGATGTGCGCAACCACTTCACCAAAGACATACACATCAAAACCAACACTGGAAGTAAGGGCAAGGAAAAAACAACCGTCGATGCCTGTACAATTTTCAATCGCTCGGTCGCAACCAGAGCAAGCGTGAGTGCCACGAGTGCAAAAGCCCAGATGATACGACTCAGCCGCGGCGGCTCTCTGTCGCTCCGCAGATCTTTACTGCAAACACTGGCAATGGTGTAGGCGGCGGAATCCATTGTTGTTGCGTAAAAAATGATACTGAGTACCAAAAACACTCCCAACGCGAGCTTGCCGCCGGAAAGCTGGGCGATGACCTGAACAGTAGCGACTCCCATACCTTCACGGACAAAAATTTCCGCCAGCGGAAGTGCATCGCTGTGCACCAGGTGCAGCGCGTAACCACCCATCACGACCAGAAATGAACAGGTCCCAAGTGTTCCCCAGCCGATCACACCCAATACAAGTTGACGAATGGTTCGCCCTCGGGATATGCGGCCGAAGAAAAGCCCGACAAAAGGTGCGAACGCAGCCCACCATGCCCAATAAAATATTGTCCAACTCTGGGGAAACCCCGACTGGTCAATGGGGTCTGTCCAAAATGCCATACGCAAGAAGTTGTCTACAACCAGTCCGATGCTGTTGACCGTCAATTTTAGAATGAACAATGTAGGGCCGGCCAGCAGCACAAACAGCAACGCCAAAATTGCCAAAACCATATTGATGTCCGCCAGAATTTTGATACCTCGTCTAAGTCCTCGATAGGCACTCCCGCCGAATATACAGGCCCATAATAATAGGACGATGCCACGGCTGCCAAATCCATCACTCACACCAAACAACTCCGACAGCAACGCGGAGACCAGGGGCACACCGAGTCCCAATGTGGTGGCCGCCCCGCCAACAATGGCGAGTGCGACGATTATGTCGATAATTGGACTCACTATCGGGTGGCGAGCAGCCAGAAAACTGGCCTGACACACCCCGCTGATTTTCATGGTCGGAACCTTTTGCACATACAGCATGTACGCGACCGGCACTGCTGGAACAGCGTAGATTGCCCAGGCCAAAATGCCCCAGTGAAATATCGGGTATGCATGTGCCCACTCGAATGCTAGTGCTGAATGTGGTGTTATACCAAACGGGGGTTGTTGCAGATATGAAAGTGGCTCAGCTACCCCCCAGGCAATCATGCCGCCGCCCACACCCGCAGTAAACATCATCGATATCCAGTGAAGATTGCTGTACTCGGGTGACTCCCCAGGTTCTCCTAGCAGCACTTGGCCATAGCGCCCAAAAGCCAGCCACATGGCGAAGGCGAATGTACTTGCCCCAAGCACAAGGTAGAGCCAACCCAGCGTATGGGTGATGAAATCCATGGCGGCAGCGCTGTAGCTTGCCCCCCCGTCGGGATACAAAATCAAACCGGCGCTGAGAATGACTATCAGAAACAGCGCTGGCGCAAAGACCGCCCAGTCATTGCCGGGTTGGAGATCGTGGGAGTTGCTGTCGGTCTCTGTCATATCCAGATTTCGGCCTGACATCATCATGGCTCAATTTTCCATGCAATTGCTGGGTCAATCCAGAATGCAAAACAACAATCTGCTTTTCTGTATCGCGTTTGCCCTTCATAATAAGAAGACCCATAAGTCAATCTAGTGGGAAATCTCTTACTTGTCATGGTTACCCTGATGGGGAGAAGGTCAGTAGAGCCAGACGGTGTAGGAGATGATATCAGGAGGGATATGTGCTGTTTATATGTCTTCATCACCTGATTCTATCAGCGTTGAGCACTTAACTTGGCAGTACCGTTTGCTTTACCAATTCGCTAGGAACAGGTTCAACTTGCAGACGCCCTTTTACTGCACTACCACCCAAGTGGTAGAATTCGGCAAATAAAATCAATAACATAGGGTACAAAAATATTATGCAAAACCGAGGATTCACGTTAATAGAGATATTGGTGACTGTCGCTATCTTGGCGATACTCGCGGCCGTTGCTCTCCCTTCATATCAAAACTATGTCATCAGATCAAAAATGGTGGAAGCCTACATGCTAATGGATTCTCTGCGCCCTGAGGTCGAAGAATACTTTGAGGTAAATGGAGTCATGCCTTTTGACGACGCTGAAATCGGACTGGATATTGAATCACCTATAGATGAAGTTATCTCCGCCGTGAGCCTGTTAGGTCATCATCAGCGAATACATTCAACGCTATATGTAATGCTGCGCCAAGGAGTTGTAGATGGCTTGTCGCATAGCGATGCGGCTTTTGGAATCAGAGCGACCCCACACCCCGAAGGCCATCTCAGTTGGGAGTGCGTACGTTATGAACTCGACGCCAAATACCTACCTGCCGATTGCCGTTGAGCTCATCAGGAATTCCCTATTTCGTGAACGCGGCCGCTGGTCACGAGTAAGTTTTCAACCGGATGGTTACAACCCTGCACCTCGATGGTGTCCAGTGCCTCGCACTCAAATTCGTCTCCTACCAGCAAACAGATTTTGCGTGATAAGCTGTCAGTACCGTCGCCCGGTTCCCCCGAATACTCTCAGCTACAACTGTTCCAGGTTCTGCAGGCACCAGTTGGCTTGCGCGATTGTTGCCTCCTGCGTCTCTGGTTGCTGACGGTCCCAGCTCCGGTAAATCATGCCAATGCGCGGGTTGCGTTCCAGGCGCTCGCGGTGTCGAACCATAAAATGCCAGTACAGGCTGTTGAACGGGCAGGCCCCAGTTTCGGTCTTTTGCTTGACGTTGTAGTGGCAGTGCTTGCAATGATCACTCATCTTGTTGATGTAGTTACCGCCCGCACAGTAGGGTTTGGTGGCGATCAGGCCGTTATCGGCGAACTGGCTCATACCGCGGGTGTTGGGCATTTCCACCCATTCGATGGCGTCGATGTAAACGCCGAGGTACCAAGCGTCTACCTGGCCCGGATCGATACCTGTGAGGAGGCAGAAATTTCCGGTGATCATCAGGCGCTGGATATGATGCGCATAGGCAAACTCAAGCGATTGCCCCAGTGCCTGCTTCATGCACTCCATCTTTGTGTCGCCATCCCAGAAATACGCCGGCAGGTCGCGCTTTGCTTGCAGCTGGTTGAGGCTGGCGTAGCCGGGCATGTTGACCCAGTACACCGCGCGCACGTATTCACGCCAGCCGATGATCTGGCGCACGAAACCTTCGACCTGCGCAATTGAAATGCCGCTGTCGGTCTGCTTGAAACGCTGGATTGCGGCTTCGGCGACTTCCAGCGGGTGCAGCATCTTGCTGTTGAGCGCGAACGACAGGCGCGAATGGTAAAGGCTCCAGCGGTACTCGTGCGCGCTGGTCATCGCATCCTGAAAGCGCCCGAAGCGGTGCAGGCAGTGGTTACAGAAGTGCTCCAGTAGTTGTAGCGATTGTGCCCGGTCAACAGGCCACAGCAGCGCTTCGGAGCGTTCGCCGAAGTAGTCGATTTTGCCCTCGTCGAGACGCTGCAATATCTGCTCGACATTGTTGTCGAAACGCAGTGGTTCGGGAATTTCAGTGAGGTCGGGCGCGCGCAGTCGATCGCGATTATCGGCATCAAAATTCCACTGACCACCGAGCGGTTGGTCGCCATCCATTAGTAGATCGAGTCGTTTGCGCATCTTGCGGTAAAACGATTCCATGCGGTTGTGTTTGCCGGCAGCGATAAATCTAGAAAACTCTGCTTCGGGCAGCAGGAAATGCTCGCTGTCAAACTCCGTCACGGTGACGGCGTTATCCAGTTGCATCTCACGCAATTGCTGGCGCAGGCGATATTCGTCGGCAAGTTGAAAATCGAAGTGCTCGATACCATGGCGACTGCAAAGAGCCTGGATCAGGTCTGGCAGGTCGGCGTAATCTCGCGTTTCATCGAGTTTCAGGTGCAGCACGTCGTGCCCGTTTGCGCGGAGCGCCGTTGCGAACTGCGCCATCGCGGCGAAGAAGGCGCACAGCTTTTGTACGTGATGCCGGGTGTAGCTCGCCTCCTGGTGCAGCTCGGCGATCACATACAGGGTTCCGCTATCGCATTGCTCAAACCAGTGGTGCTGGAGGTTGAGCTGATCGCCGAGTATCAGACGCATCCTATGATATCGAGGAGTCTTATATGTCGTTGTCATCACAATACCTGCTAAGTGGGCAAAATCATGTCGCGTTCGAGCGATCCCGGCAATGAGGCCAAAGACCGCCAGAGACTTCTGGCTTATCGGGTTGCCGGGCCGATTTGCAGCGTTTTGAACAACATAAAACCTCCTCCCAGTTGTTACGCCAACGCTTGCGCCAGGAAAACTCTCGCCGACAAACCGGGCAGGTTTTATGCGGCAGGTTAAGCTTCTTGTGTGCCACGTCTGGAACGGGTTCTGTCGGGTTGTACCTGTGAGTTATCCCAGCTGGCAACATAACGGCCATCAGCATCAAATTGTTGCGCCTGTTTTTCGATGCTGAAGTGCCTGCCACCGCGCGGATCGGCACCAACACCTGCAATGTATTGCCAATTACCCCAGTTGGCGGCGACATCGTAGTCGATCAGCTGTTTCTCGAAGTAACCAGCGCCGCAACGCCAGTCAAGCGCCAATTCGTTGACCAGCACGCTGGCGACAATCTGTCTGGCACGGTTGGACAAATAGCCAGTCTGATTGAGCTGCTGCATGCAGGCGTTTACCAAGGGCCAGCGCGTCTCGCCTTTGCACCAGTCATCGAAGCGCCTGCGGTCGAAAGCGAAGTCAGATTTACCACCGCCGATGCCACCCGGCAGGAACAGCTTTTCCGCATGCTGCAGCGCGTACCATTGAAAGTACTCGCGCCAGAGTAACTCGAAAAACAGCCAGTAGGTAGAATCGTTAGCTCCGTGTTCTGCCTCGTAGTGCTTGATGCATTGGTACAGCCGCCTGACGGATAGACAGCCACTGGCGAGCCACGGTGACATCTTGCTCGAGCTCGACCAGCCGTCAAGCTCGTTGCGGGTTTGTTTGTAAGTCGATGGCGACTGACTGGCAAAGTAGTCATTCACATGATTCATCGCTGCAGCCTCACCGCCCTGGAATTGCGCATCCGGCAATGAGCTGGGGTCAGCCTGCGATTGAGGGGACGTCTCCGGCAGCGATGGCGGAGGTGGAAACGGGCGCGGTTCCAGTGGTGTAGCAACGGGCATGCGCTCAACCAGCCGCCTGAATTTGCTGAAGGTCTGAGGCAGTGTGCCGATGCCTGAGACCTGCTCCCGGGTAAACAGCGTGTAACCCTCGGCTTCGATAAACTCGACCGACGGATGTGCGCGTTGCAACTGCTCCCACGCGCAAACCTCGAAGTGACCAAAATGACGGTTACGCAGGACGCGCTGAATTTGATATTGCTCGATCAACTGAGACAGGATAGTCGTCGCGGGGCCTGAAACCTGCACCAGAGACTGGCCATGCTGCTGCAAACTAGCCGAGAGTTCATCCAGGCTGCGCTCGATGAAACGGTGGCGCAGGTCCCCCAGGCGTTTAGTTCCAAAGGTATCAACATCGCTAACAGCCGGGTCGTGACAATACAGGCACAGCAGGGTGCTGGCCCCGCAAATTGCGAGGTCGAGCGCGGGATTATCATCGAGGCGCAAGTCCAGGTCGAACCAGTAAATCGTCGCAACTGGCTCACAACTGTTTTCCATTGATCCCGACCTCACCACCTTGTTTACTGCAAATGTCGCCCGCTGCATTTGTGTGAAGTAAACAGGGGGCGGAGCGGCACGCCGGCGCAGTAGGCGCAGATGTGTCTTATAAGTTGTACGAAGTCAGTCCCGAATTGGTTTTAGAAAATTGCGGAAATAACCGGATTAGCGGCAAGCGAGAAACCAGGAACCACGGGACTACGGGAGAATTCCAGGCATTGCTATCTTCACGAAGACTTCATCTATATGAAAAGTATCACCGTATCGGCAGTGCTTCCACTTAAAGCGGCGGGTATAAATCGCACCGAACTTAATACACCAGAGGCGTATCGCTTCTCAGGACACAGTAATGCCTCGCTGGGCCAGTAGATCTTTGATATCGCGGTGGCTGCAATTGAATCGGCAGTAGAGCCAGACTGCGAAACTGATGACATCGGGAGAGAATCTGTGGTGCTTATAGCTACTCATTGGCCTGTGTTACCGATTTTGGCTAATTAAGTTGTCAGTAACGTCGAATGGACTCGACCTAGAGGTAAAAGCACGGGTTCAGTATATCCCGTGTGTGCATGCTGTTCTGTTACATCCGACACGTTTTCGATGGTTCTTTTCGAATTATGGGAAAGGTGTATTAAAATGTGGTTTAATCGCGGTGTGAAGCCGCTCTCAGAAGTGGTTTGAGCCCAAATAATAATATTTACAGAGGTCCGCAAATGAAAAATCAATCGTCCGCACTTTTCAGTGCGATTATATTAGCGATTTCCACCCAGGGCACTCAGGCGCAATTGCAACTGGAAGAAGTCGTCGTCACTGCGCAGAAGCGGGTGGAGAACTTGCAGGACGTGCCCATTTCGGTTTCAGCGATGCAAGGTGAAAAAATGCAGGAGGCCGGTATTCCCAATATGGCGGCTCTGGCTGACTATGTCCCCAATCTTCATATCGCCAACGCTGCAGTTAATACGAATATTTACATGCGCGGTGTGGGCTCAGGTAATAACCAGGGCTTCGAACAGTCCGTGGGCATGTATATCGATGGCGTTTACATGGGGCGCGCCCGCCAATATCGCAACGCATTCATGGATCTCGAGCGAGTTGAAGTACTCAGGGGTCCGCAGGGCACCCTGTTCGGACGCAATACCATTGCTGGTGCTGTCAATATAACATCGGCCTCTCCGGACCCAGGTGAGCCATTCATGGGTGAGATCGCCACCTCAGTGGAGACCAATGGTGGCCTCATTGTTGAAGGTTTTGTCAGTAATTCGCTGAGTGACACATTCGCCGTTCGATTTGGCTTCAAGCACCGTGAAACTGATGGTTACGTTACAAATCTGTACCTTCAGCAGGATGAGCCACAGATTGAGGAGACTGCGTATCGGATTACGGCTAAGTGGGAACCCACGGAAAACCTGAGTATCAATCTCAAGTACAGCAATTCAGACGAACAGCGCAAGGGTGCACCATCTGCTACCTGGCTTTACCTGGACCAGGCCCAACGCGATCAGTTGTTTCCTAACCGCAGCTCATTTGCAGATGCTGCATATGCGCTTACAGACATAAACTTTCCGGCGATTGCAGAATCTGCAGGTAAAGATTTTACAACCTTCAAGGACAATGGCTTTGGTGATGACGACACTGTAGGTGTTGGTCGCTACCCGGACGGGGACGACGCCGAAATTGAGAATACCGCCCTCAATATCGACTATCTAATCGGCGATTACTCCCTGACTATGATCACGGGTTTTTCCGAGTACAACGTACAAAGTGGTGCAGACGTGGACTGGTTGCCGCTGCGGTTTATATCTCGAGACGACGACCAGACCTACGAGCAGTTCAGTCAGGAAATTCGCATCACTTCACCGGGTGGCGAATTTTTTGATTTTGTAGCCGGCGTGTATTATGACGAAAGTGAGTTGGTGACCGATCGTCTGGTCATGCTGGACGGTTCGTTTGATGACCTTTTTGGTGATGTTCCTGGCAACGCGGTAAGCCCGCTGCTACCGCCAATACCTCTAAGACTCATTGGTGCAACGAGCTTATTTCCGCTCGTAACCGATCCGCTTTTGCAATGGTTTCCACTCCAGGCCGGACGAAATCACCTGTACGAGTTGGACACGGATTCTTGGGCAGCGTTTTTCCAGGGTACCTTCAACTTTACCGATACGCTGCGTGTGACCCTGGGCCTGCGCTACACCGAGGAAAACAAGGAAGTATTCAGCAGACAGTTCCTCGTAGATGATATAGAGGGTATCGATACGCCTAATGACAATTTCTACCTCGGCCAGGTGCAGGCGACCGTTTTTAATACCTACGCGTATACATACGCGGATGACCGCACCACGGACGAATTGATTCCCTCGATTAACATTCAATGGGACATCTCTGATAACAGTATGCTCTACGCTGCCTTTTCACAGGGATTTAAGAGTGGGGGTTTTACCGCGGCCGATGATGGTGAGCCTGGAGGCTTAGCACTGGGTGAGTGGAGCTGCACCATTGAGCCTGATGGATCCGTGGATATTAGCAAGTGCTACGACCCAACCTTGCCTAACGAAGACTTTGAGTTCGATGATGAGTCCGTGGATGCCTTTGAAATCGGTGGAAAGCATACTCTTTTGGATGGTGCCATGACTCTGAACTGGGCAGCATTCTACACCGAGTACGACAATTTGCAGACCGCGATTTTCAAGGGTGTCGGGTTTACTGTGAAAAATGCTGGCACATCCGAGATTACCGGTATCGAAGCTGATATCCGTTGGCAGGCGACTGAAAATCTCCAGCTTGCGCTCAACGCGGCTTGGCTTGATGCGGAGTATGCGGAGTTTTTTGATGCACCATGTACCGCAATACAGCTGGATGCCAACCCACAATGTGGAGTGGCAGGCAATGAGTTGGACACTTACAACGATCTATCAGGTGAGCCGACACTTTACGCCTCGGATTACAGTGCGTCGTTGCTATGGGACTACTCACGATCCATGGGGGATTGGGATTTCTTTGTCAGTGGTGAGATTAATTACCGTTCAGAGTTTAATTCAGCCGGTGACAATGACCCCATTGATGTGATTCCAGAATATACGAAAGTAAACCTGAGAATCGGCGTTCGTGGTGACAATTGGGAGGTGATGGCTTACGGTCGGAATATTTTCGATGAAGCGGCACTAACCCAGAGCTTTGACACTCCGGTGCTGGCCGGATCACATTCTCGCTTCCAGGAAGAGGGAGAGGTAATTGGCATACGGGCGAAGTTCATGTTCTAGCTTGATGTGATTGTGCATGACCATAAAGGCGCCTTCGAGCGCCTTTATTTTTAATAGGGGGTTTTCGCCAATTATGTGAATTTTTAACGCACGGGCAGGCTCTTCAGTCCACCGGCGTGCAGGTCGTCAGCAAACCCGGGACCAATCGGCCCGTTTTTTAAGAGATACTTTCCTGCCGGATGCTTCTCCAGTTTCGCCCCGATTCAGCTCAACGGGCAGACATCGAGGCATAATAGTCCGCGCAGTGAATCCTTTACTGACGACCCATTCAAACAGGATGGTGCCAATAGCAGACAAGACTGCTAATCTCGACAACTCATAATTGAACCTAAGGAAGTATCTATGACCCTTCATACTATGTCTCAGCTGGGTGAATTTGTTGGCGGCTTTGGTGTTATTTTTTCTTTGGTCTACCTCGCAATGCAGGTACGCAGCAATACACACTCTCAGCGGGCTGACATGACTGCCCGTGTTTTGGAACGTGTGGCAGCCCAGCAGCATACCTTCGGTTTTGATGTGGAGGCCAACCAATTCTTCATGCGCGCGATAACTCAGCCGACGAGCCTCACCATCGAAGAGAGAAGCCGCTTTTTATGGATCATGAACGAATTTCTCAGTACGATGGAATTTCTCATGCATCAATATCAGATTGGAAACATCGAAGCACAAACCTGGCTTCGCTGGTCAAAAACACTTGATTGGTGGCTTACTTTCCCGGGAATACGGGCGTCCTGGTTAGGTAGGACAACACCCTATACCGACAGCTTTACCAGTCATATTGAAGATCGACTCGCTAATGCCAACTTCTCTTTTAATGTGGAGAACAGTCGCACCTTCCTGCTTACGGGGCAAGTTCCCAATTGCTGAGGTGTTCGCATTAAAAGACCATGAAATTTGAGTCCGCCTCTGCCTGCTAGTCTGCAGAGTATTGATTTGCACGCCAGATTCACCCTGGATTTGCACTGGAAATTGACCCACCGTGATTGTATCAAGCCATTGACCTCTAGAGCGTCCCGGGGCCTTCAGATGGGTCAGTTCTCCATGCCACTATTTGGCATAATTGGATCAATATTCACTGCAAATCAACACCTCTATTTTTTTCTTCAATCCAGCGAGCCACTTGATCCTCTAGCATATCAAGGGGCACGGCACCCTGACCCAACACTACATCGTGAAATTCGCGAAGATCGAATTCATCGCCCAGAATTTCCGTGGCCTTTCCACGTAGTTCACGAATTTTCAGCTCACCCATTTTGTAGGCCAACGCCTGACCGGGCCATGAAATATAGCGATTTACCTCCGCTTCAATATTGGCCTCGCTTAGCGCCGTATTATCCGTCATGAAATCAACCGCGCGTTGTTTGCTCCAGCCTTTACTATGAATTCCCGTATCAACAACGAGGCGGCAGGCACGCCACATTTCATAGGATAAACGCCCCATGTCTTTTGCAGGTGTATCATAAAGCCCCATCTCGATTCCGAGACGTTCTGAATAGAGTGCCCAACCTTCGACGAAGGCCGTGAAGAACGTGCCATTCTTACGGAAGTCAGGTATATCGAGTTCTTGCTGTAACGCAATTTGCTGGTGGTGGCCGGGGACTGCTTCGTGAATGCTCAGCACGGGAATTTCCCAGAATGGGCGCTGGTCCAGCTTGGATGTATTCACATAATAAAATCCAGCAATTCCCACATCGGGTGATCCAGAATTATAATAGGCTGTCGTTGTACGTTCTGCGGTCTCGGCAGGAATTTCCTTGATGCCATAGGGAAGCCGTGCCAGCTTGCCGATCACGGATGGCATTTTGCCATCGATAATTTTGGCAACCCGCGCCACTTTTTCCATCAGCTCTTCGGGGGTTTTGGCGTAATATTTGGGATCAGTGCGCAGATGTTCAATAAACGCCTCGCGGCTTTCATAGCCCGCTTCTTTGGCAACGGAGACCATTT
This sequence comes from uncultured Halieaceae bacterium, assembly GCA_938074045.1. Lineage (GTDB taxonomy): Bacteria > Pseudomonadota > Gammaproteobacteria > Pseudomonadales > Halieaceae > CALJGI01. The sequence goes on from CALJGI010000049.1 coordinate 27,201, forward strand.
CGGCCCGGATACGCGCAACCTCGGAAACGCCGATATTGTGAATATCATCGGCAGACTTTGAAGTCGTCGTCATTTGACGCACACGGAAATCGTAATACTTATCGCCGCCAGGCTGTGCAGACACACCAGGTTGCTTCGCGCAATTTGGTGCGTATTTGCTTTTATACCACGCCAAATGTTTTTGAAGCGCCGGATTGATCGAGGCAGCGATCGTCGCTGATGCGCTCATCGCCAGTCCTTCAAACACCTCTGCTTCAATCCCATCCGGCCGCTTGCGTTTAAATGGCTCATAAAACCGTGATTCGCGCGGCTCTTCTTTGATCAACCCGGAAATGCTGGTCTCATATCCCACCATTGAAACACAGGGCTGGACATATCCGCCCGCCAGCGCCTGATTAGCCACAGCAATAGACTGATCATTGACCTTGGCATATTGCTTAAGGCGATTGATATAGATTTGGTAATGTAGCGCAGTTTGGAATGGCAGGTTATTTTGCATACTTGCAAAATTCTGGTGCCAGCCACCACGATTGGTAAAGTTAATCGTGCGTTGGCCAAAACCATTGGCTTCGACCTGTTTGGCTAAGCTCCGGCGCAATATGCCATAGTTGGTTTTGTCGTCCTCGTTGAGTGTGGAAACATCAATTGCGTCCAATTGCTTCAACCAAATCTTAGCTTTGGCGACCCGCTTATCTTCAGCTTCCAAGCTAACGTCGGTCACCTTGCCCGTCGGATCCACCACGCCCAGTGATGAAGCAAATTCCGGATACTGCTCAAGCTGATAAGCCCAATAGTCGTCGGTAACGGCTTTCAGCTTTTCATCGGTCTGCGCTGACACCCGGGTGGTTGCCAGCAATACCGCTATACCCAAAAATAAAAAGCGCTTACGCATCCTCAATCCCCTCAATTGATTCTTTCCAACTATCTCACCCGCGATCATCAAAACGGCAAGCAGTGTTAGTTTAATATTGTAACCTGAGTCGGCATAAAGCACGCTCTTATGGCAAACGCACATATAGGTGCTGAAAAGTTAACTCATCCAGGCCACTCAAATCCATCATTAGGATTCAAGCAACGGTCCTACTCCAATCAGCGAACGCACTTATCCTGAGATCACGGTAATGCTGAGCACGTACCAGGTGCGTACCTAGGTTGAAGAGATTACTGACAGCAGCATGAGCACCAAGGAATCTCTGAGCCTGCCTGACGGCTTTGAACCGTCTCATCCCCCGCTCTCTTACCCTCGTCGCTTCGTGCGACTGCTCAGCCCGGTTGTTGGCATAACGCTCTGTAACGTGGATAGCCTCAGGTGTAAGTATCCCCTGCATCACTCGCATTTCAGCTAATCGTATCCGGTCACTTCCTCGGCTTGTGGCCACGCTAGCGCTCCGCCATCTGCGCCTCGCTCGTTCCCTCCTACTCTTAGCTTCATACTTATTCTTTGCGGTACTGGAAAAGGACTAATGGGGAAAAAGTACTTTGTGAACGACTACATTAGCGGTAAAGTAATCTAGGTGTGTAGACCTCGCTAAATTTCAATAACAAAGATGTATGAAAAGTCTTAAACGCCTAATTGCATTTTCAGCTCTCGTATTACTACTTCAAGCCTGCAAGCACCCTCTGGCAATAGTAGGAGAGGGAGATATCGTCGATCTCAATGGGAGTGGCTTTGGTTGCTCACTGGAGCAGTTCCAGGCGGCGGATCCCGCCTGTGCAAACGATGTGCAGGGCGATTA
>CALJGI010000050.1 GCA_938074045.1 uncultured Halieaceae bacterium
TTGACTATCCCGGACCTGAGGTAACAGAATATTCCGGGCGCATGGGTTACACAATAGAGGATTTGGAGGAGGACTCCAAATGCCTTGGAAAGAGTGTAACCGTATGGACGAACGACTCAGATTTGTCGCAAGACTCCTCGATGGCGAGAAAATGGCAGTGGCTTGTAGAGAGTTTGGTATCTCCCGCAAGACTGGCTACAAGATATTCAATCGCTATAAAGACGAAGGGCTCAAAGGGCTGGATGACCGCCCGAAGAGCAACTATCGGCATCCTAATCAAACGCCATTTCAGGTAGAGAAGGCGATACTCCGGATCAAGCAGCAGCACAGCACCTGGGGAGCGCCCAAGATCCAGGAGAAGCTGGTCAAGGAGTTTCCGGCGATCAAACCGCCGGCTCCCAGTACCATTCATTGTATTCTAGACCGCCACGGCCTGGTGAAACGGCGAAAGCGTCGTCGGCATAAAGCTCAAGGAACACCGCTGAGCGACGCTCAAGTACCCAACGGCCTGTGGTGTGCTGACTACAAAGGCCAATTCCTGCTAGGCAACCACAAGTACTGCTATCCCCTCACGATCACAGACTACCGTTCACGCTATCTGCTGGCCTGTGAAGGCCGTGAATCGGTCAAAGAAGCGGGTGCTTTCCCAGTGTTTGAGCGGGCTTTCAAGGAGTTTGGCCTACCGAATGCCATTCGCACTGATAATGGCGTGCCGTTCGCTAGTGCCCACGCCTTGTTCGGATTGAGTAAGCTCTCGGTCTGGTGGTTGCGCCTGGGAATCAACATTGAGCGCATCAAGCCTGGCAATCCCCAGCAGAATGGACGGCATGAGCGGATGCACCTGACCCTGAAGAAGGAGGCGACCAAACCTCCTTCCTTCAACTTCCTTCAGCAGCAGGACCGCTTTGATGACTTCCTGGAGGGTTACAATAATGACCGACCCCATCACGCGCTAAACGGCCTATATCCGGGTGAAGTGTATACACCTTCAGCCAGAGCTTACTTCCAGCCGGGTGTACCGGAGTACCCCTTTCACGACCGTACGATCCGCGTGACCCAATGCGGCAGAATTTGCATTGGTCGACGAAAGGTTAACTTCAGCACGGTGTTTGCTGGGCAGTATGTAGGGATTAGAGAGATTGCTGACAGCATTTGGCTTGTCAGTTTCATGGATTCTGATCTAGGCTTCTTTGATCAACAGGAAAACCGGGTGGAGCCAGTGGGTGAGAACCCCTTTGCTCTGAAACTGTAACCTATGCGCCCGGAATAAAGTGTTACCACTCCTCCCGGAATAGACCCTTAGATAATTGGTCGGGACGGCAGGATTTGAACCTACGACCACCACACCCCCAGTGTGGTGCGCTACCAGACTGCGCTACGCCCCGAAGAGGCGGCATTATACCGGGAAACCCGGTTGAATCAATCGCTAGAATTCAGTCTGACAGAACTTTCAGCAGGTCTTCCAGATCTTCAATCATTTCCTTGAGATCGAGATTCACGTTAGCGGGTCCGTTGCCTTCTTCCTCGTCAACCATGCGCTGACGCGCGCCCCCGATCGTGTAGCCCTGTTCATACAGCAGGCTGCGTATCTGGCGGATAGTCAATACATCCATGTGCTGATAATAGCGACGGTTGCCACGGCGTTTTACCGGTTTGAGCTGAGGGAATTCCTGCTCCCAGTAACGCAGAACATGCGGTTTGACGTTGCATAACTCACTGACCTCACCAATGGTGAAGTAGCGCTTGCCGGGAATAGCCGGCAACTCGTCGTTATGACTCGGTTCCAGCATATGTCTCTACTCTCGCTTTCAATTTCTGCCCTGGCCGGAAAGTGACCACTCGGCGAGCTGTGATGGGGATTTCTTCCCCGGTCTTGGGATTACGACCCGGGCGCTGGCTTTTATCGCGCAGATCAAAATTGCCAAACCCGGACAATTTGACCTGCTCGTTATTTTCCAGACAATCCCGTATCTCTTCAAAAAACAGCTCGACGATCTCTTTCGCCTCACGCTTGTTGAGGCCTAGTTCCTCGAACAGGCGTTCTGCCATTTCCGACTTGGTGAGAGCCATGCTCGCATCCCAAACTAATTCCGTAACTGCGCATCGTAGCTGTCTTTAAGTTTGGCAACCACGACATCAATTACATCGTTTATCTCGCTGTCAGTAAGATTGCGTGATAGATGCTGGAAGGTCAAGCCCATACCCAAACTTTTTCTATTAGGATCAATGCCTTTGCCTACATATTCGTCAAATAACCTTAACTCACGCAGGTGTTCTCCGCCCCACTGCCGGACATCGCTCATCACGTCACCAGCCAGTACAGATTTGTCGACAACTACCGCTAAATCGCGGCGAACTTCGGGGAACTTGGAGAGTTCTTCGAAGTTTGGAACCTTGGCATCAAGCATTTTCTCAAGCGAAATTTCCAACAAAATAGGTGTAGCATCGAGGTCCAGGTCCGCTGCGAGGGCTGGATGTAGCGCTCCCACGTAACCTGCTAATTTTCCTGAAGAAAAAATAGCCGCCGTCTGTCCGGGGTGCAATGCGGGATGTTTCCCGGGTTTGAAATCAAACTCCACCGATCGACCAGAGAGCGCAATAACAGACTCCAAATCTCCTTTTAGGTCAAAGAAATCTACCTTCTCGCCCTTGGTAGTCCAGCCCTCGTCCAGGCGCCGACCTACTATCGCTGCGGCCAGCATTGGTTCCTGCACAAGTTCGCCGTCAATCGTTCTGAAACGCAGACCGGTCTCAAAAATTCGGACCCTGTTCTGCTGGCGATTTAAATTGCGTTGAATGGTTGAAAGTAATCCCGGCAATAAGCTGGTCCTCATGACGGCCATATCGGCGGAGATAGGATTTGCCAGCGCCACGGCAGCAATGCCTGGATCAATTTTCTGCTGTAGCTCCGGCTCAATAAAGCTGTAAGTAACCGCCTCTCTATAACCACGCCCAACCAGCTGACGACGAACGCCGCGCAGGGAGAGGCGCGATTCGGTTACCGGCTTCATGTCCAGTTTCGAATAGATGTGAGTCACCGGCAGCCGGTTGTAGCCGTAAGCCCTGGCCAGTTCCTCCAGCAGGTCAGCTTCAATCGCGATATCAAATCGCCAGGACGGCGCTGTGACGGTCCAGCCGTCTTCGGTACGCTGTGGGTTCAGTCCCAATCCCGCCAGGATGCGGTCCACTTCCTCTGCTTCAAGCTGCATGCCCAACAGCTTCTCAATTCGTGATTCCCGCAGACGGACTTCCGCCAGAGTAGGTAGCTCTGAGGCAACAGAACATTCGGTTACCGGACCAGGTTCGCCACCGACAATGTCCAGCAGCAAAGCTGTGGCCCGTTCGATAGCGCGTGTCTGATTGGCGTGGTCCACGCCGCGTTCAAAGCGATGCGATGAATCGGTGTGCATACCATAGCTGCGTGCGCGCCCCGCAATACTGGTGGGATCAAAAAAGGCTGACTCCAGAAAGATATGCTGGGTAGAGCTACTCACAGCCGTGGCGTCACCACCCATGATCCCTGCCAGGGCTACGCCCTGTTTGTGATCGGCGATTAACAACGAGTCCGGCTTCAGCTCAATTTCCGAGCCATCCAGCAAGGCCAGTTTTTCGCCCTCTTCCGCCAGGCGCACCACGATGCCGCCACTCAGCTTCTCATAGTCAAATGCGTGCATGGGCTGACCCAGCTCCAACATAATATAGTTGGTCACATCGACGACGGGGTCGATACTTCGCACACCGCTGCGGCGCAATTTCTCCTGCAGCCAAAGAGGGCTTGGCTGGCTCAGATCAACGTTACGAATAACGCGCCCTGCGTATCTTGGACAATCCACAGCAGCCTTGATCTCAACGGGAAATATATCATCAATGACAGGCGCCACCGGCTGGATGACAGGAGCCGTCATCTCGAGATTACCCAGCAATGCCACTTCTCTGGCAATGCCCATCATGCAAAGACAATCGGCACGATTGGATGTGAGATCAATATCGATAACAGTGTCATCCAGTGAGAGATACTCACGGAAATCTGTTCCTACCGGGGCATCAGCCGCCAGTTCGATAATGCCATCATGGTCGTCTGACAACTCAAGCTCGGCTCCGGAGCAAATCATACCGCAGGATTCTGATCCTCGAAGCTTGGCTTTTTTGATTTTGAAGTTGCCCGGCAGAACTGCACCAACGCGGGCAAACGCGACCTTGATACCCGCGCGCACATTGGGTGCGCCGCAGACAACCTGAAAGGTCTCGGACCCATCACTGACTTCACACAGGCTCAATTTGTCGGCATTGGGGTGTTGACCGGCTGCTGTTACTTCGGCAACCACCACGCCGTTGAATGCGCCCGCTACCGGGTCGATGGCTTCAACTTCCAGCCCGGCCATCGTAATTTGCTGGGCCAGGTCGGCGGTACTCATGGCCGGGTCTACCCACTCCCGCAACCACTGCTCACTCACTTTCATAGTAAATTCCTAATCTCTTCTGGTTGGATGGTCGGACAAACTCAGCCGAACTGTTCCAAAAAGCGCAAATCATTGTCGAAGAACAAGCGCAGGTCATTGACTCCATAGCGCAACATTGCCAGGCGCTCTACCCCCATGCCAAAGGCAAAACCAGCATATTTTTCAGGATCGATATTGGACATCTCAAACACGTGGGGATGCACCATGCCGCAACCCATCACCTCAATCCAACCGCTGTGGCTGCATACCCGACATCCTTCACCGCCACAGATCACACACTCCATATCTACTTCCGCGGAGGGCTCGGTGAAAGGAAAATAGGAGGGTCGAAAACGCACCGCGAGATCTTTTTCGAAGAACACTTTAAGAAAATCTTCGATCAATCCCTTGAGGTCGGCAAAGCTGGAATGATCGTCTACCAGCAAACCCTCAACCTGATGAAACATCGGTGTATGAGTCAGATCCGAATCACAGCGGTAGACACGACCAGGACAAATGATTTTGATGGGAGGCTGGCTGGTTTCCATCACCCGCACCTGCACCGGTGAGGTATGCGTGCGCAACACCGTCGCGTCGTCGATATAAAAAGTATCATGCATTGCCCGCGCCGGATGATGGGGCGGTAAATTCAATGCTTCGAAATTATGGTAGTCGTCCTCGATTTCAGGCCCTTCCACCACGTCAAAACCGATCCCGCCGAAGAAGTCTTCCATGCGCTCAATCGTACGCGTCACCGGATGTAATCCACCAGTGGATTGTCCGCGTCCGGGCAGTGTGACGTCTATAGTTTCACTAGCGAGTTTGCCCGCAACAGCTTCTGCATCCAAAGCGGCCTTGGCTTCATTGATCAGATCGGCAACGTCCTGCTTAACGACGTTAATGGCAGCACCGGCGGCGGGACGTTCCTCCGCAGAGAGCTTTCCCAGCCCTTTGAGCAGCGCTGTGATCTGGCCTTTCTTACCGAGAAACTCAACGCGCACAGCATCCAGTTCGGCGCTGCTGCCCGCTGCTGCAACCGCGGCTTTGGCCTTGTCGGCGAGTTCTTCCAGGTTTTCCATATTTCCGCCTCAAAAAGGGATTGGATCCCTTTTTTGTTAACTTAATAAGAAAAAGGGGGAAAGGACTTTAGCCCTTTCCCCCTGTTCAGTCTGTGCGCCTGATTGATCGCCGCAGCGATCGGGATCGGGCCTAGGCTAATGCAGCCTTGGCTTGCTCCACTACGGCGGCAAAAGCTGGTTTGTCATGCACAGCCAGATCGGACAGTACGCGGCGGTCCAATTGGATGTTGGCTTTCTTTAAACCAGCGATAAAACGGCTATAGGACAGACCGTTAACCCGGGACTGAGCGTTGATACGCGTGATCCACAGGGAACGAAACTGACGCTTGCGCTGACGACGGTCACGGTAGGCGTATTGACCTGCCTTGGTGACTGCCTGCTTGGCTACTCGAAAAACACGACTACGGGCACCATAGTAACCCTTTGCCTGCTTGAGAACTTTCTTGTGTCGGCGGTGTGCAACCACACCACGTTTTACTCGGGGCATTACTTAACTCCTCTGAATAATGATGATGATGGCGTTATTTGACCCGCATCATGCGGTCAATGGCTTTCTGGTCACTGGGATGCACATCGGTCGTGCCACGCAGTTGACGCTTACGCTTGGTCGTCATCTTGGTCAGTATGTGAGTTTTGTGTTGCTGCTTGCGCTTGTAACCAGAACCAGTCTGTTTAAAGCGTTTTGCGGCCCCGCTGTGTACTTTGAGCTTGGACATAATAACTCCGCATTTGATAGTTGTAGTTTAAATAAACGGTAGCAGGCTCTACTGCTACTTTTTCTTTTTAGGGGCAATTACCATTGTCAGTTGCCGACCCTCCATCTTCGGAAATTGTTCGACCGTGCCAAGCTCGGCGAGATCAGCCTCGACGCGCTTGAGCAATTCCATGCCAATTTCCTGGTGGGCCATTTCGCGACCACGATAACGCAGCGTGACTTTGGCTTTATCCCCTGCTTCAAGGAAACGTACCAGGTTGCGTAGTTTTACCTGATAATCCCCTTCTTCCGTCCCTGGGCGAAACTTCATCTCCTTTACCTGCGTCCGTTTCTGCTTTTTCTTCGCAGCAGCCTTTTGCTTCTTGGCCTCGAACACATGTTTACCGTAGTCCATGATCTTGCAAACTACTGGTTCTGTGTCGGTAATCTGGACCAAATCCATGCTTGCCGCTTCTGCCGCAGCTTGTGCCTCTACCAGTGAAACAATACCTACCTGTTCACCCTCTGCACCAATCAATCGAACCTGATTCGCTTCGATCTCATCATTGATGTTGGCTTTCTTGGACGATCCCTTACCACTATCTTTCTTAATTTCTCAGTTCTCCAATACAACACGGCCGCGTCGCGCTACATCATTGGTGAGGTGTTCACTGAATGCCTCCAGGCTCATAGAACCCAGGTCCTCACCACGACGTGCACGCACGGCCACTGTCTGTTCTTCTACTTCCTTATCCCCCACAACGAGGAGGTAAGGAATCTTCTGTATAGTGTGCTCGCGGATTTTAAAGCCGATTTTTTCATTTCTCAAGTCTGAAACTACCCGAAAGCCCTTGTTTTTTAAGGATTCTTCCACTTTTAGGGCATATTCACAGTGCTTGTCCGTAATATTAAGCACAACGGCCTGTTCCGGCGCCAACCAGCTCGGAAACGCGCCTTCAAAATGTTCAATCAAAATACCCACAAATCGCTCGAATGAACCCAGAATCGCCCGGTGCAACATCACCGGCGTCTGACGGCTGCCATCCTCGGAGACGTACTGTGCATCAAGGCGGCCCGGCATGGAGAAATCCACCTGGATGGTTCCCAACTGCCAAACCCGTCCGATGCAATCCTTGAGCGAGAACTCAACCTTGGGGCCATAAAAGGCACCCTCGCCGGGCAACTCTTCCCAGGGCAATTGCTTTTCATCCAGCGCCAGCGCCAGCGCTTTCTCAGCCCGATCCCAGTCCTCGTCGCTGCCCACTCTCTGCTCGGGTCGGGTAGACAGTCGATAGATTACCTCGCTGAAACCAAAGTCGGCATACACTTCATGCAGGAAATCGATGAACTGCGCCACTTCCGATTGTATCTGGTCCTCGGTACAAAAAATATGTGCGTCATCCTGAGTGAAACCCCGCACCCGCATAATGCCGTGCAGGGAACCCGAGGGCTCATTGCGGTGACAGCTGCCAAACTCGGCCAGGCGCAGCGGCAAATCCCGATAACTCTTCAGGCCCTGATTAAACACCTGCACATGACAGGGGCAGTTCATGGGCTTGATCGCGTAATCACGCTCGTCACTGTGCAACATAAACATGTCGTCGCCGAATTTGTCGGCGTGACCGGATTTTTCCCACAGCGTCATATCGACAATCTGGGGGGTCTTGATTTCCTGATAGCCATGATGGCGCTGCGCCTTGCGCATGTAATCTTCAATCGTCTGATAAAGCGTCCAGCCACGGGGGTGCCAAAATACCATGCCAGGGGCTTCTTCCTGGTTATGGAAAAGTCCCAGCTGTTTGCCAATGCGACGGTGATCACGCTTCTCGGCTTCAGCAATTCGGTTGAGGTACTGTTTCAGTGCCTTTTTATCGGACCAGGCCGTGCCATAGATGCGCTGTAACATTTCATTGTTGCTATCCCCACGCCAGTAGGCACCGGCCACCTTGGTCAATTTGAACGCCTTCAGTTTTCCGGTATCGGGAACGTGGGGTCCACGACAGAGGTCCATCCACTCGCCCTGGCGATAAACGGAGAGCTCTTCGCTGTCGGGTAAATCCCGGATAATCTCGACTTTGTATTCTTCACCCATGGCGGAAAACGCAGCTACAGCTTCGTCGCGGCTCATCACGATGCGCTCCACCGGGAGCGCTTCGGAGGACAGTTCCTCCATGCGGGCTTCGATCTTTTCCAGGTCGTCCGGTGTAAAGGCTCGCTCGAAGGCGAAGTCATAGAAGAAACCGTCTTCAATGACAGGTCCGATGGTCACCTGAGCACCGGGAAACAAATCCTGTACCGCCATGGCGAGCAGGTGCGCGGTGGAATGCCGGATAATATCCAGCCCCGCCTCATCACGGGCCGTAATGATGGCCAGTTCTGCATCCGCCTCTATCAGAAAGGACGTATCAACGGTTTGCTCGTTGACGACACCGGCCAATGCTGCTTTTGCCAGACCGGGACCAATATCAAACGCAACATCGGCCACGCTGACCGCATGATCAAATTGACGCTGACTTCCATCGGGTAGAGTAATAACAGGCATGTTGCCTCCTTTTTCCAGTGGTGACCCCTACCAAAGGCCACGTGAAGGTGACTACCGTATGTGATCGAAGATGTCACAGGGACGGCGCCTGCAGAACAAGGCATCTGCAGGGTCGCGCACTTTACCCCAATCAGAGGTTGATGGGAAGGGATCGGGGTGCCGAAAAGCACGCCAACCAGATGGGGTTAGTCCTCGTAACGCGCCGTTGGTGTGGAGTCAGACAGGGACTTTTCCTCGTCGTCCATTTCCGCCACTACGTGTTCAAACAGCGGCGTGCTAAGGTACCGTTCGCCGGTGTCTGGCAACATGCATAATACTGTACTGCCCTCGGGCAGAGTCCGCGAGTATGCCAACGCGCCAGCAAACGTAGCGCCACCGGAAATACCGACAAATATTCCTTCTTTAGTGGCCAGGTCGCGGGAACACTGCATGGCATCTGGACCGGCAATGGTCTTTAGCTCGTCGATATAATTGGCGTCGACGGCATCTTCGGTGAGCTTGGAAATAAAATCCGGTGTCCATCCCTGCATGGGATGTGGAGTAAAGGCGCCGTGACTTGCCGCTGGAGACCCCCCCTCACCCCGCTCCTGTTTCTCACCGCTGGCCAACAGCGATGCAACCTCTGGCTCGCAGACCACAATTTTGGTACCAGGGCTTTCCGCACGCAGCACCTTGGCCACGCCTTTCAGGGTGCCACCGGTTCCGTATCCTGTCACCCAGGCATCCAATTCGCCATCCGGAAAATCACGCATAATTTCCACGCCGGTAGTGCGCTCATGCATACGGGCATTGGCTTCATTTTCAAACTGGCGAGCGAGAAACCAACCGTGAGTTTCAGCCAGTTCGACTGCCTTCTGATACATGCCTGTACCTTTCAGCGACGCCGGCGTCAAAACGACCTTGGCACCGAGAAAACGCATCAGACGGCGGCGTTCAACACTGAAAGAATCCGCCATGGTCACCACCAATGGATAACCCTTCGCGGCACATACCATAGCAAGGCCAATTCCCGTGTTACCGCTGGTTGCCTCCACGACAGTCTGGCCCGGTTTAAGCGCCCCACTTTGCTCAGCCTCCTCAATGATACCTAGCGCTAATCTGTCCTTGACCGAACCCATCGGGTTAAAGGACTCAACCTTTACGTAGAGATTAATGCCTTCCGGAGCGAGCCGATTGACTCTTACGGCCGGAGTGCCGCCAACGGTGCTGAGAATACTTTCAACGCGTCCACTCATGCTGAGCTCCTGGTGTTATTGTTTGGTCCTGTTTCCGGCTGTAAGCATAGCCCCTAAGCCGGGATTTACCAATCCTCAGACCGTGTTAATCCCAGCATGTTCAATCATGCCCCAGAGGGCGGCGGTTGGCTTGTCACCCCCCGGCGATCTCTATATAATCGCCCACCCTTTAGGACCATAGCTCAGTTGGTTAGAGCGCTACCTTGACATGGTAGAGGTCGGCGGTTCGAATCCGCCTGGTCCTACCAAAACACAAAAAAAGCTCAGCAGTCGCGTGGGCTTTTTTATTGGCAGGCAACAAATGCCTGTTCACGCAGGGCATGCAGCTGATCTCTCACCTGGGCGGCTTCCTCAAACTCCAGATTCTTGGCGTGTTCCATCATCTTGCCTTCGAGCTCGCCGATACGCTTGGCAAGCGCCTTGGGGCTGAGATCTGACACATCGGCCAGATAATCGGGAATTCGTTCCGCCACTTTGCGTAGGCCGCTCTTGCCGCGGCCCCGCCCAGAGCGGGCTCCCTCCATAACATCGGTAATCTCTTTGCTGACACCCTGAGGAATAATCCCGTGCTCGGCGTTGTATGCCAGCTGCTTCTGACGCCGGCGTTCGCACTCGGCAATAGCCCGTTCCATGGAGCCAGTTTCCCGATCCGCATAGAGAATGGCGCGTCCATTGAGGTTTCGCGCAGCGCGTCCCATGGTTTGTATCAGAGATCTTTCGGAGCGCAAGAACCCTTCCTTATCGGCATCCAGTATGGCAACCAGCGATACCTCAGGCATATCCAGACCTTCACGCAGCAGGTTGATGCCCACCAGCACATCAAACTCGCCAAGACGCAAATCACGAATAATTTCTACCCGCTCAACGGTTTCGATATCCGAATGCAGATAGCGTACCCGCACACCATTTTCATCAAAGTATTCAGTCAGGTCTTCCGCCATCCGTTTGGTCAGCACGGTCACCAATACACGCTCATTGAGCGCTACTACCTGCCGAATCTCCGTCAATAGGTCATCAACCTGGGTTAGCGCCGGGCGAATCGTAATGTCGGGATCGATCAATCCGGTTGGCCGAACCACCTGCTCCACCACCCCGCCAGCATGCTCTAATTCATAGGGGCCAGGAGTCGCTGAAACAAATATCGCTTGTGGTACTAAACCCTCCCACTCCTCAAAGCGCAATGGCCTGTTATCCAACGCTGAGGGTAGTCGAAAACCGTACTGCACGAGGGTTTCCTTGCGCGATCTGTCGCCTTTATACATGCCGCCAATCTGGGGCACTGAGACGTGAGATTCGTCGACAACAACCAGCGCATTCTCTGGCAGGTAATCAAACAAGGTGGGCGGTGGCTCACCCTCGGCACGACCGGACAGATAACGGGAGTAATTTTCGATACCGTTGCAGTAGCCCAGCTCGCGAATCATTTCCAGATCATAACGAGTACGCTGCTCCAGACGCTGTGCCTCCAGCAGTTTGTCGTTATCCCGCTGCCATTTGACGCGATCACGCATCTCGTCCTCGATGTAATCAACCGCCTCCAATAACACGTCTCTGGAGGTGACATAGTGACTCTTGGGGAAGATGGTTATGCGAGGTACCTTGCCCTTTACTTCGCCCGTGAGTGGGTCGAACAGGGAAATGGTCTCTATTTCCTCGTCAAACAACTCCACCCGCACCGCATCGCGCTCGGATTCCGCGGGAAATATGTCGATGACGTCCCCACGGACACGGTAGGTACTGCGGGTAAAATCGTGATCGTTGCGGGTGTATTGCAATTCAGCCAACCGGCGCAGGATTTGTCGCTGATCGACGATATCCCCCCGGTCGAGGTGCATGACCATCTTGAAATAGGACTTGGGATCACCCAGGCCATAAATTGCTGATACCGTAGCCACCACAATGGTGTCCTCCCGCTCCAACAGTGCCTTCGTGGCAGAGAGCCGCATCTGCTCGATATGGTCGTTGATGGAGGCGTCTTTCTCTATATAGGTATCAGAGGAAGGTACATAAGCCTCGGGCTGGTAGTAGTCGTAATAGGAAACGAAGTACTCAACCGCATTGTTGGGAAAGAAATCCCTAAACTCACCATATAGCTGCGCCGCCAGTGTCTTGTTGGGCGCCATCACAATCGTCGGACGCTGAATATGCTCAATAACCTTGGCGATGGAGTAGGTTTTACCTGAGCCGGTCACGCCCAGTAGAATTTGCGACGCCAATCCCGCCTGAATGCCTTCAACCAGGCCACGAATGGCCTGTGGCTGGTCGCCAGCGGGCTCAAAGGGGGCTACTACCGTAAAGGGTCTGGCCATAACTTCCTGCGCTTTGTCCGGGCATGGGGGGAACCCGCCATTATCCTCAATTACAATTGATATCGCAGCCTTTTCCGCCGATTTATGTCGCCTCAACGCAATGACCAGATCCGGACGTGAATACTATTGACCTACAGTGGCTCGGTCATTAATATACGCGGCCTCGAGAGAGACCAATCCGCCTTAGCTCAGTTGGTAGAGCAAATGACTGTTAATCATTGGGTCGCTGGTTCGAGCCCAGCAGGCGGAGCCATACAATTAGAAGGGGTCGCACATTGTGCGGCCCTATTTTGTTTGGCGCAGCCTGCTGGTCGTAGGCCAGTTGGGTGAGCGGGAGTCCTCGGCGTGTAGTGTAATCAGCGATCACTGCTCGCTGCCCCGCGAACGCCCTTCGCCCTGCATGGCGAAGGGCCGGGGGAGCTACAAAATTAAACCGACTTGCTTGCCCTGAACAGGCGCAGCAGATTACGCACTGCTTTCAAGTTCCA
>CALJGI010000051.1 GCA_938074045.1 uncultured Halieaceae bacterium
GTATTACGACGGATATCCTTGACCGCTTTTTCGGTGTTTGACATGCTCATGATGATACTCCTGTACTTCAGTTTAAAAGTAGCAGATGTATCTCTTAGTGAATCAGGTCAATTGGTACCATCGTGGCTGACGGGACACACCAATAGTAAACGGCGCCAATATTATTACTCAGGTAATGCAGTCCACCATAATCTTCAATGCGCTGCATTATTTTATAAGCACGTGCGTAGTAACTTAGTGCCTCCTCGTATTCCCCAACTTGGGCATAGGTGGAACCGATCGTCATTAGGGATTTAGCTGCCATCGCCTCGTTTCCAAGGGACTCAAAAATGAGAAAAGCCTGATTTGCCTGATGTCGGGCGTCACTAAAAAGTCCCTTTTTAAAGTGCGCATCGGAAATCACATATTGCGCCTTCGCTTCTATGTAGCGAAAGTCGCTTAATCGCGCTTCCATGTTAATCTGAAGTGCATCTTGTAACGCTTTGTCGAAATTTCCGAGTGAAATTTCTGCATCCGCTACGATCAAACGAGCCTCTAGAAGCTCCCTCTCTGGAAATATGCCCTTTCCAATTTCTTGCCCTAGCACCTCTACAACTTCTTCGGGATGGGTCTCTACTTTCTTCTGCCATTCATTCAATACGCTTGCAGAATGCATATCATTAGCTTTCAAGTCAATGTGAAAAACTATCAGAATCACCACGCTAATAGCCAACCAAAAGGCGAACCAATTCTGCTCTTTAACGTGTTGCATGAAGCGGCGGAGGACCATTAGCCTGTACCCAGGTTGATTTTTATGAGTAACAGTTTAGGACAGATTCGATGATAACGAAGGATTGTATGAATACATAGGGTAGTGATATCAGAAGACGCCACCACACCAACTGATAAATAATCAGCCTGTGTGCCTATGGGTTGAAACCCACTATCTATTTGAAAAATAAGGAAAAATGGAGCTGGCGAGAGGAATCGAACCCCCGACCGGCTGATTACAAATCAGCTGCTCTACCAACTGAGCTACGCCAGCTAAGCGTTGATTTACCAAGGGTAAATCGGAGTGATATCACCGATCCGAAGCGCCCGGATCAGTGAGGGCGGCAATTCTAAGGAAAGTTTGGGCTGGATGCAATGGGCGTCATTGCTATCGTTTCTTGCGTAAATGTTAAGGTAGTGACCTGTACCCCAACCTCCCCTCGTCTCGACCCACTGCGAGATAGTGCTCCAACCCACTACGAATTTCTCCCGTGGCCAGCGCGTTCCTGACATCCTCGTTATGGAGAATGTAGAAAAACTCGTTGTATCCCGGAGCACCCCACTCGGCGGGATCCAGCCCATTCGGCCCGGTTGAGAGCTGCTGGTTCAGGTAGCGGGTATGAATATCGAGATTCTGCCCATCCCCGGCAGGCTTGAAGGTAGTCCATCGCAGCCGTCCGCCGGCGTTAAGCCAGGGCACGTAGCTCGCATCGGATCCGATGTCACTGGCTATCTGTTGGTGCACGATTACCGCAAAGTGACCGGTACCGTCGTTTACCAGGACACGGCTGCCACTGAGCACATCGGCGGCGATGGTGCTGTTGTGAAATTTCCACGGGGCACCGTGATCGGAAACAAGAATATCGACAAATTCATCACCGTTGACATCCACGAAATCTATTCGATGCATCCCGGGACCGACCAGCAACCAGTTAAAGAGGCGCTGATCCGTTTCATCGACATAAATACCATTGTGGTTTATCAGTATCTGCAGGACGACCATAGGATGTTCATCACTCCAGATCATCGAGCCAATCACGATATCTGTGTCATCGTCGTGATCCACGTCCACGCCCCAGGCGGCCACGTCGTGGGAGAGACCCACGGAACCTTCCCAACCCGGGTTGACCTGCTTAATTTGTGCAAACTCGCCAGCTTCGAAGTAAGGTGGTGGCAGTGATCGTGTGGCCTCAAGCGTGCTCAGGTCATTACTCAGCACTGCAATAAAGTTCTCCTCGACATCGATGCCATTGCCTTCAAAGCCGCGGATGTCGGAATCGGTAATCACCAGTTCGAAGCTGCCATCGCCCTGGAACCCGAGGGGTCCAGCGGCCATACCACCGAGAATCTGCTGGTGCGGCTCGGCAAGCGCAACAGGTTCAAACTCCCCGCCATCGTTGCGAATAATAAAATTGCTGAAAAAAGGTGATGCCCAACTCTGCGCCACCACGTCATCGTCGCCATCGCTGTCGTATGTTGATTTGCACCGAATATTGACCCAATTGTGACAAATAGTTGCATAGGGGGCTGACCCATCTAAAAGGCTAGGGACGCCATAGAGATCAACGTCTTGAGACAATCGAGGTGGATCAATTATCAGTGCAATTCGTGGGTCAATCTGTGATGCAAATCAACACAGAAGGTACACTGAGCAAGACTTGGTGCGTCTCTTCAATCGCGACGGCTTTATTGACCGCTACACAGGGCTTCGCCTTGTCGTTCCCCCAAGTCTCCGGGTCATATCTTCGATTATTCCTGAGGACTTTCCCTTTCACAGTAACTGGGCAAAGGGCAAGTGTCACGACTCATACTGGGACCTATCTGCTACAGCAGATCATCTGTTTCCAGTGGCTGCAGGCGGTCAGGACGATGAAAGCAATCTAGTATCCACCTCGATGGCGGCAAACATTCAGAAGAACTCAATCTCCATGAGTGACCTTGGTTGGAATCTCCATCCGGAAGGAGACATTCATCAATGGGATGGTCTGTCCAAGTTTTTTGTACGGCAGTGTAATCAAGACCCACGCTTGCTCGAGCATGCTTATATGAAAAAATGGTACAAAGTGCTGGCCGAACAAATATAAATCACAACTTCTGAAAGCAAGCGAACAGGTACTTTCAGAAATTTCCCGCATACACCATCTCCATTGGAAGACCAGCAGAATCTATTAGAGGCTCCGAAGGGAGTGTCTTTCGCCGACCCTCAGGCATAATCCCCACGAGATAGCCCACTATCGCGTCCAGTATGTCATCACGAGCCACTGCCTTTCGTGGGTATACGGCAAGAATGCTTTCCGTGATACTGCGCACATCGGGTAGGTATCGTTCCAAGACTCCCAGCCTCTCCTCAAATCCTTCACGCTTCTTCTTGGCAAATTCCATGGGTAGTTCCTGATTGAGGCCCCAGAAACATACCTCAGGGTGAACTTCCCTAAGTCGATACCTGATTTCAGGCCGCTCTCGAAGGAAGTCATCCACCTCGCGAATTTTTGGAATGATGGCAAAAGCCTGTTGGCTGATCATTTTTCCTGTTGCCGCCTGGTTCAGCTGTTTGGCTTCCGCATAACTGCCAGCGGATAACGTGGGCCGAGCGGGAGCAGAAAATACGGAGCTTGCTCTTCCATGACCCAGCGCCGATCTTGCCTCGGAATCACAGCGTCTGCCCCCGGCCCCTTCATCAATCAGGCCAATCAGAATATCAATGTATACAACGGCTTTCGGGTCAATCAGGCTAAATAGTTGCTGAATACTCTTGGCAACACCATAGATCGGCTTCCCACACTCGTAAGAAAAGTAAAACCATCCGTCTCTACAACCGTCGACTCCCATTGAGCTAGTCATGATCTGAACGTCCTCCTAATGAGTTGATTGCTGAAATGTGCGGGATACAGTGGTGAGCTCGACAACGTGGCAAACCATAACCATACTGGTATTGGCAAATTAACTAGATCAGTCAGCAGAATTCTGTCTCCTACTCTCAAGCAACCGCCCTTTCCCAATCTGCAAACGCACTTATCCTGAGATTCCGATAGTGCCCAGCCCGAACTGGGTGCCTACCAAGCTTGAACAGGTTACTGACAGCAGCATGCGTACCTAGAAATTTTTGCGCCTGACGAACTGACTTGAACTTTCGCATACCCCGCTCCCTCACCCTGGTTGCCTCATGCGATTGTTCAGCCCGCTTGTTCTCGTACTGAGTAGTACTGTGGATCGTCTCAGGAATCAACTCTCTATGAGCCACACCATAGCTTCGTAGTTTGTCAGTAACGATCTTTCTGGGCTCACTGCCATGGCTTCGCAATAGGCGCTTGAAGAACCGTTTGGCAGCAGCCCCGTCACGCTTTGCCTGGAGAAACACATCAACAACTTCACCGTCCTGATCCACGGCCCGCCAGAGGTAATGCTTCCTGCCGTTGATATTCACAAAGACTTCGTCAATGTGGAAAGTGTCGCCAAATCCACGATGCTTTCGCTTCAATCGGCGAGTATAGATAGCACCGAACTTGATACACCAGAGACGAATCGCATCTCGGCTAACGGTGATGCCTCGTTCGGCCAGGAGATCTTCAATATCTCGGTGGCTGAGATTAAAGCGATAGTATAGCCAGACGGCGCAGGATGTGACGTCGGGTGGGAATCTGGGACGCTTGTAGGTATTCATGGGCCGAGTGTATCAATTTTGGCCTTTTGACTTGGCAATACCAATGGAGCAGCTGCTGGTAAATGGCGGAATCTTTTGCACCTATGTGCAGGATTTCGATTTAACGAAATCTCTCCCCCCTCTATTATTGAGTGCCCCTACCGGATGTGATTTGGTACCATAAAGAATGAAAGTCACCATGGTCTGCCTAGAAGACGGCATTATGGCATGCGGATTCCGCAAGTTTGCCGGCACAGTCGAAAGTCTGATTCCAGACAGTCGTTTCTGTTTTGTATCCACCAATAACCTACGATCTCTCTCCAGCGCCCTCATTGGCGATACTGGCGGTGGTGGAAAATTGGATGCGGATGAAATTGACGAAATCTCGCAGGATCTTGCGGGCAGCGACCTGATCGGATTTTCTAGCATGACCGGCTACGCCGCCCTAACCCGGGCTGTTATCCAGCGGGTTCGGGAAATCAACCCAAAGAGCACCATTATTTGGGGCGGCATTCACCCCATCATCCATCCCGAGGATGCCATTCTGGCTGACGTAGATGGCATCTGTACGGGCGAGGGCGAGTTTGCGTTCAAGCAGTTTTACAACGCCTGGGTAAATGGCCAAGACTACTCGAGCACGCCCAACTTCTGGTTCAAGAATGCCGATAAAGTAATCCGTAACGGGTTTCTGCCACTACAAACGTCCACCGAGATGGAAAGCCTGCCCTTCGCCCGACACGCGGGCGACGAGTACCTGTACCAGCCAGGCAAAGGTTTCCGGCCCATGACGTTACATGACCGACTCTCGAACAATGGCCTCAGCTATAACACGGTGTGGTCGATAGGCTGCCCTTTCAAATGTACTTACTGCGGCAATACCAAATTTATTGAAAACGATGTGGGCTACCGCAAACTTCGCCATCCCAGTGCGCGCTATGCAGTAGCTGAGATACAGGCAGCTCTGGCGGCGCATCCCTACCTAAGCACTGTGTGCTTCCACGATGACAGCTTTATGGCCATACCTTACGACCAGCTGGCTGAGTTTGCCGAGATCTGGCGTGAGGAGGTAGGTATACCATTTGCCGTCTATGGCGTCATACCCAATTACGTGCGACAGGACAAACTCCAGGTACTCACCTGGGGTGGTATGAATCGTATTCGAATGGGCGTTCAAAGCGGTTCGCAGCGTATCCTGGATTTCTACAAGCGTCCTACGCCTCCGGACCAGGTGTTGGAGGCCAGTAAAGTCTGCGCCGGCTTCGCGCCCCGCTACCAGATTCCACCTGCCTACGACATCATCATGGATAACCCCATCGAGACGCGCCAGGATGTGGTAGATACTCTGGAGATGCTCTACGAATTCGGGCGACCATTTACCCTCAATGTCTTTTCCCTGCGTGTCATTCCCAACACCGAGCTGGAACGACATATGCGTGAAGCAGGGGTGGATATCGAAGAGATCTCCTCCAACTACGCCAATATTCCACCGCGCTGGGCTAACCTGCTGCTGTACATGCTCGTCGTCTGGAAGCCGCCGCGCTGGCTGTTTGACCGCTGGCTGAAGCACGTTCGATCCAGCGCCGAGACACAAAAGCTGTACCCGGTACGCGCCGGACTTATGCGCGCGGTGTATATGATTAAACGCGGTCTGGACCACCTGCGTCATCTGGACTTTTCCACTATCCCCGGCTATGCCGGCTACGTCGCGTGGAAACTTGGCCTGGTGGGCTTCTGGTGGCGCCGAATGATTCCGAAAATGGAAAAGCCCGCCAGGGTAATCAG
Organism: uncultured Halieaceae bacterium; assembly: GCA_938074045.1. Taxonomy (GTDB): domain Bacteria; phylum Pseudomonadota; class Gammaproteobacteria; order Pseudomonadales; family Halieaceae; genus CALJGI01. The sequence continues at coordinate 6,173 of CALJGI010000051.1, forward strand.
GCGCAGACGAGAGACGGCTACAGAGGTTATCGAGATCATTGACGCCAAGCAGACTGCTTGAGTCGGCCACCAATCTTACAGCAGTTTTTATAGCTTTTATTTAGCCGAGTTGCTGTGATCTTGCACATCTTACAGGACGGTCTATCTTGAATACTACGTCAAGACGAGACTAACCTGATGAACAAACAAGAACGAGAAATTCAAAGCCGCTTACGTGTGCTAAAGCACGCTGGCAGACTATCAGGCGATACCAGTACACCGCGATTGATGATGCAACGCTTATACGTACTCTGAGAATCTATCCAAGGCACAATCAGGTCTACGCCTGTGAGTTCATCGACCAGGTGATCGATAAGTTCCCATTTCCCATCCAAACCGTGAGAACGGACCGTGGACGTGCGTTTCAGGCTAAGTTTCACTGGTATGTCGAAGACCGGGGAATTAACCATGTCTACATCAGACCTCGATCAC
>CALJGI010000052.1 GCA_938074045.1 uncultured Halieaceae bacterium
TTGCACCAGGGAATGCTCTGTCAATCAGTCCCGTTCCTGAAAAGAATGAGTATAACCAGAGGGGCAGGTATGTCCTACCGCAGTTTTGTGTGTTGTTCGGGATTTGTGATGCTAGAATCCTTCCTCTAGTATCAGAAAAGCAGTCCCCGGTTATGTCAATCCAGTCCAAGCTCTGTGGCCTGCTTTTAGCGGTGATACCGGTTGTCGCCGCTTCAGCTGATGAGGAGCATCCGCTGGAGGCGTTAGTACTGGGGAAGTACTCCCTGATAGGAAGTCTTGGTGATACCGCGTACAAAGGCGTAGTGGAGCTTGGTCACGACGGCTCCGGTATGGTGATTACTCGCGTTGTTGACGAAAATACGAGCACTGGCACCGCCGCATTTGAATATGCCACTGCGGACAAAATTACGGTGCTACGGTTACGCTTCCCAACTGAAAAAATGGAGTCGACCTGCCTGGTGCAATCAGACCTAGACAATTATGCCCGGTTTACCTGTTATCGGTATCCGGAGCACGAACGTACAGAAGCGCCGGCCATTGAGGCCCTGTTTCCCTATCACGAAGAAAAGTAAGTAGATTCACTTACATGACAGGATTTAGTAGATGATTAAGGTATATGGCGTGCACGGCTCGCCCTATGTGCGCAAGGTATTGGTCGCGCTGGATTACAAGAACATTCCCTTCGAAATTGTCCCGCAAATGCCGTTTTCCGGGGACAAGGAGTATCTCAAGATCAACCCATTGGGTAAGGTGCCGACGCTGGTTGATGGTGACCTTACCCTGGGTGATTCCAAGGTGATTTGTCGATATCTCGAAAACGCCTATCCAGAACCTGCATTGTATCCTCAGAATCTCACTGAGAACGCGATGGCAGATTGGTATGAAGATCTTTGCGGTGGTCATGTCGCCGATTTGGCCGCGGCCATTTTCTTCCAGCGCTTTATGCGGCCTCTGGCCTTTAAACAGGATCCCGATGAGGAATTGATCTCAAAGATTACTGAGAAAAAGCTGCCTCCTATGCTGGATTATCTGGAGAGCGAGATGCCCGAGGAAGGATTTCTGTTTGGTGACTTTATGATGGCCGACTTGAGTGTGGTGAGCCCGTTTATCAATGCAGCATACGCTGGGTATGAGGTGGATTCTTCCAAATGGCCAAAGTTTGCTGCGATGTTTAGCAGAGTCAAAGAGGTTTCATGGGTTAAGAAGGTTTTGGAGCAAGAAGCCAAGGCATTAGGGATGAGCTAGATGAGTACATTGGTCTGAGCGTAAAGGGTTTCGATAAACTGGAAAGCATCGGGAGAGTTACAATGATTTATCACTCAGCTGAGGATTTGAAAGGCACAAGTCGAGATGTTCAGGCGGATGGGTTTGTCAGCGTCCGTCTTGCACTGGCTGAAGATAACCTCGGATTTACGGTGACCGAGTCAGTCGGCAGAACGGAAATCAATCTTGAAATAGAACACAAAAACCATATTGAGGCTGTCTATGTGCTGGAGGGCACAGGCGAGGTTGAAATAATCGAGACTGGCGAATGCTATAAGCTCTATCCCGGTGTTTTCTATGCCTTCGACAAGCACGAACGCCACCGCTATCGCTTGGACACCGACGTGCGTGCCATAGCGATATTCAATCCTCCGCTGGTAGGAGCTGAAATCAACGATGAATCCGGTGGTTACGCACTCGATCAGTAGATCTTTCCACGACCCGACCCAATGGGAACAGGTTGATAAAGGTGAAAGTATTCCATGTAGTTTGCACTTCCCTGAATCTATTCAGTTACGAGATGGAGGAATCGCGTTATGTCATACCATCTTGAAGCGCTGAAGACAGCCATCCCAAGCCCTCTCTGGCACGATCCCGAGCTCATGCCGGAGCCCAAGCCCGCGCTACAAGGAGATAAAGAATGTGAGTTACTCATTGTCGGTGGCGGGTTCACGGGCCTGTGGGCTGCGCTTCAAGTGAAGGAGAGAAAACCGGACACGGATATCATTCTTATCGAACAGACCTTTGTCGGTGACGGCGCATCGGGTCGCAACGGGGGCTTTCTCAACACCAGCCTTATGCATGGAAAAACTAATGCCGCTTATCATTTTCCAGGTGAAACTGACCGGATTGAAGAGTTGGGCAAGCAGAATATCAAGGAATTACTTGCTTCACTGGAAGAGTATCAGATCGATGCCCGTTATGAAAAGACGGGAGAAATGGTGGTTGCTCTGGACAGAGACGCCGTGACTGATTTGCGAGAAGAATGCGAGGATCGGCTTGCCGCGGGAGAAGACGTAGTCTGGTTTGATGAAAACACCATACGAGAACAAGTTAGCTCGCCGCTTTTTCTCGCTGGCTGTTGGGGAGAGGGGGGACAAGATGGTGTAGTGGACCCTTTTCGTTTGTGTGTGGGTCTGCGGCAACTACTGATGGAAAGATTTGGCGTTCGTGTTTATGAGAGCACCAAAATGATTCAATCGGTGCCCGATGGGTCTGAAGGCATGACAACTGTGTGCGAATCAGGAGTGGTTACCAGTAAGAAAGTTTTCCTGGCGACCAATGCTTATGCCAGCCCCATTCGAAAAGTGAACCGATCTACGGTGCCTGTATGGGACTATCAATTGGCAACTGAGCCGCTGACCAATGAACAGTTGGAGCAGATCAACTGGGGTAAACCTGGGTCCCGCCATGCGCTGTCCGATCACTGCAATATGTTCCACTATTTTCGGCTCACCAAAGATAATCGCATTACATGGGGTGGTGGGAGCTCGGTCCGGTATTATTTCAATGGTGGTATTGACCAGAAATTTATGGACGCCCCTGATCGCTATGAGGAACTGGCGAGAGAATTTTTTGAATTTTTCCCCCAGTTGCAAGGGACAGTAACATTTTCCCATAAGTGGGGTGGTATTATCGCCAGCTCTACTCGTTTCTGCATGGTTCCAGGAGTCGAGTACGGCGGTCGGCTGGCCTGGTCTCTGGGTTACACCGGCAGTGGGGTCAGTGCCTCTCGTTTTGGTGCGCGCATAGGTATTGAACTCCTGGGTTACGAGCCTTCGGATATCCTGAACTTACAGTTTGTGAGCAAGCAAGGGATAGCATGGCCGCCCGAACCTTGGCGGTGGATAGGGATATGGCTGACCCAGAGTGAGCTGATCCGCGCTGACAATAATGGTGGTCGTCGAGGGCTCTGGTTAAAGTTTCTCGATAAAATCGGGCTCGGGTTTGCATGCTAGTTAACGCAGCGGTGAGCGAAGAGTAAGCTTCTGGGCAATCAGGAGTTTGGTTTTCTCTGAAACTGCCTGAGCATACCTTCCAGACCATTCAGTTTTACTTCGTATATCAATGCCAGCTGGGCACCCAGTTTTCCCGTGGGAAAGCCCTGGCCGTGGAACCAGACCAGGTAGGGTTCGGGTAGATCCAGCAACTGCCGTCCCTTGTATTTGCCAAAGGGCATTTCCTGGTTGATAGCCTCCAGCAAATCCTTATTGTCCATGCAGGGCGTGTTCAGCTACAGATTGAGTTGGCGCGCCCGGAGAGATTCGAACTCCCGACCAACTGGTTCGAAGCCAGTTACTCTAGCCAGCTGAGCTACGGGCGCGTGGTGGGCGGATTATACAGATTATTGTTGCGGGGGGTGCTATTCCGGCGAAAAAATGCGCATTTATCCTGGTTGCCCTGGCCTGGGCGTTTCAACCCTCTTTCCTGTGGCTATCGATCATACTGGCGTAGTCTGCAAAACCCAGGGTCTCAGTGATGCGCTTGTGCCATATCTCATCCAGTGCCTCAACGATTGCACTGCTGAGTTCTTGTTTGGATTCACCCACCTGCCCCGTGCGAACTTTCGAGGAATCGCTGTTCTCGGGCAGGCCAAGAATGTCCACACTCTGGTCTCGCATCAGTTTGTCCTCGAAACGACTTTTGTAGGTCTGCATAAACGGAAGCGAAGCGTGCTCCATGGTGATTTGAAGCAGTTCTTCATCGAGTTCAGTCCCGATAAATTCTGCAACCTTGCGAATGGTTTCCTCCAGGTCTTCCTTCATATGCTCGTAGGCCATAAAGAGCACGTCGGGATCTTTGCGTCGTGCCCACCAGGAGGTCAGATGTGTCCAGTAGTCACCGCCTGAGTTACCGGGGCTTGCCGCTGCAATAAAGGTACCCCGTGCGAAATCATCCAGCGATATGGTTCCAGGTTCTATGAACCAACCCTCCATGAATTTGTACATGGAGTAAAGTGCGTCTTTGGGGTCCCGGCAGGAGTTGATGTAGAGGCCGCCCTTGGGGATACGGTGGGCGTCCAGATGGCTTTTAAAAAGTCGCGGATCAGCTTTCTGCTCGGCATTGAGATCGAGTCCCAGATCGGTTGAGGTTTCGATCCAGGGAACGACGTGGCTGATGTCATCAAAGTCCATGTCGCCGCGGGTACGCAGTGTGTGTGCTATCTGCTGTAACCACGTGGTACCACTTTTCCCAAATGGTGTGATCACGACATCCGTTGGTCTAAGGGATATTTCCAACCCGGTGTTCAGCCCTTCCTCGGTTCCCATGGCCTGCATCAATCCGCCGAATGCGCGCATTGTGGTGGCTCGTCCGGAGGAGGCCAGTCCGTTCTCGGTACCTTCTGTCACACTCATTTCCCGTTCTTTTCGCTTGAACCAGCGAGAATTATAAACTTACGTAACTACTGAAGCCCAAGGAAAACTATGGATGTTGCTTATCAAGCCCTGATTCTACTCATATCAGGGTCATACAGTGGTTTGAGTGATACCTTGACTGGATAAATCCGTCCCGCGATATCAACCTCCCAGCAGCCCTCATCCAGGTACGTGTTATCTACTGAATCACCAGTGACCATGGCCAACCCCACCGCGCCTCCCAGGGTGTGTCCATAGGACCCTGCGCGAACATCGCCAACAGGAACTCCATCGCGAAGTACGATCTCACCGTGAATCAGTTGTGGCTCCGGGTCTGTAAGTAACATTTGCACGAGGCGGTGGCTGAAATTGGGCTTGGCTCTGCGCTGTATACAGGCATCTTTTCCTATAAAGTCTTCTGCTTTATCGAGTCGAACGGCAAATCCCAGTCCAACAGAATAGGGGTCGTCCATATTGTCCACATCATGACCCCAGTCCCGGTAGCCTTTCTCCAGACGTAAACTGGCCAGGGCCTTCAGACCTGCGTGCTGCAGTCCGTACTCTGCTCCGGCCTCGATGATTCGATCGTAGATATGCAAGGCGTGTTCTGAAGGGATATTCAGCTCATAGCCCAGTTCTCCGGCATAGGTGATACGCACACACATGGCGCGCCCCAGACCGATATCGATTTCCCGGGCTGTGCGAAACGGGAACGCGGCGGTGGACAAATCAGCGTTGGTGACAGATTGCAGTAGATCCCGGGATCTGGGACCCTGAATGTTGAGTTGACCGTAGCCGGAGGTGACATCGGTAATAAACACATGCTGATCATCAGCCAGATGACGCCGCATCCAGGTCTCGGTATGGCGGTGCGCAATATCAGATGTCACCACCATGAAAGACTGTGGCGTCATTTTGATGACGGTCAGGTCCGCCTCGATGCAACCGTCACTATTCAGCCACTGGGTATAGGTGATTCTCTCACACTCACTATCTACATCATTGGCAGACAGGTAGTTCAGGAAGCGCCCGGCATCCCTTCCCTGAACCAGGAACTTGCCCATAAAGGACATATCCATGGCGATCACTGCTTCCCGACAGGCTTTGTGCTCAGCCTCCCACCAGGGAAACCAATTGGGTCTTCCCCAGGTCAGTTGATCAGCGACGGGTTGTTGTCCTTCGGGCGCATACCAACCCGGGCATTCCCAGCCGCTGACATCCCTGAAATGGGCACCACGGGCAGCCAGCCGGTCGTGGAAGGGTGAGCGTTTGGCGCCCCGGGCCGATTGCGGAGAGCGGTCGGGGAAGTGACAGGCGTAAACCAGCCCCAGTGACTCCAGGGCCCGTTGTCGCCGATATTCCGGATTGCACTGATAAGAGCGGAAACGATCAATATTGATACCGGTGACATCAACGTCGGGTTGGCCGTTCACGATCCAGTGTGCGATCACACGACCGTAGCCGCCTCCGGTGATGATGCCCACCGAATTCATACCCGCCGCAACAAAGTAGTTTTTGATTTCCGGTGCTTCCCCCATGATTGGTGCGAGATCCGGTGTAAAACTCTCTGGTCCGCAAAAAAACTTGCGTATGCCGGTTTCCATGGAAATCGGCACCCGACTCATGGCTTTTTCCAGGAAAGGGGTCAGCCTCTCCCAGTCTGGCGGCAACTCGCCGAAGGAAAAATCATCGGGAACACCGTCCAGGCTCCAGGGCGCGCAGTCTGGTTCAAATAGACCAATCATCAGGCCACCGCCTTCCTCACGGTAATACGCAAAGTTAGAAGGATCTTCCAATACCGGAAGGTCGCTGGTGACACCGGCAATCGGTTCAGTGATCAGGTAGTAGTGCTCAGCCGCCTGATTGGGAATGACTACGCCGTTCTGCTCGCCCAGCTGGCGGGCCCACATACCAGCGCAATTTACAACGAATTCACAGCGAATATCTCCCTGGGTGGTGCGCACTCCATACACGGAGCCATCTTTAGTCAGCACTTCTTCTACCGGTGTGTTCTGAACAATCTGTGCACCTTTCATACGTGCCCCTTTCGCCAGGGCCATGGTGACGTCGACGGGATTTATTCGACCATCGTGTTCCGCGTAAAAGCCGGCTTTTGTGTTGCTGACGTCTGCGAACGGGAACAGGTTGGCTACCTCACTGGGTGATAGTTCGTGAATCTCAGTTCCGTGGAGTCGGTTGAATGCCGTGATCCGGCGGTATTCCTCCAGACGATCCTCATCAGCTGCCAGTTCAATAAAGCCGCAGGGGTTAAAGCCAGTCTGCAGCCCGGTTTCAGCTTCCAGTCGTTTGTACAGTTCCATGCTGTGGCGGCGAATACCCAGTAGGGTCTCTGAACCTGAACCGTAGGTGGTCATAAGACCGGCCGCGTGCCATGTTGTACCGGAAGTGAGCTGGTCACGCTCCAGCAAGAGGACTTCACAATTCATTTCTGCCAGGTGATAGGCAACCGAACAGCCGATGATGCCGCCGCCAATGACGACCACTCTCGAACTTTCGGGGAGACTGGAATTGGACATGGATTCCTCGCTGCTGAGTCGGTTACAAGGTACGAAATTTTGTGTTTTCCATGATACTGAGAATACAACATGTTGGATGGCTCATCCCCCATCTTTCCTTAAAAAAAAGGGCCCGCAAAAGACATCATGTTGTTAAACTGCTCGAGTGTGATGGCACCATGGTTCGTCAGCGCCGACTATGGTTGTTCTCTCGTGAACGGCAACAGAAGGGGTTCCGCATGATTCAACGTTTGCTGTGGTTTTTGCTGATAACCATGCCTCTTACGCCGGTAGCGGTGGCACTCGAGTTAGAGGAAGTTGTGGTAACCGCGCAAAAGCGTGAGCAGAGCTTACAGGATGTGTCTATCTCCGTTGCTGTGTTAAACGGCGCAGATCTGGCGGCACTGAATAAAACCCAGATTCGGGAGCTGACGCGGCTGGTGCCCAGCCTGACCTACGCCACCGGCACCTCGGATGCAGGGCAGAGCATTGTTGTGCGCGGCGTGGGTACCCAGACTTTCAGTCGCGCGGTTGATCAATCGGTGGGTACGGTGGTAGATGGCGTCGCCGCCGGGAGCGTCAGCGGGTCATTGCTGGACTTTAGCGATGTTGACCGTATCGAGGTTTTGCGCGGGCCCCAGGGTATGTTGTTTGGCAAGAATGCCAGCGCAGGTGTGCTCAATATCTCCACTCGCAATCCCACTCCAGAACTGACAGCCGGCTTCGGCGCTTTGTACGGCGAAGAAAATCGACTGGAACTCAACGGCTACCTGTCTGGAGCTATCATTGAGGATAAATTACTGGCTCGCGTTTCCGCTTACCGCAATACGCAGGATGGTATTTTGCCCAACAAGTTTCCCGGTGGAGAAGATTTCAATGATCGCGATGAATGGGGTGTTCGGACCAAACTGAGCTTACAGCTGTCAGAAGATATGAGCGCCCTGCTGTCTTACAACCACGCGCAACGAAAACACAACTGCTGCATCGGACCGTTAGACACGGTCACCCCTGGCAGTGTTGCCGATCGGGAAGGAGGGGAGCGGGGTCGCAGGTCAGACACGGTGGTGGACAACGATGAATCGGCGGGTGAAACCGAGCTCGACTCTTACAGTCTGGAACTGAATTACCAGTGGGATGAATATACGATCACCTCTATCAGCGCCTATGTGGAAGAGTACGTTTTCGGCGCGGCGCGAGCGGATCTGTATACCCGCACAGCCTTGCCACAGAACGACAGTTATGCGGACTACCAACAATTCACCCAGGAGATTCGCTTGGCTTCCGGCGTCGATCGCGACGTGAGTTTTGTTGCTGGCGTGTACTATTTTGACAAGGAGATAGACCGCGATTTTGATCGCCGTATCGATTTATACGGTATCGACTTTGCGCCCGTGCCAAACTTCGGCGCTATCTCCGTGCTCAACGACTTCTATACAACCAGTGAAAGCATCGCGGCTTATGGGCAACTGACATGGCATGTTGCTGACGCTGCGAGGCTTTTGCTGGGAGCGCGATACAACGACGATCGCCTGACCATCGATCAGGTGGTCGATTTTATGCCGGGCACTATACCGGAGGCTCCCCCAGGTTCTATCAAGGATGAAACCAGTGTTCAGAAATGGTCCTGGCGGATAATAGGCGAGTTGGATATTGCGGAGGAAGCGATGCTTTACGCCAGTGTGGCGCGCGGTTACAAGGGCCCTGGCGCGAATTCGCTGCCATCCGGCCCCTCCAGCAACGATGGTATTTTTGTCGATCCAGAAATCCCAACCAGTTACGAAATTGGTATCAAGTCCCAGTGGCTTGATAACCGTCTGCGCTTTAACGGCGCTATTTACTACACCAAGTTTGAAGACTTTCAGGCCTCAGCACAGGTGCCCGATGCCTTTCCCCCGATCTTCTTTCTAGCCAATGCGGGTGAGCTTGAAACCCAGGGTGTGGAGGTCGAAATACAGGCCCGGCTGATCGAGAATCTGGATCTGCAGGCTTCGCTCGTGTACACAGATGCCATTTTTTCTGACTGGAAGGATGCACCGTGCTATGCCGCTCAGAGTGCAGCCCAGGGATGTGTGGACAATGTACAGGATCTCACCGGAGCCGACATGCCGGATTCCCCGGACTGGGCGTTTAACCTGGCGGCCACCTACCACATTCCATTCGAATCCTTACCCTTTGACGGCTTTGTCCGGGGCAACTACTTCTGGCAGGACGACGTCCAGTACGACACCACCAATAACCCCCTGCATATCGGGGAATCCTACGGAACACTGGACTGGTACACGGGAATAGTTGACGATGCCGGTCGCTACCGGTTGCAGGTATTTGTTCGGAACGTCTTCGATCAATTTCACATCAACAGCCTGTCCGGGCAACAGGTTGTCGGTATCGAGGCCGGGCACGGTTTACCCTACGATTACAAACGTCGAATCGGTATGTCGTTGACCATGGATTTTTGAGTTGACGGTGAGCGAACCGGCTACCAGCTTGTTTCCGGATCACGCGGTTTAGCCCTCATATCCCCTATGGGGCAAGCTCAACAAAGACAGACTGCTGATAGCCATGAACAGCATGGTCAGTATCAGAAAATTGGTGTACACACCGGTGGCGTCATATACCGCAGCCGCGGCAAGCGGTCCGAAAGCCGTACCGATCGATAGGGCGGTGAGTAATCCGCCGTAAAGCGTGCCAAAATTCTTCATGCCGAAGTGTCTGGTGGTCAGGTATACGATCACGTCGATTTCCGAACCAAGTGTCAGTCCGATTACGATCGCTGCGGTAAATTGCGCCACCGAATTGGAGCCAACGGTCAGTAGCAGCGCGCAGGCAATGATCGGCAGTACAAAGATCGCGGCACCTACTCTGGATGCCTTGAAGTGGTCCAATAGAAAGCCGGTTCCCAGTCTGCCGACGATTGAGAAAATACCAACCATCGAGGCAACGCCCGCTGCGGCCAGATGATCGGTGCCAGCGTTTCTCAAGATGGGAATAAAGTGTACTACCAGCGCGATGATGGTAAAGGTAAAGAGAACGCTGGCCAGGAACAGGCGCCAGAATACGCTGGAGCGTAATCCATCGGATATGCTGATGCCTGTGAGTTCTACCGGTGCTGGAGCGGTTTCCTCCACACTGTTTTTGCGCTCGCCATCTCTGGCTCCGCGGAAAAACAAAAACAACATGGGGAATGTGATGGCAGCCCAGATCAGGCCCTCGGCCGCGAACGCGGTGCGCCAGCCATAGGTAACGATCAGCCATGTTGCCAAAATGGGGAATACCGTGGCGGCAAGTGAGGCGCCGCTCAGGGTAACGGCTAGCGCCATCCCCCGTGATGTTTCAAACCGACTGGCAACCGCGCTGGTCCATATCGTTGCTTGTACCGGTAGCGTTGCAAAGGCCATAACACCCCACAACAGGTACCAATTCCCTTTGTCTCCGGTGGCTGTACCTAGTAGCGCAAAGGCTCCCGTTGTCAGCAATACACCGATCAGGCCAACACGACGAGGTCCCACGCGATCGACCAGCATGCCAATAAATAGACAGAAAACGGCATTGATAACCGTGGCTACCGTGAGGCCGCTGGTTGCCTGGGCTCTGGACCAGTTAAATGCTTCCTGAATCGGTTCGATATACGGCGACAGGCCGTAAATGTGAATAACACTGGTGGAGTAACCAAGAGCGGCGGCAATAGGTAGAGCGCCATAACGGCGCCATTCCATGCGTGCGGTCGGACGGGCTTCAGTCATGGGTGAATTCCCAGCGTCAAGCTATAAACATCGGTGTTGATTATTTGTTATGCGGGTTATCTTAGCGGCTATGGGATAGGCATACAACCACGGTTTCCAGTGGCCCCTATCCCCCTGATTTGATCAAAATCAGTTCCCGTTGAGGGGGGATAAGATACTCGGCACCGGTCTTGGTAATGACGGCCATCTCTTCCACAGAAATTGTTTTTTGTCCTCCATTGTCCAGAGTCCAGGCATGAAAACCATCGAAGGCGAACACCATGCCTGGGGCCAACTCCCGTAGGGCCGCAGGGCGGGGTTGTTCACTTTCACTACCACCCAGATTGGGGCCAGTGTCATGTGCCACGTAGCCAACTGGGTGGCCGGTGCTCCACATAACGTGTTCTGATTTATTGCGTTTCATTAGCACGCGCTGCGCGGCATCCACATCAATGCCGCGAACGCCGGGTTTCATGGCCCGAAACGCGGCGATGCCGCCGTCTCTCGCGGCGAGCCAGTATGATTGTATATCCTCTGGGGCGGCCTCTTCACCCGGTCTGAGGACATAGGCAAAGCGCTGAATGTCACTGACCCAGCGATGATATAGCTTGATGCCAAAATCGATTTGAATAACGTCGCCGGGCATAATGACTTTGTCGGTGGCATGAGAGTGGCCGCGGTCAGCGCCGGAATTGACCGTCGGATTCTGGTCTGGGGCCCAGCCGTCTTTCACCCCGTATTCCGCCATCCTTGCTTTAAGAAAGCGCGCTATGTCGGCATCGGTAGACTCACCGGGTATGACGGTTTGGTAGGCCTGAATCTGCCACAGTGACGTCAACTCTGCGGCCCTGCGCATGATGTCGACTTCTTCTGGCAGTTTGATGGCCAGCCACTGGTAGACCAGTTCTTCTGAAGAAACGAGTCGCTGAGCGTAGTCGGCGCCCAGTTCAGTCTCCAGCGTTTGATACTGGCTGAAGCTCATGCCGTCGGCCTGGGCGTTTTTGGCTGAGGTATTGACTGCCACTCGCTGAAAGTCACGGGTCTTCAGAAAATCTGCGGCGGCGGCCAGGGCAGATCCGCCTCTGGGTATGGCAACGACTCGCTGATGAATGCCCAGTTCTGCGAGTGCTGTGGCTTCCCCAATGGGCGAAAAAGCGATTGAGCGAAATCCATCCTCATCCTGGATAAACAGTATAGCCGCGGTTCCCCCGGCATTTTCGCCTCCTATGTGCTCCGCCAGTGGGTCGTTGTTATTTTCGCGGCAAAGACTCAGCCAGGCGTCTATCCCCGCACCCTGCATCGCTGTTGGCAGCAGCGTGTCTATACGTTTTTGACGAATGTCCGGCCAGGGTGAGTCCGCATCCAGATCGAGTTCGTCTGCCCATAGCGATTGACATGTGAATATCAGGATCAATGAGAGAAGAAGGGTGCGCATGTAAACTCCTGCGGCCGATAGTCCGCTAAATCAATTGCAGCTTTAACATAGATTGCCCTCTGGCATGACGAAAGCAAATTTGGAACACTCAATTCTCGCAACTGCCACCACCGTGTGCATATCCTGATCGAAAAATATTCACAATCTCGGTGTAAAGCAGCTAGAATCGCGACATGGTCTCCAGCAACGAATTAAGTCTGCTTCGTTTTTCTCCCCGATCGCGAACCGGGGCGATCGGCCGATTGCTGACGTTAATCGCTGTTTTGGCCATCTTTATCAGCCCGCTACTAGACATTTCCCACACCCACGCGGAACTGAGCGCGAGTGAATGCGTGATTTGTAAGTTGTCGTCCCAGGTGCCAAGCCTGGAATCCGGCGCGCAACCAGCCTCGCTAGCATTCTCACACACCACATTTGAAGAAATCTACTCTCCGGTTCTGCAGACAACTGTATTGGACCACCCACCCCGAGGACCACCTGAACTCTCCTGATCAGATTCTGTTTAATTATCTATCTTCAGGAGAATTCAATGCGATTCAAGATATTTGCCGTACTGGTATTGTCCAGTACGACCCTATGGGCAGAGACGGAGCTGGAACATGTTCTGGTTTCGGTGCCCTTGCACAAAAAGACAGCGGAAACCGCACTTCCAGTTACTGTAATCAGTGGTGATGACTTACGTCGCGCTGCTGCGGCTACCATCGGTGATACCCTGGCTATGACGCCGGGTGTAGCCAATGCGTCATTTGGCCCTGCAGTGGGACAGCCCGTGATCAGGGGACAGCAGGGACCCCGGGTGAGCATTTTGCAGAATGGAACGGCCAGCGCGGATGCTTCCAGTTTGAGTGCAGACCATGCTGTTTCTGTAGAGCCGGTGCTCGCTGACAGCCTGGAAATCTTGCGCGGGCCAGCAACACTCTTATACGGTGGCGGAGCCATCGGTGGCGTTATTAACGTTCTCGACAACCGCATACCTACCTCACCACAGGAAGGCATTTCCGGTGCCCTGGAACTGCGTCATGAATCTGTTTCTGATATGGATACCGTGGTCGCTAAAATCGAGGGCGGCACTGGCCAGTTCGCCTGGCATGTGGATGGCATGTACCGCGACTATAGCGATGTGGAAGTGCCCGGTTTTGCCGGGCTGGATCCAGACGAGGATGACTCTCGTGGGAGTATTGAAAACACCAGCGGCAGGGCAGACAGCTTTACCCTGGGGGGTAGCTATCACTTTGATGCCGGATTTATAGGCCTGTCGGTGAATCGCCTCAGAAACGCCTATGGCATACCCGCCGGCTCCCATACACACGCTGAGCATGGTCATGAAGATGAGCATGAAGATGAGCACGGGGATGAGCACGAAGATGAGCACGGGGATGAGCACGGGGATGAGCACGAAGATGGCCACGAAGATGAACACGAAGAAGAACACGAAGATGGCCATGGAGAAGAAGGTATACGCCTAGAGGTCAAACAAACCCGGTGGGACGGTATTCTGCATTGGCATGAGCCATTGGCCGGCGTAGAGGTATTAAGGGTTTTTGCAACTGCCACACAATACGAGCATCAGGAAATCGAAGGCGAGGGTGAAGTAGGCACGGAGTTTGACAACGAGACGCTGGTGACCCGATTTGAAGCGGTGCATAAGCCGTTGGCAGGTCTGCACGGTGTGATTGGATTTCAGACCAAGTCCGGTGATTTCAGTGCATTGGGAGAAGAGGCGTTTATTCCTGTTACTTCCAACAGTGAGCTTGGCATATTCGTATTGGAGGACTTTCATTACGAAGATTTTACTGTCGAGCTGGGGCTTAGATACGATCGTGTTGAACGAGACCCGACTTCAATTGCCGCTCGAACAAGGCGTTACTCCGCGTTAAGCGGGTCAGCCTCTGTACTCTGGCAGGTATCAGATCCCTGGCAAATAGGGCTTTCTCTATCCAGTGCAGGAAGAGCGCCCACCACAGAGGAACTGTTCTCAAACCATGGCCTCTCTTCCAGCGAGCTCTGGGTTCCTCATGCAGCAACGCGGGCTATTGAACTGGGTAACAATGCCCTGGACACCGAAGTGTCGAACAATATTGATCTCGCTTTGCGATGGAGTGTCGACGCAAACTGGGTGGATCTGACTGTTTATCAAAACGAGTTTTCGGACTATATACATCTGGTTTCAACGGGCGAAGAGGTAGATGAACTGCCGGTGCGACAATATGAGCAGGAGGACGCAAGGTTTCGTGGCATTGAGCTGGATTCCGAGTTCTCGATGGGCAACTTTGCTGGTGGGGAGGTTTCCCTGGGTGTGTTTGGTGACGTGATTCGAGGGGATCTGAATCGAGGTGGGGATGTGCCCCGGCTGCCGCCGGACAGGCTTGGTGCCCGGCTCGGTTGGCATAACGATAACCTGCGGTTTTCAGCACAGGTTTTATCGGCTGCACGGCAGGACAAGCCGGGCCTCAATGACGCGCCAACCAGCGGGTTTACCAGAGTTGATGTTGATGCGGAGTACAGGCATGTGCTGGGCATGGGAGAGGTGGTGTGGTTTGCCAGCCTGAAAAATATTCTGGATGAGGAAATTCGGGCCAGCACGTCGTTTTTGCGTGATGTCGCACCGGAGGCTGGGCGATCTATTAATGCCGGTGTGCGGCTTCTGTTCTGAGTCAGCAAAAGCTGTCGGGTAACTTGGCAAACCCGCTGTGCTGCTGTCAGAACCAGTGCGGCGGTACTCTCAGCCTGTGCTATGCTTTGGCCGATTAATTCTTTAGAGGGAAGCGTGGAAATGTCCGTTACAGGTCGTTGTTACTGTGGTGAAATAAGCTATCAAGCAGAGGGTGAGCCTTTGATGCGGGCGCAATGCCACTGTCGTGAGTGTCAGTACATTTCCGGAGGTATGCCCAATGTAATCATGGGTTTCGCCGCTGACGGATTTGCCTATACTTCAGGTCAAGTCAAGGTACACAAGCGTGAGCATGCTGAAACGCCAGCCCATCGGGAGTTTTGTCCCAGTTGTGGTACGCATATACTGACACGCCCCGCCGGGCTTGATCATATGGTCATCATCAAGGTAGGGACGCTGGATGACCCAGACCTGTTTGGGCAGGCGGAGTTGGCGCTTCAGCTCGCCGACAAACAGAGTTTTCACTCTGTGCCTGAAGGCATTCCTGCGTTCCAACGATGGATGGAGTAATACAACCTGAGGGCGGCGATGAATCCGCTGTCACATTTCTGTAATAATTCTGTCATTAAATGCACCATCTCCAGTGGTCGGAATCAATGATGGCAGCCGCACACCGCATACTTGTTGTTGATGATGAGGACGCCATACGCGAAATGTTGGGCGTGGCGTTGGGGGCGGCAGGATTTGATGTGCTGCAGAGCGCGGACGCCCAGTCTGCCCACGGCCTGATTATTGATGAACAGCCTGACCTGGTATTACTGGACTGGATGATGCCCGGTGTAACTGGTCTGGAGCTCCTGCGTCGATTGCGACGTGATGAAATCACCCGCGACCTGCCAGTGATTTTGCTCACCGCCAAGGCGGAAGAACCCAGCAAGGTATTGGGCCTGGATGCCGGGGCAGATGACTATGTTGCAAAACCCTTTTCCAGACGGGAATTGATATCACGGGTAAAGGCTGTGCTGCGACGTAGCCGCAGCGCACCAGGTGATGAGACCATGAGAGCAGGCTCACTCAGCCTGAACACAATGAGCCACGAGGTATTGATTGCTGGCAAGCAGGTTCAAATCGGGCCAACTGAATTTCGTCTTCTCCGTTTTTTTATGACCAACCCCGAAAGGGTTTATTCACGAGACCAGATTCTCAATAATGTTTGGGGTGGTAACGCCTACCTGGACGAGCGTACCGTGGACGTTCATATACGCCGTCTTCGCAAGGCCATAGCCAGCGACGGGCACGAAGGCCGAATACAAACTGTGCGAGGAGCAGGCTATCGGTTTGCCCTCAGTACTGCGTCAACCTCCTGTTAATGCAGCCGGGAACAAGCGAGGAAGTTCGTCGCATTCTGTTGCTGGTGGCGGTCGCCGGTTTGTTCGGCTTGAGTATCGGCTATTTCTTCGAGACGCTGTTTCTTGCGCTCTCTGCCCATCTGATCTGGACGATCTATCAGGTCACTCGACTGCGAGACTGGATAGTGGGACACATGCAGGAGCAAGCACCCGATACCGACGGTATGTACGGGGAAATTGTTGATGCGCTGACCCGGGCGCAGCGCCGGGATACCAGGCGTCAGCAGCAATTACGCTATCGTATTAAAAGATTTGCGATGATGACCGAAGCACTGGACGAGGGCTTGCTCGTCCTGGACAGCGATTTGCTGTTGAGCTGGTGGAACCCTGCTGCTGCGGCGCTCATGGGTTTGAGGAAGGAGGATCGGGGCGCTGCGATCATCAATTTGGTCCGAGAGCCTGCGTTTGTGTCGTTCGTGAATGCCCGATCATTCACGGAGCCACTTGAAATGCCGTCACCTCACCGCAGGGAACAGACCCTACAGTTCACCGGCGCGCGTTTTGGCGAGGGTGAGACCGTTTTGGTGGTCTCCGATATTTCCAGATTACGGGCGTTGGAAGGGCTCAGGCGCGAATTTGTTGGCAATGTGTCGC
>CALJGI010000053.1 GCA_938074045.1 uncultured Halieaceae bacterium
CAAACGCAACCATCTCTCCGCCCCATACTTCAGCACATACACGGGTCAGCGCCGCTGTCAGCGTCGTCTTACCGTGGTCAACGTGACCAATCGTACCTACGTTTACGTGGGGTTTGGTTCTTTCAAATTTTTCCTTCGCCATTGCGACAATCTCCTAAACCGGCTCCGCGCCTTGTTTGATCAAGCTATTTTCCTGGTTTGACCACCCGGTCCCGTCCGGCGGTGCTATCACCAAGCCGCATATCGCGACTCCCGCCAAACCATCCCCCAAGTACTACCTCTCCAAAAATAAGTGGAGCTCATAACCGGATTTGAACCGGTGACCTCTTCCTTACCAAGGAAGTGCTCTACCGACTGAGCTATATGAGCAAAACTCATTCATGGAGCGGGCAGCGGGAATCGAACCCGCATCATCAGCTTGGAAGGCTGAGGTTCTACCATTGAACCATGCCCGCTACATACTTCCGTCATGGTGGAGGGGGGTGGATTCGAACCACCGAAGCTTGCGCGTCAGATTTACAGTCTGATCCCTTTGGCCACTCGGGAACCCCTCCGAAAGGCGACGTATTGTCCTTACGAGCAACCCGCTTGTCAACCGTATCTCCTAATAAAATTATCGACTTACGACACATTATTGAGATCAGCCCGATGATGACCTGATAGTGGCAGACACAAGTGAGATGGGCACATTGAAACATCTATATAAAAGGAAGCAAGATTAGCGGCGATAGGCTGCCGGGGTAACGACAAGCGCCGTCAGGCTTCTCTCGGCAAGTAGAATTGCTCGTACCAGCGCCGGAATCTGGCAATCGGTCCATCACCATCACATAGAACCGGGTCAGATCGGTAGACCTTGTCAGCCCACACCTCCACATCCTGTCCGAAAGCTGTATGCGCCACTATAGGGTACATTTGCCGGAAATCCTCGGGCAGGGCTTCCTCAGTGAGACTGGCCACGATGACAGCGGAACACAGGTCTATCTCTTCATCATTTACGGGGATATGACAGTTCACCCACCAGCTTCGAAAACTGATATCAGCACTGCGGGACTCGGTGTAGTAATACATGACAGAAGGCCCATGGTAGGTAGCATCCCCCCAGGCATCTGCCTTTTGTGCAGCGCTATCCTTCTGCAGGGCTCGCAAATCAAAGGGGAGACCCGGCGGGACAATCATTTCGGCATCCAGGTCGCGCTGCACCCGTGAAATCTGCGTCACGGTCCGCTCGGTAAATCGGTTCTCAAAGGATTGCACTGCGCCCCCGTGCACATGTGGAAAATGGGCAATATCGACAATATTCTCCACCACATCACAGGGCATGGCGCGAATTCGCGAGCGGTGGAATTGCCAATCACCCCATCCACCCACGCCATCTCCCCACACCTCAATGTCGGGAAGATAATCCTCCGGGGGACCTCCTTCCGGGTCGTACCACATGGCAATAAACCCATTTTTCTCCAGCACCGGCCAACTACCCAGGGCATTAACGGCTTTCTCAGGTATAGCCGTTGCGTAGGGAATATCAACACAGCGGCCCTCGCGATCAAAGGTCCAGCCGTGGAAGGGGCAGGCGATGGCGTCGCCGCGCATTCGTCCCCCATTGGTGGCCAAATGCGCACCCAGGTGGGGGCAATGTGCATCCAATAGCCCGACTACGCCTGACTCACCGCGAAAAATCACCATATCACGGTCGAAATAGTGCAAGCGGCGAATATCTCCCGCACTCAGCTCGCTGGAAAACAGCACCACATGCCATCCACGGGCAAAGTGTCCAGGCCTGAGGTAGGCATACTTTTCTGTGCTCACTCCGTCTCTCCCTCACTGCTGGCAAACGCCGTGCGAGCGGCAATATAGGCAAATGTCATCGCTGATCCTATGGTGGCTCCGGCGCCCGGATAGGTATCGCCCATTACCGCTGCACTGGTATTTCCCGCTGCGTAGAGCCCCGGCACTACTTCGCCACCGGGTGTCAGAGCCCGACCGAATTCATCGCAGAGAATACCCCCTTTGGTATCCAGATCGCCGGCCTCGCAACGCAATGCATAGTAGGGCGCTTGTTCCAATGGTCCCAAACTGGGATTCGGGGTGACCGAATGATCTGCGTAATAGCGATCGTGAATCGTGTCGCCCCGGCCAAACTCTGGATCGCTACCCAATCGGGCCGACCGGTTGAACTGTTTCACGGTCTCTTCCAAGCCCATGACATCGACTCCGATTTGATCGGCCAGCTCACGCAGCGTATTCGCTCTGACAAACAAGCCTGACTCAAAATAGGCCCGCGGTATTTTACTGTCGTCCGCGATGGAGCCCGGTTTGATATGTCCCACCGCATACTTGCTACGATACACCGCATCGAACACCAGATAGCAGGGGATGGCACCCTCCCCCCGCGCTTCACTGGCATACTGTGCCTTCACGAGATCTTCGTAGGGCTGAGCTTCGTTGGCAAAGCGCCGCCCCCGCCTGTTCACCATAATCGATCCAGGATAGGCTTTCCCGGCAATAAGTGCGATCCTTCGACCATCAGGCAAACAATAGGTTGGCGACCACCACGCACTCTTCATAAAGCCTGTCCCGGCGCCCACCTGCCGCCCCATGACAATGCCATCGCCGTTTGCTCCGGGAGCGGAGGCAGTCCATTCGTTCCCGATCGGTGTCTGCTGCTCACGTTTGCGCATGGCGTGGTTTTGACTGAAACCACCCGTAGCCAGTAATACGCCTCGTCGCGCGGCGACGCGCTGCTCAACTCCATCGCGGGCAATAACAGCACCTACCACAACACCCTCCTCCAGCAACAATTCCTGCATGGGGGAGTTCAACCAGAGAGGAATACGCCGATCCATCATCGATCGCCGCAGTCGGGCCACCGCAGCACGCCCCAGAGTCAGCCGGTTATCGGGATCCGCGCGCAGACGTGCGGGGATATCCAGGAGGTAGCGCAACAGCAGATGGGCACCCACCAGATACGCTCTCCAGTCCATGCGCTGCAGTGCCTGACCCTCATTTACTGTCACGTTAAAGGGCAGCAGCAAGCCCGCGTAGTGCTCGTCGCTGAGATGCGCCAGCTCAGCACCTAATTGACGGCGGCTGAAGGGCGCGACATCCATAGACCTACCGCCACTTTTATAACCGGGGATATGCTCGTAGTAATCCATGTATTTTTCGATGGCACGGTAGTCGACGTGACTGTTGGCCATCATAAATTCCAGCATCTCCGGAGCACGCTCGGCATAAGCTCTTAGTCTGGCCTCGGGGACACTGTCACCGATCAGGCCATTCAGATAGCTAAAGGCGTCGGCCGCGTTATCAGAAATCCCCAGCTCGGCCTGTCCGGCGTTCCCGGGAATCCAGGCCACGCCTCCGGAACGAGCGGTGGTACCTCCATAGCAACGCTCTTTTTCTACCAAAAGCACGTCGCCGCCACACTCGTGGGCTACTATAGCCCCGGTCATCCCTGCAGCGCCGCTGCCGGCCACTAACCAGTCAACTTCCAGATCAAATTTCATTTACACGGTACACTCCCTG
>CALJGI010000054.1 GCA_938074045.1 uncultured Halieaceae bacterium
CAGGTTGGGGAATCGTTCAAACACACCGCCCCATATCATGAAGGTCAGTGGTCGATACAACCACCAAAGAACCTCGGACACGTAAATGCCCATGGCGCCGGGCTTGTTATCCGCGCTTTCATCCGGCCAGTTCTGACCGAAAATATCGGCCATGGGACCAGGGCCAGAATGGAAGCTGACCATCACCCCGCGCTCTTCACAGGCGGCCCAGAAGGGGTCGTATTTGAGGTCGTTGTAGCCGGGAAAGGTGCCGGTCATAACAGGGATCATGACGGAGCTCAATCCATTGTCTGCGCACCAGTGCATATTCGTGATCGCCAGTTCTACATCCCACAGCAGAGGGATGATACCCACACCCTTATGCCGATCGAGATTATTGGAACAGAAATCACTCAACCATCGGTTGTGTGCCATGGCACCAGCCCACTGCAGCTCCGGCATAATATCTTTGGTAGGCAGTGAGAGACCCGCGCCAAAAGGTGGCGTATTGAGCTCGGTGATGCCGTCAGGATAGATGATTTCCGCCGCAATGCCGTCCTTATCCAGCATTTTTACCCGCTCTTCGTACACCCAGGCCCCGGTCAATTCAGTCTCAATGCCCCGCCGCCACTCTTCGTTGATTTCCTTGATCAGAAAGCTCGCTTCGGCTTTCTTGGTCTGCTCAATCTGAACCGGTACCGCCATATCCATCATGTCGTGGTACTGGGTCTCAATATAGGGTTTGTACTGCGCAATCGGCAGTCCGGCGTGGCAATCTGACGATATCAGCAGAAGGCGCTCTGTCATAAATCCTCCAAAAACGGACACAGGGACAACTTCTCAATTGAGCATTTGTGCTCACTTGTATACTTTTATAGACTATGCGTTCTGCAGATGCAACACATTGAGAGAATTTAATGGAAGCGGAAGTCAGCCTCCCCGGCCGCCGGGAAAAGCGCAAACAGGAAATACGGGGACGTATTCTGGACGCCGCCTATGAATTGTTCCGGGACTACGGCATCGAGGCAACCAGCGTGGAACAGATATGTACCTCTGCTGACGTGGCTCGGCGTACCTTCTATGGCTACTACAACAACAAGGAATCTCTGTTGCGGGATTTGAGCCAGCAACGCACCTATGCTACCGCGGAAGAAATGTTTCGCAGCCTGAGCGATGAAGAACAGGCCACCAGCGATCGTGTGATAGCCATGATTAATTTCCTGGAAAAGAATCTGGCGGACTATGGAGATATCGATAGACAGCTGATGCTGGTGCGACCAGGACCGGAGGACGAACACAACCCCCTGCATGAATTGAGCGACTCGCTGCAGGACAAATTTCGGGAAATTCTGGCACATGGCCAACAGCGCGGGGACACAAGCACAGAATTCTCCCCCGAAATTCTGGCGGAAATGGTGATGGGCACAGTCAACTCACTGATGGTCCACTGGGCATCCGATACCAGCTACCCCTTGTTTGAAAAACTGGCTGAAGCTCGACGCCTGTTCACCGCCGTGTTATCACTGCCCATCCGACACTAGATGAATCACGAGAAAAGTCTGTGAACATAGATATCTACAACCCCGACAATTACACCAACGGTATTCCCCACGAGCAGTTCGCCTGGTTGCGGGAAAATGACCCTGTGCACTGGCACACACACCCTGACGGTGGTGGTTTCTGGGCGGTATCACGGCATGCCGATATCTTGAGAGTCTCCAAAGATCACAAAGCATTTTCTGCAGAGACCGGTTTTGTCATGGTCGATAACCTCGAACCCGACATTCTTGCGATGACACGCAATCAGCTTCTGGGTATGGACCCACCTCGTCACGGGCCGATAAGACGTTCGGTTATCACCCATTTCACCACCAGAATGTTGGCTGAGTTGGAGCCAAAAATCAGAGAAATTGCGCGTGACATCATGCAGTCCATTGAGGGCAACGCGGAGGTCAATTTTGTTGAGAGTCTGGCGGGAGATCTACCCACCGCCGTGATTGGATCGATGTTGCAAATTCCCAGAGACATGTGGCCGGAGATTCGACGCTGGTCTGATCTGGCAACGTCTGCCAGTGATCCCGATCTTGGCGGCACAGCGGAAGAAGTTACCGCCGCCACTATTGATATGGGGACCTACGGATTTCAACTGGCCTGCGAGCGTCGGGACAGCGGTGGCAATGATTTGATTACCATGCTGCTGCAATCCGAAGTGGATGGACACCGCATCGACGAGGCGGAATTCGCTTCCCTGTTCGTGCAGATAACCGTCGCGGGTAATGAAACCACAAGAGGGCTGATCAGCGCTGGTATGTACGAGTTGTTGCGACAGCCCGAGCTGTACCGCTGGCTTGAGGAAAATCCGGAGCATTTGCCGACAGCCATTGAAGAGATGTTGCGCTGGAGTACGCCCCTGCACTACTTCCGTCGCACGGCGACCGTGGACACTGAGATTGCCGGTCAGCCCATCGCAGAAGGTGACCGGGTCGTCATGCTGTACAGCTCCGGGAATTTTGATGAAACGGTTTTCAGCGATCCGCAAACCCTGAATCTACAGCGAGAGACGAACCCGCACCTGGCCTTTGGGCACGGCATCCATCTGTGCCTGGGCGCCAACCTGGCCCGCCTTGAAGCGCAGATATTTTTTGAGGAATTCTTCCGCCACTACCAGCAGGCCGAATTGACCGGGGAACCGCGCTTCATTCGGTCTAACAACATCCACGGCTTCAAGCATATGCCTATCAGGTTGTCGCGACGACAGAACTGAGCAATCGATTCAGTCGCTGCGCTCCTCGCAAACTATGACGGGTATATTGCGCTCGGTGCGGCGCTGATACACATCATAGTCGGGGTAAATACTGCAGAGATGGGGCCATAGGCTGGCTTTCTCTTCATCATCGACTTGCCGTGCG
>CALJGI010000055.1 GCA_938074045.1 uncultured Halieaceae bacterium
CAAGCAGGAATCACTGGACGCTATTGGTGAGGCGCTGAACGAAAATGGCCGCGTCATCGTTACCGGCTGTATGGGCAAGAATGCCGAGGCTATAACCGCCGCGCACCCCGACGTGTTGGCTGTTACTGGGCCACAAGCCTATGAGGAGGTTGTGGGCGCCGTGCATCAACACGTGCCTGTGACCGCAGAACACAATCCGCTGATTGATCTTGTGCCACCGCAGGGTGTCAAACTCACACCCCGGCACTACGCATATCTCAAGATTTCTGAGGGCTGTAATCACCGCTGCAGCTTCTGCATTATTCCCTCCCTGCGCGGGGATCTGGTCAGCCGCCCAATTGGCGATGTAATGAACGAAGCCGAGGGTCTGGTTAAGGCGGGTGTTCGTGAGTTGCTGGTTATCTCACAGGACACCAGCGCCTACGGCGTCGATACCAAGTTCCGTACCGGGTTCTGGCAGGGCCGCCCGATCAAAACCCATATGCAACAGCTGTGCGAAACCCTCGGTGAGTTGGGTGTTTGGGTGCGTCTTCATTACGTGTACCCCTACCCTCATGTGGACAAGGTCATCCCCTTGATGGCTGAGGGCAAGGTGCTACCCTATCTGGATATTCCCTTTCAGCACGCCAATCTCGATGTGCTGAAAGCCATGAAGCGACCCGCCGCCACCGAGAAAACCCTGAACCGCATCCAGCAGTGGCGTTCTGACTGCCCTGATATAACCCTGCGTAGTACGTTCATTGTCGGCTTTCCCGGTGAGACCGAGGCTCAATTCCAGGAACTGTTGGATTTTCTGCAGGAAGCCCAGCTGGATCGAGTCGGCTGCTTCCAATATTCGCCCGTTGAAGGCGCGGCAGCCAACGATATCGCCGAGCATGTTCCCGATGACGTCAAGCAGGATCGCTGGGAGCGGTTTATGGAAACCCAGCAGGCGATCAGCACCGCCAAGTTGCAGCAAAAGATCGGCCGTACCATTGAAGTACTGATCGACGAAGTGGATGAAGAAGGGGCTATTGGCCGCAGCTGGGCCGACGCACCAGAAATTGACGGGCATGTGTATCTCAACGGCGAGACCAACCTGCAACCCGGAGACATACTCAAGGCAACCGTTGAACACGCGGATGAGTACGACCTCTGGGCGACCCCCGAGTGAATATTATTCTATTTCGTTCCGATGAGTTGGATGGCGACCATCTCTGTCTGGACGACGAACGCTTTGAACATATCGCCTCTCTGCTCACGCCGTCCCCCGGCGACGTACTGCGGGTAGGTGAAATCAATGGCCTTATGGGTGACGGGACTGTTGAATCGATAACGGATTCAGACGTCAGGATGCAGGTCAGCTTGGGAAAAGCGCCGCCGGATAAACTGCCACTCACGCTGGTAGTCGCCCTGCCCCGCCCCAAAATGCTTCGTCGTATTCTGCGGAACTGCGCCGAACTGGGTGTTGAAAAATTGGTGCTGATCAATGCTGCCAAGGTGGAAAAGAGTTTCTGGCAGACGCCGGTATTACAGGAAAGAACAATCGAGCAATACCTGTTTCGAGGGTTGGAGCAGTCGGTTGATACAGTACCGCCCACTATTCAGCTGGCAAAACGCTTTCGCCCTTTCGTTGAGGACGAACTACCCGCATTGCTGAAAGAGAGCACAGGACTGGTGGCGCATCCCGGGCAGGATGAAAGCTGTGACAAATATGCCGGTGAGTCATTACTGGTGGCAATCGGCCCTGAAGGGGGCTGGACAACCTTTGAAGTTGATCTGCTGAAAGCGGCAGGCTGTATTGGCGTGAATCTGGGTCCACGAATATTGCGGGTTGAAAATGCAGTCACATCAGTGATCGCAAAGCTGTCCCCATAAAGAAAAGACGCGACGAATAGACACCAGTCGCGATGACTCTCGCGGTCACCGGGCAGTCAAGACCATCGGCTCAGAAGCTGTACTGCAATTCCACTCCGTACATTCGTGGTGGCGCTGCCACGTAACCACCGACACCCGCCGATTCTGTTAGAGCACTGCCCCCAATAATATGGCTCTCTTCGGTAAGATTGCTACCATAAAGCGAGCCCAACCATTTTCCGTCTTTAGACATCCATGTGAGGCGGGCACTGAGATCAAACTGCTCGTCTTCAAGCCAACCGCCCAGCCGACAGCTGGTAGCGTCAAAGCAGTAATCAATATCCTGCTTCAGACTCGCCTGAACACGCGGGATAAAGGTACCAAGGTCAGTTTCCATCGTGTACTGCAGCGCTAGGAAATAGGTCGCATCGGGCAATCTTGGCAGGTTTTCGCTAGAGCGGTCACTCGGGCATTGATCAATAACCACAAAGGTGAGATCGGCCCGGTCACATCCGGCGCCGATGGCGGAGGTTGGATCGGTTGCCAACACCTGGACGTCAGCGAATTCCTCTATATCACCCTCATTCCAGGTGGCGTTGGCGGTTATCTCAAGGTTGTCCGTAGGTAACCAGGTGGTTTCAATCTCGAAACCTTTAATAGAGCTTTCTGCCGCGTTAATCGTGGCACCCGCCGGGGAGTTAGTCTGTAGATTCACTACCAGCGTGGTCAGCTGCCGGTTGAAGTAATCCGAGATGTAATACGCGCCATTGATGCGCAATCGTTTACCAAGTAAATCCAGTTTGAAACCGAGCTCCCAGTTCTCCACTTCCTCGGGCTCAAAAATATCAAAGGCGTCGGTGGGCGCCTCAGATAGGCCGCCGGACAAAAAGCCCTCGCTGTAGGTCAGATAAATACTACCATCGTCCACCCAGTCTGACTCATTGATCAAATACTGGATACTGCCCATCAGTGTGGTATCGCTGGAGCTCACCTTATCTTCAAAGACATCGCGATCTATCCAGCCAAAGTTCGGGTTATAGGTAAACGTATTGCGGTCCACTACCCACCCTCCGTTGAAAGGATTGGCAAGCACGCCGCCGTTGACGCCCAGCGTGTCAGGGTCAACATTCCATCGCTTACGGTAGAGCTCCCGTTCCTCGTCGGTGTAGCGCAGCCCGAAGGTGCTGCGCCAGTTGTCGGTATAAGCCCATTCCACCTGGGAAAAAATGGCGTAGGCGCTGTTTTTTGCCTCCAGCAATGTCGAGGTCGTGTTCAACATAAAAAACCCGGCAATACCCGGATCGAAGGGGCCTAGGTAATTCACCGCCCGGTTATTGGTGGTTTCTTCGGTAAAGTAGTAGGCGCCGGTGACAAAATGCATCCGCTCATCGAATGCAGAACCGCTCAGCTGCAGTTCCTGGGTGTACTGGTCGGTTTCCCGGGGCGAGCTATCCGGATGAACGGCCTGTGTTCGATGCAACCAGGGGATCGCCGTGTGATCCAATTCATCATCCTGCAAGGCTTTGGTATAACGCCAAGCCGTAACACTCTTCAGTGCCATATCATCGCTAAACTGCCACTCCGCCGTAATCGCCGCCCCTTTGGTTTCAGCTTCGTACTCACCGCCAAGATCTGACAGCACGTCGTATTCATCACCGGTATCAGCCGAGTCCTGGCAAAAATCATCGTAGGTGCGACCGGTGGAGGGAACAACGGAAATACCGTCGAACAACGCCGCCTGCCAGCCGATAACACCGGGAACTGGCACACATTTCTGTGGACGTCCGGTCTGGCTGGTATCGGAATAGTTAACGTTCAAATCAACAGTCAAATCTTCAGAGGCTACCCAACGCAGCTGCCCGATGGCGCTGATACGATCTTCATCGACATAGTCTTTGCCATCATGATGATTCTTCAGATAACCATCCCGGGATATGGAATTGACTGAAAATCGACTCCACAAGTTGTCGCTCAAGGGAATGTTTAAAACACCTGAGATGTCCTGCCTGCCATAGTTGCCAGTGCGCAACTGCACAGAGCCTTCGAATTCTTCATTGGGTCTATTGGTCGTGAAAACCAACGCACCCCCCGTTGTGTTTTTACCGAACAGCGTGCCCTGGGGGCCTCGCAGCACCTGCACCGAGGCGATGTCGTTAATATCCAGCAAGCCACCGTCGGGTCGCCCCAGGTAAACGTCATCGATATAGATGCCCACACCGGAATCAATATTGGGTCCTGTATTCCGTTGACCAACGCCGCGTATGTAGATATTCGCGATGCCGCCGGCGTTACCATTACCAGCCTGTACCTCAATGTTAGGCGCTATTTGATTAAGGTCGTACAGGTTTTTAACGCCGGCTTCTCTCAGAGCAGATGCGCTAAGGGCAGTAACGGCCACGGGGCTTTCCTGTAGGCTTTCTGCACGTTTGCGCGCGGTGACAATCACCTCTTCAAGAATATTGGCGGAGTCTTGTGCCAGTGTAGGAACAGTTCCAGTTGTCATGGAGATAACAGCAAGGGCAAGCAGCGAGTGGCGGAACTCTGAACTCATCATGTATAGCCTCATTCATTATTGTTAGGTGATGGCTAACCCAGAGAATAACGCTCAACCGTAGAAGATACCAAGAATTAAAATTCACGCTATTTGTAAACTACAGGCAAAAAAAACCCGGCCTTGTCTGTCGCAGGGGACAGGGGCCGGGCAAAGGAGACCTGGACTCAGGTTTTCAGTTGTTGACTGCCTCACAGACAGTCAAAGGTTCACAGCTTTCATCGGGCAATTCCGTTTCATCCAGCCCGTCGACAATCTCGGTCACGGGATTGTCATTCTCACGTCGTTCTCGACGAATCCGAGATAATAGTGGGAAGATCATCAACAGCAGAATCGGTGCGAAAATCGCGGCCACCCCCCACAGGGCGAATTGCACCCCATGACTGTCGACTAAAAATCCCAACGCCGGTCCGGTCAGAATAAAGCTACCCCTGATCCCCAAACTCACCAGGGAATTGAGCGTGGCTCTGTAGCTACCATCTACGCGGCTGTTCAAAGCCTCGTAGAAAGTGGTGATACTCAAGCCACGGGCAATCTGCACGCCCAGGCCAAACATCACCCCGGCCCAGCCGGCAAAAGCCGCCATACCAACCAAACCAACAATCGGTAATACCGCCAACATCAGCAGGAAGGCACGGGTACCCAACCACTTTTCAATGGCTCCGGCGTAACGGGCACTGATGCTGACCGCCAACGCGAAACCGGCCCATATATAGCCAAACATATACAGAGGAATTCCCTGGAACTCCCAATACTTCTGGTACAACCAGAAGGTGTACATGCCCATCAATCCAAAAGCGACAATGGACAACGCCGTCCACAACACAACTGGTTTGCCGAACAACAGCAACGAGAAAATACGTCCTGCATGTTCTTTATGGGTACCCTCGCTTTTGACCCGAGGCGGCTCGACCAGAGTCAATGCGATCAGGAATGGAACGATGCCACTCAAGCTCTGCACCAGTACCACCCAGTCCATAGACCAGTTGAGCAATACACCCGCCAGTATGCCGGCGATACCTGCTGCACCGGCTTCCAGTGAGACCAGTCGACTCAAGGACTTGCTGGGACCGGGTGACCTTTCACCCTGTTCCTGCAGGTATGACTCGCTGTCGTACAGCAATGCCAGATCCGCCCCTGACGTCATGCTCATGCCGACCCCAAGAATAAACTCGTAAACGAGGAACTCGTTGAAGCTGTCGGCCCACCACAACATGCCAAAACCAATGGCATTCAAAAACTCGCCCACGACAATGGTGTTCTTTCGGCCCCAGAGATCAGCAAAATAACCAGAGGGCACTTCGCAAATAGCAACGGTGAGCGCGAACACAGCCTGGGTCTGCATAACCTGAGCCATGGTCAGACCGTATCCCTGCAGCAGAGGCACAAAGACAGGTATCACCACCATAAAGGAGGCGAAGAATCCCATCGTGTAGGTCTTTGCTATGTTGGCTTTTACAGCCTTGATCACGGTTCTCATCGTCCTGTCCTGTCAGCATCCTGCTGTCTGGCCTTGAGAATCCGGATTATGCGGGGGTCCTAAAACTGAAAAAGCCCCCGGAATCTGGATTCTCGGAGGCTTTATCTAAACTTTTTATTTCGTTTTAGCTGCTTTCCGGAATCACTCCCATGCGCGCGTCAGCACCACGGAGATATCTCCATGCTGCAGGCCCATCGGCGCACAATAATTGTTAGTACAGAGTTTCATGTCGGCTAAATACGTTTTTTTGCTCAGTTGAATTACGCTAGCGATCATGCGCTCGCCTCTATATGGAGTCAACCCGAAGTAATGCAAGTGTGAATTAGTTATCACTTTTTTTTTCGATGTATACTTTCGGAATAATTTACGGAGCGATTTTTAATGCACAAACTCGAATTTTTCTTCGATTGTTCCAGCCCGTGGACTTACCTGGCCTTTAACGGTATTCAACCCATATGCGCCGAAGCAGGCGTTGATATTATCTGGCGTCCTATTCTTGTCGGCGGCGTATTCAATGCCGTCAATCAAGATTTGTACGCGGCCCGGGAATCGATGTTCAGCAATGAGCGGCGCATGACTTACTTCATGAAAGATCTAATTGACTGGGCAAATTACGAAAACATAAAAATTGGATGGCCCAGTTTTCATCCAGTAAATTCAGTGAAAGCCATGCGCGGTTGTTTTTACGCCATGGAGCAGAACACGCTGGTGCCCTATGCGAAGGCCTTGTTTGAAGCCTATTGGGGTGATGAGAAAGATATCTCCAATGATGACGTGCTAAGCGACATCCTCACCTCACTCGATATGGACCCGGCCGATTTCTTCACCCGGATTGCCAGCCAGGAGTGCAAGGATATGTTACGGGCCAATACTGAAGAGCTTATCGAACGTGGTGGCTATGGCTCACCGACGATGTATATCGATGGGGACGATATGTACTTTGGGAATGATCGGTTGCCCTTGGTTAAAGCAGCTTTGCAAAGCTAACCCGGCGTCGGAACGAATTTGCCTCGCGTCGGAGCAGCCAACATTCCAGGTATCCTCGACACGCTGTAAATACGTCCCTGTAAGCTCGACGGCCGCGTCCATGCGGCCGACGGTCGAGGATACCTGGAATGTCATCTGCTCCTACCTACACATTGTTCGATCAACCACAGGAATAGGGCCAGGTGCTTATATCCCTTTTCGGGACCGTAAGCGCCATGGACGGCGCTTCCGAGCCCCCATGGATGGGTTTACGGCGTGTCCTGAAAAGGGATATAAGTGCCTGGCCCGGGCTACCGGACTATTGAGTCACTAGCTATCCATAAAACCAATAGGCA
This sequence comes from uncultured Halieaceae bacterium, assembly GCA_938074045.1. Classification (GTDB taxonomy): domain Bacteria; phylum Pseudomonadota; class Gammaproteobacteria; order Pseudomonadales; family Halieaceae; genus CALJGI01. Next base: position 7,190 of record CALJGI010000055.1, read on the forward strand.
AGAAAAATAGCAGCAGTGATCCCGGCTGCATCTGCCGCTAATCCGCAAGACACGGCATGTCGCCCATGCCGGATACCAACAGAGCCGAAATAGACGGCTAGTACATAGAAGGTGGTTTCAGTCGAACCTTGAATGGTGGCGGCCAGCAGCCCCTGAAAGGAATCAACGCCGTGGGTATTCATGGTATCCACCATCAGCGCCCGTGAGCCCGAGCCACTCAGTGGTTTCATGAGGGCCGTTGGCAGGGTGTCGACCCAGCGGGTATCGCCGCCAACAAGATTCACCAGCGCACGTACAGCTTCCATCAGCAGATCCAAGGCACCACTGGCCCGGAATATGCCGATGGCGACCAGCATGGCCAGCAAAAACGGAATGATGTCGACAGCGACTTTGAAGCCCTGCTTGGCACCGTCGACAAAACATTCGTATACGTTGACTGCGCGGCGATGCGCGACCCACAGAAAGCCAACAATCAGACTGAATATCAGCAGATTGCCTATCAAACTGGATTGCCGCTGCAGTTCCGCCGCAGTCAGGGTTCCCAGGAAGGCCATTAACGCCAGCAGACAGGCACCCGCCACCCCGAAGTAGGTCAGCACCACGCGATCCGCCAGTTTGAGTTTCTGTACATGAGCCGTCAGCAGTAAACCAACCAGGGTCGAGCAGGTGGTTGCCAGCAGTATGGGCAGGAACACCGAGGCCGGATCAGGGGCACCCAATTGCGCGCGGTACAGCAACACACTCATGGGAAAGAGTGTGACCGAGGATGTATTCAGCACCAGAAATAGAATCTGGGCGTTACTGGCGGTATCTGGTTTTGGGTTCAGCTCCTGTAAATCTTTCATGGCCTTGAGGCCCAGCGGCGTTGCCGCGTTGTCCAGACCCAGCACATTCGCTGAAAGATTCAATGTAATAGAGGATACAGCTGGGTGCCCTGCGGGAACCTCCGGCATCAATCGCGTAAAAAGAGGCGCCAGCAACTGAGCGAGTTTATCGATCAAACCCGCGGCCTGCCCCACCGCAACAATGCCCAACCACAAACTCATCAAGCCGATCAGGCCGATGGCGAGTTCGACACTCAAACCCGCCATTTCAAATGCGGCGGCAACCATCCGCTGAAACACCTCTGAATCGCCCGTGCCCAGCCATTGGTATAGTGCAGACAGGCCGGCCAGCAGGAAAAATGACAGCCAGATACGATGCAGCATCAGAATACAAACTTCATTGCTTGGACATCACGAAGTAGAACAGGCAATCAGAGGCGGCGATATCGGGTCTCGTGGTCGCCATAAATATCTGCATGGTATCCCGGGGGAACAAACACCCATCGCGCTCTTCGAAGAAATCTCCCACGTCGCTGCGACCGGGCTCGCCGCCAATGCGCAAATGGCTATAGCCGTCCTCCCCCAACCACCCCAATGCCTCATCGGGTTGTGCCAACCTGAAGTTAAAGCTATCCACATCTGCCCGCAGAGTTATATCGCGGTCATGCAGAGGACGGTCGGCGTAATCAATGCGCGAGTGTGGCTGTAACTCCAGGCGGCGGGATTTTCGGATAACGGTCACCGGCGCATGTTCACTCCACAGCGTTTTCAGGGTAAAGAACTGACGTACACCCTCCCTCGCCGTGCTGTCCGCAGCATCATCGGCGCTACCACCAGCCTCCACCGTCACCACGGGAGCACCAAATTCCTGCTCCATCAGGGAACCCAATCGAAGTTCAGTGACGATCAATTTATCGACAAAGAGCCCGGTCAGTGCCATCACTTCCTCATTTTCATATATTCCCACCCCAAAAGCGGGGCTGGACCCAGAAGTATTGTGCAGGTCGATTACCGCCTCGGGTTCGCAGCTTCTTACATAATCCAGTATCGCCTTGGCGAGAACAGCCTGGCCATCGCTGTAAGGCGCTTCGAAACAACGATTCAGATCACGATCCCCGGGCAGCATGCGGTGATAGAAAAGCGGCTCAGCGGCCGCCGCGTGCACGGAGCCCAACACAACGCTGACGTTAACCGCAGGCTGCTCTCCACTCAGCAAAAACTGATGTACCGCCTCCAACCCAGACGGCTCATTGCCGTGCAAAAGCGTGACCAGCACACGATGGCGCGAGGTATCCCGACCGGTGAGCGCTATCACTGTGGGATGTTGCAGCGCCTGTAAAAATCCGTTTACGTGGGGATCGACATCCTCTGGCGAGGGGTCGCGCCACAACTTCAGTACACTCATATTACTCACAACTTTCGGGAGCGGGCCAATCTGAAACCGGGCGCCCTTCCATGAGGTGCGCAATATAGGCTTTAAGCATCATCTCACTGGAGGCTTCGATCGAGTGTTTCTCCCGCAAGGTTTCAAAGCGCAGCAGCTGCCAGCGCGCACCAGTCTGGCGGGCAGAAAGTCGTTGCTCAGCTATGCGCCGTAATCGATCTATTTCCTCCAGGTCGACGCCAAGTTCTTTCAAGCCATCCCAGGCCCTGGGCATCAACTCTTCTATTACCTCTTGTATGGGTCGTTCAACCAGGCCCCCGCCCTCTTTCTGTGGCCATATGACCGAGGCATCCAGACCGAATTGCGCCGCCCGATAAAAATTGTATTCGGTAAAACTGAAGGGCAAGCGGGCTGTGTACTGATCTATGCTGTCCCGCATGCTCATGGCCCAGCCCACGGCGAGCGCCGCGTTGACCACCATATCGATAACCGTAGGGCCGGCAGGCATGGCCCGGAACTCTATCCGCAAATGCCCGTCATCCAGGTGGGAATACACAGCTCTGTTCCAGGACCACACCGTACCGTGGTGCAAATTCAGGTCAGGCAGTTCCCCGGGCGCAGCCTCCTCCAGATTGGCACAGGCCGGTATCAGTGGTTGATACAGCGCCACATTTTCGGCAAACAATTCCCAGGCACCCCGGCGCACCCAACCATGACCGAAGCTCACGCGAGCAGGCTGTGCCCAATCCGGGTGTTCCCTCACTCTGGAGTCAATAGATTGCTTGAACAGCGCGATACGCGTTTCCTGCCAGAGTCTGTGCCCGGAAAGAAAAGGCGAATTGGCCGCCATGGCCAACACCAGGGGCGTGGTCAATTGTGCAGCATTAAACACATCGGCAAATTGATCGGGAAGCAAACGCAGATGTACCTGGAACGAGGTATTAGCCCCTTCTATGGTTACGCCATCACCGTAAATAGAGAGCGGATCCTTGCCGTTGATGTCAATACTGAATGAATTTCCGCGCATGCGGCACAAGCCCTCTTTCAGCAAGTGATAGCGTGGCAGGTCGGTCATAAAATTGTCGCTCAAATGAATATTGCGCAACGTGGGTAAAATACCTATGGGAATTATCTGAGTTCCAATAGTCTGCGCCTTTTCCTGCAGGCCGTTGAGAAAGCTGCGCATTTCATCTTCCATCGCTTTGAAAGGTTTCCCGGCGGCTGGCACCGGGCTCAGATTGTATTCCAGGTTGTAGCGATTCAATTCATACGTGAGCTGGGGATCATCCGCCAGTTCCATGAGTTGAGTATTAACCGGACTTGGCAAGTAGTTTTCATCGACCAGGTACATTTCCAGCTCTGCCCCCAATGACGCGGGGCCATTGCCAAAGCCTGGCTGCGCCAGAATCTCTCGCAGTCTATCCAGTTGACCATTAATACGAGTCGAGAATTGCTGGTAATCCGCTTCGGTAAAGGTTTTGAGTTCGACGTCTCTGCCCATGGCCATATCCATTGTTATCGATATTCAACGATAGTAACGGGCATCGCTGTCGGGAGCAAAATCGTTGTTGTCACCCTTTCACTGCGAGGCTTGTTCGATACCCCTGACACGCATATACTGTTTTAATATACAGTATAGGTTTGCCTGTGAAATCCGAATCCAATCCCTACAGCCCCTCCAGTCCGAGACGGGGACGTGCTGCACGCAGTAACCATGAGAGTCGCTACAGCGCTACCCACAGCGAATGGGATATCGAATCTGAACCAGAATCGATAGTCACCGAATGCCTGCCGGAACAGGCGCGCTCGATTATTGCTCGCAATTCCTCACCGGACATTCCCTTTGACCAATCTATCAACCCCTATCGTGGCTGTGAGCACGGGTGTATTTACTGCTATGCGCGCCCCACCCACGCCTGGCTGGATCTGTCGCCCGGTCTGGATTTTGAAACGCGGCTACGCCACAAAGTCAATGCCGCCGAGGTGCTGGAACGCGAACTGAACAACCACCGCTACCAGTGTTCCACTATTATCCTGGGTGCCAACACCGACCCCTATCAACCCATCGAGCGACAGTACCGGATAACACGGGAGTTACTCGAGGTTATGCGCACCTATCGCCATCCGGTGTCCATCATTACTAAAAGTACCCTGATCGAACGCGACATCGATTTGCTGGCAGAGCTGACGGCGGATAACCTATGTCATGTCGCCATCAGTGTGACAACGTTGGACAGATCACTGAAGCGTGCCATGGAGCCGAGAACCGCGTCCGGCGAGGCTCGACTGAAGACCATGGCGGCGCTAACGGCGGCGGGTATTCCCACCTCGCTGTTATACGCTCCTGTGATTCCAGCGCTTAATGATCACGAGATGGAAACCATAGTGGCGGCTGCCGCTGATGCCGGCGCCGAGGCCGCAGCTTATATCTTGTTACGATTGCCCCTGGAAATCCGCGACCTGTTCGAAGAGTGGCTGCGATCCAGCTTCCCGGATCGCGCGGATCATGTGTTAAGTCTCGTGCGACAAAGTCGGGGTGGCAAAGACTACGACAGCCGCTTTGGTCATCGTATGAGAGGCACCGGGCAATTTGCCGATCTGCTCAGTCAGCGTTTCAAACTGGCCTGCCGCAAGCTCAATCTGGCCAACCGGGAGGATCGTCAACTGAACACAGCGCTATTCAGGCCACCGGGGAAACTGGGCAATCAGTTGGGCTTGTTTTAGCGGAAGCTGGAGCGCGCAATATCCAGACTGTCTATTCACCTTTAATAAAATCGCCAAGCATACAAAATTCAGCTCGCCGCGGGGTCTTACGCCGCCACATCAAGCCGATGGTGCGGGCGACATCCTTTTCCTTGAAATGTCGGGTCTGTACATCAGTGCCAAACAAAATCCGGGCGCTGAGTGCCATCTCGGGCAGCAGGGTAATACCGATGCCGTTGGCCACCATTTGCACAATCGTGTTCAGGCTGGTTGCCTGATAAGGTACCGACACGTCTGAATCCTTGAGCTGGCATGCATCCAGTGCGTGATCACGCAGACAATGACCATCCTCGAGCAGCAGTAATTCCTGACTCCCCAACATAGTGGTTGAGGGGTGCCTGATTTTTGCGAGTTCATGATCCCGCGGAAAGGCGAGCAGGAACTCATCCCGATAGAGATCCAGTGTTTCCACGTTTTCCGCTGGATAAGGCAACGCCAGCAACAGTACATCCAGATCACCGTGATGCAGTGCGTCAACGAGGTGCTCGCTGAGGTCTTCCCGGATGTACAGTTGAAAGCCCGGATGACGTCGACGCAGTTTTTTCAGCAGGGCGGGAAGGATAAACGGTGCAATAGTCGGGATCACCCCCAGTCTCATCTTCCCTGAGAAAGGTTCAGCGGAAGCGTCACACAGCGCAACCAGATCGCCCACCTCCGTCAGAATGACGCGGGATCGCTCCACCACATCACGCCCCAGTGTGGTCAAAATCACGCGGCGATTATTTCTCTCTACCAAAGCGGCACCAAGCGCATCCTCCAACTCCTGAATCCCGGCACTCAGGGTTGATTGGGAAACATGGCTGGCCTTGGCCGCGTTGCCAAAATGACCGTGTTCCGCCACTGCGGAGAGGTACTTGAGCTGCTTAAGTGTCGGTTGTCGTGCCATCGGAAAAGTCGATCAATTAGAGCCAAAATATTAACTATACAGATACTACCGGAGGGTCTACTCTTAGCACAAGTCTGACGTAATCCAAGACCCAGGGGTTTAATCCCGCCTCACTAGTGAAGTAGTAACAAGGAGACACTGATGTCTTTAAAAGATAGTCAAACCGAAGCGAATCTGAAGGCCGCTTTTGCGGGCGAGTCACAAGCTAATCGTCGTTACCTGTATTTCGCCGCCAAGGCGGATGTAGAAGGCTACAATGACGTGGCAGCGGTATTCCGCTCTACGGCTGAAGGAGAAACCGGGCATGCCCACGGCCACCTGGAGTACCTCGAAGAAACCGGCGATCCCGCCACTGGCTTGCCTATCGGCGGCACCGCGGACAATCTGAAAGCCGCCATCGCGGGTGAAACCCATGAGTACACCGATATGTATCCAGGCATGGCAAAAACTGCCCGGGATGAAGGCTTTGATGAGATTGCCGATTGGATGGAAACGCTGGCGAAGGCCGAGCGCAGTCACGCTAATCGATTCCAGAAAGCACTGGACAACCTGGACGACTAAGCTGATCGGCGGGTTGCTTCTGCAACCCGCCACTTCCCCTTTTCTGGTACGAGAGTATTCACATGGCAACACGTGAAGGCAGTCTGGAAGCGCCTACCCGACATCCCATTGACTGGAAATCTGATTCATTTTGGGATAGAACCGATCTTGAACAGGAACTGGAGCGCGTCTACGACATCTGTCATGGCTGCCGTCGCTGCGTAAGCCTCTGTCAGGCTTTTCCAACCTTGTTTGATCTGGTCGATGAGTCCGAGACCCTGGAGGTCGATGGCATCGACAAGGCTGACTATCAAAAGGTGGTAGACCAGTGCTATCTCTGCGACATGTGTTATATGTCCAAGTGCCCCTACGTACCGCCCCATGAATGGAACGTGGACTTTCCGCACTTGATGCTGCGGGCAAAAGCCGTGGCCTTCAAGGAAGAAGGCACCAGCCTTCGCAACAAAGTTTTATCGAGCACCGATGCCGTTGCTGGTGCCGCATCCATTCCCCTCGTGGACGTGACCGTGAACGCACTGAACCGCACCCCAGTATTCCGCAAGGTACTGGAGAGCACCCTTGGCGTACACCACAAGGCGCCGGTACCAACCTATCACAGCAACACCTTGCGCAAGCGCGTAAAAAATTTGCAAAAACCGATGGAGCCTCTGGCCATCGGCAAGACCACCGGTAAGGTTGCACTCTTCGCCACCTGCTACGGCAACTACAACAGCCCACACCTGGGCGAAGATTTTTATCGGGTGTTCCAACACAACGATATAGCCATCGATCTGGTGCCGACTGAACAATGCTGCGGCATGCCCAAACTGGAGCTGGGTGATCTGGATTCAGTGGCCCGCCTGAAGGAAGTGAATATTCCGGTACTGGCCAAGTGCGTGGATGAGGGTTACGACCTCATCGCCCCCATACCTTCCTGCGTGCTCATGTTCAAACAGGAACTGCCCTTGATGTTTCCTGGTGATCCCGATGTCATGAAGGTGAAAGAAGCGTTTTTCGACCCCTTCGAATACTTGTGGCTACGCCACAAATCCGGCGCCCTGAAAACTGATTTTCCCTACGCCCTCGGAGACGTGGCTTACCAGGTTGCCTGTCATCTGCGGGTGCAAAACATCGGCCTGAAGACCCGGGACGTGCTCAATCTGGTCCCTGAAACCGAAGTCCATGCACAGGAACGCTGCTCGGGACACGATGGCACCTACGCCGTGAAGGTGGAGAGCTACGACAACGCGGTCAAGATCGCGCGGCCCGTGGTCCGCAAGGTGGACCAACTGAACGCAAAACATTTCGCCAGTGATTGCCCCATGGCGGCCACGCATATCGCTGAGCTGGCGGATTCTGTAGAAATCGCCACTCACCCCATGACCCTGCTACGCCAGGCATACGGACTTTAAGCATGACCAACAATCGAACCCTCAGTCGCGACGACCTCTGGAGCTTGGAGGAATACGCGGAACGTCGTGCGGATTTCCGCACCCAGGTGATGTCTCACAAAAAGACACGGCAACTGCCTCTCGGAGAACATGCCCGGCTTTACTTTGAAGATGGCCTGACCATTCGCTACCAGGTCCAGGAAATGCTGCGCATCGAGAAAGTGTTTGAATCTGCAGGCATTCAGGAGGAATTGGATGCCTACAACCCACTTATTCCGGACGGCAGCAACTGGAAAGCTACCTTTATGATCGAATACGACGACCCAGCTGAGAGAGAGCAACGGCTGGCGGCCATGATCGGTATCGAGGATAAGGTATGGCTCTGCGTCGAGGGTTGCGACCGGGTATACCCGATTGCTGATGAGGATCTCGACAGAAGCACCGAAGACAAAACCTCATCGGTGCATTTTCTGCGCTTTGAGCTGACTCCCAGCATGGTCAGTGCCCTGACCAATGGCGCTGATTTGTCCGCGGGCATTGCACACGAGGCCTATCCCATCACCATCGACTCGGTGTCCGCCGAGATTCGCGACTCGCTGGTCGCGGACCTGGACCCGGTCACTATGAACTGAGCCAGGATGTGGGGCACCTACTGCGCGGTAGGTTATCACAGCATTCCCGCCCTGTTAGGCACTGTGACTTCAACCGGAAAGCGTTTTACATCCCTACCCGGAAGCAGCACCTTTGTTCGCTTTTTTGGCTTCTATCCAGGCCTTGATCATCGTTCCCATATTGGCCGGGTTGTAGGCGTCTTCCTCGTAGCTGAATAACCCGTCTCCCGCGTAATGCAGAATGGTGAGATTGGGTTCTTCATACATTTTGCCATCACCCAGATCACTCATGCGGTTCATCACTTCGGCAAAAACCCAGCCCTTGTCGACATCAATGGAATACCAACGCACTGGAAATGCGGTCATTTCGTCGGTGGGGAAACCGGTCATGGTTTTGGTGATCCACTCATATACCGTTTCGCGACCCCAGAAACGGCCGTAATGATGTTCGAAATAGGTCACGTCTTCGGTGAAACAGTTGGCCCAGTCTCGCCAGTTACCTGTCTTCGCCCCTTTTAACGCCGCCGCTCGAAACTTGGCAAAAGCCTCATCAATTTCTTCATAACTCCAGCGAGCCATAAATCCTCCAGCACTGCTTTATCGGTTAACCAGACAAAAAAACGCCGGACGGAGATCCGGCGTGCGCTAACCATAGCATTTGCGGGGGATGAGTTGGAATCTCTGCCAGGCAGCCAGATCAATGAGACCTGAATTCAACCCGGGTCAGTCTGATATTTTGGCAAACTCCCGGTTGAGTTCATATTGACGGGAGGTCACGTAGGATTCCATTTCCTCTACCCGGCGCAGCGCTGAATCCAGCCGCTCCCGCGCTCTCTGCATGCGCGTATCGACGCTCTCAGAATACTTGAACATCTTGCGTGGCTGGTACTCGTGACGGCGGTCGTCGTATTCAACCACCTCTTCAATCTCCTCTTCATAGTCTGGATGTCTTGGAGACATAAGAATCCAGGCGCCGATGTAGGCAAAAATAGCCAGGGTTCCGGTGAATAGTAGCGCGCAAACCGCCAGGATTCGCACGACCCAGTGCGCAACATCGAAATGATCCGCCAGTCCGGCACACACACCTGCGATCTTCTTGTCCTCCACGTTGCGGTAGAGGTTCATATCCCAGCCAGCGCGACTCCGATTACGCACATACTCACGGCGTTGACGACGACGGTGGCGTCTGGTTCTTCTTCTAGTCACGGGTATCCTCCTCACGACGACGATTCTTCGAAGCGTCCCATTTAGGGTGTTCAGTTTCGAGTATGGATTCGAGCACCTCGATTCGATCGACCAGTTTGTCGACCGTTACCAGCATACTCTCAACCTCTTCCCGATCTGTTTCATTCAACCCCCGCGAAGATTGACCAACGCTGCGGTAGTGCAACACCAGCCAGATAGGGGCGACAATCGTCAGAAACAAGATTGTCGGTACAAAAAGGAATTCAGACATTATCCGTAGTCCTGTATCAGTCCTGTAAATGGGTGCCCCAGTAACCGGACACCCTGATGGTCATAGCAGACGAACCCCTGTCTACTATAGCAAACACCGGCGCCGCCGGTGCGCCACATCCTACTCCTGCGCCGCGGTCGGAGCATCAGCGGCTTTATCCCCACCGCCCATCTCAGACTTCAAACGCTCAATTTCCTGCGTCAGTTCTTCGTCCTCGACCAGGCCGTCTATTTCATTGGCCAGGCCACCGGTCTTGTCGCGCCCCAGATCCATGGCCTCCACCTGACTCTCCAGGTTATCCATCTTGCGCTCGAACTGCTCGAAGCGCTGGAAGGCATTGTCCACGGCTTCACGCTGAATCTGGCGTTTCACCTTGATGCGTGACTCCACAGTCTGGGTACGCATAGCCATGGCTTTTTGCTTGGCCTTGGCGTCCGTCAATTTCTGCTGCAATTGCTCCACTTCTGAATTGAGCTGATTGACGTGATCATCCAGCGCTGCTAGTTCAGCGTCGACGATATCGACTTCCTCTTCCAGTGCCCGCTTCTCAAGCAGCGCCGCCTTGGCGAGATCCTCACGTCCCTTGGAGATCGCCAGCCGGGCTTTGTCCTCCCATTCTCCAGCTTCGGCGCGCACAGCGTCCAGCCTTCGGGTGGCGGCCTTGCGATCGGCGATCACACGTGCGGATGAGGATCGCACCTCAACCAGCGTGTCTTCCATCTCCTGTATGATGAGGCGAATCATCTTATGCGGATCCTCCGCCTGGTCCAACAGTGCATTGATGTTGGAATTGATGATGTCGGTCATGCGGGAAAAAATACCCATTTGCTTTCTCCTATTGCTTACAACAAGTGTCTCAAAATTCAGGAAACGTGACGAATCAGTGGGTTGTAAAACCAGTACAGCGTCTCAATGACAAAAATGACCTGCACCAGGGTGGCAGCCGCCGCACCCGGGCTACTGATGCTGGCCAGTCCGGCGCAAAAAACCGCCAGTACTGAATAGATTATCGCCCGCTCTTCGATATTGTTCATGTTCTGGTCTCCGATAGATTTTTCTGTGAACACGTAATAGCAATCAGGTTTCGTGCCACATATAAGGTTTTCTATATTATTCAATAAGTTATTGAAATCCACGCAGCATCCAAAGAGAAAAAATAGGTTTTTATTACCATTTAAATAGTGTTTTTCACCACTTTATTTGGTATAAAAGACCAATGTCAGTAGAGCAACGCCTTGTTGGAAATTCCCCGGCCCTTGCGCAGGCCCTGGATCAGTTATCACAGCTCGCCCCCATCAACCGCCCTATTCTGGTGTTGGGAGAGCGCGGCACGGGTAAGGAACTGGCCGCCGAACGCCTGCACTTCTTATCAGAACGCTGGGACGAAATCCTGATCAAGGTAAATTGCGCCGCCATTAGTGATCAACTGCTGGAATCTGAGTTGTTCGGACACGAACCCGGCGCATTCACAGGAGCAACCCGTACCCACCACGGCAGGTTCGAGAGGGCTGACGGCGGCACTCTGTTCCTTGATGAACTCGCCAACATGTCCTTGAGCTTACAAGAAAAGTTGTTACGCCTGATTGAGTATGGGGAATTTGAACGCCTGGGCGGACAGGAAACCCTGACAGTGGATGTCCGCCTTGTTGCGGCAACCAATGCACAGCTTCCTGCGATGGCCAAGAGAGGGGATTTCAGAGAAGACCTACTCGATCGGTTGTCATTCGATGTAGTGCATCTCCCACCCCTGCGGTTCAGGCGAGAGGACATCAGCGAACTGGCGAATCATTTCGGCGTACAGATATGTCACGAATTGGAGTGGGCGTATTTTCAGGGTTTCAGTCGTGACGCCATGGAAAAACTGGAACACCACGACTGGCCCGGCAATGTGCGGGAGCTGAAAAATGTGGTTGAACGTTCGGTGTATCGCTGGGGCTCATCCACCGAACCGGTGGATGACATTGTGATTGATCCGTTTTTCTCGCCCTACTTATTCGAGCAAACAGGGCAGCAAATTGAAAGACAGGAAACACGCGGCGCCACCTCCCGGGATGCGGGGGAGAATTCCAAACCCGCGGACAACGACCTACCGACCCACAATGACACAATGGCGAGTACACGCAATCTTGCGGCATTGACCGCCGGCTTTCAGCGACGGTTAATTGAGCAATGTCTAGCAGACCACAGGGGTCATCAGGGCAAGACGGCAAAGGCGCTGGAACTGACCTACGACCAGCTCCGGGGTTTGTTACGCAAGCACGATATCGATGCCAGGCGCTGGTCCTGAGGCGTGACCGGCAACTAGTCCTGCATGGTTTGCCGCAATGCGCGGCGCCAGGATGCCAGTCGCTGCTCGCGGCGACGAGCCGACAATCGCACCCGGAACTCCTGCTCCACCTGCCAAATCTTGCGGATCTCTGCTGTGGACGACCACATACCAACCCCCAACCCGGCCAGATAGGCCGCCCCGATAACCGTGGTTTCGGTTTGCACGGGGCGTACAATTTTTCTTCCCAGCACATTCGCCTGGGTCTGCATTAACAGGTTATTGACCGCGGCACCGCCGTCGACCCGCAGCGGCAACATTCGCTTACCCAGGTCACGCTCCATCGCCGCCAGAATATCGGCATTCTGTAATGCCATGGCATCCAGTGTTGCGCGGGCAATATGTCCCCGGGAACTACCCCGGGTCAACCCGGTAAGGGTACCGCGGGCGTGTGGATCCCAGTATGGAGCGCCAAGGCCTGTCAGAGCTGGCACGAATTCAACACCGCCATGATCTTCCACCGAGGCGGCGAGGGCTTCGATATCACCCGCCGCTCGCAGAATCTTCAGCTCATCACGCAGCCATTGCACCGCCGCACCGCAAACAAACGCGCCCCCTTCCAGGGCGTAGGTCGGCTTCTCGTCGCCCGCCTGTTGCCAGGCCACGGTGGTGAGCAGGCCAGATTTGGAGCGCAGCATCTTGTCACCGGTGTTCATCAGAATGAATGAACCGGTGCCGAAGGTACATTTTGCTTCACCAACCCGGAAACAGGCCTGTCCGAATAAGGCCGCCTGCTGGTCACCGGCAATGCCGGTGATAGGAATACCGTCCGGCAGCCCCGGAACGTTTTTGGTCTGCGCCATCTGTCCCGTGGAGGGCACAATTTGCGGAAGGATGCCCATGGGCACACCAAACAGATCGCAAAGTTCCGTGTCCCAGCGCGCCGTTTTCAGATTCATCAGTGAGGTGCGCGAGGCATTGGAAATTTCCGTGGCGTGTACCTGACCGCCGCTCAGTCGCCAAAGCAAAAAACTGTCAATCGTGCCCGCGGCCAGCAACCCTTTCCGTTCCAGCGCCCTGGCTCCGCGGGCGTTATCGAACAGCCAGCCATATTTACTCGCGGAAAAATACGGGTCCAGCACCAACCCCGTCTTGCGCTTCACCAAGGCTTCAGCACCGCTGGCTTTGAGCTGATCGCAGCGATCAGCGGTGCGCCGACACTGCCAAACGATCGCCCGGTGGACCGCCTCACCCGTATCCCGCCGCCACAGCAACGAAGTCTCGCGCTGATTGGTGATGCCTATCGCGGCAATATCGGTGGGTTTACATATTTTCCTGGAAAGGAGCTTGCGGATACCTTTCAGGACGGAGTTCCAGATATCCTCGGGGTCATGCTCCACCCACCCGGGTTTCGGGTAGTGTTGGGGATACTCAAAATTGACGGCATCCCGCAGGATACCGTGATCGTCCACCAGGGCCACCGTAGACCCGGTCGTACCCTGATCAATAGCCAGAATAAAACGGGTCATACAAAGCCCTCCAGTTGCTTGTAGTGGTAATCAGATCCAGTATCAGGCAGCGCCGGACACAGCTTTGATTTCCAGGTAATCAGAGAACCCATGAGGGCCCCATTCACGCCCATTTCCCGACTGTTTGTAACCACCAAAAGGCGTGTTCAGGTCGCCAGCGGTGCCGTTCACGCCAATATTCCCCGCCCGGATTCTTCTCGCAACCGCCTGCACGCGCTCCATGTCCTGACCCTGTACATAACCGGCCAATCCATAGGGCGTATCATTAGCCACCTCAATGGCCTCGTCCACCGAATCATAAGGCAGAATACAAAGCACCGGCCCGAAAATTTCCTCTCGAGCTATGGTCATGTCGTTGTTCACATCGCTGAAGATGGTGGGACGAACATAGTATCCGGTCTCGAGACCTTCAGGTCGGCCAGTGCCACCACACAGCACAGTGGCGCCCTCATCAATACCTTTTTGAATCAGGCCCTGGATTTTATCGAACTGAACCTGACTCACCACTGGACCCATGGTGGTTGCCGGGTCTGTGGGATCACCGACAACAGATCGCTCAGCCACCGCGACCGCCAGTTTCTCAACCTCTTCCTTGAGCGCCCTGGGAACCAGTAGACGCGAAGGAGCATTACAGGATTGACCAGTATTGTTGAACATCCGCTCCACACTGAAGGTTACCGCCGATTCAAGCTCAGCGTCGTCCAGCAGAATGTTGGGTGACTTGCCGCCCAGTTCCTGGGTAACACGCTTTACGGTGGGCGCTGCATTCTGCGCGACCAGGGAACCCGCTCGTGTCGAACCAGTAAATGACATCATATCGACATCAGGGTGTCCGGACAGGGCTGTGCCCACCCCAGCGCCATCGCCATTGATCATGTTGTACACCCCAGCCGGGACACCTGCCTCGGCCAGAATTTCTGAAAATACGTAGCCGGACAAGGGGGCGACTTCGGATGGCTTTAGAACCATGGTGCAGCCGACGGCAAGTGCCGGGGCTACTTTGCAGGTGATTTGATTCAGGGGCCAGTTCCACGGCGTAATCAGGCCACATACGCCAATAGGCTCTTTTAAAATCGTGCTATTACCCAGAGACTCCGTGAAATCATACGACTTGAGTACCGCCAGTGCCGTGCCCAGATGACCCAGTCCTGAACCTGTCTGCGCCTGGGAAGCCAGCTTTGTGGGGGCCCCCATTTCCTCGCGGACAGCGTCGGCCAGGTCCTCAAAGCGAGCCTGGTAGGCCGCAATAATCGCTTCCAGCAGCTCAATTCTCTCCTCACGACTACTGAAACCAAAGGTCTCAAAGGCTTTGCGGGCTGCAGCAACAGCCAGATCCACGTCAGCAGCTGAGCCATTGGAAATAACCGCGCAGGTTTGCTCAGTGGCGGGATTGATTACATCAATAGTAGCCGGTGAAACCGGGTCTACCCACTGACCATTGATATAGAATTTGTCATATACACGCATTGATTACTCTCCGATCGAATTTGAGGTGACCTTGGTCACCCGAATTATTGATGCAAGGCCGGCCAACATACCAGAAAGAATCGAACGAAAATACACCCGACGTTGTGACTGACAACAAGGTGTCGCGAAGACTCTGGAGAAGCCGTGCAAGCTCCCGGGTCAGCTCACACCGATGCTTTGCAGCTCGGCAATTTCCTGCTCAGACAACTGCAGAATATCACCCAGCACCTCCTGATTGTGACTGCCGACATCTCCACCGGGCCAATCAGTGCGACCAGGGGTACCCTCCAGTCGTGGCAGTATGGCGGGTATCTCCAGGGGCTTGCCGTTGATCTCCACAGACTCGAACAGCCCCCGCGCGCGATAGTGGGGGTCCGACATCATATCGGCGGCGGAATATATTGGTCCTACCGGCACTCTCTCCGATTCAAGAATGGCCGTGATTTCCGCGGCGGGAAGGTTGCCACACCACTCGGCCAGAGCGGCATCGATTTCCGGCTCGCGCTTTACGCGCCCCGGGTTATCTGCCAGTTCCGGGTCCTCAGCCAGGTCCGTGCGACCGGCGGCGGTCATCAATCGTTTGTAAATGGAGTCACCGTTCCCCCCGATGATCACAAATTTGCCATCGGAACAACGATAAGTGTTGGTGGGCACAATCCCGGTAACGGTGGTGCCAGAGGCTTCTCGCACCACACCGGCACCAGAAAACTCAGGAATAACGCCCTCCATCAGGTTGTACATGGATTCAAACAGTGCGATATCGATAACCTGCCCTTCTCCCTCGCCTTTATCCCGCTGAATCAGCGCCAGACAGATACCCAGCGCGGCGTGGATGGCAGAGATAGTGTCGCCGATACTGAGGTTGGGACGCATGGGCGCTTCACCGGGGAAACCATTTACGTAGCGGAACCCAGAGAAACCTTCGGTCACAGACGCATATCCAGGCTTGCTGGAATACGGCCCGGTCTGACCGTAGCCCGAGATACGCGTATACACCAGACCGGGGTTGCTGACCTTGAATGCCTCTGGCCCCATACCCCATTTTTCCATCACCCCGGGACGGAAATTTTCGATTACTACATCAGCACCTTCGATCAGTTTCCCCGCCAACTCGCGGCCGCGCTCACTCTTGAGGTCCAGGGTCACACTTTTCTTATTTCGACCCAGGCTCCGGTACCAGTGGGATGTGCCCTCCTCCACAATGCGCCAACCCCGTATCGGGTCACCCGCTCCGGGGGGTTCGACTTTGATCACTTCGGCACCAAAATACCCCAGCATGGCCCCAGTAAAAGGGCCGGCCAACAGCTGCCCCATTTCGATCACGCGTACCCCGTCCAAAGGGCGCGCGGCCCCCACATTACTACTACTGCTCATACCTGTATTCCTGTGACATTGAATTTCATGCTGTGCACTATTGGGCCAACAGCGCCTGCCGGTCTATGATAAGCGTCCAGTAGAGGTGGACGCCAATGACAAAATACGAATTGTTCGAAACTTTCACCACCGTGCAGCCAACATGGATCGACTACAACGGCCACATGAATATGGGCTACTACCTCGTGGCGTTCGATGAAATAGCGACCGACCGCTGGTTTGACCAGATCGGCATTGGTCGGGAGCATAAAGAAACCCACAATCATTCCACCTTTACGCTAGCCACCAACGTCGACTATCTACGCGAAGTCATGGAAGGCGATCCACTTCGCATCACAACCCACCTGCTAGACTGGGATCACAAACGAATACACTTCATCCATACCATGTATCACGCTGAAGATGGGTATATTGCCGCCACCAACGAATGCCTGACCTTGTATGTCGATATGTCCACGCGCCGCAGTACCGCGTTTCCACAGGCACTGCAGCTGCGCTTTGCGGACATTCATCAAAATCACAGCAATAATCCTACACCAGAACGCGCGGGCCGTGTTCTAGGTATCCGCCGCTCCTGAATTCGCCTTACCCTGATTCAAATCAAGATTGTCGAGAGCTCACTTACGTATCATGCATCGGCACAGAGAATCCAATGGAGTCGAGTCATGGGCAATGCCAAGCATCACCAGGTCCTGCAGGAAAAACTTGGGGAACTGGAAGATCGTCTGCGTCACGTAAAAAAAGACGTGACAAAAGCGGTCTCCAGTGACTTCGCGGAACAGGCGACAGAGCGCGAAAATGATGAAGTCCTGGAAGAGATAGCCAGAGAAACCGAGATGTCTATCAGAGACATCCAACTAGCCCTGCGACGACTCGAGGGTGAGAACTACGGTCTCTGTCGTTCCTGCGGCGGTGCTATTGAAGACGCCCGACTGCACATACTTCCCAGCACCACCTTATGTGCCGAGTGCGCTGAATACAGCTGAACGGGTATAAAAAAACAACCTTTTACCAGACGTATTCTGACCTCGCCCGCCTACCCGTGGTGTCGTGACCTCTGGCGCAGTATGGTGCTAGCCATTACTACCCAGTGGAATACTTGCCGTGAGTAAAAAGATAGACCCCGCCGGATCCGGCCTGACTGCAGACCTCACCAAAGCCGACCTGGAAGCTGTCCTGCGAGACGCCAGCATTCCCAGCCTGATGATGTCCATGATTCATATGTCAGGTGATACTTCTCTGCTCGACGGCGACATCCGCCCGCTGGGTGTGTATCTCAATGAGTATCAGGGCTATATGACAGAAGAGGACAAAGCCACGGTACGCGACCGTGCAGTAGGCGTGATAAGCGACTACATCAACCGGGGCTGCCAATTGCCCACGCCGCCTGACGCTCCAACCATCCACCGCATGATGGAGTTTATGGTCGCTGAACCGGTGAAAGAGGAACTGGTTCCCATGCTTTTGGAAGAGATGGAACTGGACGGCAAAGATTGCCGCAGTACCGAGTGGGGTATGGAACACGAGGCCACAGTACGCCAGGAATACTCTGTACTCGTAATAGGGGCAGGAGTCTCCGGTGTGCTCGCCGCCATTCGCCTACGCGAAGCGGGTCTGCCTTTTACGGTGCTGGAAAAAAATGCCGGCGTCGGTGGCACGTGGTATGAAAACAGCTACCCCGGCGCCCGGGTCGACGTGGGGAACCACTTTTACAGTTATTCCTTCGAACCCAGCCACCACTGGACCCGTTATTTCGCGGAACAACCGGAATTGAAGGCTTACCTCGATCAGTGCACGGACAAGTATGACGTGCGCAACAACATCCAGTTCAATTGTGAGGTAACCCGGGCCGTCTTTGACAACGAACAACAATGTTGGCAGGTGCAGTGGCAAGACGCCGATGGTGAGTTAAAGAATACGCGCGCTCGCGCTGTCATCTGTGCGGTCGGTCAGCTCAATCGTCCATCCATTCCTGACCTCCCGGGCGCAGACAGCTTCGAGGGTCCGGCATTTCACTCTGCCCGCTGGGACCACTCGGTGGATTACACCGACCAGGACATCGTGGTAATAGGCGCGGGCGCCAGTGGTTTTCAACTGGTTCCCGAGGTCGCGAAGACTGCCCGGCAGGTTACCGTGTTTCAACGCAGCGCGCAGTGGATATTTGATAATCCTCACTATCACGAAGAAGTCAGCGCCAGTAAGCGATGGTGTCTGGAGAATCTCCCTTTTTACGAGCGCTGGTATCGCTTTCTGATTTTCTGGCCTGCCTGTGAAGGCAGCTGGGAAGCTTCATTCGTCGACCCCGAATGGCCACATCAAGATCGCTCCACCAGCGAATTCAACGATCTGATCCGGCAATTTTTTACCGACAACATCAGCAGCCAGGTCAGTGACGCTGAGCTGCTGGCCAAGGTACTGCCCGACCACGCACCACTGGGCAAGCGGACACTGCAGGACAACGGCACCTGGTTGCGCACGCTGCAACTGGACCATGTCAACCTGGTGAGAGAGGGAGTGGCAGAGATTCGGCCACACTGTGTGGTCGCTAGTGACGGCACCGAGTATCCCGCTGATTTGATCGTCTATGCGACGGGTTTTAATGCGACCAAATTCATCTGGCCAATGGAGGTTGTCGGACGCGATGGGCGAACACTACAGGAACAATGGGGCGATGACCCCCAAGCCTATCTCGGTATCACCATTCCCAATCTGCCCAATTGGTTTTGCATGTATGGACCTGGTACCAACCTTGCCTCCTCCGGCAGTATTCTGATGAACTCTGAATGTCAGGTACAGTACGCGATGGAGTCGCTGCGATTACTACTGGAGAGCGGCAAGAAGACCATCGAGTGCAAACCCGAGGTCTGCGTGGAATACAACCTGCGAATGCGCGAGCAACACGCCCGCATGGTGTGGGAACACGACTCGATCAAGCATAGTTTTTACACCGACAAGCAAGGCAAGGCGACAACGCTGTCGCCCTGGCGAACGGTGGATTACTGGAGCTGGACCCGCACGGTTAATCCAGAGGATTACTCACTGGCCTGATCGTCGTCTGAGGGAGGGGTGTCATCGCTTGCGCACTTGCCCCTGACCGTCAATCGCACCGGATGGAAACCGTCCTCATTGGTTGATCCCCAGGCCTGCAGACGAGTACCCACCTGAATACAAGCCACCCGACCGCGGGCCAGAAACGCCTCACTGACATCGAATGTAATATCAGCAACGGGTGGATCATCTGCGCTGGAGTCCGCGGCCTCTGGTGACTCCTCAAAGTCGGCATCAACTGCCAACGTTATCTGGCTTCCCTCCACGGCAGTCACCGTACCGCTGACCTTAGTCAGGGGGGCATCTGCCAGGGACTGACCTGGTTTGGCCCCAACGATATTTATAAACCTTGCGGTGAAAACCAGACCATCCCAACTACCTCTGAGCTCTAGTTCCTGACCTTCATCTAGCATTGCTAATGAACCCCGCTGAAAACGAGCATCGCTGAAACCGGCAATCTCGAGTTTCGCTGGTGCGGAGAAATTGGCATCCAGCACGCTGATCGAGAGTTCTGAGCCCACAACATAATTTGCCACTGATCCGACAACTTCTCTGGATGCTCCCTTGCCCTCATCCTTGTCTACACGTTCGTCTTCGGGGACATCATCATCACTATCATTAGAACCGTCTCCATCGCCCTGACCACCGCCATTGCCATTGCCACCACCATTGCCTTGCCCGTTGCCCTGACCATTATCGCCGCCCTGACCATTATCGCCGCCCTGACCGTTATCGCTGTTCTGGTCATCGCTATCATCCCGATCGTCGTCAGGTTCGTCGCTATCATCGCGACCCTTGATCGACACAGACTCAGCATCGAGGGTAAAAGTCGTAAAATCGAACCCACCCGCCACACGCACACGATCACCCACTTCCAACATAGCAACGGTAGATTCGGCTTCCCCGCTTTCTTCGTCAAATACAGCACCAGCGTCGTTGAGCACAACGGTAATCTCTGCATCGCGGTGCCAGAACTGAGCGCCGAGTACAAAGCTGTTCCCTCCCAACAGCTCCAGCACGTCGCCGTGCCAGCGCGCAGTCTGCCGAGCCAGATTTTTTACGGCGCCAGAGTTTTGACAACCCATGGCTGGTTCAATACTGAGTTGGTCTCCGCTCAGCACCAGTTCTTCCAGATCGAAGGCTATAACGATGGCGCCGGGCTCATCCTCTTCGAGCACATGCAAACAGGGAATAACAAAGTGACCGGGCCGGTCCAGCCCATCCAGTTGATGTTCGGTCTGCTCGCCGTCCTCTGCGGTGACAATCACCGATGGGTCAAAGGTGACCTCCAGGCTGCTATAGGTTCCCTCGGGAATGCTGCGCAGGTTAAACAGTTCGGCGACGTCGTCACTGCCATTAATATTGATAACCGAACCACCAGGATCTCCGTAGATAAAAATCTTCCGGTCCTCACTGTTAATCAGGGCGATTGACTTGACCGTCATCCAGATATTGCCGAAACGGTCCGAGGTAGATTCGCTGAAAAAGAAAGTCACCGGCGTACAGGCAGCCAGCGTACCGAGAAGAAACCAAACAGTTACCACCCGGAATCGACGAAGCGAACAATAGATAGCGTTCATCGTGATAGCCCACCATTAAAAACTTGTCAGCTAGTATAGCCCACCATCTGCCCCTGAAAACAGCGGCGCATAGGCAACGTTTCGATATCTGTGAGCCGCGTCACAAACTATGCAAATTTTCTTGATCAGCCTTTAACTTCGGATATAAAGGGCGCAAATTCGTCGATCATCGGAAAAATTGCTTCAGGTTTGTCCCACAAATCTATCGCAACACCAATAATAACCCGATAAACCCCGAGATCGCGATATTTTTTCAGGGTATCCAGATCCGGCGTGATAAGGGTTTGTAAACTGATAGAAACA
Organism: uncultured Halieaceae bacterium; assembly: GCA_938074045.1. GTDB lineage: Bacteria > Pseudomonadota > Gammaproteobacteria > Pseudomonadales > Halieaceae > CALJGI01. The sequence continues at coordinate 28,612 of CALJGI010000055.1, forward strand.
TCGGCGGGGTCACGACCAGCTTCAATAACCATGGCCCGGAAAGCTGCGATGGATTCCCCTACATCCCCCATAGCAACATCCACAGGCATCCAGCCATCTGCCCACTCAGCGGCATGACGCAGCCCCATTGGACCCATGGCGCCAAAGACAATCGGCGGTCCATTTTTCTGGATGGGCTTGGGCGCGCACCACACCGGATCAAAATCTATAAATTCACCGTGAAAAGCTGCCTCCTCCTGACGCCACAATGCCCGGGTCGCCGCCACCGTTTCACGCATAACACCATAGCGGCGATGCCAGGGCTGTGACGTGGTATTGACGAACTCTTCCTCATTCCAGCCAACTCCAGTTCCGATCAACACGCGCCCTTCGCTGAGACGATCGAGAGTGGCTATGGTCTTGGCCTGGGAAAACAGGTCTCGCTCCATGAGCAGGGCAATTCCGGTACCAAGTTTCAGCTTTGAAGTCACCACTGCGGCGCTACTCAAGGAAACATAGGGGTCTCCCATCCATTTGTAGGGCTCGGGCAAATCACCACCGGGAGGATACGGCGTGGCGCGACTAACCGGAATATGACTGTGCTCTCCGGTCCACAGACTTTCAAAGCCACGCTCTTCCAACGCCCTTGCGAGGTCCACAAAAGGCGGGTCGTGAGGTGTGTTCATCGAGCTGAAACCAATATGCATAAGCGTGTCGTCAATAACCTGTGAGAGCTTCCATTAAAGGCAAGGCGCCCGGTACGGTCAATCGCGAAATTAAACCAGCTATGAAAAATGTGACCGGAGCGCTATTGCGGCCAATCGCGACTATACGCCTGCCTACAACAGTCCCGGCATCCTCTATCTAGATCGCGGTGAACTTGCCAGGGCTGCGGCCCTTTATCGGCGGGCCATCGACGCCGACTCAAATCTGGCGTAGCAGCTTCTAGCCAGCCATTCCCAGGTCTGCGTAGCCGGAGAACTAAAGCACTTGGGTGGTGCGACCCGGCAAATGGGGTCTGATACAGGAACCTACTATGCTCATGGTGTGCCAACACTTAAGACCACGCAAAAGCCAAGTATTCAATCGCCTTCTGCAGTACCACGACATTGCGAAGGCCGGAATCTATTTATCATCGTGCCAGCTGTGCAATCCCACATAAGAGTGCCATTTTTCGGGATGGGGACGTACAAAATTGTATTTGCGCTACCAAGATTCGGTAGGGTCAATGTGTCAAAGGTCAGTTCAATCGTACCATTTCTTGGATCAGTCACAAGATCAACTTTCTCCAAAACACTATCTTCTTTGGAGAAATCTGTCGCTACCAGTCCCAGTTCAGAGTACAAGGTGGGCAGGGTATTGGTAGAGAGATAATACTCCATAATCCGCAACTTGACCGGAGGAACGAAGCTGATACCACCGGTAATCTTGGCTCGAACGGCATAATCCTGATAAACCGGTAGCGCGATGATTGCGAGCAGACTGACAATAAACGCGACAAACATAATTTCGATAATATTCAGGCCGCGTTGTCGGGAAAATGGGCGTGTCTGACGACTGAGTAAATCCACTAGTCACTCCCCACTGTAGTGGCACCGCCGGCAGCATCGTCAGCTTTCTCTTCTTCTTCTGTGGTGTAAAAATCCAGTAGTTCTTTCAAGTGGGCCACACCAGGAGCATCTCCCCGTAATACGTCGGCTGCCGCCTTGATTTCTATCATGCGTTCACGCAGTACCGTGGTGGTATCGTTCACCGTGTCTGCCGCATCCATGAAGGAATCACCCGGGCGCAGTCGCAAAGTAACCATAAGATTGCCCTCCTGGATTGAACGCAGGGTACGCTCAATCGCATAGACGGGACCGGCGATATGAAAGCTGATTCGCTGGCTGACAAAATAGACCACGGTCACACCGATGACCTCCAGCACTGCCAAAACGAGCGGGAATTTGTCAACCATGGAATCATCGTCGGCGAAGAAGTCCGATACGTAAAAGCCCAGCAAAATAATGACATTCAGCGTGATGAAGGTGGAGAGAACCGTCTGCAGCATTAGATTATGCTGAAACTCACGCTTGATCATAATAATACTGCGTGCGTCGCTCATCTTATCCCCTCGGCCTGGCGGCATATTTTTATTTACACTTCCCCGCCCTCGCTCAATAGTATAACGCCCTTGATCTTAGGCGTCACGTATTCACAGGACATCCTGGCTGTTGTGAATTTCGCGGCCAAAAAGGCCTTATCGATCATCGCTGGCGCGGTCGGTGAGCGCGAACACCACATTCATTAAAGCGATGCGCTGCCGTCGAGACAGGCGATTGAGCGCCTCACGATTTCGAACCTGAAATTCAGCCTCGGACAAAAGCACACTCTCGCGCCGCTCCCCAAACAGCACAAAATCCGCATTGACTCCCAGTTGCGCGCAAATTGACGCCAGCACCATGAAATCGCAAAGACTCTCACTGGCGGGATTCTCCAGTCGGCGAATACTGGCGGGACTTCGGTTCACCGCAGCCGCCAGATCAACGGTAGACAGTCCTGCCGCCCGGCGTGCCTGTCTTAAGCGGGTTTTGATATCCGCGAGAACGGGTTCCGCCATCACACTTTCCTCCGATTGCTCATGAGACGATCATCCTATCGAGTATAGCTCACAGGGCACCCGCTTCGAATCTGCCGCATTGCTACCATAAGCCTCGTTACATGTTAGACAGAGGTGAAAGTTATGAATACGGATAACGAGTTTTACAAAGCTTTCTGGGTGCAATTGCCGTTGTCGCTATTGATGGCGGCTGGTGTCAGCCTGCTTACCCTGCAGACCTTTGACCTACCAGCAAATTCGCTATGGCTCCTGCTGCTACTACCGGTATACAGCGCTTTTCTTTACAGGCGGCGTTCATTTGAGCTGATTGTGCTCGGTGTCATCGTGCTTCTGCCCGGGTTCCCCGATCAGATGTCCACCTTGTTTCTGAGTCATGATCTCTTACTGGGTATAGCGGTGACGCTGATTTTCTGCCCGCTGATATTCAATCTGATGGGTGTACAGAACTATCGACCCTATGCGTAACAGGCGGATGGACTGACTAGCCATCATACTCCGTCAACCATTGCGTAAAATCTTCGGCGGGCATGGGCCGGGCTATATGATAGCCCTGCCCGTAATCGCAGCCTAACTCTTTCAGCGCTTCATAGGTGGCCGCGTCCTCGATGCCTTCCGCCACCACGCGCAGCCCAAAGACCTGGGCCATGTGTATCATCAGTTTAACGATTTCGAAGTCCTGGCTGTTGTTGAGCATCTCGAAGACGAAGGACTGGTCTATTTTCAACTCATGCGCGGGAATTTCCTTGAAGTATGACATCGAGGAGTAACCGGTACCGAAGTCATCGATGGCCAAATGTACGCCAAAATCCTTCAGTTCCAGCAAATTATCATAGCCGGATTGTTTGTCCTCCATCACCGCCGATTCAGTAATTTCAAGAATCAGTCGCTCTTTGTCCACTCCCCATATGGCCAAGGCATCTTTCACCGTTGATACCAGATCTGCATTGGCAACGAGGTCCGCCGGGACGTTGACAGCCACCGCAATATCTTCCCAGCTCAATAGCTGGCGTACGGCGGTGTGGATAATCCACTTGGTGAGTGCAAAACCTGAACCCGCGACAGTAGCCATCTCAATGACAAGCTCGGGAGAAACAAATCCCCACTCCTCAGTTTTCCAACGCAACAATGCCTCTGCCTGGTCAGGTAGACCAGTCGCCATATTTACCTTGGGCTGGAAGTACAATTCAAAATCATTGGCGTCAAGAGCTCGGTAGAACTGCGCCTCCAGTTCGGATTTATCGTTATCCAGACTCTCATCGGATGCCAGCAGAAATTCAACACCTGCTTTTTCAGCTTCCTGCAGTGAGTTTTCAGAGAGCAACAACATCCGCTCTGCTGAATTTTGCGCTGAAGGATCCAAAGCCACACCTATTCGTAATTTTACCGGGCAATCGCCACCACCATCGATTTCAACCGGTATGCCCACGGTACTGATCACACGGTTTATCGCGATTGCCACGAAGGACGCGGTTTGTAGTAGTGGAATAATAAAAGCGAAACGGTGGCTGCCAACACGATATATTGTGTCGTCGTAGCGACTCATAGCGCGCAGTCGCTGGTGGGTTTCCCCGATCACCTTATCGCCTGTTTCATAGCCAAACAACTGGTTTATCTGCACCATATTGGATACATCGACCAACAATAATGCGAGAGTATGCTCAGAGACCTGAGCGTCCTCTATGTAGCGGGCTAGGGCCGGAAAAAATGCGTCTCGCGCGATGGAAGGTGGCAGCACGACAGCAATCCTCGCCTAAAACAGCTCTATGGCAGATATATCAATTCCGTAGGCATCGGCCTCCAGACTGTCGACAATCTCCAGCGATTCCCCGTCCTCAGTGGTTGATGTTTTCATCAGATCGACATTGACTATTTTGTCCACTGGATTTTTGTCCACATCAAGCAACACCATTACCGTAGGTCGCAATCTTCTGGTTCTGGATTCAGCAACAACAATGGCCACCTCTCCGGAACTCAACTCAACGAGGGTACCCGCCGGATATAAACCGATGGCCTGAATAAATTCTTCCACAAGTTCAGCCTGGAAATGCACATCGCGCCATTGGTACAGGGCCTTGATTGCCTGAGACGGCGACATCGGCCGGGCATAGGCCCGCTGGCTGGTCATGGCGTCGTAGCTGTCCACAATCCCAGCAATACGGGCGAACACGGGAATATCGTTCCCTACCAATCCTTTGGGGTAGCCCCGACCGCTATGGCGTTCGTGATGATATGCTGCCATATCCAGAATATCGCTATTTAACACACCACCATCACGCAATGATTGCACACCCAGGGGCACGTGCTGTTTTACGATTTCAAATTCTTCTTCCGTTAGACGGCGGTCATTGTTGAGTAGCGATTTATCAATTCGCAGTTTGCCGACATCAAACAGCAATCCACCCACAGCCAGGGTACGCAAATCCGCCTTCCCCAGTCCCAGTTGCCTACCGAGGGCGACCGTCCAGATGGAACAACCCATGGAGTGCTGATACGTATATTGATCTTCGTGCTTCATTCGCGCGAGCCACAGGCAGGCATCGGGATTGCGCACCACGCTGTCGATCATGGGTTCGACAGACTTCTTAACCTTCAGTAATTCAATTGATCTGCCTGACGCGAAATTATCGTAGATTTCGGTCATGCTCTCCTTCATAGACTCTACCGCAGCGGTGGCCTTGGCAGCCTCATCTTTCCAGCCAGAGATATCGCTGTAGATTTCCAACTTCTGACGGTCGAACATCTCCTTGATATTTTTTTCCCGTTCAACGGGGTTCATAGGCTTGAATTCTGTACGTGCCTGATTGCGCTCCTCGTCTACATAGACGTACTCGCAGTATTTAGTGAGGTCAAGAATGTCGTCTTCAGATTCAACATAGAAGCCCTGTACCAGAAAGGGCGTATCGAGCCAAGGGCGATCCAGTGCAGAGACATAGTCACCCACCTCGAGTTTGCCCACCATGGTCTTGCGCATACCCAATCCTGCACTCATTGCCAGCTTCCATTGCTACATCTCAGTTGCATTGTAAACCAAGAAAGACAGCGCCAGTACGCTATTTGCCGCTCCCGGCAACGCCAAGTAGTATGGAGCTGTTCAGCCGGGAGTCAGGTTCCGACCGCTACAGTGGCAGTAAGGCAATAACGCCATTGTGGCGGCGGAAAGGAGAAAGAGACCATGGAGCACTATGAGCTTCTGTTGACAACAATTGCCCTGAGTATGGGCGCATCCTGGGCCAGCGGGATTAATCTCTACGCCACTGTGTTGGTGCTAGGCCTTAGTGGAGCGACCGGTAATATCGAACTGCCAGCGCAGCTGGCAGTCCTGGAAAACCCACTGGTCATTGGGGCAGCCGGGTTAATGTACTGCATCGAATTTTTCGTAGACAAGACACCGGGATTGGACACCGGCTGGGACACCCTGCACACGTTTATTCGGATACCAGCGGGGGCACTGCTCGCCGCGGGAGCAGTGAGTGAAGTAGAACCCGCTATTGCTATCGCGGCGGGTATTCTCGGCGGAGGCCTGAGCGCGACCAGCCACGCGACCAAGGCCGGCACGCGCCTGTTGATCAACACTTCACCTGAACCATTTACCAATTGGTGGGCGTCACTGACTGAAGATGCGATGGTTCTCGCTGGCTTATGGGCAGCGCTGGCCAACCCAGTTCTTTTTCTGAGCTTACTAGTGGTATTTCTGATCGCGGTCGTGTGCATATTGCCAAAAATATGGCGACTGATTCGAGCTATCGTGCTGCGGATAGGAAAATTCCTGAGGCTGTCTCAATCCGGCCCAGACACGGAACACTCAGCCATTTCAAAAAGCCATATTATTCCAGATATTGCAGACACCAGATGACGCCAGATGACCTGCCGGGGCGTTATCGGCGCGCCAGATCACTATTCTGGGTTCTAGCCGCCTTCGGCGCACTCGTTCACCTGCAACTGTTTTTACTGTACCAGTACAACCCGGTGTCGGGGTTACCCACCCCGCTACTCTTCTTTTTACAATTACCCTGGCTGATGGCCGAACACCTGTGGCTGGCAGCCTTTCTCGGCCTGATTGTCTGGCTACTGGGCAGGGACGCCAGAGTAGTGGTGTTGAGCGCGACTTTTCTGGGTGTGGTGGGTATCTACCTGCTGATCAACCAAGTTTATTTCAGTCTGTTCCGCGGTCATCTTTCCCTCTCCGCCAGCGAAGGTCAAATCCATGGCATCACCAGTCTTTGGGATTCCTTCACTTCGGAACTGGGTTGGGTAAATCTCCTGAACGCGCTGTTACTGATATGCGCCCTCAGCTGGGTAATCAAACGCAGCGCGGCTCGAGAAGACAACTCGGCCCCCTGGTTTGAGCACCCCAATCTGGCACTCGTGCTGGTTGTATGGCTTCTGCTCGGCTTCGTGAACAGTGACAATAAGCCCGGTTACCAGAAACTGGACTATCTCAGCTCGCTGTGGCGAGCCGCTGCTGTCGAAGCACCACACCCCACCGCGCGCGTCAGCATGGAGCGTCTTTACGAGACGCCTTATGGAAACTATGCGGAAACTCAATCAGACCGAGACCGGCAGGCCGCTAATTTTCAGGCTCTACGTAGCGGTCGTTTAGATCAACCGAACATACTATTGATCGTGCTGGAGTCCGTTGGCAGCCTACAACTTATGCCAAACAGCCGTTTCGACCCTGTCTACACCCCATTTCTTGCCTCACAGCAAGAGCGCATGCAGGTGTTTGACAACCTTTACACGCCATTCCCCTCCACCGCTCGCTCACACATCCCACTGCTGACGGCGGGGAACAATATCAGCTGGGGAAGCGTCTACGACGAATTTCGCTATAAATACAGCGGGACTACCCTGGTAGGGCATTACGCCGATCTCGGGTACAGCACCGGGTTTTTTTCCTCTGGCGATCTTAATTATGAAAATCGCATGGCGTTTTACCAACACCTGCCGCTGGACGACCTGTTTGGCTACAAATCCCTCAGTCAGCGCGAGGTGGCCGACCACGGCCTGAACTCCTGGGGTATGGAGGAAGGTTATGCCTGGAGCAAAGCTCTGGATTGGGTGGACGGGATTTCAACGCCATTTTTTCTGCACTACATGACGGTAAGCGGCCACCATCCCTACACTTATCCAGACTCGCTGCAACCGCCCGGCGACGGTGAAACCAACCACCAACGCTATCGGAATACGCTTTACTACGCCGATTCTCTGATCCGGGACATGTTGGGGGATCTTGCCAGCCGAGATTTGTTGGACAACACCATCGTCGCCATCACCGGAGATCACGGTCAGGCCTTTGGTCTGCGACACCGGGGTAACTATACCCACAAAAATCGCCTGTATGAGGAGAACCTCAGAACCTTTCTACTGCTCATCGATCCACGTTCGGACAGTACACTGCAGCCCCATCTTTCGGACCGGCCTGGCTCCATCGGTGATATAGCGCCAACCTTAATGGCACTGCAGGAAAAAGAGTCACCTTTCTATCCCAGCCAAAACCTGCTGGGCGCGGACTACACTGCCAGGCTCAACTACTTTCACAAGAGTGCCCATCCACCGCAATGGGGTGTGCGTGACGTGAACTGGAAGTACATCGGCCTCATTTCAGGTGGTGAGGCGGAGTTGTACAACCTGGCGACAGATCCCGAAGAATCCAACAACCTGGCAGATCAATATCCGGACCGGGTTCGCCGCTATGATGGCTTAACTGCGCAGTGGTTTCTGGACAGCAATCATCGCTACCGCGCCGAACTGGCCGATTACCAAGGCTTGGGCGACCGCGAACTCGATGTCCAGGACTTTCGTACCCAGGGACCCAAAGCCATGGATTTTGTAATTCGCCGTGGCGGTGAAAACTATCCAAAAGCACTTTTTGACCGTCAAGACTCAATCAGCGCCTGGACGCGTTGGGTGCCCTATAACGAAGACAAAATCATCGACTACTATTGGGTTTCACCGCGGGAAGAGCACATCTATGCCCGGGAATTCACGCTGCAAAAGGGTTGGTCATCGACCTGGGTGCCCATACCGGCACCGCGACCGCTGCAGCCAGGTGTCTGGACACTGCGTCTGAAGCTGGAAGGTAAGCTACTGATAACAGGCCAATTTACTGTCGGGTCCAGCCAGGACCAACTCTAGGGACAAAGTCCCACGTTGTTGCGCAATACGACTATG
>CALJGI010000056.1 GCA_938074045.1 uncultured Halieaceae bacterium
CTCAGCGCCCTCAAAATCAGAGACTTAAAAATTGGGGTGGGCATTCGAGGGCGTAATAAGGCGAGTGCGTGGTCCCATGGTGGCCCCATATTGTACGTACTGCACCGGGCCATTTCCATGAAGGACTATTGAGAATAGCAATTCCACCCGAAATATACCTCAAGCGGCGATAGGTCTAGCCTTCTCGATTCTAGCTCGCCGCTTCGGTATGTTTAGCGCTTTCCACAGCTCGTTTCGCTGCTGCAAATTCAGCCAGAAATCAGCCGAATTACCAAAGACCGTGGCCAGCATCAACGCGGTATCCGCAGTGATAGCGCGACAATTGGTACATAGCTCATTGACGGTTTTTCGACTCACACCCATCGCTTCCGCCAATCGTCCCTGTGTCAGCTCCATGGGCACAAGAAACTCCTCGGTAAGCATTTCGCCGACACTAACGGGTTGTCGCTTCGTAATATTCATCGCCTGCCTCATCGATAATCGTGGTTATCCAGATAGATGCCCTGAGCCTCTCCTCTCTCACCAGCCCATGCAAACACCAGCCGCCATTGTTTGTTAACGCGAATTGAGTGTTTGCTTGCCAATTTTCCTCTCAACTTTTCAAAATGGTTACTCGGCGGTGAACGCAAGTCGAGGTCACAGGTCGCATCATCAATCAACTGCAGCTTTCGGAACAGCCGGTCTTTGATCTCAGCCGGTATCTTCTTGTTGCCCTTGTCTGACAAATAAAAGTCCTGAAGCCAGCGGTCCCGAAAACTGTCGATCAAAAGCAAGCTCCTCAAATGTGGTTCATTGTAACGCTCCTAGTTACTCTCTGCAAACATGTCGTTTACTAGAGCCGTACGCCAATTAAAATTTACAAAACGGTCCAACAGCAAAGTTTTCCGAACGCCATACTGTTAATTTGGTTCCGGCAAATTGACTCCTTTTGGGCGCAGAAAACTTGCCTCTTCGCTCAAGCAACACCCGGAGAATCCAGGAAATCAATATGATGGGATTTGCGTTCTGGTCAGGGCTGAGAATCTCCGAGCTCATCGCCTTGGCGTGGGAAGATGTAGACTTGAAAACTGGTAACGTAAAAGTTTGTCGAGCCGCGTGAACGTATCCTATAAACAAGCGAAAGCCAAACGCTCCACACACGAAGTTGAACTGATCGATTCAGTGATTGTGGGTGCAGCATTTTTTCGCGGATCGGCCGGACGCTCGTCGCCATAAAATCATGTCGCGAGACAATAGGAAAATACTCTCCGAAGACGCACCCGGTTTGGTGCAATTCGTGTCTGAAGTAATGGTGTTTGCCAAGAAATTGGGCCAGAAATGGTCCCAAGCATGCTGAGAAATTGAATTTAATCGTTTAAAATCAATAAGTTATATGGCGGAGAGGGAGGGATTCGAACCCTCGATAGGGATTAACCTATACACCCTTAGCAGGGGCGCGCCTTCAGCCACTCGGCCACCTCTCCGGAGCGCGGCATAATACCACAACGAACTGGAATTCATAGATGCTGGGGGCGGGATTTACGGTGTTCTTTAGTGGTGGTTTGAAGTGGAATGGTTTAGCTGGATGTTGGGGTCAGTTCAGGAGTTACCTTCGTTGTCATCATCGCTTTCGTTTTGAATACGGTTGTAGATTTCTTCTCGGTGCACTGACACGTGTTTGGGGGCATTCACACCCAGTCTTACCTGGTTTCCCTTCACCCCCAACACGGTGACGGTGACCTCATCACCCACCATCAGGGTCTCCCCTACTCTGCGCGTCAGTATTAGCATGACAGGTCTCCCGGTTCCGCATTCCCCAGTAAAAACCAGAAAAAGCGGTGCTACACCGGCTCATCCCGGGCCAGGGATATTGCCAATGCATATGTTGTAGCCTAAGTATTGACTACTTTCTCAAAATATCAACCCTGTATTGGGTTGTGCTGTCGAATTACGGGAAAATTTACCCTTCTACCGGCTCAACATCCAGTTCAAAGGCAGAATGCAGCGCTCGAACCGCCAATTCGAGATACTTTTCGTCGATAATCACTGAAATCTTTATCTCTGATGTGGTGATCATCTGTATATTGATACCACTCTCAGCCAGCGCTTCGAACATCTTGCTGGCCACACCGGCGTGGGATCGCATACCCACACCAACGACAGAGACCTTGGCGATCTTGGCATCAGTGCGAATCTCCCGTGCGCCCAACTCGCTGGCTACACGGGTCATGATGCCCTCGGCCCGCTGCAGATCATTCCTGTGTACCGTAAAGGTAAAGTCGGTGCTCTGGTCCTCACCGACGTTCTGCAGAATAACGTCTACCTCAACATTGGCATTGCCTACGGGCCCGAGGATTTTGTAGGCAACCCCGGGCGTGTCCGGCACACCCATGACGGTCAACTTGGCTTCGTCGCGGTTGAACGCGATACCGGCGATAGTAGGTGTTTCCATGTCGCTTTGATCCTCCACCCTGATGAGGGTTCCCGGTCCGTCCTGAAAGCTGTGTAATACCCGTAGCGGCACATTGTATTTGCCTGCAAACTCGACCGCTCGGATTTGCAACACCTTTGACCCCATGCTGGCCATTTCCAGCATTTCCTCAAAGGTGATGTGATCGAGCCGCCGCGCCGAATCAACCACCCGGGGATCGGTCGTATAGACACCATCCACGTCGGTGTAAATCTGGCACTCATCGGCTTTGAGTGCCGCCGCCAGTGCTACAGCAGTCGTGTCTGATCCACCGCGACCCAACGTGGTGATGTTGCCGTTTTCGTCCACTCCCTGAAAACCTGCCACAACGACAACCCGGCCTGCATCCAGATCGGCGCGCATCCGGTCGTCATCAATTTCCCTGATACGTGCTTTGGTATGTGCGTCATCGGTGAGAATGCGCACCTGTCCGCCATTGTAGGACCTGGCCTCACATTCACGCTTGTGCAGAGCCATGCACAACAGCGCGGTTGTTACCTGCTCGCCAGTGCTGACCAGCACGTCCATCTCGCGCGGGGTAGGCTGGTCTTGTATCTCGTTTGCGAGAGCAATGAGGCGATTGGTCTCACCACTCATCGCGGAGACAACAACGACGATGTTATGTCCGTCCGCACGAAAGCGTGCAACTTTGTCAGCTACTTGCTCGATGCGCTCGATAGAACCGACAGAGGTTCCACCAAATTTTTGGACGATCGTGCTCATTACAACCAGGTTCCAGCGTTAAATGTGTAACGGGAGGTGGTATATACCACTCTCCCTGAAAAAGGCGCGCTATTAAACACCATAGCGAAGCATATTAAAACTGGCTGGAAACCCATTCGGGCACCGCCGCCAACACACCCGGCAGAGCCGCGTGATCACTGCCACCACCCTGGGCCATATCAGGCCGTCCACCGCCTTTGCCCCCGAGGCGACCAGCCATCTCTTTCATCAGGTCTCCCGCCCTGACTTTGTCGGTCAAATCATCGGTCACCCCAGCGGCCAGGACGATCTTATCGTCCTGGGAGGCCGCCAGCAGTATCACGGCGCTACCCAGCTTGTTTTTCAGCTGATCCATGGTTGTACGCAGGCTTTTCGGATCGGCACCATCGAGGCTGACAGCCAATACCTTTACACCGTTGACTTCAACCGCCTGGCTGGCGACGTCGCTGCCCGCTCCACTAGCCAGGCGATCGCGCAACTGCGCCAACTGTCGTTCCAGTTCCTTGATATCAGTGCGCAGGGCGGAAACCTTGTCCAGCACATTGTCGGGGTTTGCCTTCACCGCATGGCACACCGCCTGCAACTGTTCTTCGGTCTGATCGATGGCCTCCAGTGCCGCGGAACCCGTTACCGCTTCAATACGACGCACACCGGCGGCGATGCCACTCTCATTGGTGATGCGGAACAATCCAATGTCTCCGGTTCGATTCACGTGGGTTCCACCACACAGTTCAACGGAAAAATCGCCGCCCATGTTGAGAACACGTACCTCGTCACCGTATTTCTCGCCGAATAATGCCATGGCCCCTGCCTCTACGGCGGCGTCCATATCCATCACTCTGGTTTGCACTTCGCTGTTTATGCGAATCTGATCATTCACGATCTGCTCTATTTCTTTGAGCTGTTGTGCACTCACACCTTCGGTATGTGAGAAATCAAAACGCAAACGCTCAGAATCAACCAGGCTGCCCTTCTGGGTAACGTGGGCGCCCAGAACCCGACGCAGGGCGGCATGCATCAGGTGAGTGGCGGAATGGTTCAGCGCGGTGGACTGACGCACTTCGCCAGTCACTGATGCCGCTACTTCGCCCTGCACGTTGAATTGACCGCGCAGTACCTTTCCGTGGTGCAGGTGATGGCCATCGGCTTTGGTGGTGTCTATCACCTCAAAGCGTGCGTCACCACAATCAAGGTAGCCGCTGTCACCCACCTGGCCGCCGGATTCGCCATAGAATGGTGTGGCCTGCAGTATGACTATGCCCTGCTCCCCCTCCGCCAGCGCATCAACGCTGTCGCCGTCCCGATAAAGCGCTCTGATGTTACTGTTGCCGGTGAGTGCCTCGTAGCCGGTGAATTCAGTGCTACCATCCAAGCTGATATCGGCAGATTTGGCGGCGGCGAAATCCCCCGCCTCCTGGGACCGGCGTCGCTGATTGTCCATCGCCTGCTGATAGCCATCCATGTCGAGGGTCAGACCACGTTCCCGCGCGATATCGTTGGTCAGGTCAGTCGGAAAGCCATAGGTATCATAGAGCTTGAACACCACGTCACCGGGAATCTCGGTGCCTTCCAGATCGCTGAGTGATTCATCGAGAATATCCATACCCTTACCCAGGGTACGGGCAAACTGTTCCTCTTCCGCCAGCAATACTTTCTCGATGGTGGGCTGAAGTTCCTGGAGTTCCGGATAGGCTTCACCCATCTCCCGGCTGAGGGCATCGACCAATTTGTAAAAGAAGGGATCTGTAGCACCCAGCTTATTGCCATGTCGAACGGCACGGCGAATAATGCGACGCAGCACATAACCCCGCCCTTCGTTGCCAGGCAACACGCCATCAACAATCAGAAACGCGCAGGATCGTATATGGTCGGCGATCACGTTGAGCGATGGGTGATCGATGCTGTCCTGTCCCAGCAACTCCGCGCTGGCCTTCAGCAGGTTCTGGAACAAATCGATCTCGTAATTGGAATGTACACTCTGCATCACGGCGGCTATGCGCTCCAGTCCCATGCCGGTATCAATGGACGGGTTCGGCAGCGGTGTCATCTCGCCGGTTTCGTCCTTGTTGAACTGCATAAAGACCAGGTTCCAGATCTCGATATAGCGGTCGAGTTCATCATCGGGACTGCCCGGGGGGCCTCCGGGGATATGCTCCCCATGATCGTAAAAAATCTCTGAACTCGGACCACATGGACCGGTATCACCCATCTGCCAGAAATTGTCTTCATCGAGTCTGGAAAAGCGTGAGGGGTCCACACCCATTTCTTCCAGCCAGATATCGGCCGCTTCATCGTCGGAAACGTGGACGGTTACCCACAGTTTTTCGGCGGGAAGACCCAGATCTACCGTGAGAAATTCCCAGGCGAAGGCAATGGCTTCACGCTTGAAGTAATCGCCAAAACTGAAATTACCCAGCATTTCAAAAAAGGTGTGATGGCGGGCGGTATAGCCGACGTTCTCCAGGTCGTTGTGTTTGCCACCCGCTCGCACACAACGCTGTGACGTCGTGGCCCTGTTATAGCTGCGAGGATCCTTACCCAGAAACGTATCCTTGAACTGAACCATGCCGGCGTTGGTAAACAACAGGGTCGGGTCATTGCCGGGCACCAGTGGACTACTGGCGACACGTGTGTGGTCCTTGCTTTCGAAGTATTGCAGGAACGCCTCGCGAATAGCTGCGCTTTTCATATCCTCTCTCTAACTGACTGTTTTGTGATGCAGGGGTGGACTTGACTCAACCGGCCATGCCGGCTTCACCGAATGTACTACCACCGATGACATGCAGGTGCAGGTGATAAATTGTCATACCTACCGATTCACCGTTATTGACGACGAGACGAAACCCTTCACCCACGCCTTCCTTGCGTGCCATATCGGCGGCAACGAGCATAAGATGACCAAGCAGGGCCTGGTCCACTGCCTGGGCATCCGCCAGGGTTTCAATCTGCTTGCGGGGAATAACCAGTAAATGCACCGGCGCCTGCGGATTGATATCACGAATAACCACGCAGTGATCGTCTTCGTGCAACATTTCCGAGGGAATCTCCCCGTTGATAATGCGCGTAAATAAACTGTCGGCCACGTCGACCCCCTACCCGAGCTTTTCGTCGGCGGTCAATTGACGCGCCTCATTTTCGAGCATAACGGGAATATCATCCCTCACAGGGTAGGCAAGCCCACTGGCCTTGCACACCAACTCCTGATTTTCTTCATCGTATTCAAGCGGTGCTTTGCTTACCGGACACACCAGAATACTCAGTAATTTCTTGTCGATCATCTTGCTTCTCGTCGTGTTTAGTTACCATCCCTGTGGAGGCAGCCGCCTATTATAGGGGGAATCGCGCTGCTGTGACACGGGCAGGATGCGGTATTACTACGGCATGGGCGGGACCAGAAACTGCGGATCGATACGCCGGTTGCGCCAGCTCATGCGCCAGTCCAGATGCGGGCCGGTAACGCGCCCCGTTGCCCCTACTTCGGCCACCAGATCACCCGCCTCAACCCAATCACCCTCTTTGACCAGAATCTTACTTAAATGGAGAAAGCTGGAGTTGACCCCCAAGCCGTGATCGATAATAACCGTGCCTCCCGAGTAAAACATGTTGTCATGGGTGAGCACGATCTTGCCGGCTGCTGGCGCATAGGCGGGAGTCCCGGTAGGGGCTGCGACATCCACGCCGTAGTGCGGTGCTTTAGGTGTCCCGTTATAGACGCGCTGACTGCCGTACACTCCAGTAATGGGTCCTTTGAGCGGCCACTGAAAGCCCTTTGCAAACAGGGGTTTGTCGTGGCTGGCGGCCTTGGCACGTCGCACCAATTCCCGCTCCGCCACAATCCGCGCGGTGTGCTCCGCACTGGGTGTTACCGTGCGCTGTGGCACGCCTTCAATGCGTTGAATATTGTATTCCCGGCCACTCACGGACAGCTCCAGTTCACAGGGTTTTTCACCCTGCACCTTGAGCTGTGCCATTCCAGTCGTGTCGCGATGGAAA
>CALJGI010000057.1 GCA_938074045.1 uncultured Halieaceae bacterium
ATTAATGAGGCGCAAGTGATAGCGACTGACATCGAAGCATCTAACGGTATTATTCATGTGATTGATGCAGTGATCGTGCCGCCTGCAGACGAGTTGGGTACCATTGCGGAAGTGGCAGCCGCCTCGGGGAACTTTTCCACCCTGCTTGCAGCGCTGGGCGCTACCGGGCTTGATGCGGCCCTGGCCGATGAGACGGCGGTTTACACAGTGTTTGCACCCACCGATGCCGCGTTTGAAGCGCTGGGCCAAGATACGATTGATAGCCTGCTTAACGATCTTGATACATTGAGCGATATTCTGCTCTATCATGTCATCGCAGACTCAGCCATCAATGCCGAAACGGCCTTATCTCTGGCGACTGCGACTGGGACTCCGGTGGAGATGGCCAATGGTGATTCCGCGGTGCTCTCTCTGTCTGATGGCGTGCTTCTGGTGAATGATGCGCAGGTAATCGCAACTGATGTGCCTGCATCAAATGGCATCATCCATGTGATAGACATGGTGATCACGCCTCCCGGCTAAGTGCTTATTGTTTTCTTTTTACAAGGGCCGCGAGGCCCTTTTTTTTGCTCTGGAATTGAGCAGATGGCCGTTTTACAGCATAAAAAATATTACATAAGGTAAAAAAGCAACAGACATCCTGTAATGAAGTTTGTTCATCTGTGCTGAATACAGGTCAGGCAGTCGGAACACGATAGCCTCTGCCGCATTATCCCTCCGTCAAAAAAGCATCATCGTGTCATTGTTTGCCGGATTTTTTGCCTATGGAGGTTATTTTGCCAATCTATCGAGTGGAACATCCCTGAGACCTTGCGCCCTATGCTATCAGCCAGTCCAGGGTGATAGTACTGCTGATTTTTTAGCCTTTCACAGGCGCGCATTGCGTGTTCGGATAACTGTGCCTGACAGTTCGGTAAAATGTGCAGTGGTCAGTAATTGTTAGCGTCATATCTACTCTCGCTGAAGAGCAGCTCTTTGACAATAGCAGAATTTCATTGGCAGACCTACTCAGCGGATCGAAGTGAGAGGTATGTGTAAGTCATTGAGAAGAGTGGCAACTCGCCTATATGATAGGAACCCCATACATAAGAGGAACCAACATGCCGCGAGTCGTCATAACATTTCTGACAGTAACCGTCTTTTTTTCGCTGGGGTTCAACTCGGTCCTGGCAGAGAATACCGGGACGGTTCTGATAACCGGTGCGAACCGCGGAATTGGTTTAGCAATAGCGGAAAAATTCAGCGAGTCCGGGTATTTGGTGATTGGTACAGCGCGAAAACCTGATGCCGCGAAAGAACTGAGGCAACTTCCTGTCAGGATTCTTCAACTTGACGTTACAAACCCTGCTAGCGTGGCTTTGCTGGCCTCCAGTTTGGATGGTGAAGCAATTGATATCCTGATTAATAATGCGGGTATGCTAAGTGTCGAGGCATCAGAATTTGCCGATGTAGACATAGATGCGCTGGTAACCGAATACCGGGTGAACGCCCTGGGTGCCCTGCGTGTCACTCAGGCACTGTTACCCAATGTTTTGGCAGGAAAGCAAAAGGTTGTCGCCAATATCAGCAGCATGATGGGCAGTCAGGAACTCAATACCTTTGGTTGCTGTCTGGGTTATCGTGCCAGCAAGGCGGCACTGAACAGCTTTACAAAAACCTTGGCCGTTGATCTTGCCGAAACAGACATTGCATTTGTCGCTATTCATCCAGGTTACGTAAAGACTGATATGAATGGCGGGCAGGGGGCTATCACATCGGAGCAAAGCGCGGCGGGTTTGTTCAAGGTAATTTCTGCGCTGAGTAAGGCCGATAGCGGGAAATTCTACAATTATGACGGCGCGTCTATGCCCTGGTAGAAGGCGCGCGACACTTTACTCGGTCAAATGCAGGTTTACCAGATGTGGGTCTGCCTCGATTTCTTCTTCGGTAAACGGTAGATCCACCCAACCACCGGCGGCATACAGTTCAGTCATATCACTACTGTGTGCTGAATCGGGCTCGGGGCTCTGTGAGTAGGTGAGGATACCCGTGGGCTGCACATTGCCATCGGCGTCCCAGGAGACCACCTGAATAAAACTATTGCCATGAATTATGGGAGAGTAGCCACGGTCTTTCTCCAGATCAGCGATAATCATGCTCCACATGCCAGCCCATCCCTCACCACCCGGTACGGGAATACGGCGTCCATTGACCTCGGTGAACTGAATATCTCCCAGCGCTGCATCCAGATCGATATTGGCCTCCACAAGGCTCAACTGGGCGCGAGCCAATGACTTCAGCAATTTTTTGGACACCTCGGGGTTGCTGATAGCCAGGTCTCTGGGGGTGCTAACCGGATCCTCGGGATCGAAGGCTGTTGCATACAAATCATCAATACCGTGGGCGGACCGCCAGAACTCACGCCACAGGTGCCCGCCTCGGCTGTCCGGCGTATTGCGACGGTCCCATGTTCTCAGCACCTGGCAGGCCTGGGATACGTTGACCTCTGTTTTGTCGATACTGAGCGGAGCCGGATCGGTATCACACAGCGAAAGTACATCATCCAGTAACAACTCGGCACCAAAGTTGCGGTGGCTGTAGAGCATGGTTTGCAGTACGTCCTGCGAGACCTTGCGTTCATCCTTCAGTGCTTCGCCGATAAATGTGAGGCCGGCCCGGGTACGCAGGCTCCTGGCGGTTCCCTCGCTGCCTATGATAGGGGAATACCCCTCCAGAGGTTGATCGGGATTGGTGAGCCAGTAGCTATCGTTGGAATTTGCAACATAATCTTCCCGATGCAGCCGCGGCATAGCTTCAGGTGGGAGCAAACCGGGGGTTCTGGCCCTGGCATCTTCGCGCCATTCGCACCCCGGGTCATCACCACGCAGCAATACGACGCGTTTTGGCAGTCCCTTGGGTTGTAGACGGCAGTTCTCTAATAGCTCGGCATCGACGTTGGGTGTCACGCTGATATCGGCGTAGAAAGTATCGCCATGACGATCCGCTGCGACCGTATTGGTCCAGGCTACACCACCGAGACTGATAGCTGCCTCTACTTCCCGGGTGTTTCGGGCAATATTCAGGGCATCATAGGTAGCCGTGGTATGTACGTTATGCAGATTTGCGTCCCGGATACTAAATGCCACCTGGTGGTTCCAGGGCAAACTACTGGAAACCAGCATGGGTCCATAGTGACTCATGTACACCGTATGAGTGTTGCGGTCCGGCAGAATCACGTCCCGGGCATTGATATTCCTCCAGCTATCGCCGTAGCGGTACTGCAAGGGGTTATCCGGATTCAGCGATAGTTGATAGAGGGTAGCTCGCAACGCGGTGGATACGGTATGGGTCCAGGCAACGTCCCGGTTAAAGCCGATCGCAACTCGGGGGGTGGTCAACAGACTCGCACCCATTACATCGAGTTCCCCGGGTATGGTGTTGTGAATAAGGTGGAAGCGAGAGCTGCCGGTCCAGGGGTAATGGGGGTTACCCAGCAGAAGGCCGCGCCCGGTCTCTGTCACTTTTCGCCCCATACCCACAGCGTTGCTGCCATAGCCAATGGGGCCCGCGAAGTTGGTGTTGATACTGGTACCCGCAATTTTTTCACCGGTGGGTGGTGACGCCGCCGCAATTTCACTTTGCATGCTGCCCAGACCGTAGCGGATGGCAACGCCGGTGGCGAGTCGCGCGACGTCATCTTTAACCATAGGCATGACCCATGACTGATCGGCACAGGCGGCAGGCAGCTGGCCGGCATTATCGCGAACATAACGGTTGTATCCGGCGACATAGCCGCTGGTAAACTGGTGCGACTTTTCTGATTGATGATGATCGAAATTTTTAATCGCTGCATCAGTGAGCATGGCGCGGTGAAATATATCACTCGCTTGATTTTCTTCCGATGCGCCGAAATATTTTGTTAGCTCGCCATTGACCATGACCACGTCTTTGGCGATCACACAGACGGCGTCAACAGCGGTTGCGTAGGCGAAGCCATAGCCCAGGCTTTTCCAGTTGTCGGCCTTTACATGGGGGATGCCGTAGCTGGTCCAGCGGATGTGGGTGATGTACGTGGCTTCAGACTTTCGTTGTGCAACAGGCATGAGCGTGCAGGCGGCCAGGGTCGAGATCACAATAATGGCGCTGATGATATTTCTGGATCGCATGATGGGTGTGCCGCTTTAGTGAGCCAACATTATAATCGCGAGCTCCGGTGAGAAACTATTCCGCTACGGAGCAGCGCTGTCTGATTCGGGAGTGGGTATATTAGCGTCATTTTGCAATTCTGTATCGAGAATGAGCACAGCGCCCCCGCTTACCTCCGCAGCCTGTCGAAACACACCAAATGACAGCATATCCTCGGTGTTAGGCAGGTAATCGCGAAACTGCATATAGTGAGTCCAAACGATGATTCCACCGCGGGCGCGCAGGTCAGCAATAAGCTCATCCCACTCCTGGTCCAGCGTCGGGTTGGGTTCTAACGTGCCTGGATCGTAAAATTTTGGTAGTGGATACACCTCGCGATGGTAGTAAAGGTAATACACCTCCGGAGCATTGGTGTAGATAGGCTGTTCCGGCGGCAACGCAGCGGTTATTCGGAACAGTTCGGCATTGCGCATTTCGTGATTAGCCAGTCCTGTTCCGGAACGAATATTGTCAGACAGCGTGGAGCTGAAGTGCGGTAAACCGGCGGTTATAATTACCAGCAGTATCACAGCCGAGTAACGCGGTTCCAACCAACGGGTGACCAATGCGAGAGCCATCAATAGCATAAGGGGGAATAGCGGGGACAAAATCCGTGTGTCCAGTGGTGTGTGTGCGTCAAACAACGAAATGGTCAGGGCGAGAAATATGCAATACATCACGCTCAGGGTTAGCGCGGTCAGTAGCGCTGGGTCATTGCGCTTCGATAATTCTAACACCGCGCCGGAGATAAGCGTCAGGTATACCAGGAGTGCAGACCATCCAGGAATTTTGCCGTACCAGATTGCAAGCGCTGCCATGATCTGGCGCAGATGGTGGTCCGTGGGTGGATGAAACCGAAATTCCCGTATCGATCCTGTTTCAGGACTGGAGGACAGTGATACCCAAATCAACAATGGAGTCAGACTCAGTAGCCCGAGCATTGTCAGCTTCAGCAATGCCGGCCAATTTAGCCAGAAGCGAGCGAGAAAAATGGTGAGTAGCGCACCCCCGACGAAGGGAAGGGCGGCGTATCGAACAAGACACATTGCCATCATTGAGAGCGCCAGTATGGCCCAGTGCCACCTATTCTCAGCGTCTGCGCTGATTACCATGGTGCAGTAGACTGCCCAGCTCAGGCAGGCCAGCAGCAGCATTTCAGATAGCAGGAGCCAGGTGAGGAGAGACTGGGCCGGGTTTAACAACAGTGCAAGCAATGCGAGTGCAAGTACTCCCAGCTCATTTCCCGCCAATCCACGTCCCCCGAGGAGATAACGAAACGACATGCCATAGCCGGCGACAGCGACCATCAGCGCTGTGGCCGCCAACACGCGGTAGGCCATCCATTCTTCGCCGATGAGGGATGTGGCCATTGCCATCATCAGTGGAAGGCCCGGCGGGAAATGACGTGTCAATGCAGAGGGAGATGTACCGTCGAGCAGCCCTCGCGCAGAGCGGATGTAGGCGACGGAATCGGGCAGTAGCCCCGGACCATTGACGGTGCCCACCATGACCAATACACCACCGGCCAGAGCGGCCAGCAGAACCACCAACAACGAAAGCTTGTCGTCACGCAATACTGGTGGCGTCATCAGCGTTTGAACAAGTTGTACTTTAGAATGCAATAGATCGCACGGACGCCGTCTTTCCAGCCTATTTTTTTGCCGTCTTCGTAGGTGCGGCCATGATATGAGATGCCCACCTCGTAGATTACACATCCGGTGCGGGCGAGCTTTGCCGTGATTTCTGGTTCGAAACCGAAGCGGTCCTCTTCTATTTCTATTGATTGAATCAGCTCGCGGCGGAAAACCTTATAGCACGTTTCCATATCCGTCAGATTCAGATTGGTGAACATATTGGACATCAGGGTTAGTAGCGCATTTCCGGCGCGGTGCCAAAAATAAAGGACCCGGTGCGGCTTGGAACCCAGAAAGCGTGAGCCGTAGACAACATCGGCTTTGCCCCCGAGAATTGGAGCAAGCAGCAGTGGATATTCTTCAGGGGAATATTCCAAGTCTGCGTCCTGGATGATAATGATATCGCCTGTTGCTGCAGCGATCCCCGTTCTCAGTGCTGCACCCTTGCCCATATTTCGGGGTTGGAGCAGCAGAGTGTCGATGTCATTGGCCAGCTCTGACTGCAGTTTTTCACGGGTTCCATCGCTGGAACCGTCATCGACGACGATGATCTTTCCGCCCGCCGGCAGAGCTGCCCGCACTGCGAGCAGTATCTCGGTGATAGTACCGAGCTCATTGTAACAGGGGATGACTACGCTTATGTCTGCTTCCTGGTAGGTGTGTTTCGCCATTCTCGGAATCACTGCGGCA